>NZ_JAVTJN010000034.1:0-189062 GCF_032144035.1 Bradyrhizobium sp. WYCCWR 12699
GAGTGGGACACAGTTCACAATCTGGTATACGGATGGCAACGGCAATTACACGTCGAACGCTGGGTTGCTCGCGGCGAGTAGCAACGCTCTGAAGTCTTTCGAAACGAGCTTTCATCAGGATCTGAACGGTGACGGCGTCATTGGCGCCTCGGCTGCACCGCCGGCCGGTGCCATCAAGGTCCCAGGACCATCCAGCTTAGTCCAGGTCGATCATCCGGGCAGCGGTGACATGGATAAGCATAGCTTCGCGGCTGGAAATTTTTCTTTCATCGAAGCGTCGACCTTTGGACTTGCAAATTCTAATGCAGCTGAAACCTTGCCCGCGCTGGTCCCTCTCGCGCCGCACCAAGAGCCCGCCACTTTTTACGAGACGGTTGCTGCCGCCCACGAGACAAACGTCGCGCAGACCACCTTCGATGTGCGCAGCGCCTATTATTTTGACGGTCACCAAGCCGATTTCATTTTGCGCTAACCGAGAGCCCTTAAAGCGGCTTGATGATTTGTATGATGTCACATTTCGAGTTCGCAATTCTCCGAATGTCGACATGAACCTCTATGCAGTTCGCCTTTAGTTTTTGGGTCTCTTCGCCGGAAATCGGCCATGCCCCGTACCTCGTCAGTAGATAAACCGCATAGTCGTGCTCGATATCAGAGACTCCAGTGATGTCTGCGTAGACTGGAGTTCCCGACAATCGAAGCTTCAGATAAAGCGCGAGGGCAAGGGCCGGCTCCCATATTCCGGGCGTGGGGCCGCTGACAAATAGTGCAGGATTACCACCGGCTAACCGTCGCTCGACCAGCTTATGGCCGACGTCTTTGATGGCTTGGTCCGCATCCGAGTTAAACTGGCGCCACAGGTCAACTGACTGCTTGACCATAGGATGCAAGATACCCTGGTTGCTTACCAGCACGGCTAATACAATTGCCGAGGAAAGCATCGCTCCGATGGAAGCATTGGCCCAAATCTTCGGAATCGAGAGGATTGCCAAGCGCTCGCTCAAGACTCCCACGACCAATGCGATAGCAAGCGCCTGCATCAATACGAACGGGAATGCATAACGCATCGAGAGTGCGTCGAATCCGTCGACACCGGCGATTGGGTGGGTGAGAAAGTAGGTTGCGAGGCGCGTTGGCTCCAGCGCAAGGACCAGCAGAAGAAGCGCGTAATGCCTTCGATCCGCCTGGCCCTTCCTGATGAAGTCGATCGCTAACAGAATGACCATGAGAACGGCTGTGACTAAGCCGATAATGCGGAAGACCTGATCTCCGCGCAAATGCATCCGAAAGTCGGAAATGGCGCCCTTGAGCGTGAGTGCTGAAGACGTTTCGCGCACTGTCATCAGGAGAAAAGCAAACACTGCGCAGGCGATCAATCCAGAGAGCAGTCCAAGCCTGACGAGTCGTGGCGCCTGCAAAAAGAGTCCGCAGGAAATCGCCAGGACGGACGCTTCCAGGAGATAGAGCGAGTTAACTTCTTTCAAGATCGAAAACAAAAATGAAGCCATGGCAAGGAGCCAAAGCACATATTTTCCCGAATTGTCGTCTGTTGCGTACTTCCACGCGGACCAAACGACGAGAGCCGCGGCGCAATTGCCTTGGAATTCGGTTGGTCCAAGTCGGGGTATCAAATCGCTCCAACTCTGGTGTCCCATGTAGAGAAGGATGAAAGCGACTGCGGACGGAAGACCAAACGTTCGCAGGAATAGTGCGGCGATCAACATGGTTGTTCCAATGTCGGCCACGTATCTGAAAAGATACCAAAGCCGCATGTTGTCTCCCCATGCGTAAATCTCGATTGCCTTGAGTACATAGTAGCCGGGACGAAACCGTGTGGTCTTCCCGGACTCCAGAAGTTCTCGGTACTCAGGTGTCTGCGCGAGCCAAGTCCCGATCGACCTCAACGAGACGGTACTCCCGCCGTCGAGCGCGAATACGATGTCGTGGTCGTCGACCAGGCTGGGCTTGGCCTGATCAATCATGGGAAGCACGATTTTTGCCAAGCAGGCCATGAGCAGGATCGCGAGAATGAGTAGCGCGGCCCGGCCTTTATTTCCTGACCATCCGGGTTTAAGGCTTGGTCGTTGACTGGTTTCAAAGCGTGCGTTCATAATTCTTCTTCGGTCCCGGTTCCCACAGGTGAGGGCAACCACTGGCGGCTGGCAGGATCCGGCTCTGTCGAGACGGCAAAAACGTCAATTCTTCCAACAATTTTGATTGGCGTCGGGCGGAATACTGTTCTACTTGCAATTGGAGGTTGGTCGCAATGGGAGAGGGCGGGGTTAATTGAATGAAAGTGGTGATCCTGGCAGGAGGTCTGGGCACGCGCATTGCGGAAGAGACGACAACCCGCCCCAAGCCCATGGTCGAGATCGGCGGGCGGCCCATCCTGTGGCACATCATGAAGATCTACAGTCATCATGGCTTCCATGATTTCGTGATCTGCCTCGGCTACAAGGGGTACATGATCAAGGAGTATTTCGCGAACTACTTTCTGCATATGTCGGACGTCACGTTCCATCTGGCCGAAAACCGGATGGAGGTGCACCGCGAGACGGCCGAGCCGTGGCGTGTGACGCTCGTCGATACCGGGGAAGAGACGCAGACCGGCGGCCGATTGAAGCGCGTGCTGCCTTACGTCGCCGACGAGCAGTTCTTTGCTTTGACCTATGGTGACGGCGTGGCCGATATCGATCTTCATGCCGAAATTGCGTTCCACCGGGAGCATGGGCGCAAGGCGACCGTTTCGGTGGTGCGCCCGGCGCGACGGTTCGGCGCGGTGACCATCGAAGGAGATAAGGTCGTCAATTTCGCGGAGAAGCCGCTTGACGATGGCGGCTGGATCAATGGTGGATTTTTCCTGCTGTCGCCTTCGGTCGGCGATCTGATCGCCGGCGATCATACGGTGTGGGAGCGGGATCCGATGGAGCGACTTGCGCGCGGGGACGACCTGCGCGCCTTCGTGCATCATGGCTTCTGGCATCCGATGGATACGTTGCGCGATCGTAATTTCCTGGAAGATGAGTGGGCGAACAACCGCGCTCGTTGGAGGAAGTGGTGACGGACCCGGCGCTCTGGCGCGGCAAGAAGGTCTTCCTGACCGGACATACCGGCTTCAAGGGCGCCTGGATGGCGCTGCTGCTGCGCCGCTTCGGCGCCAGCGTCTACGGTTACGCGCTCCCCCCCACCCACCGATCCTCGCTGTTCGAGGCGGCCAATGTCGCCGGTGACATCAAGCAGCGCCTGGCCGACATCCGCGACCTCGGCACCCTCAGCGCTGCTTTGTCGGAAGCGCAGCCCGAGATCGTCATTCACATGGCTGCGCAGGCATTGGTGCGGCCCTCCTATGAGGAGCCGGTGGAGACCTTCGCGACCAACGTGATGGGTACGGTGCATGTGTTGGAGGCGGCACGGCATCTGCCTTCCGTCCGAGCCGTCCTGATCGTCACCAGCGACAAATGCTACGAGAACGACGGTAGCCAGACCGCCTTCCGCGAGGGCGATCGTCTCGGCGGCAGCGATCCCTACAGCAATAGCAAGGCCTGTGCGGAGCTCGTCGCCCATTCCTATCGCCGGAGCTTCTTTGCGGGGAGCAGCGCGGCGCGTATCGCGACGGCCCGCGCCGGCAACGTCTTCGGCGGCGGCGATTGGGCCCGTGACCGCCTGGTCCCGGATGCGATGCAGGCGTTCATGGACCGGCAGCCGCTGCGGATTCGCAACCCCAATTCGGTGCGGCCCTGGCAGCATGCGCTCGATCCTATCCTGGGCTACCTCACCCTCGTCGAGCGCCTGATGGATGACGCGAGCTTCGCCGAGGGCTGGAACTTCGGTCCGAACGCCGAGAGCGAGCAGCCGGTGCGAAATGTGGTGGAGCATCTGCAGGCGCTATGGGGCGAGGGCGCGCGCTGGGTCAGCGACGACGGTCCGCACCCGCACGAAGCCGCCTTCCTGAGGCTCGACTGCGAGCGAGCCCGCGCGCGGCTGAATTGGTCGCCCCGGCTCGACCTGCTGGGGGGGCTGACTCTCACTGTCGACTGGTACAAGGCGAATCAGCGCGGCGAGGATATGCGCCGGCTCTCACTGGACCAGCTTGAGCGCGTGTTGGCCAGCGATGCCCTGAACGGCACGTCCCAGCCGGTATCCGAAACCACCCGCGGCCTGGCATCCGCGTCCAAGGCGAAGTCATTGACATGAAATCGGCGCCAGCACCCGCAGCGGCGGGTCAACGAAGCCCTGAAGAGATCAGGGCATCGATCATGGATCTGGTGGAGGAATACTCCGCCGTCGCGCATGCGCCCAAAGCGTTCGTCGCCGGCCAGTCGCCCGTGCCGGTATCGGGGCGGGTATTTGATGCCAGCGACGTCAAGTCGCTGGTGGATTCGGCGCTCGATTTCTGGCTGACCACCGGCCGTTTCAACGACGAGTTCCAGCAGAAGCTCGCCAAGCGCGTCGGTGCGCGTTACGCCTTGACTGTCAACTCCGGCTCCTCGGCCAATCTCGTCGCCTTCTCGGCGCTCACCTCGCCCCTGCTGCGCGACCGCCAGGTGACGGCGGGCAGCGAGGTGATCACGGCCGCAACCGGCTTTCCGACGACCGTCAATCCGGCGATCACGCAAGGCATGGTGCCGGTGTTCGTCGACGTCGACATCCCCACCTACAACATCGTGCCCGAGCTGATCGAAGAGGCGATCACGCCGAAGACGCGCGCCATCATGGTGGCGCATACGCTCGGCAATCCGTTCGATCTCGGCAAGATCGCCGACATCGCCAAGCGCCACAAGCTCTGGCTGATCGAGGATTGCTGCGACGCGCTCGGAGCTACATATTCCGGCCGTCACGTCGGGACGTTCGGCGACATCGGCACGCTTAGCTTCTATCCCGCGCACCACATCACGATGGGCGAGGGCGGCGCGGTATTCACGAGCCATCCTGGCCTGCGCCGCGCGATGGAGACGTTCCGCGACTGGGGACGCGACTGCTATTGCGATCCGGGCAAGGACAACACCTGCCAGCGCCGCTTCGATTGGCAGCTCGGCGAGCTGCCCTACGGTTATGACCACAAGTACATCTACAGCCATCTCGGCTTCAATCTGAAGATCACCGACATGCAGGCGGCCGTCGGCGTCGCCCAGCTCGACCATCTCGAGGGCTTCATTGCCGCGCGGCGGCGGAATTTCGGTCTTCTGAAGAACGGGCTCAAGGCGCTCGAGGAGTTCTTCATCCTGCCCGAGCCGACGCCGAACAGTGAGCCGTCCTGGTTTGGCTTCGTGCTGACGCTCCGCCCCAGTGCGCCGTTCACGCGCGACGCCATCGTGCGTCATCTGAACGAACGCGGGATCGGCACGCGCCTGCTGTTCGCTGGCAATCTCGTGCGGCAGCCCTACATGATCGGACGGAATTTCCACGTGCACGGCTCGCTCGCCAACAGCGACACGATCATGAACCAGACGTTCTGGATCGGTGTCTATCCGGGCCTCGCTGACGAGCATATCGACTACGTGCTCGAGATCATCCGGGAGTTTTGCGCGGCAAAGGCTCGTGGCGCCAAAGGCGGGGAATGAGGCGATGAACGGAGCGCAATACATCGCGGAGTTTCTCGCGCGGGTCGGAAGCGACCGGGTTTTCCTGCTGACGGGAGGCGCCTGCGCGTTCATGATCGATGCGGTCGCGGAGCACCCGAAGCTTCACTACACCTGCTTCCAGCACGAGCAAGGCGCGGCGATGGCCGCCGATGCGCTGTGGCGCGTCAACCGCAAGGTCGGCGTGACCCTGGCGACGTCCGGCCCGGGAGCGACCAACCTCATCACCGGCGTCGCGACCTCCCATTTCGATTCCATTCCGTCGCTGCACATCACCGGCCAGGTCAACCAGCGCGAAAGCAGTGCATTCCACGGCGCCCATGTGCGCCAGGCGGGTTTCCAGGAAACCCGGATCGTGGAGATGGTCCGCCCTGTCACCAAATACGCGGTGATGGTCAGTAGCCCCGAGGAACTGCGCAAGGAGCTCGCCAAGGCCTATTCAATCGCAACCTCGGGCCGCATGGGCCCAGTTCTGATCGACGTGCCCATGGACATCCAGCAGGTCGAGGTGGGGGACGAGATCCTGCTTCCCTCCCGGATGCCCGAGCCGACGGAGGATCCGGCGAAGGTCCTGTCGGACCTGAAGAGGACGCTGGCCGAGGCGAAGCGTCCAGTGGTGCTCTGGGGCGGGGGAATCGGTCTTGCCGGCGTGGAGCGGGAGGTCGCCGACTGGCTGCGGCAGAGCGGCCTGCCATTCGTGTCCAGCTGGGCCGGCCTCAGCTATTTCGATCACGATCACCCGGGCTTTGTCGGGCAGATCGGCGTCTACGGCAATCGCGGCTCGAATTTCGTGCTGCAGAACGCGGACGCCGTACTGGTGCTCGGCAGCCGGCTCGACAATCGCCAGCGTACCGGCAACACCAAGCAGTTTGCGGTGGGTGCCACCGTCCATGTCGTTGACGTCGACAAGGAGGAACTCGCCAAATATCGCAACGACGGCTACCGCATCAGCCATCTCGACTTCGCCGAACTGCCCAACGTGCTGCGCGGGCTCGATCTCCAGCCGCTGAGCCAGGAATGGGGCAGCTATGTCGCCGAGATGAAGCAGCGCTACTACCACAAGGAGGTCAGCACCTCGGCGGCACGGCTGAACTCGTTGTCCCCCTATGACGTCATCCGTCGCGTCAACGAGATCATTGCCGAGGACGCGATCGTCATCGGCGATACCGGCGCTGCGGTGTGCTGGCTCTACCAGGCCTTCAAGGTGAAGCGACACACGTTGTTCAATCCCGGCGGCAACTCGCCGATGGGCTATGCGCTGCCGGCCGCGATCGGCGCCAAGATCGACCGCCCCGATCGCCAGGTCATCTCCTACAATGGCGATGGCGGTTTTCACCTCAACATCCAGGAATTACAGACCGTCCGGCACAACAATCTCGACATCGCGATCATCGTCATGAACAATGGGTCGTACGGGATCATCAAGCAGTTCCAGGACAGCTACATGCACGGCCGCTACAGCGCCTCGCGCGACGGCCTGAGCTTTCCGGATTTTGGGGCGTTGGCGGCGGCCTACGGCCTGCGCTATGCGCGTGTCGAGAGGCTCGACCAGATCGATCCGGCGTTGTTCACGGGCGGACCGATCGTGATCGACGTGATGCTGAGCGAGCACACGCTGATCGAGCCCAAGCTCGAGATGGGGCGTCCCATCAACGATCAGTTCCCTTATTTGAGCGAAAGCGAATACGCGTCGGGCAATCGCTTCGTCGACTATCCAAGACCGGCCTCGCTGCGAACCGTATAAGGGGCGCGGGTCCGTTACCAAAGCACTGGCGGGGATCGCGATGCGCATATTCGTGACGGGCGCCACGGGCTTTCTGGGGTCCTATGTTGCAGAAGACCTGCTCGCGCGGGGACACGACGTTGCGGTGCTGCTGCGGCCAGGCACCAGCCCATGGCGGCTGGTGGCCAGCCTGGACCGCTTGACCGTCATCGCGGGCACGCTGGAGGAATTGGGCGCCCTTGGGCGAGAACTCGTCGCCTTTGCGCCGGATGCCGTGGTGCACATGGCCTGGCGCGGGGTGGGCAACCGCGAGCGCAATAGCAAGGAGCAGGCCCGCAACATCGTCGATGCCGTGGAGCTGGCTGACCTCGCGGCGGACGCGGGGGCAACGGTCTTCGTCGGCGCGGGCTCACAGGCCGAATACGGTCCTTACAATCGCGCCATCTCGGAAGAAGACGCGCCGCACCCCACGACGCTCTACGGCGTCGCCAAGCTGGCGAGCGGGCTGATGGTCGCGCGCCGCTGCGCCGAGCGCGGACAGCGCTTTGCCTGGCTGCGCATCTTCTCGACCTATGGCCCCAAGGACGGGGATGCATGGCTGATTCCGAGCCTGATCCGGACCCTGCGCGCCGGCGGCCACATGGCTCTGACGGCCTGCGAGCAGCGCTGGGGTTTCCTCCATGCCCGCGATGCCGCGGCGGCCGTTCGTTTGGTGCTGACGAGCCCGGCGGCGCAGGGCATCTACAATCTCGGCAATCCCGAGGCGCCGCAGCTTCGCGAGACGGTTTCGCACCTGCACGAGCTGATCGGGGCCGGCGACCTCGGCTTCGGCGAGGTGCCGTACCGGCCGGATCAGGTCATGGTGCTAGCCGCGGACATGAGGCGGCTTGGGGCCCTGGGCTGGCGTCCGATGGTCGAGCTCGACCAAGGATTGCGCGACACGCTGGCTTGGCACGCGGCCGCCGAGCCTTGCGCAACGTAAGTCTCAGGGTTCTCGCGGCGCGTCGAAATTGACCCGCTCGCGCTCGAATACGACGGGTTTTTTTCGGACCTGGCCGTAGATGGCGAGGATATATTCCCCGATCATGCCCATGAAGAACAGCTGGACGCCGCCGAAGAAGAACATTGCGACGATCAGGGTGAGGATGCCGGGATCGGCGAGGCGCTGGTACAGGATCAGGCCGAGCAGCAGGTTGATCACGGCATAGGCGATGCTCACGAAAGACAACGCGAAGCCAGCATAGAGGCCGAACCGCAGCGGCGCCGAAGTGAACGAGACCAGGCCGTTGATCCCCTGGTCGATGAGCGCCGCCGCGCGATTCTTTGACAGCCCCTTCTTGCGCGCGCGCCAGGTGTATGGCACGCCGACGGCGCGGCCGCCGCATTCGAAGGTCATCATCCGCATGAAAGGATGTCCGTCGCGAACCTGCCGCATCCGCTCGACGACGCCACGATCGACGAGCTGAAAGTCACCGACGCCCGGCGGCACCTTGATTTCGGAGAAGCGAGTCAGCAGGCGATAATAGGCGTTGCGGACGCTGCGCATCAGCCGCCCTTCTTCCCGGACTGCACGGATGCCGTAGACTATCTCGTTGCCCTCTTCCCACAGCTTCACGAACTCGGGCAACAACTCCGGGGGATCCTGGAGGTCGGCAGGCATGAACAGGAGCACGGCGTCGCCGCTCGACGCCATCACGCCGTTGAACGTGTTGCGCAGGGGACCGAAATTGCGAGCGTTGACGATGATGCGCACCGATGGGTCGGCGGCGGCGATGCCGCGCAGGATTTTCACCGTGCGGTCGTCGGAAGCATTGTCGCAAAAAATGTGCTCGCGCCGATAGCCCTGAAGCTTCTCGTCGAAGATCCTCCTGACCGCCTCGTAGCAGTCCCGGACATTGACCTCTTCGTTGAAGCAAGGGGTTACGACGCTGATTGTTTTCACGAGGTGATCTCAGTAAGGCGAAGGGGACAGGATATTGCCTTTCAATAGAACATAGATGCCTCGATCAATCGTGCAAAGCAGCAACTCCGACGAAGCGGCAGTTTACGAGAATTATCGTTGGAGTTGCGATCCCTTGGACACAGCCGATGGCCCGGAAAGGTCAGCCGCGCGAGAACCAGAGCCGCGCGCGGAGTATTCGAGTCGATGACCAATCGCCAGCAGCTTGCTCTCGATCAAAATGTAGGAAGCCTTAGAATACAGAAGGGTGACTAACATTGCCAGAACCAACAAGAACGCATCGGACATCGATTTCAGCTCTTCTCTTTTTCCAACCACTGTGAAAGCCAGTCCTATGAACAGCGGATGAACCAGGTAGGCAGTGTACGAAATCGCGCCGAGCGCACGTAAGAATCCAAGGCGAAGCGCCGCGCTGAGCCGGGAGTTCGAATTCGTCAAGATCGTCGCAAGCGTCAGTGAATATAGGACCGTCAGGTAGGTGTGGCCCCAATAGTACATCGTTGTCCCAGGGCTCCAATGCAGGGCAACAAGGAAGAAGGGGATGAATGCCGCAAAGGTGCCGTTGACCTTCATCAGCGTCGAGCGATGCGCGATCATCGTTCGCCAGAGATGCGCATCACGACAAGCTAAGGCCAGCATGCCGCCAGCACAAAGGCCATCCAGCCTAAGGAAAGTCGCGACATATGGTGCAAAGGCATTTTGCGGATAGAGCAGGAAACAAGCTGCTCTGGCCAAGATCGAGCCTGTTCCTATGCAAATGAGCAGAGGAAACAGATGCCGCCGCGGGATCAAATAGACGATTACGGGAAAGATGATATAGAACTGCTCTTCGATCGCGACCGACCAGGTGACGGACGCGCCACCAGGTCCCCAATTGTTCAATTTGATGATGTACCAGTTTTGCGTGAAGGTCGCGTAGCTCCACCATGGAATCTGATGGCCAAAATAGTACCCTGCCGGCAAGAGGGCCGTCAGAATCCAAAAAACAATGAGGAGCATTGCGTAGGGGGGCAGGATCCTTAGCGCACGTCGGGCGAAGAAGACATGGAAGTAGTTATCTGCATCCCGACGATCGACCAATATTCCGATAATCAAAAATCCGGACAAAACGAAGAACAGGTCGACACCGGTGCGTCCGAAAATGACTGTCCCGCTCACGAGCTTCAAAAGAACAGTCGTCTGAGGAAGGAGGGCGCCGATGAAGTGCCACAGCAAGACAAGGAGAACGGCGAGGCCTCTGAGGCCATCGATTTCGGCGATACGAATATCCGATCGGGGCACATCGCTTCTGGAATGGGAGCCTTCGAGCAAAGGATGCGTCCGTACGGTATGGCCGGGGGGGCGAATCGTCCTAACGACGGTTCGCGGGAGCGTTTCTCAAACGCTAATGCTCGCTTCCCCGGCGCGGGTCAAGCGCGGTAACGCAACTTCTCCGCCGCGCCCGCGACCTCGCCGGTGAGGCTCTAACCTATTGATTTAATGTGCAAAGCCAAATTGGCGAACTGTGCCAGTTCCCTTGCGCTGACCGGTGGGAAGCTGATAATAACCCGCATCGATCGGGCTTGGGCGCCCGATTGGGACCAGCTTCTATCAATTGATCAGGGAATATCGCAGGCATGATCAGAATTGGCCTGCTTGGCTGTGGGCGCATAGCCAAGCGTCACGCCGATTTGTTGAGCGGCGGGCACATCAAGGGTGCCGTGCTGGCGGCCGTCTGCGACGAAGTCCCGGAGCGCGCCAATCAATTCGCCAGCAGGTACGCGGTTCCGGGGTTTCACAACCTCACGGATTTTCTCGGTCGGACCGATATGGATGTTGTTTCCGTTCTGACGCCGAGCGGATTGCATGCGCCGCATGCGATCGAGGTCGCGAAGGCGGGAAAGCACGTCATTGTCGAAAAGCCCATGGCTCTGCGGCTGGCGGATGCCGATGCGATGATTGAGGCTTGCGATGTCGCTGGCGTAAAGCTGTTCGTGGTGAAGCAGAACCGCTTCAACGTCCCGGTGGTGAAGGCCCGCGAGGCGCTGCTGGCCGGCAGGTTCGGCAAGTTGATTCTGGGTACCGTACGTGTGCGATGGTGCCGGGATCAGTCCTATTACGATCAGGACAAATGGCGTGGGACCTGGGCCTACGACGGCGGAGTTCTTGCCAACCAGGCCAGCCATCACGTCGATATGCTCGAATGGTTCTTCGGCGATGTTGTCAGCGTACATGCGCGAGCCGCCACGGCGCTCGTGAACATCGAGGCGGAGGACACGGCCGTCGCGACCTTGAGATTTCGCAACGGCGCCTTGGGGGTCATCGAGGCTACGACCGCCGTGCGGCCGAAGGATCTGGAAGGCTCGCTCTCGATCCTCGGCGAGAAGGGCACGGTGGAGATTGCGGGGTTCGCGGTCAACAAGATCCGGCATTGGCAATTTCGTGACGAGCTGCCTTCCGACGCGGATGTGATGGAAAACTTTTCGGTCAATCCTCCCAACGTGTACGGGTTCGGGCATCAGGCCTACTACGAGCATGTCGTCGATTGCTTGAGCAACCAAGGCCCGGCGCTGGTCGATGGGCTCGAGGGGCGCAAGAGCCTCGAACTCATCTCGGCTCTCTACGAATCGATCGAGACCGGCAAGGAGGTCGAGCTCCACTTCAATCCGAAGCGGTGCCGGTTGGGCGAGACATCATGATCTTGCCAACCGTCAACGAGGTTGACGTCCGCGACGTGACGTTCGGATTGCGGGTCAAGATCGTTCAGCCGTGCAACCTCTACGGTTGCGAGATCGGGGATGATTGCTTTATCGGGCCGTTCACGGAAATCCAGAAGACGGCCAGGATCGGGGCCAGGACGCGCGTGCAGTCCCACGCCTTTGTTTGCGAGTTGGTGACCATCGGTGAAGACTGCTTCATCGGTCATGGAGCCGTCTTCATCAACGACACTTTCTCGATCGGCGGGCCTGCCCGGGGCGACAAGGAGCTTTGGCACGCGACCGTTGTGGGCGATCGGGTATCGATCGGTTCGAACGCCACGATCCTTCCCGTCCGGATCTGCGACGATGTCGTCGTTGGAGCCGGGGCTGTCGTGACCCGCGATATCACCGTGCCCGGCTTTTACGTGGGAAATCCCGCCCGAAGGCTGGTCCGGAAATAGAACAGGCAGCTGTGACTGAGGGGACGCTATGAACGTACCGTTTGCGGATCTCAATCTTCAATATCAGACCATCAAGGACGAGATCGACCAGGCGATCGCTTCGGTCATCCGCGACAGCGCCTTCATCCGCGGGCCCTATGTCGATGCCTTCGAACAGGAGTTTGCCGAAGCGATCGGCGTAGGCCACTGTGTATCCTGCGCAAACGGCACCGACGCGCTCTACATCGCGCTTCGCGCGCTCGGCGTCACAGCCGGCGCCGAAGTCATCACCACCGCGCATTCGTGGGTCAGCACGTCATCCATGATCACCCATAGCGGCGCCGACGTGGTGTTCTGCGATACCGATGCGCGTACCTTCACGATCGATCCGGTTGCGATCGAAAGCGCGATCACGCCGCGCACCGTCGGCATAATCCCGGTTCACCTCTACGGACAGCCCGCGGACATGGATGCCATCATGGCGATCGCCCGCAAGCACAAGCTTTGGGTCCTGGAAGACTGTGCGCAGGCTCATTTGGCGCGGTACAGGGGACAGCAGGTCGGCACCTTCGGGGATGTCGCGACGTTCTCCTTCTATCCCGGCAAGAATCTCGGCGCGATGGGCGACGCCGGCGCCATCGTGACTAACGATGCCGCCCTTGCCAGCCGCATGGCCAAGATCGCGCGGCACGGCGGACTGACCAAGCATCAGCATGAGATCGAGGGAATCAACAGCCGGCTGGACGGTCTGCAGGCTGCGATCCTGTCGGCGAAGCTGCGGCACCTCTCGGACTGGACCAAGGCGCGCAGGGCGGCCGCCGCGATCTATGATGCCGGTCTGAACCAGATCGAGGATCTGATCGTGCCCTATGTCGCGGCCGCGCGAGAGCACGTCTATCACCTGTATACGATTCAGTATCCACGCCGCGACGAACTGGCCCGGCACCTGAACGCAAACGGTGTCCAGACGGCGGTCAACTATCCGACCGCCTTGCCGTTCCTTCAGAGCTACGAACGCCTGCATTTGCGACCGGAGCAGTTCCCGAACGCCCATCGCCATCAAAGCCGCATTCTCTCGCTGCCAATGTTCGCCGAGATCACGCCTGAACAGCAGAGCGCTGTCATTGATCTGGTGGCGAAGTTTGGCCAGTCCTAAACCATCCAATCGCCTGGGCAGATCTCTGATCGCGGCGGGATTTGGTCCCCTCGCGTCGCAGGCGTTTGCGATCGCCCTTCTGCCGGTGCTATTTCGTCTTTACGCCCCCGCCGATTTCGGCATATGGGCGGCTATCCAGGCGGCGGCGGTCACCGCGGGCTCGCTGCTCTCCTTTCGCTTTGACCTCGGCCTGGTAATCGAGCGCGACTCCGCGGCTGCGAGTGATCTTTTTTTTGCGATCGTTTGCGTCGTTTGCGCGGTGGCTCTGGTGCTCGGCTTCCTCCTCGTCCTCTCCATGGGCTCTCTTCGGGAATTCGGCATCGGGCCGCTGCCTGCGGCGCTGGGGTGGGGTTGGCTCGCTCTCGTCGGGCTCGGGGTCGCATGCCAGGCCTGGCTGATGCGCGAAGGCGCATTTGCCCAGATCTCGACGGGGGCCGTGGTGAATGCGATCGTGGCCAATCTCGTCCAGCTCGGCGGCGCTCTGAGCGGTGACGGCGCGTGGCTGGTGATCGGGAGCGTCATTGGACAGGCCGCCGCGACGCTCTTCTATGCGCGCTGCGTGCGGCGCTCCGCCGGGGCGCCCCTCCGGCCGGTGAATACGCGCGCAATGATCGCCGCGCTGGCGTCCAACAGGCGCTTCCTGCAGTTCTCGCTGCCTTTCACGGTGCTCTCCCTGCTGCGCGAGCGCGCGCCGATCTTCATCGCGGGCGCGTTCGGAACCGCCGCACAGGTCGGCCTTTACAGCCAGGCCTGGAGATTGACGCATCTTCCATCAGCTTTCACGAGCGCGGCCTTGAGGCCGGTGTTCTTTCATCGCGCGGCGACCGAAGGCCTTACCGCGCAAGGCCCGGCGATCGACCGGATCATGCGCTGGCTGCTCGTTGTCAGCAGTCCGTGGATCGCTCTGCTGGTGTTCGGAGGCGATACGCTGTTCGAGATCGTGCTCGGGCCGCGATGGCAGGGTGTAGGCGGGCTCTCGGCGATCCTCGTCGTGCCTGCATCGCTCTTCATGATGACGAACTGGATGGACCGGCTTCTCGATTCGATCGGCCGGCAAGACCTCAATCTCAAGCTCGAGGCGGTTGCCGCGATCAGCTCCGTCGGCTGTCTGTGGGCCGTGCTTGCATCCGGGTGCTCCCTGCCGGAGGCCGTGGCCCTGCAAAGCGTTGCGTTGACTCTCAGCTATCTTGCGATCCTCTGGATTTGCTATGGTGCGGCCGGGTGGAGCACCGCGAGACTGCTGAAATCCTTCGCCGTCGCCTGCATCCTCGGCGCGGCGGTCTCTGCTGTCCTTGCAGCGCTAGCGCGCTTTCTCGAACCTGTCGCGGTGATTGCGTTAGGCGTCCTGCTGGCTGGTATGATAAGTGCCTTCGCCCTATTGATGGCAAGGAGGGAATTGCGATGATTACCATCGTCGATTACGGAGTGGGGAATCCCGGCGCCCTCGTGAACATGTTGGAGTTCATCGGCTACGAGGCACGAATAACCAATCAGCCCTCGGCCATCCTCGAAGCCAGTCACCTGTTGCTGCCCGGTGTCGGCGCGTTCGACGCCGCCATGCAAAGACTGCGCGATTCCAACCTCATTCCCGCGCTCGAAAGCGCGGCCCTTGTCCGGAAAACCCCGTTGCTGGGCGTCTGCCTTGGGATGCAGCTGCTCGGGCGGGGCAGCGAGGAGGGCTCCTCGGCAGGACTGGGCTGGGTTCCAGCGGCTTCGGTTCGGATGCGGCCCGATTCCGCTCTCAAGCTCAAGGTGCCGTTCATGGGATGGGCGGACATCGAGGCCATGCCGAATGCCAAGTTGTTTGCTGGTGAGGGCCAATTCCGCTTCTACTTCACCCACAGCTATCGCATGGAATGCGACCATGCCGGCGACGTGGCGGCGACTTACCAGTTCGATCAGCCGGTCGTCTGCTCGGTGCAACACGATAATATTTACGGTGTGCAATTCCATCCCGAAAAGAGCCATCGGTTCGGCATGGCGCTGCTCCGCAATTTCGTCGAGAGAGCCGCAGGATGAGATCCCGCGTCGTTCCGGTCCTGCTGTTCGATAGCCGCCGCCGCCTCGTCAAGACGCGCCGTTTCGGCGAGCCAGTCTATGTCGGCGATCCCTTCAACGTCATTCGCATCTTCAACGAAAAGGAGGTCGACGAGATCTGCGTGCTCGACATCAACGCCTCGGTCGAGCAAAGACGGCCGGATGTCGGCTTCATCCGTGAGCTTGCGAGCGAGTGCTTCATGCCCATGAGCTATGGCGGCGGCGTCACGTCGGTTGCGGACGTGTCCCCCATCTTCGCGGCCGGCGTCGAGAAGGTTGTTCTTGGTCGCGCCGGTACGCAGACACACGTGATCCGGTCGATTGCCGACGAATTCGGATCCCAGGCCGTGACGGTCTGTGTCGATTGCAAGCACACGCAAGAGGGATGGCGGACTGCGATCGACCGCGGTCGCGTCGTGACGGATCTCGATCCAATCAAGCTGGCGCAGTTGGCTGAAGCCGCCGGTGCCGGCGAAATCCTCTTGCAAAACATCGATCGCGATGGCGAGCGCAGCGGTTACGATCTTGCACTCATCTCCGACGTGTCCAGGGCCGTCGAGCTTCCCCTGATGGCGATAGGAGGTGCGGGCGAACTCCGGCATCTGGCCGAAGGACTCGGCGCTGGTGCATCGGCCGTGGCCTCCGGCAGCACCTTCATATTCTACGGACGCCTGCGGGCAGTCCTCATCACGTATCCTTCTGCGGCTGATATCGAGCAGATGCGCGCGAACATGCGAGAGGATGCCGATGCTGCAGAGTAGCCGACGATATCAGGTCTGTTCGATCTGCGTGATGGATAACAACAATCCCGGCGTGACGTTCGACGAAACCGGCCAATGCATCTGCTGTCGGGATGCCATCGCGCGCAAGCCGCATGAATGGTGGCCGACCAAGGAGGGACGCGCCAGGCTCGAGAAAACCGTCAATAACATCAAACAGGAGATGGCAGGCAAACCCTACGATGTCATGATCGGGTTGAGCGGCGGCGTGGATAGCGCCTATCTTGCACACTTTCTCAAGCGCGAGCTCAATCTTCGGATGCTGGCCGTTCATGTCGACGGGGGCTGGAATACGGAGGCGGCCGTCCGCAATATTGAGAAGATCGTCAGGCAGCTCGACATCGATCTCTACACCTATGTGGTGGAGTGGGAGGAAATGCGCGATCTGCAACTGGCGTATCTGCGCGCCTCCGTTCTCAACCAGGACACGCCACAAGACCACGCATTCTTCTCGACTCTCTACAGGCTCGCTCACCGGTACGGTCAGCGCTATTTCATGAACGGCGTCAACTTCAGCAGTGAGAGCATCCACATCCCTGACGGCGGGTACCCCGCCATGGACGGACGCAACGTTCGCGCCATTCACAAGGCGCATGGAACGGCCCGGCTGCGGACATTTCCCCTCATGGGAACACTCCAATATCTGTGGTTGGTGCGCGTCCGCGGGCAGGTTCAGATCCTCAAGCCCCTGAACTACCTCCCCTACGATAAGGAAGCCGCAAAGCGCCTGCTGATGGATGAATACGGCTTTGTCGACTATGGCAGCAAGCACCAGGAGAGCCGCTTCACCAAGTTCTACCAGGAGATCTACCTGCCGACCCGCTATTCCTTCGACAAGCGGCGGCTTCACTATTCTGCGCTGATCGTGGCGGGGCAGATGACACGCGACGAAGCGCTGGCGCAGCTTCAGCAGCCCTTGGTCACGAAGGAGCAGGCCGCTCGCGACAAGCGCTTTATCGCCAAGAAGCTGGGAATAACGGTGAGCGAGCTGGAACGACTCGTCGCCCTGCCGTCGGTTCAGCACGAGAGCTTCGCAAACAACGCCTTGCTGTACCGGCTGAACCACTCTCTCAAAAGACTGCGAGCAGGGAGGCGATGATGGTTGTCGCGAGCTATGCGATTGCGACGCTGGCGATGATCGGCGCCGCGGCCTATCTGATCTTCCGCTGCGACAGGTTTGTCTCCGCATCGACGATGCTGCTCGGCTTCCTGCTCCTGGTTTATGGCCCCGCCTACCTGCTCTATATGCTCTGGCGCATTCCGATCTCGGCCGTGGACAAGCAGATCTCGCAGTCCGTGCATTTTCCGGAAATCACGGTCGCCTTGAATTTATCGATCGGTTTGATGTTTGTCGCGGTGGTTGCCGGGATCGAGCTGGTCAATCGGCTCATGCCGGCTGCGGTCAAGAGCGCGCGCGATGGGCTGAAGAATTGGAGCCATCAGCCCCTGGCCAGGGCTCCGGGAGAAATGTGGCTGCTGGGCATCGGTCTGGTGCTGGCGGTTTTCATGCTCTGGATCTCATACCGGGAGCATCACTTGCAGATCCTGCTCGGCTACCTCTCGACGCCGGGTGACGAGTTTGCCAAGATCGTTTATCGCCAGCAGAATGGCGGAAGCAGGGTCTACCTATTCAATCTGGTGACGGGCACCATCGCGCCGATGATCATCGTGTGGGCCGGGCTGGTTGCCTGGGGGCGGCGCTCGTGGATCCTGGGCGCTGTCACCGTGCTGCTTCTGGCCGCGACGATCCTCGGCAAGCTCGAGACGCTCAACAAGGCGCCGATCGTACTGTTCGTCCTGCAATTGCTGTTGGTCGGTTATCTTCTTTTCCGCAACAATCTCGATTGGCGCGTATGCCTTCTCGGGGTCGGCGTCGCATTCCTGATATTCATCCCGATCTTCATGATCGCAATTCCGGGCATGCAGCCGAGTGAAGCGTTCGAATTTTTCTACTACCGCGCTTTCGATTTTTCGAATGCCGCATTGATGGAGTACTGGGGCGCGATTCCGTGGCGGCTGGATCACATGTGGGGAGGCAATTTGCGCGTGCTGTCTGCGATTGTCGGTTGGAAGTGGCAGCCTTCGTACGACCTCGTTGCAAGACTGTGGAGATCTGTTGATGGAACCCACACAACGGCGATGTTTATCGCCGACGCGTGGGCGGACTTTTCCTATCTCGGGGTGGTCATCTACTCACTCGTGGTCGGCGCCCTATGCAGATGGATCGACCTGTCGCTGCTAAGGATGGGAAAGTCGGCGATGACTCTGGCGGTCCTCGCGGCGTCGTTTATAGGCATTTACAATCTCATGATTTCCGCGCTTCCGACTTCCATCGTGACTGGTGGATTGGGTTTGCCGCTTGCAGTGGCTGTGATCCAGCAGTTGAGCCGTTACTGGCAGCGAGCGAAGCCGGGTGGTCATTCAGCGGACGCAGTCGAGATCAAGGGGAGGAGTTGATGCCGGGCTCTATTCCTGTGCGGATTGTCGATGCTCTCTTAGGTTGGAAAAGCTGGAGATCGAGGTCCGTCACGCGCGGAAGCGACACCTCGGTGGATTGGCGCCGGTTGCGCGGTGTGTCGGGCAATCGACTTCAGATTGGTGGAGGCTCTATCGTTCACGCGAATATCATATTTGAAAATCAGGGAGGCGAGGTTCGCATCGGCGACCGCAGCTATCTCGGGCTGTCGACTTTGATTTGCTTTCGCAACATCGCCATCGGGGACGACGTTCTGGTTTCTTGGGGCGCTACTATCGTTGACCACGATTCGCACAGCCTGGAATGGGATTTGCGTCGAAGCGACGTTCGCGACTGGGCCCGGAATCGCAAGGACTGGACACACGTGCCCAGTGCGCCGATCGTGATCGGCGACAAGGCTTGGATCGGATTCAACGTCACGATCCTCAAGGGAGTAACGATCGGAGAGGGGGCCGTTGTCGCCGCGTGTTCGGTGGTTACACGCGACGTTCCTCCTCGTGCTCTCGTTGCGGGCAACCCGGCCCGTATCATCCGGATGCTTGACGCCGAGGACAGGATCCAACCGTCGCAATGAAGATATTTCAGAACAACGGTCTTTCGAGAGGCTTTCGCAGTCATCGGCCAAAGTCGCACGGGTCCACGTTCAGCCAGCAGATCTCTAGCTTCCTTCACAGTCGGTTTGCAGCGTTGCACATCCTGCTTCCGGTGCTCGAAGGAGATCCATTGGCATTCTACACGAACGGCGATGATGACCAATTGCAGTGCGCTTGGGCACGTGAGCATGGGGTTCGGACGAGTGACCTGACAGAGATACTGTTGGCGCAGATCGAAGAGCACAATACCGAAGTGTTTTATAACTTGGATCCCATGTTGTATGGATCCGATTTCGTAAAGAGACTGCCCGGATGTGTGAGACGCGCCATCTGCTGGCGGGCGGCACCTTCGGGCAACGTCGATCTCTCTGGATACGATCTCGTAATATGCAATTTTCCTTCAATCCTCAGGGATTGGGAGGACAGAGGATGTCGGACTGCGTATTTCGCGCCGGCATGTGATCCGGCGATGAGTGAGTATGCCGGTCGGGCGGTCAGATCGTTGGACCTCGTGTTCGTCGGAGGATTTTCTCGTCATCATGTTGCAAGGACGGCCGCTTTGAAGGAGGCTGCGTCTCTTGAGGGCGTTCGAATGAGTTTTCACCTTGAAGAAGGACGCTTGGCGCGTCTAGCCAACGCGCTTCCGTTTGTTCCCGTTCTTGGCAAGCACGCATATCCTCGTCGGGTACGAGAACTCACGGCCGGGCCGGTGTACGGACGTGAAATGTACGCTCGATTTGCAAATTCGCGTATAGTTCTGAACGGAGCGGTCGATATGGCCGGTTCTGATCGCGGGAACATGCGGTGCTTTGAAGCGACCGGCTGTGGTTCAGTTCTCCTGACGGATGCTGGAAACTACCCAGATGGCTTTATCGATGGTAAGACAATGGTGACCTATTCTTCGCCCGATCAGATTCCTGATCTGGTCCGTCGACTTCTGTCCGACCCGGCTTGGGCCTCGTCGATTGCTGAGGCCGGCAACAGCATGGTCCAAACCAAGTATAGCAAACAGCGCCAATGGATTCGATTTCAAGAATTGATCGCGGGATGATCTTCGCCTCATGAACTCGATCACCAAGAGCTCCTGGGAAGATGCAGTGTGTTGGCTTCGCGAGCAGCCAGGGCAACAGCAGCTTGTTCTGGATGCATTCTACGATGATCCGCTCATTGCGGCGGCTGAGCGTTACTACGAATCCACGGAGTGGCAAGAAGTGTCGCGGCTGTTGGCGGCCAGGCAAGGCAAGGCCTTGGACGTCGGAGCAGGACGAGGCATAGCGAGTTATGCGTTGGCACGTCAGGGATTCGAGGTCACAGCTCTCGAGCCCGATCCGAGCGCAATCGTGGGAGCGGCTGCAATCCGAAGACTATCGACCGAAGCCGAACTTGACATACAGGTCGTTGAGCACTTTTCGGAACAGCTGCCCTTCCCCGATGAAAGCTTTGACCTCGTTTTTGCCCGGGCAGTTCTCCACCACACCCGCAACCTCGAAAATGCATGCACGGAAATGTATCGCGTGCTCAAACCTGGTGGTTTGCTGCTAGCGGCAAGAGAACATGTCATCACTAGGGATAGCGACTTGCCTCGGTTCCTTGCTGCACACCCCCTGCACCATCTTTATGGCGGGGAAAATGCGTTCCGCCTGGACAGCTATCTCGGTGCATTAAAGCAAGCAGGATTTCGCTCACTTGAGGTGCTTTCACCGCTTGCAAGCCCTATCAATCTCTATCCATACACAATGGATCGCATTCGCGACGAACTGGTCGCGAAGTGTTGTGGGAAAGGTTCTCTATCGTCGCTTATGCGGTTCGCGATTCCACGAAAAGCGATCGAAGTAGCTCTTGCGATGGCCAGCTATTTCGACGACCGGCCCGGCCGGTTGTATTCGTTCGTCGCTTACAAGTAATGATTGGCAGCACTGGATACGGGACCGGAGAAGATTTGGCGCCCACCATCAAGGTCGCACACGAAGGGTGTCGGAGCATTCGTGATGCGAGCTGTCACCATTGGGTCGGGTGCGATCGTCGCGGCCGTTCGGTTGTGTCGAGAGACACGCCCGTCCACGCGGTCGTGGCCGGCAATCCAGCAACGTTCGTAAAGACGATCGAGGCTGATCGCGACGTCTCTGAGAGCAGCTGATCCATTGCCCGGCGAGAGCTCGTCAGTCCGATCTTCCGCCTCGAGAAGTGGCGCATTGCGCGCGACCGCCATCTGCGGCCCGCCGTGACGGCGGTGCTTAAGAGTTGATTCATCTCGGCTATTTCGACTATAGACCCGTCTGCCGGCTGTTTTGCCGGGCGGCCCCGTGGAAAGGACAATGAGATGATCAGGTTCGGCCTGCTAGGCTGCGGGCGCATCTCTAGACGTCATTCCGATCTCTTGGGCGGCAACCATATCGCGGGGGCCCGGCTCGTAGCCGTATGCGACTCCGAGCGAGGGCGGGCAGATGCGCTCGCCGCCAAGTTCGGGGTTCCCGCCCACTACGACCTCGACGACATGCTAGCCCGCAAGGACGTCGACGTCGTCGTGGTTCTGACCCCGAGCGGCCTTCACCCGCAGCATGCGATCGCCTGCGCGCGGGCGGGCAAGCACGTGGTGGTCGAGAAGCCGATGGCGCTGCGGTTGCAGGACGCCGACGAAATGATCCGCGCCTGCGATGAGGCGGGTGTGAAGCTTTTCGTGGTCAAGCAGAACCGATTCAATGTTCCGATCGTCAAGGCGCGCGAGGCGCTCGAGGCGAACCGGTTCGGCAAGCTCGTGCTCGGCACGGTCCGGGTGCGCTGGTGCCGCGATCAGGCCTATTACGATCAGGACCCCTGGCGCGGCACCTGGGCGTATGACGGCGGCGTCCTCACCAACCAGGCCAGCCATCACGTCGACATGCTGGAATGGTTTTTCGGCGACGTCGTCAGCGTTCATGCGCGTAGCACCACCGCGCTGGTCAAGATCGAGACCGAGGACACCGCGGTCGCGACGTTGAAGTTTCGAAATGGCGCTCTTGGCATCATCGAGGCAACGACGGCTGTTCGTCCCTCCGATCTCGAAGGCTCGCTGTCGATCCTCGGCGAAAAGGGCGCGGTGGAGGTCGGCGGCTTCGCCATGAACCAGATCCGGCACTGGCGCTTCGTCGATGAGTTGCCGTCGGACAAGGAAGTGATCGAGAGGTTCTCGGTCAACCCGCCGAACGTCTACGGCTTCGGCCATCAGGCGTACTATCAGCATGTCGTCGAGTGCCTGTCCGATCGGGGCGCCGCGCTGGTCGACGGGCTCCAGGGACGCAAGAGCCTCGAACTGATCTCGGCGCTCTACGAATCCATCGAGACGGGGCAGGAGGTCTTCCTCCGCTTCGTGCCGCGGCGCGGTCGCCTCGGCATCGCCTCTGATCACTCCGCTGTCATGCCGCTTCGCTTGCGTTGAAGGTTGAGGGCAGCCGGATGCCGCCGTGCAGCAGCAGCGGAGAGGCCACTTCCACGTTTGCCGGGCGGGGCAGAGTTGGCTTGGAACGCGCTTTTCTTCCTCTGGATGTCGGTTATGTTTCGCTACGTTTCGATTAATTCGGCAGGCTGTGAGCGTTGGGCGCTATCATGACAATCTGGATCACTGGTGCGAACGGATTCATCGGCAGGTATTTGACGCGCGAGCTTGCCCAGCGGGGATTGCCAGTCCACGGTCTTGGGCACGGCGCGCTTGATGAACCCGAGAGGCGCCGGCTTGGAATGGGCCATTGGCTCAACGGCGAGGTCGATTACACCAATCTCGGCGGGTTGGCGGTGCATACCGGGCTGCCGACCGTCTTGTTCCATCTTGCGGGCGGATCGTCCGTTGGCGCGTCCATTGCGCAGCCATACGAAGATTTTTCGCGCACGGTGGCGACCTCGGCCCGGTTGCTGGAGTGGCTACGCACCAGCGCACCCGAGTGTCACCTCGTGGTCGTGTCCAGCGCTGCGGTGTACGGTGCCGGCAATGCGGAGCGCATGAGCGAAAGGGCCCCGACCAACCCGGTATCTCCTTATGGGCAGCATAAGCTCATGATCGAGCAGCTCTGTCGCAGCTACGCGGCTACCTTCGGCTTGCAGAGCGCGATCGTGAGGCTGTTCTCGGTCTATGGCGCCAATCTGCGCAAGCAGTTGCTATGGGACCTTTGCACGCGCCTGAGCGAAGGCGCTAGGGTGTTGAAGCTCGGAGGAACCGGACAAGAACAGCGGGATTGGACCGACGTGCGCGACGTCGCGCGGCTGCTGGCGCGCATCGGCGACAACCGGCAGGATCAGCCGGTCGGTGTCATCAACGGAGGCTCCGGCGTTGCCACATCGGTTGCCGATATCGCCAGATCCATCGTCAGCAGTTGGGGAGGGGAAATTCCCATCGAGTTCTCAGGTGTGACACGTCCAGGCGACCCCTTCAGCCTCGTTGCCGATCCCGGTTTGCTGAATGCACTGTCTTTCGAGTGGCAAATCGCCGTTCGGGCCGGGATCGCCGACTACGTCGCCTGGTTCAAGGAGCAGCATCGTTGAGTCTGCCGCTCCGTGTCGGTTTCACCTTCATACCCCCTCGCCTGCATGCTGGAGGATTCAATTACCTCCGCAATCTGTTCGTCGCGCTGCACAGATATCGTCCCGGCGAGTTGGAAGCTGTCGTGTTTGCGGGCCTGTCGGACGACGACAACGACCTGGCGACCTTTGCAGGGATTCCCGGGGTTGAAGTCGTCAAGCGGAGGGCATTCGAGCGCGACCATTCAGGCCTAACGAGCGCACTCGTTGCCGGGATCGATTTCGCCGCGGCGGCCGCCTTCCGTTCGGCGGGCGTTGACGTTGTGTTCGAGCACGCGCGCTTCTTTGGCTGGCGGCTTCCACTCCCCGCTGTTTCCTGGTTTCCGGATTTGCAGCACAGGAGTCTTCCTCATCTCTTTTCGAGAGCGGCCTGGTGGCGTCGCGAGATTGGTTTCCGTATGCAACTCGCGTCGGGACGCTCCATCGTCCTAAGTAGCAAGAGTGCCCTCGACGATTGCCGGCAGTTCTATCCGCGTGCTGGAAACCAGATGTCGGTCGTCAGATTCGCCAGTCGCCCGACCGATGATCTTCTCGCGGTGAACCCGCACGGGATCATCCGTCTCTATGATCTGCCCGAGCAATATTTCTATTTGCCCAATCAGTTCTGGCGGCACAAGAATCACAAGCTGGTTCTGAATGCACTGGCGCTTCTGGCGAACCGTGGGATAAAGGCCGTCGTGGCGGTGTCAGGTGGTCCCGACGAACCACCCGACTATTTCAAAGCGATCATGCGGGAGGTCGAGGAACGCGGGCTCAGGGAGAATTTCCGATACCTTGGGATGATTCCTCTCGATCATGTTTATGCGCTGCTCCGGTCCTGCACGGCCCTCATCAATCCCTCGCGCTTCGAAGGCTGGAGCACGACGGTGGAAGAAGCGAAATCGTTCGAGGTGCCCATGATCGTTTCGAATCTGGCGGTGCACCGCGAGCAGACGGGTGGCGCGGCACTCTTCTTCGACGTCGACGATGCCGCGGCGCTTGCCGGGTATCTTGCCGAGGCCCTCTCCACGGACGAGCCGCTCCGTGTGAGGCAGTTAGGATCGTCCGTCGAAGCCCGAGTCGCAAAATTCGCCGAAGATTTCACGGATGCCATCAAGCGCGCAGCTGGGCGGGATTCCGCGTCTTTCTGAGCCGTCGAGTGGACGCGTAGACTTTGCTGCAGATGCCTTCACGGCTTGTGTGCTTCTGCTTCGTTTACGCTCGCCTGACGCTGTTCACAACGCGACGATAGCGAGCAAGCGCGATTTCCTCGGAGTATTTCCAGGCAACGTCGGCCGCACGAAGGCCTTTGTCTGTTGTCGACTGGCGGTCTCTGGCGGCCTCGCGGATCGTGCGGGCCAGCTCTGCCGGGTTTTCCGGCGGAACGACCCATCCGATTGCCTCTTCGTTGAGTACGAGAGCCCCTTCCGAGTTCGGTTCGCAGGCCACGATCACTGGCCGGCCCACGGCGAGGATGTTGTAGAGGCGGCTCGGTATCGAAGCGCCGGCTACATTGCGACGGTAGGGAATAATCCAGAGATCGGCGGCGGACAGGAATTCGACGAGCTCATTCTCGGCGACCGGCCGCAGAATGGTGACGTTCTCGAGTCGGTCCTTCGCGAACAGATCGTTCAGCTCCTTCCAGCCCACGCCCCATCCGGACAGGATGAAGTGGATATTGTCATCGTTCCGCAGCAGTCTTGCCGCGTGAAAGACCGTCGCAGGGTCGTGTGTGAAGCCGAGATTGCCGGACAGGCCGACGATGAGGCGTGAGGCATCAGGCGAGCGGAATCGGCTGGTGGGATCCGTCTGGCGATATCCGATTGGGATTAGCGGCCAATTGGGTATGTAGTGGATCTTGCCGGCCTCGACACCGCGATACTTCTGGATGAGGGGAGGGACATCCCGTCCAATCACGACGATTGCATCCAGGCGCCTGAACAACTGGGTATTTGCGGCGTGAATCAGCCGGACGGGGAAAGAGCTGGACTGCGCGATGCCGGCCGCTTCCAATATCTCGGGATAGAGGTCGTAAATGAGAAGCACGGTGGCGGCTCCCTTCAGCTTGGCGGCCAGGAGAACGGCATAGGGCAAAGTGAAGGGCGTCGTGACGCAGAACACGGTATCTTTGGGGCCTGCGCGCCTGAGAACGGCAAAAAACATCCGCACTGCAAGCAAACAGATCGCCAGGGAGCGCCGTACGAGAGCGGAGCCGCCGGGATTCCAGGTGCTTATCTCGACGACGCCCGGTTTGCCCGGCGGGTCTATCTCGCCGGAACCGGGAGTTGCCGAGATGACGGTTACCTGATGATCAGCGGCGAGTGTGTTGGCAATCCTTCCGACATAAGCTGCTGTTGTGCTCGTATCCGGCGGATAGAATTGTGCTGCGATGAGCAGCTTCGCGGGCTTTTCCATGAGTGGATTGATCTTCGCCCTTCACCCTCGGGGCGCCCAGGGTGCGTCGGCTCGTTGCTCCGCCAAATATGCCGCATAGGCGCGGCGAATTCCATCTTCCAGCGAAGTCTGCGCACGCCAGCCGAGGTTCGCGAGGCGGCTCACGTCCAGCAGCTTGCGCGGCGTCCCATCGGGCCGGGATGTGTCGAACTTGATCTCGCCGCGATAGTCGACCACCCCGGCAACGACGCGCGCGAATTCGCCGATGGTGATGTCTTCGCCGGTGCCGACATTGACTAGCTCCGTGCTCGAATAGGTCTTCATCAGGTGCACGCAGGCATCGGCCATGTCGTCGACATAGAGGAACTCCCGGCGCGGCGTGCCAGTACCCCAGACGACGACGCTCCTGGCGCCTGCGACCTTCGCCTCGTGGAAGCGGCGGATCAGGGCGGCGACGACATGGCTGAACTCGGGATGATAGTTGTCCCCTGGACCGTAGAGATTGGTCGGCATAACGCTGATGAAGTCGCATCCATACTGAGAGCGATAAGCCTCCGCCATCTTGATGCCGGCGATCTTGGCGATCGCGTAGGGCTCATTGGTCGGCTCCAAGGCCCCCGTGAGCATCGAATCCTCGCGCAAGGGCTGCTCGGCGAGCTTCGGATAGATGCAGGACGAGCCCAGAAACATCAGCTTCTTCACGTTGTTCAGATGCGCCGCGTGTATCACATTGGCCGCGACCGCGATGTTGTCGTAAATGAACTCGGCGCGCAGCGTATCGTTGGCAACGATACCGCCGACCTTGGCGGCGGCGAGAAACACGACTTTAGGCCGCATCTTCTCGAACCAGCCGAACACGGCAGCCTGGTTGCGGAGATCGACCTCGCGACGATCGACCGTGACGAGCTTCACGTCTTCCCCCGCCAGCCGGCGCACCAACGCGCTGCCGACCATACCGCGATGGCCCGCGACATAGACAGTCTCGCCTGCCAGCTCAAACGGTGCGGTTGCCACCAACTACGTCCCGCTTTGCCTCTGCAAGGTCGCTCGCCACCATCTCCTCGACGAGCTGCGCAAACGTCCGCTTCGGTGTCCAGCCGAGCGCCGCGCGTGCTTTGCTGGCATCACCGACGAGCAGGTCGACCTCGGTGGGGCGGAAATAGGTAGGATCCACGCGCACCACGGTCTTGCCGTTCTTGGTGTCGACGCCGGTCTCGTCGATCCCGGAGCCGCGCCATTCGATGCGACGTCCGACCTGCGAGAATGCCAGCTCCACCATCTCCCGCACGGAACGCGTCTCCCCGGTGGCGAGCACGAAGTCGTCAGGCTTCTCCGCCTGGAGAATCTTGTGCATGCCCTCGACATAATCGCGAGCATGACCCCAGTCGCGCTTGGCCGACAGATTGCCGAGATAGAGTGTCTGTTCGAGACCGACTTCGATGCGAGCCACACCGCGCGTGATCTTCCGGGTGACGAAAGTCTCGCCGCGGATCGGGCTCTCGTGGTTGAACAGGATGCCGTTGCTCGCGAACATGGCGTAGGCCTCGCGATAATTCACCGTGATCCAGTAGCCATAGAGCTTAGCCACCCCGTAGGGCGAACGGGGATAGAACGGCGTGGTTTCCTTTTGCGGGATTTCCTGGACGAGACCGTAAAGCTCGGAGGTCGAGGCCTGATAGAACCGCGTCTCCTTCTCCATGCCGAGGATGCGAATCGCCTCCAGCAAACGCAATACGCCGATCGCGTCGGCGTTGGCGGTGTATTCGGGGCTCTCGAAACTGACGGCGACGTGGCTCTGGGCGGCGAGGTTGTAGATCTCGGTTGGCCGGATCTGCTGGACCAGACGGATCAGATTGGTCGAGTCCGTCATGTCGCCGTAGTGCATCAGGAACGGCACGTCGCCGGCATGCGGATCCTGATAGAGATGATCGACGCGCGCGGTGTTGAACGAAGACGAGCGGCGCTTGATGCCGTGCACGACATAGCCGAGCGACAGCAGGTACTCGGCAAGATAGGCGCCGTCCTGGCCGGTTACGCCTGTGATGAGCGCAACGCGTCTTCCACGATCGTTAGTGACGGTATTCATCTGGCTCCGAACGCGAGGGCAGCTGTGAGACTCAATACTGGATAGCCCAGCGGCTCAAAAAAATCCACTGAAGTGAAGCGACGGCGCTTTGATCAGCAGAACTAGCGGCGACGATCACACCGGGCGCCGGTTCCCCCACGCCGCTCAAAAGGCTTCGGTTTTTCCGCTCGCATAACAGTCCCGGGGCTCCGGCCGACGCCGGACGCGGTCTCGCGCTCGCTCCCGTGGACGTATGCAGGTCGTCGATACGAGCTGGATATCGCCGATGCCAATTAGGATCGGCTTTGAGGCCTCGGGTTTGACAACCCCGACCTTGTGCCTGATAGATAACACAAAATTGTGCCGCCTCAGAGCTGGCAGCAATATCGGGGCAGGCTGTCGATCGCGGCAGGAGCGGTTTTTGTGCAGAAAGTCTTGACGCGTCCTGGAGCCATTTGGCCGCTGTTCGTCGTTCCGGCGATTTACGCTATTTTCGAAAGCGTCAAGACGGTCTCGCTGAAGGGCTCTTTCGGCGAGTTCGTCGATCCGGACGCCGCATACTATATCGCTTGCGTAAATCTGCTTGCGGGCAACAGCCTTCATTTTGTGCTACACCCCGGAATTGGGATCATATATTTCGGCGCGGCTGTTCTTGCTATCGCCAAAGCCATCCGCTATCCGGGGGCGCTGGGCGCCCAAGCGCTACTGCATTTCGACGAACTCTCCCAAATCATCCGGCTGTCCTTGGTTCTCGCGGTAGCTGCCGCCACTATCGGTGCAGGATTGATTGTCGCGCGAGAGACGAGGGATCGCTTTTGCGGGATTGCGCTTCAGCTCGGACTTTTTGCAACGGTCGCCGCGCTGACATATGGCGGCCGCATCATGCCGGAGTCACTTCTGATCGCGGTCGCCATCATGCTCGTCGCGGTGACTTATTCGGCGGTTCGCGGCGAATTCACTCACCGCCGTTTTGATGTTGCCGCCGGCGTGCTCGTGGGCATTGGCTTGTCGACGAAGATCCTGTTCGCACCCTTTCTGCTGCTCTATCCGATAGCGGTCGGGTTCCGTTCCGGGGCGCTGGCGACCTATTGGATCTGTGCGTTGCTGAGTCTAACGCTGCTGGTCTTGCCGCTCCACTCTGAACTCGGGGTATTCGGTTCCTATATCGAGGGCATAGTGAAGCACAGAGGGCCGTACGGCTCCGGTCTTCCCGGCTTCCTGGATTTCCACGTCGCCGCTGTCGCTTTTATGAACCTTGCCCGGGACTATGGCATACAGATATCAGCGGCACTCATCTCATTTGCCGTCGCATTCATCTTCCGCCATTCCGACCACGGAGCTTTCCGAATCTTGCTCGCCGTGACAGCGGTTCTGTGCGGTTCGATCGCAATGATCGCGAAGCAGTATACCGCGTACTACCTTGTCCCGGGATTGGCCATGGTACCCTTCATGGTGGCTTTGGCCTTCACGCTTGTTCCTGTCTCGTCGAAATCTGGTTTCGTCGCCCAGCGGCTCTGCGCGGCCGTCCTCATCCTGGTCTGCGTTGCGGGTCCCACGAAGCAAGCCTGGGGGTGGTATAAGGGAGCGCTGTCGCAGAACGCTGACGAAAAACGGGTAGTTTCGGGTCTCGCCAAAATGCAAGGGGCTTGCTTTCTCGCACCGTCCTACAGTGTCGGAATGTATAACTACCCGATTGCTTTCGGGTTTTTGTACGGAGCTCGGTTGGACGATCAGGTTGCCTTTTTTAATGTTGCGCTCAAGGAAGCATTTGGCGGAATGTTCCCAAATTACGAATATTTTGAACAGAAGGTCTTCAGGCCGGGAGCGATGGTTGATTTCAACGAATTCGTAGGACCTGACGGGTGCGCGGCGGTCGTCAGCAGCTACCCCTTGAACCGGGATTCCGAAGTGTTCGGCGGTCGCGCGACGGATCTCTGCAGGGTCGGCGGGCTCAACGTATTGTTGATCCGCCGCACTTGCGAGGAGCTGGACCTACCCAAAAGCGGGGCACAGGTGCGGGGGCAATGAATACAGCGCAGAAAATTGCGATCGCCCGCAACATTTACAAGCTCGTGCGATCGATGCGGTCGGTGTTGGGACTGAAAGACACTGTCGTCGTCTCGCGGAGCGGCATAGTCTACGAGCTTGATTTGTCCGAAGGAATTGACCTGGCGATCTACCTCAACGACTATTTCGAACGAAATACGCGTCGGGCGCTTGACCGGCTCGTGGTTCCTTCGAGTGTGGTTCTGGACATTGGCGCGAACATTGGGGCGCACACGCTCCATCTCGCAAAGCTCGTTGGCCCCGGAGGACGTGTTCTGGCGTTCGAACCGACCGACTTTGCGTATGGCAAGTTGCGTCGGAACATCGAACTCAATCCGACGCTCGCGCCAAGAATTAAGGCGTCGCAGTCGTTCGTGACTTGCGACACAGGAGGCAGCGTTCCGGAGGAGATTTACTCGAGTTGGCCCCTCGAATCTGATGACCAGCTGCACGCGATGCACCTGGGGCGCAAAATGACCGCCTCGCACGCAAATGCCGTGAGCGTGGATAGCTTGTGCAGCGAGATGGGGGATCGCGTCGTAAGTCTCATCAAGCTCGACGTTGATGGGTTCGAATGCGACGTGCTTCGTGGCGCGCGCGAGACCTTGAGAGGGCCGCGACCGGTCTTTGTCATGGAACTTGCTCCGCACGTCTTGAACGAACGGGGCTCTTCGTTGGACGAGCTGGTGTCGTTCTTCATGCTGAACAGATACTCATTTCAAGATGAGCAAACTTTCGAGGCGCTTCCATCCACGGCGGAAGGATTAAGTCGGCTGATCCCGACGAATGGAAGCATCAATGTTGTTGCACGACCGACCTAGCCGAACATTGACAAGTACCGGATCATGATGCCGCAATCGGACAAGAGTTCCACTCAGGATGAGTTGCTTTCGAATCGGAAACGGGAGCTGCTTCAGCACGTCGAAAGTACGGCTGATGTCCAGGAGGACTGGCGGAAGCTAAATTCAGCTTACTACGAAAGCGACCGTAGCTTCGTGCGGTTCCTGATTCCGTCGGGCCAGAGGGTTCTTGAAGTCGGGTGCGGCCGTGGCGATCTTCTGAGTGCGCTGGAGCCGTCTCATGGTGTCGGGATCGATTTCAGTCCGACCATGATCGCCAAAGCGAGAGGGCGTCATCCGCATCTCACGTTTGTTTGCGAGGACGTCGAGCAGCCCGGCGCCTTTGAGAAGCTTGAAGGAACGTTCGACTACATACTGATCGCGGACACGATCGGGATGCTGGAAGATATAGACGGTACTTTGCGCGCGCTGCATCGCGTATGCTCGCCGTCTACGCGTCTCGTGATTGCTTACTACTCGCCATTGTGGGAGCCGATTCTGAAACTCGGGGAGCTCGTGCGGCTCAAGAGTCGTCAGCCGGGCATCAATTATCTCTCCGGCGCCGACTTCATCAACATGATGGATCTTGCAGATTTCGAGGTCCTGAAGCTCGAGCGGAAACAATTGCTGCCGCGCAGTTTGCTCGGGTTCGGTACATTTGTTAACCGGTTTATCGCACCGCTTCCTGGTATTCGCGCCCTCTGCCTTCGGACCTACGTCGTTGGGCGGCCGATCAAACGGAACTTGGATCGATCCCTATCTGCAAGTGTCTTGATACCTTGCCGTAACGAGAAGGGGAATGTCGAAAATGCCGTTCGCAGGATGCCGAAATTCGGCCTGCGTCAGGAGCTAATTTTCGTAGAGGGCAATTCGACGGATGGCACCTATGAAGAGTGCCTGAGGGTGCAGGATACCTACAAAGATCAGTGGGACATCAAGGTTTTTAAGCAGGACGGGAAGGGCAAAGGCGACGCGGTACGAAAGGGATTCGCGGCCGCCAGTTGTGATGTCCTCATGATTCTGGACGCCGACCTGACCATGCCGCCGGAGGATCTTCCAAAATACCACTTCGCCATCGAGAGCGGGAAGGCCGAGTTCGTGAACGGGACGCGCCTCGTTTATCCAATGGAGGACGAAGCAATGCGTCCTCTCAACCTGTTGGCAAATCGCCTGTTCGCGTGGTTGTTCACGTTCCTTGTCAATACCCGTCTAACTGACACCCTATGTGGTACGAAGGCATTGCTGCGCAGCGATTATGAAGAGCTGGCCCGGAATAGATCTTATTTCGGAGAATTCGATCCATTCGGTGACTTCGACCTTATTTTCGGTGCGGCGAAGCATAATCTGAAAATCATCGAGGTGCCAATCAAGTATAGAGCGCGCACCTTTGGTGAGACACAGATCTCGCGCTTTAGGGACGGCTGGTTGTTGTTCAAAATGGTATGGTTCGCTTATCGGAAACTGAAGGCTATCTGAGTTCGACATGGCACTTCGTGAAGGACTTGATCAGCGACAGGTCGCCCATAGAGACGTCTGGGCGCGCAAGGAGACTATCCGTCGAATATATCGCGATTATCACAGCCGATTGCTCCAGTATTGTCCGCAAGGAAGGCTGCTCGAAGTTGGAAGTGGTACGGCACACATAAAAGAGATTAGGGGTGACGTCGTTTCAACCGACATCCTAGCATTCCCCGGCATAGACGTCGTGGGGGATGCACATTCGCTCCCATTTGCTAACGATTGCTTTTCGGGTGTCGTGATGATCGATGTACTTCATCACCTGGAGCGCCCAATTGAATTCTTGCGGGAAGCAGGTCGAGTTCTTCGGTCCGGCGGCCGGTTAGCAATGATTGAACCCGCGATGACTATGGTGGCTTACCCATTTTATCACTACATTCACGAAGAGCCGGTTGATCTGAAGATTGATCCGTTCACTGCTGTGATCCGCGACCCCCTCAGAGATCCCTTCGACGCTAATCAGGCGATCCCCACGCTTTTGTTCGCAACAGACCAGAGTCGAAAGCGGCTCGAAGCGGAGATCGAACAATTTCGGGTCGTTGAGGTGGATTGGCTAAGTTTGCTTGCGTATCCCCTCAGCGGAGGACTCAAAGAGTGGTGCCTGATCCCGCCGAGATTTTTGGATTCGCTGCTGAGGGTTGAGGCGATGATGCCTAAGTTTGTGCGAAGAAACGCCGGATTTCGCATCCTTGCTGTGTTAGAGAAAGTGTAGACGAGAAGCGAATTGTCTTAGGTGCTTAGGTGCGGCAGGCCCCGCCATGGGGCGGCTCTATACCGACGCACGTCAAATTCGTATTCACGAACAATGTAAAAGGCTGAAATCCACGCGACCTTTGCGCAGGGGCAATGACGTTCGTCCGCAGACGAATGACTTCCTGTTCGTTTCGAGCCGCTCTCATGGATCGCCGGTCTGCGCCAAAGCTGCGGCGCGGCGATATTCAGACCGAGCTTCCATTGGCTTCTGTTTAGCGCAATTCACAATGCCCCCGGCAACACCCACGCCAATGACGTACATCCAACCCTCGTGGAAATCGAAGAGATGGGAGTTAAATAGTGAGGTGAAGATGTTTTGGACTACTACAAGCATGCCGATCCAGCAGGCGAGCCCATCACCCCAAAACAGCATCAGATGTAGTATCCAGATCGTATATAGAACGACAATGCCCATTAGACCCCATTGCACGGCGACATGCAGCGTCTGGTTATGGGGGTTCGGGAACACCCTAACGCCTGGAATCCAAGAGGGGTCTGTCGAGGCCCTTTCGAAGAGGCCTTGCGTGGAGCCGGTGCCATGCCCTTTCAAAGGAGCCTGCACGAAAAACTGAACGGCGTGGCGCCAATACTCTAGACGCTCGCCCATAGATGTTGGGATTCCCTTTTGCATGTAGAGTTGGTAGTCCTGCGAAAAGGTGTCGGCCGTCCGACGCAGCTGCGGTGAGGCTTGCCATGCGATAGCGGCTAAGGCGAGCAGCGATACGGTGATGACAGCGACACTGCGCCCCCTTAGATGAAGCAAACCAAACATACCGAGCATGATCGGCATGGTAACCAACGCGGTGCGGGAGATGACGACGAATGCCATGTTAGCCACGAAGCTAAGTGCTAGCAGGGTCAACAGTCCGGCGAGCCAATAGCGCTGCTCGCGCAGCAGTGTCATCACCGGATATGCAAGCGCGACGGCACACAGGGTGAATTCCTGGCTCTGGTCGATGTAGTTTTTGACAAAGATCCCTCGCTCAAGCGGATCATAAGGTCTCAACGATAGACCCGGATAGAGGACGACCAGCCAGGACATCACAGCTAGGATTGCGCAGGATGCGAGGAAGGCGACGAACATCCAGTGGCCGCGCTGCGACCGTTCGAAATGGTAGAGCAACACGGGCAGTACGAGAAGCTTGACGGTCGGGCTGACGGCATGGAGGCGCTGGCCCCAAGCTGCGTCCGACCAGAGTGTGCCGATCAGTGCGAGCAGAACGAGCGCGATAGGCGCCGCACAGATCGGACGTGTCAGCGACCTCAAAAACGCCTTGAGCTCAAGGAACGGTACGATGCAAACCAAAAATACGGCATTGAAGATCGCCGTGAGGGACGTCGACCAAGGTAGCGACGCCACGGTAAGAATTGCAAATAGATCGGCCGTCTCGCCCCACGCTGCTGGGCTACGAAAACGGCGCCGCAGCGTCTGGCCTGTGGTTTCTCGCAAAAGTGCTGTCACAAAGCCTCCGAGCCAAGGGCGAAACGAGATCCTGACGATGACTCTATTAAGCTCGACCGCTCAAAGACGGCTTGGGATGTTCTAGTCCATAGGAGCAATTCGCGGGTCCCGTCGGCTCAGCTGATCATTCGGTCGGCCTCCCAAGCAGCGATACTTGCAGCATGGAGGGGCTCGTCACCTGAACCCGGCTGACGTGCCCAAACCTTGCTCTAGCAAGACAGCTTACCATGCCTATAAAGCCCACCTTACGGTACCCTAGCAGATTACCCATCAGATTTCATCGTCGTTGCCCGTTTAGCAGTCCAAGGGTCAATCTACAAAGAGGGCCTGCGCTAAATGAACAGGCGACTTAGGGAATTCCGGCGGTTGCGATTGATCTGCTTGGAACAAGCGTCGGCCGCCTCGACAGAGCTTGAAAAGAATGCTTTTTGGAAATCAGTCAATATGAGCTCGCTCTTGAGTCGAGCACGCTCTCTAGGACGGGCAGTCGAGCAAGCAACAGGATGGGGGTGAAAGGCGGACTTCAATCGCAATCCCAGCGACGAATGAGAGAGTTTCGGGCAAGGGCGAATATGATTCCAGCTTATATCACCAGTCTTTTCTGGTTTGCGATTTTGCTTGGGGTTGCAATCTTCGTTGCTCTCTACGTACCTTGGTGAGTACCCGGCACGATCTTTCTCGCTGTACGAAGCCACGCCCCGCCACTGGCCCTCAATCTTGTTTCGCGAAAGGTGGTGAGCTCCTTAAGGAGCGACACCCGCCGCAGCTGGGCCCCATTAAGTAGTCCTTCGAGTAGGGGAAGGACCTCTCGGGCCTGAACGTAAGCTTCCATGCTTACCGCGTGTTGGTCGAACCCGTGGTCTTCAAGACGGGCATCTATCTCGGCTGCGGCATTCGGATCCAGTTGCCACTCCAATGCATTTCGAACAATGTAAAATTCGGCAATGCTTTGGACTGAGGGAGATTTGTCGGACACATCAATACGCCGCAGCGTTGTTTCGATTGCCTTTTGGCGGGACATAGACAATGGTCTATGACGCAGTATCCGGTACCGCTGGATCTCCCAGGGTAGCTCAGCGATGTCGATCGCGAGCAACCACTCGACGGCCGACAGCGGGGCGAGGTCGCGAAAAATCACGGCTTGAACAGCCTGATAGTGTTCGGTCTTCTCTCCAGGAAGAAGTTGGGGCGGTGCGGACACAACGCTTCGAATTGAGGGGGCAAGACGCGCGCCGTATGCGATTGGTTCAGCTCGACAGGAGCATTCATCGACCTCGCGCCTCGGATCGGGGGCTAGGCGCCGGTGCAACAACTATTTCCCCGTTCATCAAATGTACAGGGCTGGTTTCCAAAGCTGCTTCGCGATCGGAAGGGGCGCAATTTGCAGATTGGTCCACCAAGCTCTTTCATTTCCGTGTCGGTGCAGGGATCGGTGGAGATCGGCAAAGCGGGACGGTAAACTCGTCGCTGACCTTGCGTCCCAATGTTCGTGGCTGGGCGAACTTGAGGTGATGTGCGTCGGCGGGGTCTTCTGGCAGATCAGACACCCTTGGCTGCGGATGAAGGCGAGGTGATCATTGCTCCGTCTTCGGGGCGGCTCTTTCGGGAAGGCGAGGCCAGCTTGCGATTGCCCAGCGGGGCGAGCAGCCACATCGATGTTGCTGGACGCCCTCGCAGGGCCTTCGTCGGGAGGAGCTGATGGGGAGGGCAGGCTGCTGGTCTGCGGAATGGATGTCGGACAGAGGGGCATCCCCCATCCGCTTTTGATAAGCGACTTCAAGAACCCGGGCATCCGCCTCCAGGAGAGTGTTCTTGAGGGGGAGGCTGATCCTGGCCCAGGTGAGCAGTTCATCGTCGTCCTCCTGGGCGGATAGCTGGCCCAGGAGCCGGTCCAGGAGCTCGGCGGAGCGTTCGGGCAGCAATGGGGGGGGGGGCCGGTTCAGGACGCTGCCAGGCGGCCTTCTTTGTGGTCCTGATGCGGCCTGTGGCTTGGGAGCAACCGGAGACTCTGTGGCGACGTCAGGCGCGTCCAAATCGTCCTCTCCCGCGATGCCGACCAAGGCAAACAGGGCATAGCGGCGGGCATAAGTCAGCGCAGAGCCCATCCGGTGCGGCGCTTCGACCTTCTTGGAGGCGCAGACCGGAAGGTCGGAGGAGATCCATTCCCCGGAGGCGTGGGCAAGCAGGGTGGTGAGGTGGATCTGACCGGTTGGCTGCTTAATCCGGATGGTCTGGATGGTGGCGATCTCCTGCTGGCTTAGGGTCTTGCGGACGATGTCCAGGCCGCTCGCGAGGGAGGCGTAGCGGAAGGTCCGGTCGTCCTCCCGCGGGAAGGGCGACCGATCACAGCTGTCAGGGTCTTTTCGGGGTTCGTCAGCTCAGCCTGGAACAGCGCTGCGGGACGCGGTGACCCACATGTTGTGTTGCAACTGGGCCATGTGTTTCTCGGCCGCAGCTTCCTCGGTAAAGGCCCAGGGCAGCATAAACTTGGCTTCGAAGACGGCGCCGGTCTGCTCGACGGTCCCATCCAGCGTTGCCGCCATCCATTTGTGCACGGGATGCCGGATGCGCTTTTGGATATCCTGACGGTGTGACCGCTCGCGCCTTGGTACCAGGCGCGGTTCAAGACCTCTGTCACGGTCCCAAGCTGAACGATCAGATTGTCCGAGAGATCCTGCGGTTCGATTTCGCCGCGCTTTTCCCGCCACAGGCGGATGAGGTTCTCCTGGTCATCCCCCATGATGATGCGGGCATCCGAGCCGCCGATGAAATGCCGGCGGTCGTTCGGGTTGAATCTGATGATTTGATTTGGCGCGTCTGGGCCAACCGTTGTCACCGGTATCTCCTACGCAAGACCAAGCGGCTTACTTGCCGCACTGCCTGAAGCCCCGCGTCCGCGAGGCGAGATGCCGGCGCGATGATTGGCGTTGGCGCCCGGTCGAATCAGTAACGCTCCAATCGCCGTGGAACGCCAGTCCTTTCTGCGGCAATATCATTGCTCGTTTTAGCGGCAGGAATGGCTCTTGTTCTCCCGCGCTAAGGGCGAGGACGACGGAGGCTGACCAGCACTAGGCGACAAAACGAAGCCAATTTACGCCTCAAGGCAAATAGCTGGATGCAAACGCACGGCGCATACAAGGATCCTGTCTACGCGCGATATGTTGAAAAAACGCAGTGATTGTCGGAAGATCGGTTGTATCCCTTCCAGCGTGGGCAAGACAGCTTATGCGTCCCGCAGTCTTCTTTGATCGTGACGGCGTCCTCAACGAGGACGACGGCTATGCTTTCGATCCGGACAAGATCCGGTGGGTGGAAGGCGCCCAACAGGCCGTAAGAGCAGTCAATGACGCCGGGTATTTTGCGTTTGTGGTGACGAACCAATCAGGAGTTGCGAGGGGGTTTTACGAGGAGCGGCATGTTCGCAATTTGCACGAATGGATGTCGCGCGAGCTTAAAGGCTTTGGCGCGCATATCGATGCGTTCGAATTTTGCCCGCATCATCCCGATGGTCTGATTGAGCGTTACCGCGTCCTCTGCAACTGTCGTAAGCCGCAGCCGGGAATGATCAGGGCCCTTCTTGAGCGGTACCCAGTTGATATCGATGCTAGCTTCATGATCGGCGACAAGCAGAGTGATCTTGATGCGGCGCAAGCGGCCGGCATCGCGGCCTATCTGTTCGATGGGGTAAACCTTCATTCGTTCATCGTCCGGCTATTAATGGACCGGTCTCCGGCCTGAAAAACTGTCGCACCGCGGAGGTGCGGGAACGGAGGATTGATGCCGTCGATTCACAATCGACGGATCGATCGCTGGCTAGTGAAATCCGGGAGGGAAGTTTGGCGTCAAAGCGACAAATCGAAGCCAATCGCGCAAACGCAGCGAAGAGTACCGGCCCGCAAACCAGCGCTGGGAAAGCAATAGCAAGCCGCAACGCTTATCGGCATGGATTATCTCGCTGGGACGAAGCCGCTGGTTCGGGTTTCGGCGGGTTCGATGCAGTTCTTGCCGAGGAGCTCAAAGGCGCGAATATGGAAGCCGCACTTCAAGATGTGGTCCAAGCCAGGAGCCGACAGGATCGGCTGCGGGCTCTGAGACTAAGTCTGATCCTGACCGTGGTTGAGAGCGCTGAACCAAAGCAAATGAGATTTCTGTCGAGCTTGGAGCGGTATGAGAAGGCTGCGCTTTCGCGTCAGCGGCGGGGGCTCAAACGCTTGAAGCGGCACAACGTGTGAGGATCACAAGCGGGTCGAAACCATAGAACTCAAGTGCGCGTTTTAGCAGGGAGCATCGTCCGATTGGACGGTTTGCGTTCCTCTGTTAGTATTTCAAGGTATTGGAGGCTGCATGAACTACATTTTCCCACCGCTGGCCGTCGGCATCACCATCGGCCTTTTTGTGGTCTACGCGATGGTGCGGCAGAACTTTCGCCGATCGAGGCCGGCAGATGAAGTTCCTCGCTGGCCGGATTCCGGTCTGAGGTAGGAACCCTAGCGACTTACGTCGGCATTCGCAGGACAACCGGCCTACGAGGGTCAGCGGTCGCCGACCGTTGCGAATCGAAAAAACCGAAATTTCGCTTGCGCCGTTGGGCAAAACAGTGGCTTATGAGGTGCTGGTCCCGCCGCAAATGGAGCCCAGCGAATGGCCGACGAATGCAAGGCTTTGTCCGATTTGCCCGAAGTAGCTAAGCTTAACGGAGAATTCCGCAGGAACTACGGGAAGCTTCTTGGAGCTTTCTTATATCTGCGTTCGATCAGCGCCGCTCGTGGACGGTCCTGGTTCTTCACCGCCTTGCTGTCAGCAGTTTGCTCCGCGGCGCTTGCGTGGCTGGGAAGGCGCGGCATTTCGTTTTGAGCCTCAGAAAAGATGCTGGAGGAGATTATCCAATCGAGGCACTCGCCATATGCTGGCTCCCGGGGCGCCGAAAATCAAAGGCGTGCGACTCACGAGAAAGCCACCGCCTCCAGCCGCTGTACGGAGCTCTCACGTCTAAGTGCTAACGCGAGTAGCCGAGGGGCCGCTCAAACTACCCCGCCGAAGTCGATGCCTTCTTTCGCGAGCTGTTCAGCTTCCTCGGCCGACGCGGCAGGTTTCGTATCCAGATAGGGATGCTCGGAAGCCGGCAGAATGGTGCGGATGTTCTGGCCATCCGCCCGCGTGATACGAGCAGTCCAGCGCTTATGGCCGTGCTCAACTCGCTGGATGTGATACTGTTTGTACGTAATCATGAGCCTCTAACGCAACTGACTCGACGCTTCATCCTTTCTAGCCAAAAGGGACGCCGCCGCACAATAGATCTTAAAATTTGGTTAAGATGGCGCCGAACGGCAGATAGACTGAGCTAAGGTTCAAAGAAAAACCCGCCGGCCCAAGAGCCGGCGGGAATTAACTGAGATTGCGACCGAATTTATGGTCGCGCCGCTAGTTTATCAGAGAGGATCGGCAGCGAGAATGGGCGCAACTGCTCGTTTTTAAGCCAGCCGCAAGGTCTCTAGTTGATGCACCACTCGCCGAGAACGAGGTTTCGACCGTGGCGCTTTCGACGGAGGCGGGGGGCGTTCAATTGTCGGCCAATGGTTCAGGGTTGTTTCAACTCCTGCATGCTCGGAGGCCAGATGGGCTTGTCAGCCCGGGATGTCGAAGCGGCGCCATTGATGCGAGATGCTAGTCACGATCCCTGACCACTGGGATGACGTCATGTGCAGCAACATCAAATTCCAGCTTAGCGATGCGCTCAAAAATCCGCGCGGTGATCTTCTCGGACTCAGAGATGGTCAGGATCGAATGATCGACATCAATTCTTCTCTGAGGAATCTGGCGAAGATCGCTTTGACGCCCATAGTGCGATCCCAAAACAAGCCTCAAATCTCAACGTGAAGGCAAGCACAAGCTCTTTGATCGCAGGTAGTTAGGCCAACTGCCAAAGTATTTCTCCGATATGCAGGTCCCTCCGGAATTCCTGAAGTCACTGGAGCAAACGCGGCGGCTCTCGTGACGTGAGGACTGGTGCCACTCACATTGAAGCCATCCAGTTCGCCATCGATCAGTACGCCGGGCTGCCATCGGCAACCGGCAGTTCCTTAACAAGCCGCACAGCATCGGCTAAGTGTCTTCAACAAGAACGCTCTATCACACCACGTTCTCCAGTCGTTCGATGAGCGTTCTGGTTGACGGCGGAGATACAACCGGAAGATGCGAACGCGGTTGTATTTGGAACGCGTTCGTCTTCGAAGTTATGTGACTCGCGAGTAAGGTAGGTTTACTGCCCGCCGTCGGCCCCCAAACGCCGGCGGCGGGCTTTATGTGAGTTGCGGAGTGGCAAAGCGTACCAAGACACCTCCGAAGCCGGACATGCCGGGCCTCATCCGCCCGCAGTTGGCAACCCTGAAGATGAAGGCGCCTCCAGGGGCTCAGTGGATTCACGAAATCAATACGACGGCTACCGCTTCCAGCTCCACATTGACGGTGATAACCGCAGGGCCTTCACCAGGAACGGCCACAACTGGGTAAACCGTTTTTCCGTCATTGCCGGTGCCTTCCACATCCCCGGACAGCAATCATCCAAGAGGAGCGGACCAACTCTTCCGAGCTGCAGGCCGACCTCGCCAAAGGCGACCAGGACCGTTTTTTGTACTTTGCCTTCGACCTCCTGTAGCTCGGTGGTCAAGACCTGCGCAGACTGTCTCTAGCGCAACGCAATCGGCAATGCGGATCTGCGGATCGCCATCCCTTCCTCTTTGAGCAATTGTCTGCTCGGATTGGCAACCGTTTTGCTGTCGACTAGACCGAATCACGGTGCGGAGTGCTGCGGCTCACGCTGGGGTATGGGCATCTCAGCGCGCGGGGCGCGGCCCTGTATCATCCCGGGCGGCTCCCATCCCGTCTGCAGCCTGTATTTGGCGGAGCAGATGGTCGACGCTAGCTTGCTTTGCTGGAATGGCGCAGCCTTCGAACTGACGCAGGAAGGCAGGAGCATCGCGAGCTGACCGTACCTCATCCGCGGTTCGCTTATGAAACTGAAGGCTGCCGAGGCCCGTATCGTTTGTCATGAAGTTCTGCGAGCGTTGCGACAACATCCGCTGGGTCTGCGAGACCCATCCTAGCCGCCCGATGTTCGGTCATTGGGCCTGTCCCTGTGGTGCTCCAGGCGAGCCCTGTCCCGATTGCAAAAGGACGGCGGGCGATCCGGACGACTTTACCTTCGGGCGTAATCACCTTATCGAGATGCACGGGTAGGATTGCCCCCCTTGCAGCTGAATCTCGAGAAACCTCCCGGCAATGTCCTTCCGGATCTGTGCCGAGGAATGTCTAGTCAGGCTAAGATTTCCCGCGCTGTGAATAGCCAAGCCAACGACAATGCGCTTAAGCAGGATCGCAATGTCGACTCGTCTCGCATAACGGCGCTCCCGATCCGAAGAAAGACCTTTGATCTCTGCGACAAGATCGAGCAGCGCACCTTTCAGCTCGCTTCGTGACAGTTGGAGTAATGCCGGGTGAGCCAGGAAGGCAAGAACGGTGATCTCGAAGTCACTGTACGACCAGGCGGAGCGGCTGCAGGCGCCTTGGTTCAAGACCTGGTCGCATACGAGGACCTGCACATTCGAAATCCGGTGGAAGATAACTTTGCTGCCGCAATAAGCACACGAGCATAGGTCACCGAAGATATTGGCGAGATCATTTCCTTTGCGCCCGCGACGCGACAGATTTTGTTGGCGTGCCACCTGCGCAGCATCAAAAGTGGCCTTGTCTATGACTGCAGGGTAATAGCTGGAAACGGGAGGGCCGCTCGGGATGCCTCTCTTATGGCCTGCGGCGAAAGACTTCGGCTGGTACTCACCGTAGGTCGCCCGGTTCCTGAGCATTGAATCGATGGTGGTGTGGTCCCAATTAAGCGATCCGGTGAAGGTCGGCACCTTTTCCTCGTCTAGATAACTCGCAATGGCGTAGCTGCCCAACCCGCCAATCGCGAGCTGGAAGATCTTTCGCAGGGTTTCGGCACGGTCCGGTAGGAACACGAATGACAGCCGGTTCGGAGTGAGCCCGAGCCAACTAGGTGCTGCTGAGATCTTTTTGCTACTTTTAGACATAGTAATTTCAGTCCCGCATGGTGGTTGCGTCAGCTAAGCGGACGCTCGATTCGTGCTTACAGGCAAACGATTCCCCGCCCTCAAACGCAACTGAAGCGCTTGTTCCCGCGGTGAAGGCTAGCTCTCAGCACAAGTACTCACGCGCCTGTGAGGGGAGGGAATCTCCATACCTAACAATAGCTTAATCGCAAAATTCCCGGACAATGTTGCGTGATTTTTGTGCAACACCTGTCCGAAAACAAGCTCTATGGACCCGTTTCGAGCCGTTCTGTTGTTGTGTGTGCACGGAGCATCGATCATGGTGACCGGGCGACGGAGGGGGGCATCCCGAGGTCGTCCCGTTTAGGTCATTCGCTTAAGTCCCTCGCGTTCATGCGGGTGTGTCCGAAGGCGCGAAGGGGGCCAAGGCGGTGATTTAGAGGGGGTTGGGGAATTGGCCGTCCGGTCAGTGACCTTCCCTGAAGAGCAACTTGGAGGTTTAACATGAAGTTGGTTAAGAGCCTTTTGCTCGGCTCAGCGGCGGGTCTGATCGCCGTGGGCGGAGCGCAGGCAGCCGATCTGCCCGTGAAGGCCAAGGCGGTCGAATACGTGAAGATCTGCTCGCTGTACGGCGCGGGTTTCTACTACATCCCGGGCACCGACACCTGCATCAAGCTGGGTGGTTATCTGCGCGCTGAAGTCGCGCTGAACACCAACTCGGACTTCAGCGGTCAGCTGACGTCGAACAACGGCGCGCGCAACCGTCTGACGAACTACTACACCATGCGCGCTCGTGAAGATCTCAACATCGACACGCGCACCGCGACCGAGTACGGCGTCGTCCGTACCTTCTTCGACGGCGTGTTCTCCTGGACCACCGGCAACTACGCCGGCACGGGCAGCGCGACCGGTGCCACCGCCTACAGCGGCACGCTGGCGCTCAACACCTCCGGCGCCACCCCGGCGCTCGTTGGTTCGTCGATCAACGGCACCGACGGCAACACCTCGGGCGGTTCGCTCGGCGTGTACTACGCCTTCATCCAGTTCGCTGGTTTCACCATGGGTAAGGCCGTGTCGCAGTTCGACGCGCCCTGGACCAACTATCCCGGCAACAACTTCGACAGCCTCGTCGGCGGTTCCGGCACGGTCACTGGTGTCAACCAGTTCACCTACACCGCTGACTTCGGTCAGGGCGTGACGGCGTCGTTCTCGGCTGAAGACGCGACGGCCTACTATCAGGCCGGCAACGTCAACCTGGCAGGCGCTTCGGTGACGGGCATCGCGGGTGGCGCTTATGGCTCCAACGCCATCGGTGGCTCGCGTTCGCCGAACCTCGTCGGTATGGTCCGCGTCGACCAGGCCTGGGGTCTGTTCCAGGCATCGGTTGCTGCGCATGACAACCACGTTGCCTATTACGGTCCGACCGAAATTACCGGTCACCCCGACGACAAGTGGGGCTGGGCAGTTCAGCTCGCTCTGTCGATCAAGAACATCCCGACTGGTGCGGGTGACGTGATCAACATTTCGGGCGTCTACACCGACGGTGCGACCCGCTACAACTTCCAGAACCTCGCGGGCGGCAGCTACTCGATGTTCAGCGGCACGAACGTCGCGGGTGCCTACCAGAGCGTTGGCTTCGCCTATGCTCCGGACACCGTGTTCACCTCGGCGGCCGGTGGCTCGTCGCAGGAGACCGTGAAGACCTGGGGCTTCCGTGGTGCCTACACCCACAACTGGGATCCCTACTGGAACACCGCGCTGTACGGTGCCTACGCTCAGGCGCAGTTCGGCTCGCTCGCCAAGACGAGCCTGTGCGGTATCGGTGGTACGTTCGCGGTCGCTGGCGTGACCTCGTGCAACCCGGACTTCGCGGTTGCCCAGGTCGGTGTCATCACCCGCTGGACCCCGGTCAAGAACCTCACGTTCTCGGCTGACCTGAACTGGACCCACCTCGACCAGAAGTACGCCGGCACCTTCGCTTATGCTGGTTCCGGCACGACGGCCAAGCCGGCCGCTGTGTACGAGCTCAAGGATCAGGACACCATTACCCTGCTCCTCCGCGCTCAGCGCAACTGGTAAGTACGGTCTAACATTGGAGCTCTCGGTGGAAAGCCGCCGAGAGCTCCTCAGAGCCCTCGGCCGGAGACTGCCGAGGGCTCTGGTGTTTTGGAAGATCACGAGTCGTCGATTTCGAACAGTCGGGCAGCCAGTCGAACATTCTTTGCAATTGCTAAAAGCTCAGTGTTCAACTCAGCCAACCTCACTTTATTAAAGTCGGCGAACATCGTTGAGCTCAGGCTTACCTACTTTTCGGCTAGCTTAGCTATTCCGGTCGCTACTTGCTTACCCACATCTGACGAAACGGGCATCATTGAAGCGAGTTCGCCGCTCGAGTAGGCCGGCACGCAGAGTTTTGGTCTGACGGGCTACAGGTCAATTCCCGCAACGCCCAGTCCTTCGTCCAGGTCCATTATTGCCTCAATTAGCCACTGACGCTCGGTGATACCGAGTTACCGTGCCCAAACGCCGCGCGGTATGAACGGACTGACGTAGCGGCACGGTGTGCCTAAGAGGCGGGGCCCATAAATCAGTGCTTTGGGCGAGCCGCTCGGCAGACTGGGCAGACGCTGAAGATTGCTTGCCTGATGCGAGACACAACGGGTTTGTTGGTCCAACAGGGATGTGAGACAGCGCTCAAGTTCATCAATGGGGAATGGCTTTCGCAGAACGGGGCTGTTCGTGAAATCGGCCGGCAGGCCGTCTGCTCCGTACCGAGTTGCGAATGGGAACGGGATTCTTCGGCTTTGCAGTGCTTCTGCAATAGACTGAGAACTCTCTTTCCCAAGCTGCACGTCTAAGATGGCCGTTCTAAGTCGGCTGAGCGCGCCAGCCTCAAACGTTCGGCTAGGTCGCTCGCTTCACTAACAACGGAATGGCCAATCTCGTCCAATAATGTCAGTCACCATCCTACGGATGAACGATTGATCCGCAGCCAAGGTTGCCTGACGATCGTGTGATCACGGCATGACAAGCGGGTAAGGGGGCCTGACGCAATGTGCGGCACTCCTTGCGCTTCAGCGATGAGGCTGCTCGGCATAGGGTCCGTTGAGATCTCCCGCCGGCGAGCCAGCGGACTGCTAACTTAGGAACGAGCTCTAGGCATCCACATTCCCTTGTGAGGTGCAATCGGGAGCCTGAGCATGGCAATGTTAATCGTGATGGACCATAGAGGCGACAGCCGTCACTTCTTCGATGATTCCAGTGCAGCCTTGGAAGAGGCGGAAAAGCTCTTCCTGGAATTTACCCGGAAAGGATACACAGCAAGTGTTCGGAACGGGCCAGGAGAGGTCCGCAAGATCACTTCTTTCGATCCGACCTCTGAAGAAACATTGGTCTTCCCGCGCCTCGTTGGCGGATGATCATCAGGTAAAGAACATGCATGATCCAGCTTGGTCGCTGGGGCCGCGGGTTGGCCATTACAAGGCTGTGTCAAGCCGCTGAGGACGAAAAAACGGTCCGTGCGCGGTCGTAAATGCTTTCGCCTCAGCAGCGAGTCGACTTCGACACGAAGGGATACTTCGACGGCGGCCTTCACCGGACGGATGCGACTTCGAGAAGAAGTGCGCGAACCGAATTTTTCTGCAGAACTAACCCAATTTTCCTCAGGTATTTTCAATTTACTAGCCCGGCTGGTCAATGATTTGGCCCCTACCGGGATGCTGAGACTACCGCTCGTCCGCGATCACCTTGCCGTCATTCGGCAGCGCGCCGGGGCCGACCAGTTCGACGGCGCCACCGAGCTTCGTCACGGCGCGCAAGGTGCGGGCGATCTCTTCGCGCAGCGCTTCGCTCGCGCTCGCCGTTTCCGCTCGCAATGTCATCGCGTCGGTCTCGCCCTGTCGTGTGACGACGAGGCGCAGTCTTCCGAGCGAGGAATGACGCTTGCCGATCTCGGCGACCTGCTCGGGACGGACGAACATGCCCTTGACCTTGGTGGTCTGGTCGGCGCGGCCCATCCAGCCCTTGATGCGCATATTGGTGCGCCCGCATCGGCTTGGACCTGGCAGAGCGGCGGTGAGGTCGCCGAGGGCAAGGCGGATCCAGGGATGATGCGGGTCGAGCGAGGTCACCACGATCTCGCCGACGTCGCCGGGCGCCACGGGATCCCCGGTGCCAGGCTTGACGATCTCCATGATCAGGTCCTCGTTCACGACCATGCCCTCGCGCGCCCCGGTCTCGAACGCAATGAGGCCGAGATCGGCGGTGCCAAAGGCCTGGTAGGCGTCGATGCCGCGCGCCTTGATTTCGGCCTGGAGCGAGGGCGGGAACGCGGCACCCGAAACCAGCGCGCGCTTGATCGAGGAGACGTCGCGGCCCGAACTCGCTGCGGCATCGAGCAAGATCTTCAGAAAGTCCGGCGTGCCGCTGTAGCCAACCGGGCGGTAAGCCTCGATCAGCTCGAACTGCTGCTCGGTATTGCCGGGGCCTGCGGGAATCACGGCGCAGCCGAGCGCACGCGCCGATGCGTCGAAGATGAAGCCGCCGGGGGTGAGATGGTAACTGAAGGTGTTGAGGACGATGTCATCGGGCCGGAACCCGGCCGCGAAAAGGGCTCTCGCGCCGCGCCAGGGGTCGGCCTGCCGTCCCTCCGGCTCGAAGATCGGGCCGGGCGAGGTGAAGAGGCGGGCGAATGAGCCGGGGGCGGCCGCCACGAAGCCTCCGAAGGGCACAGAGGCCTTGTGCAGGGCGGGCAGTTCCGACTTGCGCAACACCGGCAGGGTCGCCAGAGCCGCTCTGGAGGTCACGGCGGCGGGATCAAGACCTCTCAGCCGCTCGGCGTAAGCCGGGGCGGCCATCGCGGCTCGCAGGACCTCCGGCAGGCGGGAGAACAGATCGGCCTCGCGGCCTGCCGGCTCGCGCGTCTCGCGGGCGTCGTAATGGGCGGTCATGGCTGTTCTTTCCGTGTTGGCATCCGTTGCGCGCCGCCACCGGCATGGGTATCAGACCGCCATTGGTGAGGCCGAGAGAGGACCCGATGGCGGACAAGGGAAGCATTGCGGCGGATGAGGCTGCGGATGTCGTCGTGCGCCTGAAGGGCCGCATGATCGACGAGGCGCTGCCGCTGTGGTCGACGGTCGGCTGGGATCGGGCCACGGGCGGCTTCATCGATCGGCTGCACCCGGACGGTACCGCGGATGCGGCTGCGCCGCGGCGCGTGTTCGTGCAGGCCCGCCAAATCTATTGCTACGCCAAGGCGGCGCAGCTGGGCTGGTATCCCGAGGGGCGCGCCATCGCGCTGAAGGGCCTGGAACATCTGCTGGCCAAAGCCAAAGCGCCCGACGGCCGGCCGGGCTTCGTTCACCGGCTGACGCCGGAGGGGACGGTGCTGGACGGCCGGCGCGACGCCTATGATCACGGTTTCATCCTGTTTGCTCTCGCGACCGTCTACGCGCTCGACCGGGACGCACAGGTTCGAGCCGAGATCGACGCGCTGCTCGCTTTCCTCGACGGCCATCTCCGTTCGCCGCATGGCGGCGTGCATGAAGGCCTTCCGGTCTCGTTGCCGCGGCGGCAGAACCCGCACATGCATCTGTTCGAGGCGATGATCGCCTGTTTCGACGCGACCCACGATCTGTCGTTCCAGAACCGAGCCGGCGAATTCTTCGCGCTGTTCCTGGCCAATCTCTACGACAAGCAGAAGCGCATCCTGACGGAGTATTTCGAGGAGGACTGGTCGAAGATCGAGCCGGTCAGCGTCGAGCCGGGGCACCAGGCGGAATGGGTCTGGCTGCTGAAGGGCTTCGAACGCATCACGGGCTGCCCGACCGGGCAGCGGCGCGCCGAGCTGCTCGCGACCGCGATGCGCTATCGCGACGAGGCCACAGGCTGCATGATCGACGAGGGGGACGATATCGGCAACATTCGCCGGCACACGCGCCGGCTGTGGCCGCAGACCGAGATCGCGAAAGCCTGGATCGCGCAGGCCGAATCCGGCGAGGCCGGCGCGGCGGACGAAGCGCGCGCGGCGCTGGTGCGGCTCGAACGGCATTATCTCAGCCATCCCGTGAGGGGCGGCTGGTACGACCAGTTCGACCGCGACGGCAAATCGCTGATCGACACCATTCCTGCGTCGTCGTTCTATCATGTTCTCTGCGCGGTCACGGAAGCGGAGCAGGTGCTCGAGGGTTAAAGCCAGCGCTTGCGCCGCTTGAAGCTCTTGAGGTTCTTGAAGCTCTTGCGCTCGTCGCCGGCGCCGCCGAGATAGAATTCCTTGACGTCCTCGTTATCGCGCAATTCGTCGGCGGTGCCGTCGAGCACGACCTTGCCCTGCTCCATGATATAACCGTGGCTTGCCACCGACAGCGCGGCGCGTGCGTTCTGCTCCACGAGGAGGATGGTGACGCCGAGGTCGCGGTTGATCTTCTGGATGATCGAGAACACCTCTTTCACCAGCAGCGGCGACAGACCCATCGAGGGCTCGTCCATCAGGATCATTTTCGGGCGCGCCATCAGCGCACGGCCGATCGCCAGCATCTGCTGCTCGCCGCCGGAGAGATAGCCGGCGAGGCCGGTGCGCTCCTTCAGGCGTGGGAAATAGTTGAAGACCATGTCGAGATCGGAATCGACCTCTCGGTCCCTGCGGGTGAAGGCGCCGAGCTTGAGGTTCTCCAGCGACGTCATGTCGGCGACGATGCGTCGGCCCTCCATCACCTGGAAGATGCCGCGGCGGACGATCTTGTCGGGGTCGATGCCGTTGATGCGCTCGTTTTCGAACAGGATCTCTCCTCGGGTGACCTCGCCGTCCTCGGTCTTGAGCAGCCCGGAGATCGCCTTCAGCGTCGTCGACTTGCCGGCGCCGTTGGCGCCCAGCAGCGCCACGATCGCGCCCTTGGGAACGTCGAGGCTGAGGCCGCGCAGCACCAGGATGACGTCGTCATAGACGACCTCGATGTTGCGCACGGCGAGGAGGGCGGCGGGCGGCACTGCGGCCGGCTTGGTGCGGGATGCGTCGAGGGTGTCGGTCATTGGTGTGTCTACCAGATTGCTCGTCATGCCCGGGCTTGTCCCGGGCATCCACGTACTTCGTGCCGTGAGGTCAGGCGTGGATGGCCGGGACAAGCCCGGCCATGACGTCCGAGTTTGCGCTCACCAGCCCAGCAGCTCCGGCTTGCGCGGCAGCTCGACGGTCTTGACCTTCTCGAGCTTGATCGTGCCCTTGGCCATGAGGTCGTTGAGGTCGCCGTCGGTCGCGCCCGAGATCTTGGTGCGATAGAGATCGACCTTCAGCGTGCCGCGATGGTCCTTGTCGGTCCAGGTCGAGGGATTGCAGACGCCTTCCATCCCGGCCGGCACCCAATCCTTCTTCTGGTAGAAGCCCTTGGCGACGTTGTCGCCGGTGGCGCCGCCGTTCTTGGCAGCCCAGTCGATCGCCTCCTTCATGTACAGCGCGGAGCAGACGGCCGCGATGTAGTGGACGGGACGATAGACCTTGCCGCTGGCGTCGGACATCTTCGAGATTTCCATGACCGTCTTCATGCCGGGCGCATCGCCGCCCCAGCTCACCGCCGTGCGCAAGGGGAAGATCACGCCGTTGGCGGCATCGCCGGCCGTCTTGGCAGCGTTCTCATCCATGCCCCAGACATTGCCGAGAAACTGGATGTCGACCCCGGCCGTCTTGCAGGCCTTCAGGACGGAGATGTTGGAAGCCGCGGTGTTGCCGAGATAGGCGTAGTTGGCGCCGGAGGATTTCAGGCTCAGGCACTGTGCGCTGTAGTCACCCGGTGTGAGCGCGAACACCAGCGGCGGCAGCACCTCGAAGCCGAGCTCTTGCGCCATGGCTTCGCCGGCCGCCTTCGGCGCGTTCGGATAGGGGTGGTTGGCGCCCATGTGCACGAATTTCGGCTTGCCGCCCTTGCCCTTGGCCTTCCAGTCCTCCGCCGCCCACATCATCATGGCGCGCAGCGAGTCCGAATAGCTCGGGCCGTAGAAGAAATTGTAGGGCGCGGGCTTGGCCTTGCCGCTGACGCCTTCGGGATCGGTGAGTGCGGCGGCATAGGAGCCGGACATGTCCGGGATCTTGTCCTGGGCGAGGAAGCCGGTCAGCGCCTCGGTGTCGGCGGTGCCCCAGCCCATGATCGCGGCGACCTTGCTGTCCGGCGCGGACCACTTCTTGTAGAGTGCGATTGCGCGCGGCACCTGGTAGCCATAGTCGTTGGTGTCGACGTTGAGCTGCTTGCCGCCGACGCCGCCGTTCTTGTTGACCCAGGCGAAGGTGTCGGCGACGGCCTGGCCGTAGGGCGTGCCGACGTCGGAGGTGCCGCCGGAATAGTCGGCGAGGTGTCCGATCGCGATCTGCGCCTGCGCGCCGGCCGAAAATGCGGCGATCGCGAGCGCGAGCGATGCGGTGCTCAAAAGGGACTTCATCGTCATGGGTTTCCTCCTGTTTATTGTTTAAGTGAAGTTGCCCGCGCTCAATGCGAGAACGGGTAGAGTTTCCAGTACGCCTTGACCTGTCGCCAGCGATGCGCGAGCCCGTCAGGCTCGAACATCAGGAACGCGATGATGATCACCCCGATCGCGATCTCGCGCAGGAAGGTGATGTTGGTATTGAGCGACAGCGCCTTGTCGATCGCGCCGCCCTTCAAATACAGGCTGATGAATTCCATGGATTCCGGCAGCAGCACCACGAAGGCGGTGCCCATCAGCGTGCCCATGACGGAGCCGGTGCCGCCGATGATGATCATGGCCAGGAACAGGATCGAGCGTTCGATGCCGAAACCTTCCTGCGACACCACGAGCTGGTAGTGAGCGTAGAGCGCACCGGCGATGCCGGCGAAGAAGGCGGCGAGCCCGAACGACAGCGTGCGGTACTTCGTCAGGTTGATGCCCATGATCTCGGCGGAGAGATAATGGTCACGGATCGCCACCAGCGCGCGGCCGTCACGCGTGCGCATCAGGTTTGTGACGAGGATGTAGCTCGCAACCACATAGGCCAGCACGACATAGAAATATTGCTTATCGCCGCGCAGCGTGTAGCCGAAGATCGAGAACGGATTGGCGCTCGCCGGCACCGAGCCGCCCGTGAACCACTCGGCGCGGGAGAAGAAGTCGAGCAGGATGTATTGCGCGGCCAGCGTCGCGATGACGAGGTACAGCCCCTTCAGCCGCGCCGCCGGGATGCCGAAGATCAGGCCGACCAGCGCGGTGACGACGCCCGCGAGCGGGATCGCGAAGAATACGGGGATCGGCGCATTGTTGGAGATGTAGGCCGAGGTGAAAGCGCCGAGCAGGAAGAACGCGGCGTGCCCGATCGAGATCTGGCCGGTGAAGCCGACGAGGATATTGAGGCCGAGCGCGGCGATCGAGAAGATGCCGATCTGAATCAGGATGCTCAGCCAGTAGCCGCTGAAGAATTGCGGCGCGAGGCACAGCAGCGCTACGCCCGCGATGGCGAAGTTGCGGCTGGTGGTGGTCGGGAAGATCGTGGTGTCCGCCGCGTAGGAGGTGCGGAAGTCACCAGCAGGAATGAGGGCAGGGCCGGCCATGGGTCAGATCCGCTCGATGTCGTGGGTGCCGAACAGCCCGTAGGGCTTGATCATCAGCACGATGATGAGGACGTAGAACGGCGCGATCTCGTAGAGATTGCCCCAGTGCAGATACTCGCTGTCGACATATTGCGCGACGTTCTCGAGCAGGCCGATGATGATGCCGCCGAGCACGGCCCCGCCGACGGAGTCGAGTCCGCCGAGGATTGCCGCCGGAAATACCTTGATGCCATAGGCGGCAAGGCCCGACGACACGCCGTTCACGACTGCGACGACGACGCCCGCGACCGCCGAGACCGTCGCCGAGATCGCCCAGGCCATCGCGAACACGCTCTTGACGGAAATGCCGAGCGATTGCGCGACCTGCTGGTTGAACGCCGTGGCGCGCATCGCAAGACCGTATTTGGACGCACGGAAGAACCAGGCCATGCCGACCATCATGGCGACCGACACCACGAGGCTCATGACGTAGACGGTCTGGATCTGTAAGCCCAACAGGCTGACCGACTGGCTCTCGAATACGCGCGGGAACGGCTGCGGATTGACGCCGAACATCCATTTCAGCGTCGCCTGCAGCACGGTGGAGAGGCCGATCGTCACCATGATGACGGAAATGATGGGCTCGCCGATCATCGGCCGCAGGATGAGCACCTGGACCGCGATGCCGAACACGAACATGAACACCAGCGTCATCGGCATGCCGATCCAGAACGGCACCTGGTATTTCGCAAGCAGCGCCCAGCACACCCAGGCCCCGACCAGCAGCAGCTCGCCTTGCGCGAAGTTGACGACCTGGGTCGCCTTGTAGATCAGCACGAACGACATCGCGACCACGCCGTAGAGCGTGCCGACCACGAGGCCGTTGACCAGGAGCTGGATGAGGAAGGCGGTGTTCATGTGATGATGCTCGATGACGAGTCCGGCGCGCTCTTGTCCTGTCCCCCTGTGGGAGAGGGTGGCTTCGCGAAGCGAAGACGGGTGAGGGGCTGTCTCGGCGGTAACGGTGCGGAGAGAGAAGCCCTCGCCCGACCGAGGGTGTCGTTGGCTGCGGAGATGCCCTCTCCCACAAGGGGAGAGAGCGCATCGGCCGGCATCGTGCGCTTGGTCGGAAGGTGCTTCACTCCGCCGCCTCCGCCATATGCCCGTGCATCCCCAGATCCACCACGCGCAGCGTGGTGCGCACCCGCTGGGTGGTGCCGTCCTGGAAGCGGATCACGGTGTCGACGGGGATGTCGGCATCGCCGCGGTAGATGGCGTCGATGATCCCGGCGTATTTCTCGTTGATGACGCTGCGGCGCACCTTTCGCGTGCGGGTGAGCTCGCCGTCGTCGGCATCGAGCTCCTTGTAGAGCAAGAGGAAGCGCGAGATGCGCTGCGCGGGCGGCAGCGTGGCATTGACGGTCTCGACCTCCTTGCGAAGCAGCGCATAGACCTCGGGCCGCGAGGCGAGGTCGCTGTAGGTGGTGAAGGAAAGGCGGTTCTTCTCCGCCCATTTCGAGATGATGGAGTAGCGAATGCAGATCATCGCCGCGAGCGCGTCACGGCCGGCGCCCAGCACCACGGCTTCGGCGATATAGGGCGAGAATTTCAGCTTGTTCTCGATGAATTGCGGCGAGAAGCGCTCGCCGCGCGAGGTCTCGGCGAGATCCTTGATGCGGTCGATGACGACGAGTTGCTGGTTGGCGTTGAAATAGCCGGCATCGCCCGACAACATCCAGCCGTCCCTGATGTCGGCGACGCTCGCCTCGGGATTCTTGTAGTAGCCGAGGAACATGTTGGGATGCCGCACCACGATCTCGCCGACCCCGTGGACGTCGGGATTGTCGATGCGGATCTCCACATTGTCGGCCATCGGCACGCCGGTCGTGTCAGGATCGACCTTGCCCTCGGGATGCAGCGTGTAGGCTCCGAGCAGCTCGGTCTGGCCGTACAGCGTGCGCAGCGGCACGCCCATGGCCTGGAAGAACTTGAAGGTCTCGGGGCCGAGCGCCGCGCCGCCGGTCGCGGCCGAGCGCAGGCGGGTGAAGCCGAGGCGATCGCGCAGCGCGCGGAACAGGATCGCGTCGGCAAGGCCTGAACGCTTGCCCTGTTCGAGCGCGGCAAGGCCCGATTTCATCCCAACCTCGAACAGGCGCTGCTTGAGAGGCGTGGCGTCCATCACCTTGGCCCGGACGTCGGCGGCGATGGATTCCCAGACCCTGGGCGCAAAAAGCACGAATGTCGGCGCGATCTCGCGCAGATCGTTCATCATCGTGTCGGGCTCTTCGACGAAGTTGATCTTCATCCGGCAGAGCAGGCCTTTGCCGAGCACGTAGACCTGCTCCATGATCCACGGCAGCGGCAGCACCGAGACGTATTCGTCGTCCGGGCCCTTGGGGTCGAAGGCGAGGTAGGTCGCGCAGTGACCGAGCACGCGGCCGGCGGCGAGCATCGCGAGCTTGGGATGGGACGTGGTGCCCGACGTGGTGCAGAGGATCGCGACGTCCTCGCCCTTGGTGGCATCGACCAGTCTGTCGTAAAGTTCGGGCTCGCGCGCCGCACGGGCGCGGCCGAGCCCGGCAAATGTCTCCGCCGACATCAGCCTGGGATCGTCGTATTTCCGCATGCCGCGCGGATCGGAATAGATGATGTGCTTCAGCTTCGGCGCGCGCTCGGCGAGGGTGAGCAGCTTGTCGACCTGCTCCTCGTCCTCGGCGAAGACCAGCTGCGCCTCGCCATAGTTGAGGAGATAGGAGGCCTCCTCGTCGAGCACGTCGCGATAAAGCCCGAGGCTGAGGCCGCCGATGGCGTGCGTCGCCACTTCCGCCGCGACCCAGTCCGGCCGGTTGTCGCCGATGATGCCGACGACGTCGCCGCGGCCAAGGCCCATCTCGACGAGACCGAGCGCGAAGTCGCGGACGCGGGCCTGATAGTCGTTCCAGGTGAACAAACGCCAGAGCCCGAGATCCTTCTCGCGCAATGCGATCTCGTTGCCGTGCTCCTTGGCGTTGAGCCGGAGCATCTTCGGATAGGTGTCGGCCTGGGCGACGCGGCCTGCGTAATCCATCATGCCGCGCACTCCGGAGCTGCGGGCTCGTCGTCGGGATCGACCAGCACCTCGTCTTCTTCGCCGAGATAAGCGCGCCTGACGTGGGGATCGGCGAGCACCGCCGCCGGGTCGCCCTCGGCGATCTTCTTGCCGAAATCCAGCACCATGACGCGATGGGAGATGTCCATCACCACGCCCATGTCGTGCTCGATCATCACCACCGTCATCCCGAACTCCTCGTTGAGATCGACGATGTAGCGGGCCATGTCCTCCTTCTCCTCGAAGTTCATGCCGGCCATCGGCTCGTCGAGGAGAATGAGGCGCGGCTCCAGCGCCATGGCGCGGGCGAGCTCCACGCGCTTGCGCAGGCCGTAGGACAGGGTGCCGGCTTGCGCCTTCCGCACCGACTGGAGATCGAGGAAGTCGATGATCTCCTCGACCTTGCGGCGGTGCTCGAGCTCCTCCTTGCGCGCGCCGGTGAGCCAGTACAGCGAGCCCGTGAGGAAGTTGTTTTTGAGGAGGTGATGGCGGCCGACCATGATGTTGTCGAGCACGCTCATGTGGTGGAACAGCGCCAGATTCTGGAAGGTGCGGCCGATCCCGAGCGAGGCCCGCGCATTCGGCGTCAGGCCGGTGATGTCGCGATCCCCATAGAAGAGCTGGCCTTCGGTCGGCTTGTAGCGACCGGAAATACAGTTCACGATCGAGGTCTTGCCGGCGCCGTTGGGCCCGATGATCGAGAACAGCTCGCCGTCCTTGATGGCGAAACTGACATCGGTCAGCGCACGGACGCCGCCGAATCGCAAGGACACGCCGCGCACTTCGAGACTGGTAGCCACCAAACGAAACCCTCCCGGTGATGGCGCTTTTTAGCGGCGCTCTTCGTCCGTTCCGTCGGGCGATCCTAGTACGGTGGTGCCGGTGAGGCCATGCAGCAGATGGTCTCGACCGGAGCCGCGCCACTCTCGTTCCCGCTGGGATCGAAAGCCGCATCTCCCGAGGTGGTCCTCAATAGGGGAAAGCGCTATTTTGAAATGTCTCCCGGCTGACAATTCTGCGACAAAGTTTGCCGGGCGGCCGCGGCCTTCATCTTTCGTCGGATGGCGGTCGCAATAATCATGTTGCAATGCAACAGAAGGTGGAGTGACGAAACGGTGCGGCTGGCCGCGAGATCATGATTTCAGAAGATCATCTGAAGCGCGTCGCCGCGTGGTCGCGCGAGCTCACGCAAGCGGAGATCGAGGTCGCGCGTGCCGGAATCACGGAGCGGTCCTACGGCACCGGCGAGACCGTGTTCATGCGCGGCGATATCTTTGCCTATTGGGCCGGCATGGTGGGCGGCCTTGCCCGCATGGGCGGGGTCTCGCGGGACGGCAAGGAGACCAGCCTCGCCGGGCTGACGGCAGGAGCCTGGTTCGGCGAAGGCAGCGTGCTGAAGAACGAGCCGCGGCGCTATGACGTGGTCGCGCTGCGCGACAGCCGCGTCGCGTTGATGGAACGCAGCGCCTTCATGTGGCTGTTCGAGAACAGCGTCGGCTTCAACCGCTTTCTGGTGCGCCAGCTCAACGAACGGCTCGGCCAGTTCATCGGCATGCTCGAGGTCAATCGCACGCTGGATGCCACCGCACGCCTTGCCCGCAGCATCGCCTCGCTGTTCAACCCGATCCTCTATCCGGAATCGACCGCCCATCTGGAGATCACCCAGGAGGAGATCGGTGCGCTCTCCGGCATGTCGCGCCAGAACGCCAACCGCGCGCTGAACCGGCTGGAGAAGGAGGGGCTGCTGCGGCTCGAATATGGCGGCGTGACCATCCTCGATGTCGAGCGGCTGCGCGGATACGGTGACTAAGGCGGTTCATCGCGCATTGGCGGGCGCGTGCACCGGCCACAGATCGGCGCGCCAGCGGATCGCGATCGCCAGCATCGCGATGAAGCCCGCGGCGGCATAGAGTGAACCGGTCGCGGAATAGCCGATGACGTCGATCAGGCTGCCGGCCGCGAGCAATCCGATCGGCAGGCCGTAGATCACCATCATCCGCACGCCCATCACACGGCCGCGCAGATGCGCACTGGCCGTCCGCATCAGGATCACGGCGGCCGAGATCATCGACATGCTCTGCGCGATACCGGCGAGTACGAGGCAGGCCATCGCCACCGGCATGGTCCTGATTTCGACGAACACCAGCAGCATGGCGTACCAGGCCAGTGTCGCGCCGATCAGAAGCCGGGCAATGCGCACTCCGCTGACGAGGCTGAGCGTGATGGAGCCGATCAGCGAGCCAACGGCGAAGCTCGCCGAGAGGTAACCAAGGCCGGTCTGGTCGGTGTGAAAGATCTCGCGGGCGATGTAGGGCAACAGTCCGCCAGTGAAGGGAAATGCAGTGAGATTGGCCAGGAAGGCGACGCACAGCGCCGCACGCATTCCCGGGCCATTCCAGGCGTAAACGATGCCTTCCTTGAGGTCGCCCAATAGTCGCGACACCGCATGGCTGTTTGCCGGAAGATCGCTCGTGATGACGGTCCTCTTGGGGCGGGTCAGGCAGAGCATGAGAAGCGCGGCCACGAAGTAGAGGCAGGCGATCGCCACATAGACGAGGCCGATGCCGAGGACGGCGAACAAGCCGGCGCCGGTCAACGCGCCGGCGATGCGCGCGCTGTCCTGCGTGGTGCGCGCCACGCTGATGGCGCCCACCAATTGCTCGGCCGGCATGATCTCGGCGAGCAGCGCGCCCCGGACGCCGAGATCGGAGGGACGAATCAGGCCCATGATCGCGACGATGATCATGACACTCAGCGGCGACAGATGACCGGTCAGCGCCAGAACCATGATGGTCGACGACAGCACCGTATAAGCAAGACGCATCACGACCAGGAGATCGCGATGGCCCATGCGATCGCCGATCATGCCGAACACCGGCGCGACCAACGTCCCGACGAACTGGAGCGAAGCAAGCACGGTGAGCAGCAGCACCGAGCCGGTCTCGACCAAAATGTACCAGCCGAGCACCAGCGTCTCCACCTCGAACGCCCAGGAGGTGAGCAGATCGGACGGCCACTGAAAGCGATAGTTGCGGATGCGGAATGGCGCCAGCGCGGAAGGTCGTGCGGCTGTGCTCAAGGCGCGATGGCTCGTATCACGGCGATTCCCTGCCTTGTTATTGTTCTTTGCAAGCGTAGCGCTGGCGGCGTTCATGTCAATTGAAGCTGCCGCATGGCGTCATGCTCGACGACAACGGGCGATTCGCCGTGCGCCAGCGACACTGTCGGCCCGGCTGCAGGCCCGTTGTTGCGGCCCTCGATCTGCCGGCGAGGTCACACAGTTTTCATTTTGCTGTGGCCCTAGGAGACGGTGGGCGGGCGGACGGAGCAATTGCGGCATGTTGGTATTTCGGCATGGTTTGACTGCGCGGCTGTTGGGTTTCTTGCTTCTCGTGGGCATGGTCGTATCGCCCTGCCGGGCGGGTCCGCAGGACATGCTGGCGTTGATGCAGCGCATTACGTCGCTGGCGAAGGAGGGCCGCTACGGCGAGGCGGTGGGGCTTGCGCGAAAGCTCGTCGGTGAGGCCGAGAAGAGCGCGGGCCGGCAGTCGCCGCTGACGGCAACCACGCTGGTGGTGCTGGGTCAGTCGCTCCAGGCGCAAGGTGAGACGACGGAGGCTGAAGCCGTGCTGCGGCGGGCTCTTGCGATTCGCGAGAAGAGCCTCGGGCCCAATCATCCAGACGTCGCCGCCGTGCTCGGCACGCTCGGCCAGATCGAGCTCGGCCTGAACCGGCTGAGTGAGGCCGAGCGGGATATGTCACGCGCCATCGCCATCAACGAGAGCGTGCTGGGCTCCGACCATCTCACGACGGCCCTTGCGCGCATGCAACTCGGCAATCTCCGTCACCGTCAGATGAAGGAGACCGAGGCGCTCGACATGTTCAGTCGCGCGCTCGTGGTCTTCAGGAAGACTTCGGGGCAGGCTGACATCATGATCCCGGTGACGCTGAACAACATCGCGGAGGTCAATCGCGCGCAAGGCCGGTTGCAGCAGGCCGAAGCGAGTTTCGCCGAAGCGCTCGCGCTTCAGGAGAAGCAGCACGGCGCGGACAGCATCTATCTGACCGCGACGCTGAGCAATCTCGGCGAGCTCCGGCGTGCGCAGGGCCGGCTTCAGGACGCCGAGCAATTGGCCCGGCGGGCTCTGGCCATCAGGGAGAAGACGCTCGGGCCCGATCATTCCGACGTCGCGGCGAGCCTCAACAATCTCGCTTTGGTGTTTTCGCGAGAAGGCCGGGACGCCGAGGCCGAGGGGCTGTTGACGCGGGCGCTCGCCATCCAGGAAAAGGCTTTCGGAGCGGCGCATCCGAACGTGGCGACGGCTCTGAACAATCTTGCCGAGGCCTGGGCCCATCTCAATCGCAAGCAGGAGGCCGAGCAGATCTTGCGCAAATCGCTCGCCATACGCGAGAAGGCGCTCGGTCCCGGGCATCTCGACGTTGCCATCGCTCTCGACAATCTGGTGACCTTGCTGAGCGACGGTGATCGGTACGCCGAGGCTGAGCCGTTCGCGCGCCGCTCGCTTGCGCTGCGCGAAGCCGCCCTCGGCGCCTCTCACCCGCTGGTCGCGAACAGCCTGAACAATCTCGCCGTCATCCTGGACAGCACCGGCCGGGCGCAGGAGGCCGAGCCGCTCCTGAAACGCGCGCTGGATATCCGACTGCACGCGCTCGGCGAGACGCATCCGGACGTCGCCTCTAGCTTGGCCAATCTCGGCGCCCATTTTCTCGATTTGCAGGACTGGCCGCAGGCGCGCGCCGCATTTGCGCGGGCGGTGGCGATCCAGAGCGCTCGCCGCGTCGCGGAGTTCGGTGAAGAGGGTCGCAGCGACCTCAAGGCCCGTGAAGACACCAATCCATATCCGGGATTGATCACCGCCGCCTACAATCTCGCGCGCGCCGCCAGTGACGAGCAGAGGAGCGCCTTGCGATCGCAGGCGTTCGAGGCGGCGCAGTGGATCGGTGACGAGCAGGCCGCGCGCGCGATTACCGCGATGTCGGCCCGCATTGCCGATGGGCGCAATGATCTGGCGGCCCGCGTCCGGGAGCGGCAGGACCTCGGCACGCAGGCGGCGGCGACCGACAAGCTGCTGGTGGCGGCGATCTCGCAAGCCAATGTCGCGCGCGATGCGGCCGCAGAACAGGCGCTTCGTGCCCGGGCCTCGGCCCTCGCGGATCAGATTCGGGAATTGGATCGTATGATCGCCATCCAGTTTCCGGACTATGCGGCGCTGGTGACCAGGACGCCGATCGCGATCGAGGACGTCCAGAGGCAGCTTCGTCCCAATGAGGCGGTGCTGCTGTTTGCGACGACCTCGCGCGCGACGTTCGTCTGGACCGTGACGCGCTCGGATGTGCGCTGGCATGCCGCCGATCTCGGCGAGAGCCAGCTCAAGGAGACCGTCGGCGCGCTGCGCTGTGGTCTCGACGCGGAGGCATGGCTGGACAAGGCATCCATGTGCCCGCAGAAGCTCGGCCGCAATGCTCCACTGGGCGCAGACGAGCCGCTGCCGTTTGACCAGGAGCGCGCCTTTGCGCTTTACCAGGCCCTGCTTGGTCCGGTTGCGCGCGACATCGACGGCAAGGAACTGATCCTGGTGCCGTCGGGCCCACTGGCGACGCTGCCTTTCCAGGTCCTGCTGACGGACAAGCCCGTGACGGGTGGAGACCTCGCGAAGGCCTCCTGGCTGGTCAAGCGATTTGCGACCACGGTCTTGCCGTCCGTCTCGAGCCTCAAGGCCCTGCGCCAGGTCGCCCGCAGGAGCACGGCATCGAAGCCGTTCCTCGGCGTCGGCAATCCCACGCTGGATGGCGATGGCCGCAGCGAGCTTTCGATCTCGCGCGCCACGCTGGCGCGCCAGATCCAGAGCTGCGCCGTCATCCCGACGCAGGCTACCAAGGTCGCACAACGGAGCCTGCGCGCCGTCGACGCGCTGTCGGGTGCCACGGCGGACATTGCGCAGCTCCGGCGCCAGATGCCGCTGCCGGAAACCGCGGTCGAATTATGCGCCGTGGCCGACAGCTTCGCGCCGGTCAAAGGCGATGTCGTGCTCGCCAATGATGCATCCGAGACGAGGATGAAGACGCTCAGCCAGAGCGGCGATCTCGCGAAATACCGCATCCTGCATTTTGCGACGCATGGCGCGCTGGCGGGGCAGGTGCGCGGCTCGATCGAGCCCGGGTTGATCCTGAGCCCGCCGGCGACCGCGACGCAAGCCGATGACGGCTATCTCTCCTCGTCGGAGATTTCGGGCCTCAGGCTCGATGCCGACTGGGTGATCCTGTCGGCGTGCAACACCGCCGGCGGCCAGGCTGCTAATTCCGAGGCCTTCTCCGGTCTCGCGCGAACCTTCTTCTATGCGGGCACGCGTGCGCTGCTGGTCTCGCACTGGGCGGTCAACTCGGATGCCGCGGTTGTCATCACCACCGGCACGATCGATGCCATCAACGCCCATCCCGACATCGGCCGCGCCGAGGCGCTGCGCCGCTCGATCTCCGTCTTGATTGCGAGGGGTGGCGCGAATGCGCATCCCGGCATCTGGGCGCCGTTCGTGCTGGTGGGCAATACCTCGATGTAGCGGCCCGATGGATCAGCGCGTCGGGGCCGGCTTGCGCTCTGCCAGCGCCGTGGCCATCGCCGAGATCAGCGGACGCATGAAATAGGCGTCTTCGGCCGGCGAAACGTCGGTGCGCAGGCCGTGAGCGGCGAGCTCGCCCGACACCGCCGGGCCGACCGACGCGATCAGCGTCCGTTCGAGACCGGCGCGCAGCTTGGCCTCGCTGCCATGCGCCTTTGCCGCCTCGATCAGGCGGCGGACCTGGCCGAGATTGGTCAGTGCGAGCGCATCGATCCGCCCCGCGGCCATGTCGTCGACGGCGGCGACGATGTTAGCATCGGCTGCGCTGGAATCGTAGACATACGGCAGCACCGTATCGATCGCGGCGCCTTGCGCGGCGATCGCGCCGGTCAGCGCGCTGTGGTCCTTGTCCGGATAGAGCTGCAGGCCGAGACGCCGTCCACTGAGGTCGAGCTTGCCCAGCATCTCGATCACGCCGTCGGTGGTCGGTTTCTCCGTGGTCTGCTGCGCCTCCAGACCGACCTCGCGCAGCGCCTTGCCGGGCTTTGGGCCCCGCGTGAATTTCCGCGTCTTGGCGAGCGCCGCAACGAGCGCGGAATCGAGCCCGCGGGCGCGGGCAAGCTTCATGATCCGCCGCAGGCCTTCGCCGGTCATCAGCACGAGGTCGTCAAGCGGCTTTTCGATGGCGCGGCGGATCCAGGCCTCGACCGGGGCCGGGTCCGGCGCATCGTGGATGGCGAACATCGGGCATTGCACGATCTCGGCGCCTTGCTCGGCCAGCAGCTTTGAAAACTGCGCCTCTTCGCGCGTTTCCAGGATCAGGATGCGGGTGCCGTTCAAACGGTCGGCCATGGGGATTCTCCGGTGGTCATTCGCAATCGTCCGTTCATCCTGACTCCGCGGTTGGGATTGGCGCAAGGGCAGGGTCGGTGCTAGAGCAGGGCGCAACTCGCGGATCGTTCCGCTGCACAATCCTTCATCAAGAGCCAAGCCCGTCCATCAACATGCCCGATCATCAATATGTTCTGACCTTGTCCTGTCCGGATCGACCCGGCATCGTCTCGGCGGTGTCGACGTTCCTCGCCCACAACGGACAGAACATTCTCGACGCCCAGCAGTTCGACGACATCGAGACCAAGAAGTTCTTCATGCGCGTCGTGTTCACTGCGGCCGATCTCGCCGTGGAACTGTCGGCACTGCAGACCGGCTTTGCGGCGATCGCCGAGCGGTTCGGCATGGAATGGCAGATGCGCGACCGGGCCGCGCATCGCAAGGTGATGCTGCTGGTGTCGAAGTCCGACCACTGCCTGGTCGACATCCTCTATCGCTGGCGCACCGGCGAATTGCCGATGGTTCCGACTGCGATCGTGTCCAACCATCCGCGCGAGGTCTATGCCGGGCTCGATTTCGGCGGCATCCCGTTTCACCATTTGCCGGTCACCAAGGAAACCAAGCGCGAGCAGGAGGCGCAGGTCCTCGATCTCGTCGCCAAGACCGGCACCGATCTCGTCGTGCTCGCCCGCTACATGCAGATCCTGTCGGACGATCTGTCGGCGAAGCTTTCGGGGCGCTGCATCAACATCCACCACTCGTTCCTGCCGGGCTTCAAGGGCGCAAAGCCGTATCACCAGGCCCATGAGCGTGGCGTCAAGCTGATCGGCGCCACGGCCCATTACGTCACGCGCGATCTCGACGAGGGCCCGATCATCGACCAGGACGTCGAACGCATCAGTCATCGCGACACGCCGGAAGATCTCGTCCGCAAGGGCCGCGACATCGAGCGCCGCGTGCTCGCCCGCGCGATCCGCTACCATCTCGACGATCGCGTCATCCTCAACGGCCGCAAGACCGTGGTGTTCGTCGATTAGCGGATAGTGAGTGGCGAGTAGCGAATAGAAGGGATGGCCATTTCGCCACTCACTATTCGCCATTCGCTCCTTAACGCACCGCGCCAGCCGACGTCGTCGCTGCCGCGCCCTTCTGCGCCTGCTCTTCCTTCTCGCGGTCCGCTGCCGGCAGCAGCCGCTTGCGTTCGCGCTCTTTCATGTAGGCGTCGTATTGCGGGGTGCCCGGACGCGGCGGGGCGTCGGCCGGCAGGCCGCCGGCCCATTGCGGGATGGAGTCGCCCATGCCGGCGGAGAGCCTCTCGTTGACCGTGCCGCAGCCTGCAAGGGTGGAAGCGAGCAGGGCGACTGCAGCGATCGAAAGCGGACGGGTGCGCATGGACATCTTTTGGGTCGTGCCCGATCGGGCCTGGATGCTGAGCGCCGGATGGCGTCAGCGGCAAACCATAGCTCTCAACCAGTAAAATTGGCCTATTCAGCGGTAGGCGAGAATGTATACATGATAGGTATTATAATACGCAAATTTTGACCTTGAAGCCCGCGTTTCAGCTGATACGGTATACATTACGTGCTTACGTTTAGTGGTTTGGGGGCAGCGTAACGAGGGGCCTCACCGCGCAGTCGTGAGATGTCCAGATTCTGCAAGTGAGAGGCGGAATCCTCCATCCACTGCATCCTGCGGCCTCCTTAGAGTGGCGCGTCAACGAGCCATCGCCACCCGGTCAGGGGCTTTTTTGTTGACAGGACCATCTTCTTTGTACAATCGTACAAATCTCTCCCGCCGACGTCGAGAGCGGATCACGCGGCTTGCGCCGAATGGTCGCCCAACGTCCGATTGACAACGGGGTTGCAGAGGACGCCATGTGGCCGCACGGCATGGCTTGTCCGTAAGTAAAGAGCGGCAAGGACCGGGCACTCGGTCCGGCTCACAAGAACGCAGGAATGAAGGGGAGGGACATTTGATGTTCGAACGCAAGATCTTTTCGCGCGCCGCGGCAGCGGCCGCCATCGCAAGCTTCGCGGCCGTCGCGCCGGCCAAGGCCGAGGACACCGTCAAGGTCGGCCTGATCCTGCCGATGACAGGCGGCCAGGCATCGACCGGCAAGCAGATCGAGAACGCGATCAAGCTCTACATGCAGCAGAAGGGCGACACGGTCGCCGGCAAGAAGATCGAGATCATCCTCAAGGACGACGCTGCGATTCCGGACAAGACCAAGACCGCGGCGCAGGAGCTGATCGTCAACGACAAGGTCAACTTCATCGCCGGCTTCGGCGTGACGCCGGCCGCCCTCGCGGCCGCGCCGCTCGCAACGCAGGCCAGGATCCCGGAAGTCGTGATGGCGGCCGGCACCTCGATCATCACCGAGCGTTCGCCCTATATCGTGCGCACCAGCTTCACGCTGGCGCAGTCCTCGACCATCATCGGCGACTGGGCCGTGAAGAACGGCATCAAGAAGGTTGCGACGCTGACCTCGGACTATGCGCCGGGCAATGACGCGCTCAATTTCTTCAAGCAGAACTTCACCGCGGGTGGCGGCGAGGTCGTCGAAGAAGTCAAGACGCCGCTCGCCAATCCCGACTTCGCGCCGTTCCTGCAGCGCATGAAGGACGCCAAGCCCGATGCGATCTTCGTGTTCGTGCCGGCCGGCCAGGGCGGCAACTTCATGAAGCAGTATGCCGAGCGTGGCCTCGACAAGGCCGGCATCAAGGTGATCGGGCCGGGCGACGTCACCGACGATGACCTGCTCAACAACATGGGCGACGCCGTGCTCGGCACGGTCACCGCGCATCTCTACTCCGCGGCGCACCCCTCGCAGATGAACAAGGATTTCGTCGCAGCCTACAAGAAGGCGTTCGGCAATCGTCCGGGCTTCATGGCAGTCAGCGGCTACGACGGCATCCACCTGATCTACGAAGCGCTGAAGAAGACGAATGGCGACACCGACGGCACCAAGCTGGTCGAAGCCATGAAGGGCCAGAAGTGGGAGAGCCCGCGCGGCCCGATCTCGATCGACCCCGAGACCCGCGACATCGTGCAGAACATCTACATCCGCAAGGTCGAGAAGGTTGACGGCGAACTTTACAACGTCGAGTTCGCGACCTTCGAGGCGGTCAAGGATCTCGGCAAGACCAAGAAGTGACGCGCGAAAGCGCGTCGTCCCGGAGCGCGCTTCGCGCGCATCCGGGATCTCGCCCCACTCCAGCGTCGTGCCCGGGCTTGTTCCGGGCATCCACGCAAAGCCCAAGAAGAGAACGGCCAGACAACAACGTGGATGGCCGGGACAAGCCCGGCCATGACGAGACGAGCAACTCCAAGCTGACGCGATGACCTCCATCCTCACCAACCTGTTCGATGGCGTTGCCTACGGCATGCTGCTGTTCGTGCTCGCTTGCGGGCTTGCGGTCACGCTCGGCCTGATGAACTTCGTCAACCTCGCGCACGGCGCCTTCGCCATGGCCGGCGGCTATGTCTGCATGGTGCTCGTCAACCGGATGGGCTGGCCGTTCTTCGCCGCGCTGCCGCTTGCCTTCGTCTCGTCGGCGGCAATCGGCATCGCGCTCGAGCGCACGCTCTACCGCCACCTCTATACGCGCAGCCATCTCGACCAGGTGCTGTTCACCATTGGTCTTACGTTCATGTCGGTCGCCGCCGTCGACTACATCCAGGGATCATCGCGCGTCTTCATCAACCTGCCGGCAGCGCTGCAGGGCCAGTTCGACCTGTTCGGCGTCGGCATCGGCCGCTACCGGCTGATGATCATCGTGATCTGCGGCCTGCTCACCATCGCTCTGCAGATGGTGCTGGCCAAGACGCGCTTCGGCAGCCGGTTGCGCGCCGCGGTCGATGATCCGCGCGCCGCGAGCGGCCTCGGCATCAACGTGCCGCAGGTGTTCGCCTTCACCTTTGCCTTTGGCTGCGGACTCGCCGGTCTCGGCGGTGCGCTGAGCGCCGAGATCCTTGGCCTCGATCCGTATTTCCCGCTGAAGTTCATGATCTACTTCCTGATCGTGGTGACCGTCGGCGGCTCCTCCTCGATAACAGGCCCGTTCCTGGCCTCGCTGCTGCTCGGCATTGGCGACGTCGCCGGCAAATATTACGTGCCGAAGATGGGCCCCTTCGTGATCTACACCATGATGATCGTGATCCTGATCTGGCGCCCGAACGGCCTGTTCGGCCGCACGGCCGCGCGTTGAGTTTGCCGATGAGCGCTGCTTCCGACGTCGGATATCACGCCCAGCGCCAGGCACGCTGGACTTACGGAGAAGCCGCCTTCTGGCTGATCGTGCTGGCCTGTGGCTTCGTCTTTCCCACGCGCTATCTGATCATGACCGACATCCTGCGGCTCGCGTTGTTCGCGATGTCGCTCGATCTCATCCTCGGCTATGCCGGCATTGTCTCGCTCGGCCACGCCGCCTTCTTCGGCGTCGGTGCCTATGCGGCGGGGCTTCTCGCGCTGCACGGGATCATCAACGAGCCCGTGCTCGCGTTGATCGTCGCCGGCCTTGCCGCAATGGTGCTCGGCTTTGCCACCAGCTTCCTTGTGATCCGCGGTGTCGACCTGACGCGCCTGATGGTGACACTCGGCATTGCGTTGCTGCTGGAAGCACTCGCCGAACGCTTCTCCAACATCACCGGTGGCACCGACGGCCTGCAGGGCATCGAGATGCAGCCGATCTTCGGCCAGATTCCGTTCGACATGTTCGGCAAGGCCGGCTTCTTCTATTCGCTGGCTGTCCTGTTCCTGTTGTTCCTGTTCGCCCGCCGCGTCGTGTATTCGCCGTTCGGCCTGTCTCTGCGCGCGATCAAGAACAACCCTCTGCGCGCGGCGGCGATCGGCATCCCCGTCAACCGCCGCCTGATCGCCATCTACACGCTGGCGGCCTTCTATGCCGGCATTGCCGGCGCGCTGTTCACCCAGACCACGGCGATCGCCTCGCTCGACGTCTTCGCCTTCGAACGTTCGGCCGACCTGATGCTGGTGCTGGTCATCGGCGGCACCGGGTATCTTTATGGCGGGCTGATCGGCGCGGTGATCTTCCGCATGCTCCAGGAATTGTTCTCCACCATCACCCCGCAATATTGGCAGTTCTGGATCGGCCTCGTGCTGGTCCTGATCGTGCTGATCGGCCGCCAGCGCCTGCATCGTTGGGTGCTGTATGTGCCCAACCTGGTCATCAGGCAGGTTGTGGGACGTAAAGCGGTCGTTGCCGTGCCGGAGAGCGATTCATGACCATCGCGCTCGAAACCCAAAATCTCGAAAAGCAGTTCGGCGGCCTGCGCGTCACTCGCGATCTGTCCTTGAGGATCGAGCAGGGTGCCCGCCACGCGCTGATCGGTCCGAACGGCGCCGGCAAGACCACGGTGATCAACCAGCTCACCGGCGTACTCAAGCCGAACTCGGGGCGCATCCTGCTCGAAGGCCAGGACATCACCGATCTGCCCGTACACAAGCGCGTGCTGCGCGGCCTGTCGCGTACCTTCCAGATCAACCAGCTCTATCCCGACCTGACCCCGCTCGAAACCATCGGCCTTGCCGTCTCCGAACGTCTCGGCCATGGCGGCGACTGGTGGCGGCGGATGGGGACGCGCAGCGACGTCAACGGCGAGATCGCCGATCTGCTCTCGCGCTTCCACTTGCTCGACGTCATGAACGAGCAGACCCTGACGTTGCCATACGGCAAGCAGCGCCTGCTCGAGATCGCGGTCGCGATTGCGGCCAAGCCCCGCGTGTTGTTGCTCGACGAGCCCGCTGCCGGCGTGCCCGAGAGCGAGCGTCACGATATTCTCGCCGTGGTCGGCGCGCTGCCGCGCGACGTCACCGTGCTCTTGATCGAGCACGACATGGACCTCGTCTTCTCCTTCGCCGACCGCATCTCGGTGCTGGTCTCTGGCGCGCTGCTGACCGAAGGCCCGCCCGAGCAGGTCGCGCGCGATCCGCAGGTCAAGGCGGTCTATCTCGGCGAGGAGGCGGTCAATGTCTGACCTGCTCGCGATCGAGGCATTGCGCGCCGGCTATGGCGAGGCGGTGGTGCTGCCCAACATGTCCTTGCGACTCGCCGAGGGGCAGGTGCTGGCGCTGCTCGGCCGCAACGGCACCGGCAAGACCACGCTGATTAACTCCATCGTCGGCGTCACGCGCCGCTTCTCCGGCTCGGTCGCGCTCGCCGGCACCGACGTCACGAGCCTGCGGCCCGACCAGCGCGCGCGCGCCGGCATCGGCTGGGTGCCGCAGGAGCGCAATATCTTTCGTTCCCTCACGGTCGAGGAGAACATGACCGCGGTGGCGCAGCCTGGCCCCTGGACGGTCGAGAGGGTCTACGAGATGTTCCCGCGGCTGAAGGAGCGGCGGAGTAATTTTGGCAACCAGCTCTCCGGCGGCGAGCAGCAGATGCTGGCGATCGGCCGCGCGCTGACCTTGAACCCGAAAGTGCTGCTGCTTGACGAGCCGACCGAAGGCCTTGCCCCGATCATCGTCGAGGAGCTCTTGAAGGCGATCGGGACCATCACCCGGGCGGGCGGCATCTGTTCGATCATCGTCGAGCAGAATGCCCAAAAGATTCTGGGGCTCGCCGACCGCGTTGTGATATTGGAGCGCGGAACGATCGTCCACGACGCTCCGAGCGCCGCGCTGAAGGCCGACCCTTCGGTCCTGGAACGCCATCTCGGCGTCGCCGGGGCGGCGGCCCACTAAACTAAAATGTCCAGGGAGTAAGACATGCAGCGAACCAAAGCCCCCTTCCGCGCCGACGAGGTCGGCAGCCTCCTGCGTCCGGCCAAGATCAAGGAAGCCCGTAGCCGGCTCGAGAAGGGCGAGATCTCGGCTGACGATCTGCGCAAGATCGAGGACATGGAGATCGAGAAGGTCGTGCACAAGCAAGCCTCGGTCGGCTTGAAGCTCGCGACCGACGGCGAATTCCGCCGCTCCTGGTGGCATTTCGACTTCCTGGCCAAGCTCACGGGATGCGAGCTGTTCCATCCCGACGCCGGCATCCAGTTCGCGGGCGTGCAGACCCGTCACGATGCGGTGCGCGTGATCGACAAGCTCGACTTCCCCGCCGATCACCCGATGCTCGACCACTTCCGCTTCCTGAAGAAGGTCGCCGATCAGGCCCACGTCACCGCCAAGATGACGATCCCGTCGCCCGCGGTGCTGCACTTCCGCGGCGGCCGCAAGTCGATCTCCAAGGACGTCTATCCCGATCTCGAGGCCTTCTACGAGGATCTCGGCAAGACTTATCGCAAAGCCGTCAAGGCGTTCTACGACGCTGGCTGCCGCTACCTGCAGTTCGACGACACCGTGTGGGCATACCTCTGCTCGCAGGAGGAATTGCAGAAGGCGCGCGAGCGCGGCGACAATCCGGACGGCCTGCAGCAGATCTATGCACGCATCATCAACTACGCGCTGGCCGAGAAGCCCGCCGACATGGTGGTGACGACGCATGTGTGTCGCGGCAATTTCCGTTCGACCTGGATTTCCTCGGGCGGCTACGAGCCGGTGGCCGAAACCATGCTCGCCGGCACCAATTACGACGGCTACTTCCTGGAATATGACAGCGATCGTGCCGGCGGCTTCGAGCCGTTGCGCTTCCTGCCCAGGGGCGACAAGGTCGTCGTGGTCGGCGTCATCACCTCGAAGTTCGGCGAGCTCGAGAAGAAGGACGACATCAAGCGCCGCCTCGAGGAAGCCGCCAAGTTCGCGCCGCTGGAGCAGCTCGCGCTCTCCCCGCAATGCGGCTTCGCCTCGACGGAGGAGGGCAACATCCTCTCCGAGGAAGAGCAGTGGGCCAAGCTCAGCCTGGCGGTGGAGATCGCCAAGGAAGTGTGGGGCAATTAAGTCTCGCACTGTCGGTTGCGTAGGTAGAGGCGAGGCCTCTCCACACACTCACTGTCATTCCCCGCGAAGGCGGGGGATCCAGTACGCCGCGGCCGTTCGATAGGCCGCGGCCCTCGCGGAGTACTGGATCGCCCGATCAAAGTCGGGCGACACCGGGCATGTGGCTGATAGCTCCGCGATCCTGACGTCACGACGCAAAAGCCCGCCCTCACTTCTCCGCCAGATACACCTCGCCCAGCAGCGACGAGTTCGACCACGGCACCTGCTTGTTCTTCGTGGACGAGACCACCTCCGCTCGCACCCGCGTCAGCATCTGCTGCACCTCCAGCCCTGGCGTGCCGATATGGCGGGACAACGCGGCGGAGAACGGTGAGTTGGCGCCTTCGCCGTCGAGTGCGACCTGGCCCGGCGCGGTCGCGAAGGCGATCAGCGTGCCGGCTCCCAATGTCGCGCCGCTGCCGAGGCTGGTCGGTGCTGCGAGACCGGAGGCGCCTTCGATGCCGCGATTGGCGCCGGCGCTCGCTACCTGCTGTGCCATCGGATTGTTGCGGCAGGCATCGAAGATCAAAATGTTGGTGCGCACCTGGTCGTCGAGGCCGGCCATGATCGTGTCCATGTCGATCATCGCGTCCGTCATGGCCGTGCCCGGCTTGAGCGCGACGTCGACTGGAATGAGATAGTTGTGGCCGTCGACCTGCACGCCATGGCCGGCATAATAGACCACCGCGACCTGCGCCCGGGCCGCCTCGCGCAGGAAGTCGCGCGTCATCTTCTGCATCGCGGGACGGTCCAGATCGATACCCTCCGACACGGTGAAGCCGATGTCGCGCAGGCTCCTGGCGACGGCGCGCGCGTCGTTGGCGGGATTGGGCAGCGCCTTGACATGCGCATAGGCGCCATTGCCGATGATCAGCGCCATGCGGGCGCCGCGAATGGCCGGAGTGGGCGAGGCGGCCGGTGCCGCGCCGGTCTGCTGCGCGGCAGGAGTCATCGCCGGTTGCGGCGTCGGTGAGGGCGCATCGCGCGGGATCGGGGCGCTCGCGTCCGTCACCAGCGACAGCCGCACCTTGGCGGTGGCCTGGTTGGCCTTGCTGCCGGCGTCGGACGCCACGATCGCCAGCGTCGCGTTGTAGTCGTCCCGCGCGCGGGCGTAGTCACCCTTGGCTTCATAGGCCAGCGCGCGGTGTGTGTAGCCTGAGATCAGCACGCTGTTCGGCGGCGTCATGATGTTGGCCGGCAACTTGTCCCTGGCGAGCCGGATCGCCTCGCTGCCATCGGCGATGGCGCGATCGAGATCGCCCTTGGCGCGCCAGATCGCGGTGCGGTTGATCAGCGGCTGCGGCAGCGACGGATCAAGCCGGATCGCCTGGTTGATGTCGGCGAGCGCACCGTCGAGATCGCCGAGTGCCTGCTTCGAGATGCCGCGGTTCTGGAACGAGAACGCCGATTTCGGATCGGCCTTGATCGCCATGTCGTAGTCAGCAATGGCCTTGGCGTAGTCGTGCTTGCCACGCCAGGCGTTGCCGCGATTGTGGAAGATGGTGCCGCTGGGCGGTCCGAGCTTCAGCGCGTCGTCGAAATCGCTGATCGCGATCTCGTAGTCGCCCTTGTCGTAATAGGCCGACCCCCTGAGATTGTAGGTTGCCTGGCTCGGATGGAGCCGGATCGCTTCGGTGGCGTCCGTGATGACCTTGGAATAGTCGCCCTTCTTGTTCCAGGCGACCGCACGCCAGAAATGGATCGTCGCCAGCTGCTCGCCCCGAAACACCTTCAGCGCGACGATCTTGTTGCAGGCATCGATCATCTTGTTCGCCGGCGTCGTGTCGGTGGTGCAGAGCGGCCCAAGCTGGTTGCGCGCCTGCGCGCCCGCGGGCGCGGACCACAGGAATGCTGTGAGGAGAGTGAGCGCGACGAGCAGGCGGCGCATGGCGATGGCTCCGTCAGAGGAGAAGCGCCTGTTTGTTGCCCGGCGGGCCGGCGGGGTTCATCCGCCCGGGTGCGCGAACAGGACGGGGAAGCCCAGATCCGCTATTCCCTCGGTGGGCAGAGTTTGCTAGGGAATGCGTCCCACTCCGTCTGCCCACCGCATCCCATCCATGAAGAACGACGAAATCCTGAGCCAGATCACGGAGTTCTGCCGCACGGCGGACATGGCGGAATCGACGTTCGGCCGGCGCGCGGTGAACGATGGCAAGCTGGTGCATCGCCTGCGCGAGGGCAAGCGCATCACCATCGACACGCTGGAGCGGATCCAGGCCTATATTGCGGCATCGACGACCGGTGGCCTGCCGCCGCCGCGGGGGCTTCAGGTGCCCCCGGAAAAGCGGGATCCGCGCGGCAATTTCCGCTTCTTCGAAAACCGGCAGAAATACCTGCTGTTCGTCCACACCTGCAGCGAGAAACGGGTGGTCGCGGACCGGGTGGCGCTGGAGCTCGCCTCGATCCATCCGCGCCCGCCGGCCCTGCGCATCTTCGACGCCGGCGTCGGCGACGGCACGGTGCTGGCGCGGGTGCTGCGCGCCACGCACCAGCGCTATCCTCACATGCCGTTCTACGTCGCCGGCAAGGAGCTCAGCCTCGAGGACCTGCGCCTGACGCTGGAGAAGGTGCCGGACCGCATTTTCGAGCATCCGGCGTCGGTGTTCGTCTTCACCAACATGTTCTACTCGGAAGCGCCCTGGCTCACGCCGGCATCGCCCGCGGCGGCGGCAGCGACCGTCTGGCACGAGGTCCCGCTGCGGGGCGCCTCGTCGGGCGTGTTCGAGCAGCAGATCGCAGAGCTTCGGCCCTTCCTGGAGCAGAACTGGCGCGCCGCGATCAGCCCGCGCACCGCCATGCCGCTGTACGAGCGGCCCGTCGTTCTGGTGCTGTATCGCGAGGATCACAGGTTCCTGCTGGATTCAACCATTCCACGACCGGGCCAGACCGAAGCCAATTTCGACCTCGTCATCGCGTCCCAGCCCTACCGCGCTTTGTCCTCGGTCAACTTCCGGGCCAAGCGGATCATCGCACCGCTGGCGCGGGCACTGCGGCCGGGCGGGCGGCTGATCGGGATCCACTCCCATGGCCAGGATCCAGGCATGGAAATGATCCAGGCGATCTGGCCCGGAGAAAATCCTTTCGCGGTGAGCCGTCATGAGCTATTGCGCGCCGTTAAGTATGAACTGGGATCGGTGGGCCGCGACTTAAATTTTAATGCATATGCGGATAACCGCTCGATCTTCAGGTATGATATGGAAGCGCTGCCCAACGAGGTGACCGGGACGATCGGAACCTCGACGGCCTTTGCAGCGTGGAATGCGGCGGTGTATGTCGCTCAGATTGAGGACGACCGGTTGACGGAAATGACTCAAAACGGCCGCACTCTGGATGCCGCCAGGGACGTGCTGCGAAAGTACAATGGGCTCTGGTTTCTCGACGAATCCTACGTCATCTCGCGCCGGCGTGATTGACATCTCCACAGGTAAACATCGCAAACGCCCGCCGGCTTAGCGGCGGAACAAGGGGTTACTGATGCGCGCGTCCTATCTCTTTACCAGCGAGTCCGTGTCCGAGGGTCATCCGGACAAGGTCTGCGACCGCATTTCCGACGAGATCGTCGATCTGTTCTACCGCGAAGGGCCGAAGGCCGGCATCGACCCCTGGCAGATCCGCGCCGCCTGCGAGACGCTCGCAACCACCAACAAGGTGGTGATCGCCGGCGAGACCCGCGGTCCGAAGTCGGTGACCAACGAGCAGATCGAAGGCGTCGTCCGCGGTGCGATCAAGGACATCGGCTACGAGCAGGAAGGCTTCCACTGGAAGACCTGCGACATCGAGATCCTGCTGCATCCGCAGTCGGCGGACATCGCCCAGGGCGTCGATGCGCTGCAGCCGGGCGAGGTCAAGGAAGAGGGCGCGGGCGACCAGGGCATCATGTTCGGTTACGCCACCAACGAGACGCCCGATCTGATGCCGGCGCCGATCTTCTACGCCCACAAGATCCTCCGCCTGATCTCCGAAGCGCGCCACTCCGGTAAGGAGAAGGTGCTCGGACCGGACTCCAAGAGCCAGGTCACCGTGCAGTACGAGAACGGCAAGCCGGTCGGCGTGCGCGAGATCGTGGTCTCGCACCAGCATCTGGTCGAGGACATCTCGTCCAAGCAGATCCGCGAGATCGTCGAGCCCTATGTGCGCGAGGCGCTGCCGAAGGACTGGATCACGCCGAAGACGATCTGGCACATCAACCCGACCGGCAAGTTCTTCATCGGCGGTCCCGACGGCGATTCCGGCCTGACTGGCCGCAAGATCATCGTCGACACCTATGGTGGCGCGGCCCCGCATGGCGGCGGCGCGTTCTCCGGCAAGGATCCGACCAAGGTCGACCGCTCGGCGGCTTATGCCGCGCGTTACGTCGCCAAGAACATCGTTGCCGCCGGCCTTGCCGACCGCTGCACGCTGCAGCTCGCCTACGCCATCGGCGTGGCCCGCCCGCTGTCGATCTACATCGATACCCACGGCACCGGTAAGGTGCCGGAGGAGCAGCTCGAGAAGGCCGCGGCGCAGGCGATGGATCTGACGCCCCGCGGCATCCGCACCCATCTCGACCTCAACCGTCCGATCTACGCGCGCACCTCGGCCTATGGCCATTTCGGCCGCACGCCCGACAATGAGGGTGGCTTCTCCTGGGAGAAGACCGACCTCGTCGAGCAGCTCAAGCGCGCGCTCTAAGTCACTTGCGTCATTCCGGGGCGCCGCGACGGCGGCGAGCCCGGAATGACGAGCCAAACAGACAGGAACCCCCTATGAACGCGAAGCCCGGCTTCACCGATTACATCGTCAAGGACATTTCGCTCGCCGATTTCGGCCGCAAGGAGCTCTCGCTGGCCGAGACCGAGATGCCCGGCCTGATGGCCACCCGCGAGGAGTACGGCCCGAAGCAGCCGCTGAAGGGCGCGCGCATCGCCGGCTCGCTGCACATGACGATCCAGACCGGCGTGCTGATCGAGACGCTGGCCGCGCTCGGCGCCGACATTCGCTGGGTCTCCTGCAACATCTATTCGACGCAGGACCATGCTGCCGCCGCGATCGCGGCCGCCGGCATTCCAGTCTTCGCTGTCAAGGGCGAGACGCTGACCGAATACTGGGACTACACCGCAAAGCTGTTCGACTGGCACGGCGGCGGTCACCCGAACATGATCCTCGACGACGGCGGCGACGCCACCATGTACGTCCATCTCGGTCTGCGCGCCGAGAAGGGCGATACCGCCTTCCTCGACAAGCCCGGTTCGGAAGAAGAGGAAGTCTTCTTCGCGCTGCTGAAGAAGCAGCTCAAGGAGAAGCCGAAGGGCTACTTCGCCGCGATTGCCGAGAGCATCAAGGGCGTGTCCGAAGAGACCACGACGGGCGTGCACCGTCTCTACGACATGCAGAAGGCGGGCACGCTGCTGTGGCCGGCGATCAACGTCAACGACAGCGTCACCAAGTCGAAGTTCGACAACCTCTATGGTTGCCGTGAATCGCTGGTCGACGGCATCCGCCGCGGCACCGACGTGATGATGTCGGGCAAGGTCGCGATGGTCGCCGGCTTCGGCGACGTCGGCAAGGGCTCGGCCGCATCGCTGCGCCAGGCCGGTTGCCGCGTGATGGTGTCGGAAGTCGATCCGATCTGCGCGCTGCAGGCGGCGATGGAAGGCTACGAGGTCGTGACCATGGAAGACGCCGCGCCCCGCGCCGACATCTTCGTCACCGCGACCGGCAACAAGGACATCATCACCATCGAGCACATGCGCGCGATGAAGGATCGTGCCATCGTCTGCAACATCGGCCACTTCGACAACGAGATCCAGATCGCGGGTCTGCGTAACCTGAAGTGGACCAACATCAAGCCGCAGGTCGACGAGATTGAATTCCCCGACAAGCACCGCATCATCATGCTGTCGGAAGGCCGCCTCGTGAACCTCGGCAACGCGATGGGCCATCCGTCCTTCGTGATGTCGGCGTCGTTCACCAACCAGACGCTGGCGCAGATCGAGCTGTTCGCCAACAACAAGGACGGCAAGTACAAGAAGGAAGTCTACGTGCTGCCCAAGACCCTCGACGAGAAGGTCGCCCGCCTGCACCTCGCCAAGATCGGCGTCAAGCTCACCGAGCTCCGCAAGGACCAGGCCGACTACATCGGCGTCAAGCAGGAAGGTCCGTACAAGTCGGATCATTACCGCTACTGAGACGCAGCGTCCTGAACGCTGACGAGACTGAAATCGTCGAATCGACAATGGCCGGGCGCAAGCCCGGCCATTGCTCTATGCGGGGCCCGCAGGCGGCAAGCCGGTCAAGATTGCTTCTTTTGGTCGGGCCCGGTGCCACGCAATTGCACGAATTTTTGCAGCGTATCGAACCAGAATGGCGCGCCGAACAGCGCGGCGATCGCGCTGATGAGCCATCCCGGGATGACGAAGGCCCAGTTCAGGCCCGTGAAGAAATTGCCAAGGGCGCCGTTGCTTCAGCCGAAAGGCAGCTTAAGCTGTTCCAATTGCGCAAGTGCCTGTTGCGCAGTCGCGCCAGGCTGAGGCGAAATACCCTTGAGCAACATCGGCTGATCCCAGAGCGTCGCGGCAATCTTGACCGTGTCGATATTCAACGCGACCGCGACAACGAAAGCGATGATGAGCGACCATAGTTGTGTCTTGCGCTTGTACGAGCCCGAGACCCGCTCCATGCTTTGATCGAACCAGGAGGCGATCTCATCGCGAACCTGACTGAAATTGCCGTTCGTGCGGTCGACGATTCCGTTGAGAACGTCCTTCAGTTGCTGATCCTGAACCGTGCTTATGCTCGCTTTCAGCTCGGTGAGCGTCTGGGCGGGGTTGAGGTTGACCACGTCGGTCAGGGCGGACGCAAACAGCTTCGGATCGATGTAGGACGGCTTGATCGGCGGACTGGTGCCAGCGGTTGCAGTGCCACTCGAAAGACTGTTCACCAGGCCGTGGTTGTAGATGTCCACTGCCAGCCCAGTGAAGTTCTGATCGTTCAAGAGTTTCTTGACGCCTTCGAACAGTGTGTTCGCCCGCCAGGACATGGCCGAGGACAGTGCCTCCGTGACCGTACTGGCGATCAGGCTGACGGTCAGAAAAGTGAAAATCAGGCCGATCGCGATATCCAACACGTTGCTGCCAAACATGAAGCCCCCCACCAGATTATGAATTGAAAATCAAAGACTGTGTGTAGGCAAAAGACCACCTATAGTAGTCGGCGCTACGGGACCGTCAACACTGCCTTCCCTTGCGTGGCTGCGCTATTATGTCATCTGATGTGCTATCGGCGCCGTCGAGGAGAAACGTCATGGCAAACCATTTCGACGTGCTGATCGTCGGTGCCGGCCTGTCCGGCATCGGCGCGGGCTATCATCTCCAGACCAAATGCCCGGGCAAAAGCTACGTCATTCTGGAGGGCCGCGACTGCATCGGCGGCACCTGGGACCTCTTCCGCTATCCCGGCATCCGCTCCGACAGCGACATGTTCACGCTCGGCTATTCCTTCAAGCCGTGGACCGATCCGAAGGCGATCGCGGACGGGCCGCAGATCCTGAACTATGTGCGCGAGACCGCGACCGAGAACGGCATCGACAAGCACATCCGCTTCCGCCATCGCGTCAAGCGCGCATCGTGGTCGACGCCGGACGCGCGCTGGACGGTGGAAGCCGAGCGCATCACGGGCGAGGGCGCGAGCGAGCTCGTGCGCTTCACCTGCAATTTCCTGTTCATGTGCTCGGGCTATTACAAATACGAGGCGGGCTATACGCCGGAGTTCAAGGGCGCCAGTGATTTCGCCGGCCGCATCGTGCATCCGCAGAAATGGACCGAGGACATCGACTATGCGGGAAAACGCGTCGTCGTGATCGGTTCGGGCGCCACCGCGGTGACGCTGGTGCCGGAGCTCGCCAAGAAGGCCGCGCAGGTCACCATGCTGCAGCGCTCGCCGACCTATGTGGTGTCGCGGCCGGCGCAGGATCCCGTCGCCGACAAATTGCGCCGCAATCTGCCGGCGCGGCTGGCCTATCATTTGATCCGCTGGCGCAACGTGATGTGGGGGATGTTCTTCTTCCAGCTCAGCCGGCGACGGCCGGACAAGGTGAAGAACCTGATCCTCGGTGGCGTCCGGATGGCGCTCGGCCCCGACTACGATGTCGCGACCCATTTCACGCCGCGCTACAATCCCTGGGACCAGCGGCTGTGCCTCGTGCCCGATGGCGACCTCTTCAAGGCGATCCGCGAGCAGCGCGCCAGCGTCGTGACCAACGAGATCGACACGTTCACGCATGACGGCATCCGCCTGAAGGACGGAAGCGAGCTTGCGGCCGACATCATCGTGACCGCGACCGGGCTGGTGCTCCAGGTCGTCGGCGGCCTCGAGGTCAGTGTCGACGGCCGGGTCGTCGATTTCGCCAAGACGTTGACCTACAAGGGCATGATGTATGCCGACGTGCCGAACATGGCCTCGGCCTTCGGCTACACCAACGCGTCCTGGACGCTGAAATGCGATCTCACCTGCGAATATGTCTGCCGTCTCATCAACTACATGGACCGGCACAATTTCCGCCAGTGCATGCCGCACAATGACGACCCCGCCATCACCGCGCAGCCTTCGCTCGATTTCACCTCGGGCTATGTGCAGCGCTCGGTGGCCAAGATGCCGAAGCAGGGCTCCAAGCAGCCGTGGCGGCTGTATCAGAACTACGCGCTCGACATCGTCACCTTGCGCTTCGGCCGCATCGACGATGGCGTGATGCGATACTCCTGACGGCTGTGACCCGGACGGTTAACGCCGGATTTACGGATCAGTCCTAGCCTGTCTCGGCCGGGGTTACTCGCAAGGCCGAGGTAAGCCCAATGGAAGCCCAGAGAATCGCAGTCGACGCCGTCGTCGCGCTGACCGATTGCGACCGCGACGCCGTCGTCGCCTTCATCCGCCGTCTCTATCAGGCTGGCGTCACCGACCCCAAGCGCCTGACCTTCAAGGGCCTCCAGGCGCTGTCCCGGACCTGATTTGGCTCGATCGGCCGACGCCAGGTTCCTTCGTCCGCTCTCTCCAGTGTGAACGCAACCCAACGGTGAGCATCTTGTCGCGCCCGTTCGGCCGGAGTAGATGACGTCCCGGCTGGGTTCACTGGGGAACGGGGAAATGTTGAAACAGCTTTTTGCGCCGCAACTCGTCATTCTTTATGTGCTTGCGGCCTCGACGATTTACGTCCACTTCCGCGGCAAGCAGCGGCTGCGCTTTGCGCGCCAGCTCGGCGATCACTCGACCTATCTGGCACCCTACAATGTGCTGATGTATGCGGGCTCGGCGGTGCCGAACAAGCCGGTGATCTCGGTCGGGCAGTTTCCGGAGCTGAAGCCGCTGAGCGAGAATTGGGAGACCATCCGCGACGAGGCCGTGCGCCTGTTCGACGAGGGTTTCATTCGCGCCGCCGCCAAGAATAACGACTGGGGCTTCTATTCGTTCTTCAAGAGCGGCTGGAAGCGGTTTTACCTGAAATGGTATGATGACTTCCTGCCCTCGGCGAACACGCTGTGCCCGAAGACGGTGGAGCTGCTCAAGTCGATCCCGAGCGTGCATGGCGCGATGTTCGCGATGCTGCCGCCGGGCGGCAAGCTCGGCGCGCACCGCGATCCCTTCGCCGGCTCGCTGCGCTATCACCTTGGCCTGGTCACGCCGAACTCGAACAAGTGCCGCATCCTGGTCGACGGCGTCGAATGCGTCTGGCGCGACGGCGAGGCCTTCATGTTCGACGAGACCTTCATCCACAGCGCCGAGAATGCGACCGACGTCAATCGCATCATCCTATTCTGCGACGTCGAGCGCCCGATGAAGTTCGGCTTCATGACCGCGATCAACCGCTGGGTCAGCCATCACATCGTCAAGGCGTCGGCGACCCAGAACGTCGAGGGTGAGAATGTCGGCGTGCTCAACAAGGTGTTCGGCAAGCTCTACGAGATCCATCTTGCGAGCCGCAAGGTCAAGGAGTGGAACCGCAACGTCTACTACACGCTGAAATACTCGCTGACGGCGCTGATCCTCGGCCTCATCGTATATTCGGCACTGAATTGAAACGCTGCAGGAGGGCGGATCAGCATAGCTTGGTTCGCCCTTGCATCGTGCCGATATGGAGTTCTTTGCCTATCCTGCCGTGATCGCCTGATCTCGATCGGCATTGTCTAATGATGGTGCTTGTGCCCTGCGTGGCTGTCGGGACGCTGATAGCCCCGTAACTCTGCATAGCGCTGCATCTGGCTCTGATCGAGCAAGGCAGCGGTCGACAAATGATATTTGAGGTGGCTCTCGCGGAGCTGCCCTTGCGTCTCGGCAATGGCTCCGATGCTCGCCTTGAGCGTTTCCGATGTGACCGCACGGGAGGCGAAAAGGTCTTCCAGCGCTCTTTCTTGTTCGACGAGCTTGTTACCCAGCGGAACGGTTTCATGTTTCATGGCATCGAACAACCGCCGGACCTCGGCGCGTTGATCGGCGGTCAAGGCGAGGCGATCGCCGAGCTCGAGCACGTGGCTGGGACCGGGATATCCATTAAGCTCCGCGGCAAGAGCCAGGCCCATGCCACGTCCGGCGCGAAGATCGTCGATCTGCTGCTGCGACAGCGTCTTGATGGAGCGCCCTTCCAGACCGGCATAGGGTTGGCTGGACTGTGCGCTGGCTGCGCTGCCGGTGAGGAGGAGAGCGGCAGCAAGCAGAAGGAGGCGGTTCATGACTCTGGCTCCATCAAATCGAGCCAGCCGATGTCGAAGCATCAGAGCCGGCTGCGAGTTACCCCTATCGCGATCGAGTGATCCCGGAGCTAAATCTTGCTGGATGGCCCGGCTCATGGCAACAAAGATTGCCGTGATTGAGTTGTCGAATGTGGAGCAGGTGATGGCCTCCTTGCCGACCGCGAATACCGAGATCGTGCAATTCTTCCGCGGCTGGCTTGAGACCTTCGCCGGCTATGTCCGCGAGGTCGACTACGCCTCGGCGCGGCCGCTTTTTCATCCGGACGTGCTGGCCTTCGGCACGCACAACGATGTCATCCCCGGCCTCGATCAATGGGTCTCGACGCAGTGGGACAATGTCTGGCCGAAGACGGCCGACTTCCGTTTCGTGCTCGACCAGACCTCGATCCTGGCATCGCCCGACGGCACGATGGCCACGGTGATCGCGCCGTGGACAAGCACGGGCTATCATCCCGATGGCAACCCATTTCCGCGCCCGGGCCGGGCGACGATGGTGTTTTCAAGAGAGGGCGATAATTGGCTGTGCGTGCATTCGCACATGTCGCTCAACCGCGGTGTGCCGCAGGCAAGCTATGCCAACCGGCCGGTGAAGGCCTGGTAGCGTGTAAGACGGACTAGCGCAGCGTAATCCGCCTTACAGTCGAACAGCAATCGGCGTTACCGATGGCCGCGAAGGTGGCGGATTACGCTGTCGCTAATCCGCCCTACGCTCCGAAATTACTCGGGCTGGCCGATGCTGACCTTCAGCGTGCCGACGCCGTCGACGCCGCATTCGAGCTTGTCGCCGGGCTGGAGCTGGGACACGCCGGCCGGGGTGCCGGTCATGATGATGTCGCCGGCGGCGAGCTTCACCTGCTGCGAGAGCTGCCAGATGATCTCTGGCACGTTCCAGATCAGCTCGGTGAGGTCGCCCTTCTGGGCTTCCTTGCCGTTGACCGTGAGCCAGATCTTGCCCTTGGCGGGATGGCCGATCTTGGAGGCCGGCTGGATCGCGGAGCACGGGGCGGAGCCGTCGAAAGACTTGCCGATCTCCCAGGGGCGCTCCTTCTTGCGCGAGGCGATCTGGAGGTCGCGGCGGGTGAGGTCGATGCCGACCGCGTAGCCGTAGACGTGATCGAGCGCCTTGTCGGCTGGGATGTTGAGGCCGCCGCTCTTCATCGCGACGATCAGCTCGACCTCGTGATGCAGATCCTTGGTCAGCGGCGGATAGGGAATCGTGGCGCCGTCGGGCACCAGCATGTCGGCATGCTTGGCGAAGAAGAACGGCGGGGCGCGCTCGTCATTGCCCATCTCGCGGATGTGCTCGAGATAGTTGCGGCCGACGCACCAGATGCGGCGCACCGGATAACGGCCGCTTTCCCCGACGACGGGAAGCGAAGCCTGGGGCGGAAGCGGGATGACGTAGGAGGCGGCGTTCATGAAGCGGGTCTCGCTGCTCTTGAGGTGGAACGAACTCTATGCGGTTGCGCTGATCGGCGCCAGGGCGCTGGAATCGTGGTGTTGCAGGCGGAAGAACGAGGCATAGCGGCCGCCGCGGCGGAGCAGCTCGTCATGCCGGCCCTGCTCGACGATCTCGCCGCCCTCGACCACCAGGATCCTGTCTGCGTGCATGATGGTGTGCAGGCGGTGCGCGATTACGATGGTGGTGCGGTTCTGGCAGAGATGCTCGATCGCCTCCTGCACCTGCCGCTCGGACTCCGAATCGAGCGCGGCGGTGGCTTCGTCCAGGAGGATGATCGGCGCGTTCTTGATCAGTGCACGCGCAACCGCAATGCGCTGGCGCTGCCCGCCCGACAGTTGCGTGCCGTGCTCGCCGACCGGTGTGTCGTAGCCGAGCGGGAAGCCCATGATGAAATCGTGCGCGCAGGCCGCCTTCGCCGCCTCGATGATCTCGTCCTCGCTCGCGCCCGGCTTGCCGAAGGCGATGTTGTTGCGGATGGTGTCGCGGAACAGATAGACGTCCTGGCCGACATAAGCGGTCTGCGACCGCAGCGACTTACGCGAGACCGCGCCGATCGATTGGCCGTCGATCACGATATCGCCCTGCGTCACCTCGTGGAAACGCAAGAGCAATGCCAGCACGGTCGACTTGCCGCCGCCAGACGGCCCGACCAGCGCCGTGACCTTGCCGGGCTCGGCCACGAAGCTCATGCGGTTGAGCACGGTCTCGCCGCTGCGATAGGCGAAGCTGACGTCGCGCAGCTCGATCCGCGCCTCGGTGAGCTTCAGCGGCGGCTTGTCGTCGTCGGAATGCTCGCTCGCCGGGCTGTCGACGATCTCGAGCAGCATGCGCGCGCCGACGAGCTGGCTGTTCAAATCGATGTTGAGCCGCGCCAGCCGCTTGGCCGGCTCGGTCGCCATCAGGAAGGCGGTCATGAAGGAGAAGAACGCGCCGGGCGTGGCGTTGAGCGCGACCACGCTGTAGCCGCCATACATCAGGCAGCCCGCGACCGCGAAGCCGCCGAGCATCTCCATCAACGGATTGGAGCGGTTGGCGACGCGCGCCATCTTGTTGGCATTGCGCTCGACGATCGCGATGTTCTCGTCGATGCGCTTCTGCATGGTGTCTTCGAGCGTGAACGCCTTCACGGTGCGGATGCCCTGCAGCGACTCCTGCATCGTCTCCATGATGTCGGCGGTGCCGGTGAACTGGTTGAAGGCGAGGCCCTTGATGCGCTTGACGAGCTTGCGCAGCACCAGCATCGCCGGCGGCACCACGACAAGACCGATGAACGACATGACGGGGTCCTGCCACACCATCACGCCGATCATGGCGAGCAGCATCAACAGGTCGCGCCCAATGGCGTTGACCAGCATGTTGAGCACGTCGGTGATCGACTTGGCGCCGGCGGTCAGCCGCGCCAGGAATTCGGAGGAATGGCGCTCGGAGAAGAAGCCGACGCTCTCGCGCATCAGTTTTGCGAACAGCTGGCGCTGGTTGGTGGCGAGGATGGCGTTCGAGATCTTGGTCAGGATCACCATGTGGCCGTAGGTCGCCACGCCCTTGATGAAGAGCAGCAGCACCGTGATCCCGGAGAACATCGCGATGCCCGGGATGTTCTTGTCGACATAGGCCTGGTTGATGACCTGGCCGAGCACGTAGGTCGCGCCCGCAGTCGCGCCCGCGGCCGCCGCCATCAGCGCGAAGGCAACGAGGTAGCGCCGCCAGTAGACGATCCCCTGTTCCGTGACCAGGCGGCGCACGAGGGCCATCGCCGCATAGGGATCGTCGGTGATTTTCTTTGGAAACTGGGCCATCCGGTGTCCATTGACGGCGCAGGACAAAGCCTGCCCGCGCGTCAGGGATCGATGGGCCTCTGTGCCCGCTCAAGCGGGGTTTTTCAAGCCCAATTAAGGGCTTGCGCTGGGGATGATTCTAGGCCGAGGCGGCGTGGCGAAGCTCGCCATGGCGCTCGTGGAACAGCTTGTCCTCCCACGCCAGAGCATGGGCGGCAATGGTCTCGAGGTCCTCGTATTGCGGCTTCCAGTCCAGGAGGCCACGGATGCGGCTGGTATCGGCGACCATGGTCATGATGTCGCCGGGGCGGCGCGGCGCGTATTGCACGGCGAAGCTGCGGCCCGATACCCGGCGCACGGCGTCGATGGTCTCCAGCACCGAATAGCCGCGGCCATAGCCGCAATTCAGCGTCGTCGAGGCGCCGCCATTGCGCAAATACGCAAGGGCCGAGCGATGCGCCTGCGAGAGATCCGTGACGTGGATGAAGTCGCGGATGCAGCTGCCGTCGGACGTCGGATAGTCGGTGCCGAACACGTCGATCTTGGCGCGCTGGCCGGTGGCGGCTTCCACCGCGATCTTGAGCAGATGCGTCGCGCCGACGGTGGCCAGCCCGATGCGGGCGTGCGGATCGGCGCCGGCGACGTTGAAATAGCGCAAGGTCACGTACTGCATGCCGTAGGCGGCGGCGACGTCGTGCAGCATGATCTCGGTCATCAGCTTCGACGAGCCGTACGGCGACAGCGGCCGCGTCGGCGCGTGCTCGGGCACCGGGACCTGGTCCGGATTGCCATAGACGGCGGCGGTCGAGGAGAAGATGAAGCGATTGATGCCGCGCTTGACCGCGACGTTGAGCAGGTTGCGCGCGGTCATAAAGTTGTTGCGGTAATAGCCGAGCGGGTCGCGCATCGAATCCGGCACGACGACGGAGCCGGCGAAATGGATGATGCTTTCGATGTTGTGCTGGGCGATCACGCCTTCGAGCAGGTTCTCGTCGCCTGCATCGCCAATGAACAGCGGCACGCCCTCAGGCAGGTACGCGGAAAATCCGGTCGAGAGATCGTCGATCACGACGACGTCTTCGCCGGCTTCCGCCAGCGCGAGGACCGTGTGACTTCCGATGTAGCCGGCGCCGCCGGTGACTAGCACAGTCATGATCTCACCCGTCTTCGATCAACGCCGCAAGCTAACGTCTGCGTGGTGAAGAGGGGGTATCGGGGCGGCCGAACTGGTCACTATGCTTAATGTTGCGTATAGGGGGCCTGTCAAACGGAGCGTGACGTGGCGAATTCCCCCGGCGATCTCGAAGTGATCGTGCCAAATCTGCACAGGCGCTATTCCGGGGTCACCGCGACCAACCGGATGGTGGCGCCGCGGCTGGCGAAATTGTATCGCGCCGCCTGGTTCGGCTCCGACGCGCCGGCGGGCATCGCGCGCCTCGGCGTTGCCGATTTTCTCAAGCTATGGCGCCGCAAGCAGCCATTGATCTGGCACGCACGGCGCAACAACGAGATGATCGCGGGCGTCGTGCTGCGCGCGCTCGGCTGGCCGCTGAAGCTCGTGTTCACCTCGGCGGCGCAGCGGCATCATAGCTGGATCACGCGCTGGCTGATCCGGCGCATGGACGCGATCATCGCGACGTCGGATCGCTCGGCTTCGTTCCTGAAGGTGAAGGCGACGGTGATCCCGCACGGCGTCGACACCGACGTCTACGCGCCGCCGGTCGATCGCGCGGCGGCCTTCGCGGAAGCCGCGCTGCCGGGCCGCTACGCCGTCGGCTGCTTCGGCCGCGTGCGTGCGCAGAAGGGCACCGATCTGTTCGTCGATGCGATGTGCCGCCTGTTGCCGCGCCATCCGGATTTCACCGCTGTCATCGTCGGTCAGGTCACTGCCGAGCAGACGCCCTTTGCCAACGATCTGAAAAAGCGGATCGAGGCCGCCGGCCTGCAATCGCGCATCGTCATCACCGGCGAGCTGCCGATCGAAGATGTGCAGCGCTGGTATCAGCGGCTGACGATCTACGCCTTCACCTCGCGCAACGAAGGTTTTGGCCTGACACTGATCGAGGCGATGGCGGCCGGCAGCGCGCTCGTCGCCGCGCGCGCCGGCGCGGCCGAGCTCGTGGTCGAGGATGGTGTCACCGGCGTGCTGGTTCCGACCGGCGATGCCGATGCATTGGCGGCGGCATTGGAGCCGCTGATGCGCGACGTTGCTGCGGCCACAGTGATGGGCGAGCGGGGGCGGGCGCGGGTGCTCGCAAAGTTCAGTCTCGATGCGGAAGCGGCTCGGATCGGGGAGGTCTATCGGCCGCTGCTCTGACCTGCCGCCCTCATCCGCAAACTAAAACTGTGAAAACAACCCCATGCACAGTAGGCGGCCATAAGGAAATCAATGGGTTGGCAACAGCACCTGGGGATTTATGTCGTTGGCGCCAGAGTTTTGTTCCCGTTTTGGGAATTTTGCGTTGATCCCGAATGGGGAACATGCTATGGCTATGAACGTAATAGCTCGAAGGGCGCTCAAGGTCTTTTGTGAGCGATACCCCCAAGCGGAAAAACCCTTGGGCACCTGGTACGAAATCGTTTCGAGGGGTGACTGGAGCGGCCCCGCAGACCTGAAGAGAGCGTTTGGAGACAACATCGACTTTGTTGGCGACAACAGAGCCGTCTTCGACATTGGCGGCAACAATTATCGCCTTGTGGTTCACTTCTCCTACAAGTTCAAAACAGCTCTCATCAAGTTTGTCGGCACGCATGCAGAGTACGACGGAATAGACGCGGAGACCGTGTGATGATGGACGTAAGGCCGCTTCGCAACGAACAGGATTACGATTGGGCTATCGGTGAAGTATCCCGCTATTTCGAGGCCGAGCCCGCTCCCGGCACGCCTGACGGTGATCGCTTCGAAGTTTTATCCTCACTCATCAAGGCGTACGAGGATAATCAATTCGCGACCACCCGGGGCGATCCCATCGACGTTCTCCATTTCGCAATTGAATCCATGGGGCGCTCGCAGACAGAATTGGCGGCTCTGATCGGACGCAATCGGGCGTCCGAAGTCTTGAATCGCATCCGTCCACTGACGCTGGATATGATCCGGACCATCAGCAAGGAATGGAGCATTCCCATTGGCGCTTTGACGGCTCAATATGAGCTGTCGCGTGCACATGCTTGATCGTGCTGGCGATGCGGATCGCGTTCGCCAGCGACGCTCAGTTCTCCGCCTTCGCCCCCGCCTCAGCCAGCACCCGCTGCGCAATCGCCACCACCTCGCTCGCTGCGATATTCCGCATGCATCTGTGGTCGTTCATCTTGCAGATCGTGCTCTGGCAGGGCTGGCAGGACAGCGCTTCCTTGTCCTGCACCACGGTCGCGGCGAGGCCGTTGAGGGGGGCCCAGAGATAGGGGCTGGTCGGGCCGAAGATGCCCATAGTGGGCGTGCCGAGCGCGGCCGCGATGTGCATCAGGCCGGAATCGTTGGAGATGGCGACGCCGGCGGCCGCCATGGCCAGCACGCCGTTGCGCAGGTCGTTGCCGGTGAGGTCCCGCACGCCCGCGCCGCCGGCCGCGACAATCTCCTGGGCGAGGGCCTTTTCCCCGGGGCCGCCGACCACCCAGACCTCCAGCCCGCGCTCGACCAGGAGCCGGGCGGCTTCCGGATAGTAGGTCCAGCGTTTTGAGGCCCCTACCGAGCCCGGGGCGAGCGCCACCGCGGCGCCCGTGCTGAGACCGTTGGCCTGCCGCCAGCGGACGATCTCCTCGGGGGAGACCCGCAATTGAGGTACCGGCCATTCCGGGGGCAGGGGGGCCCCGTCGGGCTGGGCCAGGGCGGCGTTCTTGTCGATGAAACGGGGCAGTTTCTTTTCGCCCCAGCGCCAGCGGTTGAGCAGGCCAAACCGGAACTCGCCGACGAAGCCGACCCGTTCAGGAATACCGGCCAGGGCAGGCGCGATGGCAGCCTTCCAGGTGCGCGGCAGCACTAGGGCGGTACCGTAGTTCCGCTCGCGCAGGAGCTTGGCCAAAGCCAGCTGCCGGCCCATGGCGAGGCGGCCGCGCGGCAGGTCCCAGACGATCCCCTCGCGCACGCCAGGCATGTAATCGACCAAGGGGGCGCACAGCGACGTGGTGAGGAGATCGACCGGCCGGTTCGGCCAGCGCTGCTTCAGGACCCGTACGACTGTGTGATTCCGGACGAAATCGCCGATCCACATATAGGGAATGATCAGAATCGGGCGGGTGCCGCTCCGGTCCGCATCTCCACTAAGTTGTGAATTTTGATTCATTCGTTAAATGAGGCCGCAATGATTTTGGCGGTTCGGTAGCCGCTCCCGACCGGCACGTAAAGCGGGCAAACCGCTCAATCCCAAAAGCGCTTACACTTTGGCGGCTCATGCGCTACGGCAGGACTGGGCCGCAAATAATCGGGCAGGGATTTCGGAATGTTGCTGGTGACCGGCGGGGCCGGTTTTATCGGGTCGAATGTCGTGGCCGCGCTCAATGATTCGGGCCGTAGCGACGTCGTGGTTTGCGATCTGCTGGGCGGCGATGGCAAGTGGCGGAACCTCGCCAAGCGCCAGCTTGTGGATATCGTCCCGCCGGCCGAGCTGATGGACTGGCTGAAGGGTCGCAAGCTCGATGCCGTGATCCATCTCGGGGCGATTTCCGCGACCACCGCGACCGACGGCGACCTCGTGTTCGAGACCAATTTCCGCTTGTCGATGCGCCTCCTCGACTGGTGCGCAGCGAACGCGGTGCCGTTCATCTACGCCTCTTCGGCGGCGACCTATGGCGACGGCGAGACGGGTTTTGACGACGACGCCTCGATCCCCGCATTGAAGAAGCTTCGGCCGATGAATCTCTACGGCTGGAGCAAGCACATGTTCGATCTTGCGGTCGCCGCACGCGGTGCGAACAGCGATCCGCTGCCGCCGCAATGTGTCGGCCTGAAATTCTTCAACGTGTTCGGCCCCAACGAATACCACAAGGGCTCGATGATGAGCGTGCTGGCGCGCCGCTTCGACGACGTCAAGGCCGGCCGCGTCGTGCAATTGTTCAAATCGCATCGCGAGGGCATCGCCGACGGCGATCAGCGCCGCGATTTCATCTATGTCGATGACGTCGTGCGCGTCGTGATGTGGCTGCTCGCGACGCCGTCGGTGTCCGGACTCTTCAACGTCGGAACCGGCAAGGCGCGCAGCTTCAGGGACCTGATGCTGGCTGCCTATGCGGCGCTCGGCACCAAGTCCAACATCGAATATATCGACATGCCCGAGCAGATCCGCGGGGCCTATCAGTATTTTACCCAGAGTGAGGTCGATCGGCTCCACCGCGCCGGCTATAACGGCGGCTTCACGACGCTCGAGGACGCGGTGAAGGCCTATGTCGGGGATTACCTCGACCGGCCGGACCGCTTCCGCTGAGGCCCAACGCCATGCCGACGCCCATTCTCGATTTCGACGCCCTCGCGCAAGCCATCTCAGGCCGCACGGTGCTGTGCATCGGCGACATCATGCTGGACGAGTTCGTCTATGGCGAGGTCTCGCGGATTTCGCCGGAAGCACCGACGCCTGTCATCACGGCCCAGCGCAGCGAGATCCATATCGGCGGCGCCGGCAACGTCGCGCGCAACGTCGCTTCTCTCGGCGCGCACTGCATTTTCGTCGGCCTCGTCGGCGAGGACGATGCCGGTGCACGGCTCAAGACGGCGCTGGACGAGCTCGCTGCAATCGAAAGCGTGCTGGTGTGCGATCCCTCGCGCCCGACCACGCGAAAAGTCCGCTTCGTCTCCGAGCATTTTTCCACGCACATGCTGCGTGCGGATTGGGAACAGGCGGCGCCTGTATCCGATGAGATCGAGACGAAGCTGATCGAGGCGATCCTGCCGGGAATCGCGCGCGCCGACCTCGTGCTGCTGTCGGACTACGCCAAGGGCGTGCTGACGGCGCGCGTCATCCGCCACACCATCGACGCCGCGCGAAAGCTCGGCAAGCCCGTGATCGTCGATCCCAAGAGCCTGAACTGGGCGATCTATCGCGGCGCCACGCTGCTCACGCCCAACCGCAAGGAATTTTCGGAGGCGACCCGCAGCCGCGCCGATACCCCGCAAAGCATCGTCGATGCCAGCGAGGACGTGATGCGGCTAGCCGATTGCGAGGCGATCCTGGTCACCCAGGGCGAGCACGGCATGACGCTGGTGCCGCGGAGCGGCGAGGCCGTTCACGTCCCGGCATTCCCGGTCAAGGTGCGCGACGTCTCCGGTGCCGGTGACACCGTCGCCGCCGCGCTCGCGGTGTCGCTTGCGGCCGGCGCGGACTGGGACACGGCGTTGCGCATCGCCAACGCCGCGGCCGCGGTCGCCGTCGGCAAGCAGGGCACTGCCAGCGTGAGTGCGGCCGAGCTGCGCCGAAAGATCCTGCCGCATGCCAGCCTCGCGGCCGAGGAAAAGATCGTGCTCGAGCTTGATACGCTCGACGCCCAGCTCGCCGAATGGAAGAGGCAGGGCCAGCGCGTCGGCTTCACCAATGGCTGTTTCGACATCCTGCATCCCGGCCACGTCAAAGTGCTGACCGCGGCGCGCGCCGCCTGCGATCGCCTGATCGTGGGCCTCAACAGCGACGCCTCGGTGCGGCGGCTCAAGGGCGCCGAGCGGCCGGTCCAGGACGAGCGCGCGCGTGCCGAGGTGCTCGCGGCGTTGGAGGCCGTCGATCTCATCGTCGTCTTCGAAGAGGACACCCCGATCGACCTGATCAAGCGCATCAAGCCCGGCGTGCTGGTGAAGGGCGGCGACTACACCCGCGAACAGGTGGTCGGCCACGAGGTCGTCGAGGAAGCGGGCGGGGTGGTCGTGCTGGTCGACATCCTCCAGGGCTTCAGCACGACGGCGCTGGTCCACCGCGCCCGGGGAGGGGGCAAGTGACGGTGCTCGCACGCGAGACGACCGGCGAAATGCTGCTTCGCCGTCTGCGCAGCCCGGCCGCCTGGCGCGAGACCGTCGATATATTCGCGGTCCTGACCGCAGCCTCGCTGCCCTGGTCGACCTCGCTTGCGGGGATCTTCAACGCGCTGATGCTGGTCTGCATGGTGCCGTTCCTCGACGTCCGCGCGTTCCTGCAATCCTTGAAGCGTCCGATCTGCGCGGCCCCGATCGCGCTGGTGTTGCTCGCGCTGGTAGGGGCACTCTGGTCGGACGCGACCTGGGGCGCGCGCTTCTATGCCGTCAATCCGACCATCAAGCTGCTCGTGCTGCCGGTCCTGCTCTATCATTTCGAGCGGTCGCCGCGCGCCCACTGGATCTTCATCGCCTTCCTGGTGTCCTGCGCCTTGTTGTCGGTGATGTCCTGGCTGGTCGCCTTCTACCCGGACCTCGCGCTCAAGACCGATCCCCCCGAACGGGGCATCTTCGTCAAGAACTACATCGACCAGAGCCAGGAATTCGCGCTTTGCGCCGTCGCGCTGGCCTATCCGGTCGTGATGCTGTTGCGTGAAAGGCGCTACCTGCTCGCGGGACTATTGACCGCGTTGGCGCTGAGCTTCTTCGTCAACATGGTTTTCGTCGTCGTGTCGCGCACCGCGCTCGTCACCGTTCCGATCATGTTCGGCGTGTTCGCGCTGCTCCACCTCAAATGGCGCAGCATCGTCGTCATCTCCGCGGTCCTGCTCGCCGGCGCCGCCATCGCCTGGCAGACCTCGCCGCAATTGCGCAGGACCGCTGACACCTTTGCCAGCGACTATACGCGCTATGTCGAGAAGGGCGAGGCCACCTCGGCGGGCCTGCGGCTCGAATTCTGGCGGAAATCGCTCGGCTTCTTTGCGGAGGCGCCGATCGCAGGGCACGGCACGGGCTCGACGCGCGGCCTGTTCGAAAGGGCCGCGGCGCCGGCCGGCCAGAACAAAGCCTCGGCCGAGGTGATCGGCAATCCGCATAACCAGACGCTCAACGTTGCCGTGCAATGGGGCGTGATCGGCGTCGCCGTTCTCTATGCGATCTGGATCCTGCACCTGCTGTTGTTTCGCGGCGACGGACTTGCCAACTGGATCGGGCTCCTGGTCGTGGTGCAGAACGTCTTCACCTCGCTGTTCAACTCCCATCTGTTCGACTTCCACGAGGGCTGGATGTACGTCATCGGCGTCGGCGTTGCCGGCGGCATGGTGATCCGGGCCGAACGGGGCGAGGCGAAGATGGGGGAAGCGGTTCCTGACCGGCCGCGCGGCTGGCAAGTCTGATCCAGATAGGCTATCAGCGCGGGCAGGTTGCATCTAACTGGGTTTTCATCGGTCGGCGGATGACGCGTCTTTCGCATCTCACTTTGCGCAATTTCCTGATCGCGCTCCACGATTTGCTGGCGACCACGGCAGCGCTCTTCGCCGCCTTTTACGTGCGATTCGAAGGGGGCGACGGCTTCTTCGACCGTTTGCCGCTGCTGTTCCAGATCCTGCCCTATTTTCTGGCCTTCAGCGTGGTCGTGTTCTTCGTCTTGAACCTGACCACGACGAAATGGCGCTTCATCTCGCTGCCGGACGCGCTGAACATCATCCGCGCTGCGACCGTGCTGACGGTTGGCCTGCTCGTCCTCGACTACATCTTCGTTGCTCCCAACGTTCGCGGCGCCTTCTTCCTCGGCAAAGTGACGATCGTCCTCTACTGGTTCCTGGAGATCTCCTTCCTCAGCGCGCTGCGCATGGCCTATCGCTATTTCCGCTATACGCGTGTGCGGCGTCATGCGCGGACCGATGAGGCCGCGCCGACGCTGCTGATCGGCCGCGCCGCGGATACGGAGGTGCTGCTGCGCGGTATCGAGAGCGGGGCCATCAAGCGCATCTGGCCGGTCGGCGTCTTGTCGCCGTCGCTTTCGGACCGAGGCCAGTTCATCCGCAACCTGCCGGTGCTGGGCGGCATCGACGATATCGAGGACGTCATTGCGGACTTCGCCAAGCGCAACAAGCCGATCGCGCGCCTTGTGATGACGCCGTCGGCGTTCGAGCCGGAGGCGCATCCGGAATCGATCCTGATGCGGGCGCGCAAGCTGGGTGTGATCGTCAACCGGATGCCTTCGCTCGAGAGCGGCGACACGCCGAGGCTCACGGCTGTCGCGGTCGAGGATCTCCTGCTGCGGCCGAGCGAGACGATCGACTATGCCCGCCTGGAGGCCCTGATCAACGGCAAGGCGGTGATCGTCACCGGCGGCGGCGGCTCGATCGGTTCGGAGATCTGCGAGCGCGTCGTCGCCTTCGGCGCCGCGCGGCTCCTGATCGTCGAGAACTCGGAGCCGGCGCTCTATGCGATCACGGAAGCGCTCGCCGCCCGGGGTGCGGTTGCCGAGATCGAGGGGCGGATCGCCGACATTCGGGATCGCGATCGCATCATGCGCCTGATGGCGGAGTTCAAGCCCGATATCGTGTTCCACGCCGCCGCGCTCAAGCATGTGCCGATCCTCGAGCGCGACTGGAGCGAGGGCGTCAAGACCAACATCTTCGGCTCGATCAATGTCGCCGATGCCGCGCACAGCGCCGGCGCCGAAGCCATGGTGATGATCTCGACCGACAAGGCGATCGAGCCGGTGTCGATGCTCGGCCTGACCAAGCGTTTCGCCGAGATGTACTGCCAGGCGCTCGATCACGACATCGCAGCGGCCAGCGGCGGTGCCAGGCCACCGATGCGATTGATCTCGGTCCGGTTCGGCAACGTGCTGGCGTCGAACGGCTCGGTGGTGCCGAAGTTCAAGGCCCAGATCGAGGCCGGTGGCCCCGTGACGGTGACGCATCCCGACATGGTCCGCTACTTCATGACCATCCGCGAGGCCTGCGATCTCGTCATCACCGCGGCCACGCACGCGCTCGGCACGCAGCGTCCCGACGTTGCGGTCTATGTGCTCAACATGGGTCAGCCGGTGAAGATCGTCGATCTCGCCGAGCGCATGATCCGTCTCTCGGGCCTGCAGCCCGGCTATGACATCGAGATCGTGTTCACGGGCATGCGACCGGGCGAACGGCTGCACGAGATCCTGTTCGCCTCCGAGGAGCCGACCCGCGAGATCGGCGTTGCCGGCATCATGGCCGCCCAGCCGAACGAGCCGCCGATGCAGACGCTGCGCAAATGGATCACCGCGCTGGAGCAGGCCGTCGCGCGCGAGGACCGTGCCACCATCAGGACCATCCTGAAAGATGCGGTGCCGGAATTCGGGTCGACCGCGGCCTGACCATGCAGCCTTCCGGCAAGATCGTGGTCGCGAGCCAGCATTATCCGCCGGATACCAGCACGACGGCGGCGATCATGGCCGAGATCGCCTGCCGTCTCGCCGCCGAGCACGAGGTCCTCGTGCTCTCGGGCTGGCCGGGCGCGTTGCCGGCCTCGCAAACCGGTCCCGGCATGCCGCGCGTCGTCGCCATCAAGAACCGCTTGGCCGGCAAGGCGGCGCTGGTGCGGCGCGCGATGTCCGAGCTCATGTTCGCGGCGCGCACGTTCTTCGCATTGACGCGGCAGCTGAGGCGAGGGGACGTCGTGCTCACGGTCACCGCGCCGTTCATGCTGCCCTACGCGGTGGCGGCGGCGGCCAGGCTCAAGGGCGCGCGCTCGGCGCTGATCATGCATGACCTCTTTCCCGACGTGCTGGTGATGGCGGGCCTGCTGAAGCCCGGCTCGTTCGTGACGCGGATGATGCGGGCCGCCAACGGCCTGATGTTCCGCGCGCTCAATGCGGTGATCACCATCGGTCGCGATGCGGAGCGGCCGCTCCTCAGCTATTCCGGAATGACGCGGAATAAGATCCGCTTCATCCCGAACTGGGCGACGCTGGCGCCCGGTGCCCGTCCGATCACACCGGAAAATCCGTTCCGCAAGACGCTGTCGGCGGGCTTCGTTGTCGGCCTGTCGGGCAATCTCGGCTTCACTCATGATCCCGAGATCGTATTCGAGGCGGCGCGCCTCTTGAAGGATCAGCCGGAGATCCATTTTCTGCTCTCGGGCTGGGGCATCGGCTTCGACCGGTTGAAGCAGTTGCAGGCCGAGACGAAGCTCGCCAATGTCACCTTCGTGGCGCGGGTCGAGGATGCCGAGCTCGAGGCGTTCCTGGCGGCGGCCAATCTCTGGATCATTCCGTACCGGAAGGACGTTGCGGGGGTGTCGGTGCCGAGCCGGTTCTACAATCTGCTGGCGGTTGGCCGTCCCGTGGCGCTGGTCTCCGAGCCGGAGGCCGAGGCCGCGCTGACGGTGGTGGAGAACGGACTCGGCTGGGTGGTGAAGCCCGGCCGCGCCGATCTTTTGGCGGACGCGATCCGTATGGCGTCCCGCTCCGACGCCGACGCCATGGCGGGACGCGCGGTGAAGGCGGCCGCACAGTTCGACCGGACCGTCGCGATGAACGCTTATGCCGGCCTGATCGGCGAATTGTTGCGCAACCCTGTTCTGGCGGAGCAAGGATGAGCGAGCGGAAACCAGTGGTGCTTGTGACGGGGGCGAACGGTTTCGTCGGCCGTCATGTCGTGCCCGCGCTCACGCGCGCGGGATGGTCGGTTCGCCGCGCGGTGCGCAGCCCCGAGGGGACCGGCGATGAGGTCGTGATCGAAACGATCGGCCCGGAGACCGATTGGACGGGCGCGCTCGACGGTGTCGATGCCGTCGTGCATCTTGCCGCGCGCGTGCATCACAAGCACGAGGAGCACGCGGTCCAGCTCTACCGCAACGTCAACATCGCCGGCACGTTGCATCTGGCGCGTTCTGCGGCGACGGCGGGCGTGCGCCAGTTCATTTTCGTCAGCACCGTTCTGGTGCACGGCCGTAGCAACGAGGGCCGCGCGCCGTTCAGCGAGAGCGACATCCTGACGCCGCGCGGTCTCTACGGCATGTCCAAGGCCGCGGCCGAGGAGGGCTTGAGGACATTGGCGCGCGACAGCGATATGAAGATCTCGGTGATCCGGCCACCGCTGGTCTATGGCGCGGGCGCCAAGGGCAATTTCGCGCTGCTGACGCGCGCGGTCGATCTCGGACTGCCGCTGCCCTTTGGCGCGATCCGCAATCACCGCGCCTTCCTTGCCGTGCAGAACCTGTCGTCGTTCATCCTGCGCCGGCTCACTCATCCCGATCCCGCCGGCAATTTCGATATCTTCCTCGTGGCCGACAGGGAGCAGGTCTCGACGCCCGAATTCATCACGCGTCTGGCCGATGCGTCCGGCAAGAGGCTGCGGCTGTTCGGCGTGCCGACGAGCCTGCTCACCGCGCTGCTCAACGTAACGGGCCGGCAAGACGCGCATGATAGCCTGATCGGCTCGCTCGAGCTCAACATCTCCAAGGCGATCGCGACCGGTTGGCAGCCGGAGGTCTCACTCGACGAGGGGTTGCGGCTGGCGCTGTCGGCTCAGGACGACTGAGCGCGGGAAAAGCGCCGCAGCACGACAGCGACGGCGGCCGCGCCTGCGAGCAAGGACACAATCGTGATCGTCGTCGAGCCGGCGCGAACGGTGACGATGCCAAGCAACGCCAGCACGAGATTGAGCGCGAACACCTCGCCGATCACCCGCGGGACCGTGAAGCCGTTGTCGGTCGCACGTTGATAGAAATGGCTGCGGTGCGCCGACCAGAACGGCTCGCGCCTGACGATGCGCCGAAACAGCGTGATGGTGGCATCGGCAAGGTAATAGGCCGGCAGCAGCAGCGCCGCGGCGGGTTGCCCGTGCCAGGCGAGCTCCAGCAGGCACCAGCCGAGCAGAAGTCCGATCGGCAGGCTGCCGACATCGCCGAGGAAAACTTTTGCGGCCGGGCGGTTGAACGGCGCAAAGCCGAGCATGGCCCCGCACAGGGCCGTGGCGAGCAGTCCGGCAGCCGGCGAGAGGTCGCCAAACCATCCGAGCAGTCCGAGCGCGGCGGTGACCGGCACCACCTCCGCCACCGTCATCAGGTCGAGGCCGTCCATGAAGTTGACGAGGTTCACGAACCAGATTCCGGCGAGCAGGATGAGGCCGCGCTCCAGCGCGAACGGCAGCGCCGGCACGATGCGCGCCGTCTCTGGCGCCGTGAAGACGATCGCGGCCACGGCTGCGGCCTGCAACACGAGGCGGACCAGGACGGGGAGGGGCCTGATGTCGTCGACGAGCCCGACCATTGCGATCAGGATTGCGGAGCCGATCACAGCCAGCGGAATTGCGCCGTAAGCAAAAGAGGCGGCGACCAGCAGCGTTGCCGCGATCACCGCGATGCCCGCGCCTTGCGGCGTTGGAATCTTGTGGGACGAGCGTGCGTTGGGACGCGCCAGCGCGTAACGTTGCAGCAGCGGCATGCTCTGCCAGGTGATGCAGGCGGAGATCAGTGCAGCCAGCACGACGGGCGCAAGCGCGAACAGCAGCAGTCCGGCCGCAAGGTCCGGGCCCGAGGCAAGCGTCGTCACTCCGGCACCCCGATCGGAGTGGCCCCCTGCGCGGCCTTTTCCGCGCTGAGGATCCAGACCAGGCCGCCGAACGCGCCGACGATGAAGAACACGGCGCCGTACAGCAGCGAGACGTTGACGCCCTCATTGGCGGCGAGTCCCGCGAAGCCGAATGCCAGGCCCATCGTGGCCTCGCGCACGCCCCAGCCGGCGATCGAGATCGGCATCATCGTGATCAGCATCACCGGCGGCACGAGCATGAAGACGTCGCTGAAGCGAACCGGGGCCGCGATCGACTGCACCACGCACCAGGCGATGACGACGGCGAGGACGTGAACGAGGATCGACAGGATCGCGATGATCGGCCCGCGGCTGCGGCTGAAGATCACGCGGTTTGCAATCACCGCGCAGGCGTGAAGATGGTGCGTGGCCCACCAGGTCTTCAGCCAGCGCCATTTCAGCGCACCGAAGATCAGGAAGCCGACGCCGCCGGCGAGCGCCAGCAGATCGACGAGCAACAGTGCCGAGCGTCCGTGCGGATCGGTGATGAGGGTGTAGCTCCAGGGCAGGCTCGCGACGATGAGGACCGCGAGCGCGATCAGGCCGATCGCGCGGTCGACGAAGATCGAGTAGGTGGCTGCACGCCAGCCGGCCCCGGCGCGTGCCACGAGCCACAGCCGGACCGCGTCGCCGCCGATCGCCGACGGCAGGGTCTGGTTGAAGAACGAGCCGATCACGTTGTAGCGCATGGCGCGGCCGAGCTCGAGCGGCGCGCCGCAGACCGCGCTGATCTCGCGCCAGCGCAGTACGCCGACGAAGATCTGAAGGAACGTGACCGCGATCGCCACGCCGATCCAGAACAGACTGCTCACGGTGAAGCGCGAAAACAGTTCGGACAGATCGACCTTGCGCAGCGCCAGATAGAGCAGCGCCGCGGAAATCAGGATTTTGGCCGCAGAAAGCAGGATTCGGCGCATCTCGCCCGCATGTACAGGGTTTGCGAAGATTTGAGGCAACCCGACGCGAGGCGCCGAATTCGGCCGCTTTGGTATGGTTTTGGCGCCGATCTTGCAATAGCCATCGTTAAGGATGCTGACCCTCGTTAAGGACGCTGAGAGGAGTCCTCATGACGCGCGGCGGGCCTATTGCGAGCCGATCGAGGTGGCGGCTAAACAGGGCCGGCTTGGATCCCCAGGGAACAGGATGACAGATCAGGCGATTTTGGTTACCGGCGCGGCTGGTTTCATTGGTTTTCACGTCGCCCGGCAGCTCCTGGGCGAAGGCCGCACCGTCGTCGGGCTCGACAATCTCAACCCCTATTACGATCCGGCACTGAAGCGGGCCCGCCTGGCGCTGTTGCAGAACGACTCCGGTTTCTCCTTCGTCGAGGCCGATCTTGCCGATCGCGAGACGATCGCGAGGCTGTTTGCGCAGCATCGTTTCACGGAGGTGGTGCATCTCGCGGCGCAGGCCGGCGTGCGCTACTCGATCGAGCAGCCGCACACCTACGCCGATTCCAACCTCGTCGGCTTTCTCAACGTGCTCGAGGGCTGCCGCAATAACGGCTGTCGCCATCTCGTCTACGCCTCGTCATCCTCCGTTTACGGCGCCAACACAAAAATGCCATTTGCGGTTGCGGACCGTACCGATCATCCCGTGAGCTTCTATGCCGCGACCAAGAAGGCGAACGAGGTGATGGCGCAGTCCTACAGCCATCTCTATCGCCTGCCGGTCACGGGCTTGCGCTTCTTTACCATCTACGGGCCATGGGGACGGCCCGACATGGCCATGTTTCTGTTCGTAAACGCCATCATGGCCGGCAAGCCGATCCGGCTCTTCAACCATGGGCAGATGCGCCGCGACTTCACCTATGTTGATGATGTGACGCGTGTCGTATCCAAGCTGATCGATCTTGTACCCTCGGACGATCCTTCTGCCGCAAATGCGCCGTTTAAGCTCTACAATGTCGGCAATCACCATCCGGAGGAACTGATGCACGTCGTCGGTCTTCTGGAGCGGGAGCTGGGCCGGACGGCGATCAAAGAATTGCTGCCGATGCAGCCGGGAGATGTGCTGGAAACGTTCGCGGATGTCGAGGATTTGATGCGCGACACCGGCTTTGCACCGTCAACGCCGATCGAGCATGGGGTCCACAATTTTGTCACCTGGTATCGGGACTACTTCAAGGTTTGAGATGACGATGGACAAACGCATAATCCCCCTGATCATGTGCGGCGGTGCCGGCACGCGGCTGTGGCCGGCGTCGCGCGAGGTGCGGCCCAAGCAGTTTCTTCCCCTGTTCGGCACGCGCTCGACCTTCCAGGACACGCTGCTGCGCGTCTCCGATCCCTCCCTGTTCGACCGGCCGATCGTCATCACCAACGCGTCCTATCGCTTCATGGTGCTGGAGCAGCTCGCCGAGATCGGCATCGAGGCCGACGTGATCCTCGAGCCGATGCGGCGCGATTCAGGGCCGGCGATCGCAGCCGGCGCGGTGTTCGCGCAGAACCGCGCCAGTGAGGCCATCGTGCTCGCGCTTGCCGCCGATCACGTGGTGCAGGACAATGCCGCTTTCGTCGCCGCCTGCCGCGAGGGGCTTACCGCCGCGAGCACCGGACGCATCGTCACCTTCGGCGTCAAGCCGGAGCGGCCGGCGACTGAATACGGCTACATCAATCCTGGCGAGGTGATCTCCGGCGAGGTGCATGCGGTCGCGCGCTTCGTCGAGAAACCCGACGCGGTGAAGGCCTCCGACTACGTCAATTCGGGCTATCTCTGGAACAGCGGCAACTTCATGTTCCCGGCGAGCGTGCTGCTCGACGAATACCGCAAGGTCGATGCGGCAAGCGTCGAGGCGGTCAGCAACGCGGTCAACAATGCCGGACGCGATCTCGGCTTCGTCACGCTGGAGCCGGAGGCGTTCGGCGCGGCGAAGGCGATCTCGATCGACTATGCCGTGATGGAGAAGACTTCGCGCGCTGCCGTGGTGCCGGTGTCGTGCGGCTGGTCGGACGTCGGCTCCTGGCACGCGGTGTGGGAATTGTCCGCGAAGGACGCGCAGGGCAATGCGGCGCACGGTGCCGCGGTGTTCGAGGATTCCCGCAACTGCAACGTCACGACCGACCAGGCGCTGGTCGCGCTCGAAGGCGTCGATGATCTCGTCGTGGTCGCAACCGCGGACGCGGTTCTGGTCTCGCGCCAGAAGGATGCCAACGGCCTGAAGCGTCTCGTCACCAAGCTGAAGGCGGTCGCGCCGAAGGTCACCGAGGAGCATCTCAAGGTGCATCGTCCCTGGGGCAGCTACCAGTCCGTCGACAATGGCGAGCGCCACCAGGTCAAGCGCATCGTGGTGAAGCCGGGCGGGCGGCTGTCGCTGCAGAAGCACCATCATCGGGCCGAGCACTGGATCGTGGTCCGCGGCACCGCGCAGGTGACGGTCGACGACACCGTGAAGATGGTGCACGAGAACGAGTCGATCTACATCCCGATGGGCGCCGTCCACCGCATGGAGAACCCCGGTAAAATCATGCTGGAACTGATCGAGGTCCAGACCGGCTCCTATCTCGGGGAAGACGACATCATCCGGATTGAAGACGACTACCAAAGGTCGTAACCAGCAAACTCCGAATCACGAGACCCGGGCCCAACAGGCGATATTTTTCGGCCTAAGGCCCGGGGAACGTGTAACTTTTTGAATCAAATCGTGTCCGGGCCGCGAGGGCGGCATTCGCCACAAATGTGGCGTCCGTGCTAGAAGCGCGCCGGGGATTTGCGTTGAATCGGGGTTTGCTCAGATGAGTTCCAAAGGATCTGCACCGGCCAAGGCCGGCTTGCGCGTCGGCGTCATTGGCGCGGGCGTGATGGGCAGCAACCATGCGCGCGTGCTCAGCGGCCTGCCCGGCGTCAGCCTCGTCGGCGTCGTCGATCCTTCACCGGCGCATCGCAGCCGCGCGACGGAACTTGCCAATTGCCCGAGCTTCGAGACGCTCGACGAATTGTTCGCGGCCGGCGTCGACGCCGTCACCATCGCTGCGCCGACCCATCTGCATCACGAGGTCGCGCTCGCCTGCATCGCCAAGAACATCCATGTCCTGGTCGAGAAGCCGATCGCCTCCACCGTCCAAGAGGGCCGCGAGATCGTCACCGCCGCGCAGAAGGCCGGCGTGACGCTGATGGTCGGCCATGTCGAGCGCTTCAATCCGGCCGTGGCCGCCGTCAAGCAGGCGATCGCGGGCGAGCACATTCTCTCCATCGCCATCACCCGCGTCGGTCCGTTCCCGCCGCGCATGTCCAATGTCGGCGTCGTCATCGACCTTGCCGTGCACGACATCGATCTGATTCGCTGGTTCACCGAATCCGACATCGTCGAGGTGCAGCCGCAATTGTCGAGCGCGGTTGCCGAGCGCGAGGACATCGCGCTCTTGCAGTTCCGCACCGAGAGCGGCGTGCTCGCCCACATCAACACCAACTGGCTGACGCCGTTCAAGGCGCGCAGCGTCACGGTCGCGACCCGCGGCAAATACGTGATGGGCGATCTCCTGACGCGCCAGGTCACCGAATGCTTCGGCTTCAAGCCTGACGGCAGCTATTCGATGCGGCATCTGCCGGTCGGCCATGACGAGCCCCTGCGCGCCGAACTGATCGCGTTCCTCAAGGCGGTACGTAACGGCGAGACGCCGGCGGTCACCGGCGACGAGGGTGTCGCCAGCCTCGAGATCGCGACCCAGTGCCTGGAGACGCCGTCGCGGCCCGCGGCCAAATCGTCCGCCCTCAAGGGGCCGCGCCGCGTCGCCGGCTGATCCCTTTCCATCTCGACTGCTCAACACCAGCAAGGCGCCAAGAACCAGACAATGAACCAGCATCTGCGTTCCGAACCCATTCCCTTCATCGACGTTGCCTCGCAGCGCCGCCGGCTCGGCGCCTCGCTCGATGAGGCCGTCAAGCGCGTGATGGACCATTGCCAGTTCGTCAACGGCCCTGAGGTGTTCGAGCTCGAGAAGCAGCTCGCAGCCTATAGCGGCGCCAAGCACGTGATCGGCTGCGCCAGCGGCACCGACGCCATTCTGATGGTGATGATGGCGAAGAATGTCGGGCCCGGCGATGCGGTGCTGTGTCCGTCCTTCACCTTCATCGCAACGGCCTCGCCGGTAGCGCGGACCGGCGCGACGCCCGTCTATGTCGACGTCGACGAAGCCACCTTCAACATGAGCCCGGAATCGCTCAAGCGCGGTATCGCGACCGCCCGCAAGGCCGGCCTCAAGCCGGTGGCGGTGATTCCGGTCGACCTGTTCGGCCAGCCCGCCGATCACGACGCCATCGCCGAGATCGCCAGGGCCGAGGGCCTGTTCGTGCTCGATGACGCAGCGCAAGGCTTTGGCGCCAGCTACAAGGGCCTCAAGCTCGGCACCTTCGGCCTCGCCACCGCGACCAGCTTCTTCCCGGCCAAGCCGCTCGGCTGCTTCGGCGACGGCGGCGCGATCTTCACCGATGACGACGAGCTCGCGGCGACCCTGCGCAGCATCCGCGTGCACGGGCAGGGCGTCGACAAATACGACAACGTCCGCCTCGGCCTGACCGGCCGGCTCGACACCATGCAGGCCGCGGTCCTGATCGAGAAGCTGAAGATCTTCGACGACGAGATCGCCGCCCGCAACAAGGTTGCGGAGCGCTACGCGCGTGGCCTCTCCAACGTCGTCACCGTGCCGCGCCTCGCGCCCGGCAACACCTCGGTCTGGGCGCAGTACACGATCCGCCTGCCCAAAGGTACCGACCGCGACGGCTTCGCTGCCGCGCTGAAGGCCCAGGGCGTGCCGACCGCGATCTATTACGGCAAGTCGATGCACCAGCAGACCGCCTACAAGCAGTATCCGGTCGCCGAGGGCGGCCTTCCGGGTTGCGAGAGCCTGTCGCAAGACGTCATCAGCCTGCCGATGCACGCCTATCTGACCGAAGCCGACCAGGAACGCGTGATCGCCGCCGTGCGCGGCGCGCTGGCGGGCTGATTTCTTTCCCTCTCCCCTTGTGGGAGAGGGTGGATCGCCGCGTAGCGGCGATTGAGCTTGCGTCTACCCTCGGCGCTGCCCTCTCCCACAAGGGGAGAGGGCACAGCAACGGGCATCGTCGCTGCAATCGACCTCTGTGGCCGCTTCCACCTAGACCTAATCGCGCCATGCTCTAAAACAGACGCATGCTCGGACGCATCTTCACGGTCGGTGGTTACACGCTGCTTTCGCGGCTGACGGGATTTGCCCGCGACATCATGCTCGCGGCGATCCTCGGCGCCGGCCCGGTGGCCGATGCCTTCTTCGTGGCGCTGCGCCTGCCCAATCATTTCCGCGCGATCTTCGCCGAGGGCGCCTTCAACGCCTCCTGGGTGCCGGCCTATGCCCATGTCCATGGCGAGAAGGGGGAGGCGGCGGCACATCTGTTCGCCGACCGTATCTTTACGTTGCTGCTGGCCTCGCAGGTGGTGCTGCTGCTCGTCGCCTGGCTGTTCATGCCGCAGGCCATGAGCATCCTGGCGCCAGGCTTTTCCGAGGACGCCGAGCAGCGCAGGCTCGCGATCGAACTGACCCGGATCACCTTTCCCTATCTGCTCCTGATCACGCTGGTGACGCTCTATGGCGGCATGCTCAACGTGATGCAGCGCTTTGCCAGCGCAGCGGCGGCGTCGATCTTCCTCAACGTCGCGATGATGATGACGCTGGCGGTTGCGGTCTGGTTTCCGACCGCGGGCCACGCCGCCGCGTGGGGCGTCCTCATCTCGGGCTTCCTGCAATATTTCCTGCTTGCTGGCGATCTCGCCCGCCATGGCGGCCTGCCGCGCTTTGCGCCATTGAAGCTCGACGAAGACGTCCGCGGCTTTTTCAAAGCGTTGGGACCTGCGACACTGGGCTCCATGGGGACGCAGGTCGCGCTGTTCGCCGACACCATCATCGCGACTTTCCTGCCCGCGGGCGCGCTGTCGGCGCTGTATTATGCCGACCGGCTCAACCAGCTTCCGATCGGCGTCATCGGCATCGCCATCGGCACCGTGCTGCTGCCGGAGATGTCGCGGCGGATCACGGCCAACGACCTCGACGGCGCGATGAAGGCGCAGCGCCGCGCCTTCGATTTCACGCTGCTGTTCTCGATCCCGTTCGTCGCGGCCTTCCTTACCGTGCCCGACGAGATCATGCGCGCGCTGTTCGCCCGCGGCGCGTTCTCCAAGGCCGATGCGGTCGCCGCGGGCAGCACGCTCGCGGCTTATGCGATCGGCCTGATCCCCTTCGTACTGATCCGTAGCGCGGTCGCGACCTTCTATGCGCGCAAGGACACCGCGACGCCGGTGCGGGCATCCCTGACCGGCATCGCCGTCAACGTTGCCCTCAAAGTCGCCTTGATGGGATCGCTCGCCCAGATCGGCCTTGCGCTCGCCACCGCCGTCGGCGTCTGGACCAATCTGCTGCTGGTGCTGTTCTTCGCCGTGCGGCGCGGTTTCCTCGTGCTGGACCGAGCCTGGCTGATGTCGCTCGGCAAATTCCTGCTGATTGGCATCATCCTCGCGATGGCGTTCTGGCTGATCGCGCGCTTCAGCGGTCCCTCGTTAGGCTCGATGCATTTCCGTGACGAGGTGACGCTGGTGTTGCTCGCCGCCGGCGGCACCATCGTCTATGCGCTCGCGATCCTTGCGCTGTTCGGCCGCAGCTGGCTGGTGTCGCTGGTGCGCGGCTAGGCGAGCAGCGCGCTCGCCTCCAGGATGCAAACAGCATCTGCACATCTCTTGATTTGGTGCGATCGCCGTGATATGTGCGGTGCATGATCAAACGCTCGCGCATCGTCAACCGCAACCACATGACCCGCTTCGGCTGGGCCGTGGGAGGAGTCGTGCGCTAGGAATTCGACGACATCTTTTCCACCAGGCCCCGCCGGCATCGGACGGGGCCTTTTTTGTGGCCACGCTCCCTGCCGGCTCAACAGCAGGAGCATCCGATGCCACCCCAACTGACGAACATCACAGCCACGGAGCCCGACGCCGCGAGACTTCGCTTCGATCTTTCCATCGTCCTGAGCTTGCTCAGGCGATATTGGCTTGCGTTTCAGGAGGGGCGGCCGCGCGCCCGGGTCGCCTTGCACGATCTCAGCGACAGGGAGCTGATGGATATCGGCCTGACGCGCGGTGAGATCGACAGACTAGCGCCTGAACGCGCCATCGACAGGTTGAGAGACAATGCGAGGACCCTGTGGGGCCGTGGTGGGATGTGACGACCACCAACCCCCCGCGACCTTCACTGTCGACAAAGAAGAGGAGGTGACCATGGCATCGCATGCTGCGCCTGCCCCTGCGGACCTGGACATCCGACGATTGACGGTCGATGATCTCGACCACTTTCACGACATTCGCGCGGAGGCGCTTCGGACACACCCTCAAACCTTTGGCTCTCGTGAAGAGGACGAGGGCGGCGAGGCGACGCTCGCGGCCTATCGACGTTGGCTGAGTGGAGTGATCCTTGGCGCTTTTGAGCGCGGAAATCTGATCGGGATAGCAGGCTTCTACGTGTCGCCAGATCGGCGATCGCGGCACAGGGGCCACATCTTCACGGTTTACGTGAGGGAGGGCGGCCGAGGTCGAGGCGTCGGCGATCGGCTCATCAAAGAGCTTCTTGCTCATGCCGAGGCATGTGTCGAACAGGTGCATCTCGAGTCCTGCTCGAAGCGACCGCTGCGATCAAGACCTACAAGCGCAAGGGTTCGGAGTATACGGTACGGATCCCCGAGCCGTCCGTGTAAGCGACGTCACGTATGACAAATACCTCATGGTCAGGACGTTCAGCCAATAGCGCCGGCCTGGTTTGGCCCATCGGGAATCCTGGTACGGCGGCGCAATGCGTGTCTCGGCGTCGAGACCGTCGCCTCGAAAGCGTCTGTCGTGGTCCCTGCCGCTCGGCTGGACTCCCCGACCGAGTCCATGGGACATTCCACTGAGCGGAGGGGGAAGGTGACATGATCCTGGTGACCGGCAGCGCAATCGCAAGGCTGGACTCGATCGATGAGGTCCGGAGACTAAGCCTGGAACACGTCCAACGCTCGCGCGCCGAGCCCGGTTGCATCTCGCATGCGGTGCATGTCGATTGCGAGAATCCCCTCAAGTTCGTATTCGTCGAGCAGTGGGCCGATCGCGCGGCGCTGCGTGCGCACTTCGCGGTTCCGGCCTCGCGCGACTTTGTCCGTGCGCTGCAGTCGCTCGTGTCGGAGGCGACGACCATCGAGATCTACGAGGCTGCTAGGATGGCCGGGCTTTGAAGCGCGCAGATTGGGACGCGACACGATATCGTTATCGGCGCAGCATCCCATATGTGCGGACCCGGGTAGCACGCCAGGCGAGGCCTCGCGATCCGCGAGAGGTGAGGACATCGATCTCGGCCTGCGATCAAGCCCACCTAAACCCATTTGCCTTGCCGGTTTTTCCACGGCAATATGCCCGCAAAACAACCATGAGAACGGGAAGATAAAATGGCGGCTCCCATCAAGTTCGGCGTTGGCCAAAGCGTGCTGCGCAAGGAGGATGACGCGCTCATCCGCGGCAAGGGCCGCTATACCGACGATTACGCGCCGCAGGCCGCGCTGCGCTGCCTGATGCTGCGCTCGCCGCACGCGCATGCCAAATACACCATCGATGCAAGCCGTGCCCGCGGCATGCCCGGCGTTGCGCTGATTTTGACCGCGGATGACGTCGCCGATCTCGGCAATCTGCCGTGCCTGTTCAATCTCGAGACCGATCCGTTCACCGGCCCGCCTTACCCGATCCTCGCCAAGGACGAGGTTCGCCATGTCGGCGATTCCATCGCCTTCGTGGTCGCCGAGACCATCGACCAGGCCCGCGACGCGATCGAGGCGATCGAGGTCAAATGGTCGCCGCTGCCGGCGGTCACCGGTGTCGTCAACGCCGTGAAGAAGGGCGCACCGCAAGTCTGGCCCGACAAGGCTGGTAACGTGCTGTTCGACGTCTCGATCGGCGACAAGGCGGCGACCGAAGCTGCCTTCGCCAAGGCGCATGCGGTCGCCGAAATCTCCATCGTCAATCCGCGCGTGGTCGCGAGCTTCATGGAGACGCGCGCCGCGGTCTGTGAATACGATTCCAAGCGCGACCATCTGACGCTGACGATCGGCAGCCAGGGCAGCCATCGCCTGCGCGACATCCTGTGCCAGAACGTGCTCAACATCCCCACCGACAAGATGCGGGTGATCTGCCCCGACGTCGGCGGCGGCTTCGGCACGAAATTGTTTCCGTATCGCGAATACGCCCTGATGGCGGTTGCGGCCAAGAAGCTCAAGAAGACGGTGAAATGGGCGGCCGACCGCACCGAGCATTTCATGGGGGACGCGCAGGGTCGCGACAACGTCACCACCGCCAAGATGGCGCTCGCCGAGGACGGCAAATTCCTCGCGATGGATTGCGACCTCATGGGCGACATGGGCGCGTATCTGTCGACCTTCGGGCCCTACATTCCGCACGGTGGTGCCGGCATGCTGCCGGGGCTCTACGACATCCAGGCCTTCCATTGCCGGGTGCGCACCATCTTCACCCACAGCGTGCCGGTGGACGCCTATCGCGGCGCAGGCCGGCCCGAGGCGGCCTATGTCATCGAGCGCCTCGTCGATGCCTGCGCGCGCAAACTCGACATGACGCCGGATGCCATCCGCCGCAAGAATTTCATTCCGCCGAAGGCGCTGCCGTACAAGACGGCCACGGGCAAGGTCTATGATTCCGGCGACTTCGCCGCGCATCTCAAGCGCGCGATGGAGATCGCGGAGTGGAAGGAATTTCCAAAGCGAGCCAAGGCGGCCAAGAAGGGCGGCTTGATCCGCGGCATTGGGCTTGCGAGCTATGTCGAGATTTGCGGCGTGATGGGTGAGGAGACAGCCAATGTCCGCCTCGATCCCAACGGCGACGTCACCGTGCTGATCGGCACGCAGTCGAGCGGGCAGGGCCACCAGACCGCCTATGCCCAGATCGTCGCCGAGCAGTTCGGCGTCGCGCCGGAACGGGTCCACGTCCGCCAGGGCGACACCGACGAGATTGCCACGGGCCTCGGCACCGGCGGCTCGGCCTCGATCCCCTCCGGCGGCGTCAGCGTCGAGCGTGCGACGCGGGAGCTTGGGCAAAAGCTCAAGGAGATCGCGGCGCAGGCGCTGGAGGCGGGCGCCGGCGACCTCGAGATTTCCGAAGGCGTGGTGCGTATCGCCGGCACCGACCGTTCGATCTCGTTCGCCGATCTCGCCAAGCGGCCCGGCGTCGATCCCTCGAAGCTGAACGGCAGCGCGACCTTTGCCAGCGCCGACGGCACCTATCCCAACGGCACCCATGTCGCGGAGGTCGAGATCGATCCGGCCACCGGCATCATCAAGATCGTCAACTACGTGATCGTCGATGATTTCGGCAAGACGCTCAATCCGCTGCTGCTGGCCGGCCAGGTCCATGGCGGCGCCATGCAGGGCATCGGCCAGGCCCTGATGGAGCAGGTGGTCTATGGCGCAACCGACGGCCAGCTCATCACCGCGACCTACATGGACTACGCGCTGCCCCGGGCGGCGGATGGTCCCGCCTTCGTGTTCGAGACGGCCAACGTCCCCTGCAAGACCAATCCGATGGGCGTGAAGGGGGCGGGCGAGGCCGGCGCGATCGGCTCCTGTCCGGCCGTCGTCAACGCCATCGTCGATGGGCTCTGGCGCGAATACAAGATCGACCACATCGACATGCCGGCGACCCCGGAGCGGGTATGGATCGCGATCAGCGAACACCATCGCCGTCACAGCCTGTAATACCAGGCAGACGCGCACGCGTTTGCTTAACCCATCAGCCGGAGTGCGACGATTTATCGTCGCACTCCCGATGGAATGAAATCTGCCAATCGGTGTTGGCCCATTCAGGGGTCGGCACGATCCTGCATCAGGGAAAGGGATTTTGCGAATGAAGCGAATGTTGGTTGTCGGGGGCGCGCTGCTGCTCGGGATGGGTGCCGTCTGGGCGCAACAGGATTCCGCCAAGGAAGCTCAGATGCTCATGAAGGGCAACGGCAAGAATGCCGGCGCGATGTCGGCGATGGTCAAGGGCGAGAAGCCCTACGACCAGGCCACGGTGGACAGCGCGCTGGCGCAGTTCGAGGATACCGCCAAGAAGCTGCCGACCCTGTTTCCGGCCAGCGCCAAAGGCGCCAAGCTCGACGGCGACTACTCGACCTCGCCGAAGGTCTGGGAGGACAAGGCCGGCTTCGACGCGAAGATCGCAAGCTTCGCCAAGGTCGTCAGCGAGGCCAAGGGCAAGATCAAGGATCTGGACTCGCTCAAGGCGAACATGCCTGCCATCGGCAAGGAATGTGGCGGCTGCCACGAGACCTACCGCGTGAAGAACAGCTGAGGCGGTACTTTCGTAGCCCGGATGAGCGAAGCGATATCCGGGGCTTCCAGCCAAGCTCAGTCTGTCCCGGATGTCGCTTCGCCTATCCGGGCTACAGACTCAATTTGAATGATGGAGGGCGGTTGCGAAAGCAGCCGCCCTTTTTCCGTCCGCAAGGTCTGACGGATCGCCGTCCGAGCGGTTATGTTCGCAGCAACGGCCGTGGCGTTGATGTGAGTCGGCTCGTCTGTTTCGACTGCCTCATGACATCAGGAGTTCCAGCGCGCGGCGAGGATCTCAATCAAAGCGAGTCAGGCCATGGTCAAACCGTTTCCGTCGAAGACGCACATCGGCAATCACATGCTGCACCCTGAAACGCTGATGCTGACCTACGGCTATGATCCGCAGCTGTCGGAAGGCGCCATCAAGCCGCCGGTGTTCCTGACCTCCACCTTCGTATTCAAGACGGCCGATGACGGGCAGGACTTTTTCGACTTCGTCGCCGGCCGGCGCGAGCCGCCGGAAGGCATGGGCGCGGGCCTCGTCTATTCGCGCTTCAATCATCCCAACAGCGAGATCGTCGAGGACAGGCTCTCGATCTACGAGCGCACCGAGAGCTGCGCGCTGTTCTCGTCCGGCATGGCGGCGATCTCGACCACGATCCTGGCTTTCGTCCGCCCCGGCGACGTCATCCTGCACTCGCAGCCGCTCTATGGCGGGACCGAAACGCTCCTGACCAACACGCTGGCGCGTCTGTCGATCGGCGCCGTCGGCTTCGCCGACGGGATTGACGAAGCCACCGTCAAGCAGGCCTCGGAAGAGGCGATGGCCAAGGGCCGCGTCTCGATGATCCTGATCGAGACCCCGGCCAACCCGACCAACGGCCTGGTCGATGTCGCCATGATCCGCCGCATCGCCGATGCCATCGGAAAGGCGCAGGGACACACGCCGATCATCACCTGCGACAACACGCTGCTCGGGCCGGTGTTTCAGCGGCCGATCGAGCACGGGGCGGACCTGTCGCTGTATTCGCTGACCAAATATGTCGGCGGTCACTCAGACCTGATCGCGGGGGCCGCGATGGGCTCGAAGGCGATCATGAAAGGCATCAAGGCGCTGCGCGGCGCCATCGGCACCCAGCTCGATCCACATTCCTGCTGGATGATCAACCGCTCGCTCGAGACGCTGAGCCTGCGCATGGAGAAGGCCAACGACAATGCGCGGCTCGTGGCGGATTATCTGCGCGATCATCCCAAGGTCGCCAAGGTCCACTACCTCGGCCACCACGAGGAATCCTCACCGGCCGGGCGGGTGTTCGCGCGGCAATGCCTGGGTGCGGGGTCGACCTTCTCGTTCGACATTGTCGGCGGCAAGGAGGCCGCCGTGAAATTCCTCAACGCGCTGCAGATCCTCAAGCTGGCGGTGAGCCTCGGCGGCACCGAGTCGCTTGCGAGCCTGCCCGCGACGATGACGCATTCCGGCGTTCCCGCCGACATCCGCCGCAAGATCGGCGTGCTGGATTCCACGATCCGGCTGTCGATCGGCATCGAGAACCCCTCGGACCTGATCGCCGATCTCGCGCAGGCGCTGAACGCGGCCTAGAGTGCAACGGAATCGAAAAGGCCGGGCGCCCCCTCCTGCGCCCGGCCTTCGTGCAACGAAGCAACCTTGAGGCTTACTTCGTCACCTGACCGCGGATCTCGCCGCCCGGGTTCGCCGCGGTGTGGATGTTGACGTAGAGCTTGCCGCCGAGCAGATCGGCAGCCTGCGCGTCGGTGAGCGTCGCTTCGCCCTTCACGGGGCTGGCGGTCGCATTCGGAATCGCGATCGCCACGCCGGCGTTCTTGCCGGCCTCGGCAGGTCCGTGGAAATGGGCGGCGGTGGCGGGGCCGGAGAGGCCGGAATAGGTGACGGTCCAGGACAGCTTCTTGCTGGCGGCATCATAGTTCAGGTCCGCTGTTCCGGTGCCGCTGCTGGTGGTTGCCGGCACCTCGGACTTGCCGTCGAGCGTTGCTTTGAGCTTTTCGGCGCTGGCCGGGCCGGCGAAGCTGATGGCACCGAGCGCTAAGGCGGCAATGATGGTCTTGTTCATGACACTCTCCCTGCTGAACCCATTCGGGCTGCCAAACTTCCAACAGCCGGCATTTCAGTTTATTCCCGTTTCCGGCAAGGGCGGGCTAAATTCTTCGTGGTTGGAGCCGCGACGACATCGGTCATAGGTTCGCCGCGACGAGTGAATGGATGGGCATGTTGCAACGAACAATTCTCGCAGGCCTGCTCGCCGCGGTCATTGCCGCGGGGGTCTATTGGTGGCTCAGCGCGCCGAAGGTGGCGGCCGCGGGCCATGCGCCGGCCCATGCGGCAAACCTTGCCAATGGCGAGGTGATGTTCAACGCCGGGGGCTGCGCGTCCTGCCATGCGACGCCGGACCAGCCCGATCGTGGCAGGCTCGGCGGCGGCGTCGCGATCAAGTCGCCGTTCGGAACGTTCTACGCGCCGAACATCTCGCCCGATCCGAACGACGGCATCGGCAAATGGACGGACACCGACTTCGTCAACGCGGTGATGCACGGCGTCTCTCCGGGCGGGCAGCATTATTTTCCCGCCTTTCCCTACACCTCCTACCGGCACGCCAGGCGCGAGGACGTGCTCGATCTCTTTGCCTATCTGAAGACACTGCCGCCCGTGGCCGGCAAGGTGCGCGACCATGACATGCGCTTTCCGTTCAACATCCGGCGCAATGTCGGCATCTGGAAATTCCTGTTCCTGGACGACAAGCCGCTCATCGCCGACGCCGGCAAGTCACCGCAATTCAATCGCGGCGCCTATCTCGTCAACAGCTTTGGCCATTGCGCCGAATGCCACAGCCCGCGCAACGCGCTGGGCGGGATCATCGCGGGCCAGCGCTTTGCCGGCGGGCCCAATCCGGAAGGCGAGGGCTGGGTGCCCAACATCACCCAGAAGCGCCTCGGCGAGTGGAGCGTGAAAGATATCGCCTATTTCCTCAAGAACGGCGAATTGCCCGACGGCGACAGTGTCGGCGGTGCGATGACGCGCGTGATCAAGAACACCTCGCAATTGCCCGACGAGGACATTGCGGCGATGGCGGACTATCTCAAATCGCTGCCGCCTGTGGAGGGCCCGCCGCGGCCGAAGCGCAAGGAAGCCGGCAAGGACGCCGGCTAATTGCGCGCCCTAGCTGGCGCCAAACGCCTTGAAGGTGATGATGGTGAGGGTGTCCTGGATGCCCGGCAGCACCTGCACCTTCTCGTTGACGAAATGGCCGATGTCGGTGTCCTTGTCGACGTAGAACTTCACGAGAAGGTCGTATTGGCCGGCCGTGGAGTAGATCTCGGAGGCGATCTCGGCTTCGGCAAGCGCATTGGCCACCGTGTAGGACTGGCCGAGCTTGCATTTGATCTGGACGAAAAAAGGAACCATCGCGGGCACTCCGAAAGCGTATCTGGCGGCTAATAGGCCAAAACCGGCACGGTTTAGCAAGCGAACTTGCCGGCCGCCAGATGCCGGCCCGAGGCTTTAGGAGGCCACGGCCGCCGCGGCGAAGGCGTCCCTGAGCCGCTGGGCGAGCTCGACCTTGCGATAGGGCTTGGTCAGCACGATGGCCTGCGCATGCGCGCGGCCTTGCTCGACCAGGGTCTCGAGCGCGTAGCCCGAGGTGAACAGGACCGGCAGCGAGGGACGAATCCGCCGCGCCTGATCGGCGAGCTCCCAGCCGCTCATGCCGCCGGGCATCACGATGTCGGTGAACAGCATGTCGATGCTGGGGTCGGTGCGCAGCTGCTGCAACGCCTCCTTGCCGTTGACCGCGGCGACGACGCGATATCCGAGCGCCTCAACCCTGCGAATGACGGAGGAGCGGACGAACGGATCGTCCTCTGCGATCAGGATGGTCTCGTATCCGCGCGGGGCCGCGTCCTCGCCGTCGGACAGGTCGGTCTGTGATTGTCCGGTGTCCGCGCGCGGCAGGTAGATCCGGACCGTCGTCCCAAGGCCTTTCTCGCTGTAGATCGAGACATGGCCGCCTGATTGCTTGGCGAAGCCATAGACCATGCTGAGGCCGAGACCGGAGCCCTTGCCGACCTCCTTGGTCGTGAAGAACGGCTCGAAGGCGCGCTGGGTGACCTCCGGCGTCATGCCTTCGCCGTCGTCGCTGATCGAGATCAACGCATAGGCCCCGGATGCGACTTCGGGGTGAGCGGTGCGATAGTCGTCGTCGAGCGCAGTCAACTCCGTGCTCAGGGTCAGGTGACCGCCGGCCGGCATGGCATCCTGCGCGTTGAGCGCAAGGTTCAGCACGGCGGATTCGAGCTGGGCGCGATCTGCGAAGGCCAGGATCGTGCCGGGCCGGGAGGCCGTCTTGATCTCGATGTCTTCGCGCAAGGTGCGCTTGAGCAGCTTGAACATGGATTCGAGCAGGCCCCGGCAATCGATCGTCTGGGGCTGCAGCAGCTGGCGGCGGCTGAACGCGAGCAGGCGCTGCGTCAGCTCGGCACCGCGCTCGCCCGACTGGGAGATGTCGTCGGCAAAGCGCCGCAGGTCGGGCCTCGCCTTGAGCTGCTCACTCAGATGCTCGGCGTTGCCTATGATGACGGTCAGGAGATTGTTGAAGTCGTGAGCGATGCCGCCCGAGAGTTGGCCGACCGTCTCCATCTTCTGCGCCTGCTGCAGCTGCCGCTCGGTCAGTTTGCGCGCGGTCAAATCGTGGACGATGCCGACGAAGATCAATTCGCCGTCCTGCCGCGCCTGGCCGACCGACACGTCCATCGGGAAGGTCGATCCGTCCTTGCGCAGGCCGGTGGCTTCGCCGGCGGTCGCGAATTGCCTCGCCTGGCCGTCGGGCGCAGCGCCGGCCTCGGGCATCAGCATCGTGACGTTCCGGCCCATCACCTGGTCGGCGGAGTAGCCGAACAAGCGCTCGCAGGCCGGATTGAACAGCAGGACACGGTCCTGCGCGTCGAACAGGATCACGCCGTCGACCGCGGTCTCGACGATAGCGGTGAGGCGCGTCACGCTCTCGCGCATTGCACGCTGCGCGTCGCTGACCTGCTGGAGCAGCAGCGTGGCGTCGCGGCTCTTGATCTCCTCCTCCTCGAGAGCGGCCTGGACCTGGCGCAGCTCGAACGGCGAGGGGATCGTCAGGATCTTCGGCAGCAGCGGCCACAGCGCGCCCGCCGTGACCACGGATGCCACCGCGGTCGCCGCTTTGACGATGCCCTCGATGCCGTAGATCGGGACCCACAGCGTGTAGATCGACAGCACATGGGTCAGGCCGCACGCCATGATGAAGATCGCGAAGGCCCAGTAGACCCAGCCGAATTTGAGGTCGCGCCGCTTGGTGACCAGAATGGCGAGCGCAAAGGGAATCGAAAAATAGGCGGCGGCGATGCAGGCGTCGGCCACGACGTGAAGCCAGATCAGCTCGGGTTCCCACAACAGGCAGATGCCGTGCGGCGAAAGCATGGACGAGTCGAGGAGACGTTCAAAAAAGGCCCACATCGTTCCACCCAAAGATTCCGTTCCGGACGGCTTGCGGGCCAGGGCGACCCGCGACATCGGTGTCGCCGGACAGTTCCACCATTGACGTCTCACGCATCGGCGAAGCAGTTCGTGACTATACCAAGGGTTCGCCGCGGGCGCATTTCCATGCCGCACGATTGCGGCGCCGAGGCCCCATACCCGCCGGCGCGCCGCGAATCACGGCCGGCCGCGGCGGGCGCTTGCCGGTGTTCCACGGTCGCGCTAGGACAGGCCATGGCGGTTTCACCATCCAGCAAATGTGTCCGGCGATGACGACCCCGGTCGCACTCACCATCGCGGGTTCCGACTCGGGCGGCGGCGCCGGGATCCAGGCTGACCTGAAGACCTTTGCCGCGCTCGGCGTCTACGGCGCGTCCGTCATCACGGCCTTGACCGCGCAGAACACGCGCGGCGTCACCGGCATCCACGCCGTGCCGGCGGCGTTCGTCACCGAGCAGATCGATGCAGTGTTCTCCGATCTCGACGTCGGCGCGGTGAAGATCGGCATGGTGGCCCAGGCCGCCAGCATCGATGCGATCGCGGCCGCGCTGTCGCGCTGGTCGCCGGGGCATGTCGTGCTCGATCCCGTGATGGTCGCGACGTCAGGGGACCGGCTGCTCGCCGCGGAAGCCGTCGATGCGCTGCGCACGAAACTGATGCCGTTGGCGTCGGTGATCACGCCAAACCTGCCGGAAGCCGCGGCCCTGCTCGACGAGCCGGTCGCGGCAAGCGAAGCGGAGATCGAAAGCCAGGGACGGCGCCTGCTGGCGCTCGGCTGCCGTGCGGTCCTGATCAAGGGCGGGCACGGCGAGGGCGCCGAGAGCATCGACTATCTCGTCAGGGGCGAAGCAACGATCGCGCTCGCCGCACCGCGCGTCGCCACCCGCAACACCCATGGCACCGGCTGCTCGCTATCCTCGGCGGTCGCGGCGGGGCTTGCCAAGGGCGAGGATCTGGAAACCGCCGTCCGCAACGCCAAGACCTGGATCAGCGCCGCGATCGCCGCCGCCGACCGCTTCAGCGTCGGCCACGGCCACGGGCCGGTCCATCATTTCCACGGATTCTACTGAGGCGGGCTTGCTGAACCTCTCCCAGTTGCGGGAGAGGTCGCGCCCAACGGGTCGCGCCGAAGGCGCGCCCCGATGACAGGCTCCGGCGCGGGTGAGAGCTCCCTCCTCTTGGGAAATCCCACTGGGGAAACACCCTCTCCCGCAAGCGGGGTGGGAGCGCACTCAACTAGGGGCTTCCAACGGCAATCTGATCTCTCAGTCCCCCTGCGGCGCCATGTCGCCTGATTGTCGCATGCGACTGATATTCGCGGGGAGGGCGAGGCAAGGCGTGATTCGTATCTGAAGGTGCCTCAAAAGTTCAATCGGTCATCCCCCTGTCACGGGACATTGTTACAGGCTGGCGCATGGGAAGTTACGATGTGAGTGACGAGAGCCCGGAGCGGCGCTTTCGCACGTTGTTCATCTCCGACGTTCATCTCGGAGCCCGCGGTTCTCAAGCCGATCTTCTGCTCGACTTCCTGCGTTACCACGATGCCGACACGATCTATCTGGTCGGCGACATCGTCGACGGCTGGGCGCTGAAATCGAGCTGGCACTGGCCGCAATCCCACAACGACCTCGTCCAGAAGCTTTTGCGCAAGGCGCGCAAGGGCGCCAAGGTCATCTACATCCCCGGTAATCACGACGAGTTCCTGCGCAATTATTACGGCACGCATTTCGGCGGCATCGACGTGGTCGAGAACACCGTCCACACCGGCGCCGACGGCAAGCGCTACCTCGTCATCCACGGCGACATCTTCGATCTCGTGGTGCAGAACGCGCGATGGCTCGCCCATCTCGGCGACAAGGCCTACGATTTCGCGATCCAGATGAATCGCTTCGTCAACTTCTTCCGTCGCCTGTTCAAGGTGCCCTATTGGTCGCTGTCGCAATGGGCCAAGCAGAAGGTCAAGAACGCGGTGAATTATATCGGCGCGTTCGAGCAGGCGCTCGCCGCCGAGGCGCGGCGTCACGATGCCGACGGCGTGATCTGCGGCCACATCCACTACGCCGTGATCCGCGACGAGGGAGGCATTCGCTACATGAATTGCGGCGACTGGGTCGAGAGCTGCACGGCGCTCGTCGAGCATGACGACGGTCATTTCGAGATCATCACTTGGGCGGATCATCTGCAGAAGCCGGCAGACGTTCCCCAGGTTGCAGCCAGAGCTGCATGACAGAGGCCGCCTGATGCGCATCCTGGTCGCGACCGACGCCTGGCACCCGCAAGTCAATGGTGTGGTTCGGACGCTGACCAAACTCGCTGACGCCGCGGAGGCGCTCGGCGTCCAGTTCACGTTCCTGACGCCGCAATCGTTCCGCACCTTTGCGATGCCGAGCTATCGCGACGTGCGGCTGGCCATGCCGCGCCCGGCACGGATTGCCAAGCTGATCGAGGAGGCGCGGCCGGATAGCATCCACATTGCGACGGAGGGGCCGATCGGCCTGATGGTCCGCCGCTATTGCCGCCAGCGCAGGCTGCCGTTCACGACCAGCTTCCACACCCGCTTTCCCGAATATGTCCGCGCCCGCGTGCCGGTGCCGGGCTCGCTGATCTGGCGCGCGCTGCGCCGTTTCCATGCCCCCAGCCGCGCCGTGATGGCGGCAACGCCGGCGCTCGCCCGCGAGCTGACCGAGCGCGGCTTCGACAATGTCGTGCTGTGGCCCCGCGGCGTCGACACCCATGTGTTCCATCCGCGCGCCATCGACCTCTGCCTGCCGGCACCGGTGTTCCTGTCGGTCGGCCGCGTCGCGGTGGAGAAGAATCTCGAAGCGTTCCTCGAGCTCGATCTGCCCGGCACCAAGGTGATCGTCGGCGACGGCCCGGCCCGCGCCGCGCTGGAAGAGGCCTATCCCGATGCGATCTTCCTCGGCGAGAAGCACGGCGAGGCCCTGGCGGAGATCTATGCGGCCGCCGATGTGTTCGTCTTCCCGAGCAAGACCGACACGTTCGGCCTGGTCCTGCTGGAGGCGCTGGCGAGCGGCCTGCCGGTCGCAGCCTTCCCGGTGAAGGGACCCCGCGACGTGATCGGCGACGCTCCGGTCGGCGCGCTCGATCACGACCTGCGCAGCGCCTGCTTCGCGGCGCTCGATGTCTCCCGGCAGGACTGTGTCGAATTCGCCGCCAACTACACCTGGGAAGCCTCGGCGAGGGCCTTTGTCGACAGTATCCGGGCGGTAGGGGCTGTGCTGCCGGGCCGGAACGGTGCGGAACAGCCGCGTTTCGTCGCCTAAGGGGAAGATTTCCTCGCGCGGAGGTGTCTTGCCCGCGGCTCGATGGCCGCGATAAGGTCAGCCATGACCGAACAGCTTCTCCCGATCGGCCCTGCCGACATCGATGCCGCCGCGCGTGTGATCGCGCCTTACGCCATCCGCACCCCGCTGCTGTCCTTTCCGGTGCTCAACGAGCGCGTTGGTGCGAAAGTGTTTTTGAAGCCGGAGATGCTCCAGCGCACCGGCTCCTTCAAGTTCCGCGGCGCCTTCAACAAAGTGTTCTCGATCCCGCAGGACAAGCGCGCCGGCGGCGTCGTCGCGTTCTCCTCCGGCAACCACGCCCAGGGCGTGGCGGCGGCGGCAAAAATCCTCGACATGCAGGCGACCATCGTGATGCCCGCGGATGCGCCGCTGTCCAAGCGCGAGCGCACCAAATCCTACGGCGCCGAAGTCGTGCTCTATGATCGCGACAAGGACGACCGCGAGGCGATCTCGCGCGGCATCGCCGAGAAGCGCGGTGCGACGCTGGTCAGGCCTTATGACGATCCCTTCGTGATCGCAGGGCAGGGCACTGCCGGCCGCGAGATCGCCGAGGACATGGCGGCTCTCGGCCTCAGCCCTGACATCGTGGTGGCGCCGGCCTCCGGCGGCGGCCTGATCGCGGGCGTCGCGACGGCCGTGAAGGCGCGCTATTCCCAAGCCGAGATCGTGGTGGCCGAGCCCGAGGCGTTCGACGATCACGGCATTTCGCTGACCGCAGGCCATCGCGAGCCGCATGGGCCCGCGGGCCGCACCATTTGCGATGCGCTGATGGCGCTGATCCCCGGCGAGATGACCTTTGCGATCAATAGCAAGCTGCTCGCGCGTGGCGTCACGGCGTCGGACAAGGAAGTCGGCGCTGCCGTCGCGTTCGCCTATCGCGAGCTGAAGCTGGTGGTCGAGCCCGGCGGCGCCGTCGGTCTTGCCGCACTGCTCGCCGGCCGCCTCGACGTCGCCGGCAAGAATGTCGTCATCGTGCTGTCCGGCGGCAATATCGACGCGGATCTGTTTGCCGAGCTGGTGGCTTAGTCGTCATTCCGGGGCGTGAGCGCGAACCCAAAATCCATTTCCCTACCGACTCCGCCGCACAATGGATTCCGGGTCCGCGCCTTTCGCGCATCCCGGAATGACGACCTCTAAGAGTCGACATGAAGAAGGGGCAGAACGCTTGCGCTCTGCCCCTTTGTCGTCTCGCTTGCGGCGATCAGTGCATGAAACCGCGGTGGTTGTTGCCGCCGCCCATGCTCGGGGCCTGGTTCATCGACTGGCGGAAATTGTTGCCACCGTTGTTGACCATGCGGTTGGTCGCATTGAACTGCGGGTGGTTGTTGTTCTGCACCTGCACCTTGTTCACCGGAGTGTTGTTGATCTTCACACCGTTGTTGACGCGGATCGGGTTGTTCTGGGTCTGAACGACCGGCTTGGTCTCGGCATTCGTGCCGCCCTTGCCGACATTCACCGGCATGCTCACGATCTTGCCAGGCTTGCCGTTGACGTTGCCGACGTCCGGCTTGTTGTTGGTCGCAGGCAAGGTCACGATCTTGCCGGTACCGCCATTGTTGGGCGTGTTGGTCGGCGCAGGCATGGTGACGATCTTGCCCGGGGTCTGCGACGGCGTGCCGTTCGGCTGGTTGTTGTTGCCCGCCGGCAGGTTGACGATCTGGCCGCCATTGCCGGGCTTGCCGATGACGTTTCCATCGACCGGCTTCTGCACGATGGGCAGGTTGCCATTGCTCTGGCCACCACCATTACCCTGCTGCAGCGGCATGTATTTGGGCTGGCCGAGATTGCCGATCTTGAAGGTCGGGGCAATGTTCTGCGGAGCCAGGAACTTGGTCGCCTGCATCAGGGGGATCTGCTTCGGCTGCACCTGCAGCTTCAGCGCCATTTGCGCATAGGGGCTGTTGCCGTAGCTGTCGTAGAAGCTCTTGTAGCCGAGCGGTGAGTTCACGAGCACCGCCTTGTGCCAGGCCTGCGAGAGCAGGATGTTGTTGAGCAGCCAGCGGACGTGGTCGCACAGCGGGTCGTGCGGATACATCTGGATGAACTCCTGATAATATTCCGGCCGGCCCTCGGACACGACGTAGTCATAGGCCTGGCGCGTCGAGCGGCTCGGCAGGTTGGCGGCCATCTGCACGACGGGCGCTTTGACCGGCGCGCGGTTGGCGGCGACCACGGTGTCACCGAAGAAGGTGAAGTCCGAGGTGAGCGAGGAGCTCTCCCACGGGATCTGCGCGCCGCTCGTGGTCTGGTTCACCTGCAGGCGGACGCGCTTGAACAGCTGCTCGATCGGCACGTTGGGCTCGCGCGCGACGTTCAGGAAGGCTTGCGTGTACGGGCTGTGACCACCGGTGCCGTCGAGCGCTTCGGCGCCCGGCGCGGTCGAGTAGCCGACGATCGATCCGTTCGGCGCATCGACGATGGCAAGGCCGCGGCCGGCATCATTGACGGTCGGGAACGGGTTGTTGCGGCAGGCATCGAGGATGACGATGCGCATGCGGCTCGGGATCGTCTCCAGCGTCGACATCACGTCGACGAGGCGCACCGAATTGTTGACGAGCTCAGTAGGGTTGGACACCTTCGCATCGACGGGAACGAGATAGTTCTCGCCGGCGAGCTGCACGCCGTGGCCGGCGTAGTAGACCATCGCCACCGTGTTCGGGCCGCGCGCGGAGACTTTTGCGGAGAAGTCCTGCACCACGCGCAGCATGTCGTTCTGGGTCAGGTCAGTTGCTGCAACCACCTCGAAGCCGGCGGAGTTCAGGAACTGCGCCATGGACTGCGCATCATTGTCGGGGTTTTGCAGCTGCGGGGCGTTCTGGTAGTTCGAATTGCCGATCACCAGGGCAACCCGCTGCTCCGGGCCCTGCAGCGCGGTGGGGGCCGGCTCGACCGGGGCAACTTGCGCGGAAACAGGGCCGCAGGCGAAGCCGAACAGGCTTCCCACAAGGCTGGCTGTCATCAGCAGAGGCTTTAGACGGAACATGGCGTGCTCCTTTGGCACTGATCTCGATACGAGATTGGTTGCGACGAAGCCTGACCGCGTTCGAGCTTGAGGTCCGTGATCCCAGTCACCATGATGGCCTCCGTGATCTGAATCACGCTTGGAACCTGCTATGGTGAACGATCGCTAAGAGGAACCGCCGTCACATGCTGAAATCGATCGATCCGATCCTGACGCCCGACCTGCTCTGGCTGCTGGCCTCCATGGGCCACGGCGACGATCTCGTGGTCGTCGATGCCAACCACCCGGCCACGCACATCGCCCGCTCGACATCGTCGCAGCGCCTGATCCAGCTCCCGGGCATGACGATGGAGACGGCCGTCCGCGCCATCATGTCGGTCTATCCGCTCGATGATTTCGATCCAGATCCGGTGCGCGTGATGACGCCGGTCGACGATCCCGATCGCGTGCCCGACGTGCAGCGCGCGGTGCTGGCCGAGATCGAACGCGCCAGCGGCGGCGCCATAGCTCCCGGCAAGCTCTCACGGGCGGATTTCTATCGCGCGGCGGCGGCGGGCTTCGGCGTCGTGCAGGTCGGCGACAGCAGGGGTTACGGCTGCTTCCTGATCAGGAAGGGCGTGATCAGCTAGCCGGCTTGGCGCATCAGCTCCGATGGCCAGCCGATGCGGACGAGGAGACCGTCGGGGCCGTTGATGCCGACCTCATACATGCCCCATTCACGGTGACGCAGCACGCCGCCGGGCCGGATGATGAGATCGTCCACGCGCGCGGCAATGGCCTCGACATCGGGCGTGCGAATGAACACGCCGAAGGGATTGTGTTCCGGCACGCGCCACGGGCCGTCGCCGGCTTGCGTGAGATGCACCTCGCAACCCCAGCCCCTCATGATGACGTAACCGGCATCGCCGCCCGTGCGCGCGAAGCCGAGACGTTCCCAGAAGGGAATCGCAGCGGGAAGATCGTTGCTGGGAACGATCGCAAATGCGCCGACGTGCGGGCTCTCAGGCATTCGGTCACTCCGGAACATTCAAGCTGTCCGCACAGCGTTCACGCTGCGCGTTGCAAGTCTATCCGCAGCGGCTGATCGGCAGAAGCGGCGAAACGTCCCGCACTCGAATTTGAATGGCGCGCTTGCACCTGACTGTCTATGTTCGCGCCATGTCTCGCCTTATGTGTCTATTTGTTGCCATCGTCCTGTCGCTACTGCCGGTCGTCGCGTCCGCTGCGTCAACGCAAAAGCGCCCAAAGCAGGCCTGGCAGGGCTACGGCTTCCTGCCGGGCTATCGCCAGCCCTTGAGCAACAGCATTCCGCTCTACAAGCAGAAGGACGCGATGCGCCGAATGTCGCGCGCCGATCGGCGTCACTGGTACATCGATCCGGTTCCGCAATATTACCGCTGGGACGGCGAGTGGCACTATTTCGGCCGCCCCGGCTTCAACGGCGGCCGCTACAACGGCGGCAGCTTCGGCCCGTGCTGGACGCGCACGCCGATCGGAGCGGTGTGGAATTGCGGGTGATTAAGTAACCCTCGCTACGCTCGCAATGACGATGCGGAAAGAGCGCGCATCAATACTCACTCCTGTGCCCCGGACGCAGCACAGCGCTAACCCGGCGATGTGAAACATCGTCCGGTCGGCGGTGCGCTGCAGAGCCGGGGCCTATGCTGCCGAGGAGTTCGTGGCCTCTGGGTCCCGGATCTGCGCTTCGCTTGTCCGGGACAAGAAAGTGCGCGGCCCCTTTACGAGAAGAACGCGATCTTCTCGGCCTGGGTCATGCGGCGGATCGGAGCGAGCGGGTCATTTGCCGGCGCGCGGGGCTTTTGCAGGATGCCGCTGGCGAGGATGGTGGCGCCGAGCGAGGGCTCCGGGGCCGGCGAGGGCGTCGGCAGTGATGTGGCCGGCGCCGCGGCGAAGATGGCGGTGGCTGCCATCGCCGGGGCCTGCTGCTCCATCACTTCGGCGGCGGCCTCCGCAATGGCGTCGGTGAGGCGCGCGAGCGAGTCCAACGCGATCGGTGCGTCCGCCGGGTGTTCTTCCACGACAGGGGCGGCGACAGGCTCTGGTGCGACCGGCTCGGCAAGCTCGGCGGCGACGGGTGCTGCGGTCTCCGCTTGCATCGGCTCCGGAACAGCCGCGTCCAACTCGACCGGGGCGATGATCTCGTCGAACTCCGGATCGGGCGCGGCCATCTCGAGCGCAATGGCCTCGAGCACGGCGTCGTCCTCGGCCTGCGCGGCCGCATCGAGCGCGAAGGCGTCAGCGGCATCGACGGCAGGCTCGGTCGCCGGCGCCTCAAACGAGATCTCTTCATGCGCGGCAGCTTCGGGCGTGACGGTCTCCGGCGCGACCTGGTCGAGCGCGATGTCTTGAACGGCGATCTGGCTTTCGGCCGCAATCTTCGTCGCGGCGGCCGTATCCACTGCCTGCTCGTCGAGTGCCTGCTCGTGCAGTGCCTGCTCAGCCGCGGCGGATGCTTCTGCGGTGCCGGTCGCTGCTATGGCGGCTTCGGGCTCGACACTTGCTGCGACGTCCTGCGGCGGCTCCGTAAAAGCCACGGGTGCTTCGCTGGTCATCGCCGCAGGCGCGGTCTCGACGGGTGCTTCGGCGACGGATGACGGCACGTCCTGCATCGGAGCCGGGGGCGCCGCCTGCGGCGTTGCGCCGCCCTCGGTCTGGTCGACCCGATCCTTGAGGAGATCGAAGGCGATCTTGAGCTCGACACGGGGATCGATGGTCGAGGCCTGTCCGCAGGCGGACTCGATCGAGGCGAGCTGCGAATCAATGAGGTCGCAGATTCGCCCGTCGGCGCCGATCTCGCGCCAGCGCCAGGAGATCTCCTTGATGATGCGCACCCCGCGCGGGATCGGCGCGAGGCTCGCCTCGATCGCCGCAGGGTCGAAGGCAGCAAGCGCAATGGTCTCGGCCTCGCGGATCGCGCGGCGGATCTCGATCAGCGCCTCGGGCAGGCGGTCCTCGACGACGGGTTGCCGCTGCGCCGCAAGGGTTTCCTCGATCTTCGCGACCGCGTCGAGCACCATGCGCGTGTCGGCATTGCGGTTGCGCTTGGCGTATTCGCCGAGGAACCAGCGGCCGCGCGCCGTCTCCATGAAGGCTTCGCGGATCGCGTCGTAATCCTGCTCGTTCGGCTCCGCTGCGCGGGCAGACATAGGCGAGAGTGCGAATGCTTCGTTGGCCATGGCGATCTCGTCGCGCAAATCAGTGCGCGTTAATGTAACGATCACCACGATATCGACCGAATCGCAATTGGTTTGATGCAGTCCGAATCACAAATCCCCACCGCGGCAGCCAGGAAGCGGCGATTCGCCGTCAGTCTCGCCCTGTTCTACTCGGCCGTCTTCGCGGTCTCGGGCACGCATCTGCCGTTCTTCCCGGTATGGCTGAAGGCGATCGGCATCGACGCGGCCTGGATCGGGCTCATCAACGCGCTGCCGGCGATCACGCGTTTCACCACCTTGCCGCAGGTGACCGCCTTTGCCGAAAAGCGACACGCCATCCGCGCCGCCATGATGCTGTCGGTGCTGGCGACCGCGATCGGATTTGCGGCGGTCGGCCTGCAGCAGCAACCCTTGGCGCTGTTCCTGATCTACGCGCTGACCTGCATGATGTGGACGCCGACGATGCCGCTGACCGATGCCTATGCGCTGCGCGGCGTCGCTCGCTACGGGCTCGATTACGGACCGTTGCGGCTGTGGGGCTCGGCGGCCTTCGCCGCCGGCTCGCTCGCCTGCGGCTATCTCATCGACGTCATCGCGCCGCGCGACCTGATCTGGATCATCGTCGCCTGGGCCGTCGTTGCTGTCGCAGCCAGCCTGCTGCTGCAGCCGCTCGACGATGTCAGGCGCAAGACGGCGGAGAGGCATGCCGGCAAGGCGCTGCTGCGCGATGCCGGCTTCTGGGCGATCATCGTCTCGGCGGCGCTGATCCAGGGCAGCCACGTCGCCTATTACACCTTCTCGGCCATCAACTGGCAGCTCCATGGCATCAGCGGGCTGACGATCGCGGGCCTGTGGACGCTGGGCGTGATCGCGGAGATCGTCGTCTTCGCACTGTCGCCGCGCTTCTCGCTGCATCCCTCCACCATGATCGCGATCGGAGGCTTGAGCGCAGTGGTGCGCTGGATCGTCACCGCGAGCGAGCCGCCGCTGGCGCTGCTCGCGATCGTGCAGCTCGGCCACGGCCTCACCTTCGGCATGACCATCGTCGGCACGATGAACCTCCTGGTGCAGCGCGTGCCCTCGCATCAGATCGCGCGCGGTCAGGGCTATTATGCCGCGTGCAACGGTCTCCTGGGTGCCACGACCTCGATCGCGTCAGGCGCGATCTACGCCCGCATCGGCGACGGCCTGTATTACGTCATGGCGGCGATGGCCGCCGGTGGCGCGCTGCTGATCTGGTCGGCGCGGCACCGGCTCATGGCTCAGCCCCAGAGCGAGACGTCCGGCGGATAGACCAGGCTGTCGTCGTAACGCAGCCCATGGTCGCGGTCGCGGGCCAGCAGCAGCGGGCCGTCGAGATCGACGAAGCGTGCCTGCGGCGTCACCAGCATGGCGGGGGCCATCGACAGCGACGTCGCGACCATGCAGCCGATCATGATCTCGAAGCCGAGCGCCTGCGCCGCATCGGCCATCGCCAGCGCCTCGGTGAGGCCGCCGGTCTTGTCGAGCTTGATGTTCACGGCGTCGTAGCGGTCGCGCAAGGGCGCAAGCGAGGAGCGGTCGTGAACGCTCTCGTCGGCGCAGACCGCGAGCGGCCGCTTGATCCGTGCCAGCACCGCGTCCTTGCCCGCCGGCAGCGGCTGCTCCACCAGCGTGACGCCGACGGCGGCGCAGGCGGCGAGGTTGGCTTCCAGATTGGCCTCAGTCCAGGCCTCGTTGGCATCGACGATCAGCTCGGATTCGGGCGCGGCCTTGCGCACCGCCGCGATCCGCTCCGGATCGCCGTCGCCGCCGAGCTTGATCTTGAGCAGCGGCCGGTGCGCCGCTTTGGCGGTCGCGGCGGCCATGGCCTCGGGGGTCCCTAACGAGATCGTGTACGCCGTGGTGCGCTCGCCCGGCACCGGGCGCTCGAGCAGGTTCCAGGCCCGCTGGCCCGCCGCCTTGGCCTCGAGGTCGATCAGGGCGCAATCCAGGGCGTTGCGGGCCGCACCCGGCGCCATGGCGGCCTGCAGAGCCTGCCGCGAGATACCATCGGCAACGGCCTGCTGCATGGCCTGGATGGCCGCCAGCGTCGCCTCGGGCGTCTCGCCATAGCGGGGATAGGGCACGCACTCGCCGCGGCCGGTCAGCCCGTCCCGGCTGACCTCGGCCATGACGGTCACGGCCTCGGTCTTGGGCCCGCGGCTGATGGTAAAGCTGCCCGCGATCGGGAAGCGCTCGATTCGCGCCGCCAGGGACGCAAATTTCATGGAAGTCATTTTGAACTCTGGCGAAATTTGAACCTGCTAGTTACCTCTAGCAACTAACATTTACCCCTTGGGGATACCTTCTCTGGGTAAGGGCGCGTGCGCAACTCTCTGATTTTCTCCGCCCCAGTACGGGAGCGGACATCTTGAACAGCGATCCGAAGCTGGAACGGATTGCCAAGGGCAACGCGCTGGCACTTTGCGCCACTGGGACCTGGACCGCGAGCTTCGCGCCGGTCCTGGAACGGATGGTGGCCGACGCCGAGAAGCTCGCCGGCACCCCCCAAAGCATCTTCATCGACGTGTCCGAAGTCGCCAAGCTCGACACCTTCGGGGCCTGGCTGATCGAGCGGCTGCGCCGCAGCCTCACCAAGGGGCCGGTCGAGGCGCAGATCGCCGGGCTGTCCGCCAATTATTCCAGCCTCGTGGACGAGGTGCGGCGGGTCCGGGCGGGCGCCGTAATCGACAACAGTCCGATCACCATCGCCGGCATGCTGGAGCAGATCGGCCGGGCCGTGGCCGGCGTCGGCGGGACGATCGCGGGGCTCGTCGACATGCTGGGCGCCGTGCTCGCGGCATGGTTTCGCGTCCTGATCCATCCGCGCTCGTTCCGCCTGACCTCGACCGTGCATCACATGGAGCAGGTCTGCTGGCGCGCGGTGCCGATCATCGTGCTGATCACCTTCCTGATCGGCTGCATCATCGCGCAACAAGGCATCTTCCATTTCCGAAGATTCGGCGCCGACATCTTCGTGGTCGACATGCTCGGCGTGCTGGTGCTGCGCGAGATCGGCGTCTTGCTGGTCGCGATCATGGTCGCGGGGCGCTCGGGCAGCGCCTACACCGCCGAGCTCGGCTCGATGAAGATGCGCGAGGAGATCGACGCGCTGCGCACCATGGGCTTCGATCCGATCGAGGTGCTGGTGCTACCGCGCATGATGGCGCTGGTGCTGGCGCTGCCGATCCTGGCTTTCCTCGGCGCGATGGCTGCGCTCTATGGCGGCGGGCTCGTGGCCTGGCTCTATGGCGGGGTCGAGCCCGAGGCCTTCCTGCTGCGTTTGCGCGACGCCATCTCGATCGACCATTTCATCGTCGGCATCGTCAAGGCCCCGGTCATGGCCGCGGTGATCGGCATCGTTGCCTGCGTCGAAGGGCTTGCCGTGCAGGGCAGTGCGGAATCGCTGGGCCAGCACACGACGTCATCCGTCGTCAAAGGCATCTTCTTCGTCATCGTCATGGACGGCGTGTTCGCCATCTTCTTCGCCGCGATCGGAATGTGACGATGGCGACAGTAGCTCAAAGCGAAATTCAAAACCCCATCATCCGCGTCCGTGACGTCACCGTGCAGTTCGGCTCAACGCGCGTGCTCGACGGCCTCGACCTCGACGTCAAGCGCGGCGAGATCCTTGGCTTCGTCGGTCCATCAGGCGCAGGCAAATCGGTGCTGACGCGAACCATCATCGGCCTCGTGCCGAAGGTCGCGGGCTCCATTGAAGTATTCGGCGTCGATCTGGATTCCTCCAACACCTCGCAGCGGCGCAACGTCGAACGGCGCTGGGGCGTCCTGTTCCAGCAGGGCGCGCTGTTCTCCTCGCTGACCGTGCGGCAGAACATCCAGTTTCCGATGCGCGAATATCTCCGCGTCTCGCAGCGGCTGATGGACGAGATCACCATGGCCAAGCTGGCCATGGTCGGCCTCAAGCCGGAGGTTGCCGAGCGATTTCCCTCGGAGCTGTCGGGCGGCATGATCAAGCGCGTGGCGCTGGCGCGCGCACTGTCGCTCGATCCCGACCTCGTCTTCCTGGACGAGCCGACCTCGGGCCTCGATCCGATCGGCGCCGGCGACTTCGACGAGCTGGTCAGGACGCTCCAGCGCACTTTGGGGCTGACGGTTTTCATGGTAACCCACGATCTCGACAGCCTTTACACCGCATGCGACCGCATCGCCGTTTTAGGGAACGGTAAGATCATTGCGGCAGGGTCGATCGCCGACATGCAGGCCTCGCAGCATCCCTGGTTGAGACAGTATTTCCATGGCAAGCGCGCCCGCGCGGTCATGGGGTGAGTGCCTTGGGTTGAGTGGCTGGGTTGACTAGCTGGGATGAGTAGCCGGAGCACCTGATGGAAACGCGGGCGAACTACGTCTTGATCGGGTCGTTCACGCTGGCGGTGATCGCCGCGGCGATCGGCTTCGTGCTCTGGTTCCAGTCGTTGCACACCACCAAGCAGCGCAGCCCCTTGCGCGTGGTGTTCGAGGGCCCGGCGGCGGGCCTGCGCAACGGCGGCAGCGTCAACTTCAACGGTATCCGGGTGGGCGAGGTGGTCTCGGTGAAGCTCGACAACCCGCGGCGGGTTGTCGCACTCGCCATGATCGAGAACAACGCCCCGATCCGCAAGGACACGCTGGTCGGCCTCGAATTCCAGGGCCTCACCGGCGTTGCCGCGATCTCGCTCAAGGGTGGCGACGAAGCCGCGGCTCCGCCGCCGCTCGACCAGGACGGCATCCCGACGCTGACGGCCGACCCCAACAAGCTGCAGGACGTCACCGAGGCGATCCGCGGCACGCTGCAGAACATCAACAAGATCGTCGCCGACAACCAGGAGTCCGTGAAGAACTCGCTGAAGAATCTCGAGACCTTCACCAACTCGCTCGCGCGCAATTCCGAGAAGATCGACGGCGTGATGGCCAAGGTCGACGGCGTCATGCTCAAGGCCGACAATCTCATGCTCGGCCTCAACACGCTCGCCGGCGGCAAGGACGGCGGCGAGCTGTTCCAGGCGGTGAAGTCGATCCGCGAGCTCGCCGACGATTTCGACAAGCGCTCCGGCGCATTGATGGCCGACGGCCGCCGTACCCTCGGCGACATCAGCCGCGCCGTGAACAATTTCGACCGCAACCCGACCCGCGTGCTGTTCGGCGCCAGCAACAGCGCGCCGGCCGCCCCGCCGCCCGAACCGCCGAAACCGGCCGCAGCGCCGAGCGGCAGGCGATAGCGCCGCAAGTTCGCGCGAGACGAGGGAGGCGTGCTCTCTCAGCCGACATTGCGAGCGTAGCGACGTGTCCGTCGTAGCCTTGGCGAAGGCGGAAGCAATCCAGGCTGTCTCTGCGAAAGGCAGTCTGGATTGCTTCGTCGCCAGCGCAAAATTGCTTCGCAATTTTGTCGCGGGCTCCAAGCAATGACGGGACGATACGAAAGTATGGGGGTCTGGCCGAGCCAAGGTAGGGGGAGGGGCTGCCGGTCGTTGTCAGCTATATCGCGCTCAAGGCGTGCCCACGACAAGGCGCGTCGACTTCACTCACAGGGGAGGAGAGCGCATGGTACGCCTGCTGCTGTTGTTGCCGTTCATCGGCCTGATGATCGTGCCGTTCTACAATATCCGGGAGCCCTATCTGTTCGGCTTCCCGTTCTTCTACTGGTACCAGCTCGCCTGGGTGCCGCTCACCTCGCTGCTTACCTGGATCGTCTACAGGAGCGTGCGTCGTGCTGGCTGATGTCGATAGCGCGGCGTTCGCCGTATTCCTCGCACTGTTCATCCTCGTCACCGGCATGGGCTTCGTCGCCTCGCGCTGGCGCAAGCCGGAGACGCTCGCCCATCTCGACGAGTGGGGCCTCGGCGGCCGCAAGTTCGGGACCTGGATCACCTGGTTCCTGGTCGGCGGCGACTTCTACACCGCCTACACCGTGATCGCCGTTCCGGCACTGGTCTATGCGGTCGGCGCCTACGGCTTCTTCGCGCTGCCCTACACCATCATCGTCTATCCCTTCGTGTTCGCGGTGATGCCGGTGCTGTGGAAGGTCGCCAAGGAGCGTGGCTATGTCACCGCCGGCGACGTGGTGCGCGGCGCTTACGGCTCGCGCGGGCTCGAGCTTGCGGTCGCAGCCACCGGCGTGCTGGCGACGATGCCCTACATCGCGCTCCAGCTCATCGGCATGGAGGTCGCGATCAAGGCGCTCGGCCTGCACGGCGAGGTGCCGCTCGTGCTCGCCTTCCTGGTGCTGGCGCTCTACACCTATTCGTCGGGCCTGCGCGCCCCGGCGCTGATCGCCTTCGTCAAGGACATCATGATCTACATCGTGGTGATCGCAGCGATCGCGATCGTGCCCTCGAAGCTCGGCGGCTACGGTGCGATCTTCACCGCGGCGGACGCGGCGTTCGCGGCGAAAGGCGCAGGCGGCACCTTGCTGTCGCCGGCGCAGATCGTGCCCTACGCCTCGCTGGCGCTCGGCTCGGCGCTCGCCGCCTTCATGTACCCGCATACGCTGACTGGCATCTTCGCGTCTTCGGGCGGCAACACCATTCGCAAGAATGCGATGCTGCTGCCGGCCTACACGCTGCTGCTCGGCCTGCTCGCGCTGCTGGGCTACATGGGCCACGCGGCGGGATTGAAGCTCGCGAGCAACAACGACGTCGTGCCCGAGCTGTTCAAGATGCTGTTCCCGAGCTGGTTCGCGGGCTTCGCCTTCGCCGCGATCGCGATCGGCGCGCTGGTGCCGGCCGCCGTCATGAGCATCGGCGCGGCCAACCTGTTCACCCGCAATTTCTGGAAGGTGTGGGTCGATCCGAAGGTGACGCCGGCCGGCGAGGCGAAGGTCGCCAAGATCACCTCCATGCTGGTGAAGGTCGGCGCGCTGCTCGCGATCCTGCTGATGCCGACGCAGTTCGCGCTCGACCTGCAACTGCTCGGAGGCCTCTGGATCCTGCAGACGCTGCCGGCGCTGGTGTTCGGTCTCTACCTGAACTGGTTCTCGAGCACGGCACTGCTTGCCGGCTGGGCCGTCGGTCTCGTCGGAGGATCGTGGCTGGCCTGGTCCGACGGGCTGAAGCCGCTGCACAGCATCGACTTCGGCGCCGGCAAGGTCGCGATCTACACCGGTCTGCTCGCGCTCGCGCTCAACATCGCGGTGGCCGTCGCGGTCAACCTGGCGCTCAAGCGCGTACCGCAGCAACGGCTGTCCCGCGAGGCAGCTGAATGACTGCCGTCGGCGGCCGGAGATCTTCCGGCCGCCGCTCTCTCCGGCATGAATAGCCTTCCATGCGATTGAAAACGCCTTAGTATCCGCCGGCGATCCGGCCCCGCTCGTCGCCGGCGGATCGGAGGTCTCGGGTGAGGATGTCGTGCAGGCGTGGTTCGTTCTTGCGGTCGCTGCCGGCTATGTGACCACGCTGTTCCTGGTGGCCTGGTGGGGCGACCGGCGGAGCGCCGCTGGGCCGCTGGTGTCGCCAAACTCCTGGGCGGCCGCGATCAGCTATTGCCTGACGCTCGCGGTCTACAATACGTCGTGGAGCTTCTACGGATCGGTCGGGCGCGCCGCCACCAGCGGGCTGGACTTCGCCACGATCTATATCGGCCCGACGCTGGTGCTGCTGTTCGGCCAGAGGCTGCTGTCCAAGGTGATTGCGATCGCCAAGGCGCAGAACGTCACCTCGATCGCGGACTTCATCGCCGCACGCTACGGCAAGAGCCAGGTGCTCGCGGCCTTCGTGACGCTCGCATCGCTGCTGGGCGTGCTTCCCTACATTGCGCTCCAGCTCAAGGCCGTGGGCAAGAGCTTCGACTACCTCATCCTCCAGCCCGAGCGGGCCGGCGGCGAGGGCTTGCGTTTCTGGCAGGATTCCGCGTTCGGCGTCGCCGCGTCGATGGCGCTGTTCGCGATCGTGTTCGGCGTCCGGCACGTCCACGCCAGCGAGCATCATCGCGGCCTGATGCTCGCGATCGCCTTTGAGAGCGTCGTCAAGCTGCTCGCATTCCTGATCGTCGCGCTGTTCGTGCTGTTCGGACTATCAGGCGGGCCGGCCGCTCTGCTGTCGCAATTCCGGTCGGAGCCGCAGCTCGCGGGAATCCTGAGCTTCGATCCGACGCAGCCGGTGTGGCCCGCGACCATCATCATCTCAGGAATCGCCTTCCTGTGCCTGCCGCAGGCCTTCCATGTCGCGGTCGTCGAGAATGAAAGTCCGAGCCACACGCGCACCGCGGCCTGGCTTTACCCGGCCTACCTTGCGCTGTTCAGCCTGCTGATCCTGCCGATCGCCGCAGCCGGGCTCAACCGGTTCGGCGCGATGATGGACCCCGACACCTATGTCATCTCGCTGCCGATCGCGGCCGACGCGGGCACCATCAGCCTGATCGCGTTCCTGGGCGGACTGTCGGCCGCCACCGGTATGGTGATCATGACGTCGGTCGCACTCAGCACCATGCTGTGCAACGACGTCATCATGCCGCTGCTGCTGCGCTCGCGCGTCTTCGGCCTGCGCGCGCAGAGCCGGCCGATGACCTCGGTGCTGGTGACGGTGCGCCGGCTGTCGATTCTCGGAATCCTGCTGCTCGCCTATCTGATGCACCGCCTGGTCAATCAGTCCTATCCGCTCACCGTGATTGGCCTCTTGTCGTTCGTCGCGGTCGCGCAATTCGGTCCGGCGTTCGTCGGCGGGCTGTTCTGGCCGCGGGCCAACAAGGCCGGCGCCTCGCTCGGGATCGCGGTCGGCTTCTTCATCTGGGCTTACACGCTGCTGCTGCCCTCGGCCGCGCCTCTGTGGCCTGGGATCGAGGAGATCGTCCGCCACGGCCCGTGGCAACTCGCCTGGCTCAAGCCCAATGCGCTGTTGGGCCTCGAAGGCGTTGATCCGATTTCGCACGCCACGCTATGGAGCCTTGGCGCGAATCTCGTCTGCTTTCTCATCGTCTCGGCGCTCGGACGGCAATCGACCGTCGAGCGCAACCAGGCGGCCGCGTTCGCCGACGGTGTCGTTCGTGAATCCATCCCGAAATTGTCGTCGCGCGTGTTGGTCCGGCTCGACGATCTCCGCGCGCTGGCGCTGCGTTTCGTCGGCGTCGAGCGCGGCGCGGCAGCTTTTGACGCTTATCTGGCGGCCCGTGTCGCGGGGATGGGGTCGCGCCTCGATCCGTCGGGACTGGTCGATCTCGACTCGATCCGATTCACCGAGAACCTGCTTGCCGGCGCGATCGGGGCGGCATCGGCGCGCGTGGTGATTGCAGCGTCGCTGGAGGGCCACTCGCTGTCGCGGCGGGAGGCGATGGCGATGCTCGACGAGGCCTCGGAGGCGTTGCGCTTCAACCGCAGCCTGTTGCAAAGCACGCTGGAGAGCGTGCCGCAGGGCATCTGCGCCTTCGATGCCGATTTCAACATCACGGCCTGGAACGGACGTTTCATCGCGCTGTTGGACCTGCCGCCGGATTTCGTGCGCGTCGGGCTTCCACTGGCGGATCTCATCGCCTTCAATGTCGAGCGCGGCGAATATGCCGCCTCCGAATTCGCCGCCCTCCTGGTCAACCGTGACGTCGCCACGCAGAGCTGGCCCTATCTCTACGAGCGCAAGCGGCCGGACGGCACGGTGCTCGAGATCGTCTATGACCGCGCCGCCGAGGGCGGCTACGTCTCGACCTACACCGACGTCACCGAGCGTCATCGGGCCGCGGAAGCGTTGCGACGCGCCAATGAAGGACTCGAGCTGCGCGTCCGCGAGCGCACCGAGGCGCTCGAGCAGGCCAAGGCGGAGGCCGAGCAGGCCAATCTCGGCAAGACCCGTTTCCTGGCGGCGGCGAGCCATGATCTGCTGCAGCCGCTGAACGCGGCGCGTCTGTTTCTGTCCGCGCTCGACGAAAGCCTGCATGCCGCGCCGCGATCCGGCGCGGCCGAGAAGGAGCGAACCCTCACCGGCAGCGCCATCACGGCGCTGCGCTCAACCGAGCATGTGCTCGACCGGCTGCTCGACATCTCCTCCTACGATGCCGGCGCCGTTCGGGCCGAGATATCCGACTTTCCGATCGCTGATCTCTTCGTGCAGTTGAACGTCGAATTCTCCGCGATGGCGCGCGAATGCGGCCTGGTCCTCCGCGTCGTCGATTGCCGCCACGCCGTGCGCAGCGATCCGCATCTGCTGCGCCGGATCCTGCAGAACCTGCTGTCCAATGCGCTTCGCTACACACCGAGGGGACGCATCCTGCTCGGCTGCCGGCGGCGCGGCAACGCACTGCGCATCGAAGTCTGGGACACCGGCGTCGGCATCGCCGCGGCGGACCAGAAGCGCATCTTCGAGGAATTCCAGCGTCTGGCGCAAGGATCGGAGAAGGGGCTGGGCCTCGGGCTCGCGATCGTCGATCGCGTCTCACGGCTGCTGGGTCATCCCGTCGATGTTCGTTCGCGGCCGGGTCACGGTTCGTGCTTTGCCGTCACGGTGCCGCTCGCCGAGGGGCCGGGAATGCCGCTCCAGCGCCAGATTGCGACTGCGGCTCCAGCGGTGGCGGAGCGGCCGCTGACGATCCTGTGCCTCGACAATGATGCGACGATCCTGGAAGGCCTCTCCGCGCTGCTCGGCGGCTGGGGGCATCGCGTGCTGGTCGCAACCGACGCGGCCGCGGCGAAGGAGACGGCCGCGGCCGTCCCGCCCGACATCGTGCTGCTCGATTACCATCTCGACGGCGGCCGCAACGGCTTGGACTTTCTCGACGATCTCAGGCAGAAGTCGGGCCGCGCCGTCCGCGCGCTGGTCGTCACCGGTGATCGCAGCGAGGCGGTGCGCAACGAGGCGAGGGCACGTGGCTGCGAGATCCTGTCGAAGCCGGTCAAGCCGGCGGCCCTTCGGCGCTTTCTCGGTGGTGAGGCATTGAGCCGACAGTTCGGGACGGAACCGGAGACTCCCTGACGATGCGCATCCTGATCGGCGACGACCATCCGCTGGTGCAGGCTGCGCTACGCAGCGCGCTGTCGAGCGTGCTGCCCGATCTCGACATCGTCGCCTGCCAATCGCTGGATGAGGCGATCGGCGTCTTGACGGTCCAGTCCGGCGACATCGACCTGATCCTCTGGGATCTGACGATGCCGGGCATCCAGGGCTTTGCCGCGCTGTTCATCCTGTCGGCGCAATTCCCGACCGTGCCGGTGGCGATCATCTCCGCGCGGCAGGACGCGGCCACGATCCGCCGCGCCATCGCCTATGGCGCATCCGGCTACATCCCGAAATCGCTCGGCCTGCCCGAGATGGCCGAGGCGATCACGAAGATCCTCGCCGGCGAGATCTGGATGCCGCCCAATGTCGGCGGCCGCGGCTCGATCCAGAGCGCCGATGTGGAGCTGGCCGCGCGCATGGCCACCCTTTCGGCGCAGCAGCTGCGCATTCTCGCGATGATCGTGGAGGGCAAGCTCAACAAGCAGATCGCGGGCGAGCTCGACATCGCCGAGCAGACGGTCAAGGGCCACGTCTCGACCATCCTGCGCAAGCTCGGCGTCGGCTCGCGCACCCAGGCCGCCGTGCTCGCCGAGCGGCTGTCGTTCGGCCAGCCCGGCGGCAATTGAGCCCGGCACCTTCAAACTAAAAACGGAGGCCGCAAGGCCTCCGTTTTCTCATTCGCGGTTGGTTGGCCGCTTACCCCAGCCGGCCCGCCGCATGCGCCAGCAGCGTGTACACCAGACCCGTCTCCGAGGTCAGGTGGCTGCGCAGCTCCTGCGGGCCGCGGCCGTCGCGGGCGACTTCGTCGAGCAGGCGCTCGAATTCGGCGACGTAGCGGTCGACCGTGCCCTTGAAGTTGCGGTCGGCGCGGTACTTGCGGGCGACCTCGTCGAAGGCCTTCTGGCCGGCGGGCGTGTAGAGGCGCTTGGTGAACGCCTTGTTCTCGCCGCGCTGGTAGCGGTCCCACATCTCGGCCGCGAGGTTGCGGTCCATCAACCGGCCGATGTCGAGCGACAGCGATTCCAGCGGATTGCTGCTGGCCTGTGGGGCCTGCGGCTGCGGCGCGGTTGCGGCGCGGCCACGGGGAGCCTCACGTCCGGTCGGTGCACCCTGGTTGGCGTCGGTCCGGTTGAGCAGGTCCGACAGCCAGCCGTCACGGCCCTGGTCGTTGCCAACAGGGGCGACCGGCGGCGCTTCGGTGCGGCGCGAGGGCGCCGGCATGCCGAGGTCCGGCGGCGGCAGCGTGGACGCGCTGCCGGTGTCGCGCATGCGGGTCTCGGCGGCGCGAGCGCCCGCAACGGCCATCATCGGCTCTTCCTGGCGCTGGACGGCGACGGAGGCGCGGCCCGCCGTGGTGACGTCGAGGCCACGGCCGTGCTGGGCCACGATGCGGTTGAGCTCGGCGAGCGCCTCGATCTGGTCGACGATCACCTTGCGCATCTGCGCCGTGCTCTCGGCGGCCTCCTGCGGCATCTCGAGCACGCCGCGGCGCAGCTCGTTGCGGGTGGCTTCGAGCTCGTTGTGCATCTCGAAGGCCATCTGCTTCATGCTCGACACGAGGTTGGTGAACTTCTCGGTCGACTGCTTGAACATCGCATCCGCCTCGTCGGTGGTCTGGCGGTAGATGTCGTGCATGGCATCGATGGTCTGCCGGTGCTCCTCTTCCGACGCCGCGCGCACCGCCTCGAACTGGCGGGTGATCGCGGCGGAGCCGGCGCCGGCGGTCTCGGCGACGACGCGGGCGATGTCGCGGGCACGCTCTTCGGCCGCGGCCAGCGATTCATCGAGCAGGCCGGTGAAGCGCGACAGCCGCTGGTCGAGATCGGCGGTACGCAGGTCGATCGTGGTGACCAGCGATTCCAGCGCCTGCTTGCGCTCGGCGAGCGAGGCGGTGGTGTTCTTGTTGCTCTGCTCGACGACCTGCGCGGCTTCGACCAGCGCCTTGCCGTGCGCGTCGAACTGGGTCGACAACTCGCCGAGGTCCTGGAGTGCCTTGGTGGTCTTGCTGTTGAAGACGTTGAGCTGCTCTTCCAGGTTCTGCGTCGCCGCACCGTTGCGCGAGGTGACGTCGTTCATCGCCGAGACGAAGTCGGCGACGCGCGTCACCAGCGCCCGCTCGAGCGAGTTGAGGTTGTCGTGCGCACCGGTCAGCACCTCCTGGAGCAGGATGTTGCCTTCGCGCAGACGTTCGAACAGCGCCACCGTGTCGGTGCGCAGGATCTTGCTGGTCTCCTGCATCTCGGTGACGGCCGCGATCGAGACCTGGCGCGACTGGTCGATCGCCGAACGCGAGGCCTGCTCGAGGTCCTTGAGCGACTTGCCGACCGCGCTGGTGGCGATCTCGCTCGCCGCGTTGATGGTGCGGGCGACTTCCGAGCCGTTGCCCATCATGGTCTGCGAGAAGGCCTGGCCGCGCGTCTCGATCGACTTCAGCGCGTCCGAGGTGACGCGGTCGATGTCGAGGGTCAGCTGGCTGGTCTTCGAGCCGATCGCGTCGACCAGCGCGCCGCGCTTGGCGTCGATCATGTTCGACAGGCGGTCGGCCTGCTGCTGCACGTAGGTGACGATCTCGTCGGTCTTGCCGGTCATGGCCTGGCCGAAGCTCGAGCTGGCGGCGAGCACCGAACGCTCGACGTCGGAGGAGCTCGACTTGACCCGCGAGCTCGCCTCGTTGGAGGCCGAGATCAGCGCGTTCTGGGCGTTGAGCGCGCTGGTCTGGATGTCGTTGGTCGCATTCGCGGTGGCCGAGCTCAGCGTACGCTCGATCTCGGTCGAGATCGCGCGGATCTGGCTTGCGGCGTCCGCCGAGGTCGAGGTCAGCGAGGTCTGGGCCTCGCGGGCGCTGTTGAGGATGGTCGAGGCGGTGTCGGCGCCGACCGCGGTCAGCGTACGCTCGATGTCCGTGGTCAGCGACTTGATCTGGCTCGCCGCGTCGGTCGACGCGGAGATCAGCGAGCCCTGGGCCTCGCGCACGCCGCTGGTGAGCGCCTCGATGGTGGCGCCGCCGGCGGTCGCCAGCGCGCGCTGCATCTCGGCCGCGAGCGAACGGACCTGGCTGGTCTGCTCGGCCGAGACCGTGAGCAGGGTGCTCTGGGCGTCGCGGGCGCTGGTGGTGATCGTCTCGGCGGTCGACTGGCCGACCTGCGAGAGCGAACGGTGCACTTCGGCCGCGAGCGACTTGACCTGGTTGGCTGCCTCGGAAGACGCCGTGACCAGCATGTTCTGCGCTTCGCGCGCGCCGGCCGTGATGGTTTCAGCGGTCGAAGTGCCGGCCATCGTCAGCGAGCGCTGCACGTCGGCCGTGAGCGACTTGACCTGGCCCGCCGCGTCCGCGGTTCCGGCAACCAGGGTGTTCTGGGCCTCACGCGCGCCGCTGGTGAGGATCTCGGCGGTCGAGGTGCCGGCCATCGTCAGCGAACGCTGCACGTCGGAGGACAGCGCCTTGATCTGGTTGGCGGTCTCGCTCGAGGCCGCGATCAACGCGCTCTGGGCGTCGCGCGCCCCGGCGGTGATCGATTCCGCGGTGGTGGTGCCGGCCAGCGACAGCGAACGCTGCACATCGGCGGTGAGCGTCTTGACATGGTTGGCGGCGTCCGAGGACGCCGTGACGAGGGTGGTCTGCACCTCGCGGGCGCCGGCCAGGATCGAGGCCGCGGTGGCAGAACCTGCCGCCGACAGCGTGCGTTCGACGTCGGCCGCGAGCCCCTTGATCTGGTTGGAGGCGTCGCCCGACGCCGCGATGAGAGTCGACTGCGCATCGCGGGCGCTGGTCAGGATCGAGTTCGCTGCACCGGTGCCGACCGCGGTCAGTGCCTGTTCGACCTCGGCTGAGGTCATCTTGAGCTGGGCGTTGACGTCGGAGGAGACCGTCATCAGCGACTGCTGGGCGGTGCGCGCGCCGGTCTGGATCGTCTCGCTGGTGTTGACGACGAGGTTGGTGAGCGAGCGCTCGGCGTCCTCGACATGCGAGCGGATCGCGGTCGAGATCATCTCGGCGCGAGACATCATGTCCTCGCTGGCCTGGCGGCCGCTGCTCTCGATGCGGCCAGCGACGGCTTCGACGCGCGAGCCGAGCAGGTCCTCGAACTGCGCCACGCGCACGTCGATGTCGCTCGCGACCGAGCCGACCTTGGTCTCGATGGCCCGCTGGATGTCCTGGAACCGTGCCGTGACCGTGTCGGTTAGATGCGTGGTGCGGCCGTCGATGACCTCGGTGACGCCGGTGATGCGGCGGTCCACCGCCTCGATCGCCTGGGCGGTGCCGTCGGTGAGGGTCGAGGTCAGCAGCGTCAGACGCGTGTCGATCGACTGCACGGCCTGCGAGGCGCCGTTGGTCACCGTGGTGGTGAGGTAGGTGAGGCGGCTATCGATGGATTCGAGCGCCTGCGAGGCGCCGCCGGTGAGCGTCGTCGTGAGGTGGGTCAGACGGGTGTCGATCGACTGGATGGTCTGCGACGCGCCGTCGGTCAGCGTGCTCGTGAGGTGGTTGAGGCGCGCGTCGATGGTTTCGACGGCCTGCGATGCACCTGAGGTCAGCGAGGTCGTGAGGTGGGTGAGGCGGCTGTCGATCGACTGGATCGCCTGCGCGGCGCCGTCGGTCAGCGACGAGGCGAGCGTGTCGATGCGCCCGTCGATCGTCTCGGTCATCGACTTCGCACGGCTGTCGAACGACTGTTCGAGCGCGGTGACGCGGCCGCCGAGCTGCTCGTCGAAGGTCTTGATGTGGCCTTCGATCGTGGAGTCGAGGCCGGCGATCTTGCCGTTCAGCGAGGCGTCGAAATTGCTGACGCGGTCGCCGATGGTGGTCTCGAACTGCATCAGGCGCTGGTCGAGGATCGCGGTGATCTCGCCGCCGTTGGCGGTGAAGCGGGTGTCGAAATTCTCGACATAGGTCTTCAGCGACTCATGGATGTCCTGCGTGCGCTGGCCCATGCGCTCGACGATCTCGCCGCCGAAGGTCTTCACGGTGCGGTCGAACTCGGAGATGTGGCGCGTGATCAGGGCGCCCAGCGTGCCGGAGTCGCGGGCGAACTTCTCGACCAGCTCGGTGCCCTGGTTCCTGACCAGCTCGTCGAACGCGCTCATCTGCAGCGACAGCGAGTCGTGCGCGGTCTCGGTCTGGCTGACGACCTTGGCGACGAGGGTGTTGACGGTGGCGTCGAGCGCCTCGCTCGCCTTGTCGCCGCTCGTCATGATCTGGCCGGCGAGGCGGTTGCCGGCGTCGTCGATCTTGGCGGAAAGGTCGTTGGAGCGCAGCTCGAGCTCGAGCAGCAGCGAGTCCGAGGAATTCTTCAGGCTGTCGTGCACCTGCTCGGTGCGCTCGGAGATGCCGTCGACGATCGCGGCGGAGCGCTGCTCGAATTCGCCGGTGATGCGGTCGATGCGCTCGTTCAGCATCTCGTGGACGCGGTCGGCGAGATCGACGAACTCGTCGTGGACGTGGCCGGTCTTGAAGTTGAGGCTGGTGGTCAGCCGCTCGCTGGCGTCGAGCACGGCGCGCGTGGTCTCGTTGCTGGCCTCCTCGAGGCGGTCGAGCAGGTCGCCGCCGCGCTCGCCGAGCGCCAGGATCATGTTGTCGCCGGCATTGCTCAGCGCGCTGGTGATGTGGGCGCCGCGCTCCTCGAGCGCGCCGGTGATGGACTTGGCGACCTCGTCGACGCGCGAGGCGATCGCGTCGGAGATCAGTGCGATGTCGTGGCGCAGATCGATCTGCACGCCGGAGATGGCGCTGCGGACCTGCTCGGCTTGGCCGACCAGATTGTCGCGCTGATGCGCGATGTCCTGGAGCAGGGCGCGGATGCGCACTTCGTTGTCGGAATAGGCGCGCTCCAGCGCGGCGACCTCGTTGGCCACCAGCGTCTCGAGTTCGCCGGCGCGCGCGATCGCGCGCTCGATGCCGTCGCCCATCGCCGCGACTTCGCGGCGGATGGCCTGGCCGACGGTGACCATGGAATCGGAGGCCGAGCCCTCGGGCTCGGAGAAGCGGATCGCGACCTGCGCCATCGCTTGCGCGATCATGCGCATTTCCTGGCCGCGCCAGACGAGGCTTGCGAGGAAATAGAACAGCATGATCGGCGCGAAGAACATCGCGATCAGGCCGGCAATGACGAGCACGCCGCCGCTCTGGCCCATGGCGGCCTGGATCGAGGGCAGGAAGCCGAAGGTCAGCGCGGCGCAGGCCGCGAGCCAGACGCCGGCGAAGATGGTGGCGAAGGTATAGACGCTGCGGGCAGGGCGGCCCTTCTGAAGCGCCTGGAGCAGCTGGCCGATGGTCTCGCGGTCGTCATTGGCGGCGCGGCGCGAAGAGCGGGGCTCCTCGACCGGGTCGAACACGGTCGACCGCTCGTTGGCGGCAGGGCGCGGCTCGAAGCTCGGCTCGTCGAAGATCGGGGGCGGCGCCACAGAGGGCGCGGGCTCGTTGCGCATCGAGGCGTTGCGGCTGGTGTCCGCGGCCGTGTCGCTGATGTTCAGGGCTTCCTGGATCGCAGAAAGCGCAACTTCTGTGGGGTCTTTGACCTTTTTCGGAGTGTTCGCCATGTTCAGTCCGAGCCCTCGTTACTTGTACGCGTCCCCCCGCGAGCCCTGCGCGCTACGCAAGCCCACAGACCGGATCATGCCGCTTAAGCGGATCTCCGAGCCGTCCCCACCCGGACGGCTTGTCCGCCAATTTCTGCAACATCCTATTGGCAGAGCGTCGCGAATGAAATGCCCGCGATTAAGACAATCTTAATCATCGTTAACAGGATCGCGCCGTAACGCCTTAGCAATAAATGCAATTCTCCACTGAACTTGGTCGATTGCGGCAACTTTTCGTCAATAAGCTGGCAGAACTGCGTCGCCGACCCCCAACATTTCGTTAACCATTTCCATGCTTGGGTGAGGCGAACGCACCGCCGGACCGGCGGAACCGTCGCGCGATGCCGGGGCCTTTCGCCATGACGCCTGAACTGCAACGGATGGACTGGATGCCCTCGCCCCCGCTTGCACCTATCGACAGCCCGCTCGACCTCGACCACCTCTCCCGGATGACGCTCGGCGATGCAGAGCTGGAGCAGGAAGTGCTGGCCATGTTCGCCGAGCAGGCGGTCCGCCTGATGGCGGCGATGGCGGGACTGCCGGCCGAGGCCGGCGCACTTGCCCACAAGCTCAAGGGGGCGGCCCGCGGGATCGGCGCCTTTGCGGTAGCCGATGCCGCAGCGAGCCTGGAGACCGCGATCCAGACCGGCCATAACGAGCGCCACGCCTTCGCGGCGTTGAAGGAGGCGGTGACCGAGGCCCGCGCCGCCATCGAGGCGATCCTGAAGTCTTGAGGCCACGCGGCCGAGCCGGATTCTAGTCTCTTGTTTTGACGCATTTTCTTGCCGCAAAGCGGCATTTACTTCGTCGCAAAACCCTATGGCGCCGGGCTGATCGACCCGTTATAGGACAGCCCGGACCCTCCTTCATTCCCAGCACCGCGGCAGCACGAGCACACATGGCCAAGATTCACTTTGTCGACCACAAGGGCGAAACCCGCACGGTGGAAATCGAGAACGGCGCAACCGTGATGGAAGCCGCGATCCGCAACAGCATTCCCGGCGTCGAGGCCGAATGCGGCGGCGCCTGCGCCTGCGCGACCTGCCATGTCTATGTCGACGAAGCCTGGCGCGAGAAGGTCGGCAGCCCGACGCCGATGGAAGAGGACATGCTCGACTTCGGCTTCGACGTGCGCCCGAATTCGCGCCTGTCCTGCCAGATCAAGGTCAGCGACGATCTCGACGGTCTCGTCGTGTCGACGCCGGAACGTCAGGCCTGATTGGGTCGGCCTGACAGGCCTGATCATGCCCTTTCTGAGTTGAACTAGAGGGTCGGCGGCGCGACCTCGATGCCGCGCTTGTGCCAGGGTCTGAGCTTCTCGACGACCTCCGCGCTGAGCGGCGCGGGCCGCCGTGTCGCCTCGTCGAGCATGACGCCGACCGACATCGCCGAGGCGATGCATTTGCCTTCCGAGAACACGACCTGCTCGAAGGTCACGGACGTCCGTCCCAGCTTCACGACGCCGAGGCCGAGCTCGATCGTGTTCGGCCAGTGCAGTTCGGCGCGGAAATGGATGTCGAGCCGCACCATGATCCAGGCGAGCCCCGGCGGCGTCAGCCCATATTCGGGGCTCTTCATCAGCGTAACACGGCCGGTCTCGAAATAGGTGGCGTAGACGGCGTTGTTGACGTGCTGGTTGGGATCGAGATCGCCGAAGCGGACGTTGTCGCTGAGGCGATAGGGAAAGTCCTCCAGGCGCGGCGTCGTATCGAGGCGACTAGGTGCGTTCACCGATTGATCTCCGTCATATCCTTGCTGGTTACAGCCCAGTTATCCTGCCCCGGCAAGTGGGCGCGGCCGCGGGGCGCTCCCGCTTTTATGCCTTCCCTGATCCATCCCCGTTGGCTAGACAGGCGGGGTCACCTCTGCCCAAAGGGCGCCGTCCAACAGATAACGACAGACAAAGAGACGACATGAGCGACGCGATCAAAACCGATGTGCTGATTATTGGCGCCGGCCCCTGCGGTCTGTTCGCCGCCTTCGAGCTTGGCCTTCTCGACATGAAGACGCATTTCGTCGACATCCTCGACAAGGTCGGCGGCCAGTGTGCCGAGCTCTATCCGGAAAAGCCGATCTACGACATTCCCGGCATTCCGCAGGTTTCGGGGCAGGGCCTCACCGAAGCGCTGATGGAGCAGATCAAGCCCTTCCATCCGACCTTCCATCTCGGCGAGATGGTCGAGACCGTGGAGAAGATCGGCGATCCCTTGTTTCGCTGCACCACGGATGCGGGCAAGGTGTTCGAATGCAAGGTGCTGGTGATCGCGGCCGGCGGCGGCTCGTTCCAGCCCAAGCGTCCGCCGGTGCCGGGCATCGAGGCCTATGAAGGCACCTCGGTGCATTACGCCGTGCGCAAGATGGAAACGTTCCGCGACAAGAACGTGCTGATCGTCGGCGGCGGCGATTCCGCGCTCGACTGGACGCTCAATCTGCATCCGATCGCCAAGCGCATCACGCTGCTGCACCGGCGCGACGAGTTTCGCGCCGCGCCTCACAGCGTCGAGCAGATGCGGGCGCTGGTTGCCGGCGGCAAGATGGATCTGCGGCTCGGCCAGGTCACCGCGCTCTCCGGTGCCGAGGGCAAGCTCAGCGGTGCTACCGTCAAGGGCAACGATAACAGCATCAGCGAAGTCGTCTGCGACACCATGCTGCCGTTCTTCGGACTGACCATGAAGCTCGGTCCGGTCGCGAATTGGGGCATTGCGCTGGAGAACAATCTGGTGCCGGTCGAGACCTCCGCGTTCGAGACCAACGTGCCCGGCATCTTCGCGATCGGCGACATCAACACCTATCCCGGCAAGATCAAGCTGATCCTGTGCGGCTTCCACGAGGGCGCGCTGATGTCGCAAAAAGCCCATCGTTACGTCTATCCGGAGAAGCGGCTCGTGTTCCAGTACACGACCTCGTCCTCCAGCCTGCAAAAGAAGCTCGGTGTCAACTGACGGCAACGGGCGGCAAGGGGGCGCCCCATGTTTCTGGTGCTGGAACCGTTCGCGAAATCGCCGTAGTCTGCGGCCATTCCGGTCGTGGACTAACAAGGTGATCTAATGCGGAATTTTTCCAGCTTTCGGCTGCTCCCCTTCCTCGCGCTCGCATTGTCGCTCGCGACGGTGACACCGTCTGCGGCGCAGACCGCCGAGCCCACGGCGGCGGGCCTGTGGCAGAAGGTCGAAGACGGCAAGACGGTCGGATGGTTTCTCTTCATCGACCGCAACGGCATCTTCGAAGGCGTGATCGCAAAGACCTTCCCGCGCCCCGGCGACGATCCGAACGAGATCTGCAGCAAGTGCACCGACGACCGCAAGAACGCGCCTGTGCTCGGCATCTCCTTCGTCCGCAACATGAAGCGCGAAGGCTTGAAGTACGAAGGCGGCAACGTGCTCAATCCGCGCGATGGCCAGATCTGGAAGGCGAACATGAAGGTCAGTCCCGACGGTCAGACCTTGACGCTGCGCGGCTATCTCGGGATTTCGCTGCTCGGCAAGGACGAGGCCTGGACGCGCCTGCCTGACGCCAACATCGCCCAGGTCGATCCCGCCATCGTGGCAAAATATCTGCCCGCGCAGGCGGCGGCGACCAAGCCGCCGGCACCCGCGCCCAAGAAGGGCGGCGGCATGATGATGGCACCGGCGAAGCAGTAGGCCGGTTGCGGTCTTCTTGAGCGTCGTCGTCTCGGCGTCGGATTTTGATCCTAGGCCGCATCCGTCGAAAGGCGGATGCCTTTGCGCCTTGCGGCAGTAGTTCCCCGGAATGCGCGCTGGCAGCGGATTTGCATAGTTGTCGTCAGCTGCTGGGGGAACGAGTCGCCGGTGCCGCGCCGGATTCAAGGCGCGGACAACGGATGGCGTTGTCGTCCCCCGCACGGATCATTTTGATCGCGGGACGACGAGATGAAATTTTCAAGCTTGTGCGCAGCGACGCTGCTGGGCGTGACGTCGCTTCTGACATTCCCGGCCCAGGCGCGTGACGACGGGCGCTACGCCAACTCGCCGCTGAAACCCTGGTTCGAAAGCCTGCACAGCGAATTCGGCCAGTGCTGCACCGACGCCGACGGCTACGTCATTGCCGACGTCGATTGGGAGTCCGATCGCGGCCGCTACCGCGTCCGCATCGACGATGAATGGGTCGTGGTGCCCGACGGTGCCGTGATTACCGTGCCGAACAAGATCGGCCGCACCATGGTGTGGAAGCACTATATCGACGGTCATCCGCGCGTGCGCTGCTTCATGCCGGGCAGCATGACCTGAAAACGCTGACGGCGCCCGCACCGGATGCAGGCGCCGCAAGCGATGCGGTAGGTTTAGCGCGCCTCGCTTTCCGAATTTGCACTCGCAAGCCGCTTGACGCGCGGCGACAACACCGAGACCTGTGCGGGCGAGGCGGGCATGCCGGCGACGATCATGGTGGGCGCGGTCGACTGCTCCTCGACGCCGGCACCGCCGAGCACCTGCACCTGGGTCGCCGAGATCGGTAACGACTTCACTTCGTAAGAGGGAAGCTCTCCGGCGAACGCGCAGGTCGAGCTCGCAATCACGGCGCTGGCGAGGGCAATCATTGTGAGAACACGCATTGGAAAATCTCCGTTGAAGATGTCAATCGGAGGTTTGGTCGTGACGATGCCGGAACAGGTTCGCTCCTGTGCGAACATTCATGTGTCCATTGACGAACTTCTTGATTGCGTCAGGCGACAGCACGAAATGGCGACGAAGTTTTCCGCGCCAATGTTTCCGGACGGTTTCGCGGAGACCCAAGTCGGCGCTTCAGGTCACCGGCGCCGGATTGAACAGCGTGAGATCGTTGTGGATGCCCCAGCGGTCCGACCATGGCTTGGTGCGGCCGGAGGCGACATCGAGGATCAGGCGGAACAGGTCCCAGCCGCATTCCTCGATGGTCTTCTCGCCGGTGGCGATGCTGCCTGAATCGAAGTCGATCAGGTCCTTCCAGCGCCGCGCGAGCTCGCTGCGGGTCGCGACCTTGATCACGGGCGCCGCTGCAAGGCCATAGGGCGTGCCGCGGCCGGTGGTGAACACCTGCAGCGTCATGCCGGAGGCGAGCTGGAGCGTGCCGCAGATGAAGTCGCTTGCCGGCGTTGCCGCGAACAGCATGCCCTTCTGCGTCGCCTTCTCGCCCGGCGAGAGCACGCCGGTGATCGCGGATGATCCGGACTTGACGATCGAGCCGAGCGATTTCTCGACGATGTTGGCGAGGCCGCCCTTCTTGTTGCCGGGCGTGGTGTTGGCGCTGCGGTCGGCGCCGCCGCGGGCCAGATAAGAATCGTACCAGGCCATCTCGCGCACCAGCGCACGGCCGACATCCTCGTTGATCGCGCGCCGCGTGAGGAGCTGGATGGCGTCGCGCACCTCGGTGACCTCCGAGAACATCACGGTGGCGCCGGCGCGCACCAGGAGGTCCGCGGCAAAGCCGACGGCGGGATTCGCGGTGACGCCGGAGAAGGCGTCGCTGCCGCCGCATTGCAGGCCGATGACGAGATCGGAGGCCGGGCAGGTCTCGCGTGTACGCTTGTTGAGGATCTTCAGGCGGGCTTCCGCCTGGGTCATGATGGCATCGACGATCGCGCCAAAGCCGTCGAAGGCTTCGTCCTGCATCCGCACGATGGCATCGCTGACGCCCTCCGGCACCAGCCGCTCGGGCGCGAGTTTTTCGCAGCCGAGGCCGACCACCAGAATTTCGCCGCCGAAATTCGGGTTGAGCGCGAGGTTCTGCAGCGTGCGGATCGGCACGACAGCGTCGGGCGCGGTGATGGCGACGCCGCAGCCATAGGCGTGGGTCAGCGGCACGACGTCGTCGACGTTGGGGTACTTCGGCAGCAGCTCGGCGCGGATGCGCTTCACCGCATATTCCATCGTGCCCTTGACGCATTGCACGGAGGAGGAGATGCCCAGAATGTTTTTCGTGCCGACCGAGCCGTCCGGATTGCGGTAGCCCTCGAACGTAAAACCTTCGAGCGGCGGCAACGGGGCGGGGACGGCGGTGGAGATCTCGAGCTTGTCGAGGTCGGGGGCCTCCGGCATGCGGATGCGCGCCTCGTCCACCCATTCTCCGGCCAGGATCGGCGACAACGCATAGCCGATGATCTCGCCGTAGCGGATGATCGGCGCGCCTTCCGCGATGTCGACCAGCGCCGTCTTGTGCCCCTGCGGCACGAAGGCGCGCAGCGTCAGCCCGCTGGCGAAGCGGGAGCCGGCGGGAAGCCCGAAATCATTGACCACGATCGCGACATTGTCGCGCTCGTTGAGCTTGATGTAGCGGGGCTGCTCTTTCGCTGCGACGTCCTGGTCCATGGGAGGACTCCGTCTTGTAGGGCGGGTTAGTCGAAGGCGTAACCCGCCACTTCTCTCGATGCTGGAAGATAGGAGGCGGGTTGCGCCAGCGCACTGCGCTTTGCGCAGCCGCCGGCTAACCCGCCCTACGAACGTGCATCAGCCCGGGAACGTATAGGCCGTCTTCACCGTGGTGTAGAACTCGCGGGCATAGGAGCCCTGCTCGCGGGCGCCGTAGCTCGAGCCCTTCCGGCCGCCGAACGGCACGTGATAGTCGACGCCGGCGGTCGGCAGATTGACCATCACCATGCCGGACTCGCTGTTGCGCTTGTAGTGCGAAGCGTATTTCAGGCTGGTGGTGCAGATGCCGGAGGCAAGGCCGAACTCGGTGTCGTTGGAGATGGCGAGGGCCTCTTCGTAGTTCTTGGCGCGGATGACGGCGGCGACCGGGCCGAAGATCTCCTCACGCGCGATGCGCATGTTGTTGTTGGCTTCGGTGAACAGAGCCGGCGCGAGGTAATGGCCGGGGTTCTCGCGCTTGAGCAGCTCGCCGCCGAAGGCGAGCTTGGCGCCCTCGTCCTGGCCGATCTTGATGTAGCGCAGGTCCTGGTCGAGCTGGCTCTGGTCGACCACGGGACCGATGTGCACGCCGGCCTTGAGCGCGTCGTCGACCGACAGGCTGTTCAGGCGCTCAGCCACCGCCGCGACGAAGCGGTCGTGAATGCCTTCGGTGACGATCAGGCGGGAGGAGGCGGTGCAGCGCTGACCGGTCGAGAAATAGGCGCCGTTGACGGCGACCTCGACGGCGGTCTTGAGGTCGGCGTCGTCGAGCACGACCAGCGGATTCTTGCCGCCCATCTCGAGCTGGAATTTCTTCATGGGGTTCGAGAGCACGCAGGCCTGCGCGATCTTGCGCCCCGTCTGCACCGAGCCGGTGAAGGAGATCGCGGCGACGTCCGGGTGCTCGAGCAGGGTCTGGCCGACCACCGAGCCTGAGCCGACCACGAGGTTGAACACGCCGGCGGGAATGCCGGAGCGGGTGATGATCTCGGCGAGCGCGTGCCCGGAGCCGGGCACCAGCTCGGCCGGCTTGAACACGACGGTGTTGCCGTAGCAGAGCGCCGGCGCGATCTTCCAGGCGGGGATCGCAATCGGGAAATTCCAGGGCGTGATCATGCCGACGACGCCGACGGGCTCACGCGTGAGCTCGACGTCGAGGCCGGGGCGAACCGAGGCGCCCTTCTCGCCGATCAGGCGCAGCGCCTCGCCGGCGAAAAACGCGAAGATCTGGCCGGCGCGGGCGACTTCGCCGATGCCCTCGGGGAGGGTCTTGCCTTCTTCGCGGGCGAGCAGGCGGCCGAGCTCTTCCTTGCGGGCGAGAATTTCCAGCGAAATCTTGTTCAGCGCGTCGAAGCGCGCCTGCGGCGTCGACTGCGCCCAGGCGGGGAAGGCGGCCTTGGCGGCGGCGATCGCCTTCTCGGTCTGCGCCTTGTCGGCCTTGGCGTATTCGCCGACAACGTCGTTGGTGTTGGAGGGGTTGATGTTCCTGGTGACGCCCGAGCCGTCGACCCATTCGCCGCCGATGAAGTTCTTAAGGATCGCAGTCATCGTTTCCTCCATATTCAAGGGGCATGATCCTGATCGGAAACCGGTGTCCACTTTTCCGGGATCAGGCCTGAGTGTTTTACCGTACCAAGCACGGACGCTTGTCGTCGAAGGTCCAGCCGGGGATCCGGTCCTGCATGGCAATAGCGTCATCCCGGGCGCCAAGTCCATGCTGCTTGTAGAGGTCATGCGCGGCGTCGATAGCGGCCCTGTCGATTTCGACGCCCAGGCCCGGCCTGTCAGGCACGGCGATCTTGCCGCCCTTGATCTGAAGCGGCTCCCTGGTCAGCGCCTGGCCGTCCTGCCAGATCCAGTGGGTGTCGATCGCGGTGACCTTGCCGGGGGCGGCGGCGCCGACATGGGTGAACATGGCCAGCGAAATGTCGAAATGGTTGTTGGAATGCGAGCCCCAGGTCAGGCCGTTGTCGCGGCAGGTCTGGGCGACGCGCACCGAGCCTTGCATGGTCCAGAAATGGGGATCGGCCAAGGGGATGTCTACCGCCCCCAGGCGCAGCGCATGGGAGAGCTGCCGCCAGTCGGTCGCGATCATGTTGGTCGCGGTGGGCAGCCCGGTGGCGCGGCGGAACTCGGCCATGATCTCGCGGCCGGAGAAGCCGGCCTCCGCGCCGCAGGGGTCCTCGGCATAGGCGAGGATGCCGTGCATGCCCTTGCAAAGCTTGATCGCCTCGTCGAGCGACCAGGCGCCGTTGGGGTCGAGCGTCACGCGTGCGTTGGGAAAACGCTTTGCGATGGCGGTGACGGCCTCGATCTCCCGCTCGCCGCGCAGCACGCCGCCCTTCAGCTTGAAGTCGGCGAAGCCGTAATGGTCGTGGGTGGCTTCCGCGAGCCGCACCACGGCCTCCGGCGTCATCGCCTCCTGGTGGCGGAGGTTGAACCATTCGGGTTTGCCGGTCTCGCCGCTGACGTAGTTGAGCTTGCTCTTGCGCCGATCGCCGACGAAGAAGAGATAACCGAGCGTCTCGACGCTGCTGCGCTGCTGGCCTTCGCCGAGCAGGGCTGCGACCGGCAGGTTGAGGTGCTGACCCAGCAGATCAAGCAGCGCGGATTCGATCGCGGTGACCGCGTGGATCATCACGCGCAGATCGAAGGTCTGCTTGCCGCGGCCGCCGGCATCGCGGTCGGCGAAAGCCGTGCGGACGTCGGCGAGGATGTTGTTCATCGCGCCGACGGTCTTCCCGATTACGAGGTCGCGCGCGTCCTGCAGGGTCTGCCAGATTTTCTGCCCGCCCGGCACCTCGCCGACGCCGGTGTGGCCGGCATTGTCGGTGAGGATGACGATGTTGCGGGTGAAGAACGGCGCGTGCGCGCCGCTCAGATTGAGGAGCATGCTGTCGCGGCCGGCGACCGGTATCACCTGCATCGCCATGACGATTGGTGCGCCGGAAATCTCGGTCAGGGCCATCGCTCGCTCCTCGTTGTGGTCGGCCTATTCTGCCGCCTGTTGTGTCGATCGGATGGCGGGCAGATTCTTCACCAGCGCGGTCACTTCCGCAATCTCCTGCTCGGTGAGGTCGGTGAGCGGCGGGCGGACCGGGCCGGAATCGCGGCCGATCACCTTCATGCCGGCTTTGATGATCGAGACCGCATAGCCCTTCTTGCGGTTGCGGATCGCGATCAGCGGCAGGATGAAGTCCTTCAAGCCGGCCTGGATCGTGGCGTGGTCGCGCTTGCGCACGGCCGCGTAGAAATTGGTGGCGAATTCCGGCACGAAGTTGAACACGGCCGAGGAATAGGTCGTCACGCCCATGTCGAGATAGGGCAGCGCGAAGGTCTCCGCGGTCGGCAGGCCGCCGACATAGGTCAGGCGGTCGCCGAGCTTGGTGTAGACGCGGGTCATCAGCTCGATGTCGCCGATGCCGTCCTTGTAGCCGACGAGGTTCGGGCAGCGCTCGGCAAGGCGGGCGAGCGTGTCGGGCTGCAGGATGGCGTTGTCGCGGTTGTAGACGATGACGCCGATCTTCACGGCGGCGCAGACTGCCTCGACATGGGCGGCAAGGCCCTCCTGCTCGGCATGGGTGAGATAGGGCGGCAGCAGCAACAAACCGTCGGCGCCGGCCTTTTCCGCGCCGATCGCGATCTCGCGCGCGATCGCCGTGCCGTAGCCGGTGCCGGCGAGCACGGGCACGCGGCCCTTGGTCTCGTCGACGGCAACCTTCACGACTTCAGGAACTTCGGTCGGCGTCAGCGAGAAGAATTCGCCGGTGCCGCCGGCGGCGAACAGGCCCGCGACGTCGTAGCCGCACAGCCAGTCCATGTTGGCGCGGTAGGTCGCCTCGTCGAAGGAGTAGTCAGCCTTGAATGGCGTGACGGGAAAGGACAGGAGGCCGGATCCGATCTTCTGGGCCATTTCCTGCGGGGTCATCTTGCTCACGGGCGCTGTTCCCTTCGTGCGTGTTGTGGAGGACGCGGGCCTCGATGCCTGCGCGTCCATGCGCCGTGGTTTAGGAGACCGTTCGATGCGGGTCCAAGCTAAAGCCTATATCGACCGATGCGGATTGAGCATCAATCCTCCGCCACCTCCGCGGAGGACAATTCACCGGCGATTTTGACCAGTGCCGAGAGCAGCGGATTCTCATCGTCGCGGCGCCAGACCATGAACAACTCGACCGGCACGCGGCCCCGCAGCTTGAGCGGACGCAGCCGGACGTCGGAAATCTTCAGGCCCGCAGCCGCGGCCGGCACGATGGCAAGGCCGAGTCCGGCGCGGACCATGGCGAGGATCGAGTGGATCTGGCTGAGATGCTGGACATAGCGCGGCAGCACGTCGGCGCGGGTGAATTGCGCCACCAGGAGATCGTGGAAGTAGCGGCTCTCATAGGGCGAATACATCACGAAGGGCTGGTCGTCGAAATCCTTGATGGTGATGCTGTCGGCGCTCGCCAGCGGATGCTTCTTCGGGATCGCGGCGAGCAGGGGCTCGGCGACGACGCGGCGGCTGGTGAGCTCGGGCCGCGCGATCGGCGGCCGGAGCAGGCCGGCGTCGATCTGGCCCGAAGTCAGCGCCTCGAACTGGTCGCCCGACACCATCTCCTTCAGCGAGAAATCCACCTCGGGCAATTTTGCGCGGCAGGCTGCGACCAGTTCCGGCAGGAAGCCGTAGGCGGCGGCCGCGGTGAAGCCGATCTTCAGCGAGCCGGTCTTGCCGAGCGCGATGCGGCGGGCGACCTGCGAGGCGCTTTCCGCCAGCTTCAGGATGCGCCGCGCCTCCGGCAGGAAGCTGCGCCCGGCAGGGGTGAGGCGGACCGAGCGGCTGGTGCGCTCCAGCAGCGGCGCATCGATGATGTGCTCGAGCACCTGGATCTGCCGGGACAGCGGCGGCTGGGTCATGTTCAGCCGCGCGGCGGCGCGGCCGAAATGCAGTTCTTCGGCCACCGTGACGAAACAGCGGAGCTGGTTGAGGTCGAACATCGATACATGCCTTAGATGAATAAGGCGTTTCCCCGGGACTTCTAGCATCGATCACCCCCAAAAACAAAGACGGCGGCTTCTGAGGGCCGCCGTTGAGTTGCCTGGTCAAGCTCCCATGGGAGCCCTCAGGAGGAACGTTTGAGCGTCACCCGCTCGATCTTGCCGACGATGACGAGGTAGGCGAACGCCGCCACCAACGCGTTGAGGCCGACGAACACCAGTGCGCCGTTGAACGAGCCGGTCGCGGCCAGGATGTAACCGATCACGATCGGCGTGGTGATCGAGGAGAGGTTGCCGAAGGTGTTGAACAGGCCGCCGGAGACGCCGCCGGCTTCCTTCGGCGAGGTGTCGGAGACGACGGCCCAGCCGAGCGCACCGATGCCCTTGCCGAAGAAGGCGAGCGCCATGAAACCGACCACCAGTGCCTGTCCGTCGACATAGTTGCAGGCGATGATCGACATCGACAGCAGCATGCCGCCGACGATCGGGATCTTGCGCGCCATGGTCAGCGAGCCGGTCCGGCGCAGGATCGCGTCCGAGATGATACCGCCGAGCACGCCGCCGATGAAGCCGCACAGCGCCGGCAGGGTCGCGACGAAGCCGGCCTGCAGGATCGACAGGCCGCGCTCCTTGACGAGGTAGACCGGAAACCAGGTCAGGAAGAAATAGGTCAGCGTGTTGATGCAGTACTGGCCGAGATAGACGCCGAGCATCATGCGGTTGGAGAGCAGCTGGCGGATGTGGTCCCAGCCGGAGCCGGCCTCGGGCGACCGCGCGCGCGGCAGGTCGTCCTTGGGCGCGTCGAGATCGACCAGCGCGCCGCCGTCCTTGATGTAGTCGAACTCGGCCTCGTTGATCGAGGGATGCTCCTTCGGGCCGTAGATGGTCTTGAGCCAGGCGAAGCCCATGACGATGCCGAGCGCGCCCATCACGAAGAACACGAAGCGCCAGCCGTACGAGTGGGCGATCCAGCCCATCAGCGGCGCGAAGATCACGGTCGCGAAATATTGTCCGGAGTTGAAGAAGGCCGACGCAGTGCCGCGCTCATTGCCCGGAAACCAAGCGGCGACGATGCGGGCATTCGCGGGAAAGGACGGCGCTTCCGCGACGCCGACCAGGAGGCGGAGCGCGAACAGCACCACGACGGCCGTGCCGGCGCTGAGGAAGCCGACCCAGCCTTGCATCAGCGTGAACAGCGACCAGATGATGATGCTGAAGGCATAGACGAGGCGCGAGCCGTAACGGTCGAGCAGCCAGCCGCCCGGTACCTGCGCCACGACATACGACCAGCCGAACGCCGAGAAGATCCAGCCCATGGCGACGGGATCGAGATGCAGCTCCTTGGAGAGCGCGGGACCTGCGATCGACAGCGTGGCGCGGTCGGCATAATTCACGGTCGTGACCAGGAACAACATGGTCACGATAAACAGCCTGACGCGAGATCGCCTCACGTCCGCTGCGGACACCACTGCGCTCATCAGGCGCCTCCTTGAAACTCGAACATTTCCTCCAGGCGACTCCTAGAGGCGCGTGCGGCGGAGTGTCCAAGTTCAAGGCAGTATCGATCGATGCCGTTTTTGGATTGATGGAACGGCAGATGAGGGGAACGATTGCGTGGAGATGGCGAATGCGCTCACAGCGCACTCCATGGTCATTCCCCGCGCAGGCGGGGAATTCAGCATGCCGCAGCGTCTCGATTCAATTGCAGCTGTTACGGATTATTGGATCGTCCGGCTGCGCGGACGATGACATTGAGTTTGCGAAGGCAGCGTTGCTTACTGCTGCGCGCTCGGCAACAGCTGCGGCAGCACCCCGCGCGTCACGCCCGGCGGCACGGCATCCAGTCCGAGCACGGCACTCGCGGCCGGCAATGCCGCATCCGCCATCGCCGCATGCCCCTCGGCGCTCGGGTGCACCGCGCCGCCATAGACGGCGGAGAGCACGCCCCATGTGGCGTCGTGGATGTCGGTCGGCTGGCTCGCCGCCGGCAGCCCTTGCGGATAGGTCATCGCGGCGAAGTAGCTGTCGTTGGCGTCGCGGATCCAGCGCCCGCGGGGCAGGTAGGCGCGGTATTCCGAGGCGCCGCGGCCGCACAGCATCGGCTGGCTCGCTGCGCTCACGATATCAGGATTGAAGCTCTGGCCGTTCTCGGCAAAGCAGGCGCGGTCGAATTCGGGATCGTTGCCCGAATGCGCGCAAAAGCCGTGGTCGGCGAAGGCGGCCTGATGCGCATCGACGAAGGTCATGCGGTCGGCCTCGGGATCGCGGCACAGCGCGCCGCGGGTGCAGGTGGCGAGCGCCTTCAATTGCGGCAAGAACTCAGTGTCGACGAAAGTCGAGACGCGGGCGAGGCGCTGCGGGTCGGCGTTGAAGGACGGATGGATGTCGAACCCGGCGCGGCCGCCGCGGCAGGGCACGCCGCCATCGGCAAGCGCGGGATTGGCGTAGGAGACATAGACGACGTGGGAGAGATCGCCGCCGACCAGCGGCTTCAAGGCCTCGCGCAGCTTGACGAAGTTCTGCGGCAGCTCGCGGGCCAGCGCATCCCGGGAATCGTCGACGCTCGCCATCACGCCGGAGCGGCGGAACAGCGCCCGCTCGGTCGCGGTGTCGACGATGACGTCGGCGACCAGGCCGGAGAAATAGACGTCGTTGGCGCCGGCCGAGATCAGCACGAGGTCGAGCGTGCGATCGGGCTGGCGCTTCTTCGCCGCGGTCAGCGCCTCGCGCAGCTCGGCGACCTGGGCGTTCACGCTGGTGTTGCAGACCCCGGTCTTGCCGGGCGGGCATTCGCGGGCGCGCTGCGAGCCGAGCAGCCCGTCGCTGATGCTGGCACCGGTGCAGGCGAGCGGCAGATAGGTCACGGCAATGTGGGTGTAGCGCACCGCGAGGGCCAGCGCGGTGCGCGTCTGGTAGCTGTACAGCGAGCGGTGGCAGGGCGCGTTGAACCAGAGCGCACTGTAGCGTTGCCAGTTGGCGAGCGTATCCGGCGCCTCGCAGGCGCGGCCGCCCTTGTAGCCGTGGCGGCTCGGCCGATAGTACTGCCCGCCGGCCGTGCCGAGATAGGAGCGGAAGCAGAAACCTTCGTCGGACAGCGCCAGCGGCCGGTCCGGATTGCCCTCGCCCGAGGCGATGCTGTCGCCGAGGCCGGCGACGAAGACGTCGCGGACCTGGATCTCGGTCTGGACCTTCTGGGTCGGATCGGAGCCGGAGGAGACATCGACGGTCGCGACCGTCGGCTTGCCGTAGCGGACACGCAAATTGATCGGCTCGGCGCAATCGAAGGTCGATTGTTGCGGGCCGTCGCCGTCGTCGAACGACCAGGCGCAGATGGCGCCGACCGGCACCGCGCCGACGAGGCGTACGGTGACGGGATGGTCGATCGGGGTGAGGTAGTTTTCCTTGGTGTTGTCGCGGGTGCAGGGCTGGTTGACGCGGCCCTGAAGGTCGATGCAGAGGCGGTTGACCATGTTGCGGGCCCAGCCGCGGCCCTCGCTCTGCTGCTCCAGCGATTGTTCTGCGGCGAGGATGTTGCGGTTACGCGCATTCTCGACATGGAGCAGGAAGTCGCGCTCCTCGCGGAACAGCCGGAAGCGATTACGTACCTCCCAACTGATCTGCAGCGTGCCGGCATCCTGGGCGGCGGCGCGTTCGGCCGGCAAAACGGTCAAAAGCCCGGCCAGCAGCAGGGCGCAGGCGGACAGGGTACGAAGGAATACAGGGATCATGGCCCGCGTCTTCAACGGCAAAGTTGAGGCGGAAATAAGAGAGCATTGCGCCGCCGCCCGCAACCCTTTGGTCCGGGCCGACCATTTCAGCGCTTGTTGGCCTGCCGCAGCAACCGCTCGCGCTCCATGGGCGTCACCTCCTTGGGCAGATTGGCCTGGGCACAGGCCTCCGCCAGCCGCCGCCGCTCCTGCCAGGGCTCCACCACGTTCATCCAGAGCTCGCGGGTGCCCATGATGGAGATGGCAAGGCCGAACGGGATCACGAAATAGAGAATGCGAAACACCAGGAGCGTCGCCAGGAGCTGCTCGCGGCCGAATTCGGGCAGCGCCAGCAGCATGGCGGCGTCGAACACCCCGATCGAGCCGGGCGCATGGCTGGCGAAGCCGAGCAGCGTCGCCAGGATGAACACTACGGCGAGCGACATGAAGTCGATCGGCGGGTTGGCCGGCATCAGGAGGTACATCGCCGTGGCACAGAAGCCGAGATCGACCACCCCGATCAGGATCTGGACCAGGGTCAGCGGCGCGGAAGGCAGCACCACCTTCCAGCCCTTCTGGCCGAGCTCGCGTCGCTTTTCGCCCATGCAGAGCCAGACCAGATAGGCGCCGATCGAGGCGAGGCCGCCAAGCGCGATCAGCCGGTTGATCGACGACGGCAGCTGATCCATCGAGGACGCCGCATCCGGATGGATCGCCATGCCGATCGAGAGCACGAAGATGTTACCGAGCCAGAAGGTCAGGCCCGACAAGAAGCAGATCTTGGCGACGTCGATCGCGTTCAAGCCATAGTCCGAATAGATCCGGAAGCGGATCGCGCCGCCGGTGAACACGGTGGCGCCGATGTTGTGGCCGATCGAATAGGACGTGAAGCTGGAGAGCGCCGCGATGCGATAGGGCACGTGCTTCTTGCCGATCGTTCGCAGTGCAAAAAAATCGTAGAAGGTCAGCGTACAGAACGCGAAAAACACGCAGATCGCCGCCAGCCCGATGCTGCCGCGGGGGATCTCGGTTAACGCAGTCAGGATGACCCCGGTATCGATGCCCTTGAGGGTCCGCACCAGCGTGGTGATCGCGAAAGCGATGATGAAGATGCTCGCGGCAACGCCAAGGCGTCGCCAGCCGATCCATCTCTTGAAGCCGCGTTTCAGCGCGGGCAGCAGTCCGTGCATTCATCCTCCCGGCGGGGGGCAAGACCGACCGGGCCAGGCATTGGCCAGTCGGGTGTGATCATGGCCAAAGGCAGGCATCGATCGCTCGACATGATCCAGCTCATTTAAGGCAAAAACAGCGGCTTGTGCAGCCCTTGACAACAAGAGGTTCTGCGCTGGACCGGCCACTTTGTCATACGTGGTTCACATCGAAGGCGCGTTAAGCATATGAGTCGTGAAACCGGCCGGCTCGTGCGTTCGTATGGGCCCTATGATTTCAGGTCCCGGCGCCGGCCGCATTGTTCCAGCGCAAGCCTTACGGGTCTTTTTTGGAACGTCGATGCCGGGCGCTCGTTGGGCCCCATCAGCAACCGAGCATGGCGGAATAAGCGGCTTTTCGTGCAGGCCGCGGCCTTCGTGTTCCAAGAACCGGAAGAGGACGGAACGATGGGACTGTTCACAAAAGACATCAAGACCATGAATGACCTGTTCGTGCACCAGCTCCAGGACATCTATTACGCCGAGCAGCAATTGACCAAGGCGCTGCCGAAGATGGCGAGCAAGGCCACGGATCCACAGCTGAAACAGGGCTTTTTGACGCACCTCGAGGAGACCAAGGAGCACGTCAAGCGGCTCGAGGAAGTGTTCAAGATGCATGGCGTCCCCGTGAAGGCGGTCGACTGTCCGGCGATCGACGGCATCATCGAGGAAGCCGACGAGACCGCCGGCGAAGTCGCCGACAAGGCGGTGCTCGATGCCGCGCTGATCAACGCGGCGCAGGCCGCCGAACATTACGAGATCGTGCGCTACGGCAGCCTGATCGCCTGGGCCAAGCAGCTCGGTCGCAACGATTGCGCCAGCGTGCTCGCCAAGACGCTCGAGGAGGAAAAGGCGACCGACAAGAAGCTGACGACGCTCGCCGAGAGCAAGGTGAATTTGCGCGCGGCGAGCTGATGCAAGGCCAATCATGATTGGCGCCGCGCGGTGGTCCGCGCGGCGCTTTCACGCTTAACATCATTATTCGGTCGTTCTCGAAGCATGACGGCGGGTTAAAGGCGTACATGTCGCATGGGGCTGCAATCGAGGTGCAGCATGCGAGCCAACACGATCAAATATGAAACCTTCGACGGCAGGGCCGACACGCCACGCGCGGGCTCGGCTCTTGCGACTTCTCTCACGCTGGCCGCAATGAGTCTCGGCTATGGCGTGGTGCAGCTCGACGTCACCATCGTCAACACGGCACTCGATGCGATGGGCCGGGCGCTCGGCGGCGGCGTCGCCGAGCTGCAATGGGTGGTCAGCGCCTACACCATCGCGTTTGCCGCCTTCATCCTGACGGCTGGCGCTCTCGGCGACCGCATCGGCGCCAAGCGCGTCTTCATGGCGGGGTTCGCCATCTTCACCGCGGCCTCGCTCGCCTGCGCGCTGTCGCCCAATGCGGCCGTGCTGATCGGCGCCCGGCTGGTCCAGGGGCTGGCGGCGGCGATCCTGGTGCCGAACTCACTTGCGCTGCTCAATCATGCCTATGCGGACGACCGCGCACGCGGCCGCGCCGTTGCGGTCTGGGCAGCCGGAGCCAGCCTTGCTCTCACCGCCGGCCCCTTCGTCGGCGGCGCGCTGATCACGCTGGTCGGATGGCGCGCCATCTTCCTGGTCAATCTGCCGATCGGGCTCGCCGGCCTGTGGCTGAGCTGGCGCTATGCCCGCGAGACCACACGGGCGCGCTCGCGCGAGGTCGATCTGCCCGGCCAGCTTGCCGCGATCGGCGCGCTGGGGGCGCTGGCCGGCGCCATTATCGAAGGCGGTGCGCTGGGTTGGGGACATCCGGCGGTGATCGCAGGCTTTGCCGGCTCTGCCATTCTCGCTGCGCTCTTCATCTGGCGCGAGCGGCGCGCGGCGCAGCCGATGCTGCCGTTGTCGCTGTTCGGCCACAGGCTGTTCGCGCTCACCTCGCTCGTCGGCCTGCTCGTCAACATCGCCATCTACGGCCTGATCTTCGTGCTCAGCCTGTACTTCCAGCGGATCAACGGGCTGTCGGCGTGGTGGACCGGGCTTGCTTTCGTGCCGATGATGGCGGCGGTGCTGCCGATCAATCTGCTGGCGCCGCGCCTCGCCGAGCGCATCGGCGCGTGCCCGACCATCGTCGTCGGTGCCTGCGTGTCGGCGCTCGGCTGTCTCGGTCTGCTGTGGATCGCGGCCGACACGAGCTATTGGATGATCTGCGGGCAGATGATCGCGATCAGCGGCGGCCTAGGGCTATTGGTACCGCCGCTGACCTCGACCTTGCTGGGCAGCGTCGACAAAGCGCGCTCCGGCATCGCGGCGGGCGTCCTCAACGCGACGCGGCAGACCGGCAGCGTCCTCGGCGTTGCCTTGTTTGGATCGCTGATCGCGGGAACAGGCGCCTTCATGGAAGGCCTGCATGTGTCGTTGATTATTTCAGCGGCGGTCTTGTTGCTGGCGGCGGCGGCGATCGGCTTCGGTGCACCGGCGCGAGAATGACAATGTGAACGAATCCGGACATCCGCCATTTACCATTCGCGGACCGGTCATGTAGCCGGTTACCGATCGTCCACCTCTGTTGGTTCAAGTGCGAGTCCATAGGGACGGGGCCCGCAATGTATCAAGTTCTCTACTGTCTTACCGAGGAGCACGATCTGCGCCTCGTCGCGCTCGGCGGTGCGGTGTGCCTGCTCGCCAGCGCCGCGGCGATCAGCCTGTTCCATCGCGCGCGTGCGACGCACGGGCTCGAACGTCTTGCCTGGATCGGCCTCGATGCCGCCGTCAGCGGCTGCGGCATCTGGGCGACGCATTTCATCGCGATGCTCGCCTATGGGCCGGGAGGCGCGGGCGCCTACAACATCCCGGTGACGATCATGTCGCTGATCTTTGCGATCGCCGTGACCTTCGTCGGGCTGAGCATCGCCGTATCGTCCTCGCGCGCGGCGTGGGTCGCCCTTGGCGGCGCCATCGTCGGCACCGGTGTCGCGGCGATGCATTACACCGGCATGGCGGCGCTGGAGATACCCGCGCGGGTGGGCTGGATCGGAAGCACGGTTGCTATCTCGATCCTGTCCGGAATTCTCTTTGCGGCGCTTGCCCTGTTCGTGGCGGCGCGACGCGATGACCTCTTCCATGCGCTGACGGCGACTGCGCTGCTGACGGTCGCCATCGTGGCACATCATTTCACGGCCATGAGCGCGGTGCTGCTGACGCCGGATCCGACGCTCGCGATCAGCGGCCTGTCGATCCCGCCGGCCTCGCTGTCCTTCCTCACTGCCAGCGCCGCGGTCGCGATCATCGCGATCGCCCTCGTGGCCGCGCTGCTCGACCGCCGCACCAAAGGCGAACTGGGGGCCCAGCAAATGGTGTTGGACACGGCGCTCGAGAACATGTCGCAGGGGCTGTGCATGTTCGACGCCGACGGCAAGATCATTCTGTTCAACGAGCGCTATGCGGCGATGCTTCGCCGCACCGACATCGCGCTGACCGGCCGCCGGCTGGTCGACATCTTGCGGGACGAGCAGGCCAAGGGCCAATGGCAGGGCGATGCCGATGAATTCTTCGCCCGCCTCGTCGCCGACGCGCGCGAGGGCCGCACCACGACTGACGTGGTCAACCGGTTCGGCCGCTCCATCCGGGTGGTCAACCAGCCGATGCACGGCGGCGGCTGGGTCGCGACCTTCGAGGACATCACCGAATGGCTGGAGGCGCAGGCCAAGATCTCGCACATGGCGCGCCATGACGCGCTGACCAGCCTGCCGAACCGCGTGCTGTTCCACGAGCAGCTCGAGCAGGGGCTGCGCCGGACAAGGTCGGGCGAGCAGCTCGCGGTGCTCTGTCTCGATCTCGATCACTTCAAGGACATCAACGACTCGCTCGGCCATCCCATCGGCGATGCGCTGCTGAAGGAGGTCGGCCGCAGGCTGAAGGCCGTCGTCGACGAAAGCGACACCGTGGCGCGGCTGGGCGGCGACGAGTTCGCGGTGGTCCAGATCGGACGCTCCGAGGAAACCGCCGCGAGATCGCTCGCCCGCCGTCTCGTCGAGGTCATCTCGGCACCGTACGAGATCGACGATCATCAGATCGTGATCGGCGTCTCGATCGGCATCTCGCTGTCGCCGCAGGACGGCAGCGACCCGGACGAATTGCTGAAGAATGCCGACCTCGCGCTCTACCGCGCCAAGGCGGACGGCCGCGGCACCTATCGCTTCTTCGAGACCGGGATGGATGCCCGCGCGCAGGCGCGGCGGCTCCTGGAAATGGATCTGCGCGCGGCGCTGCAACGTGGCGAGTTCGAGCCGTACTACCAGCCGATCCGCGACGTCATCAGCGGTCGCGTCGTCGCTTTCGAGGCGCTGCTGCGCTGGAACCATCCGCACCGCGGCCTGATCGCACCCATCGACTTCATCCCGCTGGCCGAGGAGACCGGACTGATCGTCCAGCTCGGCGAATTCGTGCTGCGCTCCGCTTGCATCGACGCGGCGAGCTGGCCTGACGACGTCGACCTCGCCGTCAATCTGTCGCCGGTGCAGTTCAAGAATCCGAACCTGATCGCGTCCGTGACCGAGGCGCTGGCCGCTTCGGGGCTCGATGCGCGACGCCTCGAGCTCGAGATCACCGAATCGGTGCTGCTGCAGAACAGCGAGGCGACGCTGACCACCCTGCACGAGCTGCGCGGCATGGGGGTGCGGATCTCGCTCGACGATTTCGGCACCGGCTATTCGTCGCTCAGCTATCTGCGCAGCTTCCCGTTCGACAAGATCAAGATCGACCGCTCGTTCGTGTCGGAGCTGGCGACGCGCGAGGATTCCATGGCGATCATCCGCGCCGTGACCGGCCTCGGCCGCAGCCTCGGCATCGTCACCACCGCGGAAGGCGTCGAGAATGATGCGCAGCTCGAGCTGCTCAGGCGCGAGGGCTGCAATCAGGCGCAGGGCTATCTGTTCAGCAAGCCGCGGCCGGCCTCCGACGTGACGATCATGCTGGACCGCCCGCGGCTGCTGGCGTCGGCGTGAGGTTCAGCCGCGGCGCAGCGCGAAATGGGCGCCGCAGAACGCCATGACGGCGCCAAGGCATAGCGCGGCGAGCCCGGCGAGCACGCCCGAGACGGTTGGGATCGGGCTCGGCGCCGAGGCCACCTGACCCGCGCCCGCGAGCAGGAGCACGCCGACCGCGATCAGGAACTGGCGCATCCGCTGCGGGATCTGGCCGGACACGGCGCTCTGCATCAAGCTCGCGGTGAAATAGCCGCCGGAGAATCCGACCGTGGCGATCAGCCACCAGGCAATCGCCGCGCCCGCGGGGATGAACTCGGCCGTGTCGGAGCGCCAGAGCCCGCCGAGGTCGAGCCCGTAGCGCGCGCCCAGCATGTGCACCGCGAGCGCCAGCAGCACGCCGGAGATCATTGCGGCGCCGAGAATCAGACGGCGCGGAAAAAAGGTCGTCTCAACCATGCCTCGCTTGTAGGATGGGCGAGGGCGATCGCGCAAGCGGATCGCCGGCGGGATGGCGCGGACGGGATCGCGCGGACGGGATCGGTTGTCGGGATGCAGGGTTCGGAGGCCGAGGCCGCGCCAGTTGTGAGCTATGCCTACAAGGCGTCGCTGATCGGCTCGGCGCATCGCTTCGAGCTGACGGAGCAGGGGCTGTCCTGGCACATCTCCGGCCGCTCGGGCCTGTGGCCTTATGACGAGATCAGCGCAATCCGGCTGTCGTTCCGCCCGGTGTCGATGCAGCAGCACCGCTTTCGCGCCGATGTCACGCACAGGAGCGGCCGCCGCATCGCGATCCTGTCGACGAGCTGGCAGACCGCGGCGCTGATGGCGCCGCAGGACAACGGCTTTCGCGCGTTCATCGTCGAATTGCATGCGCGGATGGCCGAGGCCGGCAGCCACCCGGCGCTGACCGCCGGGCTCGGCCGCACCGCCTATGCGATCGTGCTGGCATTCCTGGCGGCGCTGACGGTGGTGATGGCGGGCCTGTTGATCCGTGCGCTGATGATCGGCGAGCTCGCCGGCGCGATGTTCATCGTCGGCTTTGCCGCGCTGTTCGCCTGGCAGGTCGGCGGCTTCGTGCGGCGCAACCAGCCACGCGCCTATACCCTGGCGCGCCTGCCGCAATCGCTGCTGCCGTAGCCTTGCAACCGGCCGCTGATCGATTGTCAGCGGGGCCTGCCGTAGGGCTCGGAGCAATCCGAATAAACGCCGATGAGCGGCCATGGTCCGAGCGGACATCCCGGCGGAACTTGTACTCGGCTGGAGGCGCGTCGGCGCAAGGGCCCCCGCGATCTACTCCGTGGAGTCGAAATCCTCTTCCTTGGTGCCGAGCAGCGACACGATGGTGCGCAGGCCGGAATCGAGCTGCTCGAAGGTGGGCGGGGCGAGTGCGAGGCGCACCGCGTTCGGGGCATGACCGTGTGCGATGGCGAAGGTGGAGGACGGCGTCAGTGCAATGCCGCGCCGGGCCGCAGCGGCAACAAAGGTCTGCGAGCGCCAGTGCGGCGGCAGCGTCAGCCACAGATGATAGGAGCGCGGGTCGGCGGCGAGCTGGTAGCCGGCGAGCAGCCGTGCCGCGGTCTGCTGACGCCGCGAGGCGTCGATGCGTTTCAGGCGCGTGAGCTCGGCGACGGTGCCGTCGGCCATCAGCCGCTGCCCGGACGCCAGCGCATGGCCGGAGGCGATCCAGCCGCCGGTGCGGACCGCGCTCATCACGCTCTCGCGCAGTTGCGGCGGTGCCACGAGGATGCCGAGCGCAAGGCCCGGCGCGACCTTCTTCGACAGGCTGTCGATCACGATACAGCGGTCCGGCCCGAGAGCTGCCAGCGGCGTGTCGTCGGCGAGGAAGCCGTACACGGCGTCCTCGATGATGGTGAGGTCGAGCTTTTCGGCGACGCGCATGATGTCGGCGCGCCGCGTCGCGTTCATGGTGACGCCGAGCGGGTTCTGGATGATGGGCTGCAGATACAGCGCCGACAGATGCGCCTCGCGATGCGCCTTCTGAATGGCATCGGGCCGCGCGCCGTACTCGTCCATCGGAATCGGGACCAGCGTGATGCCGAGCCGCGCCGCGATGCTCTTGACGTAGGGATAGGTGAGCGCCTCGACGCCGCAGCGGCCGCCGGTGGGCACGAGCGCCGCGAGCGCGGCCGCAAGCGATTGCTTGCCATTGGCCGTGAAGACGATCTGCTCGGCCTGCGGCGCGAAATCCTTGCGCGCGAGATAGGCGGCGGCCGCATTGCGCGCGCTCTTGGTGCCGGTGCTGGTGGAGGCGCGCAGCGCTGATTCGAGCGCATCGACGCGCTCCAGTCCCGCAAGGCTCTTGGCGATCATCGCCCATTGCTGCGGCAATAGCGGGTAATTGACCTCGAAATCGATCCGCGCCTCGCGCGGCTCGCTCAACGCCTCGACCTCGCGCCTGATGTCGCCGGAGATGAAAGTACCGCGGCCGACCTCGCCGACCACGAGCCCACGGCGGAGCAACTCCGTATAAACCCGGCTCGCGGTCGAGACCGCAATGCCACGGTCATAGGCAAAATTGCGCTGCGGCGGCAGCCGATCGCCGGGCCTTAACGTGCCGTTAGAGATATCCGAGGCAATGGCATCGGCAAGCTTCACGTACTCGAACTTGGACATTATTGCACCGAGAGCAATGTTTTACTTGCTCCGAGTAGTGTACTGAAGCATTTAAGTTCCATCAAGGTCCGCGATTGAGCCGAGGAGAGCGAGAGCAATCCGACGGCAAATGAGGTGCAGACGCCCAGTGCGTCCGCGCCAACGGCATTTGCTTTCGCCGCGCGGAACGACAGGCCGGAGAAGAAAATGACCACGATCTCGCAAACTGCCGGGCGGAGTTTACGCCCATCCTCGACGGGCGGATTTTTCACCACGCTCGCCCACGCCGCTTATGCGCTGTTCGATCGCCTCGAGCGCCGTACCGCCGTCAAGACGCTGAACGAGCTCGACGACCGCGCCCTGCGCGACATCGGGATCACGCGCAGCCAGATCGAGGACGCCGTCTACGGGCAGTTCAAGTCCGAGCTGACGCGGTATCTGTAAGCCATCACTGTCGCGTCCCGGACGCGCAGCAACGCGTTGCTGCGCAGAGCCGGGACCCAGGGGCCGCGCACACGCTGCAACATGGGCCCCGGCTCTGCATCGCACCGCTTCGGGCTGCGCTGCGTCCGGGGCACAAAAGCGGAGTTTGTCGCGCGACTGCTTCCAGTTCGTCATTGTGGACACAGCATCTTCATTGCGGACACAGTCCGTATGATGGGTCGAGCACTTGCGAAACCCATGATGCTTCCCCGCACAAGAATGATGGGTTTCGCTTCGCTCTGCCCATCCTGCAATTCTGCAGACGCGGCTTCGCATTCTCGCGGCGCGTTTCGCCCGAGCTTTGCTTGATCTCTTCGCCCTCATCGAAAGAGGGCGCAGGGAAGGCCAGGAGCCGGTTGGCTCCCGTGGACCGCCATGCCAAGGGCAGACTGCGTGTGCTGCTGCATAGCGGAGAACAGGGCAACCGGGGACATCCCGGCCTTCCCTGCGCAGTGGTTTGAACGGCTTATGTCGTGCTCTCCCCGGGGAGCGTTGCACTATTGCCCCCGTCGCCTTGCGGATGGCTGACGCGCGAACCCGGTCGGGCCGCCACATCACCACAAGACTTGACGCACAGACTGCGGGCGCCAGGACCACACGATTTTGCCGTACGCTGATGGCACCGGTCGTGTGCGCGATGGCCTTGCTCACGGTTGCCCGCCCTGCAAAAGCCCTTCGCGCCGGTATCATCAGCGCCCACCGCCGCCCGGCCCGCGTTCGTGACGATCGCGATACGCCCCTTGTGCTTGGGCCGGGTTGCCGCGACACATGCGCGATTTCCGAATTTCGGTAAAGCGGAATATTTTCCGCGGCGCGCGTTGACCCATAGCTCGGGTGTTTTGCCCGGCGGCAGCGCAAGGGATTGTGGCTGCGCAGCCCTCTTGCTGGGGAACAGTCCCGGAGAAGGGCTCGCCATCGCAAGCAAAAACGCCGCCCGCTTGAAATGAAGCGCAGGCGGCGGCTGATCAGCCCCGGGAGGGTGAGAGTAAAATCCCGATACCAATAGGTCTTTACGCAGAGGGCGTAGGTTCAGCCCACTGGAGATTGAGACCTAAAGCGGCGCCAACAGGCCCGGCGAGGTCAACCACTTGTTGACCTCTCCGGCAACATCGATCTGCCGGGCTTTTCGCATAAGCTCCGAGCGGCGGATACCAGCGGGCATCCCTTTGGCCTGCTGGCGAAGGTTGAGTGCCTCTTGCGCCAGACGATATTCGAATGTCGATGATGGTTCTGGGAATCGTCGAGCCAAGATTTTCATGCTCCGCTGCGGGGTAAAGCGGGAGCGCAACTCGCGTTCACACCACCGATAGATGCTACGGGCCGCTCGGCGGTGGCGAGACAATGCGACTCTATCTGCTGGATAGCGAGTGCTTTATTTCGCTTCCGCGCGGGAACTATCTGTGAAACTCAGCAGCCGCGGCAAATATTCTTCAGCTTCGCGGCGGTTCGTGCGTCTTCCGCAAGAAACGGATCCTTGTCACCTGACGATGAGCTGATGCTCGCTTGGGCGGGTCTCGCTGTTCTCGGAGGAAATGCCGCATCGTAACACGACAGGCGCGCGTTGGTGCTTTCGATCGCACGGCAGTTTGGCTCCGCCGCCACAGCTGCGGTCGTGGATGTGCCCACCACCGCCGCCAGCAAGAGCGCTCTGGTCCATGTGCTCGTTCGGGCCGGCGTCATGCTGAACACTCCATATTACTTGGTTGTACTCGCCCAAATGGGCCGCTCGCCGGTCCAGGCCGGCAGGGCATCCCATTCGGACCAGCGCATCCTGCGCTCCTCGTTTCCGACCCTCACGAACACGAAGGGAGCATCGTCCCGACCCGTCTTCGAACCCGTGAAAACCGCCGGAACGCCGTAGGCATCTCTGATGATTGCTGTGTTTGCCATTGCCGCCTCCTGTCTCGGCTCGCGTGCTCGCGAGTTGGCTGAAGCGCCGCGCTTGCATTTTGGCGCGGGTCATTGACGGACCGCCCGCCGCTAGAGACCGGCCACGATCGCGATCAGCAGCACGAGGAAGATAGGCACCAGTAAAGGTGGCACGAGCCACTCACGAATGTCGAATTTGACCGAATCGGACATCTGACCGCCTTCTGTCGGGTGGAGGCGGGAGCGCGATGCTCTCAGTCACCGATAACAGCCAAGAAGCGCGCGGTGATGCCAGCCTTGTAGCACTCGCCTTGCCAATTAGCGAGATCAATCTCGTCGATCTTGCGTGCAATGACCCGGACGAGCGGCTCATACCAGTTCATCAGTCCACACCTTGAAGCTGATGAGCTCGCCTGGTCCGAAAATATGAACAATCGGAACATCCGCCGCATCGCGGCCTTGGGCGATCAGGACACGGCCGATGCGCGGGGTGTTGTTGCGTGCATCGAAGGTGTACCAGCGACCGCCAAGGTAGGCATCGAACCAACCCGCAAAGTCGCCGGGGGCATGCGGCGGCGGAATGCCGATGTCGCCGAGATAGCCGGTGCAGTAGCGCGCTGGAATGTTCATGCAGCGGCAGAACGCAATGGCGAGATGCGCATAGTCCCGGCAGACGCCCTTCTGCTCGTTGAAGACCTCCCACGCCGTCATGGTCGCCCGCGCGTGCTCGTATCCGAACGCGATGTGATGGTGGACGAAATCGCAGATCGCCTGGACGCGCGCCCAGCCGGGCGCCGTTTTCTCGAACAGCTTCCACGCGATGTCGGAAAGCCGATCTGTTTCGCAATACCTGCTGCCGAGCAGATAGAGCAGGGTGTCCGATGGAAGATCCTCGACCGCGTGCTGCGTGGCTGAAGGCACGATCACATCGGGCAAGCCGCTGTCGCGCACCGTTCCGTCGGCAGTAAGGCGCATGCGGCCGCGGGGCGCAACCATCCGGCTGCACCAGTTCCCGAAGCTGTCGCGGTAAGGCGTGATCGGAACGGAAGGCGAGGTGATGAGGTGATCCGGTACGACAACATCGGATGCCCGCGTGAAATGCGTTCCGACCATCGCGATCAATGGCGTGACTTGCGGGAAGTCGTAGACCATTTCGAAGCCGACCCGAATCTGCATGCTTAGGCCTCGGCTCCAACTGCGCTGACTGGAATTGGCCGGCGGATGAGTCGGGTTGGCTCGAACTCAGGTCGGCATCGCTGCGACAGTCCGGTCTGCGGCGTCGCTGAAGAGGAAATGGCTATGCAGCTGACCGAGCGCAATGCCAAGTGCGGCAACGCCAAGGCACGTCCCATCACCATGCCGTGTCCGACCATCCCGAGCGGAGGGCGCGGTGCTCGCCAGCATTCGCGGCGGCCATTGTCTAGTGCAATGTCGCGGCAGCGGCTTCGTCGATGGCCGCCATCAAATCGGGCGTCGCAGATTGATGGACCATATGACCGACGCCGGCGATCCGGTGCAGTTTGCTTTGCTTGATCTCTTCGTGGAGCCTGACCGAATGCGTTTCGATGTCGATCAGACGGTCGTCCTCACCCCCGATGATGATCGTGGGCATCCTGAGCTCACTATAGGTCTTCGCAGCGACAAAAGCCGCCGGGACCATCAAGGCCGCTTCTGCGGCACTGGCACGCATCTGTGCTGGCCGTACAGCCATTGCCTTGGGAAAGTCGGCGAATTTCTCGGGCACTGTGCGCGGGCCGAATAGCTTGCGCAACATCACAGGCCACATCAGCCGCCCGAAGATCGGGGATATTGTGTAACTGATGATATCGCCGAGTCCAGGGATTGCAGGTGCCAAAGAGGCCGTGGCGTCGGTGCGGGCGGTCGGGAAATAATATCCCGACGCCAGCACTAATGCTTCGACCAGCGATGGATGCCTGATCGCTAGCGCCACTGCGAGCGACGCTCCCCATGAGTGTCCCAGCACAATCGCGCGCTGAACGCCCAGACGGCCGAGTGCTTCCCCGAAAAGATCTGCCTGGGTCTCAGGGGTCCAAACCGCATTGCGGGGCCGCAAGCTATGTCCGAATCCCGGGCGGTCGAAGACGATAACCCGGTAGTTTTTGGCGGCCAGATCAATCAAGCCGCTCGACTCGAAGTCCTGGATCATGCTGCCGTTGCCATGAAAGAGCACCAGTGGCCGGCCGTTGCCGCGCTCTACATAGTGCAGACGCACGCCATTGACCTCGATGAACCGCCCCTGTGGCGGATTATCGCGTTGTGCCTTCCTGGCAAGCTGGCGATTGATGAGAGCTGTCCCCAGAAGCACCGCTCCAACTCCAGCAACAGCGGCGACCGCGGGATATTGCCTTGCGGCACTGAGCCAGTTGGAGACGAGCGAAGGGGAGCGTGTGCGCAGCAAGGTCATGGCAGTACCTCAGTGGGTCTGCACGATGCCTCAGGGCAGAATGAGAAATGTTGCAGGTAGTTCAAACGAGGGCGTCGTCCGTTGGTTCCTGTGCGGCGCCCAAATCTGATCGTTCTTCTTGTAACCGCATTCACTCTTAGGCAAAGCGCCGCACCTGCACGCGGGCAGGTTAGCGCCAGTCTGTTGCGGGCCCAGATGCCTAGCCTGGGCCCGGCGTCTCGTCCTTCTTCGGCGATCGCAACGCCGGAGAGGAGAGCCAATCATCCATATGTGCCGCCATCTCGGCCTGCCGGGCCCTTTTCGTTGCAGCTTCCCGCAACGGGCCATGCGGTAGCAGCTTCGCTTCCTCTCTTAGCTTTGTAGCCTCTTCGAGGAGGCGCTCATTGAGCGATTTTGTGTGTTTGAACCGGTGACGCTGCATCTGGCGTTCCTTTCCGTGAGGGCGGGAGCGCGATCAGGCGTTCTCATCACCGATGATAGCCGAGAGCCGGGCGGCGATGACGGTGAACGTTCCAACCGAGAAACTGTTCCATCCTATCATGCTCTACGAACTCGCCGCTGGTGTAGCGCACGACGTGGCCGGCGCTGGAGCCGAGGAAATAGGTGCGCATCGCCGATTCGAGGTCATCCCAGGGACAGCCATAAGCTCGATCATCTTCGGACCTCTCGGGCTTGCGGCGAGGCCGTGTCGCGGCGCCGTGCTGGCGCCGGTGCCGGATGTCGAGCCGTCGCAAGCGCGAGATGACGCGGCCGCCGAGCAGGGTGATGCGCGCCGCGGCCCGTTTGACGATGAACAGGATCGTCGCGACGCGGCTCAGCATGCCGACCAGGATGAGGACAGAGAAGATGTCGATATAGGCGAGGAAATCGCCGATCAGCATCAGTTCCGGTGGAATCGGAATCCTGTGATAGTAGGCCACGACGATGATCGCGATGGGGATCAAGGCTATGACCTTGCGGATCGTCAGTCGATCCATCTGCGCCGCCAGTTGGACGACCAGCACCTCCCACAGCGCATCACCGATCGCGAGCGGGACCTCGTAGGTCCATCGTCGCCACCATCGCTTCATGGCGCTGCGCTCCATCCGGGCTCCGACCGCGTTTGCTCTGAGCTAGTGCCTCACCACCAGCACCGAGCATTTTGCGTAGCGCACGACGTGGCCGGCGTTGGAGCCGAGGAAATAGGTGCGCATCGCCGGCCGGTGCGAGGTCATCACGATCAGATCGGCCTTCATGTGCACGGCTTCCTCCAGGATCTCGTGGTAGATGCCGCCCTGGCGGACCACGCTGGAGATGCGGGCGGGGTCGATGCCGGATTCGCGCGCGACAATGGCGAGCGCCTCTTCCGAGGTCTGGCGCTGCTGCTCGTCGAAATCGGCCGGCACGTATTCGGCCAGCATCACCGGCGTCATCGGCAGCACGTTGAGCAGCCGCACCTGGCCGCTCCAGGTCTGCGACAGCGTGGCCGCGGTCGCGATCGCCGGCTTGGCCAGATCGGTGTCGGCGAGGTCGATGGGCACGAGGATGGACTTGAACATCTGCGCCTCCAAATCTTCAGCCCTTGATCGCACTGCATCAACCGGTCGAGACGGCGCTCGCGCGTCTCAAGCCGATCGAAGCAGCTTGGGGCTGGTGAACAGCACCAGTTTGCCGCGGCGGTAGGCCACGTCACCCCAATCCTTGACGTCAAAGTCGAAGATCGCAAGCCCCGAGGTGGGCAGATTGTCGGCGAGCGCCTTGGCACCGGCAGGATCGCCGCCGCCCATCAGCATCAGCGCGGCCTCGTGCATGCCGGGATTATGGGCGACCAGCAGCAATTGCCTTGGATTGGCCGGGGCCGTTGCAGTGCGAATGGAGTCCAGGATCTGCGCGGGATCGGCGCCGTAGAGTTCCGGCAGGATCTCGACCTGCGGCACCGGGACGCGGTCCTTCATTGCCGCCCAGGCGGTGTCCCAGGTCTGCCTGGCACGGACGGCGTGCGACACCAGCACGGTATCGGGGAAGGGCGGATGGTTGGCGATCCAGTCGCCGATCTGGGCGGCATCCTTATGGCCGCGGTCGTCGAGGCGGCGGTCCTGGTCACGGCCGCTCGGCGCGTCAGTCTCTGTCTTGGCGTGACGCAGCAGCATCAAACGGCGCATGGCATTCTCGAATCGTTCCACGTCCAGAATAATCTACAGGTGCCGGTTGAGGACAAGGTGACAGGCGCCCGGTTGGTATCTTAAGAAACGACATGAGCGAGACTTACACAAGCGTGTCCCAGGACGAAGCCGGCTTTCGCGACCGCACGCGGCTGTCGTTCGACCTTGACGCCGACATCTGCGTCATCGGTGCGGGGCTGGCCGGGCTCACCATCGCGCTGGAGGCGGCCCGGTTGGGGGCCAGTGTCGCGGTGCTCGAGGGCCGTCATATCGGCTGGAACGCGTCCGGCAACCAACTCGGCACGGTGATGCCGGGCTTTGCGCTGCCGCTCACCGACCTGATCGAGCGCATCGGCTTCGAGGACGCGCGTGAATTGTGGACGCTGTCGAAGGAGGGCGCAGAGTTCGTCCGGGCCAACGCCACGGAAGAGAACATGCCGGGGATCGGACTGAGCGAGGGTGTGCTGGAGGTCTCCAACGTCGATGCTGGCGACCGGCTGATCAGCCGGTTGCAGATGCTGAACGAGGATTTCGACACCGAGGTCGAGGGTTGGCAGGTCGATCGCGTCCGCGAGGTGCTCAAGACCGATCGTTACTTCCACGGCGTGCATTATCCGAAGGCGTTTCAGGTCGACGGTCGCAAATATGTCCATGGCCTCGCGGCGCTGGCGCGTCGGGCAGGCGCCCGCATTTTCGAGGACACGCCGGTCGTCAGCATCGATCATTCCGGCATCCGCAAGCGCATCGTCACGCCCTCGGCGCGGCTGCGCGCCACCCACATCGTGCTCGCAGGCAACATCCATCTCGGCGCGCCCCTGCGGCGCCTGTCGGAGACGCTGCTGCCGGTCTGGCGCTATGCCGGAATCACCGCGCCGCTCGGCGAGCGCGTGCATGAGATCATCGCCTTCAAGGGATCGGTGATGGACTCCGACGGCGTCGACCATTTCCGCATCGTCGACGGCGACCGGCTGATGTGGGAGAGCCCCGAGACCACCTGGGCTGCGCGTCCGCAGCGCTTTGCGGGCGCCGTCAGGCGGCGGATCCGCACGATCTTTCCGGCGCTCGGCAATGTCGAGGTCACCGACATGTTCGGCGGCGCCACCGGCCAGACCGTGCACGGCATGCCGCAGATCGGCCAGTTGCGCAAAGGCCTGTGGGTGGCGAGCGGGTTCGGGCGCCAGGGCATGAATACCTCGGCCATGGCCGGGCAGATGATCGTGCGGAGCATCCTGTGGGGCGATGAGCGCTGGAAGCTGTTCTCGCCGTTCGAGCTGGTCTGGGCTGGCGGCGCCACGGGACGGGTCGCGGGCCAATTGGTCGGGATCTGGGGCAGGGCGAGTTCCGCAGCCGCAGGCTCGCTCGCTCGGTACCGTGAACGGGCCAGGCTCAGGGATCACCAGCGCGAGGCGCGTCTTGCCGAAGCCAACCGGGCCGCCGGCACCGGTCCGCGCCGCCCGCCGCCCGGCGTCAGGCCGCGCCCGGCCCCGCCGCCGAAACCCGCCGCCCAAGCGGGCGACCCGCCTTCGGAACCGGCCTCCCACGACGCCGGCGTTGCGCGATAAACCGGCGAAAAATTCCGCCCGGACGTGTAACTTCGGCCGTTAGAGCCCGTATCTCAGGGCGTGGAGCTCCCGCACGGAGAATGAGATGTTTGACCGCCGCATCCTGTTGACGACCGCCGCCGGCCTGTTCGGCCTTGGGGCCTTCCGCTGGCTCAGAGCAACGCCTGCCGAGGCCGGCGAGAAGACCGCGGAAAAATTCGAGATCACGAAGACGGAGGCTGAATGGCGCGCCCAGCTCACGCCCCAGCAATATGAGATCCTGCGCAATCACGGCACCGAGCGGCCGGGCTCCAGCCCGCTGTTGAAGGAGCACCGCAAGGGCACCTTCGCCTGCGCCGGCTGCGACCTGCCGCTGTTCGCGTCCGAAACCAAATTCGAGAGCGGCACGGGCTGGCCGAGCTTCTACCAGCCGATCGAAGGCAATGTCGGCAAGACCGAAGACCGGGCCTACGGCATGGTCCGCACCGAGGTGCATTGCCGGCGCTGCGGCGGCCATCTCGGCCACGTCTTCGACGACGGTCCGAAGCCGACCGGCCTGCGCTATTGCATCGACGGTTTCGGGCTGGTTTTCCATCCCGCAGCAGCGTCGGCGACGTAAGAAAGCCCCGGCAATTGTTGCCGGTCCCGGCAATTGTGCCCCGGTCGTCAGGCCGGGGCTTTTTCGTTAAGCCATTGATTTCTTAGAGATACCCGCCTTGGCATGGCCCTTGCGACTGTCTCCCCCGACTGCGGCCATGGTCGACCGGCCGCCGAGATCGGATTTGGAGACAAAGTTATGGGTATCTTCGATGCAATGAACACCTCGGTGGGTGGCCTGCAGGCGCAGTCCTACGCGCTGCAGAACATTTCCGGCAACATCGCGAACTCATCGACCACCGGTTACAAGGGCATCGGCACCAGCTTCGTCGATCTCATCCCCGACTCCTCGGTTCCGAGCAAGCAGGTCGCGGGCGGCGTGACGGCCAATGCCAAGGCCACCATCACCACGCAGGGCACGATCTCGGGCTCCACCGTCGCCACCAACATGGCGATCACCGGTGACGGCTTCTTCTCGATCCAGAAGGCGACCGGCGTCGTCGACAACGTGCCGGTGTTCAGCGGCGTCACCTATTACACCCGCCGCGGCGACTTCCAGCTGAATGCCAACGGCAACCTGGTCAACGGCGCCGGCTATTATTTGATGGGCGTCACGGTCGACCCCAAGACCGGCAACCCGACCGGCAACGTGGCGAACGTCCTCAAATTCCAGAACAACTTCATTCCGGCGCAAGCGACCACCTCGATCCAGTATGCGGCGAACCTGCCGACCCAGCCGAACACTGCAGCGAGCTCGACCGCCACGACGGGGTCGCTGCTGGCGGCTGGCGGCCTCAATCCTTCGGATTTCGCTGCCAACCCGCTTCCGGTCGGCACGCCCCCCGCGCCCTATACCAACAACACCGCTTCGGGCGCCGCGGCCACGGGCAACCTCCGCTCGCCTTATTCTTCGACGACGAACACCGGATCGGTCGCTCTCCAGAACAACTCGGCGGCCGTGGCATCGACGACAACGTCGCTGGATGCCGCCGTCGGCACCCATCTCGCATCGAGCATCCTCACCGCACTGAGCGGCCAGACGCTGACGATCAACGGCAACACGATCACCTTCAACACCGGCAACACCGTCACACTCGGCACCAACTCGACCATCGGCCTGGGCGCCGGCACGCCTGCGACGGTCCAGGACATTCTGACCGCAATCCAGAACGCGGGCGGTGCTGGCGTGACCGCGTCTCTCAACACCAGCGGCAACATCGTGATTTCGAGCGGCACCTCCACGGATGTGGCGGTGAACAGCGGCACCGCGGCCACGGCGCTCGGCATCACCAGCGTGACGCGCGGCGGCAACGTGCTGTCCTCGCCCGCGATCTCGGGGTCGACGCTGCTGAGCGGCAGCGCGACGGCCGGCGGCGCCGAGGTTCTCACCTCCGGCTTTTCGGCGGGCCCGCCTGCCGACACGATCACCGTCAACGGCCAGACGCTGACCTTCGTGGCTTCGGGCGCGAGCGGTCCGAACCAGATCAACGTCACCGACAACATCACGACCCTGCTCAGCAAGATCGATGCGCTCTCCGGCGCCACCGGCTCGTCCGTCAGCACCAGCGGTGTGATCACCTTGAACACGGGCACCGTGTCCAACCTGTCGGTGTCGAGCTCCAACAGCGCCGCCTTCGCCGCGCTCGGCTTTACATCCACCATCACCAAGAACCGTAACGGCGGCGGCACCGCGGGCACCGGCGGGGTGATCGGCAACGACATCGCGACCTTCACCAAGGAGTCGATCAGCGGCGGCGCGGTGACCGCCTACAACGCTGCGGGTACGCCGGTGAACCTGCAATTGCGCTGGGCCAAGACCGACAGCGCCTCGCTCGGCGCAGGTCACTCCGACAGCTGGAACTTGTTCTACCAGACCGATCCGAACGCGACCGGCACCACGGTCGGCTGGGTCAATACGGGGCAGGCCTTCACCTTCGCTTCCGACGGCTCGCTGACCACGCCGAGCGGCTCGGGCATCACCATCAACAATGTCAGCGTCAGCGGCCAGTCGCTCGGCTCCGTCGCCTTCAACATCTCGACCGGCGGACTGACGCAATATGCCAGCACGTCGGGCGCGGTGACCATCAACACCATCACGCAGAACGGCTACGCCGCAGGCCAGTTGCGGTCGGTCGCGGTCAACAACAGCGGCCTCGTGGTCGGCACCTTCTCGAACGGCCAGAACCTCAACCTCGCCCAAGTCTCGCTGTCGCACTTCAACGGCACCAACTATTTGAAGGCGATGGATGGTGGCGCGTATGCCGCGACCGAACAGTCGGGTGCGGCGATCGACGGCGCATCGGGGAGCATCAGCGGCTCGTCGCTTGAAGGCTCGAACACCGACATCGCCGACGAATTCACCAAGCTGATCGTGACCCAGCAGGCCTATTCGGCCAACACCAAGGTGATCACGACGGCGAATTCGATGGTGCAGGACCTCCTGAACGTGTTGCGCTGATCGGCGCGTGACGTAACCAAAGGCGGCAAGTGAAATGGGTTTGAGTTCAGCCCTCGCCAGCGCGATGAGCGGCCTGCGTGCCAACCAGGCCGCGCTCTCGATCGTCTCCTCGAACGTCGCGAATGCGCAGACGCCGGGTTACGTCGTCCAGACCCCGAACCAGATCGAGGTCACCACCGGCGATTTCGGCTCGACGGCGATGACGACCGGCGTCAGCCGGGAGCTCGACACCTTCGTGCTGAACCAGCTGCGCACCGAGACCGGCGGCAGCGGTTACGCCGACCAGATGGCCAACATCCTGAAGCAGCTTCAGAGTGTCTATGGCACGCCCGGCAACAGCGGCACGCTGGAAACCGCGCTGAACAACTTCACCACGGCGCTGCAGGCGCTGTCGACCAGCTCGGGCGCGTCGTCGGCGCAAACGGTGGCCCTCGGTGCGGCGCAGGCGCTGGCCACGCAGCTCAACGTCACCACCAAGGGCATCCAGTCGCTGCGCTCCAACGTCGAGCAGGATCTCGGCACCTCGGCGCAGGCCGCGAACGCTGCCATGCAGCAGGTCGCCAACATCAACACCAAGCTGCAGGGCCTGTCGGCCAACGACCCCTCGGCCGCGACGCTGATGGACCAACGCGACCAGGCCATCAACACGCTGTCGAAATATGTCGACGTCCGCGTCACCACCGACGGATCGAACCAGGCCAACATCTACACCACGACGGGCATCCAGCTGGTCGGTGCCGGGCTCGCCTCGCAATTCACTTTCGCTTCCGCCGGGGCGATGTCTGCGACCTCGCTCTACAACATCGATCCTGCCAAGTCGGGCGTCGGCGCGCTCAACATCGTGCTGCCGAACGGCTCGAAGGTCGACGTCGTCGCCAACAACGTGGTCTCATCGGGCCAGATCGCGGCTGATCTGAAGCTGCGCGACCAGACGCTGGTGCAGGCGCAGAACCAGATCGACCAGCTCGCCGCGACGATGTCGAGCGCATTGTCCGACAAGACCACGGCCGGCAGCACGGTGTCGGGTCCGCCCGCCGGCTTTGACGTCGACCTCGGCGGCGCGCTCCCGGGCAACACCGCCACCTTCACTTACACCGACACGGCCACCAACACCCAGCGCCAGATCACGCTGGTGAATGTGACCGATCCGGCTGCCTTGCCGCTGCAGAATGCGACCAACGCCAACCCGATGCAGATCGGCGTGAACTTTTCCGGCGGCATGGGCGCGATCGCCTCGGCGCTCAACACCGCGCTTTCGACCTCGCATCTCAGCTTCTCTGCCGCGCCAGCGCCGGCGAGCGCCACGACGCTGCGGGTCACGGACGACAATTCCGGTCTCGCCAGGGTCAATTCGGCCTCGACGAGCAAGACCGTGTCGTCGCTGACCTCGGGCAATCCGCAACTGGCGGTGTTCACCGATGGCGGGCAGGCGCTCTACACCGGCGCGATCACCGGCTCGGGCTCGCAGCTGACCGGCTTTGCCGGTCGCATCAAGGTGAACACGCAGCTGACCGCCGACCCCACCAGGATGTCGGTGTACAACACCTCGCCGGTGACGCCAGCGGGCGACACCACGCGTTCGGACTATCTCTACTCGCAGCTCACCAGCGCGGTGTTCTCCTATTCACCGCAGAGCGGCCTCGGCTCGGCCAACCAGCCTTTCACCGGCAGCGTTTCGGGCTATCTGCAGCAATTCCTCAGCATTCAGGCCAACGCCTCAACTCAGGCCACCCAGCTCCAAGAGGGGCAGGGCGTCGTGGTCTCGACGCTGCAGGCCAAGTTCGACTCGACCTCCAAGGTCAATCTGGACTCGGAGATGTCGAACCTGATCCAGCTGCAGAATGCCTACGCTGCCAACGCCCACGTCATGTCGGTGGTGCAGAGCATGATGAACACGTTGATCCAGGCTCAAGTGTAGAAGTAACGGAGCGCTGAAACATGTCGATCAGCAGTATCAATTACTCCTCGTCGGTTCTCGGCTCGCAGATCCGCAACATCAATCAGCAGCTCACCGACCTGTCGACGCAGCTCTCGACCGGCAAGCTGTCGCAGAACTATTCCGGGATGGGCACCAACGAGGGCTTTGCGATCGCCGGACGCGCGCAGCTCTCCAACATCGCCGCCTATACCGACACGATCACCAACGTCAATGTCAGCATCAACCTCGCCAACACCGCGTTGCAGTCGCTGACCAAGATCCGCAGCACCGTGCAGACCGGCGCCGCCAACACCGCGCAGGATCTCAACGTCAACGGCCAGACGATCGCGCAGAACACCGCCGCGGCGCAATTCGGCTCGATGGTCGGCGTCCTCAACACGCAGACGGGCAACCGCTATCTGTTCTCCGGAACCGCCGTCAACACGCAGTCGGTCGCGGACGCGGGTGACATCATCAACGGCACCACGACGCAAGCGGGCTTCAAGACCGTGATGGCCGAGCGTCAGGCCGCCGACCTCGGGGCCAACGGCTTGGGCCGTCTGGTGCAGACGCAGCCGACGCCGAGCTCGATCCAGGTCTCGGAGGACGTCGCCGGCTCGCCGTTCGGCCTTAAGCTCAAGGCGGTGTCCTCGACGCTGACGGGTGCGACGATCACCGGCCCGAGCGGCTCGCCGATGTCGTTCTCGGTCGATCTCAACGGCGTCAACCCCAGTAACGGCGACAAGGTCAGCGTCCAGTTCACGCTGCCGGACGGCACGACCGAGCAGATCGACCTGACCGCGTCCTCGGCGACGCCGACGCCGCTCGGCAGCTTCGCGATCGATGCCAGCACGCCGGTCAACCCGACCAATACCGCGAACAACCTCAACACGGCGCTGAACACCGCGATCACCAAGCTCGCCAACACCTCGCTGGTCGCGGCCTCGGCGATCGTCGCCGGCGACAATTTCTTCAATACCGCCAGCTCTGCGATCGGCACGCCGGTCAACAACCAGGCGGCGCCGCCGGCACCGGTCAGCGGCGCGACGGCACTGTCCGGGGCTAGCCCCTCGGATTCGATCTCGCCGGGCTTCGTCGCCGGCGACACCATCACCGTCAACGGCACCACGCTGACCTTCGTGGCCTCGGGCGCGACCGGCAACCAGCTCAATGTCGGCGACAGCATCCAGAACCTGCTGACCAAGATCGACGCCATCACGGGAACGTCGAAGCCCTCGACGGTCCACGGCGGCTCGATCACGATCAACACCGACGATGCGGCGAGCCTGAACATCAACAGCTCGAATACCGGCGCGCTCGCCTCGCTCGGCTTCGGCGCGACGCCCGTGACCGCCACGCAGCCGCCGCTGCGCGTCGGCTCCTCGCCCGCGAGCTCGGCGACGACGCTGGCCAACGGTTCGGCCAACACCGTGAAATGGTACCAGGGCAATGACGGCCCCGGCTCGGCGCGCTCGACCGCGATGGCGCGGGTCGACGATTCCATCACGGTGCAGTATGGCGCCCAGGCCAACGAGGATGCGATCCGCCGGCAATTGCAGGCGATCGCGGTGTTCGGAACGTTCTCGACCTCGCCGACCGGGCAGTATTCGGGCGGGCAGGTCTCCGCGCTGAGCCAAAGGGTGACGCAGGCGCTGACGCAGCAGGCCGGTCAGCAGCGCATCGAGGACATCCAGACCGACATCGCGATGGCCCAGAACGCGATGAAGGACGCCTCCACGCGCCAGACCCAGGCCAAGGCGCAGCTCCAGACCATCATCGACCAGGCGGAATCGGCTTCGCCCGACCAGGTGGCGAGCCAGATCCTGGCGCTGCAGAATGCGCTGCAAGCGTCCTATCAGGTGACCTCGAACCTCGCGCAGCTCTCGCTCGTCAAGTTCCTGTAAGAGCGCGTTAAGGCGCCGTTAACCATGCCTCTTTACCTCTTGGTGAGGATTGGAGCGGGGCGGAGCTGCCGATGTCGGACAAGATGCAACTGGTGGTAGCAACGCCGTGCTTCGGCGGGCAGGTGTCGAGCATCTATGCGAGTTCGATCTTCGCGCTTCAGCGTGCCGTGCACGGCATGTCCAATCTCGAGCTCAAGGTGCTGCTGCGCGACGGCGACGCGCTGATCACCCGGGCGCGGGCCAATCTCGTCGCGATGTTCCTGGACGATCCCAAGGCGACGCATTTCCTGTTCATCGACGCCGATATCGGCTTCAAGCCGGAGCAGGTGTTCCGGCTGATCGAATGCGGCGCGGACGTCGTGGCCGGCTGCTATCCGATCAAGCGTGTCAACTGGGACAAGGCCGCGCGGGCGATCCAGTCCGGCAGGGCCGACGTGCCGGCGGCTTCGCTGGATTATGTGCTCGAGATCGAGGATCCCGACCGCATCGTCGTCGTCAACGGCTTTACCCGCGTGCGCTACGCAGGCACCGGATTTCTGATGATCCGGCGCCACGCGCTGGAGGCGATGTGCCGCCATCCGGACTATGCCAGCCTGCAGTTCTTCCGCGAGCATTCGCACGACACGCTGGTCACGAGCCAGAACCGCTTCGCGCTGTTCGAATGCATGATCGATCCGGCGACCGGCACTTATCTGTCCGAGGACTTCGCTTTCTGCAAGCGCTGGACCGATATCGGCGGCGAGATCTGGGCCGACATCCAGAGCTCGCTCGATCACGTCGGACCGTCGGTGTTCCACGGCGACATCGCCTCGCAATTCGCACCGGCGCCCGGAGGGGCGGCGGCCGATGCGGCGTGAGCCTTTCGGGATGAGCGCCGGCGCATCCCGTCTGTCAGAATTCGAACGCGCATCCGACAGCGGTTCGCGCTATCGCCTGCGCGATCTCTTCACGCCACTCGACACGCTGCTCGTTTCCGGCGGAGATCCGCGGCTGGCGCTCGACGCCACGGATCGCGTCAACCTATATGGCTGCGCGGCCTCGCCGGAGCCGGAGCTCTGGAATTTCGCGTCCTCGACCGCGTCGACGATCTCGCAAGCTGGCTATGACCGCGCCGCGTTGGCGCGCGAAGAGCTGGTGCACAAATGCCTGTTCGACGAAGTCGAGGTCGCCTTCGACGCACGTTGCGAGGACATGCGCAGCGAGCTGCGCGGCCACCTCCAGCTGCCGCCGCGCGTCGACATCGTGTTCTCGCCCTCCGGCACGGACTCCCAGCTCCACGCTTTGTTCCTGGCGTGCGCGGTGCTCGGGGCGCCGCCGGTGACGATCGTGGTCGGCGCCGACCAGTCCGGAAGCGGGACGAGCCATACCGCTCGCGGGCACCATTTCAGCTCCATGACGGCGAGCGGCCTTGCGGTTCGCAAGGATGGCGCGATTGCGGGGCTCGCCGGCGCCAGTCTTGCGCTGCCGCTGCTTCAGGCGGGGCCGGGGATTGCGATGCGCGGGGAGGCCGATGCCGCGGTGCTGCATGCGGTCGAGGCTGTGATCGCGCAAGGCGCGCCCGTGCTGCTCCAGATCATGGATGCATCGAAGCTCGGCTGGCGCGCACCGAGCGCGGCCTGCCTCGATGAGATCGCGCGGCGTTGGCCGCGCAAGGTCCAGATCGTCATCGACGCCTGTCAGGCGCGGCTCGGCCGCCGCCGGCTGCGCGCCTATCTCGACCGCGGCCATATGGTGCTGATGACCGGTTCGAAATTCTTCGGCGGCCCCGCCTTCAGCGGTGCGCTACTGGTGCCGAAGGGCCTGTCGCGCTCGATCGACCGGATCGAGGGAATCGCGCCCGGCATCTTCGATTATGCCGGCCGCTGCGATTGGCCGATGGCCTGGACGGCGCTGCGTTCGCGCTTCGACCGCCGTCCCAATTTCGGTCAATGGCTGCGCTGGGAGGCGGCGCTCGCCGAGATCGGCGGGTATTACGCCGTACCGGGCGCTTTCCGCGCCAGGGTGCTCGCCGAGCTCGCCGCCGGCATCGACAGTATGATCGCGTTGTCGCCGTCGCTTCAACCCGTGCCAACCGTGACCGGCACGGCCGGCGTGGATGACGAGGAATTTGCACAATCTACGATTTTTCCGTTCATGCTGCTGCGCGGTGGCAAGCCGGTCTCGATCGCCGAGACCAATGCCATTCATCAGGCGTTGGCGCGTGACATGAACGAGAAGATCGGCGGCAGTGCGGCAGACCGGCAGGTCGCCGCGCAGCGCTGCCTGATCGGCCAGCCGGTCCGTCTGGAGCGGCCTGACGCGGCACCACAGGCGGTGCTGCGCGTTTGCCTCGGCGCCCGTCTGGTGACCGAAGCCTGGTCGCCTGATACGGCCGAGGCGCAACGCAATGTGCAGCATATTCTCGATCGCATCGCCCATGTGCTGGTAAAGATCGAGCTGCTGCTTGACCGTGGCGCAGTCGCGGCCACGCCGGTAAACTCCGCGTTCGAGGTGTGAGATGCAGCATCCGGTTTCCGCGCCGCTTCGCATGACCGCGGCGAACTTTGCCGATCGCATCGGCTTTGCGCAGTTGACGCGCCGGGCCTTCGAAGGTGTCGACCTGCATCCGCTGCGCGACCATCTGGTGGCGCGGATCGCGGCAGGAACGGCGCAGGCGGGCGAAGGACTGGACCTGTCGCTGATCACCCAGCTTCTCGGCGACAAGGATCGAGGTCTTGCGATCCAGTCGGAGGTGCTGGCCTTCCATCAATTGTTTCGCACGCCGAGCACTGCCGCAAAGCCGGGCTTGCGCGTGCTGGCGCTTGCCGCCGACATCGACATGGGCGGCAATACCCCGATCGATTTTCTGCTTGAAGGCTCCGACATCGAGCTGTTGACGCTCTACGTGGTCAAGGGCGTCGGCCTGCCGGAGAGTCTGCCCGAGCACGACGTTGCCATCGTTGTCGCCTCCGATTCCGAGGAATGCCGCGAGGCGCTCGACCTGATCGAGAAGGCCGCACCGCATTGGCCGCGGCCGCTGCTCAATCGTCCCGATCGCATCGGCAATCTCGATCGCGACAAGCTGCATCGGCTGCTGGCCGGCGTACCGGGTCTCGACATTCCCGCGACCATCCACGCGACGCGCGCGCAATTGTCGGATCTTTCGCGCGGGCGGATCGCTTGCCGAGACATCGCGGGTGAACTGCGCTTTCCAATGATCGCGCGGCCGCGTGGTTCGCATGCCGGCGTCGGGCTCGCAAAGCTCGACGATGCGGCGGCGCTCGCAGCCTATCTCGCCGAGCGCGACGAACAGGATTTCTTCGTCGCGCGCTTCGTCGACTATGTGAATGGCGACGGGCTCTATCGCAAATATCGTCTCGCGATGGTCGACGGCAAGCCTTACGCCTGCCACATGGCGATCGCCGACCGTTGGGATATCTGGTATCTCAACGCCTACATGGCATTCAGCGAGGAGAAGCGAGCAGAAGAGGCGCTCTTCATGCGCGATTTCGACCACGCCTTCGCGGCGCGTCACAGCAGCGCGCTCGACGAGATGAGCAGGCGCGTCGGCCTCGATTATTTCATCGTCGATTGCGCGGAGAACCAGGCTGGCGAACTCCTGGTCTTCGAAGCCGACAACACCGCCGTCGTGCACAACATGGATTCGCCGGACGTGTTTCCCTACAAGCCGCCGCAGATGCGCAAGATCTTCGCGGCGTTCGCGGCGATGCTGTCGCGGCATGCTGCAGCCGTGGAGAGCGCAACATGAACGAGATCATCCGCAACGCGCAAAGCACCACCGCGCACACCTCGCTCGACCCGCAGGACTGGAGCGCATTTCGCGCGCTCGCTCATCGCATGCTTGACGAGACGATCGACGGCATCGCCAATGTCCGGACGCGTCCCGTCTGGCAGCCGATCCCCGATGAGGTCCGCGCTTCATTCAAGGCCGACGTGCCGCGCGAGGCGAGCGATCTCGCCGAGGTCTACCGCGAATTCGCCGAGCACATCGCGCCCTATGCGACCGGCAACGTCCATCCCGGCTTCATCGGCTGGGTGCATGGCGGCGGCACCGCGGTCGGCATGCTCGCGGAAATGCTCGCGGCCGGCCTCAACGCGAATCTCGGCGGACGGGACCATATGCCGATCGAGGTCGAGCGCCAGATCGTCGACTGGATGCGCCGCCTGTTCGCTTTTCCAGACAGCGCGAGCGGCATCTTCGTCACGGGCACGTCGATGGCCAATCTGATGGCGGTGCTGGTGGCGCGCACGGCAGCGCTGGGCACGCTGGCGCGGCAGTACGGCATCGGCAATGACGGCGCGCTGCTCGCAGCCTATACGTCGCAGGCCGCGCATGGCTGTGTCTCCAGGGCGATGGACATTGCCGGGCTCGGCACCGATGCGCTGCGCAAGATCGGCGTCGATGCCGATCATCGCATCGACGTTGCCGCGCTGCGCGCGCAGATCGCCGTCGATCGCGAGGTCGGCTTCAAGCCGTTCCTGGTCGTCGCGTCTGTCGGCACGGTGGACATTGGTGCGATCGACGATCTCAAGGCCATTGCACAGCTGTGCCGCGAGGAGGGAATCTGGTTTCACGTCGACGGCGCTTTCGGCGCGCTCGCGATTCTGTCGCCCGAGCTCGCGCCGCTGCTCGGCGGCATCGAGCTCGCCGATTCCATTGCGCTCGACTTCCACAAATGGGGTCAGGTGCCGTACGATGCCGGCTTCCTGCTGGTGCGCGATGGCGAGCAGCATCGGCAGGCCTTTGCGCAGCCCGCGGCCTATCTGCGCCGCGAGGCGAGGGGGCTTGCGGTGGGGGCGGTCTGGCCTTGCGATCTCGGCCCCGATCTGTCGCGCGGCTTCCGTGCGCTGAAGACGTGGTTCACGCTGAAGACGTTCGGCACCGACCGGCTCGGTGCGACGATCGCGCGAAGCTGCGCGCTGGCGAAGTATCTCGAAGCACGCGTGCTGGCCGAACCGCGATTGGAATTGCTGGCGCCGGTCAACCTCAACATCGTCTGTTTCCGCTACCGTGCCATTGACGCGGTCAACCGCGAGATCGTTGCCGACATCCAGGAGTCCGGAATAGCGGCACCGTCGAGCACGACGCTGGACGGCAAGTTCGCGATCCGCGCCGCGATCGTCAACCACCGCACTGAGGCGGCGGACATCGATGCGCTCGTCGCGGCGGTGCTGGAATTCGGCGGACGGCGCTGCGGCGAGGATCTGATCGAGGTCGAGGCACCGCCGCTCGCGGCGCAATAGCGCACGCATTGTTGAAACGACAACGGCCCCGGAGATGATCCGGGGCCGTTGTCGTCTGCGGGACTGTGTCGTTGATCAGGCGGCGGAGCTCACGTCGTCCTTGGCCACTTCAGCCGTGGGATGGGTAGCCTCGAACTGGCTCCGCAGCTTCTCCTCATAGGCGATCAGCTTGCGGGCATCCTTCAGCGCCCGGTAGAGGTCGCCATTCAGGATGTTGTTGTTGATGGCCTCGATGATCGGCCAGGCACTCGGCACCGCGGTGACGATGTCGCGCACCAGGTTGAAGTAGGTGCCGTGCTGGGTCTGCGGATCCGGCGAGATGTACATGAGCTGCACCGCCAGATAGACGAGCTTGGCCGGCGTATCGGCGGTCTCCGGCGTGAGGATGTCGCGCTCGCGCAGGATCGGCACGTTGTCGCCGTCGATCAGGAGGCGGGCGCGCTGGTCCGTGTTGGTAATCACGCAGTTACCGACGATGATGCGTTCGTGCGGTCTGAGCTCGACCTTGAGGGCCATGCCTGTTCTCCATCAACGCTTTCGTAACCGAGCGTTCGTTGCGGCCTCTGAAGACGTGATTCTCGCTCGCAATTAGTTAACGAGCTGTAAATCCACACCGGTCGCACCTAAAAGCCCAATATTTTCAAAGGTGCATTTGTGCGGCGGCGCAGCGATCCGCGCCGTTCCCCGGACCGAATCACACGTGACCCGGCGAAAGTGCGGGTTTCATTTCATGTTTCGTTAGAGGTCTCGGCGCCACGGTCCGCCGTCGCTGGATCACTCGCGATCCAAGCAGACGTGTAACAGTAGCGTCGTTTACCAGAAAGGTAACAGAGTCATGTCCGGTATCGTCCTCTCCGCATCGGTTCGTCAGAACCTGCTCTCCCTCCAGTCCACCGCTGATCTCCTCGCCACCACGCAGAACCGTCTGTCGACCGGCAAGAGCGTCAACTCGGCTCTCGACAATCCCACCAACTTCTTCACGGCACAGTCGCTCGACAACCGCGCCAGCGACATCAACAATCTGCTCGATGGCATCGCCAACGGCGTGCAGGTGCTGCAGGCCGCCAACACCGGCATCACCTCGCTGCAGAAGCTGATCGACTCCGCGAAGTCGATCGCCAACCAGGCGCTGCAGACCACGGTCGGCTACTCCACCAAGTCCAACGTCTCCGCCACCATCTCGGGTGCGACGGCGGCCGACCTGCGCGGCACGACTTCGTTTGCCAGCGCGACCGCGAGCAGCAACGTGCTGTTTAGTGGCGCGGCGGGCGGTACTACCGCTGCGACCGGCACCTCGACCCTTGGCGCGACCATCGGCTCGTTCCAGGGCAGCACGGCCACGACCGGCGCAGGCGGCACTACGGCCCTGACCGGTGCGATCACCCTGATCGCCACCAACGGCACGACTGCGACCGGCCTCGCCGGTGTGGCCCAGCCCGCCGACGGCGACACGCTGACCGTAAACGGCAAGACCATCACCTTCCGTTCCGGCGCGGCTCCGGGA
>NZ_JAVTJN010000035.1:0-518 GCF_032144035.1 Bradyrhizobium sp. WYCCWR 12699
TGAAGTACCGTCAGACCGATAGCCCGCCAGTGGCGGCGGCCAAGGCGTCATTCAGTGCGTCGACCGCCTATCGGATCGAGAGAGATCCCCGATTTCCATCGCAAAGGAAGGCGCCCCGCGGCCGGCGACGACCGGACCCGTTGAGCGAGGTGTTCGAGACCGAGATCGTCCCGATCCTGAAGGCGGCACCTGGCTTACGCCCGGTGGCGGTGTTCGAGGAGATGCTACGGCGTCATCCGGATCTCGGCATCGGTATCCGTCGTACCCTGGAACGTCGGATCCGTGCATAGCGGGCGGTCCACGGCGAGGAGCAGGAGGTGATCTTCCGCCAAACCCACGAGCCTGGCCAACTCGGCCTCTCCGACTTCACAGACATGGACGAGTTGGGTGTGACGATCGCGGGTGCTCCGTTGGATCATCGTCTCTATCACTTCCGTTTGGCCTATTGCGGGTTCGAGCACGCCCACGTCGTGCTTGGCGGCGAGAGCTTCGTCGCCCTGGCGGAAGGCCTGCAGAAT
>NZ_JAVTJN010000035.1:712-1590 GCF_032144035.1 Bradyrhizobium sp. WYCCWR 12699
CGCCCACGAGAATGGCTCGATCGAAGGGCCTCACGGTCATCTCAAGCGAGCAATCGCGGACGCCTTGCTGCTGCGCGGAACTGTCGACTTCGACGATCTTGCCACCTATCGCGGCTTCATCGACGAGATCGTCAGCCGCCGCAATGCCCGCAACGCCAAGCGGATCGATAGCGAGCGCGTGGTGTTGCAGGAGCTGCCCGATCGGCGCACCTCCGACTACGAAGAGGTGATCGTCCGCGTGACCTCGTCCGGCGGCTTCACCCTGCGCAAGGTGTTCTACACGGTGCCATCGCGCCTGATCGGTCACCGGCTGCGGGTGCGCCTTTACGACGATCGTCTCGACGTGTTCGTCGGGGGCACCCATCTCGTCACCTTGCCGCGTGGGCGGCCGCATCCCAATGGCAAGTACGACCAGGTCGTCGATTATCGGCACGTGATCCATTCCCTGCGGCGCAAGCCGATGGCACTTCTCAATCTGGTCTACCGGGATCGGCTGTTCCCGCGCGATGCCTACCGGAAGACCTTCGATCGCTTGCGCGAACGCTTGCCGGACAAAAAAGCCTGCCGGATCATGGTCGATCTCCTCGCGCTCGCTCATGAACGCGGCTGCGAGACCGAACTCGCCGATCAGCTCACCGCCGACCTCGAGGCCGGCCAACTGCCCGACATCAACCGGCTACGTGCTTACTTCGCCCCCGATCCCGCCAACCTGCCGAACGTCGTGGTGCAGCTCGTGCCGCTTGCGACCTACGAATGCCTCATCGGTACCGCCGAGACCGGAGGTGCCGCATGAGCGTAACGAACACGGTTGATGCCGCGCGCCTCAATCTGTTGCTCAATGAGCTCCGTCTGCCTGCCATCAAGGTGCTGTGGGCGCA
>NZ_JAVTJN010000035.1:1804-34268 GCF_032144035.1 Bradyrhizobium sp. WYCCWR 12699
TGTGCCGATGATCTCAAAGGCGCAGGTGATGGCGCTCGCCGGTGACAGCTGGCTGGGCAAGGGCGCCAATTTGCTGTTGTTCGGCCCGCCCGGCGGCGGAAAGAGCCACTTGGCGGCAGCGATCGGCCTGGCCCTCATCGAGAACGGATGGCGCGTCCTCTTCACCCGGACCACCGATCTCGTGCAGAAGCTCCAGCTAGCGCGACGCGAGCTTAACCTCGAGGCGGCCATCAATCGTCTCGATCGCTTCGATCTCCTGATTCTTGATGATCTCGCTTACGTCACCAAGGATCAGGCCGAGACCAGCGTGCTGTTCGAGCTCATCAGCGCACGCTACGAGCGCCGCTCGATGCTGATCACCGCCAATCAGCCATTCGGCGAATGGAACAGGGTCTTCCCGGACCCCGCCATGACCTGGCCGCTATCGATCGCCTCGTTCATCACGCCACCATCGTCGAGATGAACGTCGAGAGCTATCGCAGACGGACCGCCCTCGAACGAAAACGCGGTCCCGGACGGCCGCCATCGCACGCGACATCCAAAACCGTCGCTGATTGACGCTGCGCGACAATCAGAGTTCAACAAAACTCTTGCGCGCGACAATCATCGCGGCAATCATCATCAGGCCGCGACACGCCTCGCCATCCTGATTGCCGCGCACTTCCTACCCAGATTGCCGCGCTACATCAGCTCCCGTCGCTACGACCCCAATCGGGAATCCAACAGCCAGAGTGTACTCAGGGCTGGATAATCGTTGGGGGTCAGTCAAAGTCTACGGCTGCTGATGTAGTTCCAGAAGTTCCAAATGGGAGTCGCCAAGTTCCATGCCTTTGTCGGAACGAGCCGCCCGTCCAACAGTCAAGCACGGATGACGCCAGACTGGGGACAGACGCCGGCACTGTCGTCCCCGGAATGTCTACTGAAGGAGCAACAACGGCTCACATCTAGGGCCAAGTAATCTCACCCCACGCGCCAAATTGCTACCTCTCGGTAACATGGCATGATCCAATCCGTCGGGCAGGAATGACAAATTGGGGTTCGCTTGCTGGCTGTGGGCCCATCCGGTTTGGACCGTGCAAACCACAGCCACGGCAATCGAGGACGACGAACCGTCCGTGATGACGACTACCGCATCCTGCTCGCATCTCGACAAAAGCTCGACAAGTTCACAAACCTTCATCTTCCTAACCAACTTCTCGCCATCTAACCTCCTACTACAACAGCTTCTGTCTCTCTTTGACATTTCGCATTGCTCGGCTGACTGATCCGCCCTCAGTCGGTCGTCACTCTCCTGTTAAATACAGAGCCCACCTCGAGGTCATCGGACCTCGCCACCTTGCGAGGCACCACCACTCGCTCGTTCAGCGCCCGGAAAGCCCGCCGAATGAGCAGACCTGGAGTACTCACCCGCGCCGCCTGGGACAACCATGCTTCGAACACTTGATGTGCCCGCTCGACTGCACTAGGTGCAGCCGAGCGGGCATCCGCTTCACAGGCGCTCGACCTGGCGCCGCAGCGCCTGTCCAGAGAGGATCATGGGCTTCAGCCCACCGAAAGGTTTATCACTCTTATCCTAAGAGGTTCATGGGCCGCCTCCCGCCATAAGTTCGGACCGGAGAATAGTCGCCGTGTTCAAGGCCGCAACAAGCGGGAGATCGCCAAAGGCCACTTGGCAGAGAAGATAGTTAGCTCCCGCTTGCTCCAGGTGATCAATAAGGACACTTCGCACAGAAGCGGCGGTTCCGACAACGCACAATTCACTTTCAATTGCTGCTTCGAAGGTTGGCGGAAGGTTCGGAGGGGCAGGTACCCCGCTGAGATCATAAAGGACCCTAAAGCTCGTGAGCCATCTGTCGTAAGCCGCTGCAGCTAGCGAATACGCATGAGCTTCCGAAGTGTCTGCTACAATCATGCGAAGCAAACCGACAAGCGGAGCCCCTCCGCGCCAATTGCACGCGCGGTACGCGTCAGTCGATTTCCGAACCATAGAGGCCGGGCCAATGCTCGCGATATTGGCACCGATCTCAGCGGCCGCTCGCGCAGAGCCGGGCTGGCTCACGGGAATCCAGGTCGGTGGATGGGGACGCTGATAAGGCGTAATTGCTAACGGCACTTCGTGGAGGCGATAATGCTGACCTTCGTAGGACAAGGTCCCGCCTCGCATCGCTCTGGTCAAGATCTCCATTCCTTCGGAATACAGCTCGCGAGCGCTCTCTGCGCTAACCCCGAAGTACCCCAATTCAATCGGTAGAGAGCCCCACCCGATACCGAGCTCAAGACGACCGCCGCTCAAATGATCCAGCATGCATGCCTCTTCATAGGCCCGAAGGGGGTGCTGAAGGCTTAGCAGCATGACCATCGGCCCGATGCGGAGCTGCTTCGTACGCTGCGCAACGCTCGACAGAAATACGTTAGGCGAGGGCGATCGCCCGTGCGGTGTGCAATGGTGCTCGGCAAGATGGTACGCGTGGTATCCCAACCGGTCACACGCTTCGGCCAACACCAGTCGATCGTTATACTGCTGCGATAAGTCGAGACCGTCTTCGTCCAAGTGGTCAAAGATTCCAAGCCGTATTCGACGTGATACATTTGTCACGTTAGTCCTCCCGATTTGACGAAATCGTTCTCATTAATCAGATCAGCCCCCCAGCAATGCCACTGACCACAGATAAACAGGTGTCCATCTGCTCCGCCGCACCTATTGAGATTCTTATGAAGCCCCCAAGGTCCCCCTCGGGAAACACCGCAACGTTCACATTCTTCCTCTCTAAGGCTTGCTGCCACCATCTACCGTCGTACCCAAGCGGTACGCGAGCCAATACAAAGTTTGCATGTGATGGCAGGACATAGAATCCAAGCGCCGACAGCGCCACCATAGTTCTCTCCCTTTCCTGAACAATGCATTCAATGCACTGATCGTAGGCATTACGATGCTCGAGGATGCTGACGCCAACGGACTGGCTAATCACGCTCATGTTGAAAGGGTTCTGTATGCTACGCAGTCTTGCAATCACCCGCGGGTTACCGAGGCCAAAGCCGATGCGAAGGCCCGCTGCAGCGTAACTCTTCGAAAACGTCCTTAGCAGCAGAAGATTCTGATATCGGTCGATCAGACCCAGTGCATTGTCTGGAGCAAAGTCGACATACGCCTCATCGAGCACGATAAGCTGATCCGTTTCAGCGACCAGTCGCTCAATTTCCGCGATCTGAACGAATGTCCCTGTTGGGTTATTTGGGTTGGCGAGCACGATGAACTTTGCGTCTCCTGCCGCCTGCCGAACACTTTGGCTCGCCGGCAGAGCATTGTGATCGGCCCAATCAACTTCAAGCAAGCGCGCTCCGTTCACCGCCGCCAATTTATGATTGAACGAAAAGCCGGGCGACAACATTCCGACAGTATCGCCAGCGGCAAGAAACCCCCGGTAAATAAGTGCGAGAATCTCCGATGAGCCATTTCCTGCGATCACCTGCTCGACAGAGACCCCATAGGCTCGCGCGGCCGCTGATCGTAAGCCGCCGCTGTCCTCCTCCGGATACCTATTGTGGGTTCCAATCGCGGCAAACGCAGCCCGCATGACTACGTCAGGCATCGGGAACGGGTTTTCGTTCCTGTTGAGGTTCACGCATGGCAGCGAGTACGCAGCGATCCCGGCGGATCTGCCTTCCGCGAGACTCCTGTCTGCCATAGCATGTCGATGAAGGTATTCCTCGTCACCTGACATCCAGATCCTCCTCTATGCAGCCCGACATCCGCCTGCTGCCGCAGGTCGCGCTGCTTTCCCTATCTCTGTTGCGGACCAGCCGCACCTCACCTCTTGGTTTGTTCAAAGCCGGTCACAGTGCCCCACATTGGGCTCTATGGGTTCGGTTGAAGACACTCGAGGCTGTCACACAGCAAGGCGTCAAAATGCAGCCCTAACCGACAGCATCTAGCGCGATCGCCATAGCCATTGCTTACCAATCGAGCTCACTCGGCACGCCTGTGCGCTTCCACCTTTTCCGTGTACAACCTGACCCTGCGGTCGATTCAAGTGGTTTATCCCAAGGCCGCTCCTGCAGACCGACATTAATCAGCTGGAAGCACACACAATCCGAACCAATAATGCCGCCGTTCACAGATCACTCCTTTCGCCACAGGGCCGCCAAAAGCAAACCGCCTGCCCCCCGGCCTGTTCAAATGACCTGTTGAGCCTCTGCCGCTGAATGCCGCACCGATCAGAAACAGCCCGGTGCCACACCGCACATTGGCTCCGGATATTACCGATCTCCCTTGTTGCACCCGTGAACCTCCTCCGAATTGATGGACACCTGTAGTAGGCTCGAAGAGCCAGGAGGTGTCGGATGGAAGGACGTCAGCGTCGGTCGCTTACGGACGACTACAAGCGGCAAGCGGTTGATCTCGTAACATCGAGTTGGCGCTCGATCGGATCTGTTGCCAAGGAGCTTGGCTTGCGAGAGTCCGTGCTGCGGCGGTGGGTGGAGCAGCGAGGGGTTCGGCTGCAGCCGACGGCGGCGGCGCGGCGCCCCACGACGCGGGCGACGCTGCCGTCGGCGGACCACGCGGCAGAGATCGCGCGTTTGCAGCGAGAGAACGAGCGGCTGCGCATTATGCCTGGCGCTCGCGCCCGGGGAGCCGACGATCTGCTGCCAATCGTGACCTCGTCGACGACATCAGGCGGGTCCACCGCGACACCCGCGGGCGTTATGGCAGCCCGCGTATCCATGCCGAGTTGAAGGATCAGGGCCGCGGGGCGAGCCGTGGTCGCATCGAGCGGTTGATGCGGCGTCACGGCAGCAGGGCCATCATGGCGCGGCCACGTCGGGTGCGGACCACCGACAGCCGCCACGACCTGCCGATCGCCCCCAATCTGCTCGACCGCAACTTCATCGCCACTGCGCCGAACCGGATCTGGCTGGCCGATATCACCTACATCGAGACCGATCAGGGCTGGCTCTATCTGGCTGCCGTCATGGATCTGTACAGCCGCAGGATTGTCGGCTAGGCGATGGCGGATCATTTGCGCGCCGAGCTGGCCTTGGCGGCGTTGCGGATGGCGATCGCGGCGCGGCGGCCAAGTGCCGGCCTGATCCACCATTCCGATCGCGGCGTTCAAGGCGGATTCAAGCGGTCGTCGCAACACAGATTGTGTTCACTCACGATAGCAACTCGTCAAGGGCCTCTGCCGGCGTTTTCTAACCCAGGGTTTTTCTCGGTCGAGCATTGAGGGCCGCGGCCACAGCGGCGATCTCGTCGGCGCTGTGGCCGCTCAGGTCGGTGCCTTTCGGGAAGTACTGACGCAGCAGCCCATTTGTGTTCTCGTTGGTGCCACGCTGCCATGGGCTTTGCGGATCGCAGAAGTAGATTTGGACACCCGCGTCGATCTTAAGACGATCGTGCTGAGCCATTTCAGCTCCCTGATCCCAGGTCAGCGAACGACGCAGCTCTTCGGGCAAGCTGATGATGGTGCGCGTAATCGCGCCGCGCACCGCTTCAGCTCCGTGCCCTGCGAGAGCAGGCCCATTCTTCATGCGCGGAGCTTCGCCATGCCCCGCAACCCGGGGAAGATGCAGCAGCATCGTGAAGCGCGTCGTACGCTCAACCAGCGTGCCGATCACCGAGCTGCCAAGACCAAGGATGAGGTCTCCCTCCCAGTGACCGGCACCGCGCGATCGGCCGCTTCGGCGGGGCGTTGTCGCTTAAACTCGCTCCTCTAGGCGGGGGCACCTGAGAGCTTCTCCGTGCCCGGGCCGAGGAGCCTGCGTTTTTTCAAGTCTCCGGTCCTACGCGCCCCAGGTCCGTCTCCGTTCTGCCTCATAGCAGCCAAACCCCTTTGTAAGGAGCCGCGCCGACGTGACGGATTTGAATACAAGCTAAGGGACCACGTTGCATATGCCAGGCCGCATCTATACTCCCGAAGACCTCTTAATGCTCGGACGTCTTCTTGATGAGGCCGTCGTTGCGCTCCCCGATTGCATGCGAACTCCTGCGAATCGCACAGCACTCGCGACGCTCATTCTTGAACGCACGTCCGCCGCGGACGATCTGCGTTCATTTGTCAGGCTGATGCAGCTTGTAGCGCCCTCAACGTAGTTCAGGCCGGATGCGCTATTAGCGCAATATTGCGCTACATGGCCTGCCGCAACACCCGCGTATCGCAAGCTTCGTTCGATCTACGACACGCCGCCGCCCTGCCAGGCAAGCGGTCCGAAAGCGCTTGAACCTCCCCTGGCGTCAGGTTGTACAGGTCCGGCTATGAACAGGCCTTCATTCTATAAGCGTCGGTGGCGGCGCATTGGTGAACTTGCAGATGCCACCGGCGTCACGGTGCGGGCATTGCGTCACTATGAGCAGACAGGACTGCTCACTGCTTCTCAGCGTACGTGCGGCGGCCATCGCATGTACGACGCCGACAGTTTGACACGCGTTTACCACATAGTCGCACTTCGCCGGCTCGGCCTTTCGCTTCAGGAAATCCGGAGCGCTCTTGAAGGACGCTCGTCTCTTTCGCGTTTGTTGAGCGAGCAGCTGGAACGTGCAGAGCGCGAAGTGATGCGCGCAACCGCCGTCCGCGATCTGCTGCGCCGCCTCGCTCAGAATGTCGACGCAGATGTCCGGCTAGACGAGCTACCCAACCATCTGAACCGACCTCCGGGTAAAGTCGACATGTGAGTACCTCTGCTCGAACGGCGCGCTCGGCGGCAATCAGAGTGGGGCCGTCGCCTGTCTGGACGCCGCTGCGCGACACCGTTTCCGACGACCAACAAGGGCATGCGGGTCATTTGCTGCGGCCAACCCGTGTCACGTGGAGGCCAGTAATTGAAGGCTTAGCGCGACATGCTCCGCCGCGTCTGAACGGCCCCAATTGGGGGACGCGCTACTCAGGAGCCAGGCTTGGTTCCTCCTGTGACGAACCGAGGCGAGCGGCTTCCTCAAGCAAGACCTGGCGCATCCACTTGCTTGCAGGCTCATTGTTGTGCAGTGCAGGCCATTGCAGCGTCTCCGTAAAGCCAGGCAACGGCAGGGGAAGCTTTGCAACGCGCAAGGGTAGCGATTTTGCGAAATGCCGCACCAACGTTGCCGGCATGGTCGCTACCCGGTTCGTCCCGACGAGCATGTGGGGCATCATGCTGAAGCCCTGAACCACGACCTCCACGCGCCGCTTAACTCGATGCTCCTGCATGAACCATTCGTCGATTGACGGGACGCGAGAACGGCCGAACCGGACAGCAACGTGCCCCATGGACATGTAGCTTGAGAACGTCAGCGGTCGCGCCAATCGCTTGTTGGAACGGCAGCCCACGCAAACCAGCGTCTCATCAAATAGCGTGGCCTTCGGATGCTCATCCGTCGTGTACACGTCGGGAAGAATGATAAAGTCGACCGCACCCCGCTGAAGGGGGTGGTCGAATGGATCGGCCAGTGGCATCAGCTCGAATTTGATGCCGGGCGCCTCTCGCGCGACGCGCTCAATCACCTTGCGAATAAGCACGATAGCCGCGAAATCGGACATGCAAAGGCGAAAACGGCGATTTGATTCGTCCGGCCTAAAGGGCTCGCGAGACGTGATGGAAAGCTGAATGTGCAGTAACGCTTCGCGAGTAGGTGAGGCGAGAGCCTCTGCGCGTGGGGTCAGGACAAGTTCACGGCCGCTCATCGTGAACAACTCGTCCTTGAAATACGCACGCAGGCGGGCGACCGCCGCACTCATTGCGGGCTGGCTCAAGTTGATGCTGCGTGCTGCTGCCGTCAAGTTACGCTCTGCTATCAGGGCATCAAGAGCGACGAGCAGATTTAGATCTAGGCCACGAAACCGCATTGTTCATTCATCCGCAGTGTAGATGTAACTCATCTAAACAATCGATTTTACCCGCGCGCGCCACGATGGAATAAAAGTGACGTGTCCGACGCAACACGTTAGATTTTGGAGACCACGATCGTGGCGCTGCGCATTGAACATAGTGAACCGCGAATCATAGCGACACCGCCCCAGGCATTTCTTGAAGCTCACATATGGTCTCAGCCCTGCAGACCCCTTGGTCTCGCGACCCAGTTATCAAGCGGCAATGGGCTCTTTACAACGATCAATCGGACAGCGCGCCCCATCCAATCGACACCACCATGCGTGCCCCTTGCAAACAGCAACAGGCGCTATCCCAGTTCGAGCGCGCCATGTCTTACATTAGTAGCCCGTACCAGTTCACACATTCAAACCACCTCGATCACCCCATCAAACATCTTTAAGGCGAGTAATACATCAGAGGTGCTTTGTCTCGCAACTCGCAGGACGCCGATATGTCCGCGAAAGGACGCCGATATACCATCGTATATTGTACAACCTGACCGCACCCACCTTCTTTCTAGCAGGATTCCTGTAGGGCTCCCGCGGCCTGCTACGCATTGCGCCGCATTCCCAAGTCGTTCTTCGCCGAACCGCAGGAGAGCGCCTGCAGCAGCCCCGTGCGCTCGATTCCGTGCGCACCCTGCTGTAGCGCCTCACCTCATGCATACACGGCAATGAAGCCAAACGTAGGAGATGGGTCGATGCGCCCCCCAATACAGTGGCGGACGTGCTGGGAGAATGAGTTGGAGCTATCGGATCATATCCAGCTCTCGGCATTCTTACGAGCGGCTTACGGACCGACCGGAACGTTCAATGCACGTCCCTTTGAGGGCTATCGGAGCTGGGCGGGTGCGAGGCCCGAGCTCCGATGTGTCGGCTACGACAGCAGGGGCGTTGCGGCTCATCTTGGCGCGCTGCGACGGTTCATCAAGGTCGGCGATGCCGACGTGTTGGTGGCCGAACTCGGATTGTACGCGGTACGCCCCGACCTAGAGGGTCTGGGAGTGCCACACTCTGTACGCGCAATGTATCCTACACTACACCTGATGGGCGTTCCTTTCGGATTTGGCACAGTCCGTCATGCGCTCAAAACGCACATCACGAGGTTGCTCGATCGCCCAGGGCTGGCCTCGATCATTCCGGGTATACGCGTCCGTTCTACGCTGGCGGAGGTCTATCCTGCTTTGCCGCCCACGCGAACAGACGACGCTCTTCTCGTCGTTTTGCCTGTCGGAAAGCCGTTGAGCGAATGGCCGCCCGGAACGACAATTGAGCGAAACGGGCCCGAACTGTGACAGGCCTCTCTATGCACTTAACAAGCGTTGGCGATGGCAGGCAGTATGCTGACTCACCAAGCGTCCACTTGACGTTCGACGACGGGCCGCACTCTTTTTATACCCCGCACATCTTAGACATCCTCTCCCAACATAACGTGCCGGCGACGTTCTGCGTCATCGGCAGATATGCAGCAGAACATCCGCACATTACGCGCAGGATAGTTTCCGACGGACACGAACTCGCAAACCACACCATGAACCATCCCGATCTCTCGAAATGCGAGCCAACGAAAGTCGCGTCGGAGATTGCACACGCGAACTGTGCCATTAAGTCGGCTTGCCCGGAGGCTCGGCTCCGACATGTGCGTGCGCCATATGGGCTCTGGACCGAACATGTGCTCTCCTGCGCCGCGAGCGCTGGGCTCGGCGCACTTCACTGGTCTGTAGACCCTCGCGACTGGTCTCGGCCTGGTGCGGATGCGATCGTCAGCGCGGTACTGAGCTCCATCCAACCTGGAGCCATTGTTCTTTTGCACGATGGCTGCCCTCCCGATGAACGCAATTGGGGTCATGATCAAAGGCTGCGCGATCAGACAGTATGCGCCGTCAGCCAGCTAATTCCCGCATTGCACAGTCGCGGCTTTGCAATTCGTCCCATTCCTCACTTTCACTGAGACCAGAATGAGCCTGCTTGTGACCGCCAGCACTGCCGCGATTGGATCATACACAATCCTTTCAGCGTTTTATAAGAGCGCTCAAATGATCTATGCAATAAAGAGCCGGGCCTCATCGCCGCCACTCACGGACGTCGATCACGAAACGATGCCCAGTGTCGACGTTATCGTTCCTTGCTACAATGAAACGCCAGACACCCTGTCGGCGTGCTTAGGCTCGATTGCCGCCCAGGATTTTACTGGACGACTGCGCGTCTATGTCGTTGACGATGGCTCTCAAAACCTCGCTGCTGTCAAAGCTGTCCACGACGCTTACGCGCAAGATACACGATTTCGCTTTATCATTCTGCGAAAGAACGTAGGCAAGAGGAAGGCGCAGATTTGTGCCATCCGGCAGTCATCTGGAGACCTGGTTCTCAACGTCGACTCTGATACGACGCTCGCAGTCGATGTCGTCACAAAACTAGCAGCTAGCATGCACGAGCCGGAAGTTGGTGCCGCTATGGGCCATCTGGTCGCGACCAATCGGGATCGCACTTGGCTCACGCGGCTCATCGACATGGAGTACTGGCTTGCTTGTAACGAAGAACGCGCTGCACAAGCCAGCTTCGGTGCTGTTATGTGCTGCTGCGGACCCTGCGCCATGTATCGCCGTTCGGCTCTTACATCGCTGCTCGACAAGTATGAAACGCAATATTTCCGCGGGAAGCCCAGTGATTTCGGCGAGGATCGTCACCTCACAATACTTATGCTGCAGGCAGGGTTTCGAACTGAATACGTTCCAGATGCGATAGCCGCAACCGTCGTTCCCGACAGGCTCGGACCTTATTTGCGTCAACAACTACGCTGGGCACGCAGTACGTTCCGCGACACGCTGCTAGCACTGCGGCTGCTGCCTCATCTTAATGGCTATCTCACATTAGATGTTATCGGACAGAACCTTGGCCCTCTTCTTTTGGCTCTGTCCATAATGACCGGGCTCGCTCAGCTTGCGACCACGCACACCATACCATGGTTGACGATCGTTGCTATTTCATCGCTAACGCTGATGCGGTGCACCACAGCGGCGATTCGTGCTCGTGAGGTGCGATTTCTTGGCTTCGCGTTGCACACGCCAATCAATCTGTTCCTAGTGCTTCCCTTGAAAGCCTATGCATTGTGTACATTGGATAACAGTAACTGGCTCTCCCGTACGACGCCTCCGGCATCACTCTGCGGGGCTCCGGAAACGATCCACGAACGTGACGCCTGTCACCATGATGCCGCTCGGCGACAGCCGGCAGCGCTGGCGGTCACCGGGGAGGGGACCACCCGTTAAGGCGCTCCAACGCTCGGCCTGTGATCTAGGACCGCGCTCAAACGCGGCGAAAACAAGCGCACTAAAGTAAGGAAGGGTGAATGACATTCGATAAGGTACTGCGCTTGCTCGAGCGGGAGATGGAGGCGGACGACCCGTGGCGGCTCAACGCGAACCCATTCGAGCAAGAGCGCCACGCGCACTTGCTCCGTCTGTGCCTCGCGGAAGGCGCGGTCGGTAACGCGCTTGAGGTGGGTTGCGCAGCGGGCGTCTTCACGGCAAAGCTGGCGCCCCACTGCCAGCAACTCGTAGCAATCGACGTTCTGCCGCGTGCGATCACTCGAGCAAGGGAGCAAGCTCAATGGCCTCATATCGCCTGGCACATCTCTGACGTGCGGGACCTCAACGCAACTAATCCATTCGACCTGATCGTGGTGGCGGAAGTGCTTTATTATCTTGAAGATACCGGCCAGATGGGTGACGCCATCGAGAAGCTCACGCGAATGCTGGCGCCCAGCGGACGGCTCGTTTTCGGATCAGCGCGTGACGCCTCTTGTCAGCGTTGGGGGCATCCTGCGGGTGCCGAAACAATGCTTGATGTTTTGAATGAACATCTGGTCGAGACTGAGCGCGTACAATGCCGTGGCGCGAGCATCGACGAAGATTGTTTGATTGCGTCTTTTCGCACTAAGTCGAACTTGCCAGACTAGTGCATTCGCTGCGGCGAACACGGAGTGACTATGCGAATCTGTGGAATCAAGCTGACACATGACGGAGCGGTTGCCGTTGTGGAAGATGGGCGCTTGCTCTTCTGCATAGAGCAAGAAAAGAGAGCCAATAATCCACGCTATCAAGCCATCACCGACCTCTGCGCAGTCACTCTCGCGCTGGCCGAACACGGCTTAAGGCCCACGGATGTTGACCGATTTGTCATCGACGGCTGGGACGGGCTGACGCACTCGCAATTTGATGTCCTAAGTGAAGGGGTGCCGCTCACCATTAAGGGAGCGCCATATATCGAGTCCCACGAAAACACGCTCCTCACGCCCTATGCCGGGTCGGGCCTCGTCCTCGATCGGGTGCCTTTACGTTATCATAGCTATGCTCACGTAGCCGGCCACGTGGCCGGCGCTTACTGTACCAGTGCTTTCGCCAAAGCCCGAGCCCCTGCATTGTGCTTAGTGTGGGACGGCTGCATCTTTCCGCGCCTGTATCATGTAGATCCGACCGGAGCCCGCTTCCTCGACACTCTTTTCCCTTTCATCGGCCATGCCTATGCTATCGCTGGGCAGCACTTCGGGCCCTATCGTCAAGCCAGCAGGGCAGGCTGGGATCTTGGTGTCGCAGGTAAGCTTATGGCGTATATCGGGCTAGGCGCTCTCGATGAGGGCATTCTGGCAGTCTTTCAAGAGATGTATGAAGCGTGTCTAGCCGGTCCTTCCGAGCGTGCTCGCGCTTACCGTGCCAGCATAAACGATCCTGAAGCCTTACTTGCCGCCACTGACTGGTTTTTCGAGGCATGCGGTCGTCGGCTCACCGGTACGCCTTCCGAAGATGTACTCGCATCTTTTCACGTTTTTCTGGAGCGGCTGCTGGAGCAAGAAATAGGACTTGCTCTGCTACGGCACTCAGGTCTTCCGGGCTTACGGCACCTGTGCATCGCTGGAGGGTGTGGACTTAATATAAAGTGGAATAGTGCTCTGCGCGCGACGGGATTGTTTGATTCAGTTTGGGTACCCCCGTTTCCAAATGATAGCGGCTCAGCAATTGGCGCGGCTTGCGCCGCCATGGCCGAGCCAAACGCTTTGACTCCTTTGGAGTGGTCAGTTCACAGCGGACCGGCCTTGACCGGAAGCAACCCATCAGGCCAATGGGAGGCTTTGCCCTGTACCATCGTAGAGCTTGCGGCTCTCATCGCTACAGGCAAGCCCGTAGTGTTCCTCACCGGCCTCGCGGAGCTCGGACCCAGAGCACTCGGCGGCCGCAGTATTATTGCGGCTGCAACCTCCAAGGAGATGAAAGACCTTCTGAACGATATCAAGCTACGGGAACGATTTCGTCCCGTCGCTCCTATTTGCCTCGAGGACCGGGCTGCTGAAATTTTCGATCCCGGCAGCCCAGATCCTTACATGCTCTTCGACCATCAAACCCGTCGCGAATGGCGGACAAAAGTTCCCGCTATCGTGCACCTGGATGGTTCTGCCCGATTGCAAACAATCTCCCGAACGTCTCCGCAAAAGATCGCTGCTCTTCTGGTCGAGTATGAGAAACTTACAGGAATTCCGCTGCTCTGCAACACGAGCGCCAACCATCCTGGCCGGGGGTTTTTTCCTGATGTTGCTAGCGCTTGTGACTGGGGTCGCGTCGACCATGTTTGGTGCGACGGCTTTCTCTGGCAACGATCCGTCGAAGCTGGTCTGACATTATCCAATTCCGCTCTGGTCACTGACTAAGACAGCCTATGTCCAATCCAGCGATTCAACTGACTGACGTCCAAAAGACTTATCATGATCGAGGCGTCGTACGGGGTCTGACCTTTAGCGTCGCTAAGGGAGAGTGTTTCGGGCTACTCGGTCCAAATGGGGCGGGTAAAAGCACGATCGTTCGGATGATCCTCGGCCTCATATCGCCCGATGCCGGCCGGATCACTGTTTTGGGTGAGCAGGTGCCGGCACGCGCCCGTTTGGCGCGCGCGGGCATCGGCGTCGTCCCACAAGTTGATAATCTCGAGGATGCGTTCACTGTGCGCGAAAATCTCCTCATATTTGGACGGTACTTTGGACTGAATACGCGCGAAAGTGAGGAGGCTGTGCCTTCGCTGCTCGAATTTGCGCGACTTGAGGGTAGAGCAGAGTCACGGGTCGCGGATCTGTCCGGCGGCATGAAGCGACGTCTCGTGCTGGCCCGTGCCCTGATCAACGATCCACAACTGCTCATCATGGATGAACCCACGACCAGCCTCGATCCCCACGCCCGCCACTTGATTTGGGAACGCCTGCGTCTTCTGCTCGCTCGAGGAAAGACTATCCTGCTGACGACCCACTTCATGGAAGAGGCTGAACGACTTTGCGATCGCCTCTGCGTGCTAGAGAATGGACGTAAGATCGCCGAGGGTGCGCCCAATGCTCTGATCGACTCTCAGATTGGCTGTGATGTCCTCGAGGTCTACGGCGGAAACCCACTCGAGCTCCGTGCGATAATAGAGCCTCACGCTTCGCGCATCGAGGTGAGGGGAGAGACGCTGTTTTGCTACGCGCCGGATCAGGCGGCGGTGCGGCTTCGGCTTCGTGGATGCACCGGTCTGCGCCTTCTGGAGCGGCCGCCTAACCTGGAAGACGTCTTCCTGCGGTTGACGGGACACAGGATAGACGCATGAAGACGATATCCAAAGCAGCCTTGCCATCGGACGCACTCAGTTGGATCAGCGTGTGGCGCCGCAACTATCTGGCATGGAGGAAGGCCGCCGCTGCTTCGCTGCTTGGCAACTTGGCCGACCCGTTGACCAACCTCTTGGGTCTCGGCTTTGGGCTCGGCCTGATTGTCGGCAATGTAGACGGTCACTCATATGTCGATTTCTTGGTCGGCGGAATGGTGGCAACCAGCGCTATGACCGCGGCAAGCTTCGAAACTCTGTACGGAACGTTCGCTCGCATGCGCAGCCAACGAACCTGGGACGCAATGATGTGCACTCCGCTCACGCTGGGTGATATCCTCCTCGGTGAATTGGTTTGGGCAGCAAGCAAGGCCACTTTGGCGGGCACCGGAATCGCGCTTGTTGCTACGGGGCTTGGCTATGGCACCTTATTATCCACGTTCTATTGTTTCCCCGCTCTCGCCCTCACCGGCCTTGCGTTCGCGAGCGCGGCGCTCGTCGTTGTCGCGATTGCCCCAAGCTACGACTATTTTGTGTTCTACCAGACTCTCATCTCGACCCCTATGGTGTTCCTATCCGGGGCAGTCTTTCCCGTTGCGCACCTTCCGCCCGCTCTCCAGTTGGCTGCAGCCGCGTTACCTTTGGAACATTCGATTGCGCTAATACGGCCTGCAATGCTCGGGCTACCACTCGATAGCATCGGCGCGCATGTTGGTGTCCTTTTCGCTTACGCAGTACTGCTCTTCTTACTGTCGGCAAAGCTATTTCGGCGACGCTTATCACACTGACGATGCCCAGCCGCTTAATGAACGCACACCCTGTTTCTCGGCCTGCGCTTGCCGGCCTATTCGCGTTCAACGTCGCGGACGTTTCATTACCCGGCCGCCCTAAAGATCATGATTACTACCACACTTGCTGGAGGATAGAATGCTGTGTCTTGGATTGAGCGGCGGATTGGATAAGGTCCATGAATATCGACCTGCACTCTCGCACACATTCTTGCATGATGGCGCAGCTGTCATGGTGCGTGACGGGCGTGTGTTAGCCGCGGTTGAAGAAGAACGCCTAAACCGAATTAAGCATTCCAACAAATTTCCCGCCCAGGCCATCCGCTACTGCCTGGCTGCTGCGGGAGCGCAATTAAAGGACATCGATCGCATCGCATTCTATGCAACCGAGTCCTATTGCAACGCGATGCTTCGGCTTTTGTTTGGTTCGGAGACGCAGAGTGGCATCCCTCTCGACGCCAGAACCCTTCTACAGCTTATGCTATCGCAGGAGTTTGATACAGAGATCGAGCCATCGCGCTTGTCATTCGTCAGTCACCATCATGCGCATGCAACAAGTGCTTTTGCTGTGTCCGGCTATGACGAAGGTCTAGTCTTGGCAATCGACGGCGGCGGTGATTTCCTCTCCGGGATGGTGGCCATTGGATCGGGAAGTCGTCTTACTCAACTACATACCTTCCCAGAGGACGGTTCCCTCGGATTGTTTTACTTAGAGGCAATCAAGTGCCTCGGTTATGGCTTGTTCGACGAGTACAAGGTTATGGGCCTTGCTCCGTACGGGGACTCCTCGCGTTTCCGAGAACTATTTCAGCAATTCTACGAATTAAAGGAGAACGGTGGCTACAAGATACATTTGAACGACATCGCTCCGGCGTTAGAGCACGACATACACGTTCGCGGCAAGGGAATGCCGTTCACCCAAGAGCATAAAGATGTTAGTGCAGCCTTGCAGGAGGCCTTGGAACGTATTGTTTTTCATGTTCTCAGGCATTACCGTGAGGTGACCGGCATGAAGCGGCTATGCTTGGCTGGTGGTGTCGCCCACAACTGCACCATGACCGGTAAGTTGCTCTATACAGGACTATTTGATGATATCTTCGTGCAGCCCGCGGCGCACGATGCTGGATGCGCACTCGGCGCTGCTCTCATGGTTTCCGAAGAACAAGGACGTCCCGCACCCCGTGAGCGGCTTCAGCATGTCTATTGGGGCCCGGCACTTGGGGATGACCATGCTGTAGAGCGAGAGGTTGCTGCATGGCGCGGGCATATCGACGTGCAAAGAAGCGCGAACGTGGCGAGCGTGGTAGCTGAATGGATAGCCAACGGTTCGGTTGTTGGCTGGGTCCAAGGCCGCTCCGAATTTGGACCGCGCGCCCTCGGTAACCGCAGCATTGTTGCTGACCCCAGACCAGCAAAGAATAAGGACCGCATAAACGCCATCGTTAAAAAACGCGAGGGCTACCGGCCGTTTGCACCTTCCGTATTGGAGGAACATGCCGCTGAGTTTTTCGATCTTCCTAAGACCGCGGGAGCTTTTCCGTTCATGAACTTTGTCGTTCAAGTTCGTGATTGCAAGCGAAGTGTGCTTGGTGCGGTTACGCACGTCGATGGTACAGCACGGCTGCAGACGGTGTCACGTAGATCGAACCCGCGGTACTGGGAGCTGATTAATCAATTCCACAAGCGGACGGGCGTCCCTGTCCTCCTCAATACATCTTTCAACAACAATGTCGAACCGATCGTGCAGTCGGTTACCGACGCAATGGTCACGTTCCTTACGACAGATCTTGACGCCCTCGTGATCGGATCGCTTCTCATCACGAAGCGCGTCGCCACGCCGGAGGACTGGGCTGCGCTCCGCGTTTCCTTACCGGCCTACACTTCACTTCGCCGTACCCCGGATCACGTCACCGCAGAGTGTCGGGAGATCGTCTGCGAGACTTATACCACCTTCTCCGATGGCGGCGCTGTGCGCATCTCGCCCGATCTATTCGAGTTGCTGCATGGAATCAAAGGGGACGCCGCCCTCGGCGAGCTTCTCGCTCACGTAAAGGGCGAGCGGCGCGACGCAATCATCCTTGAACTTCGGCAGTTGTGGGAAAAGCGCCGCATCTGCTTGCGTCCCGCCGCCAACAATCTGGGAGATCTGCGCGATCAGGCGCATGCGACTTGATAGGTATCTCTTTGTCTAGCTAGCGAACGGCAATCCATAACCGACCTCTTGGTCGCGAAGCGGACAAGCTCTCGCAACCTAACATACGGCTCGCGACGGCCTGGCGGACGATAACACTGCCGGTACTTTCCTGCCGTCCAGGGTGAGCAACTTATTCAACTGCCGGAGCAATGGATTCAAGATGACTCATCAACAGCGCTTCGTCATTTCCAGGCGTCGCACCGGTTTCGGCGATTGCTTATGGTCGCTCGCGTCAGCCTGGCAATACTCCAAGCGAACAGGGCGCACTTTGGTCATTGACTGGCGCGGATCTTGCTATCTCTCTGACCCCTTTACAAACGCCTTCAGCGTGTTCTTTGAGCCGCTCGACAACATCTCGGGCGTACCCGTTATCTGCGACGATAAGATCAATCAACTCTGCTTTCCTGGGCCGTTTTTTCCACATTGGTGGAACAGGCCTGCAATTGACGGCGTTTACCGGTCGGATGACCAAATTTTCCACGAGCGTGATGAGCTGCGCAGGTTGTTGGTAACGTCAAGGGATATCCAGGCGAATACTATCGTTTGTGACGCTTGCTTAATGTGGGGCTGTGATCAGGAGGCCGAGCGCAACATATTCCAAAGCATCACACCACGCCAGGAGATCAGGCGTCGCATCGACGATGTTTACCATCGAGCGTTTGAGGGGCACGATGTAATCGGGATACACGTTCGGCACGGGAACGGTGAAGATACTATGGGTCATAGGCCTTATTGGACCGACCCACGAGTCGCTATGGAGCAGGTATGCGCTGCAGTTGAACGGGCAAAAGCATTGCATCATACACGACCGACAAGGCTCTTTTTGTGCACTGACAGTCCCAGCGTCGCTGATCACCTTTCGGCTGTCTATTCTGAGCTCTTCAGCATTCCCAAACGCTTCCGAGCGAACGATGCTGGCCCGCTGCACACTGCAGATCTTGGAGTCGAGGGCGGATTCGCTGCTCTCGTGGAAATGTACCTCCTGGCCTACTGCCATACCGTTATCCGATTTCCGTCGACAAGTGCTTTCTCGCGCTACGCAAGCCTAGTCGTCCCCCAAGTAATCGAATTTAGCTTGGACGATCCAAGCCACTTGATCTTAGCCGAAAGGTCATCCGCCGAGCACGCGCCAGATGCGCGCTCTCTCGCCGGTCCTCACGAGCGGCGGCCAGCGAAGCCGGCCTTTTGATGCTTGCCACAGGACGTCAAGCCCCACCAGCGCCAAGAAAGGCTTAAATGAGCCTAGCACTTACTTCAGCAGTCACCAGGTACAACGCCTCGGTGCCATATCTGGACATCGGTTCGAAGCCATCCAATGGACTCCGCGCGAAGCGAGGGTGCGACACTGCTGTCGTAATGTCTCACCGACCTATGCCGTTCTCCGACGGAGCCGGCTCGGTTCGTATCCCAAGCACCTTGTTTGGTGAAGGCGAGTGCTGCGGATGAAGGTGCGGCGGGAGTAGATTTCTCAAATGAGTTACCGATGCCCATACCTGGAGATAAGGTGGTCACACATTGTGCTGGACCTCTCTATGCACACGAGGGAAGGGCGCCGAGCTCACCTCGCGCGGGTTGATGCCGGATGCAGGCCTCCCAGGATCGTTAATTCAGGCCCCAACGTACTTGGTATTCCTTGCTGCTTTCACCACACAGCGCCTTGCCAACTTCTCCACGGCTGAGAGATGGTGGAGCCAGGGCGCGCCGCCACACTTCCCCGGAATATGAGCACTAGCGCCATAGTAGGTTGACCACGCCGGACGATATGTCAGAGGGACAGGCTTCGGCCGTTGCTGGAAGTCGGTAGGCCCCTGAGGCATTTGGGAGCATTTGTGAATATGGCTGAGCGCGTCGCTCTCATCACCGGCGTAACCGGGCAAGACGGGGCTTATCTCGCCGACTATCTACTGTCGCTCGGCTATGTTGTGCACGGCATCAAGCGCCGCTCGTCCTCGTTCAACACAGCGCGCGTCGATCACCTTTACCAGGATCCGCATGTCGGCAAGGTCCCGTTCCTGATGCATTACGGCGACATGACGGATTCGACCAATCTGATCCGCCTGATACAGCAAATCCGGCCGACTGAGATCTACAATCTCGCCGCCCAAAGCCATGTTGCCGTCAGCTTCGAGAGCCCGGAATATACCGCTAATGCGGACGCAATCGGGGTGCTGCGCCTCCTGGAAGCAGTCCGCATTCTTGGAATGGAGAGGCACACGCGGTTCTATCAGGCTTCGACCTCGGAGCTTTATGGCCTGGTGCAGGAGATTCCGCAGAAGGAGACGACCGCATTCTATCCACGCTCGCCTTATGGCGTCGCAAAGCTGTATGGCTACTGGATTACGGTAAACTACCGCGAAGCCTATGGCATGTTCGCCTCCAACGGTATTCTGTTCAACCATGAGAGCCCGATCCGTGGCGAGACCTTCGTGACCCGCAAGATCACGCGTGCCGTCGCGCGCATCGAGGTCGGCCTGGAAGATGCGCTCTATCTTGGCAATCTCGAAGCCAAGCGGGATTGGGGCCATGCCCGCGACTATGTGGCGGGCATGCATTTGATCCTGCAGGCCGATAAGCCAGACGACTTCGTGCTTGCCACCGGAGAGATGCATTCCGTGCGGGAGATGGTCGAGCTGGCCTTCGCGCAGGTCGGCCGCCGCATCGAATGGCGGGGCGTGGGCGTCGAGGAAACCGGCCTCGACGCTAGAAGCGGCAAGACCGTGGTCCGCATCGATCCGACCTATTTTCGCCCCACCGAGGTTGATCTTTTGGTCGGCGATGCCAGCAAGGCGCGCACCAAGCTCGGGTGGAAGCCAAAGCGGAGCTTTGTCCAACTGGTTCAGGAAATGATGGCGAGTGATCTGGCCGAAGCAAAACGGGACGCCGACAATGGCAGCCACTTCCTTTGAGCTGAAGGTCACACGCGTCTACGTCGCCGGTCATCGCGGCATGGTCGGCAGCGTGCTGGCGCGCCGGCTCGCGCAGGAGGAGGTTGAACTTGTGACTGTCGACCGGCACGGTCGACCTCTGCAACCAGGCCGCCGTATTCGACTGGTTCGCAAAGAAGACGCCGCAAGTCGTTTTTCCTTGCCGCGGCCAAAGTCAGCGGTATCCTCGCCAACAATACGCGGCGCGCTGAGTTCATCTACGATAATATTGCCATCGCGCCGAACGTGACCCATGGCGCGCATCTGAATAGCGCCGAGAAGCTGATGTTTCTTGGCTCCTCCTGCATCTATCCGAAGCTGGCGCCACAGCCGCTTCGCGAGGACTCACAGGCCAGCTGGAGCCGACCAATGAGCCCTACGCCATGCAAAGATCGCCGGGATCAAGATGGCCGAGGCCTATCGCAGCCAGTATGGCAGCGACTTCGTCAGTGTAATGCCGACTACTCTGTACGGCCTTGGCAACAATTGTCATCCAGAATACAGCCACGTCGTAGCCGCGCTGATCCGGCGCTTTCACGAAGCGACGCTTGCCGGCGCGAAAAACGTTGTGGTCAGGGACACCGGCTTGCCACGCGCAAATTCCTTTATGTCGACGACATGGCGAATGCCTGCCTCCGTTTGATGAAGCGCTATTCTGAGTCCGAGCTCGTCAATATCGGGAGCGGCGAGGACATCATCATCGCCGAGTTCTCCCGCCTCGTCGCCGAGGTCATCGGTTATCGAGGCGAGATCAGCTTCGACACCTCGCGTCCCGGCGGCATGCCACGCAAGCTGCTCGATCTCCGCCGCCTTGACAAGCTCGGCTAGCGGGCGACGACGTCGCTTCGCGACGGCTTGATGCGCGCCTATGAATCCTATCAGGCGTTCACTCGGCTCCCGCCGCAAACCTAGATACGATTACCACAAGCAGGAGTTAGCCGCAGGGAGCAGGAACGACATGCCACACGAGGCTGCCACGCGGTCGTGGCGATGATGCTCACGATCATCTAGGCGCTCATTCTATCGCGTGATGCCTGGGTCTCGGTGTCGTTCGACTCGTCCTGCTGTCCCATGACGCACCCCCTCAGGGTGGAACCGCGGACGAGCTCTATCCTGAGACGCCGCTCTGCGATTCGCTTCTTGGCAACGGTAGTAGCAATGAGAGGCGCTCCGTGGTTGCGGACCAACGCGCACCATCGCCTTACACTCCCTCGTTTGACCTTCTCGCCATTGCGACGTGCCGGTTCCAGACTCAACCGCCCTGACGGCCCTCGTCAGCGGACGTTTCGTAATCGGCCATGCTGACATACCGGGCGCCCTCCAGTGGAGACACGGGATCAGTCGCATCAAGCCGTTGAGCGAACACGCGGAGGACCGCGTCACCGGCCGCGCAAAGCGCCTTTGCCCGACCGCCTCACTCTGCCATTTTGCATGCAGCCTGTCAGTAAATCACTCTAGGTCGACGGCACCAATGCTTCGTCAATAGGCCTCCGACCGTGAAACCACCGCTTACGGGCGCGGTGTTGACGGCTCGAGGCGACCGAGTCAGCCGGCCATTGCGAATGCTTCGTCAGCGTCCTGCGAATCCGGCACAGCTTTAAGCGTCGGAGCGACGCGCTGCGGCCAAAGGAGGTCAAGGAGCACGACGACCTCGCAAACCAGTCTGGTGCCTGATTACGTGTCTCGAGCGAAACGTCCCGGCTCCTACAGCTGCCTCTACAGCTGTTACGGCCATTGTTCTCGCGTAAATCACAGTACCCGGACCTCGTCCGAACGCACTTTTGCCCGACTACGGCTGAGCTCGCATGCCGCGCCTCTCGCAGCCCTCCCAATGGGCAGCAGCGCGCTGAAAGCGATTTGCGGTGGCACCTTCATCGGTACACCAGTCCAGGACGAGCGGAGCGAGCTGCATGACCACGACTTTGAAAGAAGTCCGATTGTCACCAATCGGAAATGGCGGCCCTCGCAGCTTCGCCGAACCTGTTCACCTGAGCCTAGATGCTGCCCGCAGTAGGGACCGGCATGGACGACAGACGACCTGCTATCTCTGAAAGCACTCGAGGATCATTTGCATAAGATGCGCCAATATGGCGCACTCCTTGCGTTAAAGGACCTCACATATTCAAACTGGCGACGCTGCACCGGAGCAAATCTCTCGTCCAGGGCTGACTCTTTAATCATGGTTGGCCTTGTCGTCGCTGCACGAAACGTTGTTAGGTCCGCGACAGCGCAGGCGCCACGGCCGGCGTAACAACGATCGGCGGAAACCGGACAATATGACTAGCGACATTTTGTCTTCAACATCACAGTTCAAGTCACCGGGAGCGGAGGCCTCTCGCAGCGACGCTCAATGGGCACACCCGAAAGTGCCTGAGATCCTGCTGCGCATAGCGGAACAACTCGCCGCGCCCTTTCGGCTCGAGCTTCGGCTGGAGGCCGTCGTCGCGTTAATACAGTCTCAGCTTCAGATGCAACATTGTGTGGTCTGTCTGCATGCCGGTCACAACGCTCCGGCGATTGCCGTGGGCGCGGGCTGGACTGAAGGGAGCGATCAGCGTTTTCGACTCCGCCTGCCGCAAGGAGCTGTCGAGCGCGTGCTCAATACGGCCACACCCCTTATAATAACCCCTACGCAACCGAACAATTCCCAGACCACAAGCGATTCAGGTTCATCTGACGCCACGGCACATAGTCGATTGTCGTTCATCGCCGTTCCAATCGCTGTCGAGAGCACGACCGTCGGGGTGCTCTCGGCCGAGCTGTTCCGGGACGGGTCCCCATCGTTAGATCCCAATTCACACGTGACCCTTCTCCTCGCTATCGCGAACATGCTCGGCCACTTTCTGAGGTCATACCTCTCCACGGCCCACGATGACAGCGAGCCGCCTCTTGCGACCGATGGCAACCAGACAACGTTGCCGCAGGATGATCAAGCCGAAGCGGACCGCAACCTAACGCTACCTGGCGTAGTTGGTCGCAGCCCGGCCCTGCGCAAGCTCCTCCGCAAGATCAATGTGGTCGCTAAATCAAATGCAACGATACTCTTGCGAGGCGAGTCCGGTAGCGGAAAAGAGGTTGCTGCACAAGCGATCCACGACCTATCGCCCCGAGCCAACCGCCCATTCGTCAAACTAAACTGTGCGGCATTATCGGAGACTATTTTGGAATCTGAGCTGTTTGGACACGAGAAGGGCGCCTTTACCGGAGCCATCAATTCGCGCAAAGGGCGCTTCGAGCTGGCTGACAAAGGCACGCTGTTTCTCGACGAGATTGGTGAAATCTCACCTTCTTTTCAAGCGAAGCTGCTGCGAGTGCTACAACAGCAGGAATTTGAGAGAGTCGGCGGTACACACACGATAAGAGTTGACGTTCGACTCATAGCAGCGACTAACAAGGATCTAGAGGTCGCCGTTTCGCAGACACAATTTCGCGCGGATCTCTACTACCGTCTGAGCGTCATCCCTTTGCTTGTCCCACCATTGTGTGAGCGCCGCGACGATATTCCGTTGCTCGCTACTGAATTTCTTCGCACGTTCAACTCCGAAAACGAGCGCTCGTTGACTTTCGAACCAAGCGCGTTCGACGTATTGAAAAGTTGCGAATTTCCCGGCAATATTAGGGAGCTTCACAATTGCGTTCAGCGGACTGCCACCATGGCGGCCGGTCCAGCGATTAACAGTCGCGATTTCGCCTGCAAATCCGATGGTTGCTTCTCCGCTCGACTTTGGAAGAGTAAGCAGCCGCTATCGATGCCGTCACAACCGCTGCCGCATACGGGGCCATGCGATGCTTCATCCGAACCCGCTCACGGAACCACGCTCTCGCACCTGCAGGTTACGAGAGGTGAGCGAATAATTGATCGCGAGCACCTTATCGCGGCCATGGAAAGGGCGGGCTGGGTACAGGCGAAAGCAGCACGGCTACTCAAACTGACGTCGCGCCAAATAGGCTACGCACTCAAAAAACACGGAGTCGAGCTAAAGCACTTATAATCACCCTTGACTGCAACCGGGGGATCGTTTGAAAGCACAGGTTCACGCTTCAGCTTACCGGGCCACTAAGGCACGAGCAAATCACACGCAGACTCCGCCGGATGCTTCTCGTAAGATAGACCGCTTTCAAGGCAGAGGCGCAGTTCAACCGATCATCTACACCACGGTGCGCCAGCGACAGCTCACACCGTTGCTCATCTGATGCTTTCGTGTGGCGGCCCACCTTGACTAACCACTTAGCGACTCTGCTCATCTAGCACCCGACCACACTGGTTCAATGAATTCGCTCCGCCAGGCGCCTTTACTTCGACGATACATCAGGCCCCTTAGGCTGGATACTCGCTTGCAATCCGACGCCACGTACATCTCCTGGACACGCTGCTCACCGTGCGTCGAACGCCGGACGTAACCGACCGCGCTACTTAGTGTCAGCCAGCGCCAACACCGTACGACAATCTATATGATCGCCGGCTCACTTTGATACACCACTCGGCCGCTCGCGGGTTGACAGAACCAAGCGGCATTCCGCACTCACACCGGCCACGTTTGACTTCAGACACGAAGTGATTGCGTTCGCATCAGGTATGGCCGCGCTACAGAGCCGAAAGACGTCGGCGATACACGCCTGCTTTTCCTGTTCCGTGGGTAGAGGCCCGCCGGCTTTGGCGTACATGAATGACAACGAGTTTAGCGCGGCAACAATACTAACCGTTAGCATATAGTACTTGAATCTGTCGCTCCAGCAAGATGAGTTGAGCTGCCTTCGACGCATGATATCCTCTCAAGGTAGGTCGGCTTAGGTGGACACGGTGTGCTATAACGTTTGTAGGTCGCAAGTCGACGACTTCGAGTGCTACCGAGAGGGTATGGCTCGAACGGTTGCTTAGTGGGCCATCGTAACCTGATTGAATCCATCTGCACGGACGATGACCATCAATTCATTGATCCCGGTTTATCGACCGCACGGCCAATCCAAACCACGAGCAGCGCCCCTGTTTGTGGAGCCGCCCGATCTGGCTCACGATGCCCGGTACATCGCCCAAAGATAACACCATTGCGGCCTCGCGCGTCTCGTCTCGAACTGCTCATTTGCTTCACATCGTACAATCTCTCGCTGCGTCCGATTCAACCCCTCTCTTAACCAACTGAGCACATTTGTAAGCAGCCGTGCCCGCGCCCCACACTCGCCGCCCCGGTTCAACGAGCCGGCACCTCAGAGAGTTCTCAACGGCCACCATCATTGCCTCGGGAGCTGTATCTCGCAATCAACAGCCAGCACCGGCCACGTTGGCCTGACTATAGCGCCCGCTTTTCGCAATGCCCTTTCGCTCGGACCTACACTTAGATCGGCGCGGGTCGTGGACAGAGCGCACAGCTGATCCGTTGGATCTGCGCAGGATCTTCTTGATTCTCTCGTTACGTCACGTTGTACGCATCATTCGCCGAATTGCGAAAGGGACACTTCGATGCTTCAGCAGAAATTCACGTTCATCGGGAGCACGCGATCGCGTCAACTTCCATCGCCACTCTCCATTGATCGGCGTGCTTACAACTCAGGTGGGCACGAGCCACGTTCTGACAGTGTGCGCGAGGAGGCGCAGTACGTCTGGCAATTGTGCCTTTCCCCTCAAGAGCGGATAACGTACATTCGAAACAATCGCTCGTATTTTGCTTTTGACAGCTATCGAGAGATGATCGAGGTTGTCCGCGGCCGTCGCTTCAGCGGTTGCGCGCCGCAACTTGTGAATTGGCGCCGCCGATTCAGAGCGGGAGTATGGCGCTTCGCCGCACTGTACTGCCTTGCGACATGGATATTTATTTTTTTTGCTCTCCGCTTGCTTCTCTCCTGATGGCAATACTGCGAGGTTTCCGATCCATAGACCATGAGCGGGCGTACGGCCGTCCGCTCTGAAGCGATTCTCCAGAGAGCCAGGGAGGAGGCGGCGATCCAACATGCGCAGCACCGGAGCGCAGAAAGGTTGTCTGCCCGCTACGACACTATGCGATTGCAACCCGCCCTGCCCAGTCGACTAACAGAAAACGTCAAAGCCGAGCACATCGGCATCTCCTCACAACGCGAGCAATCGCGGCTGCGCTACTTCGGAAACGATGTTAGGTACAGTCACATCTCTTCGGCGGCGGCAGCAATCGCAGCGACGCACTTGATGAAACGATTAAACTCGACTTTGGTTTCAGATGTCCGGCCGAGGATAAGTTTAGCTATATCTGTTCTATGGCATTGCGTCCGCAAACTCGGAGTTAACGCCGATACCGCTTTGTCAAAAAGATGGCCCAATCTCAAGAGCCTTTCCGGCTCATAGATGTCGCTCATTTCTACCGGAGCACGGTTAGCGAAGCGATCCGTCGCCTCAGTAGTGACGCATTTGACTTTGGAAACAATCCCGAGCTGCGCGAGTATGAGTTGATTTGTCAACTCAGTGAGATGGCGGGTTGCTTCGCCTGGCGCTTCACCTCCGCCCACTAACCTGCCAATCTCCGCAACTTGCGCTTCGATATTTTGCCTGAGACGTTCCTGAGAATCGCTCGGGTCAGCCGCATCAGGCGGGTCAGCAAGCGATTCGAGGTGGGGCCGCCGGGAAGGTAAGGGGCTTGTAAACAGTCGCCACCACGACAGATAGTGCCTCAGTTTCGGCAACCACAACGTTAAGGCCTGATCTCCCATGCTGATTTGTTCCGCCGAGGTCGAGTTTCTGGTACTGTTCATCATCATCATCACGTCCACCCGTTATATGGTTCTGTACCAGGACGCGCGCCGTGAGTGAAACGGCTAGTCAGCGTATAACGCACGCCATGCGGCCCCTGCGACCTGAGTACCAGGCTTGATCGACATCAGTGAAATCGATTGTTCTGATAGAGCGCATTCATATTCTGAATTGGTCGGCCGCACTGACATCGAGGCCATGCAGCGAACGCCTCCTCCCACCCGCTCGCGTCTGCCTTTCCCCCAAGACACGCTTTTTGCAAATATGGCAGAACAAATGGTGGTGCAGCATTGCGAGCATGGCCAGCGCTATGCAGTGTTTGGTCCAAGGCGCTCTACGGACGCAGGGAGCGGCGCTGGCCGTAGCTCTGATCCGCCGCAATCGCATTCGAGCGATTAGGGCCGTAACCTCCTGTCCGCGCCAACGTAACTCGTCACGATCTCTCGATCGCTCCGAACCTGATCGCGCTCGACTTCACCACCACAGCTCCACACCGGCTCTGGCTGGCTGACATCACCTATATCCCGCCTGTCGAGTGCCGGCTGTATCGCGCCGCCATCACCGACCGGTTCGGCCGCAAGATGGTCGATCGGCCCATGTGCTATCACATGCGGGCTAACTCCCCTGTGCTGTGATAACGACGATCCGCCAGCAGCCTCTGACGGACTGATCCATGATTGAGGTCGGAGCGAGCAGTACGTTCCACATATCGCGTGCGGAGCCCTGCGGCTGCGGGCTGTACCCGATCGACGCGCCACAAGGGCGACTGCTTCTACAATGCTTTGATGGAGAGCTTGTCCACCACCCTGCCGAGCTCGTTCACGATCGTCAGGAGGAGACTCGTGCCGATGCACCGCGTGTATATCTCCGCGTTCGTTCGTGACTGCTACATTCCCGCCCGGCTCCATTCCACCATCGGATCGCCCCTCCGATCATCGCCTCAAAAGCCAAAGTGGCTACGATCCATCATTTAAATGGGCCCCATCCAAACACTCAATTTTACTAAGCTCGGACAAACGCGCATACGCGAGACGGGCATTCGACAAGCTGCGCGGGGCGCGACCCAGCTGTTTTCTGATCGGTCACTTGAGGGACTTCGATGCAAGCCAATTGCGTAAATAGGTCGTACCCTCCGGGTGACTGCGACGGGCAGACCGGAAGACAAAGGCAAATACGGTCATAGTATGCGGACGTAGCAGTACATTCGGATGGCTAAATGACCCGCCAGCGATTTCGTTCGACTCCGGGAATAGGGAGACGTCTGCGGTCGTCGCTTTCCACCAGCGCACTTCCGCCGGATGGCCATCCGTTTCACCACGCGGCAATTGCACCCGCATCTACAGGTTACGAGACTTGCACAGCCGTAGCGACCGCCCGCACTTGCCTGCCTATGAAACCAATGGAGTGGCAATGGCCGCCCGTTTCCGCTACCTAGCCGCAGTTTTCATACTTGCGGTCGGGCTGCTTTCCGCCGCGTCTCAGGCAAAGGATCGCCGCAATGTTCGCGAACCGGCCGCGCCTAAAGGGGTATGCGCGCGCCTAGACCCGTCAGGTGGAAATGACACTGCCAGATTGCAAGCCGCCATAGACCATTGCGTCCCAAGCGCCGCCGTATATCTAGGCCCAGGGCCGTTCCTTTCGGGTCCAATCGAAATGAAGTCCGGCACAACACTGTGGCTCGCTGGGGGCGCGATACTGACGGCTGTAGCCGACCCAAAAGCATACCAAAAGAGCTCGGGAAGCTGTGGCCACATCGATCGGAGCGGTGATGGCTGTCGGCCCCTCATCAGTTTCACGAAGACTAAAGGCGGCGGTCTCTATGGATACGGTACAATAGACGGCGGAGGCGGGACCTTGATGGCGGGCACGGCTGAGACTTGGTGGCAACTGGCCCGTCGTGCACAAAGTGAGGGCGCAAAACAAAACGCGCCTCGATTGATCCAAATGGACCGTGCTGAGGACGTCTCTGTTCATGGCATCACCTTGCGCAACGCAGCAAACTTTCACATTGCGATGAGCCACGTGGAACGTGCTACCATCTGGGCGGTCATCATTGATACACCCGCTGATGCCCGCAATACCGACGGAATAGACCCAGCCGCAAGCGAGGATGTGACGATAATCCACTCCTTTATCCGCACCGGAGACGACAATATCGCGATCAAGGCTGGCACAAGCGGCCCTGCACGCCACATTTCCATTTTAGACAACCAATTCGGCTGGGGGCACGGCATGTCGATTGGTAGCGAACTGAATTCCGGTGTCAGTGACGTGCTGGTTCGCAACCTGACCTTGGACGGCACGACATTTGGTCTGCGCATTAAAAGCGATCCCAGCCGAGGCGGCTTAGTTGAGCGGGTTAATTACGAGAATATATGTATGAGAAATAACAAATGGCCCATACACTTCGACACGCGCTACGGCCCCTTCGCTGGCAATAACTTGCCACTTTATCAACAGATCGTCCTAAGGCACGTCTATGGGACTGATGGTACGCTCGTAATGCGAGGCTTTGATCAACAGCATCCGCTCGATATTGCGATGGAAGATGTGCGCTTTTCTCCCCGCGCAACTTGGCAAGTGGAGAATGCAACAGTGACCGCGGTCAATGTATTTCCATCTCCGCCAGGTGCCGCCGCTACTCCACATTACGGCGCATCGAACCCGTGCGTAGTTGCCTTCCGCCCGTTCCCTGAAGCCACCAGTAGCAAAAACGGTGGCATTGAGCGCGACCCTCGGGCCGCAGCTCCAATCGATCGCTGACGATCACAAAGGATTGGCCGGTGTAAAAGCCGGATTGCATGGTTGCGGTCAGCTTCGTACCCGCCGTGCTTGGTACGCAACTCGCACCAGTGCTTCCTGATACTCACGCTCCCACACAGATGGTCCCAATTCGGGCCCGCCAAGACAGCCCGTCTGCAGGCCTGTCGCTAATCGGCACCGGCGCGCTGCTATTGCGGGCACTCCCGCTGCGTTCTATCGCGCTTGCGGGATCCAGCTCGTATCGTGCGAGAAGAATGTCTGGAGCGACCATTGCATTGCCTCCCGATCGCTTAGCTGGCGCGCATATCTTTCTCTTCCTCTAGGATCGGCACCAGTACCGGAGGATCTGTATTCAGCATAGTAGGCGTTCATTAAGCGGCGGCTCTTGCCCGGGTCCCATTCCACCCACCCCTCAGCCATGACCGGCGCATTAATCTGCGACGATAAGAAGATCACCGCAGCATAGGGACGCCATGGACGCCCAAGAGCAATGTCGCGCGCGCCCTTGTCGGCTGTCAGCGTGCAATGATCAAACACAAAGGCGCTGTCTTCGTCCGGGAAGGCTCTGCTTTGTGCGGTATAGACGACTGCGTGGTTTGCAACACCGTGTAGCTCACATTGCCTAAAGTAGGCCTTGGCGTTACCAAATATAAAATCGATATGGCCTTCGACGTAGCAGTTTACGAAGAACTGACGACTGGCGTTCCTGTTCGGCCCCTTGTTGACAAACAATGTGTCTTGCGCACCAAGTATTCTGACGTTTGCAAAAACATCCTTGTCGCCGGTGACAGAAAGTGCCACTGCCTGAGATGCTGGATTGCCCGAATTGGCAGAATAGTCGTTCCAAACAGTCAGATTTTCGAGCCGGAAGTTATCGCCCGACGCATCTAAGGTCGCGGAACGGACAGTCCCACCCGCAGTGACGGCGCTATCACCGTAGACAATCACCGCTTCATCCGGCCCACCACCGGCGCCCTTGATATTGACATTGGGTTTCGTCACTCTAACCTTTCCGCGATAGGTACCCGGCGCGACTACTATACTTCCACCAGCCTGAGGTAGCGCGTCTACCGCGTCTTGTATTGACCTATACGCGCCCTTTTCAGATAACGATACCTTCAGTTGCTCGGCATCGCCTGAGCGAACACTCGCAATCGTTGCCATTAATGCGACGACGCACAACACCATCTTCAACTCGATCTCCTCCTGTTTTGGCTTGCGGTGGGGCTTGATTATCCGCTTGCCTGGAATAGCGCAATGACACTGCTCGCGACCACTCTCCCAACCGGCTGAGCTACTCGTCGAACATGGCCGCGCGTATGTGGCGCACTTTAGATTCACGTGACTAGCTAGTCATCTGGAACGCAAGTTCGTCACATTAGTTGATAGCTGAACTTCCTCCCGAATGAGTGGACACCTGTAGTAGGCTCGTTGAGCCTGGAGGTGTTGAATGGAACGTGCACGACGGTCGTTTACTGAAGAGTACAAGCGCGAGGCGGCAGGATTGGTGGTGTCGAGCGGCCGCTCGATCGGGTCGGTCGCCAAGGAGCTCGGTCTGCGCGACTCAGTGCTGCGGCGCTGGGTCGATAAGCTCCGGCGCGAGCCGGCATCGGCGGCGTGGCGCCCCACCACGCAGGCGACGCCGATGTCGGCGGACCAGGCTTCGGAACTCGCCTTGCTGCGCCAGGAGAACGAGCGGCTGCGGATGGAACGCGACATTTTAAAAAACTGTCCAGCGTCGTGGCGCGCCTGCGCGGGATAGAAACAGCCTTGTGCTATCATTTAGCTCGGAGGGTAGCGGCCGGAGAGTGGTGACGCCGTTTCGACGGCGATCCCGATTAGGAAGATGACAAATTGGCATAGCCCAGACCCTCCAGCCCATCATCGGACGGAGGAGTTGCGATGCCTAACAGGACAACCGACCGCGGCCCGGACCTAAAGCTGGTCAACCTCGGCGCGGCCGCTATCGATATCGGATCAAAGATGCACATGGCCGCGGTAAACCCGGCCTGCACCGACAAGCCAGTGCGTGCATTCGGCACATTCACGCAAGACCTGCATGAACTGGCGGACTGGTTCAAGATGTGCGGCGTGACCAGTGTCGCGATGGAATCCACTGGGGTCTATTGGATCCCAGTCTACGAGATCCTAGAACAGCGCGGGTTTGAGGTCATTCTGGTCAACGCGCGGTACGCCAAGATTGTACCTGGCCGTAAAACCGATCTCAGCGATGCCGCTTGGTTACGCCAGCTCCACTCCTATGGCCTGTTACGGGGCAGCTTCCGACCCGATGCCGAGATCGCAACGTTGCGAGCCTATCTACGCCAGCGCGAGCGGCTCGTGGAATATGCTGCCGCCCATATCCAACATATGCAAAAGGCTCTGATGGAGATGAACCTGCAGCTCCATCATGTTGTGTCGGATATCACCGGCGCGACCGGCATGCGGATTATCCGAGCCATTGTTGCAGGCGAACGCAATCCCGACCTCCTGGCAACCTATCGGGACGTGCGCTGCCACTCATCGATCGAGACGATCCGCGCAGCGCTCGTAGGCAATGACCGCCACGAACATGTTTTCGCGTTAGCTCAATCACTGGAGCTCTACGACGTTTATCA
>NZ_JAVTJN010000035.1:34444-84859 GCF_032144035.1 Bradyrhizobium sp. WYCCWR 12699
TCCCCACCTTCGATGTCAGGACCGCACTGTACGGAGTGCTGGGCGTCGATTGAGGCGGTGACGGCGACGGCTCGCAAGATTGCGGTTTTATTCTACAACACACTCCGGCACGGCATGAGCTACAAGGATCCTGGCGCCGACCAATATGAGCAGCAATATCGTAGCCGCGTCCTCGCCAACCTACAGCGCCGGGCGAAATCGCTAGGCTTCGTGTTGCAGGCCCTCCCGGGCGACGCCAATCCGGCTGTTTCTTAGGAAGTCGATCGCGATCTTTGCCGGAACCCGGACATGAGCTTTCGCTTCATCGAGGACCATCGCGACACCTATCCGGTGCGGCTGATGTGCGCCGTGCTCGAGGTCTCGCCGGCCGGCTACTACGCTTGGCGCGACCGCCCCGTGAGTGAGCGGACAAAATCCCATGCCGCGCTGCTGGCCGAGATACGGCAGGTCCATCAGGACAGCAGCGGCCGCTACGGCAGTCCGCGCGTCCATGCCGCCCTGCGCAGGCAGGGACGCAGCGCCAGCCGCGGCCGGATCGAGCGGACGATGCGCCGGCATGGCATCCGCGCCATCACCGCAAAGCCACGCCGTGTGCGCACCACCGACAGCCATCACGACCTGCCGGTCGCACCGAACCTGATCGCGCGCGACTTCACGGCGGAAGCCCCGAACCGGGTCTGGCTCGGCGACATCACCTACATCCCGACCGCCGAGGGATGGCTTTATCTGGCCGCCGTCATGGATCTGTTCAGCCGAAAGATCGTCCGCTGGGCCATGCGCGATCACATGCACGTCGAGCTCGCCTCCGCAGCCCTGACGATGGCAATCCGGGAGCGGCGGCCGCAGGCCGGATTGATCTGCCACACCGACCGGGGTGTGCAGTACGCTTCGCACGCTTATCGCAGCACCCTTATGGAGGCCGGCATGACGGCATCAATGAGCCGCAGGGCCGATTGCTACGACAACGCCCCGATGGAAAGCTTCTTCCATACCCTGAAGACCGAGCTCGTCCATCATCGCAACTACAAGACCCGCGCCGAAGCTCAACGCGATATCTTCGCCTTCATCGAGGGATTCTATAACCGGACAAGGCTCCATTCCGCACTCGGATATATCCCCCCGATCGAGATGGAGCTAAAAGCCGCTTAACCCGTCCACTTTATCGGGGGAAGATCAGATCCAGGTCAATGTGTTGGGCGCCGAACGTCGGCGGGATAGAGTTACTTCGAGTAGGTCTGCCCGGTCGAGGAAATCTTGCAGGCCGGGGAGAGGGTCTGCGGCATCATGCGGCTGGGATGGCTCATAGGTTCTGTTCACATGGTGTCGGATAACGCCCTATCGATCAGGACGGCGCAAATGACTTACATGCTAGCAGGCATCGGCTGGCGGAGTTCCACATTGAGTTAGCAGCCGCAGAGCGCAGGCTGAGCGCGGACTCTGTCGCTTCTTGCATTTTGGTGAATCCCACCGCGTCCAATTGCTTATTCACTGCGTCGCACAAATGTAGATCGCGACGCTGTTCGGGATCCCGTTCCCACCCCGAAAGCGGCGCTGGCAGCCGAGCGTGCGAAGGTTTGGCGATCGGCGCTGAGCCGTTCGCTGTGGCCTACGCCCAACAGCTACCTTACGGAAGAATGTCGGAACCAAAAGAACTCGAGCCATTTTCTGCGGCCACCACAATGTCTGAAGATCCTCGGCATTCATTCAGTTCCCGAGAACTGCCGGGCGCCGGGCCGGCCTTAGCGAGGCACCTATGTTGTATGCCGCATGAGAGCTCAAGCCCGCCGAACTCCCTGGGAAGCAGCGATCATCACTGCAGGATCGATGCGCCTTTGAAGACTGCTCAGAGACGTTCGGCGGATTTTGCCGGCGCGACGATCACGATGTTCGCGCGCCGGGGACCTTCAGATTGCCGATTGCAAGACACAATCGGTGGCTTGATCGGCGCAATAGCAAAATGGCAGCTCCTGGCTCGACGAACCCACGGCTTGACATCTGTACTACTAGCGCCACTCTTTCCGCTCGCTGGCCTCCGGCCCAAAGCAGCTTTTTTAATAGACAACTGTGAGACCTTCTCACTTATGATCAAAACGCCGATTGGCCATTCCACGCCCACGCGTCGAGCCTATCTAGCCGTCACTTGCACATGAACTTCGCCTCCAGCCGAGCTCTCAATGATTGCGCTTCAAAAGCACAAGGCCATAGCGGTCGGCCGGCTTGTCCGCAAGTCAGCGGCAACAACATCTTTGTGCAGCAGGAGACGGCCGTGATGCCAAGACATACACAACTACCAGGAACGAAGGCGGACACCCGATGGCATCGATGACGGTGCGTCGGGACGCTGCGGAGAAACTCTCTCGCTCGTGTCCTCGGGCGTCCTGTAGCGACCGCTGCGGCGCCGGGTACGCCAGCGTGACCCGAATCGGCGCTTACCAGTAAGCTGACAGGATCATACCCAATGAGCGCCGGTTTTCAGTTTCATGTAGCGGCCGTGCCGTGCCGTCTAGACGCCGTTCTGTTCAAGCGGGATCTGTCGACGAGCCTCGCTTGTTGGAGTGTGATGACGCGGCACGCCACGCTCCGAATCAAAGCGGCCCGCCTCGTCCTACACTCTACATGTCGCGTAAGCGACATCGAGCCGCGCACATCGCGACTACCGGCCAGGAGACGCGTGGCCCGGGTCCTGCAGGGCCACCTGCTAGCATCATTAGAGTGCGCCCGCCGAGGCGCTATCAGGAGCTTCGCGTGACCCTCAATCTGCTGGACCGCCAAAATGTAACAGATGGCGCGCCAGCGCCCGCCGCGTGCCCATCTAGCAATAAGCGGCGCACTCAAAATGCCGAGGGGAAGACGCTCGTATTGACTGGTGCTTCCCGCGGTATAGGCCACGCGACCGGCAAATTGTTTTCGGCAGCTGGATGGCGGATCATCACGTGTTCTCGGCAGCCATTCGAGGGTAGCCGTTGTCCTTGGGAAGCAGGATTGGACAACCATATTCAAGCCGAACTTAGCGACTCTCGAGCGTTGCAGCACGCGATCGCGGAGATCAAGGAGCGGCTCAATGGCGGCCCTCTGCATGCGCTTATCAACAATGCGGGCATTTCCCCGAAGGCCGCTGACGGCACCCGATTAAATTCGCTGAACACTCCGGTCGACACCTGGAAGAGCGTGTTCCATGTCAATTTGCTCGCACCCATCATGTTCTCGCAGGGGCTCTTCCATCAGCTAACGCTCGCTTCTGGTGCAATCGTGAACGTCACCTCGATCGCCGGATCGAGAGTGCATCCGTATGCCGGTACTGCCTATGCGACATCAAAGGCGGCACTTTCGTGCTTGACCCGCGAGATGGCGCATGACTATGCGCCTTACGGGATTCGCGTCAATGCTATTGCACCAGGCGAGATCAAGACAGACATTCTGTCGCCGGAGACAGAAACCAATTTGATCCCAACTATCCCGATGCACCGGGTCGGAACACCGGACGAGGTCGCGAAGGTTATCTTCTTCCTTTGCTCGGAGGCTGCCAGCTATGTCACAGGTGCCGAAGTGCCTGCAAATGGAGGGCAGCATGTGTGATCAGACACCAAGAAGAGTTACTCACGCGCGATCGATTAATTGGCAGCTCCCGCATGGAGCGTTGAGCGCTCGCGTTACTCCCGACTAGCAATTCCTGATTCCGCAGTTTCGATCCAACGGCCACGCCGTACGAGCCAGGATAGCGCCGTTGCTCGCACGCCGCGGCGCGACCGCGATGGCACGCCTCTCGCCTGAGAGATACCACGTTTTGGCCCACGTTCCATTCCGGCCGCAGGAACATTTTTTATGAGCTGCCACATAGACGCTAGCCCCGATGCCCAAGGGGCGGCGGCCAGAAGGTGAAATTTATTAAGCGCGGCCTTTATAAAACAAGTCCCGCTAATATGGCTCGACGGGGCATGTCACATTTCGAACAATGCTACGAGTAAGAACATATCAGCACGCGGCTACGTCCACTTTGCGACAATCGGGTGCATCGACGCTGTCTGCCTCCGACCTTTTTCCTTCCTATCCGTCGGCACACTTGTTGCAAACGCCTTCTAATGCAGCCTCGCGTTAATAGATCGCCAGAAGCGCGCGCCGCGCAAGGCGCCCGATCGTTCAAGCACCGCATCCGAGGAATTCGTATGAGCATAGTCACTACCCAGAGCGCCGCGGAGATGAAGGCCCGCAACAAGCAACTGATCGATGAGGCCTTAAAAATCTACCCGGAAAAGACCGCCAAGCGCCGCGCCAAACACCTGAACGTACACGAGGCGGGTAAGCACGATTGCGGGGTTAAGTCGAACCTGAAGTCGATCCCCGGAGTAATGACGACTCGCGGCTGTGCATACGCTGGCTCCAAGGGGGTCGTGTGGGGCCCGATCAAGGACATGATTAACATCAGCCACGGTCCGGTCGGCTGCGGCCAATATTCCTGGGCTGCACGCCGCAATTACTACATAGGCAAGACCGGAATCGACAGCTTCGTCACCATGCAGTTCACCTCCGACTTCCAGGAGAAAGACATCGTGTTTGGCGGCGACAAGAAGCTCGGTAAGGTCATTGACGAACTTCAGGAGCTCTTTCCGCTCAACCACGGCATTACGATTCAGTCCGAGTGCCCGATCGGCCTTATCGGCGACGACATCGAGGCTGTGTCGAAGGCGAAGTCAAAGGAACACAATGGCAAGACCATTGTACCGGTTCGCTGCGAAGGGTTTCGCGGCGTCTCGCAGTCGCTTGGCCACCACATCGCCAACGATGCGCTGCGGGACTGGATCCTGGACAGAGTGTCGCCGGAAGCGACACCCGCGTTCGAGTCAACGCCCTACGATGTCACGATCATCGGCGACTACAATATCGGTGGGGACGCTTGGTCATCGCGTATCCTGCTCGAAGAGATGGGCCTGCGTGTGATTGCGCAATGGTCCGGCGACGGCAGCCTCGCCGAACTGGAAGCAACGCCCAGGGCGAAGCTCAACCTATTGCACTGCTACCGTTCGATGAACTACATCTCCCGACACATGGAGGAAAAGTTCGGCATTCCATGGTGCGAGTACAACTTCTTTGGCCCTTCCAAGATCGCCGATTCGCTGCGCAAAATTGCCAGCTTCTTCGACGAACGCATCAAGGAAGGTGCCGAGCGTGTGATCGCCAAGTACCAGCCGCTGATGGCCTCGGTAATTGAGAAGTACCGCCCCCGCCTCCAGGGCAAGACAGTGATGCTGTTCGTCGGCGGCTTGCGTCCCCGCCACGTAATCGGCGCCTATGAGGACCTTGGTATGGAGGTCGTAGGAACGGGCTACGAATTCGGCCATCATGACGACTACCAGCGCACTGCTCAGCACTACTTAAAGGACGGCACACTGATCTATGACGACGTCACGGGCTACGAGTTTGAGCGTTTCGTCGAGACCATTCAGCCAGATCTCGTCGGCTCCGGCATAAAGGAGAAGTACGTCTTCCAGAAAATGGGCATTCCATTCCGTCAAATGCACTCCTGGGACTATTCCGGTCCTTATCACGGCTATGACGGCTTCGCGATCTTCGCTCGTGACATGGACATGGCAATAAACTCGCCCGTCTGGAAGAAACTCAAGGCACCTTGGAAGGATACTCCAGCGCCAGGCCTAATGGCCGCGGAATAAAGGAATGCACAGATCTGGCTCCGCCTATGCGAGAAGGCGGGCCAACCTAGTCGATAAACCAATCGCCGAAAAGGAGAGTGCCGCGTTGACACAGAATGCCGAACACGTCCTCGATCACTTGGATCTATTCCGAGGTCCGGAATATCAGCAAATGCTCGCCAAAAAGAAGGCGCTGTTCGAGAACCCGCATGACCAAAGGGAAGTCGAGCGGATCAGCGAATGGTCAAAGACGCGAGAATACCGCGAGAAGAACTTCGCGCGTGAAGCATTGACTGTGAACCCCGCCAAGGCCTGCCAGCCACTCGGTGCGGTGTTCGCTGCCTCCGGTTTTGAGGGCACGCTGCCCTTCGTTCACGGCTCACAGGGTTGCGTCGCATACTACCGAAGTCATCTTTCGAGACACTTTAAGGAGCCAAGCTCCTGCGTCTCTTCCTCGATGACTGAGGACGCCGGGGTGTTCGGTGGTCTAAACAACATGATTGACGGGCTCGCTAACGCTTACAACATATACAAGCCCAAGATGATCGCGGTTTCCACCACGTGCATGGCCGAAGTGATCGGGGATGACCTGAACGCCTTCATCAAGACAGCGAAGGAGAAGGGGTCAGTCCCGGCACAATATGATGTTCCCTTCGCTCATACACCTGCCTTTGTCGGCAGCCACGTGACCGGGTATGACAATGCGCTGAAGAGCATCCTTGAGCACTTCTGGGATGGCAAGGCAGGCACCGCCTCCAAACTAGAGCGCAAGGTGAACGGCAAGATTAATTTCATCGGTGGGTTCGACGGGTACACGGTCGGGAACATCCGGGAAATTAAGCGCGTCTTCGAGTTGATGGGAATCGAATATACTATACTCGCCGACAACAGCGATGTCTTCGATACTCCGACCGACGGCGAGTTCCGCATGTATGATGGCGGCACCACGCTGGAGGACGCGGCTAACGCGATCCATGCCAAAGCCACGATCTCCATGCAGCAACACTGCACCGAGAAGACACTGTCCTTCGTCGAGGGGCACGGTCATGAGGTTGCCGCCTTCAACTACCCCATCGGTGTCAGCGCGACGGACGAATTCCTAATGACTGTGTCCCGCATGACCGGCAAGCCGATCGCGAAGGCATTGGAGCGGGAGCGCGGCCGTCTCGTGGACGCCATGGCAGACTCCAGTGCGTATCTGCACGGCAAGAAGTTCGCGATCTACGGCGATCCGGATCTCTGCTACGGGCTCTCTTCATTCCTCCTGGAGCTCGGTGCAGAGCCGGCTCATGTGCTGTCTACGAATGGTGGCAAGGCTTGGGCAGAGAAAATGGAGGAACTGTTTGTTAGTTCACTGTTTGGCAAGAACTGCTCTGCATATCCCGGCAAAGATCTCTGGCACATGCGCTCCCTATTATGCACTGAGCCGGTCGATTACCTGATTGGCAACACCTACGGGAAGTACCTCGAGCGCGATACCGGGACGCCACTGATCCGCATCGGTTTCCCTGTGTTCGATCGGCACCATCAACATCGGTATCCCGTCTGGGGTTATCAGGGCGGCATAAACGTTCTTGTCAAGATACTGGACAAGGTCCTGGACCAGATGGACAGGACTGGAGCGGACTATAGCTTTGATATCATCCGCTGACGTAAATGATTTGGTCTAGCGCCGGCCAGAGCAGGGTCGACGGCCGGTGTCTAGCCAGAAAGATCCACGTCGCGGCACAAGGCTCGCGCGGCGGGTCGAAGAAAATAGGAGATACGTATGAGCGTCGACACGTCCGCCATCGAGGACGTCTTCAACGAGCCGGGTTGTGGCAGAAACGACAACAAGACGGCGGCCGAACGTACTATGGGGTGCACTAGGCAGTTGAAGCCAGGAGAGGCGGGCGGCGGATGCGCATTCGACGGCGCCAAAATCGCGCTACAGCCGTTCACCGACGTTGCGCATCTGGTCCACGGCCCAATCGCCTGCGAGGGCAATTCCTGGGACAACCGAGGCAGCGCCTCCTCAGGCTCCGATCTCTGGCGCCGAAGCTTCACGACCGACATGAACGAAACCGATGTAATCTTTGGCGGCGAAAAGCGCCTTTATCAAGCGATCGGGGAGGTGATCGGCAAGTTCGATCCGCCGGCTGTCTTTGTTTACCAAACCTGCGTGCCAGCCGCGATTGGCGACGACATCAAGGCCGTGTGCAAGGCTGCCGTGGCCAAGTTCGGTAAGCCTATCATTCCTGTAAATTCGCCGGGGTTCGTCGGGTCCAAGAACCTCGGAAACAAGCTTGCCGGCGAGGCGCTGCTTGAGCATGTGATCGGCACTGAGGAACCGGACTATACCACTCCCTACGACATCAATATCATCGGCGAATACAACTTGTCCGGCGAGTTCTGGCAGATCAAACCGCTGCTCGATGAACTTGGCATCCGCATCCTTTCTTGTATCTCCGGCGATGGGAAATATCACGAGCTGGCCTGTTCGCATCGCGCAAAGGCTGCGATGCTAGTGTGTTCCAAGGCGATGATAAACGTCGCCCGTAAGATGGAGGAACGCTACGGCATTCCCTACTTCGAGGGCTCGTTCTACGGCGTGCAGGATTCCAGCAACTCCTTGCGGACGATCGCGCGCATGCTGATCGAGCGCGGCGCGCCGCTGGAGCTTGGAGGGCGTACCGAGGCTGTCATCATGCGTGAGGAAGCAAGGGTACGCGCGGCGATCGAGCGCTTCAAACCACGATTCAAGGGTAAGAAGGTTCTGTTGATCACCGGCGGTGTTAAGTCGTGGTCGGTGGTCGCGGCGCTGCAGGAGGCCGGTCTAGAGATCGCCGGCACCTCCGTGAAGAAGTCCACCAAAGAGGACAAAGACCGCATCAAGGAGCTGATGGGCCGGCACGCCCTTATGATCGAGGAAGCGGCGCCGCGCGACATCTACAAAATGTTGATGAACTCCCGGGCTGATATGATGCTCTCCGGCGGCAAGTCGCAGTTCGTCGCGCTGAAGGCGATGATACCTTGGCTTGACATCAACCAGGAGCGTTCTCAGGCGTACATGGGGTATATTGGCATGGTCAAGCTGATGGAGGAGATTGATAAGGCGCTCTACAATCCAATATGGACCCAACTACGCCGTCCCGCGCCTTGGGACGAAGCGGAGGTCAATCGGCAGACCAACATCCCGCACACGGATTCGCACGCCGCAGAGAATTCCACCGCCGTGCGAGGTCATTCCAGCGCCGCCGGATTCAAGGAACGCGCCAATGCCTCGGGCAGGTGGGTCGTTGGGCACATTTCCGCTGCGCAGGCAACATGCGCCGTCCAGGCGTCGGAATAGGGCGTCTGCCAATGGCCATCGTCTCCACCTCCGAGAAATCCTGCACGGTCAATCCGCTCAAGATGAGCCAGCCGATCGGCGGCTCTTTCGCCTTTATGGGCCTTCGCGGCGCGATGCCGCTGCTACACGGCTCCCAGGGCTGCACCTCGTTCGGCCTGACCCTGTTCGTGCGGCACTTCAGGGAGGCAGTGCCGATGCAGACCACCGCAATGAGTGAAGTCGAGGCCGTGTTCGGCGGTCAGGAAAATGTCGAACAGGCGATACTTAACATCTACAATGGTGCGAAACCGGAAATCATCGGGATCAATTCGACCGGCCTGACCGAGATAAAGGGAGAGGACGTCGAACGATTCATTTACCTGATTCAGCAAAAGCACCCACAGCTCGAAAGGCTTCCGCTGGTTTACGTCTCGACCCCGGATTTCAAGGGCGCGTTCCAGGACGGCTGGGACAAGACGGTCGCACGAATGGTGGAAGTCCTGGTCCATCCCGTCGAGACGGGTCGGGCGCGGGATCCCGCTCGCATCAATGTTCTGCCGGGCTGCCACCTCACGCCAGGCGATCTCAATGAGCTGCGGACGATCCTGGAGGATTTCGGACTGAAACCATCCTTCCTGCCGGACCTGGCCGGTTCGCTCGACGGTCAAATTCCCGATGAGTTCACGCCCACCACGATCGGCGGCATCGGGGTCGACGAGATTGCGACAATGGGGCAGGCGGCATGGACGATCGCGATCGGCGCGCAGATGCAACGTGCGGCGGAGGCCATGTATGCGAAAACAGGCGTACGATTTCGCTTGTTCGAACGCCTCTGCGGCCTCGTTCCCAACGACGAGTTCATCGCGTTTCTGAGCAAGATCAGTGACCGGCCAGTTCCGCTAAAGTACCGCCGGCAGCGCGGCCAACTCGCGGATGCTATGTTGGATGCGCATTTCTACATCGGGGGCCGTAAGCTGGCGATCGGCGCCGAGCCGGACTTGCTCTTCGATCTCTCCAGCATGCTGTACGACATGGGTGCCAATATCGCAGTCGCCGTGACCACAACAGCCTCCCCCGTGTTGCAGCGTATCAGGACGGAGGAGGTCCTGATCGGAGATCTCGAAGATCTCGAGGAACTTGCCAAGACCCACGGCTGCAATCTCCTCATCACCCATTCGCACGGCCGCCAGGCGGCCTCGCGCCTTAACATCCCGTTTTTTCGCGCTGGCTTCCCGATGTTCGATCGTCTTGGCGCCGGCCACCAGCTCTCAGTCGGCTACCGCGGCACGCGCGATCTCATCTTCGGCCTCGCCAATCTTGTCATTGCCGATCGCGAGGCGAAGCACCAGCCGACGCCCGATACTTGGCGAAGCGTTGACCGCGACTTCAAGACCGTCCCGTCCTACCCGCAATAACCCAATAAGGAGAATAGATCTTGAAAGTCGCTTTTGCCACCCAGGATCTGAAGTGCGTGGATGCGCATTTCGGTTGGGCCAAGAACATCGCTATCTACGACGTCACTCCGGACGCTCACCGCATCCTTCAGGTCATCGAGTTCGGTGACGATCTCACGGAAGATGGCCGCAAGGATAAGCTGACGCGGAAAATCGACGCCATCAAGGACTGCACGATCCTTTATGTCGCTGCGATCGGCGGCTCGGCCGCGGCACGCGTCGTTGCCAACAAAATCCATCCGTTAACGGTGATCAAGCGCGAGGCGATCGAGACCCTCTGCATCAAGCTCGAAGATGCGCTGAAGGGCTCCCCACCACCCTGGTTGCGCAAGGCGCTCGGAGGTACGAGCAAAGCCCCCCTCCATTTTGACGACTGCAGGACGCTTCCATGACAGACGCTGCTTAACCCGCTTTCTCCCGCACTGCGACTCGAGTCGGCCGCGCTCGCAATCGAGAAAGCGACTGGCGTCATGATCTTGACGATACTTAGAGATGCACCTCGAAGAATTTGAGCGCATGGACCTGCTCGGCGGCCGGTTCATCGTCATCAACAAACAACCGCGCGACGTGAACCGCTTAGACTTCGACGATTTCGGCACGCTCGCAGCCACGGTTAATATGTCTGTCGGCCGAGCGGCGTAGGCCAATCGGACCTGCACGATCTATCGACGGCGCTTACGCCGAACTTGGCCTCGATCCTGAGCGTCGCGCAGAAGGCTCATGATGCCTTCACCAAGCTTGATCGCAAGCGCAAACAGAAGAGACAGAAAACAGCGCAAAATGATCGCAATCATGTCCTACGTAACCCGCGACGGACGCGCCTGGATACCGGACTATCTGGTATCAATCGATACCCAGAAGTGCATCGGCTGCGGCCGCTGCTATAAGGTTTGCGGCCGGCAAGTCATGACGCTGAAGGGCATCAACGAGGATGGCGAGGTCATCGGCCTCGATGATGATGATGGTGACTTAGAGAGGAAGGCCATGGTGATGCAAGACGCCGGTGCATGCATCGGCTGCGGCGCCTGTTCGCGGATCTGTCCTGCGAACTGCCAGACTCACACCCGGCCGCTTGAACTCGGGCCGGAGTGGACGAACCCGCAAGTCGATCCGCCGCCGTTTTAGGCAGCGTTCTTGGCCTCCGCAAGCCATCTGTCGGCCCGTGGGCGGCTCGGCGCCGGACATCACTGCGACGAACCCGATCGCACCCGTTCCCCCGCGTAACTTTTCTACTTGGAACTGTGAACACACCGAGCCCGGTGAACCTGACGACGGTCTGCTCTCTCGTGCGACCGTGCTCTGAGCCTCGAGGGCTTGTCCTTGAACAGACCGAACCCGCTAGCCGGCGTTGTGCGCCTGTACCACCATGCTCCGGTGCAAGTTGTTTTGCCGCAACCAGTGGGCAGCTCCTGAGCACGTTGTTCTTAGTGCTATGGAGCTTAGGTTAGCGCGGATGTGCTTAATGCCTAAGGCTCGGCAAACGCATCGCCGACAGCGAACTATTCGTCACCACGCCGATCATCGCTTACGACGCCCTGACCGTGACGCCCTAGCTTTGGGGTACGCCACGGCAGCGTTGAGACAACGAAAAAGAGCCGTTCGTGTCTGGTCCGATCGACCTCCAAGAAGGCGACGCGGGATGGGATGATAGTACACATCTATGGACGAGTCCGCCGACAGCGCCAGAGTTAGCGCCGCCGACCTGTCACAGGCGCGATGGTTTTCGGCCGCCTTAGTCCGCCGGCGTCGACGAACGTTTCCATACATGGGATTCCGGACTGCTGTGTGCGGTACGCCCGGTACAGCTGTGCCATTCCGCTTCTCGTGCGCCACCGAGGCCGGTTGTCGCAGATCCGACACGCGAGGCGGAGCAACGGGCGGTGGCGGCGAAATGCCAGTGATTTCCGTCTTCTGTGTGCTCTGGCACGAGAGTTGCGATCTGTTGAACGATCCATAACAGCGGGACGTGCGATGATTGATTTGACGGAGAGCGCGGTGAATGCGGTGAAGGCAGCGATCTCGATGGCGCCGCAACAAACGAGCGGTTTGCGCATCATAGTCGAAACCGGCGGCTGCGCCGGGTTCAAGTACGTGATGGCCCTCGCCGTGGAAGCCAATCCGGACGATACTGTTATCGAGCGTCACGGCGTCAAGCTGTTCGTCGATCGCAAGAGCCTGACGCACCTCAACGGCACCACCATGGACTTCGTCGTGGGTCTAGATGGCTCCGGTTTCACGTTTGATAACCCCAATGTGAACTCACACAACGACTAACGAAGTAGCGATGTGATGCACGCACTGCCCGAGTCCCTATGGAATCAGAGAGCATCGCATCCGCCGTGCGAAGAGCGCACGAGCAGCGGCTCCCGCAACCAGAAGTTCAGATCATGAAAGTCACGATCCGCCGCTCAACGGAGACCGGTCTGTCGATTTACGTGCCGAAGAAGGATCTCGAGGAGCCAATCGTCGAAGCCGAGCACGAGACGCTGTGGGGCGGGTGGATCAAGATCGCCAATGGCTGGGTGCTCGACCTGCCGCACATGGCCTCCGACACCCAGTTGCCCATCACGATCAGCGCCAGGAAGCGGGGCGGAGAGGGATAGGAGTGATGAATGCGCTCGCCCCATACACGAATTCGCCGGCCCCACCCCGGCGCTGAAGCACATCAGAAGACCTCACCAAGTCCGCCCATGCCCCGTGAGAAGGCACCCCTGCAAGCGCCTTCGCCAAGCCACATTCGTTTTCGCCGCTTAAGTTGCCGCCAATCAGAAGAGGCTAGTAAAATTGCGCAACGGGAAGCCCTCTTCGCCGGGCGCTGCCATTTGACCCCGCCCACCTGGCGTAGCCCGCACCGATCTCGGCGATGATCGCTGGTACGGTTTTTTTTATGGCAAGCCGCGAAAGAAGGATGGACCACAGTCATAAGGCGTGCTGCATCGGCTACGGTCTTCACGTTTTTCGCCTGCAGCAGAAAACGGGCAACTCCTGCGCACCTACCGGGCTGTTGAAGAACTCAGCCGCGTCTACAGCGAACGCAAAGTCGTCGCCAATGTGGATCTAGAAGTGGCTCATCGCCGACACATGACAACTCGGTGCGGGGCGATCCGTGGCGGGTGACTTGGCAGCCATCAAGGAAGCCCTTCAGGGCAGCGAAGGCACATTTGTTGTCGGGCTTGTCCTCGAAGGTGAGATGCGCCTCTTCGACAAGATCGAGAAACTCTCTGTCCCGGTTGTCCATCTTGACAATGTTCGTCAGCGACCGGCCAAGCCCCAGCCGAAGCCGTGCACCTTAGCCTTCAGCCCGGTCCCGCGATAAGATTCGGCAATCGCACCAGCTTGTAGGCGGTGGCAACGAAGATAGAGGCCCATTTGGCGCGCTCACCACCATGAAACCTGTCTCTTGCCCGGCAACCGTATTGATCCCGCCGAATGCCTCCCGACCCGCTTGCAGATGCGCTGGCTTACGGCTAGTGACCGACCCAAACTCAGAGCTACGGCCGCTGGTATTCTGTGAAACATGCGCGTCACGTTCATCGAGCGCGGCTCATTGACGAACTCTTCCGCATCGTGGGCCGGCCATTCAGCACGCGGCTCCATCATGTGCAGCGCTGCGATGCATTCGGCATGCCCGCCAGCATGAGGCAGGCGTCGGCCAGCCGGTCGTGGCGGTTCTGCATCAGCCCGTGTCCACAGTGGCGTCCTCTTGCCTTTGCCCTTCCTGCAGCGCGGTAGCGCCTAGCATCGGGACTGGTGGTCGACGCATGGAGGTCCTTCCAGCGTGTTTTGGCTATGGAAGTCGGGCCGGCGGCTCGCCAGAGTCGTCCTTCGGACTGCCGATTGAGCACCCGGCCGCCGTTTTTCGAGAACATCGAACATCCCGGACCACGTCGTCACCCCCGATTGCGACAAACCAGCGGACAGCGGGCGGGTATTCCAGCCGCTCTTCACAAGCCGTTCCGCGCGGATCAAATAAAACGCCTGCAACAGCGTCGCCCGCAGCAGCTTCACTCTGCGAGATCGCAGCCCGTCCAATCGTCGAATAGAGCGCAGCGCAGTCCCGCTCCAACGCCGACAGCGCCTCGTTCACAATCGTTAGAATCGCGGCGGATGATCACGCCGCACCCGCGTCTCCAGATCAAGCTAGCTATACAGCTCGCCCATTCGATTATCGCCGCGACCCAGGCACCATCTCCGAAGTTTGTCGGAGCCGCCAATGGATCACGGTACCACCATCAGCGGCGAGCGACTTTTTTTCAACGGCCTGCTAGAACGCGACGGACGCCCCTACGCTTGGCGGGCGTCCCCCTTCGGCGCGCGACCAAACGCTGTCTTTAGAGCGAACTCCTCTTTGCGCCCTGGGCTTCAATTCGATTCATTTTAATTTGCGCGCGCGGCCAGGTTCGGGCTGACGCTCTGGCTCATGATAGCCAGATACGATCGGTCGAACCGGGGATGCGCAGACCATTTTCGTAAAAGCGCTCTCTGGTAACGCCAAATTCGTCCATTTTCCAACGTGCGTCGGCTACCCGACATACTCGACTTCTGTAACGACCAATCTTGCAGGCGCAAACCAGCGCATGGACCCAACGCTGGCATAGAGGTTGCTGAAGGCCGTTCTAGAACGACGCATCAGACGCTTGGCAAGATCCGAGCTTCCAATCTATTCGGTCTCCAGGGAGAATGACCAAATGTACGCTTCAGCTCAACACGGCGCTAGCAGGAGCGATATCCTCACCGCTCTCGGCGATACCAAGCAGGTCGGGCGCAAGAGCTGCAGCACCTCAGGTTGTTGCGGTCAAGGAAAGTGCGGATCGCAAAAAGGGCAGGGAGATCTGCCGTCCGGACTCTGGGACAAAGTGAAGACCCATCCATGCTATAGCGAGGAGGCGCATCATCACTACGCGCGCATGCATGTCGCGGTGGCACCCGCTTGCAATATTCAGTGTAACTACTGTAATCGCAAATACGACTGCGCAAACGAGTCGCGCCCTGGCGTGGTCAGCGAGAGGCTGTCGCCCGAACAAGCTGTCAAGAAAGTACTGGCGGTCGCCTCGGCCGTCCCGCAGATGACGGTGCTCGGCATTGCTGGCCCGGGCGATCCGCTGGCGAACCCCAAAAGGACGTTCAAAACCTTCGAGCTAGTCAAGACCGCGGCCCCCGACATAAAGCTGTGCCTGTCCACAAATGGGCTTATGCTGCCGGATTACATCGACGCCATTTCCAATTTCAACGTCGACCATGTCACGATCACCATCAACACGGTCGATCCTGAGATCGGCACTCGGATCTATCCTTGGATCTTCTATAAGCACAAGCGTTACACCGGCCATGAAGCGGCTAAGATTTTGACTGAACGCCAGCTTCAGGGGCTTCAGATGCTCACCGAGCGCGGTGTCCTCACCAAAGTCAACTCTGTAATGATACCGGGGATTAACGACCATCACCTTGCGGAGGTCAACAAGGTAGTGAAATCGCGCGGCGGTTTTTTGCACAACATCATGCCGCTTATCTCCTCACCGGAGCACGGCACTGCTTTCGGCGCCAGCGGTCAGCGTGGCCCGAGCCCTCAGGAGTTGAAAGCCGTTCAAGACTCCTGCGAAGGCGAGATGATTATGATGCGGCACTGCCGTCAGTGCCGCGCTGACGCTGTCGGTCTGCTTGGCGAGAGCCGCACCGCCGAGTTCACCATCGAGAGGATCATGTCAATGGAGCTGAACTACGATATGGACACCCGTAAGGCTTACCGAGCCAAGGTCGAGAAGGAGCGCGCCGCTATGATTGTGGCAGGGCATGACGCGCTTGTCGGACTGGCGGATGTGTCAAGCGACATCAAGGTGCTGGCTGCGGTCGCGACTAAGGGCTCTGGTCTGATCAATGAGCACTTTGGCCACGCTGCGGAGTTCCAGGTTTACGAGCTCTCGAAGGCAGGGGCGAAATTCGTAGGCCACCGCCGCGTCGATGTCTATTGCCAGGGCGGCTACGGCGAGGAGGGCAGCTTGGCTTCGATTATCAGCGCAATCAATGATTGCCACGCAGTGTTCGTGGCTAAGATCGGCGCCTGCCCGAGGGAGGCCCTGATCAAGGCAGGCATCACGCCAGTCGATCAATTCGCCCATGACTTCATCGTCAAGTCGGCGATCGTGTGGTTCACAGCCTATCTGAAGAAAGTCAACAGCGGCGAGATTGCACACGTGCAGCGCATTCAGGCCGGCAGTCGCAACGCCACGGTTATTTCTGCAGCTTGAGGAGACATCAATGCCATTCAAGATCGTTTCTTCGCAATGTACGGGCTGCTCCGCCTGCGAGCTGGAATGTCCGAATGCAGCAATCTTTGAGAGGGATGGCTCTTTCGTAATCGATTCAAAGAAGTGCACTGAGTGCATCGGGCACTTCGACGAGCCGCAATGTGTGGCCGTTTGTCCTGTGGACAGAACCTGCGTCATCGATACCTCGCTACCGCGCTACCAAGCGCCTGCTAGAGGGGAAACAGCATGACCTTCATGGTCATACCGACAACGCGCCAATCGACGTCAAGAATGCCCCGCAGCGACCGCGGCATTGGAGGCAGCTTTCTGCTCGGGCGACTGCTCCCAGCCTGGCAGCCGCCCGAGCGTAACCGCTGAGCCCCGACCGGCGGGCCGGGTCGCCGAGCGGCGGCTCGAGATCCAGGAGCTACTGGAGCTCGACCCCAGCGATACAATCGACGCCAAGGTTTTGCTGAACGTGTTCGAGAGGACAGACACTATGATGAGTTATGGCGGCGTCGAGGCTCTCGACCGGAACGCCAGGTCGACGCAATCGTTGTCTGAATTGGCGGTCCATGGCGCGGGCGCCTACCAGATCAGTCGCGCTTAGGTGTACCATTGCTAGCACCGCACCGCCTTTTCCTCGCCCAGCGCCTCGACGAGGCCCACCCGCCATATTCGCGTATCGTCGCTGCGCAATCGCAGTAGGGCTCTCATTCTGGTCTTGCGTCACCTCTGCTGGGCGATCTCGTCAACAGATCCGCGGGCATCCCCTCAACGCCTGGCCGAGCAATTTGGTGTGCCGTCGCGAAACGCTCCGCATCGCGCGACGAAGATGCGAGTTCGAAAGCCGATCGAGAATGGCAGCCTGCAGCCGATCGTTGCCGGCGAGGCCGGCGAAAACTCAGATGCTAGCATGTACCGGCTAACACCGGAGCTCCCTGGAGGGATAATCAAGACGAGGCCAATGTCCACCCGGTCGTGGCCCAAGGCATTTTACGCATGGCTACCCGGCATGCTTACCTAACGCCACGCTGCAGTGCACTTGACGGCCCGCCATCCGACATCCATTTCAGCGTTACGGCTCGTGCCGTGGCTGGCGAGCTCATGGTGCGGGGCGAAAGCCATGATAGCCTCGTGCAAAACGCGCGCGGCCGCCGGCCACCCCTCCGCTGGAGCGAGGAAATGCGAGTATGAGCGACCACGTGAACGACGACGACTTTATCGAGCTAACGGCCCAGCCGTTTTTCAGCTATGGAGAGAAAGTGCGGGCAACGCGCACCATTCGAAATGATGGGACGTATGCTGGCAAGGAGATCGGCGAGGTTCTCGCTGTGAAGGGCGAGATCGGCTATGTCGTCTCGATTGGCACCTTCCTCCAGCGATTCTACATTTATGGCGTCGATTTCATCGAAAGCGGTCGCCGCGTCGGGATGAAGCGCAAGGAGCTTGATCGCGTTGCGCCGCGCGACGGCATCAGGCACGTCCAGTTACCGGACGAGTGCTGATAGTCGCGCTGGATTGACAATTGTTAGTCGCCGGCACGTAAGGGGCAGTCGATCGGCACCACGACCGCGTCTTTTCCAAGAATCGACCGACGATGTCTAGGCGCGCGCCGACCAACTAGGCGCATTATGTTGCTGACCGACACTATGCAGACCTGTCGATCCAAATCGTTGATTCCGCGGGTGGCGGTCGGTCGCCTCCCAGGCGAGAAAGCGGGCGGTACGCATGCGCTTGCGGCACGAAGGCATCACCGGATGCACATCGAAACATGAGAGGGCACACGAGCGACGCATCTACGTACGATTATTCCAGTGAGAACGTGCTTTTATGGAAGATCGCACACACGGCGGTGCTTCTGCACGGCAGGACAACGGCGGCCGGTGCACACTTCCGGCTCTTCGCTGGCCAATGGCCGGCCTGAGGCCTCGCGATCGACGCTCGCTTCAGCGCTCGTCAGCCAGGGGTAAGACCAGAATATCCCAGAGCATTGGCGTAACTAGGCGCCGCCGCATCCGACCCGGCTCGCTCTATCTCGGCTCTCGGGTTTCCCTGCCGCGGCCAGTCCAGCCATAACGTGACAGGCGTCTTCCTAAGGAAGCCGCACCATCGCTGTGCGGTCCATTGCTCGCGCCAGAAGCTCCTTCTTATCGCGCTTTGGCGAGGCGCCTGCAGTTCAGGTTGCCCGAACGTCTTCAAGCACCTGCATGATTGCAACAGCCGTTAGCGCCAGTATTCATCGCTTATCCGTGGCTTCGTCGCACTTGTCGACGACAGCGAGATGTTCGCGCCGGGAGCGCGCTTCCTGCCTTAGGCGATCGGTTTAACGCTGCGCTCCATCAAGAAGGCGCCGAACAGCAGCCGAGCAGGGTTCAGCCAGCCCACGCCCCTTTCGGGAGAGTCGGCCTCCGCCCGAGGCGAGGCTGTCGCTCTCGATTCCCGCATGCGACAGGCTCTGGGCGGCATAGCTGATCCACTTTCGTCCGTCACAGACATTGGACAATGGCTCCTTAACTGTCGCAATACCGATCTGCACCGACGCGTCTAAACGCTAGCGCCCAACCTGAAGCAACCTTTCCCCCGCCTATGGCGGCGCAGATACGCTGTGATCTTACCATGGCGGCGCTCCTTTGTCTGGATCCTCACACTGGCCTGACTTTCGTAGAGGCGACATCCCTTCCAACTTCGGCTCCGGGCGAACCACTTTGCGAGCGTACTCAGCGCCTTAGTCCGCGCGGAGCCAACGGCACACCAGTTGCACTTCGCATACAGCAACACGGTGGGAGCTGAGAGCTCGGCTGGCGGCTCCAAACTCTCCCTACCGAATCCTCGGGTCGCCGCTTCTGACGGTGGCTCAATGCGACGCGAGACTGCGCGGTGCTTTTGGCACCCGCTTAATGGAGATGAACATGTCGTCACTGAGGCAAATCGCATTTTACGGCAAAGGTGGTATCGGAAAGTCGACTACGTCCCAGAACACGCTCGCAGCGCTTGCTGAGATGGGCCACAGAATCCTTATCGTGGGATGCGATCCTAAGGCGGACTCTACGCGCTTGATCCTGCACGCTAAGGCGCAAGACACCATTCTCAGCCTCGCCGCCAGTGTCGGCAGCGTCGAAGACCTTGAGATCGAGGACGTCATGAAAATCGGATATAAGGACATCCGCTGCGTGGAGTCCGGTGGTCCAGAGCCTGGCGTCGGTTGTGCTGGGCGGGGGGTCATCACCTCCATCAATTTTCTAGAACACAACGGTGCCTATGAGGACATCGACTACGTATCCTACGACGTGCTCGGCGACGTCGTCTGCGGCGGCTTCGCAATGCCGATCCGCGAGAACAAGGCGCAGGAAATCTACATTGTGATGTCCGGCGAGATGATGGCCATGTACGCCGCCAATAACATCTCCAAAGGCATTCTGAAATACGCCCATTCAGGCGGCGTCCGTCTTGGGGGGCTTGTCTGCAACGAGCGTCAGACCGACAAGGAGCTGGAGCTAGCGGACGCGCTGGCGAAGAAGCTGGGAACTCAGCTCATCTACTTCGTGCCGCGAGACAACATCGTGCAGCATGCTGAGCTGCGCCGCATGACGGTGCTGGAGTATGCGCCGGACTCCAAGCAGGCGGATCATTATCGCAACCTTGCATCCAAGATACACAACAACGGCGGGAAGGGCGTTGTTCCGACCCCGATCAGCATGGACGAGCTGGAGGATATGCTGATGGAACACGGGATCATGAAGGCGGTAGACGAGAGCCAGATCGGCAAAACCGCGGCCCAGCCCGCGACGCCATAAGGATCCTGCCGGTCTCCTCGTCTCATGGGGCCGGCTATCCAGCGGTCTTTCCAATAGCGGCGGGGCATTTCTTGGCTGAGGTGCAAGCGAGTAACATGGAAGTGTCGAACTCTCGATCGGCTGAGCCGAGCGCCGTTGTGCAACAGGTCGGAATCGCGCTCTATCGACTGCTCACGGGCAGCAACCCAGCGGAAGCCGAAATCAGCGCCGACGATGATTTCGATCGTCATGCACTGGCCTCAATCCTGGTCGCTGCCGCGTTGGATGGCGGCTCGATCGTAGAACGCGTTGGAATTCCAGAGCATGCCCTGAGAAAACTGCTCGCCGGCTTTTTCCCGGCGGCCGCGGCCCGCGCCTTCACATGGATACCAAACTCATCCTCCGACGTCCATGACGAAACCGCTGTCCTGCGCGAGCTCCTGCTCGCGCAGCGTTCGACTGCCGGCGACGTCGGCCATTGGCTCGCGGCAATGGTAGCGCGACGTGCAATGGAGCCTCACCACCTCTGGCAGGATCTCGGGCTGCGCGGGCGTACGGAGCTGTCCCGTCTCCTGACGCGCCATTTCGCGCCACTGGCCCGCCGGAACACCGGGAATATGCGTTGGAAGCGCTTCTTCTATCGCGTGCTCTGCGAACGCGATAGTTTAGGTATGTGCAGGGCGCCAGTCTGCACCCAATGCGCCGATTTTGGTCGTTGCTTTGGCGAAGAGAGCGGTGAGAGCCGCCTGGTCGAACGCAAGCTGTAGCTGAGGTGGCACGTGCATTGCTCACTTCGATGATTGGAATGAATATGGAAAGACCCAGATGACGGCACCCCGCCCGACACCATCAGACCTTGATCAGTCCCGATCTCTCGTCGACCAACAACATCATCTCGACCGATGGCACACCAAGCGCCAACCTCCAGAAAGCAAGACGGTGCCGATCGCATCAGCGCTAATTTCCGCAAGCATCAACAACGCCACAGCTTCATGGGGAAGTGACGGCCTTGCGCGAACACCGGTCCGTCGTGCCAGCCAACTCGTCCGACGACGGTCGGCTCCGGACTACCAGCATCGGCCACTGTTGCCGACGCCCGGAGTGAGCGCGCCGATGCGGACTCGCGGCGTGCAGATCGCCACCAATTAGATCGCACCGGGCCGGACGTTGAGGCGCAACGCTCGCTCGGCATATCAGCGCACCCGCGAAGCAGACCCGGCCGGTAGAGACCGCAGAGTATGAAGGAACTTGAATGTCTGATGGAATTATCGCGCGCCTCAGCAAAGCCGCTTCTGCCGAAGAGTTCTTCGCTCTGTTAGGCGTCGACTACGATCCTAAAGTGGTCAACGTTGCGCGGCTGCACATTCTCAGGCGCATGGGCGAATATCTTGCTAAGGAGAGCCTTAGCGATCTGGCGGACGACAGCGTTGCTAAACGGTGCAAACTCGTGCTTGAGCGCGCATATTCAGATTTCGTCACGTCACCGCCGATTGAACAGCGCGTGTTCAAGGTCTTAAAGGACGCCGCGCCCGACACCAAGCCTGTACCCGTACTAGTGCAGATTGGTAACGAAATTGAACTGCCCTCTGTCGGACTGGCTACGCCTAGTCGCAGCGGCGTACTGCCCTCCGGGCGCCTAGCGGTTACACCCGAAACCTCCGCCGACTGAAACGTTCTCGTTCTCGTTGGTGTGATTGCCATTCCACTCTGAACTGTTTTGGGGAGATTAGTCTTGGAGAAGATCATGCACTTGCTCGTTTGCATCAAGCAGGTTCCAGACTCCGGACAGATCCGCGTGCATCCCGTGACAAATACCATCATGCGTCAGGGCGTGCCGACCATCATCAACCCGTACGATCTCTTTGCATTGGAAGCTGCCCTTGAGCTACGCGATCAGTTCGGCGGCGAAGTCACGGTGTTGACTATGGGCCCCCCTTCTGCCGAGGACAGTCTTCGCAAGGCGCTCACCTTCGGCGCGGATCGTGCGGTGCTCCTGACCGATCGCTTTTTCGCGGGCGCGGACACCCTAGCCACAACCTACGCTTTGGCGACAGCGATCCGTAGGATCTCGAGCGAGTTCGGCGCCCCTGACATTGTCTTCACAGGAAAGCAGACCATCGATGGAGACACCGCACAGGTCGGCCCTGGCATCGCAAAACGGCTTGGCCTGTTTCAGCTCACCTATGTTGGCAAGATCAGCGCACTGGACTTGCATGCCCGCACCATCGACGTCGAGCGACGCTCTGAGGGTGGCGTCCAGTTGCTTCGGACACGGCTCCCCTGCCTGGTCACGATGCTCGAAGCGACGAACCAGATCCGCCGCGGTGCGATGGCTGATGCGCTGCGCGCTGCCCGCGCGACGATCCTGAAATGGAGCGCGCAACAGGCGGGGGTTGATGACATTTCACAATGCGGCTTGCGGGGCTCGCCCACCGTCGTCAAGCGCGTTTTCGCACCAGCCGCCCGCAACGAGAAGGCCACGATGATAGAGCCTGACGAGCAGCCCGCGGAGGCATTGATCAACGCTATTTTCAGGTGCCGGCCGGCCCTCGAGATCGAGCTCGCGGCACTGGCGCGCGGCTATTGAGCTAAAGAAAGGCGCAACATGAATACCGCATCTGAAATCGGCGCTTCCCCTTCGAGTCGCGCCGCGGCTAAGAAGCAGCTGTCTGACCGCTTCAAGACCTACAAACATGTGTGGGTCTTCATCGAGCAAGAACGCGGCCAGGTCCACTCTGTATCCTGGGAGCTAATGGGCGTTGGCCGCAAGCTTGCTGACAAGCTCAAAGTTGATCTCGCCGCAGTGGTGATCGGGCAAGAGGGCGAGGCATCGCAGGCCGCCGCTACCGAGTCGTTCTGCTACGGAGCCGACCTTGTCTATATGGTCGCCGATGATCTGCTCAAGGACTATCGCAACGAATCCTATATCAAGGCGCTCACCAAGCTCGTCAATAGCTACAAGCCCGAGATCTTGCTCCTAGGCGCGACCACTCTAGGCCGCGACCTAGCAGGTTCAGTCGCAACGACATTGCGCACTGGTCTGACTGCCGATTGCACAGAGCTCGACGTCGATGCCGACGGTTCCCTCGCCGCGACGCGTCCGACCTTTGGCGGCTCGCTGCTATGCACGATCTATACGCTGAACTACCGTCCGCAGATGGCTACAGTCCGGCCGCGCGTGATGCCTGTGCCAGAACGCTGCGCGCGCCCGATCGGCCGCATCATCACCCTCCCGCTTGGACTTGTCGAGGACGATATCGTAACGAAGGTGCTGTCGTTCCTACCGGATCGCGATTCCGCACGATCCAATCTCGCTTATGCCGATGTTGTCGTTGCCGGAGGCCTCGGCCTTGGTTCGTCTGAAAACTTCCGGCTCGTGCGCCGGCTCGCCGACGTGCTAGGTGCCGAGTTTGGCTGCTCGCGCCCCCTGGTGCAAAAGGGTTGGGTCACATCCGACCGGCAAATTGGCCAAACCGGCAAAACCATCAGGCCAAAGCTCTACATCGCCGCCGGAATCTCCGGAGCCATTCAGCACCGCGTCGGTGTCGACGGCGCCGACCTTATCGTCGCCATCAACACCGAAAGGAACGCGCCTATCTTCGAGTTCTCGCATTTAGGCATTGTCGAGGACGCGATCCGGTTGCTGCCAATCCTGACCGAGGCGTTTCGCGCCCGGCTGTCGCCGCATTCGCGCGACCGGATCGCAGGATAGGACAAGGAGAGACCTCGTGACCGCGGAAACATTTGACATCATCGTCGTCGGGGCAGGTATGGCCGGCAATGCAGCGGCGCTCACGCTTGCCAAGCACGGCCTGAAGGTTCTTCAGCTCGAGCGTGGCGAATATCCCGGGTCGAAGAACGTGCAGGGTGCGATCCTCTATGCCGATATGCTGGAGGCGCTTGTCGCTAACTTTCGACAAGACGCGCCGCTTGAGCGGCATCTGGTCGAACAGCGCTTCTGGATGATGGATGACCGCTCTCACACCGGCCTGCACTACCGCTCCGACGACTTCAACGAAGAAAGGCCGAACCGCTATACTATCATCCGCGCTCAGTTCGATAGGTGGTTCTCGCAGAAAGTTCGCGAAGCTGGCGCCACGGTGCTATGCGAGACAACGGCAACCGAACTAATGCAAGATGCTAACGGCAAGGTGGTGGGTGTGCGGACTGACCGCGCCGATGGCGAGATCCATGCTGGCGCGGTGGTCCTCGCGGAAGGCGTCAACGGCCTTCTTGGCACGCGGGCCGGCGTACGCAAGCGGCCTACGCCGGACACGGTCGCACTCGCCGTGAAGGAGATGCACTTCCTACCGCGCGAAGTTATCGAGGCCCGCTTCAATCTTAAGGGCGATGAAGGGCTCGTCATTGAGGCTGCGGGCACCATCTCCCGCGGCATGACAGGCATGGGCTTCATCTACACCAATAAGGAATGCATCTCCCTTGGCATCGGATGCCTGGTCGCGCACTTCACAAGCACCGGGGAAACACCGTATGGTCTGCTCGATCGCTTCAAGCGGCATCCTTCGGTCGCTCCGCTGATCGAGGGATCGGAAGTCAAGGAATATGCCGCTCACCTCATTCCCGAGGGTGGCTTCAAGGCCATTCCGCAGCTATATGGCGAGGGCTGGGTCGTCGTAGGCGACGCCGCTCAACTCAACAACGCTATGCATCGCGAGGGCTCAAACCTCGCAATGACATCGGGGCGACTCGCGGCCGAAGCGATCATCCAAGTCAAGTCGCGCGGCGCCCCAATGACAGCGACGAATCTGTCAATTTACAAGACGATGTTGGACCATTCGTTTGTCATTAGGGACCTAAGGAAGTACAAAGACATGCCCGCGCTGATGCACACCTACTCCCGGAACTTTTTTCTGACATATCCGGAGCTCGTCTCGGAATCGATGCAGAATTTCTTGCGGGTCGACGGGACACCAAAGGCCGAAAAGGAAAAGCAATCACTAAACTCCTTCGTCAAGAGCCGTTCGTGGAGCGGCCTGCTCGGTGATGCCGTTCGCCTCGCGCGCGCTTGGCGGTAACGCTTCTCTCACACCCCCATGAGGGCTAACCATGTCGACCGACCGATCCGCGCGCGTCGAGGACAGGCTATTCTACAACCGCTACCTGCTTGATCCTGGGCACCCTCACATCAAGGTGCGGCCACACACGATGCCATCCTCGGAGCTCGTGAGCATGCTGACAACCTGCCCGGCTCACTGCTATGTAGCTAACGACAAGCACCAGATAGAAGTCGCCGTGGACGGCTGCATCGAGTGCGGCACTTGCCGCGTGATCTGCGAGGAGAGAGGTGACATCGAGTGGAGCTATCCGCGAGGTGGTTACGGCGTACTGTTCAAGTTTGGCTAATAATTCGGCTCAACGTAGCTGTGATCTTTCAGGAAGTGCCCATCCGTTCTGAACCGAGAAAGCTGAGTTTCCGAAGCTGCAGTGTTCTGGGAGAGACCGGATGAACACCCACAAGAATGCGCCGTTGATGCCCAAAGGTCGATAGGCGATGCTGCGGAGGAGTAGGCTGCCGCAAGCCGATGGCTGACCTGTGAAACATCTTGCCGAAGACGATTGAAAATAGGTCAAGCGGTTCCGCGCGGAAGGTGTTGCTTGGTTGCGCAATCGCTCCTCCAGACCCTTTCGTCGCCAAGTCCCGCCAGCCACATGTGCAGGCTTCGACGCATTGCGCCGACATCTACACCGGCACGCAGATCGCCGACCAGGTCGAAGTGTCGACGGCCGCCGTCAGCCATCCTCGTCGCTTAGAATTGAACCGGATCGCGAGGAGCTGACTGAGCGGGGAAGGCCGATATGAGCGTGAAAGCCCAGGCGAGATCATTCACATCGACATCATAACGCTGTGGCGTTTTTGGAGGGATCGGAGACGGCATTACCCGGCGCTCCCAGCCCGTCTACATTGACGACCACTCCCGTGTCGCCTTTTCCGAGATCAAGCCATTGGCGCCCAAGGGACGCTGCTGCCTTTCGGACGTCCCTAAGACCCGCGCGGCATTTTTGGTTCGGCGTGCAATAGACGTGTTTCTGTTGCCTAACCTCGTCTGCAATGTCCCCGGCCGCGCGCCGCAAGCCGTCCATCACCGGAACAGTTGCGCCCCTCCACGTGCTCAACGCCGCGGGATTTGGTTACGCGAAGAAGTACTCACACCATGATCGCGCAATCATCAAAACCTCCGGCCTGCTGATGTTGCCATTCAGAGAGACATTTTCTCTTTCTTAAATTGACCATTGACCCATTTCTGTCGTCTCCCCTAAGAAGCGCAGCTGCAACGAATGCGGATTGAACACAACCGGGGATCGCAGATGAGCCACATATCTCAAGCGCCCAGTGCGCGAGTGACGATTCCGCTCCTTCAACAATGGAAGGAGGAACGGCGGCGCATAACGATGACCACCGCCTATGACGCCGTGACAGCGCGGATTGCCGATTCCATCGTCGATATCCTCCTCGTGGGCGACAGCGTCGGCAATGTCTGTCTCGGCTACGACAATACCCTTCCGGTCAGCATGCCGATGATGAACTATCATCTGGAGGCTGTCGCGCGCACAAGACCTCGTGCGCTGCTCGTGGCTGATATGCCGTTTCTCAGCTTCCATGTCAGCCCGCAGGAAACTATCCGCAACGCAGGTGGCTTCCTGCAACGGGGAGCAGATGCCGTCAAGCTGGAAGGGGGCGCCAAGCGCATCGACATGATACGCGCGCTGGTCCAATGCGAAATCCCGGTGATGGGACACCTCGGCCTCACCCCGCAAAGCGTCAACGTCATGGGCGGCTTCAGGGTGCAGGGTCGCACGAGCGAGGCTGCATTGCAACTGCTCGAGGACGCGCACCGGTTAGAGCAAGCGGGATGCTTTGCGCTCGTGCTCGAGGGCATTCCGGCCGAGCTTGCAGCGCGTGTGACCGAGATCCTGAAGATTCCGACCATTGGGATCGGCGCGGGAGCGAAATGTTCGGGCCAGGTACTCGTGTTCCACGACGTGGTCGGATTGACGGAGGGGCACCGGCCGAAATTCGTGCGCCCCTATTCGAACGGATTTCAGGTCTTGCAGGATGCCCTCGCAAGCTGGGCGACCGATGTCCGGGAGGGCACATTTCCGGACGCTCAGGAGTCCTACCGTTTGCCGGAATCCCTGGCGGAGGTCGTCGCAAACTGGACGCCAGGCGAGCGGGACGGAATTTAGCGTCGTGCGCACCATAAAAACCGTCCGCGAGCTGCGCCGCGCCCTCGCTGGTCACAAACCGAATGGTCGCGTCGGATTTGTGCCCACAATGGGATACCTGCACGATGGTCATCTCGCGCTTGTTAAAGCGAGCCGGGCACGCTGCAACACCACGGTCGTCAGCATCTTCGTCAACCCGGCCCAGTTTGGCCCGAAGGAAGATCTCAGCGTGTATCCACGGGACTTCCCCCGAGACGAACGACTGTGCCGCGAGGCTGACGTCGATATTATCTTTGCTCCCGGGGCGGAGGAAGTGTATCGGTCGGGGTTCGACACCTTTGTCGAACCGGGTGCACCGGCACAGCCCCTCTGTGGCCCGTTCAGGCCCGGCCACTTTCGGGGTGTTACGACCGTCGTCTGCAAGCTGTTCAACATGGTGCAGCCTGATCTGGCGTTCTTCGGACAAAAGGACTTTCAGCAATGTGCCGTAGTGCGGCGGATGGTCACCGATCTCAATCTCCCGATCGAAATCGTCACCGTCCCGACGGTTCGCGATCCGGACGGGCTCGCCATGAGCAGCCGGAACCGCTATCTCAGCGCTCCTGAACGCAGCAGCGCCCTTTCCATCAGCCGCGGCCTTTTCGCAGCAAAGGCTGTCTTTCAGGCAGGCGAGCGCGATTCCATCCGGCTGTTGTCACTCGCCAGGCAGACTATAGAGATCGACGAGCTGCAATACCTGGAAATCGTCGATGCCGAAACGCTCACGCCAGCTACAAGCGAGCTGACGCGTCCTGCTGCGATTTGTGTCGCAGGTTATGTTGGCTCAACCCGGCTGATCGACAACATCCTGCTCGATACCACGGAGGCTCGCAGGCTGACCGCGCGGTGATAAGCGAGCACGATCTCCGTCGCGCCAGGAGGCAGGGCGGTGCTCCAGCGCGCGTGCTGATCCCAGCCGCGCTCACTGCGATGATGTTGCAGCTCGTTCGACCTTTTGCACCTTGAGTGCACGACGCTTCATTGTCGCCGTCAGCTTTTTTGCTTTTGCCGGGCGAGGTTTCTTTGGAAAAACGATGCCGGCTTGAGATAGCTCCTTCGGTCCGCGCTTCGTCATCATCATTCTCCGAACATATCTGGTTGATTTCGGGACGGCGCCGCAGCAGCTAACGCCGCACACCTGGCCGCTCGCCAGCTCGCGGCGGTGAAGCTGGATGTCGCGCGCCGCCTGGCGCGCTGAGCAGCAAAAACAAAGCCCTGTTAGCCTCATACCGGGCGGCCAGCCGGCTACGTTTTGAACCTGCCATGACCAGCATCCCTTCATCCGTCGAGAGCGACCAGAACCAGCCGCGGCCACGGCGAGTGAGCAAAATCTCATAATAGGGAAAACGGTCGGACATCGAATCCATTGTTCGTCTGCGCGCGGCGAGTTCCGGACCACCCGCTCGGCCGCGCCTGCCTAGCGGATGGGTTCACATCCAACCGTTGGGGGGCGTGCTGAACAGCTGGATCGGCCTGTTGCAATCCCGCTGCGGTGAAAATCATCAACAAATCCCAGTTCAACGCCGAATTCCGCCAGGACAGCCGGGTCCGTTCTTGCCCCTAGTTGCGCAATGTCGTCCGTGTTCGTTGACACCCGGCCTGGGTGCGTCATCCGGGCTAACAGTTTATATTGTCCTACTTTCAGACGAAAGATCAAATTTGCAACGTGCCTGCTCGTGCCCTTATTTTCCTTCACGTTTTCGGAGTCGCCCGTGTTGGACCCAGCGACGAGTGTCCTTCTCCGCGCCGTGCTTGATGAGGTCTGCCAGGAGATCTCCCGCAGTGAAACTGGCCTTCGTGCCCATGTCGCCTCCAAGTTGATCGAAGCCGCAACCAAGGGTGAGACAACAGCGGAGCGCCTAAGGCAGGTCGCGCTTGAGGCACTTCGCTCGACGCCGACGATGTGGCGCTAGGGAAGGGCGTGGCTGTGACTTTCAAGGTTCGTGTTGAACATCCTGGCCACCGGCAAAGACGGCCTCGCACAGATGCCGGATCTCAAGCAAATATACCAGGTTTAGCTACGGTGGATCCGATTAGGCCAAGCGCTCGAGAAGAATGATCGCATACTTGAGCTAGCCTTTTCTCAGAAGTTGATCGAGCGCATCGATCGAGATAGCGCGTCACCGAACAGAGCCCCGTGCCCTGGAGGCGATGGAAGTAAAGTCGCCTGCTGTCAGCGAGGGCACCAATATCAACAGCGCTTTTCTCGATGCGATTGTAGCTGGCGAGCCGCAGCGCATGACAACAAGCAAGCCGGTGTTCTAGCGACGCCTTTGGCTGCACGCGGATGGAGCCGGTCGCCAAGGCGGCCGGCAGCGGCCCGCACGTCTGCATCTAAACGCATCATACGCTCGTGAAGGTAAGATCGTGCTGAGGGGAAATTTAGCTAGGCCTTCCGGCCTTCTGAGGTTGGAGCGCGCTAATTTTGCTCGGGCGCATCTCATGCCTCGCCCTGGTTATTGGAACATGCTGGCTTCTGGGCGGTTCAATGAAAGGGCCCTTGTGCCCCCACGGTCCTGCCGCATACCCCCAAAGCCCCCCAAAGGCGGGACCGTGCCCCCGCGGAGTCCGCCATGGCATTCCCGACCGAAGAGCAGATCAAAAACAAGGCCCACGAGCTCTGGGAGAAAGCAGGCAGGCCGGAAGGGCGCGAACTCGAATTCTGGCATCAAGCCGAACGCGAGCTGCAGGAGCAGGCAGAGCGCGGCGCTCCGGAAAATGGCTCGCCTGACGCGATTTAGCCGCCGCCGTTTGGCACTCTCTACACGGGATCATGTTGTGCGTGCCCGCAAGACCGCCCGAGCGGAGTGAGCGACGAGCAGACGGGTGGAAACGGTTCGGCCGGGTTATTCGTCAACGTCAACTCTCATCTCGCGTGAGCTCTGCACGTCTGATTGGACGGGCCTCAAACCGCTGGCCATTCAGATCCACGTCCGTCTTCCTCTTCTTCAATGCCGGTCGTTGTCGATGGCGTCGTTCGTTCCGCGCTCGCTCGGCATGTTTTCTGGCTTGGAGCGCGGATCAATCGCTCACGCGCACATTAAAGCGCGATGAGAATGAGATGAATCCTCGTCGCGCTTTAGGTTATTGTTTGAGCCTCCGAAAACCGCTGCACACTTCTCGGGATCATGCTCTAGAAGTTTTCAGTGTTTTGGCAGTGGTGAGGATAACCCGAGCAGCCCCAGAATTTGAAATGGGTTGTGTGATTCTCCCGGATTTTCATAGAGCGACCGCAGGCGGGGCAGGTCTTGCGAGCAAATACCCGCTGGTCCTTCGCCAGCGTCATGATCCTGACTTCGCCGGCGCCGCTGGCGGCGAGTGTCCGGACACATTCCCCGGTGGTCTCCCCGGTCGTGTAGACATCGTCGATCAGCAAGATCTTGTTATTGTTCCATCTGAAATTAGAATGGAAAGCGCCTTTGATTGCTTCGGCGCGCTCCAGCGAATTCATCTGCTTGTAGCCCTCGATTTCCTTGACGACACGCAGGCCCTTCAGCTCCAGTTCGATGTCCTCATCGAAATGATCTGCTGCCTCATTGAGCAGCAATTCAAAGCGATTGCGCTGTTGAGAAGGCTTCATCGGAACCGGCACAACATAGTCCGGTGCCCAGTCGAGGGTTGCGATGGCTCGACCTACGGCCTCACCGAGAATCTTGGCGTGGGTATCATCACTCTTCAGCGACAACACGGCTGCGCTCACGCTTCGCCAATATAGCCGCGGCCAGGAATGTTCGCGTCTCAGCAAGGTGGATGCCTTCGACATGAAGACGTCCGGTGCACTGGAGGAAAGCTCGAAGATTGACGTAGGCCCCCATCGGACCGCAACAGAAGTCACCCCGGCATGGTAACTGGCTTCGATGTCACCGACATCATCACCGATGTAGAGCGTTTCCGTCGTCGCAGCCACGCCGACACGACGTAGCGCTTCCAGGATCGGCTCGGGGTCGGGTTTGTGGTTCTGGGTATTGCCGTAGCTGACCAGCACGTCGTAAGGGATGCGGAATTGCTGGAGGACTGAAGTCGCGTACCATTCAGGCGAAGAGGTGACGATGCCGATCCTCTGTCCGTCCGCCCTGAGAAGGGCGGGAAGCTCATGAGGCGCCGCGCGGCCTTGCGCGGGGAACGGCCGGATCAGATGCATATTCTGCCGGACATTGTCCCACATCTGAAAGCGACGTTGCTGCGCAATGGCCGAGCTATCGAAAAGCGTCATGTCGAGGTCAAACAGGAACATCCCAGCCGTTAGAGCATCGACATCTGCGTGGGTGACGACGGCGGAGCGACTGTTTGGGTTTCGCCACCAGCCAAGCGGCTTTCCAATAAGCCAAGCATGGAGGCGTAGTCTTCCTTGCTGGCTAGCGGCACAGCCACCGGGCGGTTGCCATACCTCTCGGCGAGTATGCGTCGGTAGTCACCTTCAGCCCGCACAGCTTCGGCGAAGCGGCTCGCGGGCAACTGCGTCATGGCCAAGATGCCCTGGCTCTTAGGCTCTGTGGCATGACGGCCCTGCGGCACTGGCGCAAACAGCACGCGGTCCTGTTGGATCGTGAAGCGCACCGTGTGCATCGAGCCGCCCTTGATGTCTGTCTGCATGACAAAGGTTGCTATCGAAAGCCCGCTTTGCAGGCGATCGCGCTGCACAAGATTGCGCGGGGATGGCGGCACGCCGAAAGGCTGCTCGCTGATCAGCGCGCCATCCTTTTCCAGAATCTCTTCGGCGAGCTTGCTATTCTGCTTCGGGTAAATGCCCTCAAGACCACCCGCCATCACAGCGACGGTCCGCCCGCCGTGATGCAATGCGCTTTGGTGGCTCAACGTATCGACGCCGATCGCAAGGCCACTCACGATCGCCCAATTGGCGCCGACCAGTGTCTCCACGATCCTATCGCTGACGATTTCGCCGAATTCGGACGGCTCGCGCGTGCCGATGCAAGCGACGCTGCGGCGCGGCGGAAGCTGGCCCTTCACAAACAGGATGGGCGGGCGATCGGCAAGAGAGCGCAGAGCCACTGGATAATCCGTATCGAAGATCGACAGAACACGCACCCCACGCCGATCCGCCTCGTCGAGCACTCGCTGTGCCTTCTCGCTGGCTTTAACAATGGCGGCGGGCTCCTGAAGGCATTCAGCCACCGCGGCCGAAACGACCGATCGAAGCTTCGCAGGCTCGGCGCCCAAAATCGCTTCAAGAAGCGAGAATCGTTCAGCGAGACGCTCGGCCGTAGCAGGGCCGATACCGCGCAAAGCGGTGAGTGTGAGAATGCCGGCTGCAGTTCGTGTCTCGGTGCCAATCATCGCATTCAACGCCTTTCAAATTGCCCTACTTCGGCGTTCTAGAACGACAGTCTCTCTTAAGGACGAGGATGAACGAGTCCGAGGTTAACGCAGTAAATGGCGAGCACCCTAGGAGATCGGCGGCGGCGAAGGATCAAGATTGCCGTGAACACGAACTTGCGCTTGGCATCCGCACATCGATGGACATCTGCACAATAGGTCATCACAGCGTAAGCAGGCAAGCCGGCCTACTCGATCAGCAGGTTGATAGAGCCGATCACCCGTGTTGAGGAAGCCTCAGCAACGAGAGTTCTTGTCTCGACGAATTAACGACGTCGATGTTGCGGTTAAGTTGCGTTGAGAGGATCTTCTCAAATGCTTCTTCCTCCTCATCCTTCCCGTTCCGCCATCAGCTGTGTGTGTCAACGAGCGAGTAGCTGGTGCTTCTGCCCCCGGCGGCATCTTTCTTAAGGATGCCATGTTCGATCAATTCCTCAATGTCCCTTGCCGCCGTCGCCTGGGAGACCTTCGTTAGCTTTGCCCACTTTGAGGACGTTAGCTTGCCCTCAAATCCATCGAACAGGCAATTAAGCACAGTTCGTTGACGTTCATTGAGCTGGCGAGCCGCATGACGATCCCAGAAGTCCGCTTTCTGGAGAATTCTCCCGAGAATGGCATCCGCGTTGTCAAAGGCGCGATCTAAGCAATCCAGGAACCACGCCATCCAATCGGTGATGTCGAGGTTTCCTTTCTGGATCCGCTCGAGAATTGAGTAGTAGTCGTTCCGCTCGCGCCGAATCTGCGCGGACATACTGTAAAACCTTTGCGGGCTCCGCTCTGATCTTGCCAGCGCAAGGTCAGCGATCGCACGCGCAATACGACCGTTGCCGTCTTCAAATGGATGGATGGTCACGAACCAAAGATGAGCGAGAGCGGCCTTCAACACGGGATCGATGCTAACGATATTACGGTTAAACCACTCCAAGAAGGTCTGCATCTGCGCATCGAGACGCTCGGCCGATGGAGCTTCATAGTGTACGCGCTCGCGACCCATCGGGCCCGAGACAACTTGCATGGGTCCAGTCTCGACCGTCCGCCACGCGCCGACGACTATCTTGGTCATACCGCTGCGCCCAGTGGGGAAGAGCGCGGCATGCCAGCCGAAGAGGCGTTCGGCAGTTAGCTCCTCGGCATAGTGTTCGGTGGCGTCGAGGATCATCTCGACCACGCCTTCGACGTACCGGTCGGCAGGGATAAGGCCCCCAATGTCCATACCAAGATGACGAGCGATGGAGGACCGAACCTGCGCATGATCGAGGATCTCACCCTCGATCTCACTCGACTTCACCACTTCTTCAGTGAGGGTCTGAAGAGTAGCCTCAGTTTTGAGGGGGAATCCGAGCCGCTCCATCCGGCCGAGCAGGCGGCCCTGCTTATGACGGACCGCCGCCAATCGGTCTGCAATCCGCTGCATATCCCAAGTGAATGTGGGCCAAGCAGGCAGTTCATGAATGTAGGCCATAATCTCATCATCTCTTGCAGAGATTATGCAAGCTAATCATTGCGCTGACAAGCTATTCTCTGCAACAAATGATGAGAAAATTGCCATAATCTCAGCAAGAGAATTCGGGGACCTGCGTAATGAGAGTCCGGAGAAGATAACCGTCTCGGGCGGGCGGTAATCGCTTCGAAGGGTTGGATCACACTTCGCCAGCGCCGGAGAAGAGCACCGTCGGCGGCGTTGCGCGGGGCGGCGGGAGGGACCGAACGCCTGGCGATCCCGGTCTGCTCTTCAGATCGTAACGCTGGGCGAGGTCGAGAAGCCGCCGCTTGGTGAATGGGTCGGCTTTCTCTGCTAGATCGCGCGCCCGCTGCGCAAAGCCACTATAGAACTCTTCCACGACGCCCCCCCGCAACATCACTGATAACCCGAATATCATTGCCGGATGCGCGTTCCGTCAAGGGCCTGCTGATGCGTCGGACGGATTTAAAGGATCTGCTTGAGCTCACGGCGCCAGAGAAACTAAGCTCACAGCGGAGGTGTAGCGCGGCAATCTGGGTAGGAAGCGCCTTCCATCCTGATCGCCGCGCGACACGGGGGGAAATCCGATCACAAGGCTCTACGCAAGCCGAAACCCTGTGCCCGACCTGCGGCAAGCCGATGACGGCCGTGCCTGACGACGAGGCGCCCGGCCGGCCGGGCTACGTCTGCCTCGCCTGCGGAGGCGATCCCCTGCACGATCCAGCTGCGCGGAAGTGGGCGGATAGCCCGCTGTGGCCGCCGTCCAAATAGCGCAACAACGAAACCGTCCCCGAGAGCTGGAGCCGACGGTCCTCTCATCTCGTCCAAATGCTTCGTCGTCGACTGCATTTCCAGCCTTGGTTTCATCAAACGAGCTGGCGGTGCTGTAGCAGCCGACGCCACCTCTAGGACGCAAATAAGGGCGCAGAAATATCAAATCAACGGCGGCGTTTCGCGTTGCCTTCGAGAGATGAACAAAGTTGTGATCGGACGCGTCTGTTGGTCAACGCTCGCCTCACATCACGAATCTCCAAGTGCATCCTCAAGGATGGCTTTCAATCGCGCAGCTCCCTTTGCCAGCTCGCCATCAAGATCTGATTTGACGGCAGCGGCATACTCCGCTCCGAGCTCAATGGGATGACCAGCGTCGTTCTGCTCCGGCGCACCTTGAGGCAGAAGCTGATAGGCCCTTATCCCGAGCGCATGGGTGTCATTGGCCCAAGCAGCGATGCGTGCCTCATCATAGGGAGCGGGCTCAACCGCCGGCAACGATGCACCGTCGATTGCGTCCGCATAGCTTCCCCACGAATAGGCCTGAAGGTCGATCAGAGAATCATCCCACATGCTGTGAAACGTCGATGCGCGCGTGTATGACGTTCCATCCGAGCGTTTGGCACGCAATATGACGTGCAACTTGTTACCACCCTGGTCGCCATCCCGTTCACTTGCGTGAAGCGGTTGCTCAAGATCACCCGCAAGATGAACCACCAGCTTGAGCGCACGCAGCCTGTCGTCCTTACTGCGCGAAGTGTCCTTTAACACCGCAATCGCCTCAGGCAGGCCCCGCACGATGCAAGTGCCCTGATTGTTTGCCTCATTGCAGTCCAGCGCGGAATCATAAGTGGCGCGGGCGACATCGATGTCGACGAAGTGCCAGCGATACGTGTTCTTCCCTTCTGCCGTGAACTTGTAGTCGTCAGCCCAGTTCGAGATCGACGCCAACGAGGTCTCTCCGATCAGGTCCTTGAGCTTGGTCGTGGCAGCCGGGGTGAGATGTCGCTGCGCGAGCTCAGCAATCACGGAATGCCCGAGCTGTCCCCACGCGAGCGCAGTCGACGTGCTGCCCGCCAGGATGGTAATGCAGGCGGGAAGTAGAACTCTAAGCTTTGTCACGGCAACCTCCAAAAAACGCATCGCATGTCAAACAGATGGTTGTGTCGGCTCTCGCCGCATCTCGCGGGCACGGCGGAACGTTTCCGCGGATTGGGCTGTCTCAACGCTTCCGATAGCGCTGCTCACCGCGCTCTGCCCTCGACCGGCGCCGGCGGATAGTTCTTCGAATCTGACTGACGAGATAAACGCCCCAAATGATCAGCATCTTGCCAACGCATTCCTTGCTCCCGCCAAGCCTTAAGGTACGTTGACAGGCGGCATGGCTTCCGTCGGACGCAACGCGACACTCTCACGCTGGTGTCCGCGCACGGCCAAGATAATTGCAAAGATGGCAAGGACAATCAGAGACCCACGCATGTCGAAAGGATACTCCCGAACTCTTATCGCAATTATGAAGCCGCTCACATCTACCTGGACGGAGGTTCTGGACCATCTTGTACGGCCAACGTCCAAGCAGCTTAAGTCGTATGCCAAGCCTTAAACGAGGCCTGCTGCTGCAACACGCCTCAGTCGTCTCGAGCAGTGTCCAAAAAATGCATTTTCAACGCGCAATAGCCGAAAAAGTGCGAGCAAGCGGGCTAACAACAGCCGCTCCAAACCTGCTCTGATTCGAAGCTGGCAGAGACAGCTGAGGCACTCATGCGCGAACATGATCTCATCTCAGGAAGCTTCCTGGGCCTGACTGGAGCGGGATTTGTCCTCCTGTGCGCAAGCCTGTTTGCATTCACCTTTTTATAGAGAACCGCTAGATCGGAGCCGGCGCGGATCAAGCCACAGTTACTTTGATGTTTCGGTCTGGGCAGAGACGTGCGCTGGCCTTCTGCTCTTCGACTTCTAATTGCAATGATTTTGTTTGAAGGCGCCGTCAGGCGGAGTCTTGATGCTCCCGACCAAGAGAGGAACCCGATTCGTCCGTTTTGAACATGAACATCGGATGACCCTCCTGGCAGCGGACGGGCGATGGTGGCGCAACTGTATACTAATCGAGGCGTCCGAAACTGGCGCCCGCGTTCTTATCGACGGATCGCCAGACGTGCTGCGATCACGGCATTTTTTCTTGCTGCTTTCAACGACTGGCTTGGCGTTTCGGCGCTGCGAATTGGTCAGGCTGGACGGTTCTGAGGCGGACATTCTGTTCAAAACCGGCAACGCACCTTGCTGAAGAGACGACGTGCGCACGGCCCGACTGGTTTTCCACCCTCACGCAATGGCCCGCACGGCGCCCGAGAACAGGCTGGCCGGGCGGCTCAAACCGTAGTGATCGCGCAGACTGCTGCCCGCATAATCACGGCGGAAGAGGCCGCGCTTGCGCAAGATCGGCACGACCTGTTCGGCGAACAGGTCGAACCCGCCCGGCAGCCACGGAGGCATGACGTTGAAACCGTCGGCTGCGCCGTTCTCGAACCAGGTCTGGATGTTGTCGGCGATCTTTTCCGGGGGGCCGGCGATGACCCAATGCCCGCGCGCACCGGCGAGGCGCTGCACCAGCTGGCGGATCGTGGGCTTTTCGCGATCGATGATGTCGACGATCAGCTTGAAGCGGCTGGCAACGCCATGCGCACCGTCGGTATCGATCAGGTGACGTGGGAAGGGGCCATCGAGATCAAAGCCGGCGAGGTCGAGCCCGGTCATCTGGCGGAGCTGGGCGAGCGAGAACTCCGGCTGGATCAGCGCGTTGAACTCGTCCTGAAGCCGGTCGGCCTCCGCTTGTGTGCTGGCGATGAACGGCGAGATGCCGGGCAGGATCTTGATCTGGTCAGGGCTGCGATCGAACGCACGCGCCTGCCGTTTGATGTCGGCATAGAACTCCTGCGCGCTCGCCAACGTCTGGTGCGCCGTGAAGATGGCCTCGGCAAAGCGCGCTGCGAAGGCGCGTCCGTCCTCGGAAGAGCCGGCCTGGACATAGACGGGCCGGCCCTGCGGCGTCCGTGAGACGTTGAGCGGGCCGCGCACGCGGAAGTATTTCCCTATATGGTCGATCGCGTGGATCTTGCTGGTATCAGCGAAAATGCCGGAGACGGGGTCATTGACGAGCGCATCGTCCTCCCAGCTGTCCCATAGCGCGGTGACGACATCGAGATATTCGCGCGCCCGCTCGTACCGCTCGTGATGCGGAGGATGCTCAGGCAGGCCGAAGTTCTGCGCTGCCTGTGGCGAGCTTGTCGTCACGATGTTCCATCCTGCACGCCCGCGGCTGAGGTGATCGAGCGACGCGAACAGCCGAGCGAGATTGTAGGGTTCGGTGTAGGTGGTTGAAGCGGTCGCGATCAGGCCGATGTGCGTGGTAGCCGACGCGATCGCGGCGAGAAGCGTGATCGGCTCGAGCCGGAAGCGCTGCGCGTAGCGGACGTTATCCGAGAGCACCGGCCCGTCGGCGAAGAAGACCGCGTCGAACTTGTGCGCTTCGGCGCGTTGCGCCAGTTCCTGATAGTAGGTGACGTCGAGAATGCGGTCCGTCGTCGAGGCCTTGTGCCGCCACGCGGCCTCGTGATGACCGTCCGGATAGATGAAGAAGTTGAGGGAAAGCTGGCGTTTGCTCATCATCTGGCTCGCAATGGTTGGTTATCTCCGGATCGCGGCGTCACCGCGCGCGTTGCAGTTGACTCTATGTCGATGCTCGCAAAGCTGTCGATGTAATGAATTTGCGTTGTTGTCGGCGAAGCGAGCATGAACGATACGAGCGCGTCGCTAGCGGGAGATGAGTGCGTTCGTGCTGGTGATCAAGGCAAATGAACCGCGTCGTTTCGTGCGTCCGTTGGCTCGATTTTGCTCGTCTTCGCGCATGTGAGGCGCTCGCATGGGCCGTCATGATCGCAAATCTTTCCGTGCTCGCCGTCCCAACGAAGCGATCATTGCGCGGCGCCGAAAACAACGCTGGTTTCGTTTCATTGACTGGAGCGCCATCGCTTTTACCATCGGCAACGTCCAAGCGAGGTCGTTCACCATGCGGCAATCCGATCCAAACATCGTTCGCAATGTGGCCCGGCTAATGGTGCTGTGCGCATCGCTTCGCACTGCGGCGATGGCGGAGAGCTGTACCGCCGGGATCCGCCTGCTGCCGACTGTCTAGCCGCCGACGTGATCCCCTAGGGCCAACCAGGAAACCACCCGTCACTGTCCGCCGCCGCCGGCATGACCGGCGTATGGCGGAGCTTTGTCCACGAATTCAATGAGAGATACGATCATGAGCAACCCGATCACCATCGACAACGTCATTCCGCGCGCCGATATCGTCAAACGTGCGGCCCGGCTCGGTGCCGAAATCCGGAACGTCAAATTATCAGGCGATTTGTCCGACGACGTCATTCGCGCCATCAATCATGTGCTGCTGGAGCACAAGGTCACCTTCTTCCGCAACCAGGGGCATCTCGACGATGCCGAGCAGGAGCGCTTTGCTATCAGGCTCGGTAAGCTCGTGCCGCATCCGACGGTCGGTGCGACCAAGGGCACTTCATCGATCCTGGAGCTCGATTCAGGTCGTGGCGGCGGTCGTGCAGACCAGTGGCACACGGACGTCACCTTCGTCGATGCCTATCCGAAAATCTCGGTGCTGCGTGGCGTTGTGATCCCGCCATACGGCGGCGATACCGTGTGGTCGAACACGGCGGCGGCCTATCTCGACCTGCCGGCGCCGCTGCGCAAGCTTGCCGACGAGCTCTGGGCGGTCCACAGCAACGCTTACGACTACGCGGTGAAGACGCCCGCGAGCGAAGCGGATCGCAAGCATTTCGACGAGGTTTTTACCGGCACGATCTATGAGACGGAGCATCCGGTCGTGCGGGTTCATCCCGAAACCGGCGAACGCACCCTGGTGCTCGGCAACTTCGTGCAGCGCTTCGTCGGCTTGCCGAAATATGATGGCCAGAAGCTGTTCGAGCTTTTCCAGTCCCACATCACCGCGCCCGAGAACACCGTACGCTGGACCTGGCAGGCCGGTGACCTCGCGATCTGGGACAACCGGGCAACCCAGCACTACGCCGTCAACGATTATGGCGATCAGCACCGCGTCGTCCGCCGCGCCACCATCGATGGGGAAGTGCCTGTCAGCGTCGACGGTCGTCACAGCGTGACGCGCGTCAAGGCGCCGAAGGCGCAGGCGCCCAAGGCCGCTTGATCTCCAACACTTGACCGGGTTTGACACATGAACTCTCTGTTTCAATTTTTTCAAGCGCGGCATCGTGCTGCACGGAGCGCCGCACGGCGGCTGCTTGTCAGCGCGCTGGCATTGGGCCTTGCCGCTCCCGCCTTCGCCGAGCCGCCGCTCGACAAGAGCGAGATCCGGTATCAGGGCTGGGCGGGGCAGGTGACCTTCATCGAGCTCGCCGACGACCTCGGCTATCTGGCGCCCCTGAAGCTGAAATGGGTCGGCAACACCATCAGCGGCCCACAGGACATCCAGACCGTGGTGACCGGGGATATCGACATCGGCGGGGCTTTCTACGGCGCGATCCTCAAGCTGATCGCGGCAAAGGCGCCCATCAAGGCCGTGGTCGGCTATTACGGCTCGGACGCCAACACCTATAACGGCTACTTCGTCAGGGACGACAGCCCAATCAAGACCGCGCGCGACCTGATCGGCAAGAAGGTCGCCGTCAATACGCTCGGTGCCCATCTGGAATTTGTGCTCCGCGAATATCTCGCCCGCAACGGCTTGACATCAGCGGAAGCCAAGCAGGTGACGCTGGTCGCGATCCCGCCGGTCAGCGGTGAACAGGCCTTACGCCAGGGCCAGGTCGAAGTGAGCACCCTTAGCGGCGTGCTGCGCGACAAGGCACTGGAGCGTGGCGGCATCCACTCGCTGTTCAACGACACCGGTCTGTTCGGCAATTTCACCGGCGGCTCCTACGTCCTGCGCGACAAGTTCATCAAGGACAATCCGGAGGCCTCACGCAAGCTGATCGAGGGCATTTCGCGCGCCATCGCTTGGGCGCAGTCGACGCCGCCCGAGGAGGTGCGCGCGCGCTTCGGGCGCATCATCGCGGAGCGCAAACGTAATGAGGACGCGACGCCGATCAAATACTGGAAGAGCACGGGCGTCGCGAGCAAAGGCGGGGTGATCTCGGATGCCGAGATCCAGGTGTGGATCGACTGGCTGGAGAAGGACGGTCTGTTCAAGCCGGGCCAGGTCAAGGCCTCCGAGACCTACACCAACGCCTTCAACTATTTCCGTCCCGGCAAGACGGCGGAGGCCCAGTGACCCAAGCGAGCCCGATCAAAATCAGCTTCGAACACGTCCGCAAGGAATTCGTGACGCGCGGCGAGGGAGGCGGCCCGTTGGGCCGTTTCACCGCCCTCGAGGACATCACGCTCGATGTTCGCACTGGTGAGTTCCTGGCCCTGGTCGGTCCCAGCGGCTGCGGGAAATCGACCCTGCTCGATCTGTTGGGTGGGCTGACGACGCCGACCAGCGGCCGCATCCTGCTCGACGGGCGGCAGATCAAAGGGCCCGGCCGCGACCGCGGCATCGTGTTCCAGCAATACGCGCTGTTTCCCTGGCGCACCGCCCTGGAGAATGTCGAGTTCGGGCTCGACATCGCCGGGCTGAAGGCCGCGCAGCGACGCGAGATCGCGCGGCATTTCCTCGACCTCGTTGGCCTGTCCGGATTTGCCAGCCGCTATCCGCACGAGCTCTCCGGCGGCATGAAGCAGCGCGTCGCGATTGCCCGCAGTCTTGCTTACGATCCCGAGGTGCTGCTGATGGACGAGCCGTTTGCCGCGTTGGATGCCCAGACGCGCGAGACGCTCCAGACCGAGCTGCTGCGGATCTGGCGCGCCACCGGCAAGACCATCGTCTTTATCACCCATGGCATAGACGAGGCCGTAGCGCTTGGCCAACGCGTGGCCGTGATGACCTCGCGCCCGGGCCGGATCAAGCAAATCTTCGACATTCCGGCCTCGCTGCGCAGCGAAGATGAGGACGTGCGTTCGCTGCCGGAGTTCGGTCAGGTCAGGCACGAGATATGGAGCCTGCTCCGGGAAGAGGTGCAGAAGGCGCAGCAGGGACAATCGAGCCGCCCCGCCGATGTCCGTCGCGGCAACAGTGACGTGAAGGAGATCGCGCATGTCTAGCCTTGAAACGCTGACGCTGCTGGAGCTCGCGCATGGGCGTCCGAACGCGTTGTCAGGCGGAGATCGCGCATCCCCACGGATCGCCGGCCGGCTTCATGCTGCCCTGCGCGCGCTCGGCGCATTGGGGCATCGCTCGCTGCTGCTCATCGTGCTGCTGTCGGTGTGGGAGGTTGCCCCGCGACTTGGGGTGGTCGATCCGGTATTCCTGCCGCCGTTCTCCGAGGTGATTGCCGCCGGCTGGCAGCTCGCACAGAGCGGCGAGCTCTATGACGACGTGTCAGCAAGCCTGCTGCGTGCCTTGAGCGGGTTTCTGATCTCGGTTGCCTTGATCGTTCCGCTTGGCCTTCTCGTCGGCTGGTACGCGCGGCTCGGCAATCTCCTGAACCAGTTCATCGAAATCTGCCGTAACACCGCGCCGCTGGCGCTGCTGCCGGTCTTCATCCTGCTGCTCGGCATCGGCGAGATGTCGAAGATCACGATGGTAATCTACAGTTGCGCCTGGCCGCTGCTGCTCAACACGATCGCCGCCGTCAAGCAGGTCGATCCGCTCCTGATCAAGTCGGCGCGCACCATGGGCGCGAGCCCGCAGCAATTGTTCCGCAAGGTCATTCTTCCGGCAGCGCTTCCGACCATCTTCGTCGGCATTCGCCTCGCCAGCGCCTCTGCCATGCTGGTGCTGGTCGCCTCCGAGATGGTCGGGGCGAAGGCGGGGCTCGGCTATCTCATCATCAACAGCCAGTACAGCTTCCTGATCCCGCAGATGTATTTCGGCATCCTGGGCATCACTGTGATCGGGCTGGCGTTCAACGCTGTGCTCGAGGTGATCGAGCGGCGCTTCATGCGCTGGAAGGCGCCGGTTTCGGCGTGAGCGCGCCAATTGTAATGGTTCGAACTTGGGGACGTGTTCAATGACCAACCAAATCCATCGCGCCGAGCGTAGGTCCGCACCTTCAGGATCGGTCGAATATGATGCAGACGTGCTGGTGCTGGGTGGCGGGCCCGCGGGCACCTGGGCAGCGGTAAGCGCGGCCGAACGCGGCGCGCGTGTTGTTCTCGCCGATAAGGGCTTTTGCGGCACCTCGGGCTCGACCGCGGCGGCGGGAACCGGCGTCTGGTACGTCGATCCCACGCCGACTGACCGCGAGGCGTCGATGGCGAGCCGCGAGAAGCTCGGCGGATATCTTCAGGACCGCCGCTGGATGGTCCGCACGCTCGATCTCACTTTTCAGCAGAGCAATCGCCTCGCCGAATGGGGCTATCCCTATCCCGTGGATGACCACGGCAAGTCGCAGCGCAACTCGCTGCAAGGCCCCGAATATATGCGCTTGATGCGCAAGCGGACCAAGCAGGCCGGCGTCACCGTCCTCGATCACAGCCCGGCGCTGGAATTATTGCTCGACGAGGCCGGGGCGGTTGCGGGCGCGAGCGGCCTGCGTCGCCAGAAGCAGGATCGCTGGACCGTGCGCGCCAAAGCGGTGGTGATTGCGACCGGCGGCTGTGCGTTTCTGAGCAAGACGCTAGGTTCGAACGTGCTCACCGGTGACGGCTATCTCATGGCCGCCGAAGCCGGCGCCGAATTCAGCAGCATGGAGTTTTCCAATCCCTACGCGATCTCGCCGGCGTTCGGCTCGGTCACCAAGACGCTGTTCTATGGCTGGGCCAACTTCACCTATGAAGACGGCAGCTGGTGCTGCATCCAAAGGCGGTCGTTCCGCGATTGCCCGAGCCCTGCTTCGGGGGGCCGGTCTATGCGCGGCTCGACAAGGCCGACGCGGACGTCCAGCTGCACATGCGGGCCTCGCAACCGAATTTCTTCCTGCCCTTCGACCGCACCGGAATCGATCCGTTCAAGGATCGTTTTCCGGTTACGCTGCGACTGGAAGGCACCGTGCGTGGCACCGGCGGCCTTCGCATCGTCGACGAGACCTGCGCAACCACCGTCCCCGGGCTCTATGCCGCCGGAGATGCGGCGACGCGCGAATTGATCTGCGGTGGCTTCACCGGCGGCGGCAGCCACAACGCCGCCTGGGCGATGACGTCGGGGACGCTGGCCGGGCAGGGCGCCGCGGACTACGCGCGGCAAGCCGCTGACGGTCGAGAGCTGTCCTCGGCTGGAACGGTCGGCCTCCGGAGCCGGTCGCGGCGCGCATTCGAGCCGGCCGCGCTGGCGCGAGCCGTCCAGGACGAGGTCTTCCCCTATGAGCTGAATTATTTCCGCGAGGCCTCACGGCTCGGTGGTGCGCTGGCGCGCCTCGATGCCGCCTGGCGCGATGTCTCGGAAGCAGGCGCTGCCGGCGCGGCCGAATTGCTCCGCACGCGTGAAAGCGCGGCGATGCTGGCCACAGCGCGATGGATGTACCGCAGCGCACTGGCGCGTCAGGAAAGCCGCGGCATGCATCGTCGTGACGATTTCCCCGAGCAGGACCATCGGCAGCGCCACTACCTGACATCGGGCGGCCTTGACGAAGTCTGGACCGCCGTCCGGCCCCATGCCGAGGCGGCTTACGCGGAGGCTGCGGAATGATCGAGGTCATCGATAGCGAGCGCTGCACCTCTTGCGACATTTGTGTCGCGGTATGTCCGACCAACGTATTCGACAAAACGGACGGGCTTCCGGTGATCGCGCGGCAGAGCGATTGCCAGACCTGCTTCCTCTGCGAGCTCTATTGTCCTGAGGACGCGCTCTACGTCTCCCCTTTTGCCGATGAGACAGAGCGGGTCGATCTTGTCACCGTCAAGGAGGCCGGGGTGATGGGCAGCTATCGCCGTGCCGTCGGCTGGACCGACGAGACGAGCAATCGGCGCAACGCTGATCGCAGCTACCTCCTCTTTGTGCATTGAGGACAGTGCATGCATTCGCTCCCGCTCCGCCATCAATGCGACTAACGTTGCGGCGTAGGTGCGTAACGCGATGGAGGCAACTTCGCTGGGATCGACGCATAGATCTGATAGAAACCGTCAATGACGGTCTACTCGCAACTCAAGAATTTCATATCCAGCGCCGGGCGAGGCTCGCCTGACCCCACAGTCCGCGCGCAGGGACTTCATCGAATTCAAATAACCAGTGGGAAGGAAGCGTCTCTCACTCTATTCTGTCAGAAACCCCGGCTATTCAAGCCTTAGAGCTCCTTGTAGATCGGGATCGTCTCGGTATGTGCATCGATGACTTCGATGACTTGTCGTTGCAGCGGGAGTTCTGTCTTGCGCTCCTTCCAAAGTTTCTTGAAGCGCTGCACCGTTTCCGCAGCCGTTTCGAGCGCAAGCGTCTCCGACATCTTCGCCTTGGCAGCCAGATGCGCCAGCTCGTCCTTTGAGAATTCGGCCATCTTCTTCGTGCGCGAATAGTTCAACGCCATCTTGTCGTCCGGGATGTACGCAATAGTCGAGAGCAGATCGTAGGCGGGCGACAGGACGGGTGTCCGCCCATCAGGGTAGATCAATGACCAGTTCTTCAGGTGCATGTCGGCGTTGCCGATCAGTGTGCTGAATACGAGTCGTCGGACGAACTCGGCGAGGTCGGCCTCACCAGTCTCAATGCCGAGGACACGCGCGATGCTTCGGTAATTCGCCTTGTCGTATTTTTCATCCGGAAAGACGCCGAATACCTGAGCGAAATCCTCCATGTGGACCGGAGCATCAGCCGTGCGGTCGAACCGCTTCACGGCAAACGCCCGCCCCTCGAGTTCGCCGATTCCGTCCGGAAGACCTTTGATTGCCTCGACGTCGATCAGTTGAAGCTCGGGCACATCCATGCCGATGTCCTTCGCCAGGGTCATCATGGAGTATTCGTTCTCAGGCACGCCGATATACTGATGTGACGGTAGCTTGACGATCCATGAACCGCCGACACCTTCGACCGGAATAGTGAGTCCGCCCTTCTTGGGATCATTCTTGAGCGCGGAGAACTTCAGCTGCACGCCCGCAAGCGAGAAGCGCATCATGTTCTGCCGTTTATCGGGCGTAAGATTCTCCTCGACCTGGGGGGGCAGCGCGTCTCCATCGGCCGGGTGGACCGACAGGGCACCCGGAAGGTCTCGGCCCAGCATCCACAGGAGGAAGAACTCGCGCCGTTCCTTCACGCCCGCCCGTTCCGCAAGATAGCGACGAAGCGGCCCTTCCGGCAGAAGATTGGAGAAGAATGGCGCGAGAACTTGTTGATACGGTTTGAACGAGGTGAGCAGATTCCCGAACGAGTCCTTGAAAGACAGGCTCAAGGTGGAACGGTGGGCGTCATCGATGTAGGTCTGATTGAAGGCGAGCAGCGAACGATCGCCCTGCACGAGTGTGAGAGTCGCGATCGGGGTATCGTGCAGGTGGACATTTAGAACGGATACGTCAGGCATCGTCGTCCTCATCGTCGAGAGCGTAGGCGGGGCGAGGGGCTTCTTCGGGATGAGCGACCCTGTTGCGTACACCCTGTAACGCGCCTGCAGAATCTTCCAGCAGAGCCCTGGGTATAGGTTCGACGCTATAGGGACGCAGGCTCTCGACGATATCTGAGACAAGTGCCAGGTCGGTTTTTGAAAGATGGACCTGTTTCAGAAAGCGAAAATATTCGGCGATGCGGTCGAGGGTGGCTGAACTGCCATAGCGTTTCCTTTGACCAGAGACGATGCGTTCGGCCTTGCTGAAGACATCCGACGATCCTTGTTCGGACGAGAATTCGGCAGCGTTTGATCGCAGTAAGCCCTCTATCGCGGGAAGAAGTTTCTTCGGCACAAGGACGAGCTCCAGGTCGAGCGCCCGCGCCATCTGCATGAAGCTCGACAGGCCCGGTTCGAGGCGACTGGTCTCGATTTGCGAGATGTGCGCCTGGGTCATACCCGCGCGGGCCGCCAGCGCGCGTTGGCTCATGCCCGCCTTTGCGCGCTGAGCGGAGGCGGCTTTGATGAGCTCTTCACTTTGGTAAGTCACAATATATTATCCTGATCAAATAAGTCATTCGATCTGTATTATATATCGAAACGCCGACATGTCTCAAGCTGACCGATCAGTATTGTTATCAAGCAGCCATCATGATAAGTAAAATTATCGATGAAGCGCGGACGAATTTCGCTTGCGCGCGGCCTTCGCCGGGCCGGCTCTTGACTAGGCCGCCCGGCCCAGGCCCTGCGGCGTTCCCGCCCGCGCAAGAAACTGCGAAAAACCTAGCTGCCTAGACGATCATCGCTGCCATAGCCGAGAGGCGAACGGATCCATCGTGGACCGATAACGAAAGAGACTTTGAGAGCCTCAGATCCATCAACCCGCTTTGCAAAGGCCGGAACTCATAAACACGAGGGAATTGCTTCCTTGCGAACCAAAATAAAGCCTCAGCGATCGCGGTGTGTTATGGTTTTTTGCAACAACCCAAAATATAACTAGCAAAATTAGCCTCTTAGTTTGGGTTCCATGAAGCGTAGCGATCTCAGCCGCACCATCCGGGAAACCCTAAAACGGCTTCCGCCACCCTACGATTCCCACTACGGGATCGTTCCACCGGCACCTCCAGAGGACGGCGTATTCGCCCCCGGTGCAGCGAAAGCCCTGGAAGCGGCACAAGCGGCATTCGGGACGGTCAACGCCATCCTTACCAGGCGCGAGGCGGTCAGTTCCTCGTCGATCGAAGGCACCCAGAGCACTCTCGACGAACTGCTTTCCGTCGAAGAGACGGGCGATGACGGCGCCCGCAACGAGGCACGCCAGGTCTGCAGCTACGCCGTCGCCCTCGATAGGTTTGTCCCGCGGGCCACCGAGCTTGGCTACGGCGTCTTCACTATTGATCGATCAAGGATCTCCATCGCGCGTGATGAAGGACGACCCGGATTATCAGGACGATCCCGGCGACTTCCGAACGCGCGTAGTCTGGATCGGCGGGAACAAAGACATCGCATATTCAAGTATAAATCCTCCACCCCCACCCGACGTGCCAGATTGCCTCGCTCAGGCGGTCGACTACCTCCGGAACGAGGGCATGCAGCAGATGACTCAAGGGTTCATCACGCGCATGGCCATTGCGCACGCCCATTTCGAAGCGGTACACCCCTTTCGCGCCGGCAACGGTCGCGTGGGTCGTCTCCTCCTCCCGCTCATGATGGCGGCGGAGAAGCGTGTACCGCTGTACCTTTCTCCCTACATCGAAAGCAAGAAGGGCACGTACTACGCATCCCTCAAGAACGCCCAGCAGCGGCTCGACTGGGAGCCGATCATCACGTTCATGGCCGACGCCGTGACCGCCACCGTTGAAGAGCTCATCCGCACCCGGCAGGCGCTGTCGGAGTTGTCCGAACGCTGGAGGGGTCGCCGGAAATTCCGTAAGGGTTTCTGCGGCTCTTCGGGCGCTGGACGAGCTTCACAACTATCCGGTCGTGACGGCGAAACGGCTCCGCGAACTTCTCGACATCTCTACCGCCCAGATCAACCAGGGCATCGCGCAGCTGGAAGAGGTGGGCATCCTACGGGAGCGGACCGGCTACGCGCGCAACCGCGTACGCCGCCTCGGAGGCGCTTGCCATCATCAACCGCCCGTTCGGCGAAGAGCCGGTTCTCGCAAACGTCAGTCCCGAGGTCGGTCCTGACAAGATCTCGGTCGGCCCCAAGGGGCCATAGAGCGAATTCCGGAAGATGGCTGCGGCTCAGAATCGAAGAGGCGCTCCGGCTGCTTCATCGAAATAAATCCGTTCTCTTATGCCGGTATTGGCGGATGAAAAATTTAGAACTGGCAAATTTGGAACTATGGGCAGGCAAACTATGCCGCGAGAGCTAAGCGGATCGTCCAGGTGGTCCACGGCCATGGATGCTCGCGTCATGTTCAACCGCGGCCTTCTTCGCATCCGTCGCAACTGGCCGACCACTGTCCACGCCGCCGGCCTTTATTCGGTATTGGCTATCCGTTGAGCCTACGGCTGGCCGTCTGACAACGAAATCGGCCCCCGCAACCGAATTGCTGCCGGAGCCGGAATTCACCTCGTCCAAATGCTTTCGCCATCAAACTGCAATCCCACGCCTCGTTCCATCGAACGTGGCTCACGGTGCTGTCGACGCAGATCAAGGCGCGCAGGCTCGGAGTGCCGAGGAGTCCGGGGGTGCAACGTAACAGTGCCGGGGACCACGCTCGTGCCGATCGGCAGAATTCAACCTGCGTCTCGGCATGTCGCTTTGAACAGCGTCAACATCGCATCGGCCCACATAGCGGTGCCCATTCCGCAATGCGTCCGTCTGATCGTATTGCGGTCTTTTTCGAATGAACTCAGAGCCTTGATTTAGGCTGCTTCTCCTATGAGTCTCTTCGCGGCCTGAGTTAGGAGGCCCGATCTCGTAAAGCCGTGCGCTTCAGCATATTTGTCGATCTGATTCAGAACGTCCTCAGGAAGGGTGACATTCACACGTATAGCCTTTGGTTGTTCGGGTTTGACCGACACCAAAATAGCTACCCCAGTTCGATGATCAGGATCTGCCATAACATCCTCTAGAGTAGAGGGCTCCGGAATGGCTTCTCCATCTTCAGCAAGACCCTCGATATGAAGGGTGAGGGCTTCCTCTGCCATAGCACGAGCGTCATCAAGGCTTTTGCCTGCCGTGATCACTCCGGGGAAGTCTGGAAATGAGACGCCGAAATCGCTGTCGGCATCCTTATGGATAAGACCAATATAGTTACGCATGGCGCTTACCTCAGTTTGAGACCTGACTGCTTTTCAATACTCTTCAGTGTCCCGAGTGGGACATCCCGTTCGGGGTGCGGAACAATTACGCGACCCTTCTTGAATGGATGTTTGAACTGCACATGGCTGCCTTTCCGGCCCACCTCAAACCATCCATCCCCTTGAAGGATCGAGATAATTTCCCGGCTTTTCATAGTGTGTATTTATACACACTATGTGTAGACTGTCAACCCAATGGTAACCGGTATGAGCTCCCACGTCTGCAGTGATCAGCCTGTGCGAGCGTAGCGGGTCGGCATCCAGTACTGACGCATGGCCTCGACGACGTCCGGAATGTCGGCATGGGCGTTGCGCAGGAATTCC
>NZ_JAVTJN010000036.1:0-477032 GCF_032144035.1 Bradyrhizobium sp. WYCCWR 12699
GCGGGCGGGAGGGGCTTGAGGCGAGGGGGCCAACTTCGCGTTGCCTTACGCGGTCGACTGCGTTAAGCGACAGCCGTTCCGGACTTGGAAGGGTGGCCGAGTGGTTTAAGGCACCGGTCTTGAAAACCGGCGTGCCCGCAAGGGTACCGTGGGTTCGAATCCCACCCCTTCCGCCAATACGGGCCCCCTCCAAGCGGGACGCGCTAAGCCATTGAGTTGACGCCAATTTGCGCCAGCTTGCCCAAGAACAACGTGAGCAGCCCTGGTGAGAGCTACAGATCGGGGCGCGGCGAATTCCGACATTGCACGGAATTGAAGGAGAGTTGGGCGCTTTGGTCCCCCTGAGCTTGGGCGCTCGCGTCCGATGCAGCGGTGCAAAAGCGATGATGGTCGTGCGGTAACTGTCGATCCTGCAGATCGGAGTTGCCATCGTTCTCCTGCCTGAGGTCGTCTGGATCTGGATCGACAAGCAAGTCGTCGTGGCCTTGCTCTGCATCATATCTCTTGGTCGTAGGCCTTCTCGACAACATTCTGGAACCGCTCGTCATGGAGCGCTGGCTGACGACGCCGACGCTCGTTATCTTGATTGACGTGATTGGCGGAGCACTGGCGACCGCCGCATTCGCCGGTTGGCAGGCGTTGCTATCCAAGACATCGATCGTCAGGCCACAAGGGCTGAGCTATGCTCCTACAGTTGCTGGTCGGCACGCTTGTCAGCGTCATCAATATCGGCCTTCATGCACTCGTTACGGTTCTGGCGGTGGCAATTGCCCGCCGTGCCGGTCTGCGGCCGAGCAGACGGCCGAGGCTACATCTGATGGGTGTGATGATTGCGACTGCGGTCGTCCTGATGATCTCGCATGCGTTCGAAATCCTGGTGTGGGCCGCGACATACCTCGCTCTGCGCGCTGTCGCGGCCGATAGCGATATTCTCTACTTCGCCTTCGTCAATTACACGACGCTCGGCTACGGCGATATCACGCCTGTACCTGAATGGCGGCTGATTGGGCCCATGACAGCCATGAACGGCGTTCTGCTGTTCGGCTGGTCCGCCGCGATCCTGTTCGAGGTGCTGCGCAAGACACTGGAGCACCTCGGGATCACCGAAGTTCACGGATATCGGTCCCCGGAGGCCTAAACGAGCACAATCGCCGCGAGCCCGGCCATTCACGACTGCAGATCGAGAGTGGCGAGCTGTTGTCGATCGAGCAGCACGATCTGGCGCTGGGTGTTGCCCACGAAGCCGAGAACGCCGAGTTCATGCAGGCGTGACAGCGCGCGCGAGACGGTTTCCAGCGTCAGGCCGAGATAGTCGGCGATATCGCGCCGCGACATCGGCAGCGCCAGCACACCCGCCGCCGTCAATCGCTTGTCCATTTCCAGCAGGAAGGCCGCAACTCGCTCCAGCGAGGTTTTGCGTCCCAGAAGCAGCATGTGGTCTTCGGCATGTTGGAGATTGTTGGTGGTCATGCTCAGCAGATTCTTGGCAACCATTGCGTCGCTGTCGGCGACCGTCTCCAGACTCTGACGCTTAACGAGGCGCACGGTGGTGTTGACGATCGCCTCGGTCGTGAAACGGTGTTCGCTGCCATTTTCGAGCCCGAAGATGTCGCCTGCAAGGTGGAATGCTCCGATCTGCCGCCGGCCGTCCGTTAGCAGCTTGTAACTTCGTACGGCTCCGGACTTGACCTGGTAGACATATTCCGCCGGCTCTTTCTCGCCGTAGATCTCGGTGCCCTTCCGATAGGAAAATTCGCTTAAACTGACCCGCGCATTTGATTCACTATCCATGCCAAAGACGCGGAGAGAATGAGGGCGGAGCGGGGAATCCGTTGTGATGCGAACAAACATAGGCCAACTCCTCAGCTCATCGCCGAATTGGTCCGTAAGACGAAAATATCCCAAGCGCGAAACGCGCCGGGCAGTCCCACTCCCGCCGAAGTTGATTTACGCCGTCGGTAGTGGTTCAATCCATTGTTCCAAGGTTCATTGTACCAAGGGACAGGAAGAGATTTTGATGCGCAGGATGAGAAGGCGCTGCCCCTGCGAGAAACTGGCTCATTGCCAGGCAGGAATGTTATCCTCCAATCTGTTGGGAATGACTGCTCCAAGATGAGAGGACCTCAACGGTCCCGTTGGAAGGCTGGAGGTGGAAGGTGCCGGGCCTCGTTCACGTTGTTGATGACGACGAGTCCTTTCGTACGGCGATCGAACGCCGCCTGAAGCTTGCGGGCTACGACGTCGTCACTTACGCGTCGTCACAAGCGTTGCTGGAGATGACACCGAACGACGAACAGGCGGGCTGCATCCTGCTCGACGTACGGATACCGGGACTGAGCGGCCCCGAATTGCAGACCCGGTTGATCGAGTCGGGCTCGCATTTGCCGATCATCTTCCTGACGGGGCATGCAGACACGCCGACCACCGTGCGAGCGATCAAGGCAGGTGCGGAAGACTTCCTGACCAAACCGATAAGCTCCGAGCAGTTGATCGAGGCAATCGAGCGCGCGTTGGCAACCCAACGGGCGGCGCGGGTTCGCCGCAACAGGCTCGATGCACTTCGCGGTGATCTGGCCAGGCTGACCCACCGTGAGCGACAGGTATTCGATCTCATCGTGCGCGGCCGAATCAACAAGCAGGCCGCGCACGAGCTTGGGACAACCGAACGCACAGTGAAGGCGCATCGCCAGCAGGTGATGGAGAAGATGCAGGTTCATTCACTTGCGGAACTCGTTTCGATCGCGGAGCGGCTTGGAATGCTTGATCCGAACGAGAATTAGCTGGCGCGTTGGCTAGGTTCGGTCCCACCACACAAACCTGCACCAAAGGACAATCCTGAGGCGCGTTGACAGCGTTGGGCCTGCCGTGTGCAATAGTGCACAGATGGTGCGCTCGGAATGCGAAGCCTTCAAAGTTGATGTCTCGTAACCGCCGCCGCTTTTCATTGGTTTGACGAAAGGCAGCTTGCCTTGCCCCTGCGAAAGTCCGTCTTTATCGTTGATGACGATCCGTCCGTGCGTGCCAGCATGGACCGGCTTTTGCGTGGCCGCGGCTTCGACACCAAGTTGTTCGGCAATGCGGCGGCCTTGCTCGATCATGGCAGGTTCAACACCGCGGTCTGCATCATCCTCGACGTCAATCTTGGTGAAAAGTCCGGCATCGACTTGCGGCGAACATTGGCCGAGAAGGGCGTCGAAGCGCCTGTGATCTATGTGACCGGCAACGACTGCCCCGCAAACCGCGCGGCGGCCCTTGCGTCCGGCTGCGTTGCCTATCTGACCAAACCATTTGCCGCGCAGTCGTTGATCGATTCCGTCGAGCGCGCCCGCGTCTCGTAGCTGCTCGAGCCGTCATTCGTCGATATATTGCTCGAGAGTCCTGGCCGGCGCACCCCGGTGGACGGAGGCGAATTGCGCCAACGGGATCGAGGTCGTCAGAGCGAGAAGATTTGAATCGACGACTTCCAGCACAAGCACCTTGCCGGTTTCCATCTCCTTGATCATTCTTGGCGTTGCGATGTCGGCAGCGACGCACAGATTGGCGAGACACCAGGTATAGGGCAGGCGGACGACCCCGCCGTTGTCGACGCTCAATTTCGGCACGTGTTGCAGATACATGCCGGCAGGTACGAACAGTTGCAGGCGGGCCGTGGGGGCGTCCTCCCGCTGGATCAGATCGAGGCGAACGGCCGTCTGTCCAGTCGCGAATTGGCCGGTGATGGAGGTCCGGCACAGGATGGGCGCACCGCCCGCCCTGAAGCAGAGTTTCTCCCAACTGCCATAGCTGATGTCCTTTGCTTCGCGTTGGCCGCGCGTTGCGATTTCGCCGGGTTTGCCGGCTTGCGCCGCCTTCGGCGCGGCGACGCCCGAACTCGTCGCAGCCCCGGCGATTGCAGCCATCAGGAGGCCAGAGAGACAATTAAGCGGGCGGGGCATCGGCGTATCTCCGGGGTCTGAACTCACTTCGGCGCATCGAGGAACTTCGTGACCAGCGGCGACCAGAGCGGGATCGCCTCGGGCGAGCCGATGAAGAAGTGGCCTTCATTGCCGAACGGCGGCATCAGATGATATTCGGCCCGGCCGCCCGCGGCGGTGAATGCGTCATGCATGCGCTTTGACAGGTCGGGCCCGAAAAACGTGTCGTTCTCGATGTAGATCCACAGCATCGGCACGCGCGAGGTGCGGCCGAAATCCGCAGTGGCTTCAACGAGCTTGTCCGGCGCGCAATTGTTGTTCGGCTTGCCGCCGACGCGCCCCCCGCGGCCGGCGGCGAAAGTGATGATCGCCTTCACCTGGGGCGGGTTCACGCTCGACAACGCGATCGACGCCCAGCCGCCGGCGGACTGTCCGACCACGATCACGTCCTTTGGGATGATCCGCTTTTCCGCAGCCAAATAATTGATGATCCAGAGATCGACCTGGGCGACGGCCATGCCTGCATCACGGAAGTTCGGATTGCTGCACTTGCCGATCTTGGAGAAGAACGGACCGAAGATCGCACGCTCTGGAATGTCGATGGCGGCTGCGCCATAGCCGCTACCGACCGGCGCCACCACGAGATAGCCGCGCCTTGCGAACCACGTGGCGGCATCGCGAAACTCCACCAGCGGAAAGAAGCTGCGATCGGTCGGATTGAGCGAGACGCCATGGTTCATGATCACCAGCGGGAAGGGACCGTCACCGACCGGGCGGACCAGATAGGCGAACATCGGCAGCGGCAGCGGCAGGGCCCAGATCTCCTCCTGGATGCGGATCTCGTCCTCCGCATGCGCCGGTGCCGCAAGCGCGCCGAGAAGGGACAGGATGACTGCAAGGACTTGTCCGATTGCGGGGAGAGGGGAGTGCATGCCTGCCTCGTCACCCGTTGAACGTGGCGGCCACGACGATCGGGCCCAGCACGGTGAGGACGACATTGCCGACCGCATAGGGCACGGCGACGCCGAGCACCGGCGTCTGGCTCTCGGCAACGTCACATGCGCCGGTGACGGCGGCATCGACGGTCATGGCACCGGCCAGCGCACCGCAGGTCACCACAGGGTTCATGCGCAGCAGATGATAGGCGACGAGCGTCCCGATCGTCATCGGGACCAGCGTGACGACGGTGCCCATCCCGACCAGCAGCAGGCCGTGCGCCTGGATCGCAGACCAGGCGGCAAGCCCGTTGCCGAGGCCGATGGCCGCGATGAAGCCGCCAAGGCCGAGATCGCTCAAGGTTTGCTGCGCCGCCGGCGGAATGGCGCCGATACCGGGCCTGCGCGTCCGCAGCCAGCCGCAGACGAGCCCCGCGATCAATGCACCGCCACCGCCGCCGAGCGTCAGAGCGACAGTGCCGACCTTAAAGCTGGCAAGTCCGGCCAGCAGACCCACCGCGATGCCCGCGGCAACGAAGGCGATGTCGGTCCGGTCGCTGGTATTGAGGGCATGTCCGACCTTCGCCGTGGCCCGCGCGATGTTGCCGGTGCTGCCAACCAGCGTCATGACATCGCCGATATAGACCCGCGTATCGGGACCGAGCGGGACCTCCCGACCCATCCGCGTGAGCGCTCGCAGGAAGACGCCACGCGCATTGTCGCCAAGCCGCTCAACGATGTCGCGGAGCGAGCGGCCGTGCAGGTGGCGACTTTCCACGAGCACCTCGATCACATTGCCCGGCAGGCTGCGCAGCAATTCCCCCGCGTCGATTTCGTCCCCGATGACGGGTTCGGCGGCGACGATCGCAGCGGTTGGACCGGTAATGACGAGGTCGTCGCCGGCCTCGAGCAACGTGTCATGCTGCGGTTTGAGGTCGGCTCCGCGGCGTACGATGCGTTCCACGACCGTGCGGCTGCCGATCTCGTCCTCGATCGCAGCAATGCTACGGCCCGCTCCGGCCGAGACGCGATAGGCGCGCGCCTGGAATTTGCGATAGGAAAGGTTTTCCGTCTTCGGCGGCGCGCCGCCGGCGAGCTCGGCTTCGAGCTTCTTCGCCTCCGCCTTCAGATCGATGCCCATCAGCCGGGGCGCGACGAACGGGACGAACAGCAGCGTCAGGATGTAACCGAGCACGTAGGTCACAGCGTAGCCGGCGGCGATATTGGCTTCCTGCTGCTTCAGCACGTCGGGGGGCAGTCCGAGCTGTGTCAGCGCGCCCGAGGCCGTCCCGATCACGGAGGACTGTGTCAGCGCGCCGGCGGTCAAGCCTGCGGCCGTCCCCGTATCCAGCGCGAAGACGCGCGCGAAGATGAGCACAATGACGAGCCCGGTCCCTCCGATCACCAGCGTCAGCACGACCTGCGCCAGGGTCCGCACGCTCAGGGAGGCGAAGAACTCCGGCCCGGAACGGTAGCCAATCGTGAACACGAACAGGCTAAACAGGAGCGCCCTGAGGATCGGCGGAAACGAGAAACTGCCGAGCTGTCCAATCAGGACCGCGACGACCAGGATGCAGGCGGTGGTCCCGATCGAGAAGCCGCGCACCTTGATCCGGCCGAGGAGGGTACCGATCGCGATGGCGAGCAGCAGGAAAATTTCCGGTGCGGCGGAGATGATCCACCTGACGGTATCCATGGTCGCAGTTCCCCCGGCGCTCTGCTGCGATTTGATTGCTCGCGCACGGAACATTGCTTGATCCAGATCAAGCTTTAGGCAGCACGGGGCGATCCCTATGACTTGATGATGCGTTTGCGACAGCCCTCATGACGGACATGACGACGATGGACGTCGCTGCCGACGCGATCCGCCGCGACGAGACGGTCGAGATCGTGCTGCTGCTCGCCTTCGCCGGCGGCTTCATCGACGCCTATACCTGGATCATCCATGGTGTGTTGGCCAATGCGCAGACCGCCAATCTGATCTTCCTCTGGGTCTATGCGATGGCCGGCAATTGGGCGAAGGCCTTGCACTTCGTGCCGCCGATCCTGGCCTTCGCAGTCGGCATCGTGATCGCGGCCTGGCTGCGCCGTGTCGCCGGCCAGCGTGCCGGGGCCATTAGTACCGTCGTCGAGATCGTGCTCTTGATCGCGATTGGTGTTCTGCACAACCGGTTGCCGGACCTGGCGGGAACGCTTGGCATCTCCGTGGTCGCAGCCATGCAATCGGCGATGTTCGCAAGGGTCGAAGGCACTCTTTGCAGCACGGTCATGATCACGGGAAACATGCGTCAAGCCATCGAGAACGTTTTCTTGGTCGTGCATGGCGGTGCACCGCTCGGGACGTTGCGCAAGTCGGCAATCTTTTTTGCGTTGTGTGCGGTGTTCGGCTTCGGCGCGGCGGCCGGCGCATACGCTACAAAGATCATTCCTGATCTCGCACTCGGCATTCCCGTGGTCGCGCTGTTGATCGTTCTGTTGCGTTGCGAAGCGACCCCGCAGGAGGTGACCAGATGAACTCGCCTCCGGAGCCGACCTGGATGCGATTCTTTCCACCGGCTCAGTGGCTTGCAGCATATCGAAGCCAATGGTTGCGGTCCGATGCGATCGCTGGCATCACGCTCGCCGCTTACGCGATCCCGGTCTCGCTGGCCTATGCGGCGCTCGCCGGCTTGCCGCCACAGATCGGCGTCTACGGCTACATGCTCGGCGGCATCGGCTACGCCTTGCTCGGGACGTCGCGCCAACTCGCGATCGGTCCAACGTCGGCGATTTCCCTGATGATCGCGGGGACCGTGGGCGCGCTCGCGGGGGGCGATGCGGTCCGCTATGCGCAAATCGCGAGCCTTGCGGCGTTTGCCGTGGCGGTGCTGTGCCTCATCGCCTGGCTGTTCAAGCTCAGCGTCCTCGTCCGGCTGGTCAGCGACAGTATTCTGGTCGGCTTCAAGGCGGGGGCGGGGCTCACCATCATCATGAGCCAGTTGCCGAGCCTGCTCGGAGTTACCGGTGGCGGCCACAATTTCTTCGATCGCGCCGTCAAGCTGGTCGGGCAGCTCGGCGGCATTGACCCGCTTGTGCTCGCCATTGGGGCAGTCGCGCTGATGTTGCTGCTACTCGGCGAGCGGCTCCTGCCCGGCAAGCCGGTTGGCATCACCGTCGTTGCGCTCGCGATCCTTCTGGCAACGCTGCTGGGCCTCCCGGCCTTGGGTGTGCCCGTTACTGGGAAGATACCGGAAGGGCTGCCAGCGCTGGGAATTCCGACGTTCGGTTTGCTGGAATTCGACGATCTGTTTCCACTCGCAGCCGGTTGCGTCCTGCTGGCTTATATCGAGGGCGTATCGGCGGCCCGCAGCTTTGCTGCCAAGCACGGCTATCCGCTCGATGTTCGCCAGGAGTTTCTGGGCTTGGGCGCGGCAAACCTCGCCGCTGCGTTCGGCCATGGTTATCCCGTCGCCGGGGGTTTGTCGCAATCGGCCGTCAACGACAACGCGGGAGCGCGGACGCCGCTCGCGCTGGTCATTTGCTCGGTGACGCTTGGGCTGTGCTTGTTGTTCTTCACGGGGCTGCTGACCAATCTGCCCAAGGCGGTGCTCGCGGCAATCGTCTTCGCCGCCGTCTACAGGCTGGTCGACGTTCGTGCGCTGCTCCGAATGTGGCGTGTCAGCCGGATCGATTTCCACGCGGCAGCGATCGCGCTGATCGCCGTGCTGCTGCTCGGCATTCTCCAGGGCGTCCTGCTGGCGTCGATCGCGTCGATTTTCCTGCTGCTGGCGCGCGCTTCGCGACCGAACGTCGCGTTCCTGGGCCGGTTGCCGGGCAGCGGCCGCTATTCGGACAGCGCCAGACATGAGGGCGTGGAGCCCTTGGAGGGCGTCATTGCATTCCGGCCCGAAGCCTCGCTGCTCTACATCAACGCCGAGACGATCCTGGACACCGTCCTGACGGCGTTGCGGACCTCACCGGCCGTGCGCCTGGTCGCCTGCGACCTCTCGGCCTCACCCTATATCGATCTGGCTGGTGCCCGCATGCTGCGTGATCTCCACGACGAACTTGCGTCACGCAAGGTGACGTTCTGCATCGTCGGCGCCCACGCGCAGCTGCGCGACCTCCTGCGCGCCGAAGGACTTGCGGACAGGACCGACAGCACCCAGTGGCTGCGGTCGCTCGACAAGCTGCTTGCCGATGATCAGGCAAGGTGCGGGCAAGGAACAGCCTGACGCCTCGTATTGCGTCGCGAGCGGCATGGCATCATCCGTCAGAATGCACGGAACCGTTGACTTGGATCAATGGAACGACCGGCACCGCACTCACGATCCGGCATCACCTTTGCCCTCATGGATCGGGAGAGATACATGTCCAAAGAGCCCAAGGCCGCGCTGAAGCGCATTGACCAGTTCTTCTCCGGACCCGGCGCACGGGCGGACGACTGGCGCGATCTGGTCGAAGCCGCCAAGACCTGGGCTCGGGTCGGCAATCGCGCGGCCTACGACGCGGCGCTGGCCGATCTCTCGGTGACCGAGGAGTTTCACGGCTATCCCGGCCTGCAACTGATGGCAACGTTGCGGGAGGCCGCGTCCGCGGGCGACGGCGCAACCTCGTTCGCCCTTGCAACGCGGATCGCCCAGGCGCTGGCCACGCGATCCTTTCGCCAGCATGCCGGCGACTGGAGCGCCAAGGACGACGGCAATGGCGATACGCCCGAGCTGGTGCCGCCGTCTTTTGGCGCGCACAGCGCGCGTCGCCCCTATTTCGAGACGCTGATCGTCACCGGCCTGTCGCCCGGCCAATGGCCTGCGCTCGCGGCCGAATGGCGCAAGCTGCGGCGCCCGGTCGATGCCTTCATCTATGAACCGGTCATCGTCGGAAGCTTGGAGGACGCCTTCTGCGCGACGATGCTCAATCCCAACCTCGGCGCTGTGATCATCAACGAAGGCTTCGGGCTGCGCTCACGCCACGATGCGCCGGTCCTGCGTTCGATCATGGCTGGGGCAGGGCTCAACGACGAAACCGACGCCTCGGCGCTGCGGCTCGCCCAGATCATCAAGCGCGTCCGGCCCGAGCTCGATCTCTACATGATCTCGAATCGCGACGTCGAGGAACTGGCAGGCAATCCGCAGGCGGCCGTGGTGCGCCGCATCTTCTATTCGGTGGAAGAGCTCCTGGAGCTGCACTTGTCGATCCTCGAGGGCATCCAGGATCGATACGACACGCCATTTTTCGACAATCTCAAGAAATACGCGCAACGCCCGATCGGCACGTTCCACGCGTTGCCGATCGCGCGCGGCAAGTCGATCTTCAAGTCCGACTGGATCCGCGACATGGGCGAGTTCTACGGCCCGAACCTGTTCCTGGCCGAGAGCAGTGCCACCACAGGCGGCCTCGACAGCATGCTGGAGCCGACCGGCAACATCAAGAAGGCGCAGGAGAAGGCGGCGAGGGCGCTCGGCGCCGACCGCGTCTTCTTCGTCACCAACGGCACCTCGACCTCGAACAAGATGGCGGTGCAGGCGCTGCTCGCGCCGGGCGACATCGCGATAGTCGATCGCAACTGCCACAAGTCGCATCACTACGGCATGGTGCTGGCAGGTGCGCAGCCGCTCTATGTCGAAGCCTTCCCGATGACGGAATATTCGATGTACGGCGCGGTACCGCTGAAGACCATCAAGCAGGCGCTTCTGAACGCCAAGGCCGACGGCCGGCTCGACCGCGTCAAGATGGTCGATCTCACCAACTGCACGTTCGACGGCCACATCTACAACACCCGGCGGGTCATGGAAGAATGTCTCGCCATCAAGCCCGACCTGATCTTCCTGTGGGACGAGGCCTGGTTCGGCTTCGCGCGTTTCTCGCCCTTCCTGCGCCGACGCACCGCCATGGGCGCCGCCAACGAGATCGAGGCGTGGATGCGCGATCCGAAGTCGGTCGCGGCCTATGACAAGCAGCAGGCCGAGCTTGGCAAGACCCCGTCCAACGAGGTGCTGCTCAAGACCAGGCTGATCCCGGATCCGCGACAGATTCGGCTGCGCGTCTACCAGACCAATTCGACCCATAAGTCGATGTCGGCGATCCGCCAGGGCTCGATGCTGTCGGTCAAGGACGTCGAATTCCACACCGTCGAGCAGCAGTTCAAGGAGGCGGTGTTCACCCATGCCTCGACCAGTCCGAACCAGCAGCTGATCGCGAGCCTCGACATCTCGCGGCGGCAGATGGAGCTCGAAGGCTATGGCCTTGTCGCCAATGCCATCGAGATTGCGTTCGCGATCCGCCAGGCGGTCAACAACAATCCGCTGATCTCGAAATACTTCCGCATTCTCGGCGCCGATGCCATGGTGCCGGCGCAATACCGCCAGAGCGGCTTCACCGATTTTCTGGCACCCGGCGTCAACTGGGCCAATACGCTCAAGAGCCTGGACGAGGACGAGTTCTGCCTCGATCCGACCCGCATGACGCTGGTGTGCGGCACGGCCGGCTATGACGGGACGCAGTTCAAGGGCATTCTCGCCAACGATTACAACATCCAGGTCAACAAGACGTCGCGCAACTCGGTCCTGGTCCAGTCCAACATCAACAACACCCGCAGTGACGTCGCGCATCTCATCCGCGTGCTCGCCGAGATCGCGGGCGAGATCGACCGCGGCCTTACCCAGGGCGGTGCCAATGCCAGGAAGACGTTCGAAGCTCGGGTCACGAGCCTGATGAAAGATGTGCCGGATCTGCCGAACTTCTCGCATTTCCACCCGAGCTTCCGCGGCGATGCCGGCACCAAGACCAACGAGGGCGATATTCGCACCGGCTTCTATGCGGCCTACGACGCCGCGGGCTGCGAGCACATCCGCCTCAGCGATCCCGAGATCGACCGGCGGCTGAAGGCCGGCCCCGAACTCGTCTCCGCCAACTTCGTGATCCCGTATCCGCCGGGCTTCCCGATCATGGTGCCGGGCCAAGTGATCACTCAGGAGACCATCGACTTCATGCGCAAGCTCGATGTGAAGGAGATCCATGGCTACGACGCCAAGGAAGGGTTGAAGCTCGTGCGCAGCGAAGCTTTGGCGAAGCTCGGCCGGCCGAAGGCCGACGCGAAGCCGAAGCTCAAGGCCGCATCTTAGCGCTTGGAGGGGACCAACATGCAGGCATTTTTCGAGTTTCTGCGGCAGTATCCGTATCTGCTGCTGTTTTTTGTCGTCGGTCTCGCCGTCTATATCGGCCGGGCCAGCATCAAGGGTTATGGCCTCGGCATGGTTGCCGGAGCCATCGTGGTGGGGGCGGGCCTGTCGGTTTGGGCCTCGACTTACGGCGTGAAGCTCGAGCTGAACAATTTCGCCAAGAGCCTGTTTTACTATCTGTTCATGTACGGTGTGGGCTTGCGCGTCGGCCCCTCCTTTATCAACAGCCTGAAGGGCGATGGCCTCAAGTTCTGCATCCTCGCCCTCGTATCGAGCGTGCTCGGCCTGGCGCTTGTGGTCATCGGCGCCAAGCTGTTTGCGCTTCCGCCCGGCGCTGCCGGCGGCATGCTGGCGGGTTCCCAGACTATGTCGGCGGCGATCGGCTCCGCCGAGCAGGCCGTTACGTCCGGCGTCGTAAAGCTGCCCGCTGGCATGAAGCCTGAGGACGCATCCGGCATGATCGCGCTGTCCTACGGCATCACCTATATCTGGGGCACCGTCGGCATCATCCTGATCTGCAAATATCTGCCGCGCTGGTGGGGCGTCGACGCCAAGGCCGCCGCGAAACAGTACGAGCAGGAGTTCGGCGTCAAGGATCTCGAAGGTGGCGGCCTGACCGGCTACCGCCAGTTCGGCCTGCGCGCGTACCGGCTGGAGAACCCGGCAACCGTCGGGATGAGCATCGCAAAATTCCGGACGGTCAATCCCGAGTACCGGATCGTCAATGTGGGGCGGAACGGCGAGCCCCAAGGCGCCGACCCCGATTTCGTGCTGCAAAAGGGCGATATCGTCGCCCTTGGCGGATCGACCGAGCACCTCACAGAAAAGATGGGCATTATCGGCCCGGAGGTCGCTGACGCCAAGACGCTCGGCATTCCCATGGACCAGGCGGACATCCTCGTCATCAACAAGGACATGGTGGGGCGGACGTTCGAGTCCTTCCGCGACACGGCGATCGCCGGCCAGCTGCAGGTCACCAAGGTCGAGCGCGGTGGTGTGCAGATTCCGGCTGGTCTCAAGACCAAGCTGGAACGCATGGATATCGTCTCGGTGGTCGGCCTGAAGTCGGCCGTCAACGAGCTCGGGGAGATGTGGGGCCGCATCGCGCGCGCCAACACGTCGACCGATCTTTTGACCCTGTCCCTCGGCATGATCATCGGCTTCCTGATCGGCATGATCGAGTTTCCGGCTTTCGGCGCCAAGGTTGGCCTAGGCAACGCAGGTGGCTTGCTCCTCTCGGGCGTGATCGTGTCCTCGGTCGTGTCGCGGCTGCGCTTCTTCGGCAACACGCCGAATGCGGCACGCAACGTCCTCGAGGATCTCGGCCTCGTCGTCTTTGTCGCCATCGTCGGCGTCAATGCGGGCGCAGGATTGTTGTCGCAGCTGACAGGCGCCATCGCCTTGAAGATCTTCATCGTCGGCTTCATCGCCTGCACCATCCCGCCGTTCATCGTCTGGGCGATCGGCTTCCACGTCTTCAAGATCAACCCGGCCGTCTTGATGGGCGGCGTTGCCGGCGCGCGATCGCATTCAGGTCCGTGCCGCGAAGCCGCGGTCGAGATCCAGAGCTCGGTGCCATGGATCGGATTCCCGGTCGGCTATGCCGTCTCGGGCATCCTCCTGACGATCTTCGGCTACTTCGCGATGCTCCTGGCGCAATGATGAAAAGGGAAAACAGACTCATGAGAAAAGTCAGCTTCGGTGCGGTTGCGGCCGCCATGCTCGTAACGGCCATCACCGTGAGTACGCCGGCGCGTGCCGATACCGGCCAGGTCGCGGTCGTCTTCACCAAAGGCGGTTTCATCGTCGGCGTCGGCGGAGGGGAAGGCGTGCTGCTCTACAGGGGCAAGAAGTATCCGTTCACCGTCTCCGGCATGAGCGTCGGCCTCACGGTCGGCGCCTCGACGACGAAGTTCGTCGGCAAGGCCATCGGTCTGAAGGGGCCCGCGTCGATCGAAGGATCGTATGCGGTTGGAGGCGCCGGCGGTGCGGTCGCGGCAGGCGCGGGTGCGGTTCAACTTCAGAACGCCAATGGCGTGATCCTTCAGCTCAGCGGACCCAGGGTCGGCGCGGAAGTGTCGGCCGCGGTTGGCGGCGTCACGATAAAGCTCAAATAGTCCAAGCCGGAGGTCGCAAACAGAACGGGCTGCGTCGTCGCAGCCCGTTTCGTATTTCATCATGCTGGGTTTCAGTAACGCTCTTCCACGAACTTGAGACCGCGCAGGCTTGCCTGGTCGTTGTAGCGTCCCTTGTGAGATCGCGGCGGCAGCTGGACCTTGTCCCGCTTGACTTTCTTGTAGGGGATCGTCCTCAAGACGTGCGAGATGCCGTTGAGCCGCGCGCGGCGCTTGTCGTCGGAGCGGATCAATCGCCACGGCGCATGCTTGGTGTCGGTCGCCTCGAACATCATGTCGCGCGCGCGCGAATAATCGTACCAGCGCCCGAACGATTCGGTGTCCATCGGGCTCAGCTTCCACTGCCGCAGCGGGTCCTCGATCCGTGCCATGAAGCGGCGTTCCTGCTCCTCCATCCCGACCTCCAGCCAGAGCTTGATCAGGATGATGCCGGCGTCGACGGCGAATTTCTCCACCAGCGGGCACAATTCCAGGAAACGCTTGTGCTCGGTCGGCGAGCAGAAGCCCATGACGTATTCGACCCCGGCGCGATTGTACCAACTGCGATCAAAGATCACGATTTCGCCGCCGGCGGGAAATTGCTCGATATAGCGCTGCATGAACAGCTGGGACTTCTGCCGGTCCGAGGGGGCGGGCAGGGCGCAGACACGGAAGACGCGCGGTGACACCTTCTCGGTCAGGGCCTTGATGGTGCCGCCCTTGCCGGCGGCGTCGCGCCCTTCGAAGATGATGATCACTTTCAGCTTCTGGACCTTGACCCATTCCTGCAGGTGACAAAGCTCGACCTGGAGTTTGCCGAGCTCCTTCTCGTAGTCCTTGCGCTTCATCCGCTCCGCAGGCGCGTCCTTGGCCATGCCGTTGCCTCCTGTTGCGCGTCATTCGTCCCAGGAGATGGTCACGCCGATATCGCCGGGCACGCCGCCGGGAAAATCGATGACCTGATAGGAAATGCGATAGCCGCGCGGTTTGAGATAGTCGACCCACAGCTGGAATATTTCCTTTGGAATTCCGGTCAGGGTGTTCTCCCAACCTTTTTCCATCTGATTGATGGCGCGGCCCTTGTCCGTGCAGAGCGAGTTGGGGAAGCGATAGACCAGCACTTCGGTCAGGCCATTTCGCACCGCACGCTTGATGATGGTGGAGGCGAGCTGGATCTTCTCCTCCTCGCTCTTGCCCGAGGGCTTGCTCAGACGCTCGATCAGAGCGCGCTTCTCCGCATCGGCCGCCGCAGCGAGGCGGACATATTCGTCAGCCTTCTCCGCCTCCTTGAGAGCGGCTTCTTGTCGAATCTGGGCGGCGTTGGGGATGAGATCGTCGAGACCCGGCATGGCTGGCGGCTCCTGATGATTATCCAATCAGCATCGGGAAGACGCTAGGTCGGGCGAAAGGCGTTCCCTTGATTCAAATCAAGCAAACAGCGAGACTACCTGAACAGGGTACCAGAAGTGCCGTTTCACTGACCGGGAGAGACGTTTGAGCGACCAGCTTCACCCGATGGCTCCGCACCATTTGCCGTTTTATCTCGCGCCGGGAAGCGGGATCGACACGCTCATGGTCGTCATGGGAATTTTCCTGCTCGGTACCGTGTTCTGGGTCGGTACGCTCTATTGGAAGCTGCACAGCCTGCCGGAGCGGATGGCGCACAAGTCGCAGAAGCTGCAATTCGAGTTCGTCGCTGTGCTCGGTCTGATCTCGCTGTTCACGCATATGCACATCTTCTGGATCGCAGGACTCTTGCTCGCAATGATTGATCTGCCCGATTTTGGCACGCCGCTGCGCAGCATTGCCGGCTCTGTCGAGCGGATCGCGGACGCCACGCCGGCCGGCGAGGACGTTGAGCCGGAGAGGGAGGCGGTGACCGCGCCGCCTCCAGCAGACAAGCCGGTACCGGCCAAGGCGAAGGAGCCCGGCCATGCTTGAGCTCCTGATCTGCTCCCTGGTCACGATCCTGCCGGACTACCTCTACCGCCGCTATGCTCAGGGCAAACGGTTCGGCAAGGAGATCACGTTCTTCTCCATTTGGTACGAGCTGCGCTGGGGCATCACCGGCTGCCTGATGCTGACGGTGTCGCTGATCACCATGATCTTCTATTTCCATCCGGCGACGTCGTCGGTGACGCTGTATTTCCGCACGGTTCCAATCCTGCCTGAAGGCTCCGGACGCGTCGCCGAGGTCAAGGTCGGCTTCAGCGCGCCGGTCAAGAAGGGGGATGTGCTGTTCACCCTGGACAGCTCGAAGCAGCAAGCCGCGCTCGAAACCGCCAAACGGAAGGTTGCGGAGGTCGATGCGACCATGCAGACGGCGCAAGCCGATGTGGCCAAGGCCGAGGCGCAGGTCGGGGAGGCGAGAGCCAACTATCAGCAGGCCAGGGACGAGTTGGAGACCAAGAGCGAACTCCAGCGCCGCAATCCCGGAATCGTTCCGCAGCGCGACATCGACAAGCTCCAGGTCCTGGTCGACCAGCGTCAGTCCGGCATCGATGCGGCGACGGCCGCGAAACAATCGGCGTCGCTGCAGATCTCGATTCTGCTGCCGGCGCAGAAGGCGAGTGCGGAGGCTGCGCTGGCCCAGGCTCAGGTCGATCTCGACAAGACGCTCGTCCGCGCCGGCGTGGATGGGCGCGTCGAGCAGTTCCTGGTTCGACCGGGCGACGTCGTCAACCAGCTGATGCGGCCGGCCGGCGTGCTCGTTCCGGAAGGCGCCGGCCGCAAGGCCCTGCAAGCCGGCTTCGGCCAGATCGAGGCCCAGGTGATGAAGGAAGGTATGGTGGCGGAGGCAACCTGTATTTCGAAGCCATGGGTGATCATCCCCATGGTGATCACGACAGTGCAGGACTACATCGCGGCCGGGCAGTTTCGATCCGGCGAGCAACTGATCGATCCGCAGAACGCCGTGCGTCCCGGCACCATCCTTGTGTTCCTCGAGCCGCTCTACAAAGGGGGCCTGGACGGGGTCACACCGGGCTCGAGCTGCATCGTCAATGCCTATACCAGCAATCATGAGGAGATCTCCGCCAAGGGCACGTCGACCAGCCGGAAGATCGCGCTCCACGTCGTCGATGGCGTCGGCCTCGTCCACGCGCTGCTGCTGCGTATCCAGGCGCTGCTGCTGCCGATTCAGACATTGGTGCTGAGCGGTCATTGATCGGCCTCAGGAGGGAAAGACGATATGTATTCGCGAAAGATTGCCGCGCTTGGCGCCGCGTTGATGATCTCCCTGCTTGGAAGCGTGGGTGCCGATGCGCTCGATCTCGACGGTGCATGGGTGACCGACGCCGATAATTGTCCCAAGGTGTTTGCGCGCAAGGGGACGCAGCTCGGCTTCACCGACATGTCCGACGCCTATGGTGGCGGCTTCATCGTCGATGGCGATCAGATCATCGGAAAATTTGCCCGTTGCCGGATCAAGGCCAGGAAGGACAGCGGACAAAACGTCAATCTGATCGCGGCTTGCGCCACCGACATGATGCTTTCGAGCGTTCAGTTCAGCCTGAAAGAGCTGGATGCAAACGGTCTCGCCCGGCTATTCCCGGGCATGGAGGACATGGAAATCCGCTATCACCGTTGCCCGGGCCTATAGCGAGAACACGTGGTAATGTTGACGCGTCTCTAACAGGCGTGGGCTTGCGGCCTGTCGGCGCGTCGCAATTTCCGATAGAATGGTCTGGTAAGCAGCCGTCGGAAGCTGCGTTAATGGAGCTGAACGGGGCATGTGCGGTGTTTCGGTCAGGCCGTGGTCAGTCGCGGCCGCACTGCTGTATCTCGGCCTGTTCGTCGCCGTGAGCCTGCCGTCCGCGCGCGCCGAAGCCGTCGAACGAAGCCGGCGCGGCGAGCTCAAGCGCGTGCTGGTGTTGCACTCCTTCGGCCGCGAGTTTCGGCCGTGGAGCGAATATGCCCGCGACATCAAGAATGAACTCGAGCGACAGTCGCCCTGGCCGCTGGATATCCAGGAGCACGCGCTGCTCACAGCGCGCTTCAACAATCCTGGCCCCGAGGCGCCATTCGTCGAATATCTGCAGTCGCTGTATCAGGGCGCGAAGCCCGACGTGGTGTTGAGCATCGGCGCGCCTGCCGCCCGGTTTGCGCAGAGATACCGAGCAAGACTGTTCCCAGATGCGCCGCTCATTCTCACCGCGGTCGAGAATCGGCTGATTGATCGCGCAGGTCTCGGCTCCAACGATGTGGTCGTGGCAATTCGCAACGATTTTATGGCCTCATTTGAGAACATCCTGCAGCTTCTGCCGGGCACCAAGTCCGTTGCCGTCGTGGTTGGAGCCTCGCCACTCGAGAAGTTCTGGGTCGAGGAGGTCAAGCGGGAGCTGAAACCTCTCGACGGGCGAGTCGAGCTGGTCTGGTATTCGGATCTGTCATTCGAGGAGATCCTGAGGCGCGCATCGAAGCTCCCGCCGGAGACCGTGCTGTTCTGGGGGCTGATGTCGGTCGATGCGGCCGGCGTCGTCCACGAGAGCGACATTGCCCTGCGCAGCCTTCATGCAGTCGCGAATGCTCCGATCTTCTCCTACCAGGAGCCTTTTTTCGGTGACGGTCCCGTCGGAGGACCGATGCATTTGATCGCGGAAACGACTTCAAGGACTGTTCGCGCCGCGATCGGCATCCTCGGCGGCGCGAAACCTGCGAACATCAATTACGAGACGATCGGCTTCTCCGCGCCCCGATACGACTGGCGGGAATTGCAGCGCTGGGGCATCAGCGAGAGCCGTTTGCCTCCTGACAGCCAGATCCTGTTTCGCGAGCCGAACATCTGGGAGCGTTATCGCTGGGAGATGTTGATGATCGCTGCTGCGTTCCTCGTGCAGGGCGGTCTCATCAGCGGCCTGCTGCACGAGCGGCGGCGGCGGCGGGTTGCCGAGGTCGAATCGCGCCAGCGTCTCGCCGAGCTCGCTCACGCCAATCGCTATTCCGCTGTCGGCGAGTTGACCACGTCCATCGCGCACGAACTGAACCAGCCACTCGGCTCCATCCTGACCAATGCCGAGACGGCAGAACTCATGCTGAGCGCCAAGGCGCCCGACATCAACGAGGTTCGTCAGATTCTCGCCGACATCAGGCGCGACGACCAACGGGCAAGCGAGGTGATCCGCCGGCTGCGCTCCATCCTGAAAAAGACGCCGTTCGAAATCAAGGACATCGAGCTCAACGGTACCGTTCGCGAAGCGCTCGACCTTCTGAAGGCCGTCGCCGACGGACGCCGCATCGCCTTGACCTACGCGCCTGTCCTGACCGATCTCCATGTCAAGGGCGATCCAGTCCAGCTTCAGCAGGTCATCCTCAACCTGGTCATCAACGCGATGGATGCGGTGTCGGATGCGGGCGCCGGAAGGCGGGAGATCAGCGTCTCGACCCTTCGGGCCGGCAATCAGGCCGAGATCAGGATCGCCGATACCGGACCCGGAATAGCCCCGGCCGACCTCGCTCAGGTTTTCGATCCGTTTTTCACGACCAAGCCGCAAGGCATGGGAATGGGACTGGCGATCGTCAAAACCATCATCGAGGCCCATCACGGCGAAATTGTCGCGGCAAACCGCGCCGCTGGCGGCGCCTTGTTCACGATGCGGCTCCCGATCGCGGGCTGAAGAGGCGATACCCTTGATCTTGATCGAGCCTCCTGGGCGCCGCGGCCGTTCCTCTTCCGCGGTCGCAGAAGTGACGATTACCCTGTTGGCGCAGCGCCGCGTGCCGGCTCATGATGGATGCCGAACTGATCGAATGAGGGTTTGGTCTTGCGCTGCAGCAGTCCCGAGGATCTCGTTTCGTTGATCTCGATCAACGAACGCCTCCGATCCGGCTCGATCTTCCCCAGTTGGAAGTACGAAGGAGGGTGTGATGTTTCGCTGCGGCAAGATCCTGATGGCGCTTGCGTTCATAATTGCGACCTCGTTCGCTGCAATGGCGCAGACCCCAACGACGCCTGCGGCCCCGGTTCCGCAGGCGCAGCCGGCAAGTCCCGCGGCGCCGTCGGCCGAGCTTCTGAAACCCGAGCAGCTCGAGGCCCTCGTTGCGCCGATTGCGCTCTATCCGGATGAACTCCTCGCCAACGTTCTGGCCGCCTCGACCTATCCGCTCGAGGTGGTGCAGGCTGACCGCTGGCTGAAGGAGCGCAAGACCCTCAAGGGTGACGCACTGAAGGCGGAGGTGGACAAGCAGGCCTGGGACGACAGCGTCAAGGCGCTCGCCAGCACCGCCGACGTCCTGACCATGATGAGCGACCAGCTCGAGTGGACCAAGAAGCTCGGCGATGCCTTTCTCGCGCAGCAGCCCGATGTGATGGATGCGATCCAGCGCCTGCGCACCAAGGCCTATGACAACAAGAAGCTGGTCACCACCAAGCAGCAGAAGGTCAGCGTTCAGTCTCAGGAAGGCAAGCAGGTCGTCGTGATCCAGCAGGCCAATCCCGCGGAGATGTATGTGCCGTACTACGATCCGGCCACGGTCTATGGCGGCTGGCCCTATGCGGAATATCCGCCTTATTACTGGGGCTATCCGTCCTATATCGGCGCGGGTGTGGTCGCGGCGGGGCTTGCTTTCGGCACCGCATGGGCGATCGGGCGGTGGGGCAATTACTGGGGCGGCGGCTGCAACTGGGGCAATCGCAACGTTTACGTCAACCACCGCACCACCAATATCGGCAATGGTTGGCAGCACAATCCGGCGCATCGCGGCGGCGTCCGCTACAACAACAGCAACGTTCAGCAGCGCTTCGGCAACAACAATTTGAAGGCCGGCGTGTCGGACCGCATGGATTTCCGCGGTCGTGATGGCAATCAGGTGCTGCGTCCCAATCAGGGCGCGGGAGATCGGGCAGGCGACCGTGCTGGTGATCGTGCTGGTGATCGCGGTGACCGGGCAGGAGATCGTGCGGGCGATCGTGCCGGCAACCGCGGTGATCGGCCCGGCGGAGGTGATCGTGCTGGAGCTGCGGATCGCGCCAAGGGCGGCGGCGACCGCGCCAAGGCTGCCAACAAGGCCGGCGGCGATCGCGCAAAGGCTGCTAACCGCGCCGGCGGCGCTGCGGCCAATCGTGGCAGCGGCGGCAATCGTGGCGGTGCCATGAACGTCTCCTCCGGCCGCTCGGCAGCTGCAGCATCCGCCCGTGGACGGTCGAGCATGGCGAGCATGCCGCGCGGTGGCGGCGGCGGCCCGAGCTTTGCCGGCCGCGGCGGCGGTGGCGGAGCGGCGATGCGTGGAGGCGGTGGCGGCGGCGGCTTCCGTGGCGGTGGCGGCGGTGGTCGGCGCTCCGATATCGCGCTGAAGCACGACATCACGCTCCTCGGCCATCTCTCGAGCGGCATCGGCTACTATCGCTTCAGCTACATCGGCAGCGACAAGGCCTATGTCGGCGTCATGGCGCAGGAGGTCGAGCAGGTGATGCCTGCCGCGGTGACGCGCGGCAGCGATGGCTATCTGCGGGTCCATTACGAAAAGCTCGGGCTGACATTCCGCACCTACCGCGACTGGCTCGCTGGCGGCGCGAAGGTCCCTGCGGAGGTGACGCCATGACTGTCCTAGACTCATTCCGTCGCGCAATGTTGCCGGGCATCATCACGCTGGTGCTGCTCGGCTCCGAGCTGCAGGCGCAGCAATCCTTCAAGACGCCGGAGGATGCGGCGGCTGCGCTCGCCGCCGCGGTCAAGAGCGGACCGGACGACATCCTGAAAGTGCTTGGGCGTGCCGCCGACGACATCGTGTCCTCCGGCGACGAGATCGCCGACAACGACATCCGAGCGCGCTTCACGTCGATGTATGACGCCAGGCACGCCATCAAGGCCGAAGGCAACAAGACCGCGACGTTGGTGCTGGGTCCGGATGACTTCCCGTTCCCCATTCCGCTGGTCAACACCAAGGCCGGCTGGGAATTCGACACCGACGAGGGACGCATCGAAGTGCTGCGCCGGCGTATCGGCCGCAACGAACTCGATGCGATCCAGACCGCGCTCGCCTTTGTCGACGCGCAGAATGAATATGCCGACAAGGACCGCGGCGAGGGCGCCGGCGTCTATGCGCAGCGCATCGTCTCCTCGCCGGGCAAGAAGGACGGCCTGTTCTGGCGCGACGACAACGACCCGAGCCCACTCGGCGCGCTGGCGGCCGAGGCCTCGAAGGAGGGCTACCGCGCCGGCGATGTCGGACCTGCGCCCTATCACGGCTACTACTTCCGGATTCTCAAAGGGCAGGGCCGGGATGCTCCCGGCGGCGCGCTCAATTACGTCGTCAAGGGCAAGATGATCGGGGGCTTCGCCTTGATCGCCTGGCCTGCCGAATACGGCAATTCGGGCATCATGACCTTCCTGGTCAATCATGCGGGCACCGTCTACCAGAAGGATCTCGGCAAGCGCACGGCCTTCGTCGCCGAGCGCACCACGCTGTTCGATCCTGATGAGACCTGGAAGAAGGTCGATGCCCCGGCAAAGTGAGGTGAGAGCAGCCCTTCTGTCGATCGCGCGTTGTCTTGCTGCGGGCGCGCTGCTCGCCTTTGCCGCGCCTGCCGCCCCGTCGTTCGCCCAAGCAGCGGGGCAAGTGCGCGTCAAGATCGTGAAGGCTGGCCTGCTGATCGGAGGCGGCGCCGGCAACGGCGTTCTGACCTATCGCGGTCGCAATTATCCATTCCGCGTAACGGGAGCGAGCCTTGGCATCACGGCAGGGGCAAGTGTCGCACGGCTGGAGGGCTGGGCCTCTGGCATAAAGGATGTGAGCGACTTCGCCGGCGTCTATAGCTCGGTCGGCGGTGGTGCGGCCGTTGTCGGGGGCATCAACGGCGCTCACCTGCGGAACGACAAAGGGGTGACAATGGTCCTGCAAGGAGGAAAGCTGGGCGCAGAATTCGCCGCCAATCTGAGCGCGATCATGATTTCCATGAGATGAGGAAGTATTCGTCGTCATGGCGGTACGAGAGCCGCCGGGGAACATGGTGACGCAACGATGGACTTCGCCCGCCCAATGTGACCCAGCCTCGTCTGCGCCGAAGAAGCTCGATGGCGCCGCCGCTCTGCTGCCGCTCCCCAGCATCAGGCGGACTTTATGGCCCTCGATCAGCGGAGGTGGAAACGCGACAGGGGCGCGTGAAACCGATCGCCTGCAGTGCCGGTTCAGAACGCAAAGCGCTGGCTCTAGACCCCGGCTGGTCCTTGCGAAATATCAATTACGTGCCGATCGCTCCCGACCGTTATCACGATCGTGTACATCTTGGGACCACCGCCTTGGTCGGTCGGTGGTGCAATGTGGAGCTGTCCACCATACCATTCCCCCGGCATCATGGTGTTGTCCTTGATCACCGCTTGCTCCAGCACCGCCATGTTTCGCTGCCCTGTCTCGACAGTGGTTGCAATCATGGCTTCGTTTTGAGCGGCCGCGTTGTTCTGGGCTATCGCAGCCGCTGTGGGACTATAAAACGTTCCGGTACGCCCGCCGGGCGTGGTGTAGTGGCCGTAACCGGCTCGGGAAGCGCTATACGCGTTGCCGGCGGCGGCAACACCCGTAAGGAGTGCGGCCGCGACCTGGCGGTTCTTTTCCTCCTGCACCAGCATCTCATAGGTCACCACCTTCATCTCGAAATCCGACCCGGCTGCGTGCTGCACGGCCTCAACCTGGGAGACTCGGAAGTCGACGGGCTGCTTGCCAAGATTATTGATGCCGACAACGAAGACTGGCCGGCCATTTGCCTGCATTTGACGGGCTGCTGGACGGACCAGCACCAGTGATGTCTTCTGCCGCGATACCAGGGCGGGCTGGCCATCGCGCATCAGCGCCTGTTGTTGCGGATTGGAAGCCTTGAATTGCACGGTCTCGGCGGTGACACAGCCGCCCAATAACGCGCAAAGCGCGAGTATGCTCAAACAACGCATTTTGGCCCCCCAGCCGTAAAGCCATCATCCAAGCGCAACCCTTGCGGGACATCAATAGAACTCGCGCGTTATCGACTTCCGTGAGAATACGGGGCGGCGGAATTTCGGCTGTGCAGTGCTGCTGCGCTTGCAGGTCGCGGCCCCACCGAACCGCCCCTCGCAAGCTCTGGAACCCCTTGAGCGTTCAGTGCGTTTAGACGCGAACGCGAATTGCGAGGTCAACCTGCTTCAGAGCTCATCGACCCTGATCCCCGGCGATACCGTCTGGCGACGGTGCAAGACGCGGCGCGTGGCGGTTTTGAACGATGCTGCCGCATATTTTGCGGCCCTGCGCGAGGCGCTGCTCGATGCGCAGGATCTCGTCTACATCGTCGGGTGGGACATCCATAGCGAGACGACGTTGGTCGGGGCCGCCGGACGTGCGGATGACGGCTTGCCCGAGCAGTTGGGTCCATTTCTGCGCGCGCTCGTGCATCGCCGCCGCGAGTTGCGGATCAACATTCTGGTCTGGGATTTCGTCTCGTTCTACGCCTCCGAAAGGGAATGGAATTCCGCGGCGAAATTCACCGCCGACACCGACGGCCGCGTCCAATTCCAGCTGGATTCCACGCTTCCGTTCGGCTCGGCGCAGCACCAGAAGATCGTCTGCATCGACGGTTCACTGGCGTTCGTCGGCGGGCTCGATCTGACGATCAGGCGCTGGGACACGAGCGAGCATTGCGCCGATCAACCGTTGCGCTGCGATCCGCAAGGCAAGCCATATCCGCCGTTTCATGATGTTCAATGCCTGGTCGACGGCGATGCCGCCGCCTCGCTGTTCGAACTGGCGGAGGAGCGCTGGCGTGCGGCAGGCCAACTGACGCATGAGCGGCGCGGGCGGAGTCGTGCGCGCTGGCCGTCGCATGTGCCGGTCGAGGCCGAGCACATGCCCGTGGGCATCGCCAGGACCGATGTCGTCTGCCCCATCGACTCGACCATCAGGGAGGTCGAGCGTTCGCTGATCGCAGCGATCAGGTCCGCGACGAGCTTCATCTACATCGAAAATCAGTTCACCAGCGCCAACAAGATTGCTCAGGAATTGGCCGCGCAGATGCAGCGCGTGCCGGCGCTGCGGGTCTTGGTCGTTGCGCCGAAACTGCATTCCTCGTGGCTGGAATCCCAGGCCATGCAGAACGGCCGCGGCGCCTTCATCGCCTGTTTCAGCGAGGCCGGAGTCGCCGATCGTATCCGCTTCGTCTACCCGGTCTCGCGCGATGGGGAGACGGAAGCGGCCGTCATGGTGCACAGCAAGCTCATGATCGTCGACGACAGGATCTTGCGCATCGGATCGGCCAATCTCAACAACCGGTCGATGGGGGCCGATAGCGAATGTGACCTGATCTTTGAAGCCGCGTCCGATGAGCATCGGGATTTCGTCGCTTCAGTTCGCCATCGCCTGGTCGCCCATTTCTGTGGCGTCGACCAACACACCGTCGCGCAAAACGACCATCGTCTCCTTGCTCTCCTGGACGAGGTCTCGGGAACCGATAGGGCGAAGATGCTGCGGGGCGTGGAGGCCTCGGTCCTCAACAGCACGCTGGCCACGATGGTTCAGCCGGTGGCGGATCCCGAGCGGCCCCTTCACCTCGAGCGTGCGGCCTCTCGCATGTGGAGCACCAAGACCATCATCGGGATCGTCTCGATCGCCGTGGCGCTCCTTGGCCTCGCCATGGCGTGGTCATACACGTCCTTGAGCGGTTTCGCTGACACGGGACGCATCTCGAATTTGCTGTCCGCCTATTCGCAGTCGGTCTGGGGGCCTCCACTTGCGGTCGTGGCTTTTGTCGTCGGCGGCCTGGTGGTGTTTCCGGTGCTCGTGCTCATTGCGGCCACGGCGGCCGCGCTTGGGCCATGGCTGGGCTTCGTCACGGCGATCGCCGGAGTCTTGCTCAGCGCCTTCATCCTGTTCGTGATCGGACGGGCACTCGGACGACAGCGGCTCCAGCAACTGCTCGGACGGCGTGCGGCGCGGATCCAGGACCGCGTTGTCGGCAAGGGCATCCTGGCTGTCGTCGTGATCCGGATGATTCCCATCGCACCGTTCTCGGTGGTGAATGTCGTGGCCGGTGCGAGCACGCTGCCTCTGCGTGACTTCCTGGTCGGAACCCTGCTGGGCATGACCCCTGGCATCCTTGCCATGGCGGTTCTCGGGGCGCAGATCGCGGATGTGGCCCGCAATGCGTCCTGGAGCAGCATATTGCTGCTCGTGCTGGCGTTCCTGGGCTGGCTCGGCATCTGCGCCGGCGCGCAATTCGTCGCGACCTGGCTCGCCGGGAGGCGCTGATGCGCTTCATGACCTGGAACGTGCATGGCACGTTCAACCTCAATCCGAAGTTCGATCTGGAGGGCGTGTGCTCCATTATTCGCAAATGGGCTCCCGATGTCGTCGCGCTCCAGGAGGTGGATTCGCGATCGAGGTCGGACGATCCGTTTTCGAAGCTCGCAAGTGTCGTCGGCGATCACCGCGTTCACGCCAAGTCGATCGTCACTGCGGATGGCGATTACGGTCAGATGCTTCTAAGCCGCTTTCCGTTCTCCGGTGCGCCCGAGATCGCCGACGTGTCGTATCGAGAGCGTGAGCCGCGCAGAGCCATTGCGACAAGCCTGCTGACCCCCGCCGGCGACGTGCGGGTCGTCGCCACGCATCTGGGCTTGAGCATCCACGAGCGCTATGCGCAGGCTCAGGCTTTGGTGAGCCTCGTCAAGCCGGCGAGGACCGTCGTCCTCGGCGACTTCAACGATTGGTTTTGGGTCAAGTCAGTGCGGCGCGTGCTCGCACAGGTCTGCCCGAACCGTACGCGGTTGCGGACTTTCCCGTCGCGTTTGCCGCTCCTGCGGCTTGACCGGATCTATGCGACGTCCGACAGCGAAATCGTGAAAGTTTGGACCGACGAGGCGGCGCGAGCCTTCTCGGACCATCTGCCCGTCATTGCCGAAATCGAGCTTTAGGGGCATAGAGAAAGGCGTTATTTTACAATAGCATAGTTACTGTGCATGGGGTTGTTTTTCCACATTTGGGTAAGGCGCGTTCAGAGGAGGTAAGGAACTCTTTCCTCACAGCGGCGTTATCTTCCCATGGCTGAAGATCTTTCCTTCCGACGCAAACCCCTGACCCCCGAGCAGCGCCAGGCGCGCGATGCGACTCGCCGGATCGAGGCCGAAAAGGCCATGCGCGATCATGAAGAGGCGCAGAAGGCGTTTTACGCCAACAAGGAGCGGCTGAAAGCCGAACGACTGGCGCGCGAAGCCGCGGCGGCAAAGGACTGAAGCTCGCGCGGGCTCTCGTCCGCAATCCTCCGACACGATCGTCCGGACGGCGGCGCTAGTGCCGGGGGGAAATCCGCGCGGTGCTCAGAACCAGCATGAGCGCCTGGACGGCCCCTGTGAAGGCGCGGCGCGGCATTTGCGCTTCGATCGCCTCGGCTGCGATGCGACAATCGTCGGCGACCTTGAGCAGCCCGCTTCGCGTGAGGTCCATGTTGGAGAGGGCGGCCTGCTCCAGGCAGACCCGTTCAAGCCGTCGAAATTCCCGAAGCTCTCTGTTCATGCGTCAGCTCCCGGTGTGCCCAAGGCCATGCGGCGCTGAGTCTGCTTAACGAACGGTAAACGACCTCGACTTAGCCGGGCTGGCTGGCGCTGAGCTTGTGCAGCCATGCGCGCGCCGGGCCAAGGGGGCATTGGCAGGCTTGACGGCGTCTTCCTTCCGCCGGAAGCTTCAAATGATCCTAAACCAGCGTGAACCGCGGAGACGTTCGCCCCCCAGCCAGTCCGACCCTCATCAGCGAAAGCGCAATGGAGCTGACCATGACCACGTTCGACAAGCGCGAGCAGGGCTTTGAGGCCAAATTCGTCCACGACGAGGAACTCATGTTCAGGGCCACGGCCCGGTCCAACAAGCTGCTCGGTCTCTGGGCCGCAGGCCGGCTCGGTCTGAACGGCGATGCCGCGACGAGCTACGCAACGACGCTGGTGACGGACCATCTGCAAGACAGGACGATGGACGAGGTGCTCGACAAGGTGTCAGGCGATCTTGCCGGCACGGGCCTTGCGCGCGAGCAGATCGCGGTCAAGCTGCAGGAATGCCTGCATCAGGCCATGCAGCAGCTCGAGACAGACAGGTAAGGCGGCCGTCAGGCGCTATTCGGCCTGCTTGCGCGCGCCGGAATCGCCGAGCTTGTCGACATAGGCAATGCCGATCGCCGAGACCACGAAGGTGAGGTGGATCAGCACCTGCCACATCACGCCGGTCTCGGTGTAGCCGGCGCGGTTCGAGCCGAGATTGCCGGCCTCGATGAAGGTGCGCAGCAGCGCGATCGAGGAGATGCCGATGATGGCCATGGCGAGCTTGATCTTGAGGACGCTCGCGTTGACGTGGCCGAGCCATTCCGGCTCGTCGGGATGGCCCTGCAGGTCGAGCCGCGAGACGAAGGTCTCGTAGCCGCCGACGATCACCATCACGAGCAAATTGGAGATCATCACGACGTCGATCAGCGCAAGCACGCTCATCATGATCTGCTGCTCGGTGAGATCGATCGCGTGCCACGAGAGGTGCCAAAGCTCCTTCAGGAACAGAACGATGTAGACGCATTGCGCCACGATCAGTCCGAGATAGAGCGGCAGCTGCAGCCAGCGCGAGCCGAAGATGATCATCGGCAGGACGCCGAGGCGCGGCAAGGGCGGGCGCGGTTCGGATTGGGGTGAAGGCTCAACCGACATTCAGGCCGCATCCTCGCAATCGAGACGATCGCTTTCTAACCCGGTAAGATGGCCGGCGGAAGACGCGGCGCGCCAGCCGCCTTCGGCGGATCGCGCCATCCGTGATAGCGTGCCGCGCGGCTGTCGTGCGACGGCCCGGATTGGGAGGCGGGGAGTGAGGGGAAGCGGCTTGGGCAGATGGGCCAGTGGGATGGCGCTCGCCGGCGCGATCATGGTGGGCGCTGGCTCTGCGGAGGTGTCGGCGACACCGCTGACGCCGTTTCGCTACGAGGCGCAGGCGCAGCGTCATTGTCCGCACGACAAGGTGGTCTGGCTCGATTTCAGGAAGGGCGTCTACTACCGCAAGGGTCAGAAGCGGTACGGCCAGGGCTTCGACGGCAGCTTCGTCTGCCAGAACGAAGCCCGCGGCGGCCTCTATCGCCGCTCCCTGCTGGGCCTGCGCTGAACGGCGCCTGCGCAGTCCAAATTTAAGTGGATGTGAGATCGGCAACGTTGCGAGCTGAGTCTCGGCGGTGCCGCGGATGGAAAATGCCGAGGAGAGGAGGGGCTCAGGCGAAGGCCAGGGCCACGAGGCTCGAGCACAGCAGGACCAAACCGCCGGCGGTCAATGCCAGGAAGCCGTCAGATACCAGGTCATGGTTGCGCATGGGACACCTGCCGCTCTCGTCTTCGATGCTCGGTCGGATCGATTAAAATTGTCCGAACATGCCGTCTTGAAAGAGGTGATGCTTGTCTCCCGCGCGAGTGCCCTCAGGCCCGCGTGCGGTAGCCTTCAAACGCATGGGCCAGGAAGATCCCCGCGCTTACCAGACCCATCAGTGCCGAAACCGTCTCGATCATCGTTAAATTCCAAATCCCGCCCTTGCATCCGAGAGAACGCGTGCGGCCTTGCACAGTCAAAAGAATTCCAGTGAAGGCAGCGACAATGGGGGTGGAGTGAGGATTTGGCGCAACAGAATGTCCAGCCCTGAGACAGCGCGGGCGCCATCGCTCCGTAGAACAACGGAAAAATGCGAACGTCTCGTTTACCATCCCGGCGGGATCGCTGAGGCCTCCCCATTTCCGCCGCGTTCGGGTTGCGTTATCGTTACCGCTTCCGAGACGGTGGTGGGCCGCCTTGGATCAGATGACCGGACGGCGCTCCCCGTAGCCAAAGCGGGGTTGGGTTCGTCTCCGGCAAAGTGGTATTTGGGGCGAATGGGGATCCGACGGTCAGATTCGGTTTTGCGGGCCGCGCGCGGTGTTGCGGCGGTCGCGGCCTGCGTTGCGCTTGCCAATTGCGCCTCCTCCAACAAATTCGCCAGCCGCGTCGATCCCAAATACGGCGTGTCATCGAGCCCCCGGGTTGTGGCGTTCGGGGAGCCGGTCCCGAAGGGCGGCGGCACCTACCGCGTCGGCAAGCCCTATGTCGTGGCAGGCAGGACCTACGTGCCGGAGGAGGACGTCAACTATCGCGCCGAGGGCATGGCGTCCTGGTATGGCGATGATTTCCACGGTCGCCTGACCGCCAATGGCGAAGTGTTCGACATGACGTCGCTGACCGCGGCGCATCCGACCCTGCCGATGCCGTCCTACGCCCGGGTCACCAACGTCTCGAACGGCAAGTCGCTGATCGTCCGCGTCAATGACCGCGGCCCCTATCACGGCAACCGCCTCATCGACGTCTCGAACAAGGCCGCCGAACTCCTTGAATTCAAAGGAAATGGTGTCGCCAAGGTCCGCGTCGAATATGTCGGCCGGGCGCCGCTGGAAGGCTCCGACGACCGCCAGCTCCTGGCGACCCTGCGCACCGGCGTTCCGGCGCCGTCGCCTTCGATGGTCAGGGTCGCCTCGGCAAAGCCGTTCGTGCCGGAATTGCCGGGATCGAGCCGCGGCGCCATTCGCGGCGACGTGCCGATGCCGGAGGGGCGGCCCTACAATCTCGGCAACACCTCCGCCGACATGGCCTCGCTCAATGCGACCTCGGAAATGTCGGCCTCGAGCCGTAGCCGGGGCCGGGCGGTGCAGAACGCCCGCGCGGTGTCCTATGACGAGGACGGCCGTTACGCGCCGGAGCGCGCTGCTTCGTCGACCGACGGCGCCGCCGAGGCTCGCAGCATCCTGAGCGGCCGCGGGCTCTACTAAGCCGCGCTGGCCTTCAGGAACGCTACCAGCGCCGTGTTCACCTCGTCGGGTCGTTCCTGCTGGATCCAGTGGCCGGCACCCTCGATGATCAGCTTTTGCTTCAAGTTGGGCAGGACGCGTTCGAGCTCGTTGACGCGCTTGGCGCCGATCAAGCCGGTGATGACGGCGTCCTTGGAGCCGGCGATGAACAGCGAGGGCTGACGGATCTGCGCGTCCTGCCAGGGCGCCGTCAGCTCCCAATTGCGGTCGATGTTGCGGTACCAGTTCAGCCCGCCGCGAAAGCCGGACTTGCGGAAGCTTTCGGTGAAGTAGGCGAGATCAGCCTCGCTGAGCCAGTCGGGCAGTGGTTCCTCTGTCGTCGCGTGGCTGAGAAAGCCCTTGCCCTCCTGCACGAACATGGCGGCGGTGGGGTCGGCAAGGCCTCGTCCCCCGAGCACGATGCGCATGGTGCGGGCGACGTCGCGCTCCAGCTCGGCCTCGGCGACACCAGGGGCCTGGAAATACTGCCAGTAGAAATTGGTGACGCCCCCCTGCCGCAGCAGGTCGAGCGGCTTGCCGCGGCCGCGGAACGGCGGCGGCACGCTCAGGCCAGCGACCGCCGTGAAGATGTCGGGCCGGAACAGTGCCGCATGCCAGGCGACCGGGGCGCCCCAATCGTGGCCGACCACCATCGCCTTGCTCTCGCCCAGCGCCTGCACCAGGCCGACCACGTCGCCGACCGTGTCGAAGATCGAATAGGCGGCAGCGTCAGGCGGCGCCGCGCTCTGGCCGTAGCCGCGCATGTCGGGGGCGACGACGTGAAACCCGGCCGCGGCGAGGGCGGAGATCTGGTGGCGCCAGGAATAGGACAGCTCCGGCCAGCCATGGCACAGCACGACCAGTGGACCCTGGCCGGCTTCGCGGATGAAGAGATCGATGCCGTTGGCCTTGATCACGCGGGTGGATGACATCGCTTTTCCGCCTTGTTTCAGGGGTTTGGTCGAAAAACATAAGACGCCACGATAGGGGCGCGGCGAGAATCGTGCAATCTCGGGGACAGGTATCGAACCGCGTGTTGTTCGCATCTGTTCCAACTGTTAGAACGCCTCTCTCAGGGCTTCGCCATGGCATTTCGTCTTCCTTTGCTTGGTCGCAACCGGCTCACCGCCGGAACGCTGGCGCGCGGGCTGGTCGCTGCGGCTCTGGTTGTCGGCATCGGCTGGAGCGGGGCGCTTCTGGCCGCCAACCAGAGCATCCAGGGCGCCAAGAAAACGGAAGATGCCGGCTTCGACGGCGATGCTCCGACCGCGATCCTGATCGAAGCCTCCTCGGGCAGCGTGCTGTTCGAGAAGAACGCCGACGAACTGCGCGCGCCTTCCAGCATGATGAAGCTGATGACGGCAGAGGTCGTCTTCAACGCCATCAAGAAGGGCGACATCAAGCTGACCGACGAGTATCGGATCAGCGAGAACGCGTGGCGGCGGGGCGGTGCGCCCTCGGGCGGCTCGACCATGTTTGCCGCCATCAACAGCAAGGTCTCGGTCGACGATCTCCTGCACGGCGCGATCATCCAGAGCGGCAACGATGCCTGCATCGCGCTCGCCGAGGCCATGGCCGGCAACGAGAAGATCTTCGCGGCCGACTTCATGACCAAGCGCGCCCGCGAGCTCGGCATGACCAGGTCGACCTTCGGCAATTCGAACGGGCTGCCCGACCCCGCCAACAAGATGACCGTCCGCGAGCTCGGCATCCTCGCCCGGCACATCATCCTGGACTTCCCGGAGTTCTACAAACTGTTCGGCGAGAAGGAGTACACCTGGAACAAGATCCGCCAGCCCAACCGCAATCCGCTGCTCAATTCGATGGAAGGCGCCGACGGCCTCAAGACCGGCTACACCAAGGAAGGCGGCTACGGCATGGTTGGCTCGGCCGTGCAGAACGGCACGCGGCTGATCGTCGTCGTCAACGGGCTGGAAGACCCCGAGGATCGCGCCACGGAAGCCAAGAAGATGCTGGAATGGGGTTTTCGCAATTTCGAGACCCGCACGCTGATCGCGGCCGACCAGCCTGTCGGTTACGCCAAGGTGTTCGGCGGCGAGAGCCGCTCGGTCAAGCTCGTCGCCAAGACGCCGGTGAAGGTGATGGTGCACAAGAACGGCAGCGACAAGCTGATCGCGCGCGTCGTCTATAGCGGTCCGGTACGAGCGCCGGTCGAGGCCGGCCAGCAGGTCGGCGTGGTCAGGGTCTGGCGCAGCGGCAACATCGCGGTGGAGACGCCGGTCTACGCGGCCGAAGCGATCGGTACCGGCTCGACCGTGCGACGCGCGATCGACGGCGCCAGCGAGCTCGTGATCGGCATGTTCCGCGCAGGCGCCGAGAAGCTCTGATCATGAGTGAGAGCGCGGGACAGCGGCCGTCCGGACGCGGACGCTTCATCACCTTTGAAGGCGGCGAGGGCACCGGCAAGTCGACCCAGATCAAGAAGCTTGCCGACCGCCTCAAGGCCGCCAAGCTCCGCATCCGCGTCACCCGTGAGCCGGGCGGCTCGCCGGGCGCCGAGATCATGCGTCATCTGGTGCTGTCGGGCATGGGCAGGCTGCTCGGTCCCGAGGCGGAGACGCTGCTGTTCGCCGCCGCGCGCGATGACCATGTCCGTACCGTGATCCTGCCTGCGCTGAACCAGGGCACCTGGGTGCTGTGCGACCGTTTCGCGGATTCGACGCGGGCCTATCAGGGCAGCCTCGGCCGCGTGCCCGAAGGACTGATCAACGCGATGCAGCGGGTCACGATCGGCGATCTCAAGCCGGATCTCACCATCATCCTCGATTTGCCGGTCGAGATCGGCCTGCAGCGCGCCGCCGCGCGCCGCGGCAACGGCACGCCCGACAGGTTCGAGGGCGAGAAGCTCAGCTTCCACCAGGGCCTGCGCGAGGCTTATCGCAAGATCGCCGCGCAGGACCCAGCGCGCTGCGTGCTGATCGACGCCAATTCCGACCCTGACACGGTCGCGGCCCGGGTTTGGGCGGCGCTGCGCGATCGTCTCCTGCCCACACCGGCCTCGGTGGTTTCCGCATGAGCCGGCGTCCGACCGAGCGCGAAAGCGCCATTCCGCATCCGCGCGAGACCAGCCGTCTGTTCGGCCATCGCGAGGCCGAGACGGCACTGCTGACGGCCTATCGCAGTGGGCGGATCCCGCATGCCTGGCTGATCGGCGGGCCGCAAGGGATCGGCAAGGCGACGCTGGCCTATCGCATGGCGCGCTTCGTGCTCGCCCACGGCCAGCCGCTCGCAAATGCCGTGCAGCGGGCCGAAGACCTTGCGATCGATCCTGATGACGCCGTGGCGCGCCAGGTCGCGGCGAGTTCGCATGGCGGCCTCTTGACGCTGGAGCGTACCGCCAACGACCGCGGCGTGATGCGCACCGTGATCACCGTGGACGAGACGCGCGAGACGATCGGTTTCTTCGGCTCGACCGCGGCGGCCGAAGGCTGGCGCGTCTGCATCGTCGACACCGTCGACGAACTCAATCCGAACGCCGCCAACGCGCTTCTGAAGATTCTCGAGGAGCCGCCGCAGCAATCGCTGTTCCTGCTGGTGAGCCACGCGCCCGCGCGCGTGCTCGCCACCATCCAGTCGCGTTGCCGCAAGCTGCGCCTGCGGCCGCTCGCGACGGACGACGTGATCAGCGCCGCGGCTTCGGCCGCCGAGCTCGATCCGAAAGACCCCGCGCTGCGCGAGGCGGCGGAGGCCTCCGAGGGCAGCGTTGCACGGGCCCTGACGCTGCTCGGCGGCGACGCGCTGAAGCTTCAGCAACGCACGGCCGCACTGCTGGCGCGCCTGCCGCAAGTCGATCCGCGCGAATTGCACACGCTCGGCGATTCGCTCGGCAGCAGCGACCGCGTCGCGCTCGCCGCCTTCATCGACGGCATCGATCGCTGGATCGCGGAACGCCTGCACGCGGACGAGGCCAATGCCAACCAGAACCTGCCGCGCCTTGCGCGGCTAGCTGAGGTATGGGAAAAGATCGTCCGCGCCGCGCGCGACACCGAAACCTACAATCTGGAGCGCAAGCCCTTGGTTTTCTCGGTGTTCGGCTGGCTGGCGGACGCAACGCGCTAAAGCATGATCCGGAAAGGTGCGCAGCGGTTTTCCGACGGGATCATGTGCAAACAACGGCCTGACGCAGGCTCGTTTCCAATTTTGAGAAGCCGGTAAAGGAATTCGTCGTGGCAACGCGAGCTAAGAAAACAGCTAAAGGCAAGAGCCGCAAGAGGGCTGCGAAGAAGGCCGCAAAGACGGCGGTGAAGGCGCGTGCGCGCAAAGCTGCCAAGGCCGTCAAGAAGGCCGCGAAGCCGAAGAAGGCTGCCGCCAGGAAGGGCGTGAAGAAGAGCGCTGCCAAGGCGTCAAAGAAGGCAGGCAAGAAGTCCGCGAAGAAGCAGGCCGTCGCCTCGAAGGCGGTTAAGAAAGCGGTCAAAACGCCAACCAAGAAACCAGCCAAGAAACCAGCCAAGAAGCCGACCAAGACTCCGGCAAGGAAAGTGGCCGAGAAGGCCAGAGTGACGCCGCCCGCTGCGATCGCAGCGCCGGCGCCCGTCGTCGCACCGCCGAAGGCTGCCAAGCCGAAGGCGCCGCGCGCGCCGAAGCCCGCGGCGGCTCCGCAAGCCTCAGCGCCCGTAGCTGCACCGAAGCCTGCCGCGCCCGTTGCCGCCCCCGCGCGCGACAACGTCTTCTACGTCACGACCGCGATCGCCTATCCCAACGGCAGCCCGCATATCGGTCACGCCTATGAGGCGATCGCGACCGACGTGCTGGCGCGCTTTGCGCGGCTCGACGGCAAGGACGTGTTCTTCCTGACCGGCACCGACGAGCACGGCCAGAAGATGGTGCAGACGGCGGCCGGCGAGGGCATGTCCGCAGCAGCCCTCGCAACCCGCAATGCCGGCCGCTTCAAGGAGATGGACGAGCGTCTGAACGTATCGTTCGATCGCTTCATCCGCACCACCGAAGAGCAGCATCATCGCTCCAGCCAGGAGATCTGGCGGCGCATGGAGGCGAATGGCGACATCTATGCCGACACCTATGCCGGCTGGTATTCGGTGCGCGATGAGGCCTATTACGCCGAGGACGAGACGCGCCTGAATGACGACGGCGTGCGGCTCGGACCGCAGGGCACGCCGGTCGAATGGGTGGAGGAGAAGAGCTATTTCTTCCGCCTGTCGGCGTACCAGGACAAGCTGCTCGAGCTGTACGCGGATCACCCCGATTTCATCGGCCCGGACTCGCGCCGCAACGAGGTGGTGAGCTTCGTAAAGGGTGGCCTGCGCGACCTCTCGATCTCGCGCACCACGTTCGACTGGGGCGTGAAGGTGCCCAGCGACGAAGACCATGTGATGTATGTCTGGGTCGATGCGCTGACCAACTACATCACCGGCGTCGGCTTCCCCGACGAGAGCGACAAGAACTGGCGCTATTGGCCGGCCGACGTGCACATCATCGGCAAGGACATCATCCGTTTCCACGCGGTGTATTGGCCGGCTTTCCTGCTGTCGGCCGGGATTCCGCTGCCGAAGCGGGTCTATGCCCACGGCTTCCTGTTCAACAGGGGCGAGAAGATGTCGAAGTCGGTCGGCAACGTCGTCGATCCCTTCAACCTTGCCGACCAGTACGGCGTCGACCAGATGCGCTATTTCTTCCTGCGCGAAGTGCCGTTCGGGCAGGATGGCAATTACAACCACGAGGCCATCGTCGCGCGCATCAATGCCGACCTCGCCAATGATCTCGGTAACCTCGCGCAACGCTCGCTGTCGATGATCGCCAAGCAGCTCGGCGGTGTGTTGCCCGAGCCCGGCGAATTCAGCGACAGCGACAAGGCGATCCTGGCGATGGCCGACGGCATGATCGCGGCGTCACGTGAGGCGATGGCGACGCAGCAGATCCATCATTGGCTCAACGCCGTCTGGGCCGTGGTCGCGGAGGCGAACCGTTATTTCGCGGGCGAGGCGCCGTGGGCGCTCGCCAAGACCGATCCGGCCAGGCAGAAGACAGTGCTCTACGTCACCGCTGAAGTCGTGCGCCAGATTGCGATCCTGGCTCAGCCCGCGATGCCCGTCGCGTCCAACAAGCTGCTCGACTCTCTTGGTATCCCCGAGGGCGAGCGCAGCTTTGCCATGCTCGGCGGGGCCAAGCGGATCGCGCCGGGCTCGACGCTGCCGGCGCCGACGCCGGCGTTCCCGCGCTACATCGAGCCGGCGGCCTGAAGGCGCTCGCGATGCTGGTCGACAGCCACTGCCATCTGGATTTTCCGGACTTTGCGGAAGATCTCGACGGGATCGTGTCGCGGGCACGCGCGGCCGGCATCGGGCGCATGGTCACGATCTCGACGCGGGTGCGAAAGCTGGAGGGCCTGCTCGCGATCGCGGAGCGCTATGACGACGTCTACTGCTCGGTCGGCACTCACCCGCACAACGCGGACGAGGAGGACGGCATCGCACCGGAGGAGCTGATCGCGCTCACGGAGCATCCCAAGGTCGTCGCGCTCGGCGAGGCCGGGCTCGACTATTTCTACGACAACGGCTCGCCGGAAGCGCAGGCGAGGGGCTTTCGCGCCCACATCGCCGCGGCCCGCGCCACCAGCCTGCCGCTCGTGATCCACACCCGCGAAGCCGACGAGGACTGCGCCCGTATCCTGGAAGAGGAGGCGGGACGCGGATCGTTTCGCGCCGTGCTGCATTGTTACACGGGCGGGCGCGAGCTGGCGCTGAAGGCGGTGTCGCTCGGGCTCTATATCGGCTTCACGGGCATCCTGACCTTCAAGAAGTCGGAAGCGTTGCGCGCGCTCGCGGCCGAACTGCCGGCCGATCGTATCCTTGTCGAAACGGACTCGCCCTATCTTGCGCCGGGCAAGTTCCGCGGCAAACGCAACGAGCCTGCCTATGTGGTGGAGGTCGCAAAGGTGCTGGCAGAGACGCGCGGCGTGTCGTTCGACGAAATCTCGCGCCAGACCAGCGAAAACTTCTTCCGCCTGTTCTCGAAGTTGAAGGCTTGAAACTGGAAACCGCATGACGCTGACGCTGACGCTGACGATCCTGGGCTGCGGCTCCTCCGCCGGCGTGCCGCGTCCGGCGCTCGGCTGGGGCGCCTGCGATCCCGACAATCCCAAAAACCGCCGCCGGCGCTGCTCGCTGCTGGTCGAACGGATCTCCGAGCATGGCACCACGCGCATCCTGATCGACACCTCGCCGGACCTGCGCGAGCAATTGCTCTCGACCAATGTCGATCACATCGACGCGGTGTTCCTGACGCATGAGCACGCCGATCAGACCCACGGCATGGACGATCTGCGCCCGGTCGTGATGCACATGCGCCGCCGGATCCCGACCTATCTCAACCAGTCGACGGCCAAGGATATCCTGGCGCGCTTCTCCTACTGCTTCATTTCGCCGGAGGGCAGCGACTACCCGCCGATCCTGACGCGGCATTCGATCGAGGCGGGCGAAAGCCAGACCATCCTGGGGAAGGGCGGCGCCGTGACGATGACGGCCTTCCTGGTACAGCATGGCGCCATTCCCGCGCTTGGCTATCGCATCGGGGATGCCGCCTACACACCCGATCTCAACGACATCCCGCGCGAGAGCTGGGGCGCCCTGGAAAACCTCGACCTCTGGATCGTCGACGGCCTGCGCTACACCAGCCATGTCAGCCATTTCAGCATCAACGATGCGCTGTCCTGGATCGAGCGGTTCAAGCCGAAACGCGCCGTCATCACCAACATGACGGCCGACGTCGATTACGAGGTGATCCGGCAATCGCTGCCCGCGGGCGTCGTGCCCGCCTTTGACGGGCTGCGGCTGGAGACGCATTGAACCTGCGGTAGAAATTCCGTCGCGAGCAGGCATAGTCCTTGCTTGCACCGGCTGCATCATGTTGATCTAACGTCTGAAAGACAGGCGGTTGGCCAGGGGCGATATTGAGGCGGACCGGCGGCGAGCGACATGCGATCGCCGGGCCGGCTGAATCGCCTCGTGCGATGATGGGGATGGTGTGGCAGGGAACGACGTAAAGGCCGGGGGACCAGTGCGCCGCGCGCTCGATCTCCTTTATCTCGGGGCAGGCTACGCCGCCGGCGTCTTCCTGGTTGCGATCTTTGCAATCATGATGATCATGTCGGTCGGGCGCCAATTTGCGATCAACATCCCCGCAGGTGATGATTTCGCCTCCTGGTGCATGGCCGCGCTGGCTTTCCTCGGCCTTGCGCATACCTTCAAGCGCGGAGAGATGATCCGTGTCGGCCTTCTGCTCGAACGGCTGCGCGGGCGGACCAAGTGGATCGCGGAGATCGTGGCGCTCGGGATCGCGACCGCTTTCGTCCTCTATTTCACCCGCTATGCCGTGCAGATGACGTACGATTCCTGGCGCTTCAACGATGTGGCGCAGGGCGTCGTCGCGCTTCCGCTCTGGATTCCGCAGCTCGGTTTTGCCGGCGGTCTTGCGATCCTGTCGATCGCGCTGATCGACGAGATGGTCAATGTCATCGGCGGTAACCGGCCGACCTACGAGAGGGGCTCGCCGGACGAGACGCCGGAAGAATTCGTCGAACGCATCTCGCAAGGCGGCGGAGGTTGACCATGGCCAATCTCGGCATGATCGAGCTGTCATTCGTCCTGCTCGGCGTCATGATCCTGCTGCTGGGAAGCGGCGTCTGGATCGCCGTCTCGCTCGGGCTCGTCGGCTTCGTCGCGATGGCGCTGACCACTAGCCTGCCACTCGGCGCCGTGCTCGCGACCACCACCTGGAGCGCCAGCTCGTCGTGGACACTGGCCGCGCTGCCGCTGTTCATCTGGATGGGTGAGATCCTCTTCCGCACCAAATTGTCGGAAGAGATGTTCCGTGGCCTGTCGCCCTGGGTTCAGTGGCTGCCCGGGCGCCTGACCCATGTCAACGTGATCGGCTGCGGGATCTTCGCGGCGGTCTCGGGCTCGTCGGCCGCGACCTGCGCAACGATCGGCAAGATCGCGCTGCCCGAGCTCGACAAGCGCGGCTATGACAAGGGCCTGAGCCTGGGCTCGCTGGCGGGCTCCGGCACCCTCGGCCTGCTGATTCCGCCATCAATTCCGATGGTCGTCTATGCCGTCACGGCCAACGTCTCGGTGCTTCAGGTCTTCCTCGGCGGCTTCCTGCCGGGCCTGCTCGTGATCGTGCTCTATTCGGGCTACATCATCATCTGGTCGCTGCTGAACCCGACGAAGATCCCGCCGCGCGACCCGCCGATGCCGTTCCGGGAGAAGCTGCGGCAATCCGCCAAGCTCGCACCGTGTCTGCTGCTGATCCTCGGGGTCTTTCTGTCACTCGTGCTGGGCTTCGCGACGGCGACGGAATGCGCTGCATGGGGTGTGTCGGGCGCTTTGCTGCTGGCGTGGTGGAGCGGCACGCTGACGCGCAAGACCCTGTTTGAGAGCATCATGAGCGCAACGCGCTTGACGTGCATGATCATGCTGATCCTGGCCGGCGCGGCCTACACCACTGCGGCGATGGCCTATACCGGCATCCCCGCGGCGCTTGCCACCTGGGTGCAGGGGCAGGAGCTCACGCCCGGCATGCTCGCGCTGTATCTGAGCATCATGTACATCATCCTCGGATGCCTGATCGACGGCATCTCGATGATCGTCCTCACTGCCGTCATCGTGCTGCCGATGGTCAAGCAGGCCGGGCTCGATCTGGTCTGGTTCGGCGTCTATCTCATCATCCATGTCGAGATGGCGCAGATCACGCCGCCCGTCGGGTTCAATCTCTTCGTGCTGCAGAACATGAGCGGTCGCGATACGTTGACGGTCGCGCGGGCGGCGTTTCCGTTCTTCGTGCTGTTGCTGGCCGCCGTGTTCATCATCACCGAGTATCCGCAGATCGTGATGTTCCTGCCGAAGCTTGCCTTTCCAGATTGATCACGCCACGTTTTCAATTCGACCGTGAGGAGAAGTCCGATGAAGTCTCGTTTAGTTCGCGCAGGTCTGATTGCCGGCGCCATGCTGGCCGCAACGCCCGCTTTGGCCCAAACCAAATGGAATCTGCCGGCCGCGTATCCTGCGGATAATCCGCACTCCGAAAACCTGGTCGCCTTCGCCAAGGACGTGGAAGCCGCCACGTCCGGAAAACTTCAGATCACGGTTCATCCCGGCGCCTCGCTGTTCAAGGCACCCGACATCAAGCGCGCGGTGGTGACCGGGCAGGCGCAGATGGGCGAGGTGCTGCTCTCGATCCACGAGAACGAGGATCCGCTGTTCGGCGTCGACGTCGTGCCGTTCCTCGCGACCAGCTTCCCGGACGCGATGAAGCTGTATCAGGCATCCAAGCCCGCGATCGCCAAGAAGCTCGATGCGCAGGGTCTCAAGCTGCTGTTCGTGGTGCCGTGGGCGCCGCAAGGCGTCTATGTCAACAAGCCGCTCGCCTCCATCGAGGACATGAAGGGCCTGAAATGGCGGGCCTATAACGTCGGGACGGCGCGCATCGGCGAGCTGGTCGGGGCACAATCGGTCACGATTCAGGCCGCCGAACTGCCGCAGGCGCTTGCGACCGGCGTCGTGAATTCCTTCATGTCGTCGGGCGGCACCGGCTACGACGCGAAAGCCTGGGAGTCGCTGAAGTATTTCTACGACGTGCAGGCCTGGATCCCCAAGGACTACACCTTCGTCAACAAGGCCGCGTTCGACGCGCTCGACAAGCCGACCCAGGAGGCCATCCTCAAGGCGGCGGCAACGGCGGAAACCCGCGGCTGGAAGGCCTGGCAGGACAAGAGCACCTGGTACCTCGACCAGCTCAAGGCGAAAGGCATGAATGTCGAGCCGCCAAGCCCGGCGCTCAAGGCCGGCTTCCAGAAGATCGGCGAACAGCTCACGGCCGACTGGCTCAAGAAGGCCGGCGCCGACGGTCAAGCCATCGTCGACGCCTACAAGAAGATGTGAGGACGAGCCGCTTTTCGTCCGGCGTGTTCCGGCGCCGGCGGACATCGGTCACTTGATCGCAGGGCAGGGTCACCAGGCGTAACGCAGCGTGGCCCTGCCGGTGTAAGAGCGCACCAGGTCCGACACTTCGCTGTCGAAGTTCGCAACGGCAGACCAGCCGTTCAAATCGCGTAGCTCGACCGCAACGCCTGCCAGCGCTGCGTTCGGCGCCAATGACACGCCGCCTGTGACGAGCCGCTGGCCCGGCAACGACTGGAACGCCGCTGGAATCGACTGTCCCGCGCTGAAATCATGGGCCCAGGCGAGCCGTCCGCGCAGGCTGATCAGGCTGCCGAACAGCGCAACGGAGGTGCTCGCGCGCAGACCGAGCTCGGTGCGGCTGTCGGTGAAGCTGTTGCCGCCGGCGGCCGTCGGGAATCTGTCGGCCACGGAGGCGGGCTGCGGCGTGTCGGAGGGCAGGCGGAAATTGGTGATCTGCGCAGCCGCATAGGGCGTGATGCCAAGCCAGCGCGTGGCCAAACGATAACCGCCTTCGAGGCGGCCGGAATAGGCATGGGCGTTGACCGCCGCGTTGAGCTGGTCCGTGCCGGCCGGCGTGACCTGATAGTCGCCGGTGATGGCCTGCCAGCCGTAAGCGAGCGCGGTCGTGACATAGGCCGACCCAGCCGAGTGCCTGACGAAGCCGCCGGCCTGGAACAGGTCGGAGCGGCCGCTCGAGAAATTGCTGGCAAAGCCGGTGCCGCCGCCGGCGAGGGCAAAGCCGATCCGCGTCTGCGGCGAGAGCGAATAATCCGCGCCGGCCACCGTGCCAAAACTCCGAGTGGCCGAGCCGTTGCCGCCGGTCGACATCTGCGAACCGCCAAAGCCGGCAACCCAGACACGCCATTGCGGGGCCGCGAGCGAGGGCTTGCCGTAGAGCGCGCCGTAGGCCTCGCGGCCGATGCCGCCATGCGTCCGCTCGTTTCCGATTTCGGCGTAGGCCGTGAGCTCCGCATCGACCTCGGCGGGCCCGATGCCGCGCCCGTCGATGGCAGGATCGAGCAGGGTCTGCGTGAACTGCGTCATCGCAAGAAATGTCGCCTGTGCCGTCTCGGCCTGCGGGACGCGATCGGCGCCGCCGCCGAAGGCCTGCCGCATGTCGAAGCGTGCCGCGCTGGCAAGTCCGGGCGGTTCGGCATTCCAGCCATAGGCCGACTGCACGCCGCCTCCGCCGCCATTGCCGAACGAAGCTCCCGGGAAACCTGCCGGCTGCGGTCCGCCAAATGCTCCGGCCGAGAAACTGTTGAACCCTGCTGGGGCATTCGGCTTGCCGGGGCCAAACCCTTGCGTGCCCGCGAATGCGCCGAACTCGCGCGTGGCTTGCGCAGCGGCCGCATCCGGCAGCAGCAGCCAGGCCGCCGATAGCAGCAGCGCCAGACGCACACGCACGTCCGTGCTCACGACACCAACCGCATGAAGCGCCCCAACCGCGCCGGTTGCCAGCCGCGCAGCCCGCACGGCGAATCGTCTGGAATCAGCGAATCCGGTGAAGTGGAATCGTAAATGCGTCTCTAACGCTTTCCAATCTTTTCCTGGCGTGTCGCGATGTCGTCGAAGCCGCACAATCGATGTCGGACGACGCATGCTTGCCGCGAACACGCAGCTTATGTTTCCAAATGTTTCTACGACCGAACGACCTCAGGCCGTAATCGCCTTCGCGGATCCCACCTCGTTGCGCAGCAGGAATTTCTGGATTTTGCCCGTGGACGTCTTCGGGATCGGTCCGAACACGACGGCCTTTGGCGTCTTGAAGCCACTCATGTGCGAGCGGCAGAACGCGATGATGTCGGCTTCGCTGGCGCTGGCGCCGTCCTTCAGCTCGACGAAGGCGCAGGGCACTTCGCCCCATTTCGGATCGGGCTTTGCGACCACGGCGGCGAACAGCACGGCCGGGTGCTTGTAGAGAATGTCCTCGACCTCGACGGAGGAGATGTTCTCGCCGCCGGAGATGATGATGTCCTTGGAACGGTCCTTGATGATGACGTAGCCATGCTCGTCGAGCACGCCGAGATCGCCGGTGTGAAACCAGCCGCCCTCGAACGCTTCCTTGGTCGCCTTCTCGTTCTTGAGATAGCCCTTCATCACGATGTTGCCGCGGAACATGACCTCGCCGATGGTCTCGCCGTCGCGCGGCACCTCCTGCATGGTCTGCGGGTTGATGACGGTGACGCCTTCCTCGAGCGGGTAGGGTACGCCCTGCCGGCGCTTCATGCGCGCGCGCTCGGCGGGCGGAAGCTCGTCCCAGCCGGGCTGCTCGGCGCAGACGGAGGCGGGGCCGTAGACCTCGGTCAGGCCATAGACGTGTGTCAGCTTGATGCCGATGCTCTCGGCGCCTTCCAGCACCGCGACCGGCGGCGCGGCGCCGGCGATCAGGCCGACGACGCGGCGGGCCGCATTGCCTTTGGGCGCGTCCGGCGCGTTGATCAGCGTGTTGTAGACGATCGGCGCGCCGCACATGTGGGTGACGCCATGGCGCTTGATCAGCTCGAATATCCTGGTCGGCTCGACCTTGCGCAGGCAGACATTGATGCCGGCCGCGGCCGCGATGGTCCAGGGGAAGCACCAGCCGTTGCAGTGGAACATCGGCAGCGTCCAGAGATAGACCGGATGCTGGCCGAGATTGCCGGCGAGGATGTTGCTGACAGCGTTCAGATACGCGCCGCGATGATGGGTGACGACACCCTTGGGATTGCCCGTGGTGCCCGAGGTATAGCTCAGCGCGATCGCGTCCCATTCATCGCTCGGCGGGATCGCCGTGAAAGCGGGATCGCCTTCCGCGACGGCCGCCTCATACTCGATCTCACCGATGCGACTGCCGCCCTTGAACGATGCGTCGTCGACGTCGACGACGAATGGCCGAGGGCCTGTCATCTGCGCCAGCGCGTCGGTGATCACACCCGAAAACTCGGGATCGACCAGGATGATTTTCGCGCCGCCATGGTCGAGCTGAAACGCGATCGAGGGCGCATCGAGACGGATGTTGAGCGCGTTGAGCACGGCGCCGGTCATGGGCACCGCGAAATGCGCCTCGTTCATCGCCGGGATGTTCGGCAGCATCGCTGCTACGGTGTCGCCGACGCCGATGCCCTTGCGCGCAAGCCAGGACGCAAAGCGCCTGCAGCGCTCATAGGTCTGCGCCCACGTGAAGCTGCGGCCCTCATAGACCGTGCTGACATGATCGGGATAGACGGCGGCGCTGCGCGCGAGGAAGCTTAGGGGGCTCAGCGGCACGTAGTTGGCGGGCGTCTTGTCGAGGCCGATATTGTACTGGTTCTGCCGCTCACTCATCGACACCCTCCGTCAAACGTCTCAAAGGAATCCGATCGAGATCCAGGGAAAGATCGCGACGATGATCAATCCCACCAGCAGCGCCAGCAGATAACCCCAGATCGGCCGGATACCCTCCGCCGGATCGACGCGTCCGATGGCGCAGGCGGCATAATAGCCGACGCCGAAGGGCGGCGCGAATAGTCCGATGCCCATGGCGAGGATGATCACCATGGCGTAGTGCACCTCGTGCACCCCGACAGCGCGGGCGATCGGAAACAGCAGCGGTCCGAACAGCACGATCGCCGGGATGCCCTCCAGCACGCTGCCGAGGATCGTGAAGGCCAGGATCGAGACGGCGATGAAGGTCGCAGCTCCGCCCGGCAATCCGGTCATGGCGGCGGCCAGCGAGCGCGAGAAGCCGGATTGCGTCAACCCCCAGGCCATGCCGGTCGCCGTGCCGATGATCAGCAGAATGGCGCCCGACAGCGCGGCCGTCTCGACCAGCATCGGAAGCAGCCGCCGCCAGTCGAAGCGGCGATAGACGAGGAGGCCGACGATCGCGCCATAGACGATGCCGATGGTAGAGACCTCGGTCGCGGTCGCGATGCCCTCGACCACGGCGTAACGGATCACGAAGGGCAGCGCGAGCGCGGGCAGGGCGACGATGAAGGTCTTGCCGATCTCGCCACCCGTGGCGCGGCGGACATGGCTCATGTCCTCGTGGCGGTAGCGCCACCATACCAGCATGCAAAGCGTGAACGCGAGCACGACGCCGGGCAGAAGACCGCCGGTGAACAGGGCGGCGATCGACACGCCGGTGACCGAGCCGATCGTGATCAGCACGAGGCTCGGCGGAATCGTCTCGGTCTGGGCGCCGGTCGCCGCCAGCAGCGCGACGAGATCGCCGGGCTTGGCGCCGCGCTGCTTCATCTCCGGAAACAGCACGGGCGCGACGGCCGCCATGTCCGCGGCCTTGGCGCCTGATATGCCCGAGACCAGGTACATGGCGCCGACCAGCACGTAATGCAGGCCGCCGCGGACATGGCCGAGCAGGCTCGCCAGGAACGCCACCATGGCGCGCGCCATGCCGGTCATCTCGATCAGCAGCCCGAGGAAGACGAACAGCGGCACCGAGAGCAGGATGAGGTGGCTCATGCCCTCGTCCATCCGCCCGACCAGCACCATGACAGGCGTGCGCGTGGTCAGTGCGAGATAGCCGAAGATCGCAAGGCCAAAGCCGAACGCAATGGGAACGCCCGCGAAGACGCAGAAGCCGGCGACGCCGACGAAGAAGATGACGAGGTTGAGATTGCCGAGCGGCCGCAGCAACGGCTCCGCCAGCCAGAACAGGCCGATCACGACGGCAACGGTGGCGACGGCCGTCGCGACCATCCGCCAATCGGCGGCGCGCAGCAGCCGCAGCAAGGCAAAGGCCGCCATCAGGCCGATGCCGGCCGGCAGCGCGGCGGCGCGCCACATGTTGGAGATCTGCAGCGCCGGCGTCGTGATGTAGCTTTCCTCATAGGCGTAGTCGCAGGCGGGCCAGACGATCAGGGCCAGGAACGCCAGGGCCGCACAAGTTGCAACCAGATCGAGATAGGCCCGCATGGCCGGCCGCGCGCTGGCGACGACCGCGGTCATGCGCATGTGCTCGGAGCGACGGAACGCAACCGCCGCGCCCAGCATGGCGAGCCAGAGGAACAGGATCGAGGCGAGCTCGTCCGACCAGATCAGCGGCCGGTGCAGGCCGTAGCGCGCGACCACGCCGGCAAACAGGATCACGATCTCGGCGACGACCAGGATCGCCGCCGGGATTTCGACGAGGAGACCGAGCGCGCGCTCGACCGAAGTCAGCAACGAAGGTCGGCGAGGGGACTGCAACGCCGCCTTGCCCACCACTGCGGTTACCTCGACCTCGACATGAGCCATGATGGCCCCAACGCGTTACGACAGCTTGCCGACGGCCTTCTCCAGGAGGTCCCAGGCCTGATCGCCATACTTGCCCTTCCACTCGGCATAGAAGCCGGCGGTGCGCAGCTTGTCGCGGAACGGCGCCACGGCGGGCTGGTTGAAGGTCAGGCCTTTGCCCGCGAGCTCCTGCTGCAAATTGGCATTCAGCTTGGCGGTATCCTCACGCTCCTTGACCGCGGCGGCGTTGATGTTCTTGGCGACGATGGTGCGCACGTCCTGCGGCAGCTTTTCCCAGGCTCTGCGGTTCGCCAGGAACCAGAAGCCGTCCCACATGTGGTTGGTCAGCGAGCAGTATTTCTGGACCTCGTAGAGCTTGGCGGTCGAGATGATCGCCAGCGGGTTCTCCTGGCCTTCGACGATCTTGGTCTGCAGCGCCGAATACACTTCGCTGAAATTGATCGAGGCGGGCGCCGCGTCGAACGCCTTGAACATCGAGGTCCACAGCGGCGACACCGGCACGCGGATCTTGAAGCCCTTGAGGTCGTCGGGACCGGTGATCGGCTTGCTCGACGACGTGGTCTGGCGGAAGCCGTTGTCCCAGATCTTGTCCATGACCTCGAGGCCGGCCTTCTTGATCTCGCCGCGGACATGGGCGCCGAGGTCGCCGTCCATGGCCTTCCAGACCGTGTCGTAGTCCGGGAACGCGAAGCCGATGCCGTTGATGGACGCGGCCGGCACCAGGGTCGACAGGATCAGGCCGGACAGCGTGAAGAACTCGACGCCGCCGGAGCGGATCTGGCTCAGCATGTCGGTGTCGGACCCGAGCTGGTTGTTCGGGAAGATCTGGAGGTCGAACTTGCCGTTGGTCTCGCTCTTGATCGCCGCCGCCATCTCCTTGGCGCGAACGTTCAGCGGATGGGTGTCGGGCAGGTTATTGGCGTATTTGTAGGTGAACTCGGCGCTCTGGGCGCGGGCCACATGGGGCGCGCCGAGGCCGCCCAGGACCGCGGTCGCGGCGGAGGCCTTGAGAAGCGTGCGTCGGGAAAAGCGCGTCGAAAAGACCATGGGTCTGCTTCCTCGGAAGGTTTGTTGTTGTTCTGAGATGCAAACCTATACGGACGTCAGGTCAGAAGGTCATCTGCGATCTCGCGGAAGCCTCGCTTATTGCAGCCGGACAAGGTCACGGCAATATCGGCTTTCGGAGGCATCGGGCCGATTCAAAATCTGAAAAACAACCCCATGCACAGTAGCCGCCGACGACCGGGACGAGGCGTGAGGCGCGGGTGCGAAAAACCAGCGCAAGCGAAGGCGCGATGGCAGGAAAGTCGCCTAAATAACTGATCTGATTGTATATAAAGATATTCCATAATATACCTTATGCGAATTACGGATTGGGCGTAGAATGAATTGATCGGCCGGCTGCCTGGGCCTCCAGCATCCCTCCTTCCAGCCACATCAGGAGCTAACGGACCATCCGGCAGTTAACTCCGAGGTCGCAGACATCCAGGACAGATCAGATCAGCGGCGACCCGGAGGTCCGTCATGCAGGAAACTGTTGCTCGTGCCGCCTCGCGCGCCATTCCGTTCGATACTGCCAAGCTCGACCGTCTCATGGAGGCGGCAGGCCTCGATGTCCTGATCGCGACGTCCAAGCACAACGTGCAATACCTGCTGGGGGCCGAACGGGCGATCTTCTTCGACTACATGGATGCCTTGGGCGTCAGCCGCTATCTGCCAGTGCTGGTCTATGCCAAGGGCGCTCCGGAGAAGTCGATCTATGTCGGGCATCGGCTGGAAACCCACCAGCGCACGGTCGCGCCGCCTTGGGTGCCGCTGGTCCGGACCGAATCGAATGGTTCGATGGACGCCGTCCAGCGCGCCTCACAGCTGATCCGTCAGGCGGGCGTGCCCTGGAAGCGGGTTGGGGTGGAGATGCCGTTTATGCCGATGGATGCAGGAAAGGCGCTGGCCGACGCCCTGCCCGGCGCCGAGCTCGGGGACGCAGTGTTGGTGCTGGAGCGGCTGCGGGCAGTCAAATCGGGGGAGGAATTGGCGAAGTTGAAGACGGCGTCCGAGCTCGTCATTGCATCCATGTTGGCAGTGATCTGCGGTCACGGTCGGGGTACGACCAAACAGCAATTGTCGGATGCGTTGCGTCTTGCCGAAGTCAACCGCGGCCTGACCTTCGAGTATTGTCTGCTTGCCTGCGGCAGCAGCCATAATCGGGCGCCGTCATCGCAGCGCTGGGGGCAAGGCGAGGTGTTGTCGCTGGATTCGGGTGGCAATTACCTCGGCTATATCGGCGACGTCGCGCGCATGGCGGTCCTGGGCGAGCCGGATGCCGAGTTGAAGGACTATCTGGCCGAGATCGAGGCGGTCCAGCAAGCCGCCTTTGCTGCGGTCAGGCCAGGCGCGATGGGCGGCGACATCTATGTTGCGGCCGAGCGCCAGCTTGCGCAGATCACCCAACGCGACTGCACGGATTTCCTCGCCCACGGTATGGGCCTCGTCAGCCATGAGGCCCCTCGCCTGACCGCAACGGGTCCGGTTCCCTATGACGACAGCGACGCCCGCCGCCCTCTCGAAGCCGGCATGGTGATCTCAATCGAGACCACGATGAAGCATCCAAAGCGCGGCTTCATCAAGCTTGAGGATACGGTTGCTGTGACGGATAGCGGCTACCAGATTTTCGGCGAAGCTGGACGCGGGTGGAATTTGGGCCGGAACGCTGCCGCCTAGACGGCGCAGCGAAACCCGCCGTAAGCGGCGGGCTGCCTTTAATTCATCGCGAGCGATCGCAGCCAGGCCAGTCGCGAGATCGCGCGTTCGGCGAGCTGCTGCAAACGTTCGAGATCGGCAGCGTCGTTCGACCGCTCGGCGCCTTCGAGATAACCATCGACGAGCGCCTCGGCGATCTCCAATGGGCCTTTATTCTCCATCGACGCTGGAAAGCTCCCGAGGCCGGTTGCGGCGTCGGCCATCCCGATGGCCTGTTGGCGGATGTCCCGTATGCGGATCGCCTCTGGTCCGCTCAGGCTTTGTTCCATCTCGGCGAGCTGCGCGACCAGGCGCAGCTCGAGTTCTCGCGCATCAATCTGCCGCACCGGCGCTGACGATGCCTCGGCGCCGCTGCGGTCGTGTTCGTGATGATAAGCGCGGCGTCTCTCCTTGCGGAGGGTGGCGACATGGCCCAGTTCCTCCCGGGCCATCGCCTCGGACGCCTTCTTGACCTCTGGATCATGCGAATAGGCTGCCAGATATGACCAGAAGGCGAAGGCCCGCTCCTCGTTGCGGACCGCCATGGCGAGTGCGCGGTACGGCGTCATCAGCCGCGATGTCTTCATCTCGGCTGCAGCTTCCGGGGCCAGCGCTTCCGGCGCCTCCCAGCGCACCATGGCGGGATCCGGGCGCTTGCCCCGGCGCGACTGCGACCACTGCGTCACACTGTCCACGTGCTCGCGCTCGGCGGCGGCGAGCCGCGTGAACACTTCCGCCAGATCATCCTTGCCCTGCCCGCGCATCTCTTGGGCAAGGGAATCGTATTTTTTGGCCGCTTCCTGCTCCATTGCATGACCTAGCGCAAAGAGCTCGTCGATCGACTCCAATACACCCGCGGGCTCAGCACTGAGCAATGAAGTGCGCAGGAATGGCATGGCGAGGGTTTCCCGATGCAAATGTGTGACTTGGTTGTTCGAATGCGCAATCATTCCACTTTAGCTTGACAGATGTAGTCGCGCACGACGACTGTGGCACGTCAGCGGCGACAAATCATCGACGAAGAGTCTCAAGGCACGCGCGACCCGGTTGGTCGCGCAGATGGCATTTGACCGACATGTCGAAGCGACCGCATGAAGAGTCCACCTTCGCAAGGCGTGCAGCGCTGGCGCTCGCAGGCTTGCTGCTGGTGTGTCTGACTTATATTTCGCCCGCCTGCGCTGCGGCTGACTTACCGACATACCTGCCGAAGATCGCGCCTGCGGAATTTTTCCCGGGCGCTGATCGTTTCGGACCGCCACAAGGTGATCCGCCGATTGTACCTGTATACCGCGGCGATCAGCTGCAGGGATTTGTCTTCCTCAACTCCGACTTCGCCAATTCCGTCGGTTACTCCGGCAAACCGATTCACCTGCTGGCCGGCATCGATCCCAAGGGCGTCATCACCGGCATCAAGCTGGTCGATCACAAGGAGCCGATCGTGCTGGTCGGCATTCCGGAAGCGCGCATCGTCGCCGCCGTGAATGGGCTGATCGGCAAGGACATGAAGCCTGTCGCAAGTGGCGCCGAGAAACCGCCGCAGGTCGACATCGTGAGCGGCGCAACCGTCACCGTGCTGGTGATGGGCGACAGTATCGTTCGCGCGGCGTCCAAGCTCATCCGAAGCGGTCGCGTGGCCGGCGGCGACGGCGCGGCGGCTTCGGCAGCCCTGCCCCCCGTCATCAAGACGCTCGATCTCGAACGCAGTGAGGTGCGCGACTGGGAAAGCCTCGTCGGCGACGGCTCGATACGCCGGCTTCATCTTGGCATCGGCGACATCAACGATGCCTTTGCAAAATCCGGCAGCGCGGCAGCGAGCCAGTATCCCGAGCCAGGTGACGCCGGCGACACCTTCATCGACCTCTATGTCGCGCTCGTGAGCGCGCCCACGATCGGCCGAAGCCTGCTCGGCGATGACGGCTATCGGCGGCTGAAGGACGGCCTGAAGCCCGGACAGCAGGCGATTGTCGTCGCAGGCAACGGTCCCTACTCGTTCAAGGGTTCGGCCTACGTCCGCGGCGGCATCTTCGATCGCATCGAGATTCTGCAGGACGGCAACAGCACCCGCTTCCGCGACCGTAATCACACCCGTCTTGGCGCATTGGAGGCGGTCGGCACGCCCGAGTTCAAAGAAATCGGCCTGTTCGTCACCCCGCCCGAGTTCACCTTGGATCCCACCCAGCCGTGGCAGCTTCAGCTGCTGGTGCAGCGGAGCCTCGGCGGCCGCGACAAGGCATTCCTGACCTTCGACCTCGGCTACGCCCTACCCGACAGCTACATTCGCCGCGAGCAACGCACGGTGACGGTGCCGGAGAGCGCGGCGCCTCCGGTCTCGCAGGCAAAAGCTGCGGCCACACCGCCGGCGGAGGAAGACGAGCCCCTCTGGATGCGGATCTGGCGGTCGAGCACCGTGTCGATCGGCATCACCGCATTCATGCTGGCCGCCCTCACCGGCATCTTCTTCTTCCAGAACCTGCTCGTGCGCCGGCCGGTGCTCTACACCTGGGTGCGACGAGGCTATCTCGCTTTCGTCCTGGTCTGGCTTGGCTGGTACGCCAACGCGCAGCTGTCCGTCGTCAACGTCGTCACCTTCAGCAATGCGCTGGTGACGGGCTTCCGCTGGGAATTCTTCCTCGCCGCTCCCCTGATCTTCATCCTGTGGGCCGCGACGGCCGGCGGGCTTCTGTTCTGGGGCCGCGGCCCGTTCTGCGGCTGGCTTTGTCCCTTCGGCGCGCTCCAGGAGCTCACCAACACGGCCGCGAAATGGCTGAAGGTGCCGCAAATCACCGTGCCGTGGGGACTCCACGAGCGGCTGTGGCCGATCAAGTACATCATCTTCCTCGGACTGTTCGGCCTGTCGCTCTATTCGGTCGACATGGCCGAACGGTTCGCCGAGGTCGAACCGTTCAAGACCGCGATCATCCTGAAGTTTTCGCGGAGCTGGCCGTTCGTCGCCTATGCCGTCGCCCTGCTCGTCATCGGCCTCTTCATCGAGCGCTTCTTCTGCCGCTACCTCTGCCCGCTCGGCGCTGCGCTTGCCATTCCCGGCCGCATCCGGACCTTCGAATGGCTGCGCCGCTGGGAAGAGTGCGGCTCGCCCTGTCAGCGCTGCGCCAAGGAATGCCCGGTGCAATCGATCCATCCCGAGGGTCACATCAACGTCAATGAGTGCATCTACTGCATGCACTGTCAGGAACTCTATTACGACGACCACCGCTGCCCGCACATGATCCAGGTGCGGCTCAAGCGCGAGAAGTTCGCGGCGATGTCCTCGCCCACGATGCGCTCTGGCGGCAAGGGTCCCGCGACCGTCATCACCGCCGGCGGCAAGACTGTCGGCGCGTCACCCGCCATCTCTCCACCACCGAACTGAACCGAAAGCCGAGGAGGCAATCATGAGCGAGAACGATAAGGCAAAGGGCGTCAGCCGACGAACAGTGCTGGGAACGACGGCGGCCGCAGCGGGCGTGGGCCTTGCCGGCGGAGTAGCGCTGACGGACGGCGGCTTCGTCTCCTCCGCGGACGCGCAAACCAAGAATGCCGCGCCGAAAGCGCCGGCGGCGAGGCCGGCCGTTCAGAAGACCGAGGTCGCGCCCGGCGAGCTCGACGAATATTATGTGTTCTTCTCGAGCGGACAGTCCGGCGAGATGCGTATCATCGGCCTTCCCTCGATGCGCGAGCTGATGCGCGTCCCGGTCTTCAACCGCTGCAGCGCGACCGGCTGGGGCCAGACCAACGAGAGCATCAAGGTCCTGACCGAAGGCATGCAGCCCGCGACCCGCGAGTTCCTCAAGAACCGCGGCGGCACGTACCTGAACGGCGATCTCCATCACCCGCACATCTCGTTCACGGACGGCACCTATGACGGCCGCTATGCCTTCATGAACGACAAGGCCAACAGCCGCGTCGCGCGGGTGCGGCTCGACATCATGAAATGCGACAAGATCGTCGAGCTGCCGAACCAGCACACGGTCCACGGCCTGCGGGTGCAGAAATATCCGCGCACGGGGTATGTGTTTGCCAATGGCGAGGATGGCGTGCCTCTGCCCAATGACGGCAAGGTCCTCGACGATGCCAAGCAGTATCGCTCCATCTTCAGCGCGATTGACGGCGACACGATGAAGGTGGCCTGGCAGGTGATCGTCAGCGGCAACCTCGACAACGTCGATGCCGACTATCAGGGCAAATACTGCTTCGCGACCTGCTACAACGGCGAGGAAGGCGTCACGCTCGCTGAGATGACTGCCAGCGAACAGGACTGGGTCGTCATCTTCAACATCAAGCGGATCGAGGAAGCCCTGAAGAAGGGTGACTTCAAGGAAATGAACGGCGTCCCCGTCATCGACGGCCGCAAGGGCTCGGCCTACACCCGCTACGTTCCGGTCTCGAACAATCCGCACGGCATGAACACGGCGCCGGACGGCATCCACATCGTGGCGGCCGGAAAGCTCTCGCCCACCGTGACCGTGATGGACGTCCGCAAATTCGACGATCTGTTCGACGACAAGATCAAGCCGCGCGACGTCGTGGTCGCGGAACCCGAGCTCGGCCTCGGCCCGCTGCATACCGCCTACGACGGCAAGGGCAACGCCTACACGACGCTGTTCCTCGACAGCCAGGTCTGCAAGTGGAGCATTGATCTCGCCAAGCGGGCGTTCAAGGGCGAGAAGGTCAATCCCATCCTTCAGAAGATCGACGTGCACTATCAACCGGGTCACAACCATTCTTCGATGGGCCAGACCAAGGAGGCGGATGGAAAGTGGCTCATCTCGCTGAACAAGTTCTCGAAGGACCGTTTCCTGAACGTCGGCCCGCTCAAGCCCGAGAACGATCAGCTGATCGACATCTCCGGCGATCAGATGAAGCTGGTGCATGACGGCCCGAGCTTCGCCGAGCCGCATGACGCGACTATCGTTCACCGCTCCAAGATCAACCCGATCTCGATCTACGACCGCGCGGATCCGATGTTTGCGGACGCGGTCAAGCAGGCAAAGGCCGACGGCATCAACCTCGAGGCGGATTCGAAGGTCATTCGCGACGGCAACAAGGTGCGCGTCTACATGACGTCCACCGCCCCAGCCTTTGGTCTCGAGCAGTTCCAGGTCAAGCAAGGTGACGAAGTGACGGTATTCGTCACCAATATCGATGCGGTGGAAGACCTGACGCACGGGTTCTGCATCGTGAACTACGGCATCCAGATGGAGATCGGGCCGATGGCGACGGCGTCCGTGAGTTTCACGGCCGACAGGCCGGGTGTCTACTGGTACTATTGCTCCTGGTTCTGCCACGCCATGCACATGGAGATGAAGGGCCGGATGTTCGTCGAGCCGAAATCGGTCTGATCGGAGCGACCTCGTGGGTCCATTGTTACGCATGTTTCCGGCGGCGCTGGTCGCCGCCGGATTGTCCGGCTTCGCCAGTGCGGAGACGTTGACGGCTGCGCCTGGCCAGTCGCTGCAAGCCGTGCTGGACAGCGCGCGCGCCGGCGACGTCGTCGCGCTTGCGGCCGGCGAATATCACGGCGCGATCCGCATCGACCGTCCTTTACAGCTGGTCGGCAACCACGAGGCCGTGCTCGATGGCGACGGCGACGGCAACGTCATCACCGTCAGCGCACCCGACGTCACTGTCCGCGGCTTGACCATCCGGGGATCGGGCCGCGATCTTCAGGCGATGAATTCCGGGATCTTCCTGCAGAAGACGGCCGAGCGCGCGACGATCGAGGACAACCGGCTGGTGGGAAACCTGTTCGGCGTCTATGTGCATGGCGCCAGGGGCTCCCGCGTCGTCCGCAACGAGATCGAGGGACTGCGCGGAGGACGTCTCAGCGAGGCCGGCAACGGCGTTTCGCTTTGGAATGCGCCTGACGTCACCATCGCCAACAACAATTTCCGTTACGGCCGCGACGGCATCTTCTCGATCTCCAGCAACAAGGACCGTTTCCTCGACAATCGCTTCGAGCAGGTTCGCTTCGCCGTCCACTACATGTACACCAACGACAGCGAGATCAGCGGCAACGTTTCAGTTGGCAACCATGTCGGCTACGCCATCATGTATTCGAACCGTCTCGTGATCCGCGGCAATTCCTCCGATCGCGATCGCGACTATGGCATGCTCTTCAACTACGCGAACTATGCCCAGATCGAAGACAATCGGGTCATCGGTGGCCCGCTCGGCTCGACTGTACAGAAAGCGGACGAAGGTCCCGACGACGAGCGAGGCATGCTGCCGCAAGCCAAACGGGAGAGCACGCTGCGGAGCGGCCCCGAGAAATGCGTGTTCATCTACAACACCAATCACAACAAATTCCGCAACAACTGGTTCGAGCGCTGCGCCATCGGCGTGCACTTCACGGCCGGCTCCGAAGGCAACGAGATCACCGGCAACGCCTTCGTCAGCAACGCCAACCAGGTGAAATATGTCGGCACACGGCATCTCGACTGGTCGACCGGGGGGCGCGGCAATTACTGGAGCGATAATCCGGCCTTCGACCTCAACGGCGACGGTATCGCCGACACGGCGTACCGGCCGAACGACCTCATCGATCGCGTGCTGTGGACGGCGCCCGCTGCGAAGGTCCTGATCAACAGCCCCGCCGTCCAGGTGATCCGCTGGGCGCAGGCGCAGTTTCCGGCGTTGCTGCCCGGCGGCGTGGTCGACAGCCATCCGCTGGTAGCGCCGCCACGGGGCGCAGCGCAGAAGGAGACGCGATGACCAGCACGGTACGCGTCAGCGACGTCACCAAGACCTATGGCCGGGTCGAGGCCGTGCGCGGCGCCTCGTTCACGCTTGGCCAGGGCGAGCTGGTGGCCTTGATCGGCCACAACGGCGCCGGCAAGACCACGCTCATGAAGCTCATGCTGGGGCTGATCCGGCCGACCAGCGGCGCCATCGAGGTTCTCGGAGACAATCCTGCCGCCGGCGAATTCGCGGGCCGGCGCCAGCTCGGCTACCTCCCGGAGAACGTCTCCTTCGACCCTGCCCTCACCGGCCGCGAGACGCAGGCCTTCTACGCCAGGCTGAAGCGGGAGCCGGTGGCCAAGGCGCTCGATCTGCTCGAAGGCGTCGGGCTCGGCGCGGCGAGCCGCCGCAGGGTCAGCACCTATTCGAAAGGCATGCGCCAGCGGCTCGGGCTCGCGCAGGCGCTGCTCGGCCAGCCGCGCGTGCTGCTGCTCGACGAGCCCACCACCGGCCTCGATCCCGAGCTGCGGCAGACCTTCTACGACATCATCGCGCGGCTGGCGGCCAGCGGCGCGACCGTGCTGCTGTCGTCGCATGCGCTGACCGAACTCGAGGAACGTGCGGGCCGGGTCATCATCATGAACCGCGGCATCAAGGTCGCGGACGGATCGATCGACGAGCTGCGTCGTCTCGCCAGGCTGCCCACCAGGATCCGCCTCAAGGTGGCGGGCCTCGCTCCGAGCGAGATGCCGGGCTGGGCGCCGCAAGATGCGATTTGCCGCCGCCTGAACGGCCACATCGTCGAGATCGACGCCGCGCCGGAGCGCAAGATCGAGCTGCTGCATCGCGCCACGGCCGCCGGCAATGCCGTCGAGGATGTCGATGTGGTTCCGCCGACCCTCGACGAGCTCTATGCTCATTTCCTCCGGCAATCGGAGCAGGCGCCATGAACGTCATGATCATCGCCGCCAAGGAGATCCATCAGGCCATCCGCAATCGCTGGGTGCTTGCCGCAACGCTCCTGCTCGCCGGGCTTGCTTTGTCACTGACCTTTCTCGGCAGCGCGCCGACCGGGAATGTGGGCGTTCGCACGCTGGACGTGGTCGTCGTCAGCCTGTCGAGCCTGACGATCTTTCTCGTTCCGCTCATCGCGCTTCTGATCTCTCATGACGCCATCGTCGGCGAGATGGAACGCGGGACGATGCTGTTGCTGCTGAGCTATCCGGTCGCGCGATGGCAGGTGCTGCTCGGCAAGTTCCTGGGCCATCTCGCCGTCCTCGCTTTTGCGACGTGCCTCGGCTACGGCGCGGCGGTTGGGGCGCTGGCGGCGACGGGCAGCCAGATCGACGGCGATAGTCTGCTGGCGTTCGGTGCCATGGTGGGCTCCTCGGTGCTCCTCGGCGCCGTTTTCGTCGCGATCGGATATCTGGTCAGCGCGCTCGTGCGGGACCGCGGAACGGCAGCCGGCATCTGCATCGGATTGTGGCTGCTGCTGGTGCTGATCTACGACATGGCGCTGCTCGGCGTGCTCGCGCTCGATCAGGGACGCAGCATCTCGGCCGCCGTGCTCAACGCCATGCTGCTGGCGAACCCGACCGACGCCTATCGTCTGATCAACCTCACCGGATTTGCCAATGTCAGCACCTTCGCCGGCATGGCCGGCCTTGCCCAGACAACGTCCCTGACGATACCGGTCCTGCTGACCGCCCTGCTCGGCTGGACCTCGGTGCCGCTGGCGCTGGCCGCGCTCGCCTTCTCGCGGAGGGAGCTATGAGGCGCCGAACGATCCTGCTCGCCTTGCTCGTGCCGCTGGCGCTCGCGGGCTGCAACGACAAGCAGGCGGCGAAGGTCCCGCCGCCGCATCGGATGACCGCGGAGGATATCGGCCATTACTGCGGCATGAACGTGCTCGAGCATCCGGGACCGAAGGGCCATATCTTTGCCGCGAGCCTCATTGAGCCCGTGTGGTTCTCGTCGGTGCGGGACACCATCGCCTTCACCATGCTGCCCGACGAGCCCAAGGACATTTTGGCGATCTACGTGTCCGACATGGGCAAGACCCCCGACTGGGACAAGCCGGGCGCCGACAATTGGATCGAGGCGCGCAAGGCGCTGTTCGTGATCGAGAGCCGGGTCAAGAGCGGCATGGGCGGCGACGAGGCCGTTCCGTTCTCGGACAAGGCGGCGGCGGAGAAGTTCGCCGGTGAAAACGGCGGCAGGATCGTCGGCTTCAACGATGTGCCGCGGGACTATGTCCTGGCGTCGGCGACTGTCCCCGGCACTGCGGCGGCCGACGAGGCAGCGGAAGGCCCGCCGGGCGAACGACCGAGGAGGACGCCATGACGCCAACCCTGACGCGGCGACGCTTCATCCGGATCAGCGCGGCGGCAGCGAGCCTCGGCGCGCTGTCCTCAGGCCATCCCGCTCGTGCAGAGGTCACGCCGGTCACCTGGCGCGGCACGATGCTGGGCGCGGTTGCAACGTTGGAGATCCACGACGAGGATCGCAGCCGGGCGGAGCGGCTGATCACGTTGGCCTGTGCCGAGGCGCGGCGGCTCGAGCGACAGTTCAGTCTCTACCTCCAGGATTCCGCCTTGGTCGTCCTGAACCGGACGGGTGTCCTGATCGATCCCGCCGCCGAAATGGTCGAGCTGCTCTCGATTTCGCAGCATTATTCCATGGTCACGGGCGGTCTGTTCGACGTCACGGTGCAGCCGCTGTGGGAGCTCTATTCCAGCTACTTCGCGCGCGGCGATGCCGATCCGGCGGGTCCTGCGGCAACCGAAATCGAGGCGGTGCTGGCGCGCATCGGAAGCCACCGGCTGTCAGTCAGCCGCGCCCGGATCGTGATGCCCAAGGGCATGGCCGTCACCCTGAACGGGATCGCGCAAGGCTACGTCACCGACAAAGTGGTCGACCTGTTGCGGGCGCACGGCGTCTCGCACAGCCTGGTCGACATGGGCGAAGCCCGCGCGATCGGCGCGCGTCCGGACGGACATCCCTGGGAGGTCGGCATCGCCGATCCCGACATTGTCGGCCAGACGAAGGCGGTCTTGCCGGTCGTCGATCGTGCCGTGTCTACCTCGGGCGGCTACGGCTGCCAGTTCGATTCCAGGGCGCGCTTCAACCATTTGTTCGATCCCCGATCGGGCGGCTGCGCCCTGCGCTATCGCAGCGTGACGACCGTTTCCCGCAGCGCGACTGCCGCTGACGCCCTGTCGACGGCGTTCAGCCTGATGCCGACGGAGCAGATCCGATCATTGCTGCCGCGCGTCGATATCGATCGCGTGCACCTGATCGATGAGGCCGGCAAGGCGGTCGAATTGTCCGCGTAGCAGAGCAGTCGGGACGGCTATCGCGACAGCAACAGTTCCAACTGGCTCTGTGCCTCTTTGACGGCCGCTCCGTACCAGCTCTGGCTTGGTGCTTCCTTGGCAAAGCATTTGGTGTAGGCGTCCATCGCCTGGTCTTCTTTGGCCATGGCGTCTTGCGGCGCTTTCCGGGCCATCATCTGCTTCCAGACTTTCTCGCAGGCCGGAATCTCGGACGTCTTCACGGCGTCGCTGTCGGCGAGGAAGAAGACCTTGTCACCCTGGATCGCGACGACGTCGATCTCACGCGGCGGCGCTTTCAGATCGCCATTGCCGCGCACGCCCAGCACCGCGGCGGCGACGCTCGCAGACGCCGGCTTGATGATCGGCAGCTCCGCATATTTGGCGAAGGCCGAGTCCTGAATTGCTTGATAGTAGAAGCGGTCGGACTTGAAGGCCGCGCGGATCTCTTGCGGCATGCCGTCCTCACGGTGCTCACCCAGCCAGTGCTTGAGCAGCCCCGTTGTGGTCACCACAGCCTGTCTCTTGTCGCCTTCGGAGGCGAAACCGAGACCGTCGAGATGGCCGAAGCCCGAGTCACCTTTGAACAGCGTGTCGGCGTTCGATTTGCCGTCCGCGGGCAGCCCCTTGATCGCGACCGGTCCGACCAGGCCGCGGAGCACGCCCGCCAGCTCCTTCAGGGCGGCCTCGTGCTGCTTGTAGATCTCCTCGCTCTCCTTGGCTTTGGAGAACTTTGCGATGTAGCGATCGCGCAGGTCGAGATAGCGTTGCTCGGGCGTCGCCGCATGAACGGGCGTCGCCAGGACGAGCAGGCAGAGCAAGGCAAGCGATTTCATTCGACGTCCGGGGGCTTGGGAGCGGTCCCCCATTGGTGGCGGCGCCAAGCCGGAAGGTTCATCCTCGGTCGGCGGGCGCGCCCTACTCCGCCGGCGTGAGTTGCCGATCGAGCCGCACCGCCGCAGTCTCACGAACCCGGACGCGGGCGCGGCGCTTGCGCCACCAGATCACGACGCCGGTGACCGAGAGCGCGGCAACCACGAGCCCCATGATCGAGATCAGGATGCGGCCGAACAGTCCGACGATGCGGCCCGAATGCAGCGGGAACTGGGCCTGGACGAAGATGTCGGCGGCGGTGCCGACCCAGGGCAGCCGTTCGCCGATGGGGCGGCCATCCTCGCTGTCGTAATAGAGCTGCGCCGGGCCGACGCCGCCGGCGCCGTGATCGTCGCCGGGGTGGAAGAAGGCGGCGGCATAGACGCCATGAGCCGGGCCGTAATTGACCGAGCCGACCGGGATCGTCCAGCCTCGCGCCTTGCCGTCGGCCGCCGCGCGCGCAGCGATCTCGGCGAAGGTGACCCTGGGCTCGATCGGATTGTCGAGATCGCGATAGGGCCGCTGCTCATAGGGCGTCGGCGTGTAGTTCGAGACCATCTTCATCATCGGAGAGAACACCTCGAAATAGAGGTTTAGCGAAAACGCCGTGAAGGCGATGACGAAGAGCACGCCCCAGGTCCACAGGCTGAAGGCGCGATGGATGTCGAAATTGATCCGGTAGGCGCTGCCCGAGGTCTTGATGGACCAGGCCGGCGTCCAGCGTGCCCAGAAGCCGCGCTCGAGCTGGCGCGTGACTTCAGGTGCCCGCACCGCCTTGGTCCGGCGCCGCGAAGGCAGCGTCAGATAGAAGCCGACGAAGCAGTCGATGGTCCAGATGATGGCGATCACGCCGAGCAGGCGCATGCCCCAGCGATCGCTGCCCCAGAACTCCGGGATGTGCATCGTGTAGTGCAGCTTGTAGAGGAAGGAGACGAAATTCTCCCGCGTCACCGGCCACACCGCACCCCAATAGCGCCGGCCGAGTTCGGCGCCGGTTTTGGGATCGAGGAAGATCTGATTGTAGTCGAGCGCGTAACGCTTGCCGGTCGCGGGATCGATCCTGGGCATGACGAAGAACCACAGCGAGTGGCCCTCCTCCGGCGTCATGAAGAGATAGACGACGCGCGCGCGGGGATCGCGCTGCTCGATCATCCTGGCGAGCTCGATCGAGGGGATGGCGGGCCCCTTGCTGGTGACGTCGAACAAATGGCTGTTCAGGACGTCGTCGATCTCGTGATCCCAGGAGATGATTGCGCCCGTGATGCCGGAGAAGAACAGGAATCCGGCCGTGAGCAGTCCCGCCCAGCGATGCAGCTTGCCGAATATCGCCCTCATCGTCTTGCACTCTCATCCGGCAGGTCCGGCTCGCTTTGCCGGACCGTCTTCGGTTCACCAGCGGTAAGTCAGCTTGCCGATGGCTTTCCGTCCCTCGGCATACATGCAGCCCGACAGGCCGTAGCAGGCGGCGACATAACGCGTATCCGCCAGATTGGTGACGTTCACCGACAGGCGCCAATTGTCCCTGGTGTAGGCAAGGAGCGCATCCAGCACGGTGGCCGATCCCACCTTGAAAGTGTTGGCATCATCACCCCAGGTCGCGCCGACATAGCGAACGCCGCCGCCGAACTGCAGGCCCGCCAGCAGTCCGTTCTGAAGCGTGTAGTCGCTCCACAACGAGGCGCGGTTGAGCGGCACGGTGACGGGGGCCTTGCCGACATTGACCGGATCCTGCGTGACCATGGCATCGACATAGGCATAGGCCGCCCGCAGGTTCCAGCCGTCGGCGAGCGACATCGAGCCTTCAAGCTCGATGCCACGCGACTTCACCTGCCCGATCTGTTCGTAAAAGGTCGTCGCAGGCACGTACACAGCGACGTTGTCACGCGTCAGGTCGAAGGCAGCGAGGGTGAACAGCGCGTTCCAGCCGAGCGGCTGATACTTGACGCCCACCTCGTACTGCACGCCGGTCTCGGGATTGAGCATCTGTCCGGACGGACTTGTCGCGAGCTGCGGCAGGAACGACTCGGAATAGCTGAAGTAGGGAGCGATGCCGCTGTCGAAATTGTACATCACGCCGGCGCGGCCGGTGAAGGCCGAGGCGTCCTTCGTGACTGATGTATCGGCAGGAGGCAGATTGGTGTCCAGCTGCGTCGTCACGAAATCCTGACGGCCCGCGAGCTGAAACGACAGCCGGCCGAGCTTGATCTGGTCCTGCGCATTGAGGCCGAGCTGCGACTGCTTCACGCCCTTGTTGTCGTAGAGGCCGCCCATGGCCCAATCGTTGCTGTAGACCGGATTGAAGACGTTGATCTCCGGCGACGACGTCGTGACGGCAAAGGCGGTGTCGCGGAACGTGGTGTTGCGATAGTCGAGTCCGACCAGCGTGGTGTGGCTGAGAATGCCGGTGTTGAACTTGCCCTGGAGCTGGTTGTCCACCGCAAGGGAATTGATATACGAGTTGCTGTAGCTGCCGAAACGCCCCAGCTGCCCCGCCGCCTCGTCGGTGTATCCGGTACCGTAGAAGGTCTTTTCCTCGTTGTGCTGGTAGGCGTAGCGCAGGTTCTGCCGGAACGTGATGTTGTCGGTGAAATTGTGCGACAGCTGATAGCCGGCGGTTGCGATCTCGGTGTTGAACGCGTTGAATCCCGGCACGCCCGCGAAGAACGAGACCGGAATGGTGCGGCCCTTGTTCGGCCACACCGTGCCCGAGGCCGGCAGGAATTGCAGGCCCCACCCTGCCCGGTCGCGCTGGTAGTTGGCGAGCAGGGTGATGGTGGTGTCCTCGTTCGGCTTGAAGATGACGGCCGGTGCGATGAAGACGCGATTGTCCTTGGTGAAGTCGACCTGGGTTTCGCCGTCGCGAACGACGCCAGTCAGGCGCCACAGCACCGTGCCTTCCTTGTTGGCGGGTCCGCCCATGTCGAACTGGCCCTGGTAGCGGTTGAAGCTGCCGCCGGAGATCGAGACCTCGCCGAACTGCTGCGCGGTCGGCAGCTTGGTCACGTAGTTGAGGATGCCGCCGGTGCCGCTGCCGCCATACATCGCCGACGACGGACCCTTCAGCACTTCCAGACGCTCGGCGCCGTAGGGATCGAGGCCGTTGAAATGCACGTAATTGCTCGAAGGGATTCGCAGGCCATCGATGTAGAGGCCCGACATGGTCGTGTCGAAGCCGCGGATCTGGAGCGCGCCGAAGCGGGTATCGGAACCGCCATTGACGTCGCCGCTGACGCCGGCGGTGTACCGCAGCGCCTCGCCGATCGAGACCGCGCCCTGGTTGCGGACCTGATCGGTGGTGACGACGGACACCGACTGCGGGGTTTCGATCAGCGGCGTATCCGTCTTGCTGGCGGTACCGCTGCGCGTGGCGACGAAGCCGCGCACAGGACCGTTGGCGCGTTCGCCCGTCGCGTCGTTCGATGATGCCGATTGCGTTGGCGCGGACTGCTGCGCGGGAGAGCGGCGATTGGCGCGCGAGGTCCGTGTTGCCGCCCTCTTCGACGACGCGATCGCCGCAGGACGGGCGCGCTGGGCCGGCGCATCGACAGTGACGGCGGGAATCTGCGTCTGCGCTTCCACGGAACTGACGGGAATAACGACGGAGAAGGTACTGACCGCTCCAAGCAAGAGCATCTGAATTTGTCGACGACGCGTATCCTCACGCGAAGAAAAGTGGAAGTCGGTCACGTCTTTCGAAGCCCCACGCACTGCCGGCTTTGCCGGTATCATTCTTGATGTCCCGCCCTAACTCAGGCGGTTTGCGAGTGCGATAGGAACAGCGTTAGAATCTCTCCAGAGATGTCCGTAGCATGTGCGACCAATGCGCTCACGCGCGCTGCGGCGTCGCTTCTTTAGAATTGGAATATTTCCAAACTGGCGGCGGCAATCTGCACGAGACGGGCCGCACGCATGGCTGCATCGCGGTCAGCGTTGCGGCCGAAGCCAATGGCGCGCGAGTTACTGAATGTTACCCCGGGTCCGCGTGGCAACAGTTTGCGGCGGCGCCCTTTGCGCCCGCCAGCACGCTGCGGCTATTGCGGTCCGGCGGGATGTCGCCCGCCGCATTCGCCGCGAAAAATCCGGTCGGCTTCAGCATGAAGCCGGCATATTCGACCGGCATGATCGGAAAATCCTCGGGCTTGCAGACATGGGTGTGGCCGAACGAATGCCACACCACGATGTCGGCGTTCTCGATGTTGCGGTTCTGCGCCGCATAGCGCGGCAGGCCGTCGCCGCCGGCATGGACGTTGGGATAGTCGCCGCTGGCGTATTTCTCGTCCTTGTCGAACGCGGTGACCCAGACATGCTTGGTGGCAAAGCCGCCGCGCCCGCGCACATAGCTGCCCTCTTGTGCCAGCATCAGCGGGCTCGGGTTGACCACGAGCTTGTAGGCGGGAGCATTGCCGACCGAGTTGGTCTCGTTGGGATTGCTGATCTTCCAGAACCGGCCGGTCTCGCCGTTGGCGATGGCCGCGGCGTCGCGCTCGCGCGACAGCACGCGCGTCGTGACGTCGAAGACATTGCCGTGTGGATTGTCGTGGCCCCAGGGCCGCGGCACGAATTCGTGCTCCGTCACCGTGTTGCCGCCGCCATCGAGATCCATGTGCAGCCGAACGTTGAAGAAGTGTTGGTGCGTCGGCCCGCCCAGATTGTCGTCGACCATGCCGCCCCATTTATACGTCTCGCCCGACGGCACGGCGGCGGTCTGGATGATGCCGGTGAGCTTGGTCTCCAACTGGATGGTGCCGTCCTGGTAGAGGTACCAATAGAAGCCGTAGTCGTAATTGCCGACGGTCGCGAAGAACGAGATCACGAGTCGTCGGGATCTGCGGACCTCGAACAGGCCATTGCGGAACTCATAGTGCTTCCAGGCAATTCCATAATCTTCTTCGTGCATGCAGATGGCGTTCCGCATGACGAAGGGCTCGCCCTTGCTGTCGGCAGCCGGCACGTCGAAATAGTGGATGTTACCGAGGCAATCGCAGCCGAGCTCGAGCGCATTGGCGAGCATGCCGAGGCCGTATTCGCCGGCATCGAACGCCGACTTCCAGAAATGATTGGCAGTCGGGTCGGCGTAGGGCACCACCATCTCGGTGACGCTGGCGCGATGAATCAAGGAGCGTTTGCGCTCACCGTCCTGGTAAGCAAGTTGATGCAGCACCAGCCCTTCGCGCGGAGTGAAACCGACGCGGAAACTCCATTTCTGCCAGTCGACCTTCCAGCCCTCGACCTCAAAGCTCGCGCCTTCCGGCTGTTCGATGTTGAGCGGCTTGATGCCGATGCGCGGTTTTTCGAGGTCATGCGCGCCGTAATTTCGCTTCTTGCGCGGGATCGGCACGATCGGATCTTCGTCGGTGAGATCAATGACCTTACCGCCGATCAGGTCGACCACGGCGACCACCCCTTCGATCGGATGCGCATAGCCGTTGTCCTGGAGATGCTCGCGGAAATAGCTGACGGCGCGCACGATGCGGGCGCCGCGCTCGAACTCCTTGTCGAAGAAACCCGACGAGAATGGATCGACCTGGACCAGCTCGATATCCTTGTCGGAGAGTCCGCGCCGGACCATCGCCGCACGCCAGGCGGGATCGGCCTTCACCACGGCCTCGCATTTGAAGAACTCTTCCAGCATCACCGGCGGCTGTCCGTACGGCGCTGCTCGGTTGGGAACGATATTGCGGTCGACGATCGCGCTGCGGCCGAGATCGATAATGTGCTCGATCGCCTCGCCCGTGGTGATGTCCAGGGTCAGCACGAAGGCGCAGCGTCCAGCTCCCCCGGTAGCCAGCTCCTGCTTGGTCGGCTCTTCCAGTCGCACCATCGGGAAGCGGCAGTTCTCCGGCGAAACTGCGGCGGCGCGCGCGAGCGTGCAGGCCGCGGTGATCTCTTCGGCCGTCAGCGGATCCAGCGGATGTGGCGCGACAGCTTGGGCTGACGGTTTGGACGTGACGGTGCCGAGCATGAGGACGTCCATGATTCAGCGCGGGGCGAGATGCGCAGTGATGGCGTTGAAGGCGGCAAACCAGCGCTGGTCGATCGGAACGTCCATCGCTTTCGGCTGCGTGGCGAGCTTGGCGATGACGGTGTCCGAGTCCAGGTCGACATAGAGCAACTGGCCATGAATGCCGATCGCAGTGATCGCGTTGCGGGTCGGATCGATCGTGAACCATTTGCTACGGTAGCGCGCGCCCGGGAAGAATTCGGCGAGGTCGCCGTCGGCCCAGGCCTTGGGATCGCCGTTCTCTCTGATGTCGTCGATCCACCAGCCCGGCACCACCTGCCGTCCCTCGACCACGCCGCGGCAGCGGATCATCTCGCCGAAGCGGATGAGATCGCGGGCCGTGACCGACAGGCCGCCCGCGATGCGGCCCATGCCGTGGCTGTCGAGAGTCAGCGAGCCGTCCTCCTCCGCGCCCAGGGGCTGCCAGAGATATTCGGAGAGGATGGACTGGTAGGGCATGCCGCAGGCACGTTCATAGACCCAGCCGAGCACTTCGGTATTGGGCGAGACATAGTGGAACACCTTGCCGTGCGGCTTGCCGGTGCCGCGCAAGGTCGTGAGATAGGCGCGCTGATGACCTGGCTCGACGCCCGGCGGCGGCAAGTCCCAGCCGGAGGAGAATCGGTAGCGCGCGACGTCGCCGGCGGGATCCTCGTAATCCTCCTCGAACTTGATGGCGACGGCCATGTCGAGCAGGTTGCGGACAGTGCAGCCCGCATAGACCGAGGTCTCCAGCTCCGGCACATAGCGCACCACCCTCGCCTCCGGATCGAGCAATCCGCGCGCGGCCAAAATGCCGCCGAGGGTGCCGGCGACCGCTTTGCTGATCGAGCAGATCAGATGCGGTGTGGTCACGCTCATGCCATCGCCATACCATTCGTGAACCAGCGTGCCCCGGTGCATCACGAGCAGCGTGTCGGCGAAAGTTTCGCGTAACGTCGCCGCGATCGTGGTCGGCGTGCCGTCGGGCGAGGTGAAGCCGATCATGCTCAGCTCGCGCGGCGCGCTGGTGATCGGGCTCGGGTGGGCCGAGCGGCGAACCTCGGCCGTCGGCAACACTTCGCGAGTGTGGGTGAAACCCCAGCGGATCGCCGGGAAGCTGCGCCAGTTGGCGCGCGTCACCTGGGCCTCTGGCGCTGGTGGGCTGCCACGCATGATCTCGGTCGGCCGCATGTCGATCCTCCGCGAAGCCTCGCCCCGCGATGGTGTTGGGACGGTGAGCGAGAAGACTGCACCGGGGCGGTATCGGACGTTATCGAGATCCGGCAATATTTTGCTGGACACGGGCGATGGTCATGCCAGTCTTGCCCTAGGTCCTTGCCGGACTTTGCCGCCAAATTTCGAAATTCTGTCATGACCTTGCGCGCAACTCTTCCGATTCAAGACTCGGCTGTCAGCCTGTTCCAGGCCAGCAGCACGGACGTCGATGAGCATTGCGCCAGCCTCGGCCGCTGGCGATTGAGCTACGACCAGATCAGTGCCGGGGCGTTTCGCGGCAGCTTCACTCAGCTCTCCCTGCCCCATGTCGAAGTATTCCGCGAAATCACCAGCCAGCAGGTCCGGCAGTACGGTCAGCTGGGCGCTGACAGCTTTGGTATCGGCCTGCCCTGGCACGGCGACGGCGAGGTCAATTGCAACGGCGCCAGCGTTGCAGGCGCCCAGGTCATCGCCTGCGTCGACGCCGAAGTCGATATGTGCACGCCGAAGGCGTTCGAGCTGCGTGGCATCGTTGCCAGCGCGGCGCTGATCTCGGAGCTTGCCGCCCGGCTCGAGATCGAGCTGCCGCGCACTGTCTGGCACCAATTGCAGATGGTCGAAATGGCGGAAGCTCCGGTCGTGCGGCTGCGCTCGCACCTCGCCGCCATTCAAGAGACGATCGCGACCGCTCCGGAAAGGTTCAGCGATCCGGCAGCCCGGCAGGCGCTTGAAGACGCCCTTCTCGTCGAGATCATGGACATGCTGCCAACGGCGCGAACCAGCGATCCCGGACGCAGCGCGGCCGCGCGGCGGCGAACCGTCGATCGCGCCCGCGAGCTGATGCATGGCAGCGGTGCTCGTTCACTTTCGCTGCTGGAGGTCTGCAAGGCCGTCGGCGCCAGCCCGCGTAAGCTCGGTTATTCCTTCCAAGAGGTGCTGGGCACGAGTCCGATGCATTACTGGCGCGCGATGCGGCTGAACCGCGTGCGGCGCGAGCTGAAGCGCGCCGGCGGCGCTGGGAGATCCATCTACGACGTTGCCGTGCAGCACGGATTCTGGCACTTCAGCCAGTTCTCGCTCGACTATAAGCGCCATTTCTCCGAGCTGCCCTCGGAGACGCTGCGGCGGACAAGACGAGCCGTGTGATCCGGCTCAGTGATGCCGCAGCCGGCGGTTGACCCGGCGCGCCAGATAGTCGCCCGCGCTCTGCACAAGCTGCACCAATGCGATCAGCACGACGACGACGGCGAGCATCATCTCGGGCATGAAGCGCTGATAGCCGTAGCGGATGCCGAGATCCCCCAAGCCCCCGCCGCCGACCGCGCCGACCATGGCGGAATAGCCGAGCAGGCTGACCACTGCGAGAGTCAGCGCCAACAGAAGTCCCGGCAGCGCCTCGGGGATCAGCACCTTGAACACGATCTGCATCGGCGAGGCGCCGAACGAAGACGCGGTCTCGATCAGGCCGCCATCGACTTCGCGGATCGCAGCTTCCACGAGGCGCGCGATGAACGGCGCCGACGCGATGGTCAGCGGCACGATCGCCGCGGTCGATCCGATCGAGGTTCCGGCAACGAGGCGCGTGAACGGGATGATGGCGACGACCAGGATGATGAAAGGCGTCGACCGCGTCGCGTTGACGATGATGCCGAGCACGCGATTGACGATCGGAGCCGCGAATAGCTCCCCTTTCCGGCTGGTCGCGAGGAAGACGCCGAGCGGCAGGCCGAAGACGGTGCCGAGCAGCGCGGCGATGCCGACCATGTACAGGCTCTCGAAGGTCGCCTGGATGATCAGGTTGATGAGTTCAGGCGACATAGCCGAGATGCTCCGCCGGGAATTGATGTTGAGAGAGCCAGGCAAGAACTCGCGCCTGCACGTCGTCGCGGCTAGGACTACCGAGAGGTATGCCGAGAACGAGCGAACCGACATGCTGGCCGCCGATCTCGTCGATGCGCGCCGACAGCAGCGACATGTCGAGGCCGAGCTCGCGGGCGAGCCGCGCCACCAGCGTGTCGCCGGCCCCTGCCCCGCGCACCTGGACGCGGATCACGGCCTGCCCGCCGGCAGGCGGCTCCGCCACGATCCGGCTCGCTAGCGAGACCGGCAGGCTGTCGCCGACCACCTCGGCCAGGAAGGACTGCGTGATCGGATGTTTCGGATGGGTGAAGATGTCGGCGACGTGGCCGCTCTCGACGACATGGCCGGCGTCGAGCACCACGACGTCCCTGGCGAGCTGACGCACCACGGACATCTCGTGGGTGATCAGCACGATGGTCACGCCGAGCTCGCGGTTGATGTTCGCGAGCAGGTCGAGGATCGCACGCGTCGTCTGCGGATCGAGCGCGGAGGTCGCCTCGTCCGACAAGAGCACGCTCGGCCGCGTCGCCAGCGCGCGGGCGATGCCGATGCGCTGCTTCTGACCGCCGGAAAGCTCGGAAGGATAGCGGTCATGCTTGTCTGCGATGCCGACCAGCGCGAGCAGCTCGGTCACGCGCGCCTTGATGTCGGCCTTGGCCCAGCCGGCGATCTCCAGCGGCAGCGCGATGTTGTCGGCGGCGGTGCGCGACGACAGCAGGTTGAAATGCTGGAAGATCATGCCGATCGAGCGCTGCGCCAGCCGCAGCTCGCGGCCCGTCAGCGCCGAGATATCGCGGCCATCCACGATCACGCGGCCCGCGGTCGGCTTCTCCAGCCCGTTGATGAGCCGGACAAGGCTCGACTTGCCGGCGCCGGAGCGGCCGATCACGCCCGTAATGGAACCGCGTGGAATGGCGAAATCGATGTTTTGTAGGGCGTTGACGCCAGACTTGCCGCGATAGGCCGGATAGGTCTTCGAGATGCCGGCGAAACGGACCATCGCGTCCGGCTCAGGCGCGGGATGCGATATCGCTTGAGCTGGCGCAATCGGCTGTCCGACGGCGAGCGATTGGTGAGCGTTCATGGAGACGGCCTTCATGCACAATAGTTCTTTCGCTCGCCGGAAAAGGCAAACGAAAGCCGGGTCGCATCAGCGACGAGGGGTGGAACAGCAGCAAACGCCTCAAAGGGGCACGCGCTGCACCGCAGCACGTACCATCGCCTTTTCCAGTCTTTCTTGCAATGTCAGAGATTTGCGAGGGGATGGACGAAGATTCCCCAATCCCTCCCCGGAGAAGAATATTCCTCCGCCCCGGGGGCCGACTCCAGCCCGGCTCACCCCATCCGCAGCCAGGGCAACACGATCAGCAACAGCCCGGCGAAATAGAGCAGCCCGAAGATCAGGCCAAAGCCCCAGAACTGGCCCTTCCCGATATAGCCGCTGCCGAAATACATCGGCGCAGGTCCCGTCGCATAAGGCGAGATCACGCCCATCAGGCCGAGCGAGTACATGCAGAGCATCGCAAGTGTGGTGACTGGCAGATCGGGAATGCCCGATCCGACCGCGAGCACCACGGGCAGCACGGCGGCGGCATGCGAGGTGATGCTCGAGAAGAAATAGTGGATCCAGAAGAACAGCGCGACCAGCAGCAGCATCGCGGTCGACGGCGATAGTCCGGCGAGCGGTTTTGCGTATTCGGTCGCGAACCATTTGATGAAGCCGATCTCGTTGAGGCCGGAGGCCAACGTCAGCAGCGAGGTGAAATAGAAGAACACCTCCCAGGCGCTCTTCTCGCTGACGATGTCGGCAAATTCGATCACGCCGGTCACCAGCATCAGGGAGATCACGATGAACACGACGGTGGTGGCGTTGACGAAGTTCGAGCCGAGCACGGGCACATGGATGTCCGGGCTCGATCCCGCGATCCACAGGAACATCGCGAGCACGATCAGGCCAAGCATGATCCACTCGTTGCGCGACATCGGGCCCATCGTCTGGAGCTCTTTCGCCGCCCATTCGGAAATCTCCGGGCTGCGCTTCACCTCGGGCCGGCAAACGAGATAGCTGAGCAGCGGCACGAGCACCATCAGGAGGATGCCGAGCGGCGCGAAGCCGAGGAACCACTGGCCCCAGCTGACCTCGACCCCGACCGTCTTCTTGGCGATCGCCAGCGCCGCCGCGTTCGGCGCGAGCGCAGTGAAGAACAGCGAGCTCGTGACGGCGGTCGCGGCAAAGGCCGTCCACATCACATAGGTGCCGATCCTGCCGGCGGTCGGCCCCGGTTCGGAGCCATAGATGCGCGGGATGTTGCTGATGATGGGATAGACGATGCCGCCGCTGCGCGCGGTGTTCGACGGCGTTGCCGGCGCCAGCAGGAGATCCGACATCGCCACGGCATAACCGAGGCCGAGCGTATTGCGGCCGAGCTTCTGCACCAGCACCAATGCGATGCGTCGGCCGAGCTGGCTCTTGCGATAGCCGATCGAGAACACGAAGGCGCCGACGATCAACCAGACCGTGCTCTCGGCAAAGCCTGCCAGCATCCAGCGCAGCGATTTGCCGGGATCGGGATCGATATAGCCGGCGACGCCCGCGACCGTCAGGCCGATGAAGCCGACTGCGCCGACCGGCATCGATTCCAGGATGAGCCCGGTGATGACGGCCGCGAACACCGCGAAATAGTGCCACTGATTGACGTTGAGCCCGGTAGGCGCCGGCCACAGATAGATCACCAGCCACACCGCGAGCGGTGCGACCAGTTTCCAGCGAAATCCTGTTGCCTCAGGCGCCTGCGAATTGGCGGTCATGGGCCCTCCCCTCGATTGTCGTCACCCGTGCGACTCGTTGGCCGAGCCTGCTCTTGTCCCAATGCGGCGTATACGGACTGTCGGGGATGCGATCAATGGCCTGGCGAAGATCTATCGCCCCTTGAAGCGCGGCTTGCGGCGGCCCAGGAACGCCTCGACGCCCTCCTTGTGATCCTCGCTGAGACTGGCGAGCGCGAACTGGTCGACGTCCATATGGCTGGCGAGATCGTCCAGCGCATGCGCGAGCCGGTTGACGGTGAGCTTCGTCATCGCGACCGAGAGCGGCGGCTGCGCGGCGACCTTGCGGGCGAGCTCCATGGCGGAATCGAAGGCATGGCCGGGATCGGTCACCTGTTCCACCAGGCCCCACTCATAGGCCTCGTCCGCCGAGATGCGCTGATCGGCAAGGATCACCGCCTGCTTGGTGCGGGCGGGCCCCATCAGATGCAGCATGCGCGGAATGCTCTGCCAGCTCATGTTCATGCCGAGCCCGATCTCGGGCACGCGCAAGTGCGCATCGCGTCCCATGATGCGGAAGTCGAGCGCCACGGCCAGCGCGACGCCGCCGCCGACACAAAAGCCCTCGATCGCCGCGATCGTGATCTGCTCCATCTCCTGCCAGGCGTGGGTGAGGCGCGGCCCGAGCTTGAGATGCCGCCGCAGCGCGCCGAGATCCATGTCCTTGCGCGAGCGTCCCTCGGCATCCTTGAGGTCGAAGCCGGCGCTGAATGCGCCCGAGCTGCCGGTCAGGACCACGACGGAGGTTGTCGCGTCGTCTTCAAAACTGCGCGCGGCCGCCGTAAGCTGCCGCAACGCTTCGGGCGACAGCGCGTTGATGCCGTCATGGCGGTCGAACCGCACGATAGCGATCCGCCCCTCCGGCCCATGCCCCTTCTCGATCGTCACATAATTGGTCAACGGAAGTTCCCCTTTTCTTGTTGCTCTTGATCACAGATGTCCGGTGCGCCGGTGCTCCGGCTCACTGCCCTTGACCGGAAACCGGATCGTCGTTCCGATGGTGATCCAGTTGGCGTTCTCGCCGCTGATGTTGCGGCCGTAGATTACGTCGACGGAAAATATCTCGTTCGGCCGGTAGCGGACACCGGTCTGCAGCCGCGGTTGCACGACGCTCGCGACCTCGGACGCGCCGGCCTGGCCATACGCCTCGATCGTCCATTGCAACGTGTCGGTGAACTTCCAGTCGAAGCCGACGCCATAGGTGAAGTAATGGCGGTCCGCGGTGCGATCCCAGAGCCAGCCGCCATTGACGTTGATGCGCATGGTCTCCGACAGGCGAAAGGTCGCGGGGATGACCGCAAAGGCGCTCAGCGCCTCGCCGGTCGCCGCGTCGAACGATCCACCGCCATAGGCCGACAACCCCCACCGTCCGATTCCCGTGGGGATGAAATTCGTCTTGGCTTTGGGCGCTATGGTCGTGCTCCAGTCGCCATCGCTGCGGGCGCGGATGGTCTGGAGGCTCAGCTCGATCGGCCTGAAGGGGTCGACCACACAGGAGGGATTGGCGACCGCCGAAAAATCGGTGTTCGTCGCGGCCGACATCCAGCTCTCGACCTTGCAGGAGCCGACCTCGGAGATGTCGGCGGCATCGACCGCATAAGCGCCATTCGCAGCACGCGCATCATGCGCCGCGCATGTCATGAGAGCCGCGATTGCGGCGGTTATTGCGGTCCGTACGGCCCAGCCCATGGGGCGATGTTAGCAGAGTCTTCGCCTCGACAAGGCCCGGATTCTGGGACTATCTTTGCGCCATGAGCGAGCATCATCACGACCACGATCACGACCATTCCGAGCTGTCGGAGACCGAGCTGCGCGTCCGCGCGCTCGAGACGATCCTGACCGAAAAGGGCTATGTCGAGCCGGCCGCGCTCGACGCCATCATCCAGGCCTACGAGACCAAGATCGGCCCGCACAACGGCGCGCGCGTCGTCGCCAAGGCCTGGAGCGATCCGGCGTTCAAGAAGGCGCTGCTGGAGGACGGCTCGAAGGCGATCGGCACGCTCGGCCATGTCAGCCGCGTCGGCGATCATCTCGTCGTGGTCGAGAACACGCCTGGGCGACACAACATGGTCGTGTGCACGCTGTGCTCCTGCTATCCCTGGGAAATGCTGGGGCTGCCGCCGGTCTGGTACAAGGCCGCGCCCTACCGCTCGCGCGCCGTGAAGGACCCGCGCGGCGTGCTCGCCGATTTCGACGTCACCCTGCCCAAGGACATGGAGATCCGGGTCTGGGATTCCACCGCCGAGACGCGCTTCCTGGTGCTGCCGATGCGCCCCGAGGGCACCGAGGGCTGGAGCGAAGAACATCTCGCCGAGCTCGTCACGCGCGATTCCATGATCGGCACGGGCTTTCCCAAGACGCCGGGAGCGCCGTCGTGAACGGCGTGCACGACATGGGCGGCATGGACGGCTTCGGCAAGGTCGAGGCTGAGCCGAACGAACCTGTCTTCCACGAGGAATGGGAGTCCCGCGTCCTCGCCATGGTGCGCGCGATGGGCGCGGCCGGCGCCTTCAACATCGACACCTCGCGCTTCTACCGCGAGACGCTGCCGCCAGCCGTGTATCTGTCGAGCTCCTATTACAAGAAATGGTTTCTCGGGCTCGAGGAGATGCTGATCGAGAAGGGCTACCTCACGAGGGAGGAGGTCGCCGCCGGCCATGCGATGCAGCCCGCAAAGGCGCTCAAGCACGGCAAGTTCGACATCACGCAGGTCGAGCGCATCATGGTCCGCGGCAAGTTCGCCCGCCCTGCCCCTGCGCCCGCGAAATTCAGGATCGGCGATCGCGTGCGCGCCAAGAACATCCATCCGGCCACGCACACGCGGCTGCCGCGCTATGTGCGCGGCCATGTCGGAATCGTCGAGCTGAACCATGGCTGCCACGTATTTCCGGATACGGCGGCGATGGAGCGCGGCGAGCATCCGCAATGGCTTTACACGGTCGTGTTCGAAGGCCGCGACCTCTGGGGCGATGACGGCGATCCCACGCTGAAGGTCTCGATCGATGCCTTCGAGCCCTATCTGGACCCGGCGTGATGAGCAGCACGGCAGCGGCGGCCGCAACGGCGGCCATTCCAAGCATTCCGCGCGATGACGACGGCCCGGTGTTCCGCGCTCCCTGGGAGGCGCATGCGTTCGCCATGGCGTTGACACTGCACGAGCGCGGCGTGTTCACCTGGCCGGAATGGGCAGCCGCCTTGGCTGCCGAGATCAAGCGCGCGCAGGCGGCCGGCGATCCCGATACGGGCGAGACCTACTATCTGCACTGGCTCGCCACGCTGGAGGGCCTCGTCTCAAGCAAAGGCGTCGCATCCGTGGAGACGCTGCACCGCTATCGCGATGCCTGGGACCACGCGGCGGACCGCACGCCGCACGGCAAGCCGATTGAGCTCAGGCCGGAGGATTTCGGCTAGCTCTCGCCACGCCCGTCAGCGACGCAATCCGGAATCTTTCCGCGGCGGCAGCCTGGATTGCTTCGCAGCAAGAGCTCCTCGCAATGACGACGGTGAGAGACGCGCTACCTCCCCGCCGCAAACTCCCGCCACCCCTTCGCCCGCAGGCTGCACGCCGGGCACTCGCCGCAGCCGTAGCCCCAATCGTGCTGCGCGCCGCGCGTCCCGAGATAGCAGGTGTGGGAGTGCTCGCGGATGAGGTCGACCAGCCCGTCGCCGCCGAGATCCTGCGCCAGTTGCCACGTTGCGGCCTTGTCGATCCACATCAGCGGCGTATGCAGCTCGAACTTGCGCGCCATGCCAAGTGACAGCGCCGCCTGCATGGCGCGGATGGTGTCGTCGCGGCAATCGGGATAGCCGGAATAATCCGTCTCGCACATGCCGCCGACGATGTGGGTGATGCCTCGGCGATACGCCAGCGCAGCAGCAAACGTCAGAAACACCAGATTGCGACCCGGCACGAACGTGTTCGGCAACCCGTCGGCGCCCATCGCGATCGCGACATCGCGCGTCAGCGCGGTCTCGGACACCGCCGCCAACGTCGGGATCGACAGCGTGTGGCTCTCGCCGAGCTTTGCGGCCCAGTCCGCGCGGAGCGCGTTCACGCCGTCGAACAGCCGTTCGCGGCAATCGAGCTCGACGGCGTGGCGCTGGCCGTAGTCGAACCCCAGCGTCTCCACCCGCGCAAAGCGACTCAGCGCCCAGGCGAGGCAGGTGGTGGAATCCTGGCCGCCGGAGAACAGCACCAAAGCGGTTTGTGATGAAAATGCGTCGCTCATGGCCCGCGCTTTAGCACTGTGGAACGTCTCAGCCAATCGGTGGAAATCGGCCTGTTCCGCCGCGCCCGGCTGGGAACGGCGCCCTGCTTTTGGCATAAGGTTTCGGAGCCAGGAGAGACGCCCCGCAATGACCCCTTCCCGCGACATTTCCCGCCTGATCGAGATCATGGCGGCGCTGCGCACGCCGGTGACCGGCTGCCCCTGGGACCTCGAGCAGAATTTTGCGACGATTGCGCCCTACACGATCGAGGAAGCCTATGAGGTGGTGGAAGCCATCACCCGCGGCGATCTCGACGATTTGCGCGAGGAACTCGGCGATCTGCTGCTGCAGGTCGTGTTCCACGCCCAGATGGCTGAGGAGCAGAACGCCTTTGCTTTTGGAGACGTCGTCGAGGCCATCACGCGAAAAATGATCCGGCGTCACCCGCACGTCTTCGCCGACAAGGATGGCAATCTCGCCTCGCACCACGTCAAGGAAGTCTGGGACCGCATCAAGGCCGAGGAGAAAGCCGAGCGCGCCGCGCGCCGCCCCCCGGAGGACGTGCCGGCGCACAAATCGCTGCTGTCGGGCGTCAAGGCCGGCCAGCCGGCGCTGACCCGCGCCATGGAGCTGCAGCGCAAGGCCTCCACCGTCGGCTTCGACTGGAATGACCCGCGCGCGGTGCTGGCGAAGATCCGTGAGGAAGCCGACGAGATCGAGGCCGCGCTCGACCGTGGCGACAGGCAGGAGATCGCGGAGGAGACCGGCGATCTGATGTTCGCGCTGGTCAACCTCGCCCGCCATGTCGACGCGGACCCGGAAAGCGCCCTGCGCGCGACCAACGCCAAGTTCGAAAGGCGCTTTGCCTATATCGAGCGCGCGCTGCAGACGCAGGGACGCACCCTCGAGCAGGCATCGCTGACGGAGATGGATGCGCTATGGAATGAAGCGAAGACGGCGACGTGATGGAAGGCATGCCATGGAAATCAGGCAAGACGATCCGAAGGCGCGACACGTGGCCGATTTGTTGGCGCATCACCTGGAAGAGCTCCGCAGCGTCATGGGCGAGCATGCGCAGGCGCTCGATGCAAGCGGCTTGTCGGCTCCGACTGTGACGTTCTGGACGGCCTGGCGGAACGATGCGCTGGCTGGCTTCGGTGCGCTGAAGCAATTGGATGAGACGCATGGCGAAGTGAAGTCGATGCGGGCCGCGCCCGCCACGCGCGGGACCGGGGTCGGTCGCGCGATCCTGCTCCACATCGTTGCAGAGGCTCGAAAGCGAGGCTATGCGCGTCTCAGCCTGGAAACGGGCACGGCGTCGCTTCATGCGCCGGCCGTTTCACTCTATCGTAGCGTCGGCTTCGCAAATTGCGGACCGTTTGCCGATTATCAGGCGAGCCCGCATAACCAGTTCATGAGCCTCGACCTCGCAAATTGATCGCATCGTAGCTCAGGCCGACAGGCGCGGCACCGCGTCGAACCTGTGCACGACGATGTCCCGCTTGGTCTCATCCACCCGCACCGTCATGTCGAAGCGGCCGTCGTGCAGCTCTTTCGACAGCACCTCGGAATTGCGATGCAGCCAGCTGATGCCGGCGCCGTCGGCGGCGTCGATGGAGAGGTCGAGCGTGGTGCGCTTTGCGGCAAGGCGTTCCTCGATCGCGGCGAGCAATGCGTCGACGCCCTCGCCCGACACCGCCGAGACCAGCATGGCCGGATGATCCTCCGGCCGGCGTGCGGCGATGTTCAAGAGCTCTTCGCGCTGCTCGGCATCGTAACGGTCGATCTTGTTCCAGACTTCGATGATGCGGCCGGAGTCGTCTGGGTTGATGCCGAGTTGGCGCAGCACCGCGTCGACGTCACTCTGCTGGGCCTCGGCATCTTCATGCGAGATGTCGCGCACGTGGAGAATGACGTCGGCTTCCAGCACCTCCTCCAGCGTGGCACGGAAGGCGGCAACGAGTTGCGTCGGCAGATTGGAGATGAAACCGACCGTATCCGACAGCATCGCCTTGCCGCCATGCGGCAGGTTGAGCGCGCGCAAGGTGGGATCGAGCGTCGCGAACAGCATGTCGGCCGCCTGCACGTCGGCGCGGGTCAGGCGATTGAACAGCGTCGACTTGCCGGCATTGGTGTAGCCCACCAGCGCAACGACGCGGTACGGCACGCGCTGACGGCCCGCGCGATGCAACCGCCGCGTCGCCTGCACCTTCTTCAGTTCGCTCTCGAGCTTGGAGATGCGCTCCTGGATCAGGCGGCGGTCCGCTTCGATCTGCGTCTCGCCGGGGCCGCCCATGAAACCGAAGCCGCCGCGCTGGCGCTCCAGATGGGTCCATGAGCGCACCAGGCGCGAGCGCTGATAGTTGAGATGGGCGAGCTCGACCTGGAGCGAGCCCTCCTTGGTCTTGGCGCGGCGGCCGAAGATTTCCAGAATGAGCCCGGTGCGGTCCAGCACCTTGGCGTGCAGTTCCTTTTCGAGATTGCGCTGCTGGATCGGCGCCAGCGCGCAATCCATCACAACCAGCTCGACATCGAGGGTCTTGATCAGGCCGGCGATCTCCTCGACCTTGCCCTTGCCGATATAGGTGGCGGGGCGGATCTGGCTGACCGGCGCGATGATGGCGTCGGCAACGACGAGATCAATCGCACGCGCGAGGCCCGCGGCTTCATCGAGCCGGGCCTCGGCGTCGCGTTGAACATGACTCTCCGATTGCGCGTCGGCACCGCCAGCGCGCACACGCAAGTAGGGGCCGATGACAAGCACCCGCCCCGTTTGCTTAGCCCCTGCCGACCGCGGACGGTCGGCATCCCCGTCGAAATTCCGGGGTTCCAATCAGATCACTCTCAAGCCGGCTGATCCTCGCCGCCTTCGAACAGCTGGATCGGAGCACCCGGCATGATGGTCGAGATCGCATGCTTGTAGACGAGCTGCGAATGACCGTCGCGCCGAAGCAGCAAACAGAAATTGTCGAACCAGGTCACGATGCCCTGGAGCTTCACTCCGTTGACCAGAAAGATCGTCAGTGGCGTCTTGGTTTTGCGAACGTGATTAAGGAAGGTGTCCTGCAGGTTTTGTGCGCGGTCTGCCGCCATTGTTTTTTTCTCGCTTTGAGTTTCTTTTTATTGCGCCGGTTGCGACCCTCTTTGTGAGGTTCGGGGCCTCTCCCGGTTGCCGTTCCCTCATGAGATCCCCCTCGGAAGGAACAGCTGTGCGATTAGAGGACAGGTGGACCTATTAGGCAAGCCGCTTCACGCGGCAAGGCACGTCCTATTGCCCCGAAAAACTACGGAAATCGATGATTTTCCTGACCTATCCCAAAGCCGTAAACACAGCACTCGGCGTTAGCCGACACCGAGCGCCTTCAGCTTTCGATGCAGCGCCGACCGTTCCATGCCAACGAACTCGGCCGTGCGAGAAATATTTCCTGAAAAACGGCTGATCTGTGCAATCAAATAGTCGCGCTCGAACACTTCGCGTGCCTCACGCAGCGGCAGGCCCATGATGTGCTCGCCGTTGTTGCTGGTCGGCATCGCCGGCACCATGGAGCCGACGTCCTGTGGCAGCATGTCGGCCGTGATGATGACCTCGGGCCCGCCCGCCGCCAGAATCATGACTCTCTCAACGTTGTTGCGGAGCTGGCGCACATTGCCAGGCCAGACATGCGATTGCAGCACCGCCATCGCGTCCTGCCCGATCTGCCGCTTGGGCAGGCCGCTGCCGGCCGAGATCTGCTCCATGAAATAGTCGATCAATTCCGGGATGTCCTCGCGCCGCTCCGAGAGCGCGGGCACGCGGATCGGCACCACCGAAAGCCGGTGATAGAGATCCTCGCGGAAATGGCCCGCCGCGATCTCTTCTTCGAGATTGCGCGCGGTCGACGAGATGATGCGCACGTCGACCTGCACCTTGGCCGTGCCGCCGACGCGCTGGAACGACTGCTCCACCAGCACGCGCAGGATCTTGTTCTGGGTCTCGCGCGGCATGTCCGCGATCTCGTCGATGAACAGCGTGCCGCCATGGGCCTCTTCGAGCGCGCCCGGCTTGCGCGCGTGCTCGCCGTTGGACTGCTCGACGCCGAACAGCTCGTGCTCCATCCGCTCGGGCGTGATCGCAGCGGCGTTGATGACGACGAACGGGCCGTCGGCGCGGCCCGAGGCCGTGTGCAACGTGCGTGCGGTCAGCTCCTTGCCGGCACCGGCGGGGCCGACGATCAGGATGCGGCTGTTGGCCTTGGCCGCGCGCTCGATGGTCTGGCGCAGCTGGTTCATGCTGGGCGAGCGGCCGACGAGCTGGCTGGCGCTCGGCGCGAGCTGCTTGAGCTCCTTGACCTCACGCTTGAGCCGCGAGTTCTCGAGCGCTCTGGTCGCGACCAGGATCAAACGGTCGGCCTTGAACGGCTTCTCGATGAAGTCGTAGGCGCCGCGCTTGATCGCCGCGACCGCGGTCTCGATGTTGCCGTGGCCCGAGATCATCACGACCGGCAAATCGGCATTGTCCTTCTTGACCTGCTCCAGCAGCTGCAAGCCGTCGAGCTTGGAGCCCTGCAGCCAGATGTCGAGGAACACCAGATGCGGCCTGCGGTTGGCAATTTCAGCCAGCGCGGAGTCGCTATCGCGCGCAGTTCGCGTGACGAAACCCTCGTCCTCGAGAATGCCCGCAACGAGATCCCGAATATCGGCCTCATCATCGACAATCAGAATTTCACTTGCCATGGGTCGCGCCTGTCTTGTCAGCTGCCTGTGGGGGCTTCGATTTTCGGTGAATCATTGGTCTTTTCAGCGGGCTCTTTGGTTTCGAGCGCCGGCTCTTTTGTTTCCGGCGCCGCGTCTTTCGCCGGCTCCGTCGCAACTTTGGCGGTTTCCGTGGCCGCCCGCGCCTGCTCGGCTCCGTCGGCCTTCGCCGGCTGCCCGGAGATCGCAAAGCGCATCCGCATCCAGGCACCGCGCTGGCCCTCGCGGAATTCGGAGGCATCTTTCAGCTCGATGCGTCCGCCATGGTCTTCCAGCACGCGGCCGACGATCGCAAGACCAAGGCCGGTGCCCTTGGCCCGGGTCGTGACGTAGGGTTCGAGCAGCCGCGAGCGCGCGACCTTGGGCAGGCCGATGCCGTTGTCGATCACGTCGATCAGCACGTCATCGCCCTCGCGGGAGACTACGACATCGATACGGCCTTTGCCGAGCTCTTCCGCCGGAACCTGCTCGATCGCCTCGGTGGCATTCTTGACGATGTTGGTGACCGCCTGGGAGATCAGCCGCCGGTCAAACTGGGCCCGGAGCGGGTCCTGCTTGAAATCGGCCTCGATATCGATCTCGGGATGGGCGACCTTCATCAGGAACACCGCCTGCCGCACGGCGTCGGCGACGTCCTCGCCCTCCATCACCGGTTTCGGCATGCGGGCAAAGCGCGAGAACTCGTCGACCATGCGCCTGATGTCGTCGACCTGGCGCACGATGGTGTCGGTGCACTGTTCGAAGATCTGCTTGTCCTTGGCCTCGGTGATGTCCTTGCCGAACTTGCGGCGGATGCGTTCGGCCGAGAGCTGGATCGGCGTCAGGGGATTCTTGATCTCGTGGGCGATGCGGCGCGCCACGTCGCCCCAGGCCGAGGTGCGCTGCGCCGAGACCAGCTCTGTGATGTCGTCGAGCGTGATGATGTAACTGTCGTGCGGCTGGTTCTTCTCGGCACTGACGCGGACCGACAGATTGCGCTCCTGCCCGTCGCGGGTGATCGTGATCTGGCCCTGCACCAGGCGCTGGGTGCCCTCCCGCGCCGCCTTCATCATCTCGTCGAGCTCGGGCAGCACGTCGGAGAGCGGGTGGCCGAGCGTCTCGGATTCGGCGTGACCGATCAGCTTCTCGGCCGAGCGGTTCAATATGCCGACGCTGCCGGAGGCATCGACGCCGATGATGCCTGCGCTCGCCGAGGACAGCACCGCCTCGATGAAGCGGCGGCGGCTGTCGATGAGATCGCTCGCATTGACGAGCTCGTCGCGCTGGCTGCGCAATTCCTGCGTCATCTTGTTGAAGGTCTGGCCAAGCTGGGCGAGATCGCCTTCCGACTGGTGCACCGGCACCTGGACGTGGAGATCGCCGGTCGAGACCGTGTGGGCCGCGTTCATCAGCCGCCGGATCGGCGAGACCAGCGAGTTGGCGAAGTTGAGGCCGATCAGCACCGAGGCCATCAGGATGGTCAGCGCGATCACGGCAAACATCAGCGCGAAGGCGACCTGGATACCGAGCCGGCGCGACTCGATCTGGGCGTACTCGGCGACGCTGACCTCGGTCTGCTTGAGCTGATTGACGACATTCGGATCGAGGGGGCGGGCGACATAGAGGAAGGTGTCGTTGAACGCGCGCAACCGGATCACCGCAGCGACGAAGCTCGCGTCCGGCAGCACCGCGATCTCAGGCTCGTTCTCGTTGACGTTGCTGAGGAAGTCGGGCGCGGGCGGCGAATAAGCGAGCCGCATGCCGGTGTCGGCGGATTCAAGGATGTTGGTGTTCTTGTCGATGATCATCGCGCCCGGCAGATTGCGCGAGCCGGCGCTGGCGGTGAGCAACTCGCGGAACGAGCGGCGATCCTGGTCGTAGAGCGGCCGGGCGTGGGCGATGTCGTTCGCCATGCCGAGAATGTCGCCGCGGATCAGCTGGGCATGATCCTGCATGTAGGCCCGCGCGATGGTCAGCGAGTTCTGGATCACCTCCCTGGTCGGCCCGGAGAACAGCCGGTCGAGGCCGCGCTCGATGGTGACGTTGGCGACGACGGCGACCAGCACCGCCGGCAGCACCGCCACGATTGAGAACAGGCTGACGATCTGGACATGGAGGCGCGCCGCTGCCCTGCCCCGCCGCCGCGCCAGGATCAACTGCCAGAGCTCGCGGATGATGATGCCGACCAGCAGCAGGATCGTGGCCGCGTTGGTCAGGTAGATCGAGCGGACCACCGCCGGCGTCGGCTCAATCGTGGTAAGGCCGGTCAGAACCAGGAAGGTCAGGAACGCCGAGAGCAGCGCCAGCACCACGGCAAACGGCGCCAGCCAGCGCCGTGCCGACCAACGCCGGGGCTCATCCGCTGGGGCCGTGTCAAAGTGTGCGGCCGAGGTATCTGCGCTGGTCATTCCGGCAATGGTGGTGCTGAAAACGGGTCCGCGGGCGCGCGGATACTGATGTATTCGTACCACATTGTTGCCGAATTGCGACAATTGCGAGGCGTCTGCAGCGGGGCGGAGCGCCACATCCACAGGTCAATGGCGGATTAGGGGGAACGGACTCCCGCCGTCCCGGCTTGACCCGGCATGGACAGATTTTTTCTCGCGATCATGGTCTCGGCCGTCCTGCTGCTGATCGTGGCCTCTGACCTGCTGGTCAATGGCCCCGGCCTGCAGGAGCCGCCGGCGAATGTCGCCAGCCTGATGCCGGCATCGGGCCGCCTGATCCGCTAGGTGCGACGCCGCGCCATGCGGCCCGTCGATCAATTGGATGGATCTGGCGGAACATTTGCGCCCCGTCCCGACTTCTGCTCACCGCGTCAGCCACAACGGCCAGCGCGATCCGGACAGGCTCAGCTCCGCTTTGGTAGGGGGAGCTGAGCCACCGCCGGTGTCCGCGAAGACTAGCCCCCGCTCCTGTAGACTTGGATGTCGAGATCCCGGATCTTCTTCCGCAACGTGTTGCGGTTGAGGCCGAGCAGGTCGGCGGCGCGGATCTGGTTGCCGCGGGTGGCCGCCAGCGCGGCCGTGAGCAGCGGCACCTCGATCTCCTTGAGGATGCGGTGATAGAGGCCCGGCGGCGGCACGCCGTTCGGGAAGCCCTGGAAGTGTGAGGACAGATACGCTTCCACCGCGCCGCCGAGATTGTCGACGCCCTGCTGGACCGCGGCGCCTGGGCTGACCGAGGGCGGAGCGAGCTCGCCGTCGATGACGGATGCCGTGATGACGTCCTGCGGATAGAGCGCGGCGAGACGCCGGGCGAGGTTTTCCAGCTCGCGCACGTTGCCGGGCCAGCGGTGCTGCTTCAGCCGCTCCAACGCCAGCGCGTCGAGCTTCTTCGGCGGCAGCCCGTCCTTCTCTGCCAGCGCAAAGAAGTGGCGGATCAGATCGGGAAGGTCCTCGATGCGTTCGCGGAGCGGCGGCAGCCGCAGCGGCACGACGTTGAGGCGGAAGAACAGGTCTTCCCGGAACAGGCCCTGCTGGATCAGGACGCGCAGATCCTTGTTGGAGGCCGCGACGATGCGCACGTCCGTCTTGATCGGGGTGCGGCCGCCGACGGTGGTGTACTCGCCCTGCTGCAGCACGCGCAGCAAGCGCGTCTGCGCCTCCATCGGCATGTCGCCGATCTCGTCCAGGAACAGCGTGCCGCCCTCGGCCTGCTCGAACCGGCCGGAGGCGCGGGTGTTGGCGCCGGTGAAGGCGCCGCGCTCATGACCGAACAATTCGGACTCGATGAGGTCACGCGGGATCGCGGCCATGTTGACGGCGACGAACGGACCGTTGCGGCGCTTGCCGTAATCGTGCAGCGCGCGCGCCACCAGCTCCTTGCCGGTACCGGACTCACCCGTGATCATCACGGTGAGATCGGTCTGCATCAGGCGCGCCAGCACGCGGTAGATTTCCTGCATCGCCGGCGAGCGACCGACCAGCGGGATCGCCTCCATCTCGGCGTCCTCGTCAGGCGTCGAGACGCGCTCCTTCGGCTCGGCGAGCGCGCGGCCGACGATGGCGATCAGCTCCTTCAGGTCGAACGGCTTTGGCAGATATTCATAGGCCCCGCGCTCGGAGGCGCGGATCGCCGTCATGAAGGTGTTCTGCGCGCTCATGACGATGACCGGCAGGTTCGGCCGCATCTTCTTGATCCGCGGCAGCAGGTCGAACGCGTTCTCGTCGGGCATCACCACGTCGGTGATGACGAGATCGCCCTCCCCCTGGCTGACCCAGCGCCACAGCGTCGCGGCATTGCCGGTCAGCCGCACTTCGTAACCCGCGCGGGACAGTGCCTGATTGAGAACAGTGCGGATGGCGGTGTCGTCATCAGCTACGAGAATGCTACCTGCGGGCATCGTTAATCCTCATTTCGCCCCCTGTGACACAGGCGACGACTTCCCGGCAGAGTCGGCGCGACTGCTTTGATCGGCATGTTTCACCGATGTGGAATACATCGGCATCAGCACGCGGAAGGTGGTCTTGCGCGGCTGAGATTCGCATTCGATGATGCCCCCGTGATCGCCGACGATCTTGGCGACCAGCGCAAGACCCAGGCCCGAGCCGGTCTGCTTGGTGGTCACGAAGGGATCGAACAGGTTGGGCAGAAGATCGTCCGGCACGCCTGGTCCGTTGTCCTTCACGCAGAATTCGAGAGGCAACGATACGCGGGATTTTTGACCGGGGACTGACAGGCGCACGCCGGGGCGGAACGCGGTGGTGAGCTGGATCTCCGCGTCGGGCACGTCGATCAGGGCTTCGGCGGCGTTCTTCACCAGATTGAGGAACACCTGGATCAACTGATCCTGGTTCGCCAGCACCGGCGGCAGCGAGGGATCGTAATCCTCGATGAAGCGGATGTTGCGGGCAAAGCCGGACTGCGCCAGCCGCTTCACGTGGTCGAGCACCGAATGGATGTTGACGGGACCACGCACCACGGGACGCTCGTCGCCGAACACCTCCATGCGGTCGACCAGCGTCACGATGCGGTCGGCCTCGTCGCAGATTAGGCGCGTCAGCATGCGGTCTTCCGAGGAGGCCTGCTGCTCCAGCAGTTGCGCCGCGCCGCGGATGCCGGAGAGCGGGTTCTTGATCTCGTGCGCCAGCATCGCGGCAAGCGCGATCACCGAGCGCGCCGCGCTGCGATGGGTGAGCTGGCGGTCCATCTTGTCGGCGATGGAGCGCTCCTGCAGCATCACCACGATATGGCCGGGCCGCTCGGTGAGCGGGGCGACGTGCAGATCGACCTGGCGGTCGCCGCCCATGCGCGGCGTGCCGAGATCGACCTTGTATTCGTTGACCGGCGAGTTCGACGAGCGCACCTGGTCGATCAGCGCCAGCAAGGGGCTGCCGAACGGCACCAGCTCCTTCAGCGACTGCCGCTTCAGGAATTGCGTCGAGATCTCGAAGAAGGCTTCGGTGGCAATGTTGGCGGCGACGATCTTGCCGTCGGGCCCGATCATCAGCACGGGATTGGGAAGCGCATCCAGGATCGCGTCGCTGTCGGCGGGCTGGCGATGGTCAGCGGCTGAGCTCATGCAGCAGCGCTCCATGCGAAGTCGTCGAAGGCATCCTGCAGCGACTGGTGGACGAGGCGCGGATCCTCCGAGGTGAGGATATTCTGGCGCCAGGACTTCAGCTTCTCGACGGAAGCCCCACTCACCTCTGCCGCGACATCGAGCGCCCAGCCGAGGTGCTTGCGGGCATGCTTCAGCCCGACGCGGAGACCATAGAGCGCGCAGACGCCCTCATAGAGCGTGCGGACATAATGCAGCTGGGTTTCGAGCGAGGGCACAGCCTCTTCGGCCCCGCCCTTGAGGCGGCGGCCGATCTGGCCGGGCAGCCAGGGCTGGCCGTTCGCACCGCGGCCGATCATCACGGCGTCGGCGCCGGAGGCCTCGAGTGCCGCGAGCGCCCGCTCGTAGGAGGTGATGTCGCCGTTGACGACGAGCGGGATTGCGACGGCCTCGCGCACGGCGCGGATCGCATCCCAATCGGCCTCGCCCTTGTAGAACTGGCTGCGCGTGCGGCCATGGACCGTGACGAGCTTGACGCCGGCTGCCTCCGCGCGCCGCGCCAGTTCCGGCGCGTTGCGGCTGCGGTCGTCCCAGCCGAGCCGCATCTTCAGCGTCACCGGCACCTTCACCGCGGCGATGGTGGCATCGATCAGGCTGACGGCGTGGTCGAGGTCGCGCATCAGGGCCGAGCCGGACTGGCCACCGGTGACGTGGCGGGCCGGACAGCCCATGTTAATGTCGATGATGTCAGCGCCTTCGGCCTCGGCGATCCTAGCGCCTTCGGCCATCCAATGCGCCTCACAGCCGGCGAGCTGGACCACGTGCGGGCCAATTCCAGTAGCTTCGCAGCGCAACCGGGACATCCGGTGGCCGTTGGCGAGCTCATCGCTGGCGGTCATTTCCGAGACGACGAGACCCGCCCCGAGCTCCGCGGCCAGCTTGCGGACAGGCGAGTCAGTCACCCCCGACATCGGCGCCAGGAAGACCGGGGTGGCGACATCAATATCGCCTATTTTCAACGGCTTAGAGCCGGATACTGTCGAACCGGTCACAGGGGTCTCGTCGACTGGGCAGGGCCTCATCGCGCCTGCCATGACCTATCTTGCGCACAATTCTTGTGCAGTCAAGCGCCATGCCTACAGTTTAGACAATTCTGCAAATCTTTCAAGTGCAGTGCAGCAAAATGCTGTTTCCAACAATCCGGGGAAACCCCCTTTTTTTGCGGGCCTGCCGTGCTAGAGGCATGCGGCAATCACCCCACTCCCCGACTCTCCATCACCAACTGAGTATTCGAGTCCTATGGCGAAATCACAGCGCACCGCAGTCGTTCTCGTCGCAGCCGGGCGTGGACTGCGTGCAGGCGCCGGGGGGCCGAAGCAATATCGCGAGATCGGCGGCGTGCCAGTGATCTATCGCGCCATGGAAGCCTTCAGCCGCCACGCGGATGTGTTTGCGGTGCAGCCGGTGGTGAACCCCGACGACAGCGCCATGTTCACGGCCGCGGTCGCCGGACTGAAGCACGAGCCGCCGACCAATGGCGGCGCCACCCGTCAGGCCTCCGTGCTCGCCGGCCTCGAGGCGCTCGCCAAACACAAGCCGGACATCGTGCTGATCCACGACGCGGCCCGTCCCTTCGTCTCGGCCGGCGTGATCTCGCGCGCGATCGAGGCGGCGAGCCGCACCGGCGCCGCGATCCCCGTCGTCCCCGTCACCGACACCATCAAGGTCACCGGCGCGAGCGGCAATGTCGAGGATACGCCGGACCGGGCAAGCTTGCGGATCGCGCAGACGCCGCAATCCTTTCGTTTCGACGTCATCCTCGAGGCGCATCGTCGCGCGGCGAAGGACGGGCGCTCAGATTTCACCGACGATGCCGCGATTGCCGAATGGGCGGGATTGACGGTCGCAACCTTTGAAGGCGATGTTGCCAACATGAAGCTCACCACTCCCGAGGATTTCGTGCGCGAGGAAGCGCGCCTGGCTGCCCAGCTCGGCGATGTCAGGACCGGCACCGGCTACGACGTGCACGCCTTCGGCGAAGGCGACCATCTCATGCTCTGCGGCGTGCGCGTGCCGCACACCAAGGGGTTTCTCGCCCATTCCGACGGGGATGTCGGCCTGCATGCGCTGGTCGACGCCATCCTCGGTGCGCTCGCCGACGGCGACATCGGATCGCACTTCCCGCCGAGCGATGCGAAGTGGAAGGGCGCCTCCTCCGACCAGTTCCTGAAATACGCCATCGAGCGCGTTACGGCGCGCGGCGGCCGCGTCGCCAATCTCGAGGTCACCATGATCTGCGAGCGGCCGAAGATCGGCCCGCTCCGCGACGTGATGCGCGCGCGCATCGCCGAGATCTCCGGCGTCGACATCTCGCGCGTCGCGGTCAAGGCGACGACCAGCGAGCGGCTCGGCTTCACCGGCCGCGAGGAAGGCATCGCGGCCACCGCGAGCGCCACCATCCGTCTTCCCTGGGGCGTCTAGGCCATGGGCGGCAGCGACGCACGCGCCCTCTCCCGCTCGCTGCTCGATCTGTGCCGGATGCGCAAGCTGACGATCGCGACCGCTGAGTCCTGCACCGGCGGCCTCGTCGCCGGCGCGCTGACCGACATCCCCGGCTCGTCCGACGTGATCGATCGCGGCTTCGTCACCTATTCCAACGATGCCAAGCGCGCGATGCTCGGCGTCGAAGCCGGCACGCTCGCCCATTTCGGCGCCGTCAGCAAGGAAACCGCAACCGCGATGGCGATCGGCGCACTGGAGCGCGCCGGCGTCGATCTCGCCGTCGCCATCACCGGCATTGCCGGCCCCGGCGGCGCGACGCCGGGCAAGCCGGTCGGTCTCGTCCACTTCGCCGCAGCGGCCCGCGACGGCCGGATCATCCACCGCGAGCACCGCTTCGGCGCGATCGGCCGCACCGCCGTGCGTCAGCGCTCCGTCGTCGAGGCGCTGCGCATGCTGATGGATCTCGCCCGTGGTCCGCAAGCCCAGACCAAGCCGCGTGCCGCCGCAACCCGCCTGCGCCCGCGCGCGACCCGCTCGCCGCGCCGGCATGTGGTGAAGCGCAGGCCGCCGCGGTCGCCGCGGGGCTGAAGCGCCTCATGCGGCTGCGAGCAGCGCGCTTGCGTGATCGAGCACGCACTGCTTGACCGCGTCAGCTTGCGACGGCTTTGCTTTCGCACTGACCGTCAACTCCAGGATCGGCGCCGCAGGATTGGCGACATCGAGAACCTTGGTGACGGAGACGGCAGGTTGCGCGTGATCGTCGATGCGCGAGTCGTTGCGCAATTCCTTCAGGATGCGATCGGCCATCGCATTGGCCGCGCCCGCCGGGACCGGAAACGCCACCTTGATCTCGCCCGTGCCGGGGTAAGCACTGTGATTGACGATGGCCGCGCCCCACACCTGTCCGTTCGGCAACAGGATCTGCGTGTTGTCGGGCGCAACCAGCTCGGTCATGAACAGCGACAGCGACTTCACCTTCCCCGCCTTGCCGGCCACCTCGACGTCGTCGCCGACGTGAAAGGGCCGGAACAACAGCAGCATCACGCCGGCGGCGAGATTGGAGAGCGTGCCCTGCAAGGCGAGACCGATGGCGAGCGATGTCGCGCCTAGCACGGCAACGAGGCTCGCGGTCTGGATGCCGAACAGCTGAAGCACGGCGATGCCGACCACGGCCAGGACGCCGTAGCGCGCCAGACTGCCCACGAACAAGGTGACGAGCGGGTCGACGCGGTGCGTGACGCTCAACAGGCGCGTGACGAAACGCTGCATGGCGCCGGACAGATACCAGCCGATCGCGAGCAGTAGGATCGCGTAGATCCCGTTCAGGCCATACAGGACGAGCGAGGCTTTCAGCGTGTCGAAATTGACGGTCATGACGGCTCCAACCCGGACAATCCGTACCAAACTCGCGGCAGCCCGAAATGATCCGAAGGGAACACCGCCCCGTAGGGCGGATTAGCGAAGCGTAATCCGCCGCATCACTAGCTGGAACGACCGGGACGGCGGATTACGCCTGATCCGCCCTACGGTGCACAATCTCTTGCGTTGCCCGACGGGCAAAACACGCCAGCGCTGGGGCAAGGCGCGCCCGCAAAAATATTCGCCTTTACAGAATTTCTGATTTATCGCATCTTCCGGCCACCTCACCCCGGTCAGAGGGGCGTATCGCGATCGTCACGAAACGTGGGGTGAGCTGCGGTGGACGCGAGTCACATCGGCGCGAGAGGCATCGCAGGGCGGCAAAACCGTGAGCGAGGCGCCTTCGCGCACACGACCGGTGCGACATGCGTACGGCAAAACCGTGTGGTCCTGACGCCCGGGGTCTGTGCGTCAAGTCTTGCGGTGATGTGGCGGCCCGACCGGGCACGCGCATCAGCGATCTGCAAGGCGACGGGGGCAATAGTGCATCGCTCCCCGGGGAGAGCTCGGCATAAGCCGTCAAACCACTGCGCAGGGAAGGCCGGCTGTTGGGCTTCACCTGTATGCCGCTGTGCAGTTTCTTGACACGCAGGTTTCGCACAGTGGACCGCGGGTGCCAGCCGGCATCCGGTCTTCCCTGCGCCCTCTGACAAAGAGGGTGATATGATTATGCAAGACTCGGACAGGAACTGTCGCGAGGCTGCTGCGTTATGTGCAGTTTTCAAAAAAACACGCAAATCTTGTCGAATCCGATCGGATCGCGAATGCCGACGACGCGACCAAACGTCATTGCTCACGTCCGAGCTTGCGCGAGAATATACTGGCGCAATAAAGTCGCTTTACCTTGTGGTCCGGAATCAACCGGACCAGCCTTATGGAGGGCGACGAAAGTGTTCGCTCGCACCGCGGCGTCAGTCGCTGTGATCATCACCTTGGCCGCCATTGATGGCGCGGCCGCGCAAACGGTCAATCAGCCGCCCGACACGATGGCGGCGCGGGTCGAGGCCTGCACGCCCTGTCATGGCAACAAGGGCGAAGGCACCAGTGACGTCTATTTCCCGCGCCTCGCCGGCAAACCGGCCGGCTATCTCTACAACCAGCTCCTCGCCTTCCGCAGTGGCCGGCGCAAATATCCGCCGATGAACTATCTGCTGGAGTTTCTGCCTGATCCATATCTGGAGGCGATGGCGGAATATTTCGCCGGCGAGCATCCGCCGCTGCCGCAGCCGGCGCCGAGCGACGTCAGCAAGGACGTCCTCGCGCAGGGCGAACTGCTCGCCACAAGCGGCGATGCCAGCCGCAACATTCCGGCCTGCGTCAGCTGTCACGGCCCGGCGCTGGCAGGCATGCAGCCCGGCATCCCCGGCCTGCTCGGTTTGCGCGCCAATTATATCAGCGCCCAGCTCGGCGCCTGGCGCTATGGCACGCGCACGGCGAAATCGCCTGACTGCATGCAGCTCGTCGCCGGGCATCTGACCGAGGCCGATGTCACGGCTGTCTCTGCCTGGCTCGCGACGCGACCCGCGCCCACGAATCCGGCCCCCGTCCCGAAAGGCAGCTACGCACTGCCATTCGCGTGCGGCAGCCAGCCCAACTGACGAGGCGGATGATGGGCTCGAAACTGTCGATCACACTACTTGTCCTGGTTGCTCTGACGACGGTCGCGCAGGCTCAGAACAAAAGCAGCGATATCATCGCTCGCGGCGAGTATCTCGCCCGTGCCGGGGACTGCACCGCCTGCCACACCGCGCCGGAGGGTCGCCTGTTCGCCGGCGGCCGCGCCATGCCGACGCCGTTCGGCACGCTCTACACCTCCAACATCACGCCCGATGCGGAGACCGGGATCGGCAAATGGAGCGCGGATGATTTCTACAAGACGATGCACAGCGGCCGCTTCCCGGACGGCGGGCTGATCTATCCGGCGATGCCGTTCGCGTCCTACACCAAGGTCACGCGCGCCGACAGCGACGCGATCTACGCGTATCTGCGCTCGATCCCGCAGGTGAGCCAGAAGAACAAACCGCATGAGCTGCGCTTTCCCTATGACAACCGCCAGCTCATTCTCGGCTGGCGCACGCTGTTCTTCAGTGAGGGCGAGTTCAAGCCCGATCCCAAGAAATCCGCCGAATGGAATCGCGGCGCCTACCTTGTCGAGGGCCTCGGCCATTGTGGCATGTGCCATTCGCCGATCAACGCGCTCGGTGGCACCTCACAATCGGACGCCTTCAAGGGCGGCCTGATCCCGATGCAGAACTGGTACGCGCCGTCGCTCACGTCAAACCGCGAGGCCGGGCTTGGCGACTGGAGCATCAAGGACATCACCGACCTGCTCCAGACCGGCGTCTCCATGCGTGGCGTGGTCTACGGCCCGATGGCCGAAGTGGTTCACAACAGCCTGCAATATCTCAACGACGAGGACACGCGCGCCATGGCGGTGTACCTCAAGGGCATTGCGGAGCCCTCGCCTCCGCCGCCGGCAAGCTCGACGCTGCCGACCAGCGAGAGCAGCCTGCTGATCAGCCTCGGCAAGACCGTCTACGACAAGCACTGCGCGAGCTGTCACGGCACGCAGGGCGAAGGCAAGCCGCCGCATTGGCCGCCGCTGGCCAACAACCAGTCGATCGAGATGCAGTCGGCGGTCAATCCGATCCGCATGGTGCTCAATGGCGGCTATCCGCCGGGGACCAAGGGCAATCCGATGCCCTATGGCATGCCACCCTTTGCAGGCCTGTTGTCGGACAATGAGATCGCCGCCGTCGTCTCCTATATCCGCACGGCCTGGGGCAATCGCGGCACGCCGGTCTCGGCGCGCGAGGCCAACGAGCTGCGTTCCGCGCCGCTGAACTGAGACATCGCATGATCAATTCCGATCCCCCCACCAGCCCAGCGGCCGCCGACCAGGCCGTCGAGGAGGTCGTGGCCCAAGGGCCGTCGGGCGCGATCGTGCTCGCGGGCATCGCCACGGCCTGCGTCGTCGCGATGTGGTTCGCTTTCTATCTGTTTGTCTTCCTGCCGCGCGGACCGCTGCAATGAGCGCACACGAAACCCACAGCAGCGCCAGCGCCGAGGTCGCAGCCCGCGTCGAGCGGCGCTGGGCCACCATTGCCGTGATCATCATCGTGGTGATGGCGGGGCTTGCGGCTTTCGCCGGCATCCATCGCGCGACCATGCCGCAGCCGCGCGTCGAGATCACCGATCCCTCGCGGCTGCATCTGTCCGGGGAATTCGTCGAGAGCAATCTCGGCAGCGTGCTGGAAACCAACGGCAATGTCACGGTGCGCGCGATCGGCCAGCAATACTCCTTTACGCCGGCCTGCATTCTAGTTCCCGCCGACACGCCGATCACGCTGCGCGCCACCAGCGCCGACGTCGTGCACGGCATCCTGATCCAGGGCACCAACGTCAACACCATGTTGGTGCCCGGCTACATTTCCGAGCAGCTGATGCGCTTTAGCAGGACCGGCGACTATCTGATGCCCTGCCAGGAGTTCTGCTCCTTCGGCCACGAGGGCATGTGGGGTAAGGTCAAGGTGATCGACAAAGCCGAATTTGCGAACCGCGCAAAGGGTGGCGGGAGGCTGAGCTGTGTTGGTCAATAGAAAGCTCATCCTGGCCCATTTCTGGTTGGCCTTTGTCGTGTTCGGCATCGCGCTGACGCTCGGCGCCTGGCAGATGTTCATCCGGAGCCCGATCGGCACATGGCTGTCCAATCCTGAGCTCTACTACCGCTCGCTGACCGCGCACGGCACCGTGATGGGCTACGTGTTCCCGACGCTGGTCGCGATGGGATTTGGCTACGCCATCAGCGAGTCCGGGCTGCAGCAGCGCCTGGTCGGCGTGCGCTGGGCCTGGGCCGGCTTCTGGCTGATCGTCGCCGGCAGCATCATGGCGGTAATCCCGATCGCGCTCGGCCGCGCCTCGGTCCTCTACACCTTCTATCCGCCGCTGATCGGCAACGTCTTCTACTATCTCGGCGTGGTCCTGGTCGTGGTCGGCTCCTGGATCTGGGTCGCGCTGATGTCGATCAATTTGCGGGTCTGGCGCAAGGCCAATCCCGGCGCACCGGTGCCGCTCGCGATGTTCGCCAATGTCGCGGGCTCTTATCTGTGGGCCTGGACTGCGGTCGGCGCCGCGCTCGAGCTGCTGCTGCAGATCATCCCGGTGGCGGCCGGTCTGAAGACGACCATCGATGCCGGCTTGGCGCGCGTGTTCTTCTCCTGGACGCTGCACGCCATCGTCTATTTCTGGCTGATGCCGACCTACATCGCCTATTACACCATCGTGCCGCGCGCGATCGGCGGCCGGGTCTATTCCGACTCTATGGCGCGGATCTCCTTCATCCTGTTCCTGGTGGTGGCGATGCCGATCGGCATGCATCATACCTTCGCCGATCCGCAGGTCGGTGCCGGCTTCAAGTTCATCCATTCGGCCTTCACCGCGCTGGTGGCGCTACCGACGCTGCTGACCGTGTTCACGATCTGCGCCTCGGTCGAGATCGCGGCGCGGCTGCGCGGCGGGCGCGGGATGTTCGGCTGGATCAAGGCCCTGCCCTGGGACAATCCGATGATGCTGGCGCTGGCGTTCTCCTTCGTCATGCTGGGCTTCGGAGGTGCCGGCGGCCTCATCAACATGAGCTACCAACTCGATGCCTCCATTCACAACACGCAGTGGATCACCGGCCATTTCCACCTGATCTTCGGCGGCGCCATCGTGATCATGTATTTCGCGATCGCCTATGATTTGTGGCCGCATCTGACCGGGCGCGAGCTGATCGACCTCCGCCTGATCCGCACCCAGCTCTGGCTGTGGTTCGTCGGCATGATCGTCACCACTTTCCCCTGGCACTGGGTCGGCATCTTGGGCATGCCGCGCCGCATGGCCTATTTCGACTTCGGCGATCCCGCGATCGCGCCGCAGGCGCTTTCAGTGACTCTCTCGGCGATCGGCGGCTTCATCCTGTTGGCCTCGGGCATCATGTTCATCGTCATCCTGGCGCGCGGCATGCGTGCGCCGCAGGCTGACGCGGGCCCGTACCGCTTTGCGCTGGCCGTGCATCAGCCCGCGACCGTGCCGGTCGCGCTCAACACCCACGCGCTGTGGGTGGCGCTGATGATCGGCCTCACGCTGACGAATTACGGCTATCCGATCCTGAACCTGGCACTGAGCTCGGGCACCTCGGTGCCGGCCGTCTATGTGGGAGCGCAGTGATGAGCACGCGCGACCTCTTCACCCTCCGCAACAGCCATTTCAGGATCGGCGTCGGAGTCACCGCGGCGATCCTGATCGTGACCGCGATTGCCGGCTTCCTCGTGCTGCCCTACGCGCAGCCCTGGGTGCAGTTCGCGGGCGTCTGGGACGCGATCTGCAGCGCGGCCGGCGTGCTGCAGCGTGCGCCCGATGTCACCGCCCCCGAGCAGACCAAGCGTCTGTCCGAGGTCGTGCTGACCTCGAACACACTGTCGCGCCCGAGCCAGGAGGCGATCGGCCGCGGCGCGACCCTGGCGCAGCGTTGCGCGATCTGCCACGGCCCGACCGGCGTCAGCCGCGCGGACTCGCCCAATCTCGCCGGCCAGTATGCCGCCGTGATCTACAAGCAGCTGCACGACTTCCGCTCGGCTGCGCGCACCAATGCCGTGATGTCGCCGTTCGCGGTCAACCTGACCGACCAGGAGATCGCCGATCTTGCGAACTATTACGCCTATCTGCCCCGGCTGCCGGCCTATCATCCGACACCGCAACTGCCGAAGCCGAACATCGTCATCTACGGCGCGCCGATGCGCGGCATCGCGCCCTGCGGCTCCTGCCATGGCAGCCTCGACAACAAGACCGGCAGTCCATGGCTGGAAGGCCAGTCGGAAGCGTACATGAAGGCGCAGCTCCAGGCCTTCGCCTCCGGTGAGCGCCGCAACGACATCAGCCAGCAGATGCGCAACATCGCGCGCGCGATGACACCGCAGGAGATCGAGCAGGCCGCGGCATATTATGCCTCGCAGCCACCCGATGTGGTGAAGGCGGTGGATTGAGGACGGTCTCGTGCCCCGGACGCAGCGCAGCTCTCTAGGCGATGCGAAGCATCGTCCGGGAGCGGTGCGCTGCAGAGCCGGGGCCCATCTCACCTCGTCTTGCCGTGTTGCTTTCTGGGTCCCGGCTCTGCGCAGCAACGCTTGCGCGTTGCAGCGCGTCCTGGACACGAGAGTTGCAACAGCTTACGTCGACGCCAGCTTCGGTCGACCGTAAATGGCATCCGCACGCTTTTCGAACGCGGTCGAGAACCGCGCGAAGGCGGCATCGAACATCGAGCCCATCAGGAGCGCCAGCATGCGGCTCTTGAATTCGTAGGAAAGGAAGAAACCGACGTCGCAGACGCCCTCACCCTTGGGCTCGAATGTCCAGCGGTTTTCCAGATTACTGAAGGGACCTTGCAGATACTCGACGAGAATCTTCAAATTGGCGCGGTCGAGCGTCACGCGGCTGGTGAAGGATTCCTTGACCAGCTTGAACGACACCGTCATGTCGGCCACCAGCACCTCGGTGCCGTCGGGCTTGGCCATCCGCTGGCGCACCTTCAGCGCGCTGCAAAGCGGCACGAATTCCGGGTAGCGCTCGACGTCGGCGACCAGGTCGAACATCTCGGATGCGCTGTGATTGACACGGCGCTTGCTCGAAAATTTGGGCATGGTGACTCAGATGGCGGTTCAGCGGGCGCTAGCTGCCCGCGCGGCCTTCAGTCTCGCAAAATCCTCGCCGGCATGATGCGACGACCGGGTCAGCGGGCTCGCGGACACCATCAGGAAGCCCTTGGTGTAGGCGATCTTCTCATAGGACGAAAACTCGTCCGGCGGCACATAGCGCATCACCGCGTGGTGCTTGCGGGTCGGCTGCAGATACTGGCCGATGGTCAGGAAATCGACGTCGGCGGAGCGCAGATCGTCCATCACCTGCTGCACCTCGTGGCGCTCCTCGCCGAGGCCGACCATGATGCCGGACTTGGTGAAGATGGTGGGATCGAGCTCCTTGACCCGCTGCAGCAGCCGGATCGAATGGAAATAGCGCGCGCCCGGCCGCACCGTGAGATAGCGCGAAGGCACGGTTTCGAGATTGTGGTTGAAGACGTCGGGCTTGGCGGCCGCGACGATTTCGAGCGCCCCCTCCTTGCGCAGGAAGTCCGGTGTCAGGATCTCGATCGTGGTCGAGGGACACGCGGCGCGGATCGCGCGGATGGTCTGGGCAAAATGCTCGGCGCCGCCATCAGCGAGGTCATCGCGATCGACCGAGGTGACGACGACATGGGCAAGGCCGAGCTTGGCCGTCGCCTCGGCCACATGCTGCGGCTCGGCCGCATCCAGCGCATTCGGCAGGCCCGTCTTGACGTTGCAGAAGGCGCAGGCCCGGGTGCAGGTGTCACCCATGATCATGAAGGTCGCGTGCTTCTTGTCCCAGCACTCGCCGATATTCGGGCAGCCCGCTTCCTCGCACACGGTGTGCAAGCCGTTGGATTGCACGATGTTGCGGGTGTCGGCATAGCCGCGGGTGGTCGGCGCACGCACGCGGATCCAGTCCGGCTTCGGCGGGGAAACGGAATCAGGCCGGTTCACCTTTTCGGGGTGGCGCGGGCGCAACGGGTTCGTGATGGTATCGACAATAACGACCATGGGGTGTCCGGTCTGTTCAGGTCCTACCTAGTCGGTCTGGCCGTGCATCGCAACCCGGCTCGCCCCGCTTCAGGGAACATGGCAGATATGGGCAATATCCTGCTCTGTTCTCAAGCGATTCTCACCTCGAATGGCTCCAACCTCCAAGACGTCCACACCCCGGCTCGGCAAAGTCCTGAAGCGCGGCTTTTTCGATCGCAGCGTCCACGAGGTCGCGCCCGACCTGATCGGCGCGACCCTACTGGTCGGCGGCGTCGGCGGGATCATCGTCGAGGTCGAGGCCTATCATCATACCGAGCCCGCGGCGCACTCCTACAACGGCCCGACACCGCGGAACCAGATCATGTTCGGCCCGCCGGGCTTTGCCTATGTCTACCGCTCCTACGGCATCCACTGGTGCGTGAACTTCGTCTGCGAGGAGGAAGGCTCGGCCAGCGCCGTGCTGATCCGCGCGCTGGAGCCGACGCATGGCATCGGGGCCATGCGTCGCCGCCGTCATCTCCAGGATCTGCACGCGCTGTGCTCGGGCCCGGGCAAGTTGACCGAGGCGCTCGGCATCACCATCGCCCACAACACTCTGCCGCTGGACCGCCCGCCGATCGCACTGCACGCGCGGACGGAGGATGTCGAGGTCGCCACCGGCATCCGGATCGGCATCACCAAGGCGGTCGAGCTGCCCTGGCGCTATGGCGTCAGAGGCTCGAAGTTTCTCAGCAAGCCGTTCCCGAAATAGGCTTACGTCGCCTGCTTCAACCGCTCCAGCGCCTCGAGCAGCTTGGCCTTGCGGGCCAGCGCGGCCTCGCGCTTCTCGCGCTCCTCCTCTACGACCTCCTCGGCCGCGTTGGCGACGAATTTCTCGTTCGCGAGCTTCGACTCGGCGCGCTTGATGTCGGCGTCGGCCTTGGCGATCTCCTTGTCGAGGCGCGTGCGCTCGGCGGCGACGTCGATCACGCCCTTGAGCGGCAGCGCGGCCACTTCGCCGCGCACGAGCAGCTGGACCGCACCATCGGGCGCACGGTCGGCGAAGGAGATGTCCGACAGCCGGGCCATGCGCTTGATGACGTCAGTCCAGCGCGGCGCGCGCTCCCTGGTTTCGGCCGAGGCGCCGGCGAGCACCAGCGCCGTCAGCGTTGCCGGCGGGATATTCATCTCGGCGCGCACTGAGCGGATCTGCGTGACGAGGTCGATCACCCAGCCGATCTCGGCTTCCGCCTTGGGATCGGTGAAGTCGGCATGGTCGAAGATCGGCAGCACCCAGGCCGGCGAGACGAGCGGATCGGTCGTCCCCGTCGTCGCAGCCAGCATCGCAAGCTGCTCGGGCGTCGGCTCGGCCCGCTTCAGCGGCCATTGCGCCAATGCGAGCAGGCCGTCACGCTTGGCCGTCACCTCCCAAAGCTCCTCGGTGATGAAGGGCATGAAGGGGTGCAGCAGCTTCAGGATCTCGTCGCGCGCCCAGGCGACCATGGCGCGGGTCTCGTCCTTGGCGGGACTGTCCGGGCCAAGCAGCACGGGCTTGGCGAGCTCGACATACCAGTCGCAATAGACGTTCCAGACAAAGCGGTAGATCGCGCCGGCCGCATCGTTGAAGCGATAGGCTTCAATGGCCTCGGTCACCTCGCGCGTGGTGTGCGCGCTCTCATGTGCGATCCAGCGGTTCAGCGTCTCCTTCGCCTTCGCCGGCTCGAAACCGTCGGGCACGGCGCAGTGGTTCATTTCCGCGAAGCGGCAGGCGTTCCAGAGCTTGGTCGCGAAATTGCGGTAGCCCTCGACGCGGCTGGTGGCGAGCTTGATGTCGCGCCCCTGCGCCGCCATCGCGGCCAGGGTAAAGCGCAGCGCGTCCGCGCCGTATTCGTCGATCAGGTTGAGCGGATCGATGACGTTGCCCTTCGACTTCGACATCTTGGCGCCCTTCTCGTCGCGGACGAGGGCGTGGATGTAGATCGTCGAGAACGGCACCTCCTTCATGAAGTGCAGGCCCATCATCATCATGCGGGCGACCCAGAAGAAGATGATGTCGAAGCCGGTCACCAGCGCATTGGTCGGGTAGTAGCGCTGCACCTCGGGGGCGTCTTCGGGCCAGCCGAGCGTCGAGAACGGCCACAGCGCCGAGGAGAACCAGGTGTCGAGCACGTCCTCGTCGCGCGTGATGAAGCCTTCGCGCTTGTTGCGGTCGAGCGCCATCTCGCGGCCCTGCTCGGCCGTGATGACCTCCTGCTCGACGTAATAGCCGAGGGCGTGGCTGATCGCCTCCTCCTCGGTCTCGGCGACGAACACCTTGCCGTCAGGCCCGTACCAGGCCGGGATCTGGTGGCCCCACCAGAGCTGGCGCGAGATGCACCAGGGCTGGATGTTCTCCATCCAGTCGAAATAGGTCTTCTCCCAGTTTTTCGGCACGAACGAGGTTTCGCCCGAACGCACCGCCGCGATCGCCGGTTTCGCGAGCGTCTTGGCGTCGACATACCATTGGTCGGTCAGGTACGGCTCGATCACGCTGCCCGAGCGGTCGCCATGCGGCACCATGTGGGTGTGCGGCTCGATCCGCTCGACGAAGCCGAAGCTCTCCAGGCGCTCGACGATGCGCTTGCGCGCGGCGAAGCGGTCGACCCGGTGGAATTCCTCGGCGAATTGCGAGGCGCCTTCCGGCAGGTCGCGCAGATAGTCCTCGTTGCCGACGAGATCGAGACAACCTTCCCGGTCGATCACGCTGATGCGGCGCAGGCCGTGGCGATTGCCGACCTCGAAGTCGTTGAAGTCGTGCGCCGGCGTCACCTTGACCGCGCCCGAGCCCTTCTCCGGATCGGAATAATCGTCGGCGACGATCGCAATCTTGCGGCCGACCAGCGGCAGGATGACGTTTTTGCCGACCAGCTTCTGATAGCGCTCATCCTCGGGATGCACGGCCACGCCGGTGTCGCCGAGCATGGTCTCGGGGCGCGTGGTGGCGACGACGATGAAGCTCGAGGGATCCTCGGGGTTGAAGGTCTTGCCTTCGATCGGGTAGCGCAGATACCAGAGGTGACCCTTCACCTCGGTCTGCTGCACTTCGAGATCGGAGATCGCGGTGAGCAGCTTGGTGTCCCAGTTCACCAGCCGCTTGTCCTTGTAGATCAGGCCGTCGCGGTGCAGCTCGACGAACACCTTGACGACGGCCTTCGAGAGGCCCTCGTCCATGGTGAAGCGTTCGCGCGACCAGTCGCAGGAAGCGCCGAGGCGCTTGAGCTGGTTGATGATGGTGTCGCCGCTCTCGGCCTTCCACTGCCAGACCCGCTCCAGGAATTTCTCGCGGCCCATCTCGCGGCGGCCGGGCTGCTGCCGTTCCATCAGCTGCCGCTCGACCACCATCTGGGTGGCGATGCCGGCATGATCGGTGCCGGGCTGCCACAGCACGTCGCGGCCGCGCATGCGCTCGAACCGGCAGAGGATGTCCTGCAGCGTGTTGTTGAGGGCGTGGCCCATGTGCAGCGAGCCCGTCACGTTCGGCGGCGGGATCACGATGGTAAACGGCACGGCGTCGCGGCGGTCAGGGCGTCCGGCCTTGAAGGCAAGGCTGTCCTCCCACACCACGGACATGCGGGCTTCGATATCGGCGGGCTGGTAATTTTTCTCGATCATGGGGCTGTAGAAAGCCGCGTGTGCGGGTCAAGTCAACGGGAAGCTCAGCGGCTAAGGGCATTCGGCCCGCTCCGCAGGCCGAATATGCCCTGAGAGCAGGGCTTTATCGGGGCCGGACCGCCGGTCTCAGCGGCCGCCGCGCGAGACCCGCTCGATTTCGGCCTTCACGATGCGTTCCACGAGGCCCGGCAAATTGTCGTCGAGCCAGGATTTCAGCATCGGACGCAGCATCTCCTTGACCAGATCTTCCAGCGTCCGTGCGTTGCTGCTGAGCACCGTATGGGCCAGGGAATTGAACGCGGATTCGACCGCCGAGACCGTCGACTGCGCGAGCATGGGCTGCTGCGGCGGCAACGGCGGGGCATCGAAATCGACCGGCGCGTAGGACGGTGGCGGCGTTGGGCGCGGCGGCGGCGCTTCGGCGAATTCGAGATCGTCCCGCGGCTCGACCTTGCGGAAGCTCGGTGGCGGCGGAGCCGGTGTCGGGTCCATCGCCATCTCGTCGGTCAATTCGAGCACGTCGGGCTCAGGCTCGGGTTCGGGCTCCGGCTCGGGCGTGCGGACCTCGGGCGCAGGTGTGGCCGCATCGAGCCCCGCCAGCAGCGCGTCGATGTCGTCCTGGCTGTTTGGCGATGCATCCGCCGCAGGTGCGGGAGCTGGAGCCGGCTTTGCGGCCGGAGGTGGCGCGGGCTTCTCGGCGGCCGGCTTGGGCGGTGCGACCTTGGAGGGCGGAATGTCGTTCATCACCTGCGGCTTCGGCGGGGCTGCGGGGGCCGCGGCTTTCTCGGGCTTAGCGGTCTCGGCCGGCGGCGGCTTGGCCTCATCGTCGGCAATGATGCGCCGGATCGAGGCCAGAATCTCCTCCATCGAGGGTTCTGTAACCTTTGCAGGCTGCGTCATCTCCGACTCCACATCATCAACGCCCTCGCATGCGTTGTTTTACACCAAGCAGGACAGGATTGGCCGGTTCCGCACCAAGTGGCCCGACATTTTCGTCGCGGCAGCCCGACTTGTCCCCAGATCACGGCTCAACGTGCGGCGGTGCGCCCCTGCCCCCGGCACTCAAGCTTTACGCACACAGCATCAGTGCGAGGCGAATCGACCCGCATTCTCTTGGCAAGGCTATGTCAGGGATTTTGACGATTGCAAGCAAAGCGCCGGTCGGCCTCGGCTATTCGCGTGGCCGACCGGACGATTACGGGATCAGCGCCCGTCAGGCGTGCGCACACCGCCCCAGCTGTCGCGGACTTGATGGTAGTGAACGCTGGGATCGTAAACATTGGTCGCAAGGCCCAGGACCTGCGGCGCCAGACGGCCGACGGCGGCGAGGACGTTGTACGATGCGACGACACGGTCGTGCTGCGCGGTCACGAGCGCGACGCGCGCATTGACCAGCGCCTGCTGCGCGTTGAGCACGTCGAGCGTGGTGCGCTGCCCGGCCTTGGCTTCCTCGCGTACGCCGTTCAGCGCGATCTCGGACGCCGCCACCTGCGCCTGCGCCGACTGCACCTGCGCCTTGCCGGCCTGCAGCGAGCCCCACCATTGCACGACGGTCGCGCGGGTCTGATCGCGCGTGTTTTCGAGGTTGAGACGTTGCTGAGCCAGGTTTTCCTTGGATTGACGGATCAGCGAATATTCACTGCCACCCTGATAGATCGGCACCGAGATCTGCGCGAGCGCTGTGGCACTGAGCGAACGGTATTGAATCAAAGATTGTTCGTAGGCTTGGGTCACCCCCGCCTGCAGTGTGACTGTCGGCAGCAGAGCGCCCTCGGCGACCTTGACCTGCAGGTAATTGACGTCGATGCCGAACATCGCAGCCGTGACGTTCGGATGCTCGACGAGGCCGAGCTCGACCGCGGCAGCGAGCGTCGCGGGCAGGAAACGGTCCACGGGCGAGCCGGGCGCCAAGTTCGTCGGCTCGTTGCCGATGATGCGGCGGAAGTTCGCGCGCGTCGTGGTGAGATTCGCCTCGGCGGTCAGGGCCTGCGTCCTGCCGGCCGCCAGCTGTGCTTCCGATTGCGCAACGTCGGTGCGGGTCACTTCGCCGACGTTGAAACGATCACGGGTCTGCTTGAGGGTCTGCTCGAGGACCCGCACGTTGCTGCGCTGAACTTCGAGCGTCGCCGCGTCGCGCAGATAGTCCATGTAGGTCGTAGCAGCCTGGAGCAGCACGGTTTGATCGAGGCTGCGCAGCGCTTCGCGAGAGCCGGAAACCTGGCTCTCCGCGGCGCGCGTCCTGTTAGCCGTCTGGTTGCCGTTGTAAAGCGTCTGCGAAGCCGTCAGTCCCACGCTCCGGGGATAGCCTTTGCCGTTGACCGGATCGCTGGTGGAAGAACTCTTGAAGTCCGAGTACTGAATGCCCCCGCTCGCCGTCAGATTGACCTTCGGGCGATAGCCGGACAAAGCCTGCGGCACGTTTTCGTCAGTCGAGCGCACCTGGGCACGCTGTGCGTTGAGCTGCGGATTGTTCTGATAGGCGCGCACCAGTGCGGCGTTGATCGTGTCCGCCAAGGCAGGCGTCGGCCCGGCAAGCGCCAGCAACAGGACCGAAACCGCAGCTCCGGTGGAGAGCTTCACCCCATGCATCCCAAAATTTCCGTTCATTCTAACGCCCGGCTCGTGCCCGCGAGCTGGGTTACCGTCTACCGAGTGGAGTCGTTGCCCCGCCGCAACATAGGCTGCGGATTGGCGCGACGGAACTACCTGAGGGTAGTTCCCGGTGGAAACTCTTCACGTGCAGCATCCCGGCCACACTTCTGATTCAGAACGGGATTTTAATGGGCTTTGCCGTCAGAAGACGAAGCCGGCCGCCCGCGCCAGCCCGGGAAGGACCGGGGCGGCGGCGTCGAACAGGGCCCGATGGCCGAATTCACCGTGGGTATGGGTCACGATCACGGCCCGCGGCGGCCTGGATTCGGCGGACACGCCCACCAGGCGCCCGCCCTCCTTCAGCTGCCCGAGCAGGGGTTCCGGCATCACCTCGGCAGCGCCATTGAGGATGATCACGTCATAGGGAGCGGCGGACGGATCGCCCTCGCCGCAGGCGGCGGCCTTGCAGGCGACATTGGCAAGCTTCAGGGCAGCGAAGGCATTCGTGGCCTTCGCGGCCAGCGCCGAATCGCATTCCGTCGCGGTGACCTGGCGCGCCAGCTTGGCTGCCAGCGCGGCGAAATATCCCGTCGCACAGCCGACCACCAGCACGTTGTCGCCCTCGCCGATCTCGGCGGCCTGTAGCAGCTTGCCGGTCAGCTGCGGCTTGATGAGGAAGCGCTTGGCTCCACCCTCGCTGACGTCAAGATCGAGGTCGAGGTAAGCCAGTGCCTGCCTGTCGGCCGGCACGAAGGCCTCGCGCGGAACCGTGAGCATGGCATCGAGAACACGACGGTCGGTGACGTCATTGGTGCGCACCTGGCCATCGACCATTTTGAGGCGCCGCTTCTCGCTCTCCGCAGCCTGCTTCTTGCGTTCTGCAGCCTGATGGATCTCCAGGGCGTCCGTCCGGTACCCGGATTCGGTCTTGGGAAGCGTGTCATTCTGCGGCATGTCGGGTCTCGCGGTGCCTTGTCGAGGCGGTGCGATCGACAGCTCCAGCCGTCGGTCGCGAGCCAAAATTCGCGGCATCTTTGGAACATGCCCGACGAAAACGCAACATGACACTCGCCCCTAGACCCGGAGCTTTCCGCAACCTCCCGATCGCAGCGGCAACCAGCCCTACTCGATTGCCACCGCGAGGCGGCCGATCAGAGCTGCGACCTCATCCAGCCGCGCCGAATTGGGCGTTTCGACCGCACGCGCCAGACAGGCGAGGCATTCATCGTCGCTGAGCTCGGGAATCTCGGCCGGCAGAATCGAGGGGCCCATCTGAGAACGGTCGACCTGGATGTCTGGCATGGGAATCAGCTCCGTAAAATTCCGGCAGCTGTCGAAGCTCGATTTCAATTGAGTCGATTTGGCGCCGCCCGCATGGCGTGACGACGCCCATCCACACATCTGCTTGAATGCGATTCCAGGCAGGAATCGCGAAGGCGCTGCTCAGAAACCAATGCAACGAGGTCGCCTGCCGCATGAGGACGCGGTCGCAACTCATTGAATTTACGGTAAGATTTGGCTCCCCGGGCTGGATTCGAACCAGCGACCATCCGATTAACAGTCGGATGCTCTACCGCTGAGCTACCGAGGAAAAGGCGAACCAGTCGTTCGCGCGGGGCTGCGTATAACAAAGCCGCTTGCGCTTGCAAAGGACGAATTCGTCATCATCCGAACGTAGCTGAGGAAGGGCCTGAAAGGTCCCTCCTCCAGGCCGTGACGGCCGATCGCTATTCCGCGAGAAACGAGGTGGTCTTGGTGCCGGGGTCGTAGCGCAGCCGAAGCGCGGTCATCTTGCAGAGATTGACGTTCTTCCACAGCACCGCTTCGTCGTAGTTCTGCCAGTCAACGCGGATGTTCCAGACGCAGCCCTCGTCGTCCTCGTCGAACTCGACATAGGTGCTGGCCTGGTTCTGCAGCACCTTCTCGAGCTCGTTCTCCCACTCGTCCAGTCCATCGTCCGGCGCGTTGAAGCCGAGGAATTTGATGGCATAGCCGGTCTCGTTGACGACGGTGACGTTGCGGGCGTCAGCCGCGAACGCAGGCATGGCGGCGACCGATAAACCGATCGCGATCAATCCAGACAGAAAATACTTCATGTGAAAATCCTCCGATCGAAACAGGCCTCGGCGCCCGGCGTCGATCGGCGCAGCCGCCGCGGCAACAAAAAGCGTTGCCTCGAGACATGTCCGGAGCGCGATCGAAGGGTTCAACACGCCGTCGATCTGCACTCCGGAACGTTGCGCGACGCGAGACGCGCAGACTTGCTTCTATCGTTTCGAATTCTCCGCAGCAATGAACGGGCATTCATAGATCGGCGGCGTTTGTCTTCGCCGGCGCCGGCGCAGGCGCAGGCGCCGGCACAGCCGCGCCATTACTCTTCCCGGTCACCGCGCCGACCAGCGCCTGCACGGGATCGTCGCCCGGCGCAAAGCCGCTCTGGCGCAGGATCTCGTCGATCATCGGACGCAACGCGTGGACCTTGAGCAGCTCGCCGGCGAGCCCTTCGCCGAAACCGACATTGCCTCCACCTGAGCCATTGCCGCCGAACGCACCACCGGTGTGCAGGATACGGACGTCCTTGAGGTTTGCGATCGGCTTGACCATCTCGGCCAGCGCCAAGGGCATCGTCTCGATCCGCTTCTTGGCGATCTCGAAGTCGATGACGTTGCTGCCGAGCTTGTTCTGCGCCTCGTTCTTCATGGTGATGACGGCGGCCTCGGCCTCACCGATGTTGCGAACGCCGACGGCCTTGATCTTGTTGGATTCGGCTTCCGCGGTGGCCAGCGTCTTCACGGCTTCGGCGCGATCGAGCGAGGCCTTCTTCTCGGCCTCGGCCGCGACGATCAGCTCGGTCGATTTGCGTTCGGCCTCGGTGCGCGCGGCCAGCACCTGGGTGAGACGGGCACGATCGGCGACCTCGACGGCGCGCGCCGTGACGACCTTTTCCTCCGCGGAGACGGCGATCGCTTCGGCGGTCTTGGCTTCCGCGACAGCTTCCGATGTCTGCTTGCTCTTGGCCGCGATCTGGATCTCGTTCTCCTGCGTGGCGATCTGGATCTCGCGCTGGGCGTCGGTCTTGCGCTTGTTGATCGCCAGATCCGACTCGATCACCGCGGTTTCCTTGACCTGCTTGGCGCCGGCCTCCTTCTCGGCAACCGCCCTATCGGTATCGATGCGGGCGTTCTCCTCGGTCAGGCGCGCGGTCTGGGTTGCAGTCGCGACCTCGGCGCGGGTGCTTGCGGTCTTGTTGGCGATGTCGCGCTCCTGGGAGAGCTCGGCCTCTTTCTTGGTCCGCTCGATGCCGAGGGTCTGCTGCCGCGCCTCGAGGTCCTTCTGCGCAATCGCCACCTCGTTGTCGCGCACGATGGCGTTGCGGTCGCGGCGACGGGTCTCGGTGACGGTCTTCAATTGGGTCAGGCCTTCGGCGTCGAAGAAGTTCTCCGGGTTGAAGAACTTGACGTCGGTCTGGTCCAGCTTGGTCAGCGACACCGACTCCAGTTCGAGACCGTTCGACTTCACGTCGGACTCGACCGTGGACTGCACGTGCTTGACGAAGTCCGATCGCTTCTCCTGAAGCTCCAGGATGCTCATGGTCGCGGCGACCGAGCGCAGGCCGTCGACGAACTTCGCCTCGACCTGGTTGCGCAGCGCCTCGGCGTCGTTGGTCAGGGCGCCCAGCGTCTGGCTTGCCAGCGCGATGCTCTCCTCGTCCGGACGGACGCGGACGTAGAACTCGGCGACGATGTCGACACGCAAACGGTCCTTGGTGATGAGGGATTCCCGCTCCTTGCGTTCGACGGTGAGCCGCAGCGTCTTCAGATTGACGCTGGCATAGGAGTGGAAGATCGGCAGGATCATGGCGCCGCCGTCGAGCACGACTTTCTTGCCGCCGAGGCCGGTGCGCACGAAGGCCTCGTCGCGTGTGGCGCGCTTGTAGAGGATGGTGAAGACGATCCCGAGGACGACGATCAGCGCGACGCCGATCATGGCCGGGACTGCGATGTCGAACATGATATTCTCCAATGAATGACCTAGCTGCTGCTTAGAGGTGGCTTCGACGGCTTAAGTTCATCCTCGGCCTTCACCGCAACGAAGCGGGTGCCGTCGCGATCGACCAGCAGGACCATGGTTCCCTGCGGCAGCGGCGAGGACGACGGCGCGGCGACCGCCCAGACGAAATGGCGGTTGCCATGGATATCGGCCACGCTGACCTTGCCGGGCGGGCCCTGATCGAGCGGGCCGATGACGACCTCCCCGACACGGCCGACGAGGTCGCCGAGGCCGACGACATAGCTTTCATCCTTGGGAATGACCCGCGCGATGGCCCTGCTCGCGGAGCGCACCAGCGGCACCGAGACCGCAACCGCTCCGACCGAGGCGAGCGTCGCCGGCAAGGGACCGGCCACCATTCGTGCGATGTCCTGGATCAGGAAGCCGGTAATGGAGAAAGCGCCGAGCAGCAGCAACAGAAAGATCAAGAGCGGCACGCCGCCGACATTGATCCAGGAGATGGCGTTGATCACGCCATTGTCGCTGGGATGACCAAAGTCGATGTTGGTGCCGAGCATCTCGCTCAAGGAGGCGCCGACCAGCATCGAGACCACCTCGATCGAGCCGACGATGACGATCATGGCCGCCGCGATCGCGAACGGCCTGACCTCCGGCGACATGACGTGTTCGAGCAGAGCGCTCATGACACGGCACTCAGGAGCGCGACTTCAGCCGCGCCAGCCTCGCCGCAATTTCCTTGTCGCGATGGAGCGTGCTGAGCTCGTCGATGTCGCTCGAATACGGGATGCCCGGCGGCACGCCGGTGGCCCGCGCTACCGCCCTGCCCGCACGCAAGGCCTTGGCTGCAGCGGACGTGCCGCCCTGCTTGCGGGGCGACGTCGAGCCCTGCTGGCTCGCGGCCGCCTCGCTCTTTTCGAGATCGGCGCGGCGCTGCTCGGCGTCCTGGAGTGCCGACAGCACCGCACGCAGCGAGGTGACACATTGCTCGATCTTCTCGTTGTTCTCGTCGATGGCGCGGGAGAGCACCTCGAACTGCGCCTCCAGATCCATCTGCCGTGCGATGCCAGCACGAGCGAGGTCGTCGCGGCTAATAGCGATCGCCCCTTCGATCTTGGGCGCGAGATCGGCCATCTCGCGCTCGATCTCGGTGCGGCGCGCGCTGAGGCGGTATTCCTCGGCACGCGCGGCGGCGAGCGCGTCGCGCGCTTCGCTCTCGGCGCGCTCAATCTCGCGGATCGCCTGGCCGACCACCTTGAGCTTGTTCTTGCCTTCCGCCTGCTCGATCGCGTCGTAAGCGATGCCGGCGATCAGGCGCCCGACCCGGGACAGGAAATTGTCGGGGGCGGCAGCGATGGTATCCATAGCGTTCTCCTCCTCTGGCAGAGTGTTCGGCGTGACGCCGTAGTGAACTTCGAAACCGTCATCGGTACGGACCAGGCGCGCGGGCACGCTGTGTCCCCAGCCCTCGGCATAGCCGGCGTAGTCGAAGGGCACGCTGAAGCGCCCCTCGACGGTCGCAATCGAAATGGTCGCGGGACCCTTGATCTTGGCGAGCTTGTCGTCGAGCGGCAGACGGCGGCCCTGTGCCGCGCGGTAATCGGCCCGGTCGCGCAGGCCCAACGTCACCAGGCGCGAGGGCAGCGCGGTCGCCTTGCGGATCGGGTCATAGGCGTGAGCATGCAGCAGCACGACGTTGGAGCCGACATTGTGGCTCCGCGCGACCTCGTCGAGGATCTCCATCATGCGGTCGTAAGCCCTAAACGTCGCCTCCAGCGCGGCCTTGGCGACCGGGTCAGGGGCAAGCCTGTAACGCAGCGCGGACGGCGCGTTTCGGGGCGACTGGCTCATGGAAAGCACTAAAGCACCATTTTGGTGCTTTAGAAAGAGGAGGCCTGATCACGTTTCCCTGATCCTCATGCACGCTAACCTGTTAGTCGTCCTGCCCCGGAGCCGCGTTCAAGACCGCCACTCACCTGTAGGTCACGGCCGATCAAGACTTCTTGCATCCGCGGGTTGCAATTTGAGACGAAATGCCGGGAGCGTTCGGCACGACCTTTTGCGTCTCGCTCCGGTCTCGTGTCCCGGACGCGTGCACCGTAAAGCGCTCGGGGTACGAGACCTGCGTTCACCTACCGCTCTCTCAGGGCGACCGGCACCTGCCACCGGTCCACAGCCTGTCCGCAGCATATCCACAGGACCGGTAGCGCGGATTCGTCAGCCAACCGGACGACTTGCTGCGCACAAACCCACAGCCCCGCTAAATCAACCGCCGGCCTGGTCGAACACGCTTCGGCAAGCCTCGCTCAAGCTGGAGCGGTTACGGCGCAGGCAGGCCGTGATGGCGCGGACATTGGGAATTTCGCCGGCGCAAAGCCGGTAGACATCGGGCGTACAGGCCCGGCGCTGCTCCGCCGTCCCTTGCGCGTAGGCAGCGGGGGCGAACAGCGCCAGGAACAGCCCGACGGTCGAGGCGCGGCGCGCCCGGCACTTCACACCCGCAAACCGCAAGAACCTCGCCTTCATGACCCGTCTCCTGTCTGCCCTGCCCGCCTCCCGGCCTTGCTGGCCGGCGTCGTGCGAAGGGGTAGGAGAATTAAATCGCGGAGGATGTGATCTCTTTCACACTGGGGATGCTGGGGTGGAACGTAGGTTCCCGACGGGACTTCTTTAGAAATCGCTAACCAATCGGGGCCAGATCGCCGGATCGTTAAAATGCGAACGATCGGCTCAATCAGGTAACAAACCGGCTTTGCGACATTGCGCCATCCGCGTTTTGCGAGGGTGCGATGAGAAGCGAAGCCGAATTCAACTTGCTGCTGGATGCCGTCCGGGACGCCATGCTCATTGAAGATTTCGCTCCCGCGCCGGAGGAGGAATTCGTGCCCCGCTCGTGGAGTTTCGACGCGACGTCCAAAGCCGCCAATGACAATGAGGGCGCCTGGCCCCTCCTGCCGTTTCCCGACGGCTGGTACGCGGCCTGCTGAGGGCCGCTCTTCGCGGTGAACCGAACGCCCGCCCTCGCGGGCGTTTTGCTGTGGGGGCCTACGCCGGAAGCCCGGCTCGGCAAAAGATCAATTCTTGACGCGATCCTCGTCACCCTGCGGCGCCCGGTCCGGTGCGGCCGATGGGAAGATGCTGTCATAGATCGCGCGGGCCTCACGGATGAGGCGCGCCCGCTCCAGCTCGGATTTCGGGACAAATCGGACGATGTCGCCCATTTGTGGCTCCAGTGCTCGGGTGACGAGACGCATCACTTCGCAGATGCGAACTCTATGCCAGCCGGCCTGAATCGGAGGTTTCCAGCAGGCTCCGGGCAAACCCGGTGATCGTGCCACCGCGCAGCTTGGCGGAGCGCGGGCGCGCAGCATCGGCGGATCCGCGCCGAGCTTCTAATTATGCCGAGAGATCAGAGGGTTGTGATGGAGGCCACGACCAGAATTGAACTGGTGTACACGGTTTTGCAGACCGTTGCGTAACCACTCCGCCACGTGGCCCCGTAAGGCCGGAGCAATATAGGGGATCAATGGGTTAGGCAACTGCCTTCATCCGACTTTGACCGGAGGCTGTCCCGTACAGGGGATGCGACCCGAAGTCAGGCTCGTTTGCGTCGCCGGAAGTCGCGCCGGGCTTTCGGGACAGGCTTGGGGGCCAATTCCGGCATCTCGGCCTGGACCTCGCGGTAGCGCGTCAACAGCCGTTCAAAGCTCGCATGCAGCGTGTCGGCGATATCGGGGCGCCGCTCGAGGCCCGCGAGAATCGTCGCCGCGGCCTCGATGGTCGAGAGCCCGTCCTTGCGCGGCTCCTTGCGCAGGCGACCGTAGCGGGAGGGATGCGCCGGATTCAGGATCACGCGCTGGCACTTGAGCATCCAGGGATTGCGCCACCACAGCGCCTTGGCCTGGCTCCAGGTGCCGTCGAGCAGCACGACACCTTCGAGCTTGCCGAGGATCGCGCGCTGGTTCTCCGCGATCTCGCCCTTGCGGTTGAGTGCGAGGATCTCGCCTTCCGCTTCGAGATCGGCGGCGCGTGCCGAGCCGAGGTAGAGCACGGCCCATCGCGCGGCGTTCTCGACCGGCCGTCCCAGTGCCTTAGACAGGCTCGGCCAGGACAGGCCGACCCGCATCGTGGCATCGGCGAAATGCTTCGCCAGCAGGCGCGCGGTGCCGAGCGCCCTGTCCTGCTCCTGCGGATGTTGCAGGATCAGGAGCGACAGTCGGTTTTCAATCGGCGTGACGCTGTCGCAGATGCACAGCGGCATCGGCTTCTGGCAATGCGGGCATTCGGGAATTGGATCGGCGCTGGCCTTATCGGGTGGGTTCGACATGGGCGCTGCTATACGCTTGAAGCGCGCCATCAACAACCTATTCCGCGGGCGCAGGCAGCGGGCGCGGCGCGGACCGCCGCCGCAGGCGGTCGATCAAGAGGTAGATCACGGGCGTCGTGTAGAGCGTCAGGATCTGCGAGACGAACAGGCCGCCGATGATGGTGATGCCGAGAGGCCGGCGCAGCTCCGTGCCGGGACCGGTCGCCACCACGAGCGGAATGCCGGCAAACAGCGCCGCCATGGTCGTCATCAGGATCGGGCGGAAGCGCGCCTGGCAGGCCTCGAAGATCGCCTCCGCCGACGACAGGCCGCGCTGGCGTTCGGCGTCGAGCGCGAAGTCAACCATCATGATGCCGTTCTTCTTGACGATACCGATCAACAGGATGATGCCGACGAAGGCGATCACCGTCAGCGGCGTGTTGGTGAGCTGCAGGGCGAGCAGTGCGCCGAGCCCGGCCGAAGGCAGCGTCGAGATGATCGTGAGCGGATGGGCAAGGCTCTCATAGAGCACCCCGAGCACGATATACATCGCCACCAGCGCGCCGAGGATGAGCAGCGGCTGGCGGCCGCTGGTCTTGGCGAAGTCGCCGGCATTGCCGTCGAAGCTGCCGCGGATGCCTTCGGGCATGTGCAGTTCCTCGACCGCCCGCTGAATGTTCTGGGTCGCCGCCTGAAGCTGGACGTTCGGCAGGAGGTTGAACGACACCGTGGTCGAGGGGAATGACTGCGAGTGATAGACCGCGAGCGCGGCGAGGCCGCGCGTCGCGTGCACCACGGCCGACAGCGGCACCTGCGCATCGCCCGCGCCCGCGACATAGATGCGCTCGAGGTTGGAGGGATCGACCTGGAATTTCGGATCGATCTCCAGCACGGTCATGTACTGGTTGCGCTGGGTGTAGATGATCGAGATCTGCCGCTGCGAGAAGGCGTTGTTCAGCGCGTTGTCGATGTCCTGAACCCTGACGCCGAGCGCAGAGGCCTTCTGGCGATCGATGCTCAGGGTCAATTGAAGCCCGCCGGGATCGCGGTCGCTGGAGATGTCGGTGATGCCCTCGACGCTCTCCATGCGCTTGGCGACGATGGGCGCCCATTTCTGCAGCAGACTGAGGTCGGTGCTGGTCAGCGTGTACTGGTAGTCGGAATCGCTCTGCCGCCCGCCGGCACGAACGTCCTGGGCGGCGAACATGAAGAGGCGGATGCCGGCCACGGGATACAGCGCGCGTCTCAGACGGTCGATCACGACCTCCGTCGAGACGTGGTCGCGCTCCGCCGGCGGTTTCAGGCTGATATACATGATGCCGCGGTTCGAGGTCGCTCCCCCCGGCCCGCCTCCAGCGCCGACGGTCGAGCCGATGCCAGCCACGGCCGGATCCTTCATCACGATTTCGGCGAGCCGCTGCTGCAGACTGAGCATCGACTGGAACGAGATATCGGCCGAGGCGCGCGTTGCCCCGATCACGAAACCGGAATCGTCGGTCGGGAAATAGCCCTTGGGCACCTTGATGTAGAGCGTCACGGTAAGGCCGATGGTGGCGAAGAACACCAGCAGCGTCGCCAGCGGGTAGTCCAGCACGGTGCGCAAGGTTTTGGCGTAGAAGGCGACGATGCGCGACAGCGAGCCCTCGATGATGCGATCGAACAGCGTCGCCGTGCCGGACGTGGGCTGCCGGATGTAATGCGCGCAAATCATCGGCGTGACCGTGAGCGAGACCAGCGTCGAGACCAGAATGGCAAAGGTCAGCGTCAGCGAGAATTCGCGCAAGAGGCGGCCGACGATGCCGTCCATGAAGATCAGCGGCGTGAACGCCGCGACCAGCGACAGGCTGATCGAGACCACCGTGAAGCCGATCTGCCTGGCGCCCTCCTGCGCCGCCCGGAACGGCCGCATGCCGTGCTCGAGATTGCGATACATGTTCTCGATCATGACGATGGCGTCGTCGACCACGAAGCCGACGCAGATCGCGAGCGCCATCAGCGACAGATTGTCGATCGAGAAGCCCGCGATCCACATGCCGGCGCAGGTGCCGGCCAGCGCCAGCGGCACCGAGATGCCGGCCGCGATCGTCGGCGTCATGCGCCGCAGGAACACGAACACCACGACCATCACGAGGATCGCGGTCGCCAGCAACGTCCATTGCATGTCGAGCACGCTGGCGCGGATCGTGCCGGTGCGGTCGACCAGGGTGGATATCTCGACCCCGGCCGGAATCCATTGCCTGAGCTCGGGGATCAGCGCCTTCACCCGGTCGACGGTATCGATGACGTTGGCATCGCCCTGCTTGGTGATCTGGATCAGCACCGCCGGCTGCTTGTTGAACCAGGCGATCGAGCGCGCGTTGCGGACGGAATCCTCGATGTCGGCGACGTCGGACAGCCGCAGGAAATTGCCATTGGCACTCTTGATGACGATGTCGCGGAACTCTTTCGCCGTGCGCATCTGCTTGTTGAGCGCCAGTGTCTCGCTCTGGCGTTCGCCGTTGAAAATGCCGACAGGACCGAGCGGATTGGCGTTGATGATCGCGGTGCGGACGTCGTCGGTGGCGATGCCTGCGTTCGAGAGGGCCACCGGATTGAGCTGGACGCGGACCGCCGGTTGATCGGCGCCGCTGATGGCCACGTTGCCGACGCCCGGAACCTGCGAGATGCGCTGCGCCAGGACCGTGTCGGCGACGTCGTAAATTGCGCTGGCGGACAGCGTGTTCGAGGTCAGTGCCAGCACGAAGACGGGCGCGCCGGCCGTGTTGGCCTTGCGAAAACGCGGCAGCGTCGGCAGGTCGCTCGGCAGGTCGACCATGGCGGCGTTGATCGCCGCCTGCACGTCGCGCGCGGCCTTGTCGATGCTGCGGCCGATGTCGAACTGGAGCTGGATGCTGGTGTTGCCGAGCGTCGAGGTCGAGGTGATCTGGTTGATGCCCGCGATCTCACCCAGCCGCCGCTCCAATGGCGAGGCTACCGTTGCCGCCATCACGGCCGGGTCGGCGCCCGGCCGGCTTGCCGAGACGAAGATTGCGGGGAAGTCGACGTTCGGGACCGAGGCGACGGGAAGGAACTCGTAGGCGACCACACCCAGCAGGAACAACCCGATCGACAGCAGCGTGGTCGCGACCGGGCGGCGAATGAAGGGCTCCGAGATCGATGCCATCACTGCATCCCCTCGGTCGCCCCCGCCACGGGCGGCCCGCCGGACTCGGCCGGCGGCAGCGCCTGCTCGAGGCGGCGGTTGATGCGGTCGAGCGCGAGGTAGATCACGGGCGTCGTGTAGAGTGTCAGCAGCTGGCTGAGCAGCAGGCCGCCGATGATGGAGATGCCGAGCGGGAAACGCAGCTCGGCGCCGGTGCCACTCTCGATCGCCAGCGGCAGCGCGCCGAACAGCGCCGCCAGCGTCGTCATCATGATCGGGCGGAAGCGCAACAGGCAGGCCTGCACGATCGCCTCGTTCGGCGACATGCCCTGCCCGCGCTCGGCCTCGAGCGCGAAGTCGATCATCATGATCGCGTTCTTCTTGACGATGCCCATCAAGAGGATGATGCCGATCAGGCCGATCACCGAGAGGTCCTGCCCGCACAGCACCAGCGCCAGGATCGCCCCGACCCCGGCCGAGGGCAGCGTCGACAGGATCGTGATCGGGTGGATGTAGCTCTCATAGAGCACCCCGAGCACGATGTAGATCGTGATCACGGCGGCGAGCAGCAGCCATGGCTGGCCGGCAAGCGCCTTGGCGAATTCAGCGGCATCGCCCGCGTAGACGCCGACGATGCTATTGGGCATGCCGATCCGGGTCTCGATCGTCTTTACGGCGTCGACGGCATCGCCGAGCGCGGCTCCCGGCGCGAGGTTGAAGCTGAGCGACACCGAGGGGAACTGGGCCTGGTGCGAGATCGCCAGCGGCGCGGTGGTGCGCTTTAGCGTCGCCACGGCCGACAGCGGCACCTGGGCGTTCGGTGCGCCGGCGGTCGCGCTCGCGGCGCCCGGCAGGTAGAGCTTCGACAGGATCGAGGGATCGCGCTGGTACATCGGCAGCGCCTCCAGTACCACGCGGTACTGGTTGGCCTGGCCGTAAATGGTCGATATCTGCCGCTGCGCGAAGGCGTCGTTGAGCGTATCCGTGATTCCTTGCAGGCTCACGCCGAGCTGGCCCGCGCGGGTGCGATCGACGTCGAGCTGCGCCCGCAATCCGCCCTCCTGCGCCTCCGAGGAGACGTCGCGGAACAAGGGATCGCGCCGCATCTCCGTCACCAGCTTGCGCGCCCATTCCGACACCAGCGTCGCATCGGTGCCGGTCAGCGTGTACTGGTATTGCGAGCGGCTCGACTGGGTCGAGATCTGCACGTCCTGCACCGGCTGAAAATACACGGTCATGCCCGGGATGCCCGCGACCCGCTCCTTCAACCGGGTTATCACGACCGCGACGTCATCACGCCGCTCGCCGCGCGGCCTCAAGCCCATGACGAGCCGGCCGACATTGGTGGTCGGATTGACCGAGCCCGCCCCGATCACCGAGACCACGCCGACCACATCGGGATCCGCCTTGATGGCATCGGCCGCCTCGGCCTGCCGCTTCTGCATCTCCGCGAACGAGACGTCAGGCCCGGCTTCCGTCACCGCCGTGATCGAGGCGGTGTCCTGCAACGGCAGGAAGCCCTTTGGCGCGACGACGTAGAGGACCAGGGTGGCGATCAGCGTGGCGAAGGTCACGACCAGCGTGGCGCGCTGGCGCTCCAGCACCCAGAGCAGCGTCCGGTGATAGGCCTCGACGGTGCGGTCGATGAAGCGGCTGATCGCGGCCAATCCCGGCACCGCCACCTCCTCATGGGCGTGCTTGAGCAGGCGCGAGCACATCATCGGCGTCAGCGTCAGCGAGACCACCGCCGAGGTCACGACCGCGATCGTCAGGGTCAGCGCGAACTCCCGGAACATGCGTCCGACCAGGCCCGACATGAACAGCAGCGGGATGAACACCGCGATCAGCGACACCGTCAGCGAGATCACGGTGAAGCCGATCTCGCTGGCACCCTTGAGCGAGGCCTCCATCGCGCTGTCGCCGTTCTCCATGTGGCGGACGATGTTCTCGATCATGACGATGGCATCGTCGACGACAAATCCGGTGCCGATCGTCAGCGCCATCAGCGACAGATTGTCGAGGCTGAAGCCGGCGAAATACATAATGCCGAAGCTCGTGATCAGCGACAGCGGCAGCGCCACGCCCGCGATCACGGTTGCGCGCAGCGAGCGCAGGAACAGCAGCACCACCAGGGTCACCAGCACGACGGCGAGGACGAGCGTGAACTGCACGTCGCGCACCGAGGCGCGGATGGTGACGGTGCGGTCGGAAACGATGGTGAGGTTCACCCCGGCCGGGATCGCACGCTGCACCTTGGGGATCTCGGCGCGGATCTGGCCGACGACGTCGATCACGTTGGCGCCGGGCTGGCGCTGGATGTCGATGATGACGGCGGGCGTGCCCTGGTACCAGCCGCCGGTGCGGTCGTTCTCGAGGCCATCGACGATCTGCGCGACGTCGGCGATGGTCACCGGCGAGCCGTTGCGATAGGCGATGATGACGGGCCTGTAGGCGTCGGCTGCGGCGATCTGGTCGTTGGCCGCGATGATGTAGGATTGCTGGGCGCCGTCGAGCGAGCCTTTCGGCCCCGAGACGTTGGCGTTGGCAATCGCCGTGCGCAGATCCTCCATGGCGATGCCGTAAGCGGCGAGCCGCGCCAGATCAGCCTGGATGCGCACGGCCGGTTTCAGCCCGCCGAGCACCGAGACCCGTCCGACGCCGGAGATCTGGCTCAAACGTTGCGCCAGAATGGTGTCGGCAATGTCGCTCATCGCCCGCAGCGAGATGGTGTCCGAGCGCAGCGCCAGCGTCATGACAGGCGCGTCCGCGGGGTTCACCTTGGCGTAGGTCGGTGGATAAGGCAGCGTCTTCGGCAGCACGCCCGCCGCGGCGTTGATCGCCGCCTGCACGTCCTGGGTCGCGCCATCGATGTCGCGGTTGAGATCGAACTGCAGCGAGATCTGGCTGACGCCGAACGAGCTCGTCGAGTTCATCGCCGACAGCGACGGGATCTGCCCGAGCTGCCGCTCCAGGGGCGCGGTGATCAGCGAGGCGATCACGTCGGGGCTCGCGCCGGGAAGCTGCGTCGTCACCTGCACGGTCGGGAAGTCGACCTGCGGCAGCGCAGAGACCGGCAGCGCGAAATAGCCCAGCAACCCGCCGATCAGAAGCGCGATGCCGAGCAGCGAGGTCGCGATCGGCCGGCGAATGAAGGGTTCGGAGACACCCATGGGTTCTGCCTGCCGCCTCAGGCGGCCGTTGTCGGGATCATGGCTGCTTGGCTCCAGATCCTGGTGCCCCAGGACTTGAGGTAGGCCCCGGAGCCGGCCCGGTCTGTCCCTTCTGGTCGCCTTCGCTGCTGTTGCGCTTGGCGCGGAACTCGCCGCTCTTGCCCTGCCCGTCCTTCTGGCCTTCCTTCTGACCTTCCTTGGCCCCATCCTTCTTTTGCGCGTCCGGCCCGCGCGCTCGCTTGCGCGGGGCGAGATCGGCCGACGGGGTCTGGTCGTCGCGGCCGATGATCACCTTGGAGCCATCGGACAGATTGGCAAAGCCCGTGGTGACGACCCGGTCGTTCACCGACAGGCCGCTGGCGATCACGGCGTCATGCTCGTTCTGCTGGGTCACCACTACCGGCTTGGCCGAGACGATATTGTCCTCGCCGATGACATAGCTGAATGTCCCGATCGGGCCGCGCTGCACGGCCGACGTCGGAATCACCACCGCCTGCATCAGCGTCTCGACCTTGAGGCGGACATTGACGAACTGGCCCGGCCAAAGCTGGTAATTGGCGTTCGGAAACTCCGCCTTGAGCTTGAGCGTGCCGGTGGTCTGGTCGACCTGATTGTCGATGCCGGTCAGCTTGCCGGTGTCGATCACCGTGATGCCGTCATTTCCGAACACGTCGACCGCGAGCGTGCCTTTCGCCGCGGCCGCGTTGACGCGCATGATCTGCTGCTGCGGCAGGCTGAACCACACCGCGATCGGCTGCAATTGCGTGATCACCACGAGACCCGTGGTGTCGGACGCATGGATGATGTTGCCCTGGTCGACCTGACGCAAGCCGGCACGGCCCGAGATCGGCGCCACGATCTTGGTGTAGCTGAGTGTTGCCGCCGCATTGTCGATCGCGGCCTGGTCGGCCTTCACCAGGGCCTCGGTCTGCGCGACCAGCGCGCGCTGGGTGTCGGCCTGCTGCTTGGAGCCGGCATTGGAGGCAGCGAGCTGCTCGTAGCGCGTCAGGTCGATGCGCTGGTTGGCAAGCTGGGCCTGGTCCTGCGCCTTCTTGGCGACGGCCTGGTCGTACTGCGCCTGGTAGATTGCCGGATCAATCTCGCCGACCACGTCGCCCTTCTTGACGTCCTGGCCCTCGGTGAAGTTCACCGCAATCAGCTTGCCGTCGACCTGCGAGCGCACGGTCACGGTGTTGAGCGCGCGGATCGCGCCGACGCCGTCGAGATAGACCGGCACGTCCTGGATGCGGGGCGTCGCCGCCAGCACCGGCACCGGCAGATCGGGCCGCTGGTTGCGGCCGTTCGCCTGCTGCGGCTGCTGATGCCAGATAGTCCAGCCGAGATAACCGAGCCCACTGAGGATCGCGAGCGTGATCAGGGTCATGACGAAGCCGCGGCCGCGCGACCGTCTCGCCGTCCCCTCCTCTGCGCCTTGCTTGCTATCCGGCTTAAAGAGCATTGACCGGTTTCTCCATTCGCGGCTCCCAGCCGCCGCCGAGCGCCTGATACAGGCTGACGATGGCGAGCAAGCGGGCCAGTTGCGCCTGTGACAGCGCGTCTTCCGCCTGGAACAGGGTCAGTTGGGTGTTGAGCACGGTCACGATGTCGGCGGTGCCGGCGCGCAATTGCTGCTCGGAGAGATCGAAGGCGCGGCGCGAGGCGACGACGACGTCGCGCTGCAATTGCAGCTTGATCGTGGTCTGCTTGATCGAGAACAGCGCATTGTCGACGTCGGCAAAGGCCTGAACGATGGTCTTGCGGTAGGTCTGCAGCAGCTCGTCCTGCCGCGCCTTGGCAAGCTCGAAATTGCCGAGGATCTTGCCGCCGTCGAAGATCGGCTGCGTGGCGCTGCCGACGAGCTGGAAGAAAGCCGCATGCGGTTGGAACAGCGAGACAAGCGCCGAACTCTGATAGCCGCCATTGCCGGTGAGCTGGATGGTCGGAAAGAACTGGGCGCGGGCGTTGCCGATATTGGCGGTCGCGGACGCAAGCTGTGCCTCCTGCCGACGGATGTCCGGCCGCTGCGTCAGCAGCTCCGACGGCAGGCCGGGCGTCACGCGCGGGATCGCGACCCGGTCGAGCGAGCCGCCGAGCACGCGCACGCTCTCCGGCGGGCGCGAGACCAGCACGGCGAGCGCGTTGACGTTCTGGTCCAGCGTCTGGCGCAGCGGCGGCACCAGGGCCTTCTGGTTGGCAAGGACGCTCTCCTGCTGGGCGACATCGAGATCCGTGCCGGTGCCGGCCTTGCGCCGCTCCCTGACCGCGTCGAGAATGCGCTGCGCGCTTGCGATGTTGCGCTGTGAGGTCCTGATGCGGTCCTGCGAGGCCAGCACCTGGAAATAGGCGTTGGCGACGGCTGCCAGCGTCGTCAGCGCGACGGTGTCGCGATCGAAGCGGTTGGCATTCGCCGTCTCCTGGGCCGTCTGCAGCGCATCACGGTTCTGGCCCCAGAAGTCGAGCTGATAGCTGGCGCTCAGGGAGGCTGAATAGTTGACGACTTCGCGGCCGCCGATGGACAGGCCCGAGGAGCTTGCGCCCGAGGTGCGCGAATAGGTTTCCGATCCGCCCGTCGAGACGCTCGGCAGCAACGCCGCGCCCGCCTGCCGTGCCTGGGCATCGGCCTGGACGATGCGCGCAACCGCCGCGGCGATGTCGAGGTTGACGGTCTGCGCCTCTTCCATCAGCTGCGTCAGCTCAGCGGTGCGGAAGCCGCGCCACCAATCCAACGACGGCGGCGCATCGCCCTTGCCCGCGTATTTGTAGTGCGTGGGAACATCGAGGGCGGGATCAGGCAGGTCCTGCGTCAGAACGCACGCGCCGGAGGCGGCAGCGAGGCACACCACCGCAAGCCAGCGTGCGGCGCGCCGCGTCCGGGATGGAGACCCTTCGGACCGCCGCATGGCGATCGCCGGAACATCCTGTGTCACATCCACCCCCCGCCGGGCAGATCGAGCCGCCGCGCAACCGGATTAACCGATTCGCGGCGGGACGGTCGGGGGGCTTTGGACAACTCGTTCACAGGGGTGATGCTTTCTGCGGAACCTGAGGTCCATACTAGCCGGGCGCGGAACGGCGGGACAGTGCCGCGGTTGCGAAAGGCACGGGCCAACGAACACGGATCCAACATACGAAAATACAAAATGTCGTTGTCTCGCAGCCATTTCTGGCACGGCGAAACATCTGGAAATGCGAGCAAGCTTACTAAGATTTCATGTGATATTGCTGCCACACCGGCTGCTGAGCCCTTTGAGGCGAGGCCCCCTCGCACCCTGAGCTCGATCGTGCCTGCTCGCCACCTCACAACATCGTCAGTGGGTGCCGACGAGAACCCCTCCTCGTGTCGAGATTTCCTCGACCTTCCACCCTGTCGACGCGTTTGGAACGCGAGCCGCTCGCCCGTGGCAAAAACTGTTCGCAAGACCGCTCATCGCGAGCGTATCGTTTCGTGCTCCTTCGGGACCTCAGTCGCTTCCTCCTAGCGATATCCCACCGCGCGCCCCGGCACACCGGCAACGATCCCGCCTCAACAGAATATCGTTGTTGGGACAGGAGCTTCAGCTGGTTTCGCCGCAGCGCAAAAGCCTTCCCCTTTGGCCTGCCAAGCACTACGTTCTCGCCAACCCGATCAACCCCCTTAGTAGCGATTTCCCTGACATGAGCATTCGAAACGACGTTGTCGAAGCCATCGGCAACACCCCGCTGATCAAGCTGAAGCGCGCCTCGGAGCTGACCGGCTGCACCATTCTCGGCAAGGCCGAGTTCATGAATCCCGGCCAGTCGGTCAAGGACCGCGCCGGCAAATGGATGATCCTGGAGGCCGAGAAGCGCGGCGAGCTCAAGCCCGGCGGTCTCGTGGTGGAATCGACCGCCGGCAACACCGGCATCGGACTCGCAGTCGTCGCGAGTGCGCGCGGCTACCGCACCCTGATCGTGATTCCGGAAACGCAGAGCCAGGAGAAGAAGGACTTTCTCAAGCTGTGCGGCGCCGAGCTGATCGAGGTCCCGGCCCTGCCCTATGCCAATCCCAACAACTATCAGCATGTCGGCCGCCGTCTCGCCGATGAGCTGCGCAAGACCGAGCCCAACGGCGTGCTGTTCGCAGACCAGTGGAACAACCTCGACAACGCCAAGGCGCATTACGAGTCCACAGGACCCGAGATCTGGGAGCAGACCGGCGGCAAGGTCGACGGCTTCGTCTGCTCGGTCGGCAGCGGCGGTACGCTCGCGGGCACCAGCCGCTATCTGAAAGAGAAGAACAAGAATGTGCGGATCGCCTGCGCCGATCCTCACGGCGCCGGCATGTATGAATACTTCAGGACCGGCGATGCCAAGGCGACCCCGGGCGGCTCGATCACCGAGGGCATCGGCCTCAACCGCGCGACCGCCATCGTCGAGAGCGCGAAGGTGGATGATGCCTATCTCATTCCCGACGCCGAAGCCGTCACGGCAATCTACGAACTGCTGCAGCATGAAGGCCTCTGCCTCGGCGGCTCGACCGGCGTCAACATCGTCGGCGCGATGCGGCTCGCCAAGCAGCTCGGGCCCGGCAAGACGATCGTCACGGTGCTGTGCGATTCCGGCAGCCGCTATCAGTCGAAATTGTTCAACGCGGATTTCATGCGCGCCAAGAACCTGCCCGTGCCGGAATGGCTGGAGAAGCGCAGCAACATCAAGCCGCCCTTCGTGTGATCGTCACGCCCCCCTCGGGTCGGGGCGCGCGCGTTCGCAAACCGGGCGCGGTTCGGCCGGCTTACGCGACCTCGCCGCGTTCCGCAGCCGCGGCACAATAGTCGCGCCAGAACTGGCGGTAGCCCTCCTCGACCTTGCGCGTGTAGATCTCGACATTGCCGGCAGGCGAGGCTGCGATCCGGGCCGGCAACTCCGCGCGCAACTTCGCCAGATGCTCGGGCTGCGAGGCAAATCTGCGGGCGATCTCGACATAGCCCTCGTCATCCTCGGCAACCCAATCACCAAGGCCAACGGCGGTCACGATCGAGGCGCCGGCACGCGAGGAGGCGCCGATGCCGAGCTTGGCGATGACGGGAACGCCCGCATAGAGAGATTCCCAGGTGCTCACGCCGCCGTTCTGCGGAAATGGATCCAGCGAAATATCGACTAGCGCGAAGGCCCGCAGATGCTCGGCGCGATCCGACGAGCCGCGGCAGATGATCTTCTCCTCGGCAACCCCGTGCGCCACAAATCGTGCGAGGAGGCCGTCGCGCACCAACGGATCGTCGAGCAGGGTATGCTTGATGATGATTTTCGATCCGGTCACCTCGCGCATGACCTTCGACCAGACGCGGATGGCGTCGTCGGAGATCTTGTTGACGCGGTTGAACACGCCGAACGTGACATAGCCGTTGCGGAGCATGGGAAGCTCCGAAGGCGCCACATCCAGGATCGGATCGGTCGTGATCAGGCATGGCAGGTCAAGAACCTTTTCGACCAGCAGAGGCCGTGCCGGTTGCGGAATGAAGACGGGGTCCGCTAGCACGTAGTCCATGGTCCGAAGGCCCGTTCCCGTCGCGTGCCCGAAGCCCGTGACCTGGATGGGAGCCGGCTTGCGGGCGAAGACCTGGAGCCTGTTGCCCGACGAATGCCCGGACACGTCGATCAGGATATCGACCTTGTCGGCCTGAATACGATCAGCCAGTTCGTCGTCGAACATCTGCCAGGCATCGACCCAGACGTCCGCCGCCGCCCTGAACTCGGCTGTCACGCCGTCGCGTGTCGGCGAACACGAATAACAGACGATCTCGAAATTGGCATGATCATGATGGCGCAGCACTGGCAGCAGGCCGAAGGCCGCCGAGTGGTACCAGAATTCGGACGAAACATAGCCGATCACGATCCGCCTGTCGGGGTCGATCTGCCGGGGTGCGAGCTTCCTTGGCGGCACCCGGGCGCCGATCGCTTCGCCCCAGGACTTTCGCGCTGCCTGCTGGATCGTGAAATCGGCCTCAGGGAGAAAGTCCAGAAAGTAGATCTTCCGCGCCATCAAGTCCGGGTCCGGCGCGATCGCCAGCGCCGCGTCGAGATGCTCGATTGCGGAGGCGATCTCTCCCTGATTGGCGAAACAGGAGCTCAGCAGCGCCATTGCGATCGTGGAACGTGGATCTTGCTCGAGCAAGGTCGTGCAGGCCAGGATCGCCTGCGCGGTGTTTCCGATGCTGAGCGAGGCCTCCGCCTTTCCGCGCAAGGCCACTTCAAACCGCGGCGAAAGCGCAAGTGCCGCATCGAAATCCGCAGCGGCCTGTTCCGGCCGCGACAGTGCCGCGTTGAGGCGCCCGCGTTGCGCCAGACTCTTCGCCGAATCCGGCTTGATCGCGAGCGCGGCTGCGAGCGCGGCTTCCGCCTCGTCGTAACGCCTCAGCTCGATACTGACCATGCCTTTGCCGACGAGCGCCTCGACGTGGCGTGGCTGAAACAACAGCGCGCGATCAAAGCTCTCCCGCGCGCGGTCAAACCGAAACAGCGCCAGCTCCGCGACACCACGATTGCAGAGCGCGTCGGCATAGTCGGGCTTCAGCTTGATCGCGCGCTCGTACATCTCGATCGCCTGCTCAGGCAGGCTCATCTGGAGCAAGGTGTTGCCGAGGCCGGCCAGGGCCGGCGTAAAGTTCGGCTTCAGCGCGATCGCCTTCTCCTGACAGGCTCGGGCCGCCTCCAGTTTCTGAAGGGCGAAGTAGACGGAGGCGAGATTGCTTTGCGCCTCGTGTGAACGAGGATCAATCGCGATCGCGCGTTCGAGCAGCTGTTGCGCCTCTTCGAGGCGCCCGCCCTGTTGCGCGCACACGCCGAGCAAATGCGTGGCGTCGAAATGATCCGGAATGGCTTGCAGGATCTGGCGGCAGAGTGCATCGGTTTCCGCGTACCTGCCCTGGCCATAGGCGCTCGCCGCGGCGGAGATGATGGCGTCGACCTGCTTCTTCAACTTCTTCTGCAACCGCGCATTCTGGAATGCGCGCGCGCCGGCGCTGCTCAAGATATCTCTCCGAAAGATGGTCCGTAGCGAGTCTAACTGATTCGTGTCCCGGGCCGGCCGGTCGGTACGACCGGGGGTCGGTCAGGATATCCGGGGCATGGCACCCCGGTTCCGGAACCGCGTGGCGCGTCCGGCCGGTCTATGCAGCGTCGCCGCTTTCGGAGGCCGCGGCGCAATAGTCGCGCCAGAACTTGCGGTAGCCCGCTTCGAGCTCGCGCGTGTAGATCTCGACATTGCCGGCGGGCGAGGCTGCGATCTGGGCCGGCAGGCCCGCACGCAATTTCGCCAGATGTTCGGGCTGCGAGGCAAACCTGCGGGCGATCTCGACATAGCCGTCGTCATCCTCGGCGACCCAGTCACCGAGGCCGACGGCCGCCACGATGGAGGCGCCGGCACGCGAGGACGCGCCGATGCCGAGCTTGGCGACCACGGGAACGCCCTTGTAGAGGGATTCCCAGGTGCTGATGCCGCCATTCTGCGGGAAGGTGTCGAGGGAAATGTCGATCTTGTCGAAAGCCATCAGGTGGTCGTCGCGTGAGGTGGTGCCGAGGCACGTGATGCTCTCCTCGGCAATGCCCTGCGCGATGAAGCGTGCGACCAGGCTGTCGCGCAGCAGCGGATCATCGAGCAGACCATGCTTGAGGATGATCTTCGATCCCGGCACCTCCCGCATGATCCGCGACCACACACGGATCGCATCATCCGAGATCTTGTAGATGCGGTTGAACACGCCGAAGGTGACGTAGCCGTTGCGCAGCATCGGCAGCTCGGAGGGCTGCAGGTTGGTGACCGGCTCCATCGTGATCAGGCACGGCAGATCGTGGATCTTCTCGGGAAACAAGTGCCGGGCCGATGGCGGAATGAAGATGGGATCCGCGAGCACATAGTCCATCGTCGGCATGCCCGTACCCGTCGCGTGACCGAAGCCCGTGGCCTGAATCGGAGCCGGCTTCCGTGCGAAGCATTGCAGCCTGTTGCCGGTCGTGTGTCCCGAAACATCGATCAGGATGTCGACATTGTCGGCCTGAATACGATCGGCGAGCTCGTCGTCCGAAAGTCCCCAGACATCGACCCAGACGTCAGCCAATGATTTGAACTTGGCGGTGTACTCGTCCGCTCCCGGCCACGAATAGTAGCAGATGATCTTGAACCTGGCGTGATCATGATGGCGCAGCACTGGCAGCAGGGTGAGTCCCGCCGAGTGTTGCCGGAATTCGGCCGCGACATAGCCGACGGTAATCTGCTTGTCTGGATCGAGCGGCCGCTTCGGCAACTGCCGTCGCGCCACCTTGGATCCGATCTGATCCCACCAGGATTTTCGCACCGCCTGCTGGACCACGAAATCGGCCTCGGCGCGGTAGTCCTCCAGGAAGATCTTGCCTCTGATCGCATCTCCATAGTCCGGTCGGAGCGCCAGCGCGCGATCGAGATATTCGATCGCGGCGTCCATGTCGCCCTGGTTCGAATAAGCGAAGCCCATCAGCGCCATTCCCATTTCGGAGCGCGGATTTCGCTCGATCAGGGTCGTTGCGGCTGCCATCGCCTGCGCGGTCTTTCCCATCACGAGGCAGGTCTGGGCCTTGCCCCGGAGCGCCAGCTCGAGCTTGGGCGAGATCGCGAGCGCCGCCTCGAAATCCGCAAGCGCGGGCTCCAGGCGCTGCAGTTCGTAACTGAGCCGCCCGCGTTGGGCCAGGATCCGAGGCGCGCCCGGCTTGATCGCAAGCGCCGTGGCAAACTTGGCGGCGGCCTCATCGTAGTGCCTGAGTTCCATGCTGACCATGCCGCTGCCGACGATGGCCTCAGCGTGACGCGGCTGAAACAGCAAGGCGCGATCGAAACTCTCCTTGGCGCGCATGACCTGCCCGAGCACGATCTCGACCATACCACGGTTGCAGAGCGCATCGGCATAATCCGGCTTCAGCTTGATGGCGCGCTCGTGCATTACGAGCGCCTGCTCGTACTGTCCCGTATGCATCAGCGTGTTGCCGAGATTGGTCAGCGCGACCACGAAATTCGGCTTCAGCGCGATCGCCTTCTCCTGGCAGCGCCGCGCCTCCTCGTAATTGCCGAGATCGAAGTGCACGGTCGCGAGGTTGTTGTGGGCATCGTGCAGGCGCGGATCGAGCGCGATCACGCGCTCCAGCAGCTCCTTCGCCTCCTCGAGGCGCCGGCCGTCATGGGCGCACATGCCGAGCAGGTGGATGGCATCGACGTGATCCGGAAGGGCTTTCAGAATCTCACGGCACAGCGCCTCGGTCTCGGCATATCGCCCCTGGCCATAGGCGTTCGCCGCAGCGGCGATGATGGCGTCGGCCTGCTTCATCAATTTCTTCTGCAATCGCGCATTCTGGAACGCGCGATTGCCGCCGCCGCTGTTCTGCAAGGTGTCTCTCCGGAGGATGCCCTGGGCCGAGTCTAGCTGATTCGCGCCCCCTGGCCGGCCGGTCCAGCGGACCAACATCGCCCCCGGGATTTCCCGGGGCTCAGCGCAAGATCGGACTATGCCGTCTCGCCGCGTTTCGAGGCGCCGGCACAATGATCGCGCCAGAACCCGCGGTAGGCCGCTTCGACCTCTCGCGTGTAGAACTCGACGTTGCCGGCGGGCGAGGCTGCGATCCGCCTCGGAAGATCAGCGCGCAACCTCGCCAGGTGAGCGGGCTGCGCCGCGTATTTGCATGCGATCGCGGCATAGCCGTCGTCATCCCCGGCGACCCAATCGTCGAGGCCGACGGCCGCCACGATGGAGCCGCCGGCCCGCGCCGAAGCGCCCTTGCCGAGCTTGGCGACGACGGGAACGCCCGCATAGAGGGATTCCCAGGTGCTGATGCCGCCATTTTGCGGGAACGTGTCGAGGGAGATGTCGACCTTCGCAAAGGCCAACAGATGCTCGTGGCGCGAGGTCGAGCCGAGGCAAGTGATATTCTCTTCGGCTATGCCGTGGGCCACGAACCGCGCGATCAGGCCGTCGCGCAACAGCGGATCATCGAGCAGCCCGTGCTTGATGACGATCTTCGAACCCGTCACCTCGCGCATCACTTTCGACCACACCCGGATCGCCTCATCCGAGATCTTGTAGATGCGGTTGAATACGCCAAAGGTCACGTGGCCGTTGCGGAGCATGGGAAGCTCCGATGGCGGAACATCCAGGATCGGATCGATCGTGATCAGGCACGGCAGATCGTGGACTTTTTCGGCCAGCAGATGCCGGGCCGATTGCGGAATGAAGGTGGGATCCGCGAGCACGTAGTCCATGGTCTGAAGGCCCGTGCCTGTGGCGTGGCCGAAACCCGTCACCTGGATCGGTGCAGGCTTGCGGGCAAAGACGCCGAGCCTGTTGCCGGCCGTGTGCCCGGACACGTCGATCAGAATGTCGATCTGGTCGGCCTGGATGCGATCGGCCAGTTCCTCGTCCGAAAGCTGCGCGGCGTCGACCCAGACGTCTGCGAGCAACCTGAACCTCTCGGTGATCTCGTCCTGTAACGGCCAACAGGAATAGCAGACGATCTCGAACCTCGTGTGATCATGATGGCGCAGCACCGGCAACAGGGCGAACGCTGCCGAGTGGTTCCTGAACTCCGACGCGACATAGCCGACGACGATCCGCCGGTCCGGATCGAGCTGACGGGGCTGCAGTGTCCTTTGCGGCAGCCGGGCACCGATCGCGTCCCACCAGGATTTCCGCACCGCTTGCTGGACCGTGAAATCGGCCTCCGACAGATAATCCAGGATGAAGATCTTGCGCGCGATGGCATCCGCATAATCCGGCGATATCTCGAGTGCCGCGTCGAGATGCTCGAGCGCCGTCGCGACGTCGCCCTGGTTCGCATGGCAGGCGCCGAGAAGCACGATCGCGTAATCGGATCGCGGATTGTCTTCGAGCAAGGTCTTGACGGCCGCAATCGCCTGCGTCGTGTTCCCCAGTAGAAGGTTGACCTGCGCCTTCCCGCGCAGCGCGAGCTCGAGCCGCGGCGAATGCACCAGCGCCGCATCGAAGTCCGCCGCCGCCTGCTCCAGCCGGTACAGATCGAAGTTCAGCCGTCCGCGCTGCGCCAGAATCCGAGGTGAACCCGGCTTGATCACCAGCCCTGCCGCGAGGGCGGCTTCCGCCTCCGCGTAGTGCCGAAGCTCGATGCACACCATGCCCTTCCCCGCGAGCGCTTCCGCATGGCGCGGCTGAAACACGAGCGCGCGGTCGAAGCTCTCTTTGGCGCGCGCGAAGCGGCCAATCATCAGCTCCGCCATACCACGGTTGCAGAATGCATCGGCATAGTCCGGTCGCAGCCTGACCGCGCGTTCGTGCAATCCGATCGCCTGTTCGCCGAGGCCGAGGTTCAGCAGCGTATTGCCGAGATTGGTCAGGGTGATCGGGCAATTCGGCTTCAGCGCAATGGCTTTCTCCTGGCAGGCGCGGGCGCCTTCGAATTTGTCGAGCGCGAAATACACGGCCCCGAGATTGCCATGGGCATCTGGCGAGCGCGGATCGAGCTCGACCGCGCGCTCGAGCAGCCGCTGCGCCTCTTCGAGCCGCCCGCCCTCATAGGCGCGCAGGCCGAGCAGATGCGTGGCGTGGAAGTGGTCCGGAACCTCTTTCACGATCTCGCGGCAGAGCGTCTCGGCTTCCGTAAATCTGCCCTGCCCGAGCGCCTCCACCGCCAAGGACATCACGGCGTCCGCCTGCTTCCTCAACTTCTTTGCCAATCGCGCATTCTGGTAGGCGCGCGCGCCGACACTGCTCTGCAAGGTCTCTCTCCGGGGATGGCCCGAAAGGACGCAAAGCTGATTCGGATGGTGCCAAGCTTGTGGGGCGGCTAGACCTGCGAGGCCTGGGAATGCAGGGCGTTCACCGCAGAATCTGGCTCAGGAACAGTTTCGTGCGGGCGTGCTGAGGCGCCGCGAAGAACTCGTTGGGCGTGTTGGCCTCGATGATCTGGCCGGCATCCATGAACACCACGCGGTTGGCGACCTCGCGGGCAAAACCCATCTCGTGGGTGACGACCAGCATGGTCATGCCCTCCCCGGCGAGGTCCACCATGGTGTCCAGCACCTCCTTGACCATTTCAGGGTCGAGCGCCGAGGTCGGCTCGTCGAACAGCATGACCTTCGGATTCATCGTGAGGGCGCGGGCGATGGCGACGCGCTGCTGCTGGCCGCCGGACATCTGTCCCGGAAACTTGTTGGCCTGATGCGGGATCTTGACCCGCTCCAGGAACTTCATCGCGGTCGCCTCGGCGTCCTTCTTCGGGATGTTGCGCACCCAGATCGGCGCCAACGTGCAATTGTCGAGAACCGTGAGGTGTGGGAACAGATTGAAGCTCTGGAACACCATGCCGACTTCGCGGCGCACGGCGTCGACGTGCTTGAGGTTGGGCCCGAGCTCGATGCCGTCGACGACGATCTCGCCCTCCTGGAATTCCTCGAGCGCGTTGATGCAGCGGATCAGCGTCGACTTGCCGGAGCCCGAGGGCCCGCAGATGACGATGCGCTCGCCCTTGCGGACATCGAGGTCCACGTCGCGCAGCACGTGAAAGTCGCCGTACCATTTGTTGAGACCGGAAATCTTGACGATGGGGTCTGACATGGGGACCTCGATCAGTTGCGACGGTGAGCGTTGAGGCGATCCTCGACGAACAGCGAGTAGCGCGACATTCCAAAGCAGAAGATGAAGTAGATGATCCCGGCGAAGGCAAAGCCCGTGAACGCGGTCGAGGGCGTCGACCATTTCGGATCCGAGAACGAGGCGCGAAGCGAGCCCAAGAGGTCGAACAGCGCGACGATCGAGACCAGCGAAGTGTCCTTGAACAGGGAGATGAAGCTGTTGACGAGGTTCGGAATGACGTGACGCAGCGCCTGCGGCAGTACGATCAGCGAGGTCGTCTTCCACCAGGACAGGCCAAGGGCCGCCGCGGCCTCGCCCTGCCCGCGCGGGATCGCAGCGAGCCCGCCGCGGACGTTCTCGGCCTGGTAGGCGCCCGTGAAAAGCGCGATGCCGATCAGCGCGCGGACGAGGCCGTCGACGGTGAAATTGCCCGGCAGGAACAGCGGCAGCATGTAGGTGGCGAAGAACAGCACGGTGATCAGCGGCACGCCGCGCCAGAACTCGATGAAGGCGATCGAGAAGATCCGGATCAGCGGAATCGTGGAACGCCGGCCGAGCGCCAGCGCGATGCCGATCGGCAGCGAGGTGACGATGCCGGTGACGGAGACCACCAGCGTCACCAGCAGGCCGCCCCACAGATTTGTCGCCACGACCGGCAATCCGCCGTGGTCGAGTCCCATCAGCTTGATGACGGCGGCGATGGCGATGAAGGTGGCGATGCTCGATCCGAGCGCGTTCCATCCCGTCCGCAGGCCGCCGCCGAGGACAAACGCGATCAGCGACACGACCAGGGACGTGACGACGAAATCGGTCCAGACTGACTGGCCCGTGCCCTGGATCTCGTCGCGCAGCCAGGTGAGCGGAAAGATCAGCCAGGAAATCACCGTGCCGACCAACACGACGACTTGGCCGACGCCCCACAGCAGCGGGGCGACTGCGGACGTCTTGCTGAGATTGAGCAGGGCCTGGCCGGCATTGACGATGCTCTCGTCGAACAGCTGCAGCACGTCAGCCGTCCAGCTGAGGCCAAAGCCCTTGATGCCGCCGCCGTGCAGCAGGAAGAACGCGACCACCGGAAAGGCGAGGAAGAACAGGCTGGCATTGAGCCCCTTTGCCGGCAGACGCGGCACGAGCAGCGGCACCAGCAGGATCACCGCAAGCACGAATGTGAGGTTCACCCGCCAGCGCTCGGCCTCGGGATAGAAGCCGTAGATCAATTGCGGCAGCTTCGCCTGGATGTAGGGCCAGCACGCGCCGACCGCAAAGCCGGCGTTCTCCGTGAGGCAGGCCGCGCGGTCCTTGCCGCTCCACACCGCATCGACCATCAGGAACTTGACCGAGGGAACGATGGTGAGCCACAGCAGCAGCGCGCCCACGATGGTGAGCAGGATGTTGGTCGGCGAGTTGAACAGGCGCGTCCGCATCAGCCCGACGAAGCCCGTGGTCTTCACCGGCGCAGGACGCTCGGTGAGCAGGTCCTGACGGACGAAGCTGCTCGAGGCGATATCGCTCATGCGCCCAAACTCCGGCTGACGCGCCAACCGTAGACGCTCATGATCGCGCTGGTGAGCAGCGAGATCAGCAGATAGATGCCCATCGTCATGGCGATGATCTCGATCGCCTGCCCGGTCTGGCTCAGCGATGTGCCGGCGAACACGGAGACGAGGTCAGGATAGCCGATCGCGACCGCCAGCGACGAGTTCTTGGTAAGATTGAGGTATTGGTTGGTCAGCGGCGGCACGATCACGCGCATCGCCTGCGGCACGACGATCAGGCGGAGCGTGGTCCCGCGGCTGAGGCCCAGAGACGATCCAGCCTCCATCTGCCCCTTGTGGACCGACAGGATGCCGGCGCGCACGATCTCGGCGATGAAGGCGGCGGTATAGGTCGACAGCGCCAGCGTCAGCGCCACGAACTCCGGAATGATGCGTGAGCCGCCGGCGAAATTGAAACCCTTCAGCTGCGGCAGCTCGAACGTGAACGGCAAACCCGACACCAGCATGGTGGCAAGCGGCAAACCGACCAGCAGACCCAGCACATAGGGCCAGATGCGGATCATCCGCCCTTCCTGGAATAAGGCGCGCCGGGCATAGAAGCGCAAGGCCAATGACGCGACGATGCCGAGCGCCAGCACCGCCAGGAACGGCTCGAGGCCCCTCTCCCCGATCGGGCTGGGGACGACGAGGCCACGATTGCTGACAAAGGCAATGCCGAACAGCGAGATGCTCTGCCGCGGATTGGGCAGGGCCGCGAGCACCGCGAGGTACCAGAACAGGATCTGGAACAGCAGCGGCAGGTTACGGATGATCTCGACATAGATCTCGCCGACGCGCGACAACAGCCAGTTCGGCGAGAGCCGGCACAGCGCGACGATGAAGCCGATCAAGGTGGCGAAGAAAATACCCACCACCGAGACGATGAGCGTGTTCAGGAGCCCGACCACGAACACGCGCAGGAACGTGTCCGAGCCGGTATAGGAGATCAGGGTCTGGTTGACGTCGAAACCGGCATTGTTGCGCAAGAAGCCGAAACCGGCGGCAATGTGCTGGTTTTCGAGGTTGGCGCGGGCGTTGGAGACGATCTCATAGCCGATCCAGCCCAGGATCGCCGCAAAGGCAAACTGGACGGCGATGCCGTTCCAGCCTGCCTTGCCGCCCAGAAGGCGCCTGATCTTCAGCGCGATCTGGGGCGGCGGTTTTCGGGCCTCGGTGGTCATGCTGCCGCTGCCAGCGGAGGGCGGTCAGCGGATCGGCGGCGCGTACTGAAGACCGCCCTTGTTCCAGAGATTGTTGAGGCCACGGTTGATGCCGAGCGGCGAGCCTGCGCCGACATTGCGATCGAACACCTCGCCGTAATTGCCGACCGCCTTCACGATGCGCACCACCCAGTCCTTGGTCAGGCCGAGCTGTTCGCCGAAATTGCCGTCGGTGCCGAGCACGCGCTTCATCTCGGGATTTTCCAGCTTGGCCTTCTCGTCGACGTTCTTCGAGGTCACGCCAAGCTCTTCGGCGGTGAGCATCGCGAACAGAGACCACTTCACGATGTCGAACCATTGGTCGTCGCCGTGGCGCACCATCGGACCGAGCGGCTCCTTCGAGATGATCTCGGGGAGCACCATGTGCTCATTGGGATTGGCCAGCTTCAGGCGATTGGCGTAGAGGCCGGACTGGTCGGTGGTGAAGACGTCGCAGCGCCCGGCCTCATAGGCCTTGACCGTTTCGTCGTTGGTGCCGAACGCGATCACCTCATACTTCATGTTGTTGGCCTTGAAGTAGTCGGCGAGATTCTGCTCGGTGGTGGTGCCGGTCTGCACGCAGACCGAGGCGCTGTTGAGCTCGAGCGCCGAATTCACCTTGAGCGACTTCTTCACCATGAAGCCCTGCCCGTCATAATAAGTCACGCCGGTAAAGTTGGCGCCGAGCGAGGTGTCACGCGAGATGGTCCAGGTGGTGTTGCGCGACAGCACGTCGATTTCGCCGGATTGCAGCGCGGTGAAACGGTCCTTGGCGGACAGCGGCACGTACTTGACCTTGCTGGCATCGTTGAAGATCGCCCCGGCGATCGCCTTGCAGACGTCGACGTCGAGGCCGGTCCAGTTGCCCTTGTCGTCGGGCGAGGAGAAGCCCGGCAGGCCCTGGCTGACGCCACAGGACAGCATGCCCCGGTCCTTGACGGTCTTGAGCGTTTGCGCATCAGCGGTTTGGGCGGACAGACCGGCGGCGAGAGCAAGGGTGATAGCCAGGGTTACGCGTTTCATGGGCTTTGGGCCTTTCAAAGTCGTCTCAAGGAACGTTGTCTCAGGATCAACCCTGCCGGGCCGGGCGTATCAAGACCAGCCCTGCAAGAGTCATGCTGGAAAACCTTGCCGAACACTCGCCGATCCCGGGAGGCCATACCTTAATCCCCGCCGCTGGCGCCCGCCCTGTTGTTCGGCTGTGGCGCAAGGTTCGGTCAGACGATGGATCGAAGGTCGCGGCAGGCCCCTCAACATGCGGCGACTGAATAGCACCTGCGCATCTCAGAACGACTGGCGTGCCGGGTCAAGGGGTTGACGGGACTCTTCTGTGTTCTGTTATTAACGTCAGCGGCCTTTCGGCCGGCCCCTCAGGCGCCACGCCCGAGCGGAAACGCGGTTTTGAAAGCAGACGCATGGATTCCTCGCACCCCCAAGAGCAGCAGGCCGAGACCCGGCTGGTCACCTCCGGCCGCGACACCAAGGCGCAGAAGGGGTTCGTCAATCCGCCGGTTTTCCACGGCTCGACCGTGCTCTATCCGACCGCCGAGGATCTGCACGCCCATCGCGGCGAGTTCACCTATGGCCGGCACGGTTCCCCCACCACCAAGGCGTTCCAGGAGACGCTGATGGCGCTGGAGGGGCCGCAATGCGCCGGCGTCGGCATCGTACCGTCCGGGCTGTCGGCGATCTCCACCACCCTGCTCTCGGTGCTGAAGGCCGGCGACCACGTTCTGGTCGTCGACAACGTCTACCGGCCCTCGCGCAATTTCTGCAACGGCATGCTGGTCCGCTACGGCGTCGAGACCACCTACTTCGATCCGCTGATCGGCGCCGGCATCGAGAAGCTGTTCAAGCCGAACACCCGTGCGGTGCTGGTGGAGGCGCCGGGCTCGCAATCGTTCGAGATGCCGGACATTCGCGCCATCGCCGAGGTGGCGCATGCCCGCGGCGCGCTCGTCATCGACGACAACACCTGGGCGACGCCGCTCTATCACCGCTCGCTGGACCAGGGCGTCGACATCAGCATGCAGGCCGCGACCAAATATATCGGCGGTCATTCCGACATCATGTTCGGCACGATCTCGGCCAATGCCAAGGCATGGCCGATAGTCTCCGAAGGCATCCGCCTGCTCGGGGTCTGCGCGGGCCCCGACGATGTCTTCCTCGCGCTGCGCGGCCTGCGCACGCTGTCGGTACGCCTGGCGCAGCATCATCGCTCCGGCCTCGACATGGCGCGTTGGCTCGCCGGCCGACCCGAGGTCGCGCGCGTGCTGCATCCGGGCCTGGAGACCGATCCCGGTCACGCCATCTGGAAGCGCGACTTCACCGGCGCATCCGGCCTGTTCAGCATCGTGCTGAAGCCGGCGCCGCAGAAGGCGGTCGACACCATGCTCAACACGCTCAAGCTGTTCGGCATGGGCTTTTCCTGGGGCGGCTTCGAGAGCCTTGCGATTCCGTTCGACTGCGACGCCTATCGCACCGCGACCAAATGGTCGCCGGGCGGTCCGACCCTGCGCCTGCACATCGGGCTCGAGAGCGTCGACGATCTCAAGGCCGATCTCGATCGCGGCTTTGCTGCCCTCAAAGCAGCAATGTGAGCCTGCTCGCAGGGCATTGCGCCTGCGCACGCGGCAACGGAGGGAAGCGGACGCACTGCGTGCGCCGCGGGCGGACGCACTGACGTGCGCCGCGGGAGCGTCAGCCACCTGTAAACGTTAACGCCGACGCGCAACAAATGGTTTGATCCCCAGGCATTTGGCGCTAGCCTCACCAATCGACTCTCATCCGGACAGACGGAGCATGGGAACGTTGGTTCTGCTCGATCTTATGGGCGGCGTGGCGCTGTTGTTGTGGGGCCTGCATATGGTCCACAGCGGCATTCTGCGCGCTTTCGGCCCTGACCTGCGGCGCCTGCTCGGCAAGGCGCTGAGCAATCGCGTCAGCGCCTTTGCCGCCGGCCTCGGGCTCACCGCGCTGCTCCAGAGCAGCACGGCGACCGCCCTGATCACGAGCTCGTTCGCGGCCGAAGGCCTTGTCAGCCTCGCCGCCGCGCTCGCCATCATGCTGGGCGCCAATGTCGGCACGACGCTGATCGTGCAGGTGCTGTCGTTCAACATCGCAGCCGTTGCGCCGGTCCTGTTCGTGCTCGGCCTCGTCGCGTTCCGCTCCGGCCCGCGCTCGCGGATCAAGGACATCGGCCGCGTCTGCATCGGCCTCGGCCTGATGCTGCTCTCGCTGCACATCCTGCTCGACACGCTGGCGCCGGCCGAGAACGCGCCTGGCGTCCGCGTCGTGATGTCGGCCATCACAGGCGATCCCATTTTGTGCATCGTCATCGCCGCCCTCGTCACCTGGGCGGTGCATTCGAGCGTCGCCAGCGTGCTCCTAATCATGTCGCTGGCCTATTCGCAATTCATCACGCCCTACGCAGCGCTGGCGCTGGTGCTCGGGGCCAATCTCGGCAGCGCGATCAATCCCGTGTTCGAGGGCGCCAAGCGCGACGATCCCGCGAGCTACCGCCTGCCGGTCGGCAATCTCGTCAACCGCGTGGTCGGCATCGCGCTCGTCCTGCCGTTCCTCGGCCCGATCGCCGAGCACATGCACGCCTGGCAGCCCGATCTGGCCAAGATGACGGCGGCCTTTCACATCGCCTTCAATGTCGGTACGGCCGTCCTCTTCATCGGCCTGCTCGACGCCATGTCGCGCCTGCTCACCCGCCTCTTGCCGGATCGCGTGCAGGAGGCCGACCCGGCCAAGCCGCGCTATCTCGACGAGACCGCGCTGGAGACGCCGTCGCTGGCACTCGCCGACGCCGCCCGCGAGACGTTGCGCATGGGCGATCTCGTCGAGGTCATGCTGCGCAAGGTGATGGCCGCGATGATGACCGGCGATCGTGCGCTGGTCGACCAGGTCTCGAAGATGGACAATTTCGTCGACGGTCTCGACGAGGCCATCAAGCTTTATGTGACCAAGCTGATGCGGGGCAGCCTCGACGAGAGCGAAGGACGGCGCGCGATGGAGATCATCTCCTTCGCCATCAACCTCGAGCATATCGGCGACATCATCGACAAGAGCCTGAGCGAGCTCGCGACCAAGAAGATCAAGCGGCGCTTCCAGTTCTCGGCGGAAGGGGCCGACGAGCTCGCCGCCTTCCACAAGCGCACGATGGATTCGCTGCGGATCGCGTTCGGCGTCTTCATGTCGGGCGACGCCAACGAGGCGCGCAAGCTGCTGGTGGAGAAAACCGCGCTGCGCAACACCGAGCTTGCCGCGGTCGAGCGCCATCTCGACCGCCTGCGCGAGGGCCGCCCTGAAACCATCGAAACGACGTCGCTGCATCTCGACGTGCTGCGCGACCTCAGGCGCATCCATTCGCATATCTGCTCGGTCGCCTACCCCGTGCTGGACGCGGCGGGCGTGCCCTATCGCAGGACCGAGGCGGAGACGGCCGCCCTGCCCGCCTCGGGCGCGGCCTCGGCGTTGCCGCGCTAGCGCCTCTGCTCAGCGCTCCAGCGTCTTCGAGGCCCTGCCGCGGTTCTTGATGATCAGCATGATGTTGCGGATATAGATGATCGTCGCCAAGGCTTGTCCGAGGATGATGACCGGCTCGCGCTTCACGACGCCGTAAACCAGCGTCATCAGCCCGCCGCCCATCGAGCAGAACCAGAACGCCATCGGCACCACGCTGTTGCCGGCGCGCTCGCTCGCGATCCACTGCACCAGAAAGCGCGCGGTGAAGAACAGCTGCGCGACGAGGCCGAATGCCAGCCAGAAATCGAACTTGGCGACGAAGACGTCGTAGAGATAATTGCTCAGCGCCTGACCGTATTGGATGATCATGCGTTCACCTCAGTTACATCTGGTGTCGGCTTCTTGCGGCGGATCAGCCACCACACGCCGGCGAGATCCATGATGCCGATCCACAGCCGGTCGAAGAAGCCGTAGTTCGACACGCCGGAATGGCGCGGCCGGTCGATCACGTCGACATAGGCGATGTCGTAGCCTTCGCGGCGGACCAAGGCCGGCAGGAAGCGATGCAGCCCATCGAAATAGGGCATCATCAGGAAAACCTCGCGCCGGAATGCCTTCAACCCGCAGCCGGTATCGCGCGTGCCGTCCTTCAGGATGGCGTTGCGGACGCCGTTGGCCACGCGCGACTGGAATTTCTTGAAACCGGTGTCCTTGCGTCCGACGCGCTGTCCGGCAGCGAGGCCGACGCGCCCTGCGCCCTTCTCGACCGCCGCGATCAGATCGGGCAGGAAGGCCGGATTGTTCTGGCCGTCGCCGTCGAGCGTCGCCACGATCGTCCCACGCGCCGCGCGCACGCCGCTGCGCACGGCCGCGGATTGGCCGCCCGATCTGGCATGGCGGAGCTGGCGCAGGTTGCCTCGCTGCGCCATCAGCGCCGCGATCCGTTCGCCAGTCGCATCGGTCGAGCCGTCGTTGACATAGATGATCTCGTAGGCCCAGCGGCCGTCGAGCGCCGCGCCGATCTCCGCGATCAGCGGCGCGATGTTGTCGGCTTCGTTGCGCACGGGAACGACGATGGAGACCGAAGGCTGGGACGTCGACAAATCGAGACTCGTGGTTGGAATTGGCCTGCCCTTCGGGGAACCGGCGGCCCCGGCAGGCAGCCGCTTTTATGGGGCGGATGCCCCGTGGGCAACCCTTTTGAGGCGTCCCGAGACCGCTCCCGCAAGAGGCACGATGGTGCCATCGGCGCGGATCGCAAAGCCCAGCCTTCGGGCCGCGAACCAGTAGCGGACTGCCATGGCGCCGACCGTGCCGATCAGGGCGCCGGCCACGACGTCGCTCGGGTGATGCGCGACCAGCACCAGCCGCGTCAGCAGGATCACGATTGCGTAAGTGAACATGAACACGCGCAGGCGTGGCCACAATGCCGATACCGCAAAGGCCAGCGCGAACGCGGCCACGGCATGGCCTGACGGCAAGCTGGCATAAGCCCCCGTCCCCTCGAACGGGACGAAGTTGAACGGATTGGCCTTGCCGCCGACAAACGGACGTCCGCGGCCGACGATGTATTTCAGAATCTCGGCAACGAATGCCGACACGGCAATCGACAGAAACACAAATTGCAGCCGCGTGCCGAGACCGAGCAGCAGCGCGCGGCGAGGCCCGTGCAGTCCTGCCGCAACGAGCGCCAACACCACCAGCGCGGCCCCCAGCACCGAGAGCAGATACTCGTCCTTGCCGAAATCGGTGAGGATGCGGATCGGCCACAGGCTGGGCGTGCCGCGCGCGGGCATCAACTGGATCTCGGTCTGGTCGAAGGCGACCATCAGCACGATGACCAGGGCTGCGCCTGCCGCGCTGAGCCACAGCGAATGCCGCGCCAGTTTTCGCGCGGCCTCCGCGCGGCGTGAATGTGAGGGCGTGCGAACAAGCTGCGCCAGCGCTTGCTTCGAGACGGCGAGCAATTGCGCGGGATAGCCCGGACGCGGCGCGGGGCTGGGCGTAACAGGCATCCTATTCGGTGCCTTCGGAACGGAAGATCGCGACCGAGATCGCGCGGCCTTGCGAGAAATTATAGCCGTCGATGCGGGTCCCGACCTTGTAGCGCAACCCGATCGCCTCGGCACGCTGCACGAAGCTGCGCTCCGAGCGCTGCTCGATCAGCGCGAACCGGCAGCTTCCCTGCCGCAGGAAATCCGCCGCGCCCGAGCCGTCGGTGAGCAGCGTCTGGGTACCCGTCAGGAACACGAGGCTCGGCTCGTGATAGCCCGCCGCAGCCGCCTTGGGCCCGACGCAGGTGACGTTGCGGAGCGCGCGCGCGACCTCGATGCTGGGAAACAGCGGCACCAGCGAGGGCAGCACGATGCCATACACCGTCACCGCCAGCATCAAAGCCGCAACCAGTGCGTTGAGCAGCGAGCGCTCGGCGTGATTGTTATCGTAGAGCCACCAGGCAAGCAGGCCGAAGATCAGGGACGCCGCGATGAACGGCCAGGCCACGAAGGCCGGCTGCCGCGTCAGCATCACAGCGCCGACCACCGCGATGATCGATGCGGCCGCGGGGATCGCGAACCACCAGGCCGAACCTCGCATCAGCCAGGAGCGCGACAGCACGCGCCGCTCCACGGCGCCTGCGGTGAGAATGGCGATCGCCGGATAGAGCGGCAGCACGTAATGGGGCAGCTTGGTCAGCACCGCCTCGAACACGATCCAGGACGGGATCAGCCAGGCCAGTAGAAACTGCGCGCCAGGCTCACGCCGCGCCCGCCACACCGCGGGCGCCGCCATCGCCGCCAGCGGCGCGCCGGGCCAGAACGTGATCCAGAACAGCGCCAGGTAAAGCCCGGGCGGCGCGCCGTGGGATTCCTGGGCGCCTAGCTTGCTGAGCATGTCGCCGCCGACGGAATCGGCGAAGAAGGCATCGCCCGCGCGCCAGAAGATCGCGACGAACCAGGGCAGCACCAGCACCAGCATCCACATCAGGCCCCAGACCGGGCGCAGCTTCCACAGCCAGGAGGCGTCGCGGTCCTGGATCGCCAGCGCGACGATGGTCAGCCCTGCGAACATCAGGATCAGCGGACCCTTGATCAGGATGCCAACGGCAAGCGCGGTCCAGAAGATCGCGGGCCAGCTCCAGGGCGGATGCGTTTCGTCCTCGGCGCGCTGCCAGGACAGATAGGCCCGCGCCATCGCCCCCATCGCGGCGACCACACAGAGCAGCAGCATCGCGTCGGTCTTGGCGAGCCGCGCCTCGACGCCAAGCAGCACCGAAGCGCACATCATCAGCGCCGCCAGCACCGCGGCGCGCCGCGTGACGAAGCCCAGCGCGGCCCAATAGGTCATGAGCACGGCGCCGATCGCCCCGAACAGCGACGGCAACCGGTAGACCCAGATCCGCAATTCGGCTTTCGGCAGCTTGAGCATCGAGGCCGCTTCCACCGTCGCCGATTGCAACCAGTAGATGCCGACCGGCTTCTTGTAGCGGACGTCCTCCTGGAAGCGGATATCGACATAGTCGCCGCTCTCGACCATCTGCTTGGTGGCCTGGGCGAACCGCGCCTCGTCGCGATCGATCGGCGGGATCGTGAAGAAGCCCGGCAGGAACAACAGCAGTGCGCAAAGCAGCAGGAAGGCGACGGCGCGGGCGTGGCTGACTGTCACGACATCGAGCATGCGCACGAGCCGGCTGCCCGGATTTGCGGGCGATTTCGGCTCGCGGGGTGCTCCAAAACGGGGGGCTGGATAGGTCTCGGCCATTGGTTCCGCTTACGCTGAAACCGTCATCGCCACAACCGCTTGAGCCAGGTTCATTGAATTCGAATGACGACTGTGTCCGCGGCGCCAGTGGCATCGATCACGGTGAGCCGCGCAAAGCCGGGACCGGGTGGATCGATCAGCCGCTGGCGGCGGCCGTCGATCTCGCCGAGCGCCGTGCCGTTAACCATGACGGTCATGGGCAGAACGCCGCCGGCGACCTTGACGGGCATTGCCGCACTCTCCTGCCGCCCGGAACGATCGACATCGATCCGCGAACCATTCAGCGGAAACTGGATGTGCAGCGCCTGCTCGCGGCCGGTCCGCACCAGCTCTCCGACGGGGCGGAACCGCTTGAGCGGCAGCGGCAGCTTGGCGTTGCTGGCAACAAGGGTTCCCCTAGGCGGCTTCGGCAACGGGACCAGCGTCTTGCCGGTGCGGGCAAAGGCATCGAACAGGATCGGGGCCGCGGCGACGCGTCCGATCAGGCCCGGAACCGGCGCGCCGTCGGGTCGCCCGACCCAGACGCCGATGGTCATCCGGCCGTCGAACCCGACCGACCAGGCGTCACGATAGCCGTAAGAGGTGCCGGTCTTGAAGGCGATGCGGTTGTGCGCGGCGTTCTCCGGCGGGGGCGTTCCCAACAGCACGTTGCCGACCTGCCAGGCCGCGACCTGATCCAAGAGCCGGAGCGGCTCGCGGTCGTCCTTGTCAGCCATGACCTCGCGCAGCGGCTTGGTGGTGCCAAGACGGGCGAAGCCCGCATAGAGCTGGGCGAGATCCTGCAGCGTCACGCCGACGCCGCCGAGCCCCATGGCAAGCCCCGGCGCTTCGTCCTTGGGCAACACGAGATTGCCGCCGGCCTGGCGCAGCCGCGAAGCGAGCCGGCTCGAGCCGACGCGGTCGAGCAGCACGATCGCCGGCACGTTCAGCGACAATTGCAGCGCCTTCCGCACGGGCACCGTGCCCTGGAAGGTCATGTCGAAATTTTCCGGCGCGTAGGAGCCGAAGCGGACGGGACGATCGTCGATCAGGCTTTCCGGATGAACGAAGCCGTCCTCGAAGGCAAGCCCGTAGATGAAGGGTTTCAGCGTCGAGCCCGGCGAACGGATCGCGCGGGTCATGTCGACCTGCCCTGCCCGGCTCTCATCGAAATAATCGGCCGAACCAACGCGGGCGAGCACGTCGCCGCTCTCATTGTCGATCACGATGATGCCGACCGAGATGTTCGCGCCCAGTGCAAGGGCGCGGTCGCGCGCCAGCGGCTCCAGCACCTTCTGCAAGTTCGCATCGAGCGTGAGCTTGATGACCGGCTTGTCCTTGACCGTCGATAGCGCAGTGTCAGACGCATGCGGCGCCAGGATCGGCATCGGCTTGCGCAGTTTCGGTACAGGCACGGCCTTGGCCTGCCGTGCGTCGTCTGCGCTGACCACCTGCTCCTCGACCATGCGATCGAGCACGCGGTCGCGGGCCTTGCGCGCGGCCTCGGGATGGCGGTCGAGCCGGCGCGTCTCCGGCGATTGCGGCAGCGCCACCAGCAGCGCGGCTTCGGCCAGCGACAGACGCTTCGGCTCCTTGCCGAGATAGCCGATCGAGGCGGCGCGGATGCCCTCGAGATTGCCGCCATAAGGCGCGAGCGCGAGATAGAGATCGAGGATCTGTTCCTTACTCAGGGTTCGCTCGATCTCGATCGCACGCACCATCTGCCGCAGCTTGGCATAGAGCGAGCGCTGCCGTCGCGGCTCCATCAGCCGGGCGAGTTGCATGCTGATGGTCGAGCCGCCCGAGACGATGTGGCCGCGCGTCGTGAGCTGGAGCGCAGCACGCCCCAGCGCCAGCGGGTCGATGCCGTCATGGGCGTAGAAGCGCTGGTCTTCATAGGCGAGCAGCAATTTCAGGTAGGTCGGGTCGACATTGGCCTTGGCATCGACCGGCAGCCGCCAGCGTCCATCCGCCATCGCATAGGCGCGCAGCAGCTTGCCATTGCGATCGACGATCGTGGTGGAGACTTGTCGCGCTTCGTCGAGGGGCAGAGGGCCAAGAGAGTAGACCCAGCCCACGAAGCCGATGATGGCGAGGATGAAGGTGAACGCAGCGACCGACAGGACCCGAAAGGCAAACCGCCCTCTCTGACCGTCATGGCCGGGCTTGTCCCGACCATCCACGTTCTCGCCGGCCGCACCAAAGTTCGTGGATGCCCGGGACATCTGCGCGAAGACGCGCTTCGCGCTTTTGCCCGGGCGTGACGACTGAGTATGCGGCTCCGTTGCGCTCATTCAACCACCACTCACTTCGCCGTCCGCACCTCGACGGTCCCCGTGCCGGTGCGGCCATAGCGCGAGGGATTGTACATGTCCTCGACATAGGCCTGCGGCAGCACGTATTTGCCTGGCGACACCGCACGCACGATGTAGGCGACGGTGAAGACGGCCTTGGAATCCGAGGCGCGATCCACGGCCGCGGTGAAGCGGTCGTCGCGGAACTCGGTGTTTTCAGGCTCCTCGCCGTCCTCGATCCAGTCCAGCGTACCGCTGTCGCCCGACGACACCAGCTTCGGATTGTCGATCTCGAGGCCGGCCGGCAGATAATCGGACACCATGATGTGGCCGTACTCGGGCTTCGCCTCGGTGATCTTCAGCACCACCGCAAAACGCTGGTTCTGCTTGACCTTGCTGATGTCGGCGGGCTTGCCGTCGAGCGTGAAATAGCTGCGCTCGATCTTGAAGCCGTTGGAGGCCGCCGGCTCCGGCGTCACCGGCGAGCCCGACACCGAGACCACCGCCTGGATCGGCGCATCGCCGGTGTTGGTGATCTTCAGCGGCTTGCCGCTCAGCGTATCCGCCTTGTAGCTGCGATAGAGCGCAGTCTTGACCGGCTGGCCGTCCACTTCCATGGACAGGTTCTCCTTGGCGAGAGCGCGCGCCGCCAGCACCAGCCACGCATTCTCCTGCGTGGAGGTGTAGGGCGTCAGCCCGCGCGCGGTCTCGACCCGCGACACAGCCTGCGTCAGCGTCGCCTTCGGCGCGTTGCCTTCGCTCGCAAGCGACACCAGGGCCGCGGCGTCGCGCAGCTGCGAGCCGTAGTCGGTACGGCCGAACTCCAGCACCGGCTTTGGCGCGAGGCTGTCGAGCGCGGCACCATAGACCCGTTCGGCGCGGTTGCGGTCGCCGACCAGAGCGAGCGCCGCTGCAAGCTGCGACTTCGCGATCGGCGTCGCGAGGTTGGCGAGCTTGGTGTCGGCGAGATAGCGGAGGTCGCCGATCGGCGCCGCGCCGTTGCGGGCGAGCACGTAGAGGCCGTAAGCGAGATCGCGCCCGCCGTCCTTCTCCGGCTCGTTGCCGTTGACCACGGAGTTTCTGACACGGTCGAGCGCGTTCTTGAACAGCACGTCCGGCACCGTAAAGCCCTTCTCGCGGGCACGGGTGAGGAAATCCGTCACGTACGCATCGAGCCAGGCATCGTCGCCGCCCGCCGACCACAGGCCGAACGAGCCATTGGAGCCCTGACGGGCCAGGAGCCGCTCGATCGCGTCGCGGATGCGCTGGTCGACCTCGGTGTCCATCGCGAGATGCGCGCCGGCAGCCAGGTCGTTGACATAGAGCAACGGCATGGCGCGGCTCGTGATCTGCTCCGAGCAGCCATAGGGATAGCGGTCGAGCGCCTTCAGGATCGTCGCCGCATCGAGCGCGGTGGACAGGCTCGCCGAGACCGAGACGCTGCCGGTGCCCGGCACGAGGTCGGAGAACATGTCCGAGGTCAGCGTCAGGCTCTCGCCCTTTGCGAGCGTCCGGATCGAACGCCGCGCCAGCACCTGCGTCGCCGCCTTGACGTCGAACGCATAATGGCGCGCCAGCGTCAGGCCGCTCGGCCCCTTGATGTCGACGTCGAGCGTCGCCTGCCCCGCTGCGGTCGCGTCGACCGCGAGCGAGAACGAATTGCGCTGCTTGGCGGCGAGCTTTACCGTGGTTGCGGGATTGCCTGACATCTTTACCGGCCCGCCCGTCTTCACGTTGATGACGTAGTCGCCAGCCTGGCCCTCGACATTGTCGATCTCGAGATTGACCGTGCCGTGGTCGCCGTTGAGCAGGAAGCGCGGCAGGGTTGTGGTCAGCACGACGGGGTCGCGGATCACCACGTCGGTGTTGGCGCGGCCGAGCTTGGTGGCTGTCCACGCCACCGCCATCACGCGCGCGGTGCCCGCGAACTCCGGAATGTCGAAGCTGACTTCCGCGGTACCGTCAGCGGCGACGGTCACGATGCCCGAATAGAGCGCGAGCGGCTTTTGCGTGGGCGGCGAGCCCTGCAATTCGCCTGCGCCGGCATCGCCGCCGGACTTGATCTGACCACGCGTGCCGGACATGCCGTCGATCAATTGCCCATAGAGATCGCGGATCTCGGCGCTCAGGCGGCGCTGGCCAAGATAGTAATCGTCCGGCGCCGGCGGCTTGTAATTGGTGAGGTTGAGGATGCCGACATCGACCGCGGCGATCACGATCTTGGCGTCCTCGCCCGGATTGAGCCCGTCGAGCTTGACCGGAATCTTCAGTGCCGAATTCGGCCGGATCAAAGCCGGCGGCGACAGCTTTACCTGCAATGTGCGGGCCTGCTTGTCGATGCCGAACCATTTCAGCCCGATCGCTCGGCCCGGCATGCGCTGGGCGGCGGCATCCAGCGGACGACGCAACGTCGCCACCACGTAAGCGCCGGTGCCCCAGTCCTTGCCGACCTGCAACTTCACCTGTGCGGTGCCTTCCTTGACGTCGATGGTCTGCGTCGTCAGCAGGCGGTCGCCGAGCACGTTGATGGTCAGCTTGCCGGCGCTGCGGACATTGACCGACACCGTCATGGTGTCACCGGAGGCGTATTGCGGCTTGTCGATCGAGGTCTCCAAGAGGTCCGGCGTGTCGGCGCTGCCGTCGGAATACCAGCCGACGTCGAACTGCACCGAGGTGACAGGGCCATCGGCATCGTTCGACTTCACATCGAGCCGGTAGCGGCCGGGTTGCGGGCTGAGCGAAATGCGCGCCGGCTTGTCGGCGGCAACGGCGACGTCACCGTCAGCGACGCGCGAGGTCGACTTGACCGGCTCGTACTCCCAGTAATTGTTCTGGCGATACCATTGGTAACGCGACTCCATCTTCAGGAGCTCGTAACGCAGGCCGTCACGGCGCAGCCGCTCACCCTCGGGCGAGACGAACACGACGTCGAACTCGGCCTTGTCGCCCTCGGCGACGTTCTTGTCGCCGAACAGTGGCTTGATGCCGATCTGCGCCACGCTGGGCGCAACCGGCAGCACGATCTTGCGCTCGACGGCGCGGCCGCCGGTCTCCACCATCCGCACGAAGATCTGGGCCTCTTGCGGGCGGGTCGAGGCCGGCTGCTTGTCCAGTGTCACTGGGAAGGTCGCAACGCCATTGGCGTCGGCCTCGGGCAGGTTCTCGAGCGGCGTGCGCTCGTTCGAATTGGTCTCCTCGTCGGCGACGCCGAACTGGTAGCCGGCAAAGCCGGGACGCTCGGACGCGGGCGCGATCAGCATGTCGCCTTCGAGCGCGAGGCCCGAGGCCGGCGCGCCATAGAGGAAATGGCCGTCCGCCTTAAGCTCCACAGGAGTGTTAGCTTTGATCAGCTTGTCCTTGGCAGACAAGTCGAATTCGATCCGATCAGGAACGTAATCCTCGACCATGAAGGTGGTCTCCCCGACCGAAGAGCCCTTCGGGTCGGTGAACGCGCGCGCCCGCCAGGTCCCGGTCGGCACGGCCGAATTGAGCGGCACGGCCAGCGTCCGGCCGCCAGCGCCCTGGTCGGCCAGCACGGCCCGGCGGAATTCGACGCCGTCGGGGCGTTCGATCACCAGCGTCATCGGCCCGCCGGTCACGGCATTGCCCTGCCCGTCGCGGAGCAGCGCGGTGAGATAAACGGTCTCGCTGGAACGGTAGACCCCGCGCTCGGCATAGACGAAGGCATCGGCCCCCGTCGGCACCACGCGGCCGGAGACGCCGCGGTCGGACAGGTCGAAGGCGGAGGACTTCAGGCTGAGGAAGGCATAATCGGCCTTCTCGCCGGTGACGGTCAGCATCGCCGGCGACAGACCGCCCTCGCCGCGCGCAAGGCCGGCCTCGAACAGGACGTGGCCGCTGTCGTCGGTCTTGCGGGTCGCCAGAATCTCGTTGTTGCGGGCAACCAGTCGCACCTCGGCCTTCCCGACCGGATCGGTCGAAGCCAGCGAGTTGACGAACACGTGGATACCGTCGTTGCCGGAATAGGCGGACACGCCGAGATCGGAGACGATGAACCATTGCGTTGCGAGCTGGTATTCGTCGTCCGAGCCCGGGCCCTTGGCGGCCGCCGTCATCACGTAGACGCCGGGCTGGAGCTCGCCGAGCGCCTGGTCGACCGGGAACGCCGTGGTGACGTCCTGGTTCAGCGTCATCGCCGTCGCAAGCTCGCCGGTCCACACCTTCACGCCGCGCTCGTCGCCGAGATCGCTGAGCTGATATTTGGACAGCGTCTTCTGGAAGTCGCTGTCGACCACCGTGTTGATCAGGTTGCGGTCACCGATACGGAACACGTTGATGTTGACCGCGGGCGTGTTGACGCTGACCACGGGAATGCCGCGCTGGCCTGTTCGCGGCAGCACATAGGCCCGGCTGGTGAAACGCACGAAAGGCTTGCGGTCGCGCACATAGATATTGAATTCGGCCGATTTCGGCAGGCCTTCCTTCACGGTCGACGGCAGACCGGCGCGCAAATTGATGTTGTAGCGCTCGCCATGCTTCAGCCCGTCGACGCAGAGCTGCTTTCCCTCGGCCGACAGCGCCGGCTTGTCCTGGCCCGCCAGCGCCAGGAACGGCGCGAAGTCGGTGCGCTTGGCCAATTCCTCGGAGAACTGGAAGCAGGCGCGCGGGCTCGCCGAATCCGAGTCCACGGTGTAGTCGAGCAGCCGGAAGCCGTGCTCGTCGCGCATCTTCTCGTATTGGCCGCGGACGTCGGCGACCTCGCGCATGTCGAGCGACAGCCGCAGCGCATCCAGCGCCGGCCGCCACAGCTTGCGTTCGGCCATCGCCTTGCCGAGCACGGCGAGCGCGTCGGCCTCCTCGCCCGGATTGCCGGCGCGCTGGTAGGCGATATAGGCCGCGGTCGAGGCGCGCTCCACCAGGAAGGTCTGCTCGCTCGAGCTCTTCGGCGAGATCTGGAAGATGGCCTTGGCGAGCCGCAGCCAGTTGCCCGTGTCTTCCGGCGTGGTGGCCGCGATCTGGCCGAGCACCGATAGCCCCGTGCGATAATCATTGCGCCGGAAAGCGGCGTCGGCGTCCGTCTTCAGCGTCGCATTGGTCTTGGCGACCGGCCCCGCCTCGCTCTTGATCTGGGCCTCCAGCTTGACCGCGGAATCGGCGAGGTCGTCGCGCTTGAACGCCTTGTCTGCGGCTTGCGCCGCGCAAAGGCCGAGCGCCAGCGTGGCGCAGAATGTGACGGCGCGAACAAGACCGATCATGATGGACTCCCGGAAATCGCAGACAGCCGCCCGCAGGCAGCATGAAATGCGCGGAAAGGTGACGGACTCAAGGCGATGGAACCAAAGGTGCAAATCGTCGCATTCGCCATGAAAAGGCAAGCCCAGAGGAGACCGATCGAGATAATGCCGTGCACGCCGTCCTGATGGCGCAGCAATACCTGACCCGTCGTCCGGCGGCCACATCCCGGAAGCTGGCCAGCGTTCCCGGCGATGTGATCCATCGTCCAGTCCGCTGCCGCTAAACCCGGCACCCTGACATGCCACCGTCTCGCTTTGTCGCGCCATTGAGGAAAACGGTTCGGTTCAGGCTTGGCGAAAGATGATATTTTTCATAATGGCATGGTAGATGAGCAGCCCCCCGCCGGGGCGGCTCGAGACGGTCCCGTAGCTCAACTGGATAGAGCATCAGATTTCTACTCTGAGGGTTGCAGGTTCGAATCCTGCCGGGATCGCCAGTCCATCATCGATCAACCGCCTTCACGAACGCGTGGGTAACCATACGCGGGCCTTTGAACGTCGCCGATCAGGCCTATGTATGCGCCGGGCGAGTTGCGCCCGGTTAAGGACTCCGATGCTTCCAACGGAATGGACGAGAATGGCGATCGCATCGGCGGTGGCGATCGTCGCGATGTCGTATCTGGCAATCGACGCAGGCGTCGTGAATACCAGCGTGGTCACAAGGCCCATCAAGGTGGCTCAGGCATCGATCGTTGGCGCTGCGATGGGCCAGCATCACCTGGCCTTCGCCGTTCAGGAGTGGGCACGACCCAGCCGCGCAAGCTACGATAGCCCCGAAAAGCCGGCCGTGGAGCATTGCCTGGCGATCGACTGATCGAAGCGCCCCTGCACGGGGCTATCGGCGAAATTCATCCTGCATCACCCGTCGACTGACGAGCCTGCCACCACCGCGCAATGGCCGCGGTAAGATCGCCCCACAATTCCGTCGGCAAATCCGAGACTGCCACCCGAACACTGTACTGGTCCGTGGTCGCGTCGTGAAACCACTCGGTCGCGGCGAAGTCGAAGCCGAAGCTGCCGGCATGGCGGATCGGGAAGCCTCCTGCGCGAAGATCGTTGCTCATGTCCTCGGCGGCCTGCCGCGCGCCCGTCTCATCGAGGGGGCGGCTGCCCCGGAGCGTGACGTAGAGACCGTGGGCGAAATGGAGTTCGGCCGCGAGCGCCGGGATCTTCGCAGCAAAATGGCGGGCCGTGTGTCGGCCGTTGCGCAAGATCGCGGCGACGCGCCGCTTCGTGAGGGCCAGATAAGCCGCGCGGCCCACAAAGGGCGGAAAGTGCGCCGGCAACGCCGCACCGCCGAGCAGACGCACCGCGTTGCGCGTTTCGGCCGAAAGACGGGACCAGGGGAATTTCGTTCGCGGCTCATGCTCATTGTTCTGCACGAAGACCGCCGAGCCGAGCCGGCCATATTCCGCCCCGAGCGAATCGAGCTTGTTGTGGCTTCGCACCAGCACCAGCGGAATTCCGTATCGCCGGGCCCAGTTCAGGACGCGCCGGATCCGGCCCGACCGGCCGGCGAAGCAGGTCGTATCAAAGATCAGAAGATCGACGCCGGAGCCGTCACAGCGTAGCACCGCTTCAAGCGCGCCAGCGACGGAGCAGGAGTCCAGGAGAAGAATCCGCGGCGAATCCGCCGGAGCAAGCGCATCGCGTAGCGGCAGATCCAAAGCCCGGAGTCGCAAATGAGGAACAAGGCCCCGGATCAGCTCCTGCGTTTCACCGTACGAGCCCGGAAGCACCAGGATATCGGCCTTCGCGACGATTTGCGCGGAGGCCAGCAGCACGGCGGAGATCGCGGCCATGCCCGAGGCAGTATAGATCGCCGTACTCGCAGAGCCGCTGTCGAGCTCATAGAATGACGGACCGCGCACCGTCAGATCGGCCCGCTGATAATCGTAACAGAACTCGAATGGCCCGCTCGCGGGAGCGGCCGTATGCGACCAGGCCGTCTCCGTCGCTTTCCATTCGTGCAGCTCGTGCTCCGCCCTCAGCACCGCCGTAAGCTGGAATTTGGACGTGACGACATCGTCGACCGATCGCGGACGCGCCAAATCGAGCCTATGTCTCAGGCAGCCGTTCAACAGCCTGAGTTCCTCATGCTTCCGTTCGAGATAGGCCTGAATGGTCTCCATGCGCGTCTTGATTGATCCGATCGCATTTCAACGTGCGGAAAGCCTCACGGGTCCAACGCGCGCGCTGCAACGAACGCCGACGTCCGCAGTTGAGACCTAAGCTAAGGAGGACCACATGGCTGACATCAGAGAGCACATGAAAATCATCGGCAAGGACGGCGCTCATGTCGGCACCGTCGACCGCGTCGAGGGCAACCGGATCAAGCTGACGCGGAAGGACAGCCCGGAAGGTCACAAGGACCATCACCACTATATCGACACGAAATATGTCGGTGCCGTCGAAGGCGATGTCGTCAAGCTTTCAGTGAATGCCGACGCAGTCCCGAAGTCGGAAGCCGCCTGAGACTTAAGCCCCTTCGGGGGCCTTTTGTTTGTTCACGATCCGACTCCGCTTCGTTCCCAAAGCACGAATCGCAACCGGAAAAATCGGCGCGACGCATGTCTTAATGCCGCGTTTCATTCAACCAACTTGTTCAAGCACGAGCTGCGGCCGCAAGCGGTACGCGTCGATCGCGGCATTCGACAGCAGCAGCCTGCGCCGCTCTCCTCGCAGCATCATGCGGTCGATCCTGTTCAGGATGAATTGGGCTGCCTCCCGGTGCTCACCCGTGAGCAGGCCGGATCGGTCGAGATATTTCCAGGCAATCTCGAAAGACTGAGCGCGTAACTCGAGGTCGGTCATAGCCGGCCAACGTCTACAAGGAAGGGACGTTCCCATTCGAACCGAAGCCAAGCAGGCCGTGCAGCGCCATGCGCATCGAACCTCGGTCGAATAAAATGTGGAGGTCGCGCGGAACGAGATCAGGACGAGCGCGTTGACGGCATGAAATCAGGTGGTGCCGATCTGCCAGCCCCGATCGGCTTTGAAGGGCCCCGTGCTTGTCCCCCGAGCACGGGGCTTTCTCATGCGGATCAACAAGTGACCGGCCGCTCCGTCACCGCCAAATTCGAGAATACTTCAGTCCGCCCGCTCCTCGCGCCGCTCGCGCGCGAGCTCGTGCCAGGCCAAAGCGAGCTGGATCAGGCGTTGCCGGTCGGCACCTTCCGATGCCGCCGCCCGCTTCATCGCGGCCTCGGCCTCCTGCTGTGGGTCGTACTTGGTACACATGAGGCCGAGCCTAGCCGGCCATCTGGACAAGCGCATGGCAATTTCGTCCGTATGATTGCGGGGTAACGTCCCCTCTTCCGGACGGGCGAGTGCCCGGGCCCCCTCACCTCGTGGCATGCTTGCGCTGATTACGAAGCCGTGAGCTGGGCTTCATTCCGACGATCTGTGAACGGTGTCACAGTCTTGGCGTGGCAGTTCGGCTAAACAATGTGTCGACGCTTCCAGGAGAGCGCGAAGGCATCAATGGTGTTTTCCGTCATGACACAAGAAGCAGCAACCTCAGCCAACGTTCCGACGCCACGACAAAGGGGCGACCTGCTCGGCCTCGCCTATCTCGGGACCATCGGCATCGTGATGCTGGCCTGGATCTCCGGCCTGGTCTGGGGCCTGATCGCGTTCTTCAACTGGCTCGTGTCCTGACGCGAGGCGACACGTCGTTTTCACGAACAAGGCTCTTTCACGAGCAGGCCTCCTTCATGAGAAGGCTTGCGGCCAAGATCGCGATCTAGAACAGGCAGTGCAGCACCTGCCCCAGCTTGACCCCGCCACACACGATCATAGCCCAAAGCGCCAGGCTGATCTGAATTGCATCCAGCATGTCCCACGTCCCCGCGAATCGATTCCCGCCGTTTCTTTTTCTTTTGAGAATCGCGTGAAGCGGCGAACGGAGCCAGTGCTATTTTGAGGCAGTTATTGTGCGCCGCCGAACGTCGCGGCAACGCAAACATCCCGACAACGGCCTGATCATGCCAAAATAAAAGAGGCGGGCTTTGCCCGCCTCTCGCAAATCAGGATACGACCCGTGCCTTACCGACAGGCCCGCGGATCGGCCGGCACGTACTGTCCGTCCGGGTAACGGTAGTAGCAATTGCCCTGCGCCCAGTAGTAGCCGGGCTGCGATGCGGCCGCGGCGCCCGTGATCGCGCCGGTAGCACCACCGAGAACCGCGCCGGCTGCAGCCCCTGTTGCATTGCCCGAGATCAGTCCGCCCAGCACACCGCCGACGATGGCGCCGCCAAGCGCGCTCGCGCCGGGATCCGCCGGTGGCGGCGGGGGTGGCGGCGCATAGGTGACCGCAGGAGGCGGCGGAGCATAGGCCACCGGCACGTCGTCGTAGTACTCCTCCGAGATGTAGGCGGGCGGGCCAGCCATGCGCTGCGGATAATAATACCACACGCCACCAACGTCCCACCACCAGCCGGAGCGGCCGTTGTGAACCTCGTGGCGCCAGCGCCCGCCATCCCAGGCGCGGTTGCCGCGATAGGCATGTCCGCCCCAGTCGCGCGTCGGCGCGGGGCCCCTGGCGTAGTTACGTCCGGGCGGCGGGCCGCCCGCATTGTGCGGACCGGGACTGGATTGAGGCCGGCTTTCCGGCTGCGGCGCGGGCCGGGCAGCCTGCTGCGGCGGGCTTCTGCGCATATTCTGATTGTTCGGAGACGGCGCCCCTGCGCTCGGGCCTGCCGGAGGCTGGCCGATTTCCCTCGAGGGCCTCGCGTCCTGGGCCTGCGCCGGCAGCGCGAGCAACGACATGGCCGAAACCAAGGGAATGATGATCTTCATGTGGTTGGACGCACTCATGCGTGCTTGCCCCCTGCTCTTTCGATTGCTCTCGCAATTGCCGTGGTGCCTGGCGCGATAGACGATTCGGACCGCGCTGGGCTTGATGCCGGCTGACATAGCTGACCTGCTTTGATCAGCGAAGTCCCGTTACAAATGATTAAGATCACGGCAATTTTTGTCCCCACCGGGCTGCAAGGAATCACGCTGGAGCGCTTCTAGCGGGCCGGCTCGATCACGTTGCAGTTGCGGCGCCCGGACATCAGGCAGTCCTGCATCTTGCTGGCCGCGGTAAGGTCTCGGACAAGCCACCAGCCGATCCCGAGGATCACGATCGCAATGATCAGACCGGCGATGGCGCCGCGGCGGTTGTCGCCGGATGGAGGCTTCGGGCGGGATTTCGGCTTCTCGCCCGGTTCGGGCTTGGACGTGGGCATGGCTACCTGATCGCGCGGGCACGCCGGCTTATCACCTCTGCGACGTCGCGTCACATGCCGATCGACCGCTTCGGTCCAGCTTCGGGGTCAGCCCCGGGTCGCCCGGATCGCATCCTTGCGGGAGGTTTCGACCGCCGGGGTCGCCTGCTCGCCCCGCGGTGCGCAGGTCGTGAGCACGAACGCGGTCTGGGTGCACTCCCAGCCGGCCCCCAGGACGGCGCTCTCGATAGGCTGCGGACGCGCGAGCAGCAGCATCGCACCGGCCACGGCGACCAGGGCGAAAGCAATTGCGAATGCCCGGAGGGTTAATCTTGAGATCGTCATACCCGTGCTCCGTATCGGGCGGACGCTAGGCGTCGCCCTCGTGTCCCATTATGAGGGACATCACAATTCGGCAGTTTTTCCGGGCTACGAGAGATCGTCGGGGATGGCGATTTCGTTGACCTGATCGGCTGCGATTATGGGTGGCTTCGCGACGCGCAGCGATGTACACGCTTCTGTGTCGCGCGGCGCCTGCTATGCCCAGCCGACGTACCAACAGGCAGTGATGTAGGATCGAAAGCGAGGAAGACAAGGCTCGTCGATGAGTGGATTCAGGGAACCCGGCTTCACAGACCGGCAAAAGGCGGCGCAGGAAGCCCGCAAAAATCTTTTGAACAAATTCAAATCCCAACCGGGGCCTGATGATCCCGCGGTTGCGGCGAAGCGTGCCGAACGCGAGGCTCTCGCGGCCAAGCGTGCCGAGGCAAAGGCCGCGCGCGAGGCTGAAAAGGCCGAGCAGAAGCGCCAGGAGGAAGAGGCAAAGGCCGCCGAAGCCGCGCGGATCGCCCGCGAGGCCGAGGAAGCTGCCGAGAAGGCCGCGGCCCTCGAAGCCGAGCAGAAGGCCAAGCGCGACGCGCGTTACGCAGCCCGCAAGGCCAAGCGCAAGTAATGTGACAAGTGACCTTCGCTGGTCACCTTCAACACAAGTTGAAGCAAACGATGTTTGGGGCGGTCCAGCTGACCGCCCCAAACATTCGAGCACGTGTTCGTTTTGCCGTACGCCTCGATCGCGAGCGGGTGAAGATCAGTTCTTTTTCATCATCCCGTCGTCCTTTTTCATGCCGTCCTTCGACATGTGATCCTTCTTCATGCCGTCGTCTTTGGACATGGTGTCCTTCTTCATCATGCCGTCCTTGGACATCGTGTCCTTTTTCATCATGCCGTCATCCTTGCCCATCTTGTCCTGAGCGAAAGCGGCCGGCGACAGCGCAAGGCCAAGCGAGAGAGCGGCAGCCGAGACGCCGAGCACGATGCGGGTGCGAATGGTCATGGATTATCTTCCCTTCGAGATGGTGTTGGTCAGCGACGGACGCCGCTAATCAATCTCGACGGATGGACCGTCTGCGTTGTTACGCCGCCGTCGCTAAATTTTAGCGAGCCGGCCTGCGATCCGCCGTTCGAAGGAGCCCGGAGCCTGTCGCGGGGACCGGAAGTGTGCAGCGCAGCACAGCCGACACTTGCCGCGGCATTCGGTCTCGAACTATCAGATGAGAGAATATCGGGTGAAAGACCGGCTAGGATGGGCCTACGCACCGGTCACACATGACCCGCCCAATCACGCCAACAAGAATCGTTCAAAGAAACGTTCAAGGGGATCACACCATGATCACGCGCCGCCATCTGATTGCGACCGCCGTCGCCGCACCGGCCATTATCCGCCTCGGCACCGGGACCGCGCAGGCCGCAACCACGCTGAAAATCTCGCACCAGTTCCCGGGCGGCACCATCGACAAGGGGGACTTCCGCGACCGCCTCTGCCGCATGTTCGCCGCTGAAGTCAGTAAGCGCAGCAATGGCGACATCGCGGCCGAGATCTATCCGAACTCCTCGCTGATCAAGACCAATGCGCAGTTCTCGGCGATGCGCAAGGGCGCGCTCGACATCTCGCTTTATCCGATGCCCTACGCCGGCGGCGAATTGCCGGAAACCAACATCGGCCTGATGCCCGGCCTCGTCACCACCTACGACCAGGGCATGCGCTGGAAAAAGGAGCCGGTCGGCAAGGCGCTGACCGACTTCCTCGCCGACAAGGGCATCATCCTGCTCACCTGGGTCTGGCAGGCCGGCGGTGTCGCCAGCCGCTCCAAGCCGATCGTCGCACCGGAAGACGCCAAGGGCCTGAAGGTGCGCGGCGGCTCGCGCGAAATGGACATGGTGCTCCAGACTGCCGGCGCCTCGGTGCTGTCGGTGCCTTCGAACGAAATCTACGCGGCGATGCAGACCGGCGCCTGCGATGCCGGGATCACCTCCTCGACCAGCCTGATCTCGTTCCGCCTCGAAGAGGTCGCGAAGTCGCTGACGTCAGGGGCTGGTGCCTCCTACTGGTTCATGCTCGAGCCGCTGATGATGTCGAAGGCCATCTTCGACAAGCTGCCGAAGAACCACCAGGACATCCTGCTCACGGTCGGCACCGAGCTCGAAGCCTTCGGCCGCAAAGGTGCGCAGGATGACGACGTTGAGGTCGCCAAGGTCTACGAGAAGGCCGGCGCCAAGGTCTCCGCGCTCGATGCCGCGACCGTCGGCAAGTGGCGCGACATCGCCCGCGACACCGCCTGGAAGGACTACAGCGCCAAGACCACGACCGCGGCCAACCTGCTCAAGCTCGCCACCGACGTCGCCGCATGAGCCACGGTCCGCTTCCGGATCGTGACGTCCGCACAACCGTTGCCGCAGGGACCGGCCCTGCGGCGACAATCGATCGCGGTCTTGCCATCCTCAACAGCATCATCGTCGTGTTCGCCGCGGTCGCATTGGTCGCGGCCTGCGCCATCCTGAGTTACAGCGTGCTCAGCCGCGCGCTGTTCAAGGCCGCCAATTATTGGCAGGACGAGGCTGCGGTGTTTCTGCTGGTCGGCGCGACCTTCATGACGGCGGCGTACGTGCAGCAGAACCGCGGCCATATCGGCATCGAGGCCTTCGTCGGCTTGTTGTCGCCACTGGCGAACAAGGTCCGGCTCTGGCTGGTCGACCTCGCCACTTTCCTGTTTTGCGCCTTCTTCACTTGGAAGTCCTGGACACTGGCCCATGAAGCCTATGTCGACGGTCAGGTCTCGAACTCGATGTGGTCGCCGCCGCTCGCCATCCCCTATTCGCTGATGGCGTTCGGCATGAGCCTGCTCTGCATCCAGATCCTCGTGCAGCTTGCGCTGCCCTTCACCGGAGCCAGGCGTTCATGAGCGTGTTCGGTATCGGCGTTGCCTACGGCGTTGCGACGCTGCTGGTGATGTTCTCAGGGATGCCGATCGCGTTCGCGCTCGGCGCCGTCGCGGTCGTGTTCATGGGCATCTACATGCCCTCGGCCTCCCTCGATACGGTGACGCAGAACGTCTACGAGGAAATGGCTTCGATCACGCTGTTGTCGATCCCGCTCTTCATCCTGAAGGGCGCCGCGATCGGCAAGTCGCGGGCCGGCCAGGATCTCTATTCGGCACTGCATGCCTGGCTGCACCGTGTGCCCGGCGGTCTCGGCGTTGCCAACGTGTTCGCCTGCGCGCTGTTCGCGGCGATGGCGGGCTCCTCGCCCGCCACCTGTTCGGCGATCGGCTCGGCCGGCATCCCCGAGATGCGCAAGCGCGGCTATTCCGGCGGCTTTGCGGCCGGCATCATCGCCGCCGGCGGTACGCTCGGCATCCTGCTGCCGCCCTCGATCACCATGATCCTGTTCGCGGTCGCCGCCGAAAAGTCGCTCGGGCGGCTGTTCCTCGCCGGCATCGGCCCCGGCCTGCTGCTGGTCTCGCTGTTCGGCTTCTATGCGGTGTACCGCTTCCGCCGCGAATATGCGGCGGCCGAAGCGATCTACAAGAACGGCGGCCCGGAGGCTCCGATCCTCGCCCGCGACGAATACACGCTGGCCGAACGTTTCAGCGTGCTGCCGCGCGTGATCCCCTTCGTGCTGCTGCTCACCGGCGTCATGATCGCGCTCTATGGCGGCTACGCCACGCCGTCGGAAACCGCCGGCCTCGGCGGCCTCCTCGCGCTCGCGCTGATCGCGGCGATCTACAGCGTGTGGCGGCCGAGCGACCTTGCGCCCATCATGAAATCGACGATCCGGGAATCGACCATGCTGATGATGATCATCGGCATGTCGCTGCTCTATTCCTACGTGATGAGCTATCTGCACATCTCGCAATCGGTCGCCGAATCCATCGTCGCGATGCACCTGCCGCGCTGGGAGCTGCTGTTCGCGATCCTCGTCATGGTGGTCGTACTCGGCTTCTTCCTGCCGCCGGTCTCGATCATCCTGATGACCGCGCCGATCATCCTGCCCCCCTTACGCGCCGCCAATTTCGACATCATCTGGTTCGGCGTGGTCATGACCATCGTGATGGAGATGGGCCTGATCCATCCCCCCGTCGGCCTCAACATCTTCGTCATCCGCAACGTCGCGCCGGACATTCCCCTGCGCGAGGTGATCTGGGGCACCCTGCCCTTCGTGCTCTTGATGATGCTCGCGGTGTTGCTGCTGTGCATCTTCCCGGGGATCTCAACCGGGCTGCCGGATCTCGTGATGGGGCCGGACGGGAGCAGGTAGCGGCGACCACAACTGCCGTAGGGTGGGTTAGACCGGCGGCTGCGCGAAGCGCAGTCGCTGGGCGTAATCCACCTCTTCTCTCTCCTGAGAGATGAACAGTGGTGGGTTACGCTTGGCAAATTCAACCCACCCTACGATTTCTCCTTCCGCCGCCCCTTCGGCGCGATTGCGACAACCTGCAGCAGATCCTTGCGCACGGCCTCGATGTGCCGCTCCAGGAATCGGCAGGCCTCCTCGACCTTCTGGGCGCGGCATAGCGCGATCAGGTGAGCGTGCTCTTTCTCGGCCGTCCCCATCGCCTTGGTGTTGGAGAGCTGCAGGCGCGTGTAGCGGTCGCTGGTCTGCAGCAATGACAACACGATCGCGCGGGTCCGCGGCTGCGGGGCGTGCATATAGAGCGCCAAATGGAAGTCGGCGTTGAGCTGGCCCCAATCGCTGACATTCTTGGCCTTGATCGCCTTCTCAAACTGCCTGTGGATGTCGTCGAGCGCGTCGAAATCGTCGGCGGAGAAATGCGGCGCCGACTGCGCCAGCAGGCGCGGCTCCAGAATGCAGCGGAGATCGAACACGTCGTTGATCTCGTCCAGCGACAGCTCCGAGACGATGGCGCCCTTCTGCGGCACGATCCGCACCAGGCCTTCGGCCTCGAGCTGGAACAGCGCTTCGCGGACCGGAATGCGGCTGACGCCATAGGCCTCGCCGAGCGCGTCCTGGCGCAGCTGCGATCCCGCCGGATAGGTGCCGTCGAGGATCGCCTGCCTGAGCTGGTCGACGATCGCGGCCGACAGGGTGCGATGCTTCAGAGGCTGCTTCATCTGACCTTCTGTTGTCCTTTTTCCGACTCGCTCAGTCGACGCGGTCCCTGTCTTGCATGGCGGGGTGCCCGGCAAAAGCCAACCAGGCCACAAAAACGAGGTGCCCAGCAAAAGCGCGGGGTGACGCCGAAATGACCGCAATCTCCGTTTGACTCCCAAAATGTATAAATTATACATTTGATAATCGCACGATAAATCTTTCGGGGGTTGGGGCCTTCATGATCGAGCAGACGATGCCGGCCACGCGCGCGCTCAGCGTCCGACGTACGATCGTCCGGATGTCGAGCGCCCTCCTTGCCTTCGAGCGGCTGGCGCTGATGGGCCTGATGTATCTGCTCACCGGCCTGATCCTGGTGAACGTCGTCACCCGCTACTCGCATTTCCCGATCTACTGGATCGACGAATCCGCTGTCTATTGCGTGGTCTGGCTGACCTTCATCGGGGCATCCGCGATGACCCGGCTGCGGCTCGATTTCGCCGTGACCATGTTGACGGAGCGGCTTTCGCCGCAGCACCAGAAGATCGCCAAGGTGATCTCGACCGGCCTCGTCGTCGTGTTCGGCCTCGCTTTGATCGTCACCTGCGTGCTCTGGATGGACCCGGTCGGCCTTGCCCGGGTCGGCTTCGACGGGCGCAAGCTGGCAGGCGAGACCTTCAACTTCCTCTACACCGAGCGGACCCAGACGCTGAACTGGCCGACCTGGGTGATGTACCTGACGCTCCCGATCTTCGCGGTGTCCATGACCATCCACGGCCTCGCCAATCTCCTGGAAGACCTTGGATTGGTGCCGCGCACGAAGCTGAGCGGTTTTCAGCTCTCCGAGCTCGACGGGGTCAATTGATGGTTACGTCAGCGGCCTTCATGGCATTCATGCTGGTCGGCGTGCCGATCGGCCTTTGCCTCTGCCTCGCCGGCCTTGTCTACATCGCGGCGTCAGGCAATCCGGTGCTGTTCCAGTCCTACCCGCTGCAGCTGTTCGGCGGCGTCGACAGCTATGGCCTGATCGCCATTCCGCTCTTCATCCTGATCGGCGAGATCATGAACGGCGGCGGCATCACCCGTCGCATCGTCGACATGGCGATGGCGTTCGTCGGCTCGCTCAAGGGCGGCCTCGCCTACGTCAACATCCTCGCCAACATGTTCATCTCCTCCATCCTGGGATCGGCGACCGCGCAGGTCGCGATCATGGCGCAGATCATGGTGCCGGAGATGGAGAAGAAGGGCTATGACAAGACCTTCGCGGCCGGCCTCACCGCCTATGGCGGCATGCTCGGTCCGATCATCCCGCCATCGGTGATGTTCGTGGTCTATAGCGTGCTGGCGCAGGTCTCGGTCAGCGACATGCTGATCGCCGGTATCGTGCCGGGCGTCATCCTCACCGTGATGTTCTGCCTCGTCATCGCGCTGATGGGCTACATCTACAACTATCCGCGCGCGGATTATCAGACGCCGCGCCAGCGCGTCATGACGATCCTGCGGACGTCACCGACGCTGCTGATCCCGATCGTCATCGTCGGCACCATTCTTGGCGGCCTCGCCAACGCGACCGAATCCGCCGCCGTCGGCGCGGTCGCCGCCGCGCTGGTCGGAAAGTTCTGGACCAAGGAATTCGAGTTCTCCCAGCTGCCGCAGATGATGCTGCGCAGCGCGATCTATTCGGCGATCGTGCTGTTCCTGGTCGCGGCCGCGGCCGTGTTCTCCTGGGTCCTGATCTTCGGCAAGGTGCCGCAGGAGACCGCCGCCTGGATCCAGACGGCAGCGAAAGACCCAGTCAGCTTCATGCTGATCTGCAACGTCATCCTGCTGGTGATCGGCACGGTGATCGACGGCATCCCCGGCCTGATCATGACGGTGCCGATCCTGCTGCCCGTTGCGACCGAGGTCTATCACATCGATCCCAGGCATTTTGGCGTGGTGGTCGTGATCAACCTGGTGCTCGGCCTGCTGTCGCCGCCGGTCGGGCTCTGCTTCTTCGTCGCGGCCGCCGTCACCGGCGCCAAGCCCGGCAAGATGTTCATGGTGACGCTGCCGTTCTTCGTCATCTCCTGCGTCCTCCTGGTGCTGCTCTCGCTCTACCCCTCGCTCTCGCTGATCCTCGTCAAATAGGCTCGTTCAAAAGGAAGCCCGACCATGCCGTTGTCACGCCGCCGCTTTCTCGCCGCCAGTGCTGCCGCATCGGTGTTCGCACCGTCGCTGGCGCTGGCCCAGGCCAAGGAATTCCGCCTGGGCCTGATCACGCCGAACGGTCACTCCTGGAACAAGGCCGCGCTCAAGTTCGGCGACGAGCTCAAGGCCGCCTCCAATGGTCGCCTGACCTTGACCGTGTTTCACTCCGGCCAGCTCGGCAACGAGACCGCGATGATGCAGCAATTGCAGTCCGGCGCCCTCGACATGGGCTTCATCCAGGCCGCCGAGCTCGGCTCACGCGTGCCGCATATCGCTGCGATCAACGCGCCCTACATCGTGCGCTCGACGCCGGCGGTAGCGAAATTCGTGCGGCATCCGGCGGCGGTCAAACTGTTTGAGGTGCTGCCGCAGGAGACCGGCACGATCGGACTCGGCTGGGGCATCACCGGCATGCGCGCGGTGTTCTCGTCCAGGGACCTGAATTCGCTCGCCGACATCAAGGGCATGAAGCTGCGCATCAACCCGACGCCGGTCTATCGCGATTTCTATTCCTCGCTGGGGGCGGCGCCCACCCCGATCCCGACGCCGCAGGTGTTCGACGCCATGGCCAACGGCCAGGTCGACGGCCTCGAGGCCGATCTCGAATTCTCCTGGAACCAGCGCTTCGACAAAGTCTCCAAGGTCATTCTGCAGATGAACGCCGTCTTCATGCCGATGGCGGCCGTCGTCTCCGGCCGGGTCTGGCAGTCGCTGCCGCCAGCCGATCGCGAGCTGATCACCAAGCTGGTGAAGTCGACGCTGGACGCGCAGATCGACGAGCTGGCCGGCAACGAGCCAACGCTGATCGAGAACTTCAAGAACGCCCCGATCCCGATCCGCCAGGTCCCGGCCGGCGACACCGAGGCCGTCATTGCCGAGTTCGACAAGATCTGGCTGCCCAAGGCGCCCGTCCTCGCCGAACTGCGCAAGGTCGGCGCGACGCTCTGAACCATCCGTCATCCCTATTTCGCCACGACCGGCGGCCCCAGCCCCCCGCCGGCAATACACTTGGAGTGAACTCATGAGCCGCCGCGTTACCTGGGAAGGCGTCTTCCCGGCCGTCACCACCCAATTCAATGACGACCTGTCGCTCAATATCGATGCAACTGCGAAGGTGATGGACGGGTTGATCCGCGATGGTGTCTCCGGCCTGATCGTCTGCGGCTCGGTCGGCGAGAACACCTCGCTCGAGCGCAAGGAGAAGGTCGCGATCATGGAGACCGCCAAATCGGTCGCGGCCGGCCGCGTGCCCGTGCTGTGCGGCATTGCCGAATTCACCACGGCCTTCGCGGTCGAGACCGCCAAGGAAGCCGCGCGCGTCGGTATCGACGGCGTCATGGTGATGCCCGCGCTGGTCTATTCGTCCAAGCCGCACGAGACCGCCGCTCATTTCCGCGCCGTCGCGAGCGCAACCGACCTGCCGGTGATGCTCTACAACAATCCGCCGATCTACAAGAACGATGTCACCCCCGACATCCTGGCCTCGCTGGCGGACGTCGAAACGGTCGTCTGCTTCAAGGACTCCTCCGGCGACACGCGGCGCTTCATCGACACCCGCAACATGGTCGGCGACCGCTTCGTGCTGTTCGCCGGCCTCGACGACGTCATCGTCGAGAGCGTCGCCATGGGCGCGGTGGGCTGGGTCTCCGGCATGTCGAATGCGTTTCCGCGTGAGGGCGAGACGCTGTTCCGCCTCGCCAAGGCCGGCCGCTTCGCCGAAGCCATGCCGCTCTACGAATGGTTCATGCCGCTCTTGCATCTCGACGCGCGCCCCGACCTCGTCCAGTGCATCAAGCTGTGCGAGCACATCATGGGCCGCGGCACCGCGCTGACCCGCCCGCCCCGCCTCGCGCTGCTGCCGCACGAGAAGGCCGAGGTCGAGGCCATGATGGCCAAGGCGCTGAAGAACCGGCCGCGCCTGCCGGATGTCGGCCTGAAGGCGGCGTGAGGGCAGGCCTCCTAGGGTGGGCAAAGCGACTTGTCCGCCGTAGCTCAAAGAGCGAAGGCGGGAGCGTGCCCACCACCTGGCTCTATCATGAAGAGATGGTGGGCACGGCGCTATGCGCCTTTGCCCACCCCACGGCACCTACGCTCGCAATGACGGCGACCTAGGAAGCCGCCCGCTTCCTCTTCGCATTCAGCGCCGACGCCACGCGGCTCACCGGCGGCTTGCCCAGCACACCGGCCATCGCGTTCGTCGCCGCCAGCAGCTTGTCCATGTCGACGCCGGTCCTGATGCCCATGCCTTCGAGCATGTAGACGACGTCCTCGGTCGCGACGTTGCCGGTCGCGCCCGGCGCGTAGGGACAGCCGCCGAGACCGCCGGCCGCGGCATCGATGACGCGGACGCCCTCCTCCATCCCGGCATAGAGATTGGCGAGGGCCTGGCCGTAAGTGTCGTGGAAATGCATTGCCAGCTTTGCGGGGGGAACGTTGGCGGCAACCGCGCGCAGCATCTCCTTCGCCTTGGCTGGCGTGCCGACGCCGATGGTGTCGCCGAGCGAGATCTCGTAGCAGCCGAGGTCGAACAGCGTGCGCGCGAGATCAGCGACGGCCTTCGGCTTGATCTCCCCATCGAACGGGCAGCCCAGCACGCAGGAGATATAGCCGCGCACCGGTATGCCGTCGGCCCTGGCGCGCGCCAGCACCGGCTTGAAGCGCTCGATAGACTCGGCGACGGTGCAATTGATGTTGGCCCGCGAAAAGCCTTCGGAGGCCGCTGCGAACACCGAGACCACCTTCGCGCCCGCGGCGCGCGCGGCATCGTAGCCCTTCTCGTTCGGCACCAGCACGTGGAATTCAGCGCCCGTCACGTGGGCGATACCGCGCAGCACGGCATCCGAGCTTGCCATTTGCGGGATCGCCTTGGGCGAGACGAAGGCGCCGACCTCGACCGTATCGAGGCCAGCCGCGACCAGGGCCTCGATGAAGACGATGCGGGCTTCGACGTTGACCGGAACCTTTTCGTTCTGAAGCCCGTCGCGCGGCCCCATTTCGACGATGCGGACCTGGTCGCTCATGTCACTCTCCCGCAGGCTCGACCACGGCAAGCTCGATGCCCTCCTGCACGATGTCGCCGACCTTGCACTTGACGGACTTCAGCACGCCGGCATAGGGCGCGCGCAGCGTCTGCTCCATCTTCATCACCTCGAGGGTGAGGATCGGTGCCCCCTTTTCGAGCGTCGCCCCCTCCTCGGCCAGCACGGCGACAACGGTCCCCGGCAGCGGCGCCGCAATCTTGTCCTCGCCGGTGTGCTCCTCGCTCTCGCCCCCGAACGGATCGACCCAATGCAGGTCGAAGCGGCCGTTGCGCGTGCGCAGATACAGCTCATGGCCGTCGATCACGGCCGCTACGGACGATTGCACGCCATCGAGTGTCAGATCGAAGCCGCCATCCTTCGCGGCAATCGTGAACGCCAGCTCGCGCTCCCCGATCACCAGCGTCGACGGCCCGCTGCCGTAGTTCAGGATGATCTTCTGCTCCTGGCCATGGCCGACACGAAAGGCAAAACTGCGCTGGCGACGGCCGACCGGCTGCCAGCCGAATGTTTGCCAGGGCGAATGCGCCTCCGCCTGCGCCGCCTGTCGCTCGTCGTTGATCACAGCGGCCACCGCGGCGCACAGCTCGAGTTCTCCGGGCGCCGGCGACGCAGACGTCAGAACGGCGAGCTCGCGCTCGATGAAGCCGGTGTCGATCGCATTGGCCCGCACCTTCGGGTGCGTCATCAGCGCCGACAGGAACGGGATGTTGGTGACGATGCCGCGAACGTCGGACTCTTCCAGACCCCTGTTCAGCCGCTCGATCGCGACATCGCGCGTCGGCGCCCATGCGATCATCTTGGCGAGCATCGCGTCGTAATACGGAGAGACGCTGTCGCCCTCGCGATAGCCGGCATCGATGCGCAGGCCGCCGGTTTCCTCCGGCAGCCGCCAGGTCGAAATCCGGCCGACCGACGGCATGAAATTCTTGGTCGGATTTTCCGCGTAGACGCGTGCCTCGACGGCATGGCCGTTGAGCTTGATCTCGTCCTGCTTGAGCGGCAGTGCCTCGCCGAAGGCGACGCGCAATTGCCATTCGACGAGGTCGATGCCCGTGATCAGCTCGGTCACGGGATGCTCGACCTGCAGGCGCGTGTTCATCTCGATGAAGAAGACGTCCTTGCCGTCGGAGACGAACTCGATCGTGCCCGCGCCGACATAGTTCACCGCGCCTGCCGCCTTTCGCGCGGCGGCGCAGACGGTCTCGCGCTGGGCGGCGTTGAGCGTCGGCGACGGCGCCTCCTCGATCACCTTCTGGTGCCGGCGCTGCAACGTGCATTCGCGCTCGAACAGCGACAAGAGGTTGCCGTGGCTGTCGCCGATCACCTGCACTTCGATATGCCGGGGATTGTCGACATATTTTTCGATCAGCATGCGGTCGTCGCCAAACGCGGCCTTTGCCTCGCGCTTGGCGCTGACGATTGCGGGCCCGAGTTCGTCTGCCGAGCGCACGATGCGCATGCCGCGGCCACCGCCGCCGGCGGACGCCTTCACCAGGATAGGGAATCCGACTTTCTCGGCCGCCTTCGCCAGCGTCGCATCGTCCTGGGCTTCGCCGTGATAGCCGGGCACCAGCGGCACGCCGGCCTTCTCCATCAGCGCCTTGGAGCCCGATTTCGAGCCCATCGCATTCATCATCTCGGCGGTCGGGCCGACGAAGACGAGGCCGGATTCGTAACAGGCCTGTGCGAACTCGGCATTCTCCGACAGGAAACCATAGCCGGGATGCACGGCTTCGGCGCCGGTCTTGCGCGCCGCCTCGATCAGCCGCTGGATATTGAGATAGCTGTCGCGGGCGCGCGCGGGCCCGAGCAGCACGGCCTCGTCCGCGAGCGCGACATGCATCGCATCGCGGTCGGCCTCGGAATAGACCGCAACCGTGCGCAGGCCCATGGCGCGGGCGGTGCGGATGACGCGGCAGGCGATCTCGCCGCGGTTGGCGATCAGGAGCGTGCGAAAACGCCGGTAGAGCTTTGAGCGGTCCATCGCATCACATCCTGAACAGGCCGAATTTCGTCGGCTCGATCGGCGCATTCGACGCCGCCGAGAGGCCAAGGCCGAGCACGAGGCGCGTGTCGGCGGGGTCGATCACGCCGTCGTCCCACAGCCGCGCAGTGGCGTAATACGGATGCCCCTGGCTCTCATACTGGTCTCGGATGGGCTTGCGGAATGTCTCTTCCTCGTCCTTCGACCAGCTATCGCCCTTGGCCTCGATATTGTCGCGGCGGACCTGGCTCAGCACCATCGAGGCCTGCTCGCCGCCCATCACCGAAATGCGCGCGTTCGGCCACATCCACAGGAAGCGCGGCGAGTAGGCGCGGCCGCACATGCCGTAATTGCCGGCGCCGTAGGAGCCGCCGATCACGACGGTGAATTTCGGCACCGAGGCGGTCGCAACCGCCGTCACCAGCTTGGCACCGTCGCGGGCGATGCCGCCGGCCTCGTATTTCTTGCCGACCATGAAGCCCGTGATGTTCTGCAGGAACACCAGGGGAATGCCGCGCTGGCAGCACAGCTCGATGAAATGCGCGCCCTTCAGCGAGCTCTCGCTGAACAGGATACCGTTGTTGGCGATGATGCCGACCGGATAGCCCCAGATATGGGCGAAACCGCACACCAGCGTCGTGCCATAGAGCTTCTTGAACTCGTCGAACTCGGAACCGTCGACGACACGCGCGATGATGTCGCGCACGTCGAACGGCTTGCGGCCGTCGACCGGCACCACGCCATAGATCTCCTCCGCGGCAAACAGCGGATCGCGCGGCTTGTGCATGTTGAGGTTCGGCCGCGTGGATGGCTTCAGCGTCCCTACGATACGCCGGGCGATACCGATCGCGTGGGCATCGTTCTGGGCGTAATGGTCGGTGACGCCCGATTGCCGCGAATGCACATCGGCGCCTCCGAGCTCCTCGGCGCTGACGACCTCGCCGGTCGCGGCCTTCACCAGCGGCGGGCCGCCGAGGAAGATGGTGCCCTGGTTGCGTACGATGATGCTCTCGTCCGACATCGCGGGAACATAGGCGCCGCCGGCGGTGCAGGAGCCCATCACGATCGCGACCTGGGGAATGCCAGCTGAGGACATTTGCGCCTGATTGTAGAAGATGCGGCCGAAATGCCGCTCGTCCGGAAATATCTCGTCCTGCAGCGGCAGGAAGGCGCCGCCGGAATCCACCATATAGACGCAGGGAAGGTTGTTCTGCCGCGCGATGTCCTGGGCGCGCAGATGCTTCTTCACCGTCATGGGGTAATAGGTGCCGCCCTTGATGGTGGCATCATTGGCGACGATGACGCATTCGCGCCCCGCGATGCGCCCCACCCCCGTCACGACGCTCGCCGAATGCACGTCGCCGCCGTAGAGGCCGTAGGCCGCGAGCGGCGACAGCTCCATGAACGCAGTGCCGGGATCGACCAGCAGGTCGACGCGCTGACGCGCCAGCATCTTGCCACGCGATGTGTGACGGTTGCGCGAAGCCTCGCCGCCGCCGCCAGCGACTTGGGCGAGCTTTTCGCGCAAGTCTGCGACGAGGCCGCGCATGGCCTCGGCATTGCGCGCAAAGTCAGATGAAGAGGTATCGATGCTGGAATGAAGCGGCATGATGATCCCAATTGTGTGGAGGTCTTAAGCCGTCTCGGCCATCAGTTCGCGGCCGATCAGCATCCGGCGCACTTCCGAAGTCCCGGCGCCGATCTCGTAGAGTTTTGCGTCACGCCACAGACGTCCCACGGGGAATTCGCTGGTGTAGCCGACGCCGCCGAGCGCCTGGATCGCCTCGCCCGCCATCCAGGTCGCCTTCTCGGCGGAATAGAGGATCGCGGCAGCCGCGTCCTTGCGCAGGGTTCGCGCGTGGTCGGCGCGGTCGCAGGCGCGCCCGACCGCATAGACATAGGCGCGCGTGGCCTGCCAGGTTGCATACATGTCCGCGAGCTTGCCCTGCATCAGTTGGAAATCGCCGATCGGCTGGCCGAACTGCTTGCGTTCGTGCATGTAGGGCACCACCGCATCCATGCAGGCCGCCATGATTCCGAGGGGGCCGCCGGACAGCACCGCACGCTCATAGTCGAGGCCGGACATCAGCACCTTGACGCCCTCGCCCACCTTGCCGATCACGTTCTCCTCCGGCACCTCGCACTCGTCGAAGAACAAGGGATAGGTGTTGGAGCCGCGCATGCCGAGCTTGTCGAGATGCTGGCCGTGAGTGAAGCCCTTGAAGCCCTTCTCGACGAGGAAAGCCGTCATGCCGCGCGGGCCGGCCTCCGGATCGGTCTTGGCGTAGACCACCAGCACGTCGGCGTCGCCGCCATTGGTGATCCACATCTTTGAGCCGTTGAGCACGTAGCGGTCGCCGCGCTTGTCGGCGCGCAGCTTCATCGAGACCACGTCGGAGCCGGCGCCGGGCTCCGACATCGCGAGCGCGCCGACATATTCGCCGGAGATCAGCTTCGGCAGATAGCGCTGGCGCTGCGCGTCGTTGCCGTTGCGGCGGATCTGGTTGACGCAGAGGTTGGAATGGGCGCCGTAGGACAGCCCGACCGCGGCCGAGCCGCGCGAAATCTCTTCCATCGCGACGATATGGGCGAGATAGCCCATGCTGGAGCCGCCATATTGCTCCGGCGCGGTCATTCCGAGCAGGCCGAGGTCGCCGAAACGCTTCCACAGGTCGGCCGGGAACAGATTGGCCTTCTCGATCTCGGCGGCGCGCGGGGTGATCTCCGCCTCCACGAACGCGCGCAGCGTGTCGCGCAGCATGCCGATGTCTTCGCCCAGATCGAAATCGATGCTCGGGATGTTCAAGACGATTCCTCCGTATTTTGGGGACCGAACCTAGCGGGGTCAGGGCCCTTCTGCGGTCGAAAAGGTTGCATTTTCCGCCAAACTTGGCGAGGATTTTCCAATGCCCTTTCAAGCCGCAACCGCGATCCCGCGCCGCGCCGTCACCCCTGCCGCCTTCGTCCGCGGCGTGGTTGCCGCCTACGAACGGTACGGCCGCGATCCGGCCGAGGCGCTCAGCCGGGGTCAGGTAGCGCCAGACCTTGTCAATTCTCCGGACGGGCGGATCACGGCAGCCCAGTTCGAGGCCCTGGCGGGCCATGCCATGCGCGAGCTCGACGACGAAGCGCTCGGCTGGTTCTCGCGGCGCCTGCCGTTCGGCACATACGGCATGCTTTGCCGCGCCTCGATCACGGCGCCGACGCTGGAGGTCGCGCTCAAGCGCTGGTGTCGGCATCATCGCCTGATCACCGAGGACGTGCTGCTCGACCTCGAGGTCGGCGAGGAGACCGCGGAGGTCTCCATCCGGGAGCTGCGCGATCTCGGGGCGTTGCGCGAATTCTGCCTGGTCACGCTGCTTCGCTACGTGCTCGGCTTCTCCTGTTGGGCCGTCGACTCCAGGATCGCGCTGCGCGCCGCGGAATTCCCGCACGCCGAGCCTGGCCATGTCTCGGTCTATCCGACCATCTTCTGCCGGAACATCCGTTTCGATGCCGACCGCGCCCGCATCGTCTTCGACAAGCACTATCTCTCGCTGCCGCTGACGCGCAGTCCGAGCGATCTCGACAACATGCTCAAGGGTGCGCTCAGGCTGACCGTGCTGCCCTATCGGCGCGACCGGCTGCTGGTCGAGCGTGTCCGCCGCGTGCTCCGTCATGCGCGCGGTCGCAGCCTCGGCGCCGAGGATGTCGCAAGCGAGCTTGCGCTCTCCACCCGCACCATGCATCGCCGCCTGCGCGAGGAAGCAACCTCGCTGCGCGATCTCAAGGAGGAGGCGAAATTCGAATTGGCAAAGCAGGAGCTGATGCGCGGCCGCACGCCGATCAAGCGGATCGCCGAGATCGCAGGCTTCCGCAACGAGAAGAGCTTTTCCCGCGCCTTTCGCAGCTGGACCGGCGCAAGCCCACGCGAGTTTCGCGGGCGGTATCGCTAAGAGGTCATCGGCAAGAGCGCATTGCGCCTATCCGGCACGATGCCGGGGGCGTGGGCGCTCCGCCGCAGCGACCTGCCCCTCAGACGTTTACGGCCTCCGGGATGATCCCGAAGGCCGTAAAGGTCGAAGCCACCAGTCCGAACCCGGTCAATTCGAATTGGTCTGCGCGCCGGGCCGAAGCTTGGGATGCTTTGCCTGCTTCGGTTGGAAGGCCAGCGCGTCGTTGGTCTTGGCGCCACCGCTCTGCGCGCACACGCCACCGATACCGCCGGCAGCGGCGCGGCAAGCCTCCATCGTCGGATAGCCGCAGCCGTGAGCGGCCTGGGCGCCATTCGTGATGCAATAATCTTCCGCTTTCGCAGTCGGCGCCGTCAGCACCAGAAACGCAGACGCAAACAGCGTCGCCGCGGAAACTGCGAACGTTTTCGAAACCGAGGTCATGTTGTCTTGTCCTAGTTAGGAAGTCCCACAAAGAGCTCCCGACATGCGACGCGCGTCGATCGCTCATCCCCCGCATGTAGGCCAATCGACGGAACCATCAATCACGGCTCAGCGCATTGCAGGGATGTGATAATCACATTTCTCAGTTAGGTGATCTAATCAGCAATATAATGCCGATGCAGCGCGCCTGTGCAGGCCGGCCAGGCCGAAGACGATCGCCTCCGACTTGTTCGCAATTGATCCAAATGCGATGCGGCTCGCCCGGTGGTGTGACCTGCTAACGCGCAGACGCTGCCGCGTCATCCTGCAGCGGCAGCGGCACGTCCTTGGCAACACCCAGCACCGGGAAGCTGCGGACGTTCTTCACGTCGGGCATCGCCGCGAAATGCAGAAGCTGCTGGCGCATGCTCTCGACGCTCGGCGCGACACATTTCAGGAGATAGTCGGTGTCGCCGGAAATCCGCCAGCACTGCTGGATGCGCGGGATCGCCGATATCGAGCTCTCGAACGCCTCCAGCACCGGCTGCGCCTGGCTGCCCAGCTGGATCCAGACGAACGAGACCACCTCATAGCCAAGCCGACGCTCGTCGAGGACGGCCCGCACCGCGCGGATCACGCCGCGGCTGAACAGCGATTTCAGCCGCCGCAGGCAGTTCGGCGCGGACACGCCGACGCGCAGCGCCAGCTCGTTGTTGCGCACCCGCCCGTCCTGCTGCAGCTCGGATAAGATCTTCAGATCGACGCCGTCGAGCTGCTCACGCCCCGCCATCCCCTGCCCTCGTCATGAGCCTGTCACGGCCGCCAGCGAAGCACGCGGCGGAATTGGTGCCAAGAGGCTGGAGCTGCGCATGGCGCGCCCGTGTTCGAGCAGCACACCTCTCAGCGTCATGGCCGGGCATAGCCGTCCGAAGGACGGCGTCGCTTTCCGCTCGCCTTTGTCCCGACCTTCCACGTTCTTTCTTCGGCGCCCAAAACGTGGATGCCCGGGCCTTCGCCTCGCCGAAGCGGCTTCGGCCGCGCAGGCGGGCCAAGCCCGGCATGACGAATTCGGCGTAAGTGGATTCAGGCGGTTAGTGCGTCCAGGGCTCGCCGCGACGGAACGAGAAATTGTCGGCGTAAGCGACCGGGCGGCGGATCGAATCCTGCGGCTCAATGACCTGGTAGGCGATGCCCTTGCGCTCGCAATAGGCGACCGCCTCTTCCTTGCTGTGGAAGCGGAGCGTGATCTGCTGCTTCATGTCGCCCGACGAGGTCCAGCCCATCAGCGGCTCGACCGAGCGCGGCTGCTCCGGCTCGTAGTCCAGCTGCCATTCCTTCGTCTTGGACCGGCCGGATTGCATCGCGTTCTTGGCGGGCTTGAAAATGCGTGCGGTCATGGGTGGTCCGGGCCTCGCTTTTCGTCTTTCGTTCGATTTCGATGCGTCAGGGTGGCAGTTGGTGCAAACCTCAGGGATAGTATAGAGACACCGGTTGGGAACTGCTTGGTGATTCCGGCCCCCGTAGCCTCTGCGACGGTATAGTCATTATGCTGCACCGTGACAATTGCGTACCCGCCTTCCGCGCCGGGATCCCGCCCGGCGGCACCGTCTCCCCCACCTCAGCCTGTCCGCCCCCCTCGAGAGCTCCCCTCGCATGGCCTTCCTGAACATCAACGCCACGCTTCCCGACAAAGGCCGCGATCTCCGGCTCGACCTGTTTCGCGGCGTCGCGAACTGGGCGATCTTCCTCGACCACATCCCCGACAACGTCGTGAACTGGATCACGACGCGCAATTACGGCTTTTCCGACGCCGCCGATCTGTTCGTCTTCATCTCCGGCTACACCGCCTCCTTCGTCTACGCGCGGATGATGCTGGACCGCGGCTTCCTCGTCGGCGCCACCCGGCTGACCAAGCGGGTCTGGCAGCTCTACGTCGCCCACATCATCCTGTTCGTGATCTATATCGCCTCGATCAGCTATCTGGCGCTGCGCTTCGGCGACAGCGAGATGATCAACGAGTTCAACGTCGCCGGCCTCGTCGACAACGCCACCGAGACGCTGCGCCAGGGCCTGTTCCTCCGCTTCAAGCCGCTCAATCTCGACGTGCTGCCGCTCTACATCGTGCTGATGGGGCTGTTTCCGCCGGTGCTGTGGTTCATGCTGCGCAAGCCCGACGTGACGATGGTGCTGTCGATCGTTCTGTGGCTGGTCGCGCGTCACTTCGGCTGGAATCTGAACGCCTATCCGGCCGGCCAGTGGTACTTCAACCCGTATTGCTGGCAGGTGCTGTTCGTGTTCGGCGCCTGGTGTGCGATGGGCGGCGCGCGGCGTTCGATGACGCTGATCAACGCGCCGGTCACGCTCTATCTCTGCCTCGGCTATCTCCTGTTCGCGCTGGTCATGACCATGGCGGGCCGCTTCCCCGCCTTCGGCGGCATGTTCCCGGAATGGCTGTTCTCGGCCTTCAACCCGAACGACAAGACCAACCTCGCGCCCTATCGCTTCATCCACTTCGTCGTGATCGTGATCCTGGTGATCCGCTTCGTGCCGAAGGAATGGCCGGGGCTGGAATGGAAGGTGTTCGATCCCCTGATCGTCTGCGGCCAGCAGTCGCTCGCCGTGTTCTGCGTCGGCGTGTTCCTGTCCTTCGTCGGCCATTTCGAGCTGTCGATGAGCTCGGGCTCGCTGCTCGCGCAGATCTTCGTCAGCGTCGCCGGCATTGCGATCATGACGACGGTGGCCTATTACATCTCGTGGTCAAAGAAGCAGGACAAGCCGCTGAAGCCGCCACCGCCGAAGCCGGCCACCGCGTCCTGAGCACGGAACGCTGCCGTTCGGAGCACGCCGTTTGGTCGGCTCGACGGCCGTCGACCGGGATCGATTGACCTGGGTCAACCGGGGGTGGCGCCAACCGGCCTAATGTCGTCGCGACAAGGCGCCGCCGCACCGATGTCGGCGGCCTTCCCTCGGACAAGGCTCAAAGCACATGCCCTCTCATTTTCACGCCGTGGTATGGATCGACCATTCGCAGGCAAGGATCTTCCATCTCGGCCTGAGCGGCTCCGACGAAATCACGTTGCACCCGCAGTTGGCGACGCGTCATCTTCATCACAAAGCGAACGCCGTCGGCAGCGGTCACGCCGCGCCCGACAAGGCGTTCTACGCTGAAGTGAGCAAAGCCCTCGCCGATGCCGGGGAGATTCTCATCATCGGCCCGGCGAGTGCAAAGACGGAGCTTGCCAACCACATTCGCGCCAACGCGCCCGATATCGCCAAGCGCATTGCTGCGGTGGAAGCGGCCGATCATCCCTCGGACGCCGAAATCATCGCCTACGCCAAACGACATTTCAAACTGCCGCTGCCGCGCGTGCAGGCACCGGGATAGTCCGGACGAGCGGCATTCGGCCCGGGCCGGACGGCCTCAGCAACAAGCCGGGGCGCGGTGATGGCTCATTGCGGGCTCATCGCGTCAGGCCGCTTCCTCGCCGTCGAACTCCGTGAATTTCTTGTAGATCCAGTCGCGGCCGTCGTGACGACGCCAGACCTTGCCGTACACCAGCTGCCCGTTGATCGAGCGGCGGGGCACGATCACCGTCCAGAGGTGCCAGATCTCGCTCCAGCTCGACTGCGGCCCGGCGGTTCGGAGATTGTGGTCGAAAGACATGGCATAGAACTCACTGACGCAGAACTCACTGGCGCAGACCTCAACTGATGCGAACGCCGCGACGAATTGTGGTCTTGTGAGAGCACGGTTTGCAGCCCCCGTCGGGAGCCCAGACCGATCTGATAATGATCGCCGGAGCGGCCGCAACAGCCGCTCGTCCTTAACCTAACCGGTCAACCTTACCTCCCGTGGCATGCAGCCACGAGCGGTTGAAAGCCGGCGCCGACTTAACTAGAGTGCGCGCACGATTTGAGAACGACCGTGCCGTCTTGGGCGCGTGGTTATTTGATTGAGCTGACGTCCAATTTTGCGATTGAATTTTCGAGAGTTCGTCAGGGCGACCACAATGAATTTGCAATGTGCACGTCTGCGCCTGGCGCTGCGATCGGCGCCGCCTGCGTCGATCGCGAGAACACCAGCGCAAGACCCGCCGACAGCCGCCAACGACAACCAGATGGTCTGGCCGTTCGTCCCGTTTCCGGCGGGCTGGCACGCATCGGGTTGACCGGCCGGATCTCACAGGAATGACGTCCGAAAAGCGCAACGCCGCGCAAGCGGAATATCATCGCTTGGCGGCGTCCGTTTAGATATTGGGCGCTGAAATCCCCAACACACATATGTCTACGGCGACAGCCAAAGGTTCGATGAGACGCCGGCAATTCCATGCCGGACAGCGGCCCCAATTCCTTGAAACTTCGCACGGAGGTCGCGGAGCGACGTCACGCACTGCCTGTCAGAATCAGGTCAGAACCGCAGCGAAAAGTTCAGGAAAATCAACGAAGGGACTGGTCGGGGCAGCTGGATTCGAACCAACGACCTGCAGTACCCAAAACTGCCGCGCTACCAGGCTGCGCTATACCCCGAATGTCCGGCGAGCCCCGTCGATACACGCTTCCAAAGGCGCCAGCAAGCTTACAAACCAGCGCCAGCACGGCTGCCAGTGCCGCTCGCCGGCCACCCCTATTTGCTGCCGAACAGCCGGTGGCCGACGCGGTCGCCGGGGCGGATGCCGTATTTCTGCGCCGTTCCCGCCACCACCTCGAGGACGGCTCGGGCCGGCCCCTTGGACGAGATAATCCTGGTCGACAGCGGCTCGGTGTTCTCGGCGATGCGCAGGATGCGGCCGTTGGCGCCGATGAAGATCATGTCGAGCGAGACATAGGTGTTCTTCATCCACATCGAGATTTCTTGCTCGGGATTGAAGTCGAACAGCATGCCTTTGCCGTCCGCAAGCTCCTTGCGGTACATCAGGCCGGTCTGCTTCTCCTCCTCAGTCGTCGCCATTTCGACCGAGAACACCTGCACGCCGTTCTTGGTGACGATCTCCAGCGGCTGGAAGCTGGCGGCGCCGGCGGGCGCGCTGGCGACGGCACAGCCGGTGATGACGAGGATGGCGGCGAGCCAGCCCTTCAGAGCGGACCGGACAGCCTTTCGATCAAATTTCATGGGAGACACTCGAGGCGTGGGACTGGAACGAGTGCTTACGCGGCGGTCGCCGGAAAAGCCAGAGGCGCGCCGGCCTGCCGGCGCGCCTCTATTGCTCACGATTGCGGGATGAAAGCTCGCGCACAATCGAATGTGCGTCTCGCACCTAGTGCGACTGCAATCCCGGCGATCCGGTCTCGGGATGGATCTCGGCGGCCATCATGCCCTTGGAGCCGGGCCCGAAGCGGACCAGGACGTACTGGCCGGGCCTGAGCTCGGTCATGCCGAAGCGGCGCAGCGTCTCCATGTGCACGAAGATGTCGGGCGTGCCCTCGCCGCAGGTCAGGAAGCCGAAGCCGCGCAGCCGGTTGAACCATTTGACCTGGGCCCGCTCCAGCCCGCTGGTTGGGGTGACCGTGACATGGGTGCGCGGCGGCAGCATCTGCGCCGGATGGATCGCGGTCGACTCGTCCATCGAGACCACGCGGAACGCCTGGTAACCCTTGGCGCGCTGGATGCACTCGACGACGATGCGGGCGCCCTCATAGGCGGTCTGGAAGCCGTCGCGCCTAAGCACGGTAACGTGCAGGAGCACGTCCGGCCAGCCATTGTCGGGAACGATGAAGCCGTAACCTTTGGAGGCATCGAACCATTTGATGACGCCGTGGACTTCGACGAGGTTGGCGCTGGCTTCGCCCAACCCGCTGAAGGGATTGAGGCCGCTGTCGCGGCCGGCGCCGCCGTGCTCACCCGGCGTGATCCGCCCGGGCGATACTCCCTGCCCGGGAACTCCGAGCTTTTTGGACTCAAATCCGTCCGACGACCCCATAACCCCGGACCCCACACTGTCATGCGACCCGCCTCAGCAGCGGTGTCGAATCACGCGTCTTTCGAGAACCTTCTCAACTGGACGCGACGCGAATCTTTCGACTCAAAAGATAACACTCCCGGTTGCGAGGCATAGACAAAAAAGAGATTCGCCGGAACCTATGAACAGCTTGCACAGCCGCGAATCAAATTGATGCCTCAATTGCCGACAAAGGGCCCGAGCGTTTCGCCGATGTCGTGATGGATGACGAGGTCGGCGATGTCGTCCTGCTCGGTCGGCTCGCGATTGATGATCACCAAACGTGCACCGGCGTTCTTCGCCATCATCGGAAAGCCCGCCGCCGGCCACACCACGAGCGAGGAACCGATGGCGATGAAGAGGTCGCAGGCTTGCGACAGCGCGGTTGCGCGCTGCATTTCGTCATCAGGCATCATCTGGCCGAAAGAGATCGTGGCGGTCTTCACCGGTTCGTCGCAGGCGGCGCAGTTGGGTGCGGCGCCCTCCTCGTCGAAGCGACGCTTCACCCAGTCGAGCGGATAGGCCTGCCCGCATCCGATGCAGCGCGCATAAGTGGTATTGCCGTGAAGTTCAATCACGTGCTCGCCGGCGAAGCCGGAGGCCTGGTGCAGATTGTCGATGTTCTGGGTGATGACGGCGGGAACCTTGCCGGCGCGGTAGAGCGAAGCCAGCGCGCGATGGCCGCGGCCGGGCTTTGCTGCCGCGAACACCTCTTCCATCGCAAAACGCCGGCGCCAGGATTCGTCCCGGGCCTGCCGGCTTGCGACGAACTCGCCGAACTCGATCGGACGATAGCGCGTCCAAAGTCCGCCCGGCGAGCGGAAGTCCGGAATGCCGCATTCGGTCGAGATGCCGGCGCCGGTGAACGGCACGATGACCCTTGCCTCGGCGATCATGTCGCCGAGCCGTTCAACGCCGCTCTGAAGATCCGATGCAATCAATCGCGGCCTCCCCGATTCGTCTTGCCCTGGCAGCAACATGCGCAAGCGGCAAGATTGTTGACGCTCTTATCAAGCGCTAACGCGATGCGCTCGGCAATTTTTTCCGGCCCTCGCTTATCACAATCCTGCAATGCCTCCTCCCCATTGACGCCCCATTCAGGAGCATCAATGGATGCGTGAATGCGACTCAAGATGATGCGGCGGCGTACTTGAGTTCAGTTAGTAAACCCGAGGGGATGGCTATGACCGAAGACGAACAACGCAAAGCCCGTGAGCGCGATGAGATCGCCGCCCGTGTCGCCGCCTTCCGTGCCACGCAGGAAAAATTCAAGCGCGAGCGTGAAGAGTATTTTGTGTCGACGCTCGAGAATGCCCGCAAGGTCGAACGGCCCTCACTCTGGCCGTAAGACGCATCTGATCAATACAATGCGCATGAAAAAAGCCCGGAGCATCGCTCCGGGCTTTTCGCTTGTTACGCTTGTCAGTCGCTACCAATGGCGCCAGTGGTGATGGTGCCGGTAGTACGGTCCGCCGCCGTAATAGGCGTAGGAGCCAGGCCCGTAATAATAGTCGGGGCCGTCATAATAGCCGTAGCGAGGGCCGTAATAGCCGTAGGGATGGGACGCTGCGACCGCGCCCGCGGTGATTGCGCCGGCGGCGAGGCCGAATGCGAGGCCCGGGCCGATGCCCCGCCCGCGTGCCTCGGCAGGCGCAGGGGCTGCAACCGCGGTCACGCCGACGGCTGCGACGGTGGCCAGAACTGCCAGTGTCTTCTTCATGCTCTCCTCCTTCGCGTCTTGCCGAGATAACGACCAGCGCCTGCGATAGTTGCGCACAGGGTGCGGAACCGGCCCCGCAAAAAAATCGGCTGCGGCCGGAACGAAACCATCGGGTCCGCATTGCCCTTCCAAGTGCGGGAGCCTCCGCCATCCGGGTTGAGGCAACAGCACGAAGACCCCGTCGGCATCTCCGCGATGCCGGCGGGGTTTTTCCGTTTCAGGGGAGCAATTGGCAGCACACGACATTGGCTGCCAACGGGGCGGACGATCGAGGAGGAAGGTTTGCCATTATCCGCTTTGCTGGCCCGTATCCGCAAACTGGTTCCGAGATCCGACGATCGGCATTACGACGAGATCGTCCGCAACTTCGGTGTCGGCACGCTGCACCCGCCGCCGACGCCGATGAGCGACCGCGAACTGGCGCGGGCCATCGCCGAGTTCCTGAAAGACAAGCCGTCGAGCGAATCCGTTGCAGCCCTCGGCCGCCGCCTCGACCCCTCCTCTCCGGTTTGAGGTGCTTCGAAGTTTTTCGGCGGGAGCATGGAACCAGGAATACGCGCGGACGTTGAATCCTCTTCACGTAAAGTGGAAGTGGCCGACATGCCCGCCTGGCTCGAAGTCTTGCTCAACCTGTCCGGCTATGCCGGCTTCGTGGCGCTCGCCTCGCGCGGCACCGCGTGCCCGCGCGATGTCGCCGACAATCGCAGCTACAGCGACGACCGCTAATTGGCGTGCGCCGCTCTAATTGGCGTGCGCCGCTTGGCCCGCCGTGCGCACCAACCGATCCGCCTTGACCGCGACGCGCGTGTCCTCGACCTGCGGCCGCAGTGAGAAGCTGACCACTACGAAAGCGAGACAGAACAGCGTGCCGACAATGGCGACGCGCCGGTAGGTGTGCCGGTCGCCCTGGTAAAAGGAAGGCTGTGAAAAAGGTGTCATGACAAAATTGCTTCTTGGCAAAGTCGTTTATTGCTTGTCCTTGCCAGACACCTACCCCAAGCAGCGCCAAGCGCAACGCGATTGGGCTTTTAACCTAACCGAATAGGGTTATCGGCTTCCGCGCAAATGATCGTTAGGATTTGCGCGAAGCGCCGCTCGCGGCGAGCCGCTTTCGATCGCGAAGCCGAGGTTGCGCCAGCGCGACTTGCCGACCGGCTTTGTTCCAGCTTCGACACTCTTTCGTTCTCGAAGAACGAATCGGAATCGAAGAAACCGGCGCGGAGCAGGTCTTAATAAAACGTACCAGCAGCGCGCGGCACGACACGATCACGGCGTATCAGGAGACGGCGCATCAGGAGATATCGTCTCGGGAAATGTCGCATCGGAAGACGCCGCATCAGCAGACGTCGGTGGCACCTGCGGCACAGACGGCCTGGCTTTGCGCATGCGCGGGTGCCGATCATACCAGAACACTTTTGCGATCTCGGCGAGAAACCAGCACTCATCCATCTCGCTCTCTCCCTCGCCTCACTCCTTACGGAGCAAACGTTGAGAGAACTGTGCGAGGCCTCACGCTGTCCCGTTCTGATACGCGCGGCCGCATCGCTGCGAACAGGCGCAGCTTGTTCTGCATCCGACTCCATTTCGTTCTCGAAGAACGAATCGGAGTCGGAAAAATTAGCGCGAAGCGATTCCTAACGATCGATGAAAGCGCGCGACGCGACGTCTTCGGCGGCAGGACTCGTCGCCGGCACAATCTTCGGCGACAAGAATTTTGAGGCGACCGCAAACACGATGACGATCTCGCGGCACGGCTCGCATCGAAAGCTGTTGGCGGAAACCGCCGTCATCGGCTTGGCGCATCGCGGGCATGTCATGCGGGCCGAACGCTGACGGCGCAGGTTCGTTCCTGCGCCTCCATTCCCGCATGTGCGAGGGTGTCCATCGGCGCAGATCAAGCCGCCCGCTTCGCTTTGCCTTTCTCCGAGAAGCATTCCAGGATCTGAATGCGGAGCTCTTCGGCCGCCGGACCTTCGAGCCTCCTGAGCTCGTTCCAGAGCCTGATCACTTCGCGCTGTTTTTCGACGGTCATGAGTCACCTCCCATCTGTCCACCTAAGGCGCCTCACTAGAACAAAATGAGAACAAAAAGTCCAGTCCCTCGCGCGATGTTCGCTGGCATGCGACGTCCCCTGGCATGTCGCGTTGAACCTTTTCGGTGCAGCGCGGACCCATGGGAGCTGGGGATTTCAGCGCCCAGTCATATGGCAGCGCCGCCGTGGACGAACATATTCCGTCACCGCGGCGCTGTTGCTTTTTGGATCTTCAACTTTAAGTTAGAGCTACGGCTGGCGGCCAGGCGCTGAAATCCCAACGCCGTCAGCCAAAAGAGCCCCGCGCGAAAGCGCGGGGTTTTCTTTTGACCAGGGCCTTCTTCTGACTTTGCGGCCGACGGCCGCCCACCGCAGCAACGGGAACGAATTTTCCGTCCTTCGCATTGACGGCCGAACCAAGCGGTGCCGCCCGCCGCGCGAGACAGCGCAGCTGCGGAAGACACCGCGCCCGTCACTCTCGAGGCGCCGATGACCTGCGAGTTCTGCGAGGCAGAGATCCCGATCGGGCTTTCAGTCTGCCCGGCTTGCGGGAGACCGCAGAGCGCGCCCGGACAGGCCGACCGGCGCGCGCTGTGGTTTGTCCTGATCGTCGTGGTGATGTTCGGCATCGCCGTCGCCGAGCACCATTTGTTCGTCAGCAATTGATCGCTACGCCGTCTCGCAGACGAGCCGGCCGCAGCGACCTCGCCGGCGCCTCAGACGGCGTCCTTGGCGACCTTCAGCGGCGAGGCCTTGACCGACTTGCTCGCGGGCTTGGCCGCAAACTGCATCGGCTCCTTGGTGAACGGATTGACGCCCATGCGGGCTTCGGTCGCCGGCTTGTTCACCACCGACATCTTCACGAGGCCGGGAATGACGAACTCACCGGACTCGTTGAGCTCCTTGTAGCCGACCGTCGCCATGTATTCGATCACCGACTTCACGTCGTTCTTCGAAAGCTGCGTGCCCTCGGCAATTGCATCAATCAATTGGGTCTTCGTCATCTTCGCCATGTCTGAATTCCTTTTGTGCGCGCGAGCAACTTTCGCTGTGGACGCGGCCTGAAGCGCGGGGGGCGCGCTGCTGATTTCATGCCAGAGGTCATGAAGTGACGGGGCTTAGAACCCATCGAGGCCGAAAACGCAAGCAGGGGTTCTCCGGGGTTCCCGACTTCCTGTGCAAGATGTCGCAGGACGCTTTGAACCATTTTGCGGCTGGCGCGTCATATCATTGAAGTCCCTAAGCTTCACCCCACCAGAGAGCCCCGCTTCCCCCCAGGCGGGGTTTTCGCTTTTGGGGGGCATGGCAGATCGCCCCGGCTGCTATAAGAGCCTTGAGGGTTTCTCGTGGAGTGCTCATGAAGGTCGCTATCGTCGTCGCAGGCTTGATCGTCGTTGCTGTCGCGGCTCTCGTCGCGATCCAGCCGAGCTTCCTGAAGCCCGCGTCCCTTGCCCTCGTGAAGAAGTCCGACATCTTCGGCTTCTCACCCGGGATGACGTTCGAGGAGACCAGCAAGCTCGTCAATCAACGCCACTATCTCTGCCGCCCAAGCCGCAACGCCTCCACCCTCGAATGCGACATCAACGGCGCCAACGTCACGGTTGAAAGCGACGAGGCGGACGCCAGGCGCCCGATCTGGCGCGTCAATGCGACGTTGAACAATCCGGGGAAGCAGGACGCCGCGGTCAAATCGATCTCCGACCAGTTCAACGCGCAGGCCATCAAGGACCGTGAGGGATGGACATGGATCGTCGGCCGCGGGCTCAAGCTGAGCTATGACGGCCTCGCCTTGAACCTCGTCGACGAGGCCGCGGAGGCCCGGCTCCGCAAGGCGGAAGCAAAGCGCTAGGGCGTGACGTCACCTCGTCGTGAAACTTGTGGCCCGGCTCGCCTTGTTGACACTTCAGTAACCCAACGCCGCCAAGCTCCATTCAGTCTCGTTGCGTTGGAGTATCCTCACAGTGCTGGATTTTGAAGAGCTGCGTGAACTCGCAGCCGATGTTCGTGTTTTTGTCGAGCTCGCCGAGGACAAGGCCGAAGCGCTCAAAGCGGTCATCGCGGCCTATGACGTGGTGCTGGCGATCTTCCCCACCCACGAGGGCATGGGCCTCCATGTCATCAAGGGCAGCGAGATCCTGGACAGGATTGCAAAATCAGGCAGCCATGCGATCTACAGCCACACGGCGGTCGCGGTCCCCGACCTGCAACATGCGCAAGCGCTCAAGCTGCTGACGGCTCCGGTCGAACAACGGATCGCGGCCTAAGCATCATCCCGACCCGGAGGGCCGCGTTAACGCAAAGCGCGAAGCGGTTTTCCGGGAAGGTCATGCGCAACAACAACCCAAGGCGCGATGATCTCATCGCGCTTTGGTTGCAGGCAGCCGGCCCGGCTGCCGTCCCCGGGACTGCCGAGGTCCCGTCAGCGCAGCCGGTTCAAGACCTGGAGCGGGATCCATGATCCCAGCACCATGATGATCGCAACAGCCGCGACGACGACATATTTCAGCGGATTCTGCGACGAGGCGAGCGAACCTTCGAGGTGAAGGTAGGGGAGCACGAGGTCCATCGCCATTCCGACGAGGGCTATCGCAACCAGGGCGCCAAAAGCGCAGACAAGGACGTTGACGATCCATCCGATCGCCCCGCGCCCGTTCGACCACGCCTCGTAAATCGCGACCGCCAGCATCACCACAACAAAGACCAGCATGAAGCTCATCGAGCCGCCGACGCTCGACGTCGGGCCGAAGACTTCCAGCAGCAGCATGGCCACCACGGCAAGCAATGTGATCGTCTTCACCGCGCTCCCCTCATCCGTGCTCCAGCAGCAACACCGCGGAGCCGACCACGATACAACCAAGGCCGAAGAGCGCCGTCGCGATTTCGACAGCATTTTCCAAGCCGAAGAACCTGACGGCGGCGCTCCATGCGGCCGACAGGAGAATATCCACGATCGCGCTGAGCAAGGCTTGAAGCATAGCTATTGGTCGCGCCGGCGGCGCTGGGGTTCGGCGACGACGGTGGATTAAGTTTCGCCACAGCCGCCTCCCGTTAGACCGGGGCGATCGCACTTGAACATTCGGCAGAGGTCGTGAGCAGCGCCTCTCCCACACCGCCAATCAGCGTGGCGGCACCACGGGCACGCTCGGCCGCCCGGCGACGGCAGGCTTTCTCGTGAGGCTCCGCCTGATCCGGAAAAACAGCTCGACCGCGATATCGAAGATGGCCGTGGCATAGAAATCCATCACGACCTCTTCAGCGCGATCGCGCCGGCGCAGCCGCCGACCGCCAGGAGAACGAAGATCGGAGCGCTCAGATACCCGCCGCGCACAGCCTGCAGGCTGGCGAGAACAAGCAGGGCGATGATCGCGTATCGCATGACACACTCCTTTCGTCGGAGCGTGCCGATATCGGCGCGCCTGCGCCGTGACGGGCATCACGGTTGTCTGCAACGCGTTGAAGCCCGCAACCTTCGAAATCGCAGCCCCTACGGAATGTCGCCGGTCTTCCGGCTACTCCCAATCGAGACCGGCTTGTTCAGGAAATACTCGCGGTTGCCGGTTGCGGCTTCCGCGTATTGGTCGATCGCCACGATGATCGCCTGGACATGGGCATAGCACCACCCTTCCCGCGTCGCCCTGCGGCGCACGTCCTCGAGCGCGATCAGGAACGGCGACAGCTCTCTCTCGTCGTCGAACCATCGCCTGCTCACCACGTCCTCCCGCCGAGCACCCTGCCCTTGGCCGAGCGCGGCTCTGCCGCCTTCAGCGCGTCGCGCTCGGCGCAAAGAGTCTCGACCTTCGCCTCCATTCGCGACAGCAGCGCTTCAGCCGAGGCCGTGCCGATGCCGGCTCGCTGAAGCTGAAGGATCTCCTTCCTCTGCCTGCCCAGCTGGATACGCATCCGTTCGATCTCCCGCCTGAGATAGTCCAGGTCCGGCATTGTTCCGCCTCACGAATTTTGACTGTGGCTCATGAGAACAAAAACGGAACGAGAAGTCGAGTCCGACGTTGTACGGAGACGAAAAAGGAGACGAGCGATGGCCGAAAATACCCAGAAGGACCCGAAGGACTGGGTTTCCGGGGATGATCCGATGACCGGCGCCCAGGAATCCTACCTGAAGACCCTCGCCGAGCAGGCGCACGAGAGACCGCCCAAGGACGAGCTGACCAAGGCCGAGGCCTCGGAGCTGATCGACGAGATGCGGCAAAAGGCCGGGCTCGACGAGTGACGCCTCCAATTGCGGAAGCCGGGCCTCGTGTGTATGCAAACGAAATTGGGAATCGAAAATGCCTTATTTCGTTTGCGCCCGCGACGGAGCGGGCCAGATCATTTTGAAGAGAGACACCAGGGAAGCGGCCGAGAAGAAAGCCGCCGAGCTCCGCGACATGGGCTATTTCGAAGTCGAGATCGTCGCCAAGGGTGTCGAGAAGGCGGCCTGAAGGAACCGGCGCGCCGGCGGCCGAGTTGGTCGGGCATGACCAAGGAATCACTCCAGCATCAAGCCGATCGCGCCGAAGCTCTCGCCGCGCAAACTGCGGATGGCGAAATCAGAGAAGCTCTGTTGAAGGCTGCGGCGGAATACCGGGCGCAGCTTGAGAACGGTGACGGCGAAGCCGAAGCAGAGTGAGGCTCGGCCTCGGCGTTTCCTCACATCCCTATCCGGCTGCGCTCGCTCTCCTCGGCTTTTTGACGCCTTCGTCGACGCGGTGTGAGCAGTTGCACGCGCACGGCGCCCCCGCCCCGCACTGACACCCCAGCCGTTCGCTCCAGGCGCGATCGGGATGGTTTTCGCATACGAAGCCTATGCCGAAGCAGATGGGGCAATCAGACTTGGTCAAAACAGGTCGCCGGCGAACTTGATGACACTGACGATCAGGCCGGAGAGACATGCCGCGCTGCCGAGGTCGGCCAAATAAAGCAACGCGCGACGTTCGTCTTCACTGAGTTCTGCCAGCGCCTTTCGCATCTTCCGTCTCCATGGCCCCGATGAGCTCTTCATCATCGAGAACATTCAGCAGGTTGTTGATCTGTGAAGCAGAACGCGATCAGGAACGGCGCGTTCCTTTGCTCCATCCCTTGAAAAGGCTTGCGCACAACAACCCTTCGGAGGCGATGTCGCGATACGCGACATCATAGCTCGTTCTCCCACTTACGGGCGTCATCTGACAGACAGATCTAATTGAGCCATTGTCCCCGTCGTACAGTCGGTGACGCGCGACTCTTGCATCGGCAGCAAGCAGGTGTTGACGCCGCCCCGCCGGGAACAAGTGCGGCGAACTTGCATTCACGGATCGAGCAGTGCCGGCATCTCCCCTGCATGTCGGCGCTGACAGGCCAGCGGCCCCCCTGCTGCGGGCCTTGCATCTAGAAGGCTGTCATGAATGACCGCACAGGCAACGAACCCGCACCACTACTGCTTTTCGGCGCGGCCATTCTCCCCGTCATTGCGGTGCTGGCCTGGTTCGCGTTCTGACTCTCCTACAACGATATTCCGAATCCCTTGCGGAAGGTTTAGGCGGCCCGCCTTGCTGTTGCGTTATTTGCTGCTATTTGTTGCCCGTCTTGCCGAAATGGGCGGAATACCAACGTTCTGAGAAGGACAACAACCATGCGATACCTCCACACCATGCTGCGCGTGCGCAATCTCGATGTCGCGCTGAAATTCTATGTTGATGCTTTCGGGCTGAAGGAGGTGCGGCGGATCGAGAACGACAAGGGGCGGTTCACGCTCGTCTTCCTGTGCTCGTCCGATGATCTCGAGGCGCTGAAGAAGCAGCCGCAGACGCGCGGCGCGCCGCTGGTCGAACTGACCTGGAATTGGGACGAGGAGAAGTACGGCGAGGACCGCTTCTTCGGCCATCTCGCCTATGAGGTCGACGACATCTACGCCACGTGCGAGAAGCTGCAGAAGGCCGGCGTCACCATCAACCGGCCCCCGCGCGACGGCAACATGGCCTTCGTCCGCTCGCCGGACCTGCACTCGATCGAGCTGTTGCAGAAGGGCGAGCCGAAGCCGCCGCAGGAGCCGTGGGCCTCGATGCCCAACACCGGCCATTGGTAGGCTCGCGGGAAGGAACAAGCGCTTAGCCCCGGCGTTCACTCTCCGACAATGCGATTGGAGGAGGAATCCATGGGACGCGGAATTCTACTGTGGCTGTTGGGCGTGCCGATCCCGGTGATCATTCTGTTGTGGCTGTTCTTCGGCCGCTGAGCACAAGGTTCGACTTTGCAATGAAAGCTCCGCCGCGTGCGGAGCTTTTTGCATGAGAGGCGCGCGGCAATCGCGCGTCGCGCGCTTCAGGAAATTCCGCTATCACCCGCAAGCGAGAACGCCGCGGGAGACGCTTTCATGCCTGACACCAAGCTGACAATCTGGGGCCGCGCCAATTCGGTCAACGTGCAGAAAGTGCTGTGGTGCCTCACCGAACTCGGCCTCGCTTACGAGCGCATCGACGCCGGCATGAGCTATGGCAGGACGCGCGAGGCCGAGTATCTCGCCATGAACCCCAATGCGCGGATCCCGACGCTGGTCGAGGGCGACTTCGTGCTGTGGGAGTCCAATTCGATCATGCGCTATCTCTGCCTCGCGCATGGACGCGGCACGCCGATCTATCCCGAAGCGCCGAAGCAGCGCGCCTCGGTCGACCGCTGGCTCGACTGGACGCTGTCGACCGTGCAGCCGGTCGATCGCCCGGTGTTCTGGGGGATCGTGCGCACGGCGCCCGCCGAGCGCGACATGATCCAGGTGCAGCGCGATGCCGATATCGCTGCCGAGGTCTGGGCGATCGCCGACCGCCTGCTCTCCTCGCGCCGGTTCATGGAGGGCGATGCGTTCACGCTGGCCGACATCGCACTCGGCTCCTATGCGCGGCGCTGGCTCGGCGTCGAGGGCATCTCCCGGCCGGCGCAGCCGCATCTAACGCGCTGGCTCGCCGAGCTCGGCAAACGGCCCGGATTTGCACAACATGTCGCACCGCCGATGTCGTGAGCCGGCGGCGCGGCGTAAGCCGCTGTGACAATGCGATGAATCCGCATTTCGACGCGAGCGAGGAGCGTCAACCCGGCACTTGACGGCTACTGTGCATGGGGTTGTTTTCGCGTTTTCGTTTTTGGCCTAGCGCCAGCCGCGCTCGACCAGCAGCACGCAGGCGATCAGCACCAAGGTCACCGCAGCGATGGCCAGCCGCGCCGTCCAGCTGAAGCCGCGGCCGACCCACCACAGCAGCGCGCAATACATCAGGACGGGAACGAGGATGTCGAGGCGCAGCAGATCCGCCGGCATGGCCTTAGCGCCTGACGGTGGTGTCGATGCTGATCGAGCCGCCGATCTTCACGCAGGTGCCGGTGCCCTCGACCATGACGAAGCGCGGGCCATAAGAGGCGCAGGAGCCCGCCCTCGCCTTGCCGGCCGCGCCCTTCAGCGGTGCGGTGGTCGTGCCCGCTTGGGGCCGCTCGGCAGGCGGCAGACGCAGGGCCTCCGCAGCCGCGGCGGACGTGACGAGCAGCGAGATCAGGATGAGGAGCGGCGCGCGCATGGCGGCGTTCTAACCCGACCAGGCGCGACGCGCCATCGGGGCGGCGATGCCAGCGATCAGATGAACTTGATGCCTGCCGATTTGCCGCGGCGCCAGACCACCTGGCAGCTCCGCCCGGTGCGCGCATCGCGTGCGAAGGCGAGCCGGATCACGCCCGGGAGCTGGCTCGCATCGTCGTCCAGGGTGATCTTGGCACCCGAATCGGAGATGTCCTGGACCAGGCAATGCCGCGCGGCGAAGCCGCCGTCGAGCGTGATCCAGGCGTGCTGCGACAGCAGCTTGCGGGCTGCGCGCTTTTTCGGCGGTGGCATTGGCGAGAGATCTCCCCTTCCAGCGCTACTCACGGAACCCTAAGAAACCGTTGAAATCGCCTCCTGATCATCCCCCGGCCGAGGCTATCCACCGGAGCCAAAAGAGCGGCCCGAACGGCTTGCCCGGAGGCAGAAAGGCCACTATACGTTCGCCCGCTGCAAACTGCCGGGCCTTGTTCGGCCGGCCAGCGGCCCTGCCGGGAACAACGGCAAGGCCCTGAGTTTGCTCCCTTCGTCTATCGGTTAGGACGCCACCCTTTCACGGTGGAGAGAGCGGTTCGATTCCGCTAGGGAGCGCCATTGCGCAAGGCGGCGGCCATTAGCCGTCGGCATTCCGCCGCCCCCCATGAACCTGTCCGCCGCTCGCCAGCGACCAATGTCCGTTGGAACCGGTTGGGCCCATGGCACAGCGCTACCCCGAGATTGAAGGTTCGTCCGGCGTGTCCGCAATGACGCCGGGCCTTCCGCCGTGGCTGAGCCATCCCCGCCCGCACCCATCGGGCCGCCGCGCCAAGATGCTGGAGCACATGGCGCGCGCCAGATCGCTTCCGCAGCGCCAGGCCGGAGTCGCATCAGTGCCGCTGCCATCTGGCGATGGCATTGCGAACGTTTTCGGCGATGTCCTCGGCCATGCGATCCTGTTCGGCATCATCGCTCTGCTTGTCCAGTCGCCCATTCCTCTTTATCTCGGGGCGTTCATCTTCCTGAACGACGATGGGCGCATCGAGCGCACGCTGGCAGCGCTCGGTATCCGGCTCGAGCCCGAAACGATCGGCGCAGACATCATCAAGCGCTTCCCATTCTGGTTCGGGTTTTTTGCGTTGCTTGGCATTTTGAAAGGCGCCGGCCCCGCCTGGCTCGCGCCATGGATGCCTCCAGCGGAGCCGTGGTCTTCCCTCGCAGCGATTGGTCTGCTGCTTGCGGTCGTCGAAGCGTCTTCGGCGCTCGCGATGCGGCGTGCTTTGCCGCTTGTGGGAATGGAGATCAGCCCGAGCGGCTTGACCTGGGCGACGATTCAGTTCGCCCTCGCAGTCGTCGCGCTGGCCTTGCTGGTGCAGTCGGGATTTCTGTAGTCGCCGCGCTGCGCGGTAACAACGCACTCAATGACGACGTTGTGAGCGGAGCTTGCGGCAAAACGGGTCGTTATGCCGCGCTTTCCGCTGCATGGAGCCGGCGCGCGTTAACCGGAAATTTACCCCCGCTTTTGAGCGCCGGTATCATTTGCTTAGAATTTGATCGCTACCGTGGAATTACGGAATCGATCCCGAACATCATTGGTCCCCCATGTCCGTCGCAGAGTTCCTCAGGCAGCGTGCAGTGGACGTCACCGTGAACGGCAGCTACTCGCTGCCGCGCTGGTATGATTGCGAGGGCAAGCTGCGCAGCTTCGCCTGCCGCACCAAGCGCGTCTCGCCCTTCCGCATGATCGTGGACGTGCCTGTTGTCGGCAAGGTCGGCGAGCGCCTGACCTCCTACTTCCAGGATTTCGGCGAATTCCAGTGCACGATCAGCGCGACGCTGAAATCAGGCTTCCTGATGGAGCTCGACATGACGCGGGCGCGGCGCGCCTGGATGTCGGAAAAGCTCACCTGGCTCGAGAAGAAGCAGAAGGACGAGAGCGTCCAGGAGTTGCGGCGCGACGCCCGCTTCGTTCCCCAGGTCTCCCACACCTTCCTGACGCTCGCCGATGGCAGCACCCATCCGTGCTTCATCATCGACGTCTCGACGGCGGGGGTCGCGATCTCCTGCGAGTACGACCCACCGGTCGGAACCCCGCTTGCCGTCGGCGCCTGCGTGGGCCGGGTCATCCGCAAATTCGACCACGGCTTCGCGGTCAAATTCGCCGAGAAGCAGCCGCGGGAGGACCTGGTCCGCCTCGTCGTGCGCTCGCCGTTGAGGCAATCGGCCTGAACCGGACCGGCCAATCTTAACTCTTTCTTAACTAAATGCTGGAGGCGGCGCCCCTCGCGCGATAGGGTGTGGCCCAGTACGTCCGCAATCACTGCGGGCCCTCGAGCTACCGGAAGTCTGGAATGTCCATCGCTGATGCCGAGTTCGTCCCGGCAGAGACCACGCAGACCGCACCCACCGCGGCCAAGCCGCAGCTTCCACCGGGCGTCGTCACTGAGGGACCGCTCGTGCAAGCCAAACTGCGCGAGAGCTATCTCCTCCTCGGCATCCTCTATGTCGGCGCTGTCGCCGGCATCTTCTGGGCCATCACGCAAGGCATCGGCAAGGTCGAGCTCTTTACGTTCGCCTGGATGTTCGCGCTGACGACGTTCGGCATCGGCGCCGGCATGCATCGCCTGTTCGTCCATCGCAGCTTCCGCACCGGCCCGATCATGCGCGTGTTCTTCTGCGCCATCGCCCAAATGGCGGTGCAGGGCTCGATCGCCAAATGGGTCGCCAACCATCGCCGCCATCATCTCTATGCCGACGATGTCGGCGATCCCCACAGCCCGCAATTCGACGGCTTCGGCAATCGCTATGTCAGCGCGCTCAAAGGCTTCCTGCACGCCCAGGGCAGCTGGGTGTTCGACCAGGCGACCACCGACAACGAATACTATGCCAAGGACATCCTCGCCGACCCGATCGCGATGTTCTTCGTGCGCACGCGCTGGGTCTGGTACGGGATGTCGGCGGTCTTCATCCCCGGCGTGATCGGCTACACCTTCGGCGGCGTGCACACCATGATCGGCTGCGTGCTGTTCTCCGGCCTGCTCCGCGCTTATCTGCTGATCCTCACCAGCCAGCTCACCGGCTCGGTCTGCCACGCCTATGGCTATCGCCGCTTCGAAGTCGACGATGCCTCGACCAACGAGTTCGTCACCACGATCCTTACCTTTGGCGAGGGCCTGCACAACAACCATCACCGCTTCCCGCGGGACGCTTACATCTCGCACGCCTGGTGGGAGATCGATCTCAACGGCCTGATCATCCTGGGCCTGGAAAAGATCGGCCTCGTCCACGACGTCTTCCACGCCTCGCACCGTCAACTGGAGCGGGCGGCGGAAGCAGAGGCGGCCTCGACGGCGCGCTGAACCGGCAGGCGGCCGGCCATCCTCTGGCCGTCCCGCCTCCCCATCGCCGCCCTATCGCGGCCCCATTGCGGGATCAGCTTTTGACGGTCCGCGCCACGCGCCGGACGTCATGTGCGGACCTGCGATCGGGGGACCGGATGGCAGTCGACAAGATCACCGTTGATAAGACCACGATCGATAAGATCACGGTCGATAAAATCACCTGGGACAGGGTCGGCCGGGTCACCGAGCCCGGACGCTACATGTACACCTTCGGCTGGCTCACCATTACCGCCGGTGATCTGGAGATCTGGAAGCTCTACCCCCAGGCCGCGTTCACGCTGCTGGCGCAACCGGGAGGCCCGGACGCAACCCCGGGCGAGGAATTCCATCTCGGCGCCTTCGACGTCGCCCCGGGCGGGCCGCCGCCGTTCACCACCCACTGACGACGAAAAGCGCCGCTCGTTGCGGGAACGCAGGGCGTGGCCGTTGCTTTATCACCGCGATGATACACATCCCCGCCGTCGATCAGGCCTTCCTGCTGTTGCTCATCGTGCTCTGCCTCGGCACGTGCCTCGTGCGCGTCTTCTGGGAGCTGGAACAGGCGCGGACGCGCCGGATCGCCTCGCCGCCCCGCGGGGACTCACGACGCCACTAGCCGACCTGCCCGGCCATGCCCACCTGATGACCTCTCCCGCCGGGCGCTCCACCAGGAGTGGCGGAGACAGCTGCGCAGTGAATCAAAGAATTCTGCGCATATCATTGATCCGACTTATCAATCACGCTCCATCCGGTCGGCGAAGCCGTTGCCATGGCTGACGAACTGGTTCTGTGATGCAATTGATTACGCTTGTATTCTACAGCCCGGCGGGCGACGGCAGATGAACGGAAGCTGTCGCGCGCGTTAAGTGAGCCGACAGCAAGCGCATGACACATGGTCGCATCGGTGAATGTAGATAAGCGGACCAAGGGAACCTATTTTCGGCGCCGATGTACCTGATTGAAGCATTGCCCACCGTCATCGGAACTGCTGCCATCGCCCCGGCGCTGCTGATGCTGTGGCTTGTCATCGCCGCTGAAGAGCGCCCCGGCCCGCCCGCTCAGGTCTGGACCGCATTCCTGTTGGGTGCGGCCAGCATCTCGCTGCTGGGCCTCGCCCGCGCCCCCTTCGCCAAGATGGTCGCGGCGCCCGACGACCCCTGGGCGGCGCTCGCCATGCATTCGATCTTCGGCGTCGCGCTCCCCGAGGAAGCCGTCAAGGTGATCGCCATCGTGGTGATCTCCTCGACCAAGCGGCGGACCTTTGCCAACCCGATGGACACCGTGGTCTATGGCGCCGCGGTCGGCCTCGGCTTCGCGGCTTACGAGAACCTGGCCTATCTGGTCCAGCACGCCGAGATGTGGCGCTCGCTGGCCGCCTTGCGCAGCGTGCTGACCGTGCCGTTCCACGGCGCGCTCGGCATCATCGCGGGCGCCTACCTGACGATCGCGCGCGCCGGCACGGCGCTGGGCGCGAACCGCCATCATCGTGACTGGGCTCGCCTCTCCAGCCGCCTTCTGATGCTCGCCGGCCCGCTCGCGCTGCATTCGGCCTTCGACTTTCCGCTGCTGACCTTGCAACGAATGCCCGACCTCGATCCGACGCTGCGGATGTGGCTGGGCGCCGCGAGCCTGCTGATCGGCTTCAGCTCGATCGCCTTCGCGATCCGCCTGGTCCGGCGCGTCGCCCGCCACCATGCACCTCGGACCGACATCGCGCGGGAGCGCCTCAGCCAGCTCCGCCGGATGTGGGCGCTGCTGCTGGCCGGCGGCGGCGTCGGGTTCCTCGGGCTCGCCTTCGTGCTGACCTCGATCCATCACTGGCTGATCAACCCCGAACGCAACCTGACGCTGGCCCTGATCCCGATCGGCTTCGTCTCGATCCTGCTCGGCCTCGCGCTTCTGGTTGTCACAAGCGCGATCTACATTCTCGGCCGCAACCGCATCCGCACCAGCGCGGAAGGCTTTTCGTCGGCGCCCGGGGGCGGTTGATCCACCGCATGGCGAGCGCGCCGCGCGCGTACTACATTGAGCACAGCCCATACGATCTGGAGCCTGCCGATGACATCGCCTGAGGATTTTTCACGGCTGCAATCCGCCATGAACCAGACGGTCAAGGCGCATTGGAAGGCCTTCCTGTTCGAAGGCATCCTGCTCGCCGTTCTCGGCGTCGCGGCACTGATCCTGCCGCCGCTCGCCAGCCTTGCGATCGCGATCTTCCTGGGCTGGATGTTCCTGATCAGCGGCATCGGTGGGCTGATCGTGACCTATTGGGCACGCAGCACGCCGGGCTTCTGGTGGTCGCTGATCTCCGCTGCGCTCGCCGTGCTCGCCGGCCTGCTGCTGCTGGCCCGGCCGATGCAAGCCGTGCTGACGCTCACCATCGTGCTTGGCGCCTATTTCCTCGCCGAGGGCGTCGCCACCATCATGTATGCGCTGGAGCACCGCCGCGAGCCGGGCAGCCGCTGGTCGTGGCTGCTGATCTCGGGCCTCATCGACATCGCGATCTCGTTCATGGTGATCACAGGGCTGCCGAGCTCCGCGGAATGGGCCATCGGCATCCTCGTCGGTATCAATTTGCTGTTCGGCGGCGCCAGCCTGATCGGCATGGCGATGGCGGCACGCAATAGCAACACCTGAGGCGCCTCGTCGCTTGCTGCTCCGATTGGGGGGTGACAAGGTGGCAATGGCGCGCTATATGGCCCGGCATGATCACCGTCGCCACCAGCTATTTTTGGTACTTTAGCTACGACAGCTCGCTGGCGGCAGGAGGATCGCGCTCAATCTGAAATATTGCAGCAAACGTCCGAACAAGCCGCCAGACCTGGCGGCTTTTTTATTGGCCGGCAGGTTCGAAACAAACAGGAGCCCGCCGTGCTGAGCACGACCGACGATCTTCGCATCCGCGAACTGAAAGAACTGAGCACCCCGGACGAGGTGATGCGGGAGGTCCCGCGCACGCTCACCGCCACCCGTGTGGTGATGGCCGCGCGCAACGCCATCCACGCCATCCTGAGCAACCAGGACGACCGCCTTCTGGTCGTCGTCGGCCCCTGCTCGGTGCATGATCCCAGGGCCGCGCTCGACTACGCCGAGCGCCTTGCAAAGCTGCGCGAGGATCTCGCCGATCAGCTCGAGATCGTGATGCGGGTCTATTTCGAGAAGCCGCGCACCACGGTCGGCTGGAAGGGCCTGATCAACGATCCCGATCTCGACGGCAGCTTCGACATCAACAAGGGCCTGCGGCTGGCGCGCAACGTGCTGTCGGCCGTGAACAATCTCGGCCTGCCCGCCGGCGCAGAGTTTCTGGACATGACGACGCCGCAATACATCGCCGACCTCGTGTCCTGGGCCGCAATCGGCGCGCGCACGACCGAGAGCCAGATTCATCGCGAGCTGGCTTCCGGCCTGTCGTGCCCGGTCGGCTTCAAGAACGGCACCGACGGCAACGTACGGATCGCAGCGGACGCGGTGAAGTCGGCCTCGCATCCGCATCATTTCATGGCCGTGACAAAACTCGGCCGCTCCGCGATCGCCTCGACCGCGGGCAACGAGGATTGCCACATCATCCTGCGCGGCGGCAGCAAGCCGAACTACGACGCGGCAAGCGTCGCAGCGGCCTGCAACGAGCTGGCGAAATCGGGCGTCGCACCGCTGGTGATGGTGGATGCGAGCCATGCCAATTCGAGCAAGAAGCCGGAGAACCAGCCGTTGGTCATGGCCGACATTGCCGGCCAGATCGCCGGCGGTGAGAACCGCATCATGGGCGTGATGATCGAGAGCAATCTCGTTGCCGGCCGCCAGGACGTCGTGCCGGGCAAGCCGCTCGTCTACGGCCAGAGCATCACCGACGGCTGCATCGACTGGCCGACCACGGCGACTGTCCTCGAGCAACTCGCCGACGCGGTCGAGGTCCGCCGCAACACCCGCCGCGCCGGATTGCACGAGCGGTCAGCGTAAGGTCCGCGCAAATGCGGGCGGGGCGAGTCGTGGCGCCCTGCCCGCAAATATTATGGATCAGCAGCCGCGGCAGATGCTCTTGATCTTCTTGTCGAGCGCCTGATTTTCCTTGCTGAGCGGATCGTTCGGATCGGTCACATTCTTCTCGCTCGGCACGTCCGAGACGCGCGGCTGGCGATGGCCCACGGGAGCCTGCGGCAGAGATCCGGAGCTCGCACCGCCCGACGTCGATCCCTTGGTGCCGGTCTGCGCAGCCGCTGCGCCGCCGAGCAAGACCACGAGCGATGCTGCCAGCATGATCTTCTTCATGTCCGATCCTCCATTCTCAAGCCGGCGCTTCTCACCGCTCAGGCGGATAGAGATGAACGTCGCCACAATAGTCCACGATACGATAGCGCGTTTCGGCTCCCGCTTCACCCGCGCCGGGTGCGGTATTTTGTGCCGCCGATATGTAGCTCGGCCCCACCGGCGATTTGCCGGCGCCGCCGGGAATGTCGATGACATAGTCCGGCTGACACAGTCCTGACACCCGCCCACGCAACTGCCGCATCAAATCCTGTCCCGCCGCCAGCGTCGTGCGCAGATGCGCGGTGCCCGGCGCGAGATCGCCGTGATGCAGATAATAGGGCTTGATCCGGCACTCGACGAAAGCGCGCATCAAATCCGACAGGGCGGCGATGTCGTCATTGACCCCGCGCAACAGCACGGACTGGCTCACCAGCGGAATTCCGGCATCGACAAGCCGCGCGCAGGCGGCGCGCGCCGGCCCCGCCAGTTCGCGCGCGTGATTGGCATGCACGGCCAGCCAGGTGGTCGCGCCGTCGACCTTGAGCGCCGCAACCAGCTCGTGGCTGATGCGGGCGGGATCGGCCACGGGCACGCGGGTGTGAAGGCGGATAACCTTGACGTGATCGATGGCCGCGAGGTCGGCCATGATCTCGCCCATCCGGCGCGGCGACAGCATCAGGGGATCGCCGCCGGTCAAGATCACTTCCCAGATCTCGCCATGAGACCGGATGTATTCGATCGCCGCGCGATAGGCGTCATCCGAGAGCGCGCTTTCCTTGCCGGGCCCCACCATCTCGCGGCGGAAGCAGAAGCGGCAATAGACCGCGCAGACGTGAACGAGCTTGAACAACACGCGATCGGGATAGCGATGCACGATGCCGGGAACCGGCGAGTGCGGATGATCGCCGATCGGATCGGCGTTTTCGCCCGGCTGCATCTCGAGTTCGGCAGCGGTCGGCACGAACTGGCGGGCGATGGGGTCGTCCGGATCGGATGTGTCGATCAGTTCGACCAACGCCGGCGTGATCGCGACCGCATAGCGCGCGGCCACCCGCTCGAGCGCGGGCAGCTCAGCGGCCGGAGCAAGATGCTCGGCCACGAGTTCGGCCGGCTCACGCAAGGTTCGTGCAAGATTGCTGTTCGTCATCTCTCGCTTGACGTTTCATTTGCAGGCGGCGTCCAAACCACCTGATCAATTCGCGATGCGCCGCTCGCCAGCATCACCAGCCGGTCGAAGCCGAGCGCAACACCGCTCGCCTCCGGCATGGCCGCAAGCGCGGCCAGAAAGTCCTCATCCAGCGGATAGGCTTCGCTGTAGCGGCGCTGCTTCTCAATCATCGACTCCGTGAAGCGTTTGCGCTGCTCCTCGGCATCGGTCAGTTCCCCAAAGCCGTTGGCGAGCTCGACACCGCACGCATAGACCTCGAAGCGCTCGGCAACCCTGGGATCCCCAGCCTTCGCCCGCGCCAGCGCCGCCTCTGGAGATGGGTATTCGAACAGGATGGTCAAACGGCCCTGCCCTAGCTGCGGCTCGACATGCTCGACCAAAACCTTGCTGAAGATGTCGGACCAGGTGTCGTCCCCGGCGATTCGGACCTTCCCGGCGGCCGCCCCGGCGAGCGCGGCACGGTTACCCTCGCTGCCCGAAATTGTCGACAGCAGATCGATGCCGGCGAACCGCTCGAAGGCCCCTGCAACCGTCAGAAGCTCCGGCTCGGCGAAGGGATCGGCGGTCCTGCCCCGGAACGCGAAAGTCCCGATCCCGGTCGCCTGCGCGGCGCGGGCGATGACCACCACGGTGTCGGCCATGATGGCGTCATAGGGAGCGCCTGCCCGATACCATTCCAGCATGGTGAATTCGGGCAGATGCAGATCGCCGCGCTCGCGGTCCCGGAACACCCGGGCGAGCTCGAAGATCCGGCTCTCGCCCGCCGCCAGCAGCTTCTTGCAGGCGAATTCGGGCGAGGTCCGCAGGTAACGGGTGGCGCGGCGGCCATCCGGCCGCATCAGCTCGGTTCGGGGGGCGTGCAGATGGGTCTCATTGCCCGGAGAGACCTGGAGAACCGAGGTTTCGACCTCGACGAAGCCCTGCTCGGCGAAAAAGTCCCGTATTGCGCCGGTAATGGCCCCCCTTGCCCTCAGGAAGGGCCGCCGGTCGAGGTGACGGTCGGGCGACCAGAACGGTGAGATGGGCTTGTCCCCAGCCATTAACCGACCACCCCGCGGGCGAGCAAAACGCTGGCATCTAACGGCAAAATCAGTATGTTGCGGCCCGAAACGGGCGCCGAGGTCCGATTTGAGGCCCCAAGTCCCCCATCGATTTGACCATGTCCTGGCCGGTGCCGGGCCAAGCAAGCAGGAAATATAGCTTTGAGAGTCATCGCCAGTTCTATTCGCAAAGGCAACGTGATCGAGCAAGACGGCAAGCTCTATGTCGTCGTGAGCGCCGAAAACATCCACCCCGGCAAGGGCACCCCGGTCAGCCAGATCGAAATGCGCCGAATCTCGGACGGGGTAAAGATCTCCGAGCGCTACAAGACCACCGACCAGGTCGAAAAGGCCACCATCGAAGAGCGCAACTACACGTTCCTGTATGAAGATGGCGACGGCTACCACTTCATGAACCCGGAAACCTACGACCAGGTCCAGGTCTCCAAGGACGTCGTCGGCGACGCGGCCGCGTATCTTCAACCGGACATGACCGTCAAGCTGTCGACCCACGACGTCAACGTGGTCTCGCTAGCGCTGCCGCAGCGCGTGACGCTGGAAGTGGTCGAGACCGAGCCGGTGACCAAGGGCCAGACCGCCTCCTCTTCCTACAAGCCCGCGGTGCTCTCCAACGGCATCCGCACCGCCGTGCCGCCGCACATCTCGGTCGGCACCCGCATCGTGGTGATGACCGAAGACGGCTCCTATTCCGAGCGCGCCAAGGACTGACGGGGAACAGAAGGGTCGCAACAGGTGGCGCCGGGGGGCGAGACAGTGCTTGGGAAGGGTTTCCGCTTCGTCTCGCACCTTCTGGCGTCGCTTTCGCTCCTCATGGCCACCCCGCTCGCTGCGAATGAATTCCGCAGCCCCTCGCTCACGGCTCTGCGCGTCGACTGGCGCGCAGCGCTCGACCAGCTCCGTACCGAGATCAACAGCCGCCCACGGGTCGCGGACGACTTCATCTTCGCGCCTCGCCGTTCGGTACCGCGCTACGATCCGCGCGCGACGCCCGCATTGGTGCAGCTCAACGCGGTCTCCTCGCGCTTCTTCACCGGCATCACCCGCAGTCCCGTGCCCGTGCTGCTGCCGTTCGACGCCGCCACCTACCTCGAGGCGCAGCGCAGCGGCGCGCCGGCGATGCTCGCGCTCTCGCGCTACCAGGCGGACTTCAATCCCGTCGACATGTTCGATGCAGGCCCCGCCGGCTACAGCGCGACCTTCTCGCTGGAGCCCGGCGCCGGTGACGGCATGCCGGCGCGCGTGTTCGCACGGCCGGTCGAAGTGCAGATCACGGGCTCGGCGCTGGTCTACGACATAGCCGATCCCTCGGGCGGCAAGGGCGAGCCGGTCAAGCCGCTCGCGACGCTCTACCCGGACCTGCGCAGGTTCATCCGGGAGGGCTATGTGCGCTACGCCTTCACCCGTTTCGGCGTCGCCTATGTCGTGTCGATCCAGTGTCTCGACAGCGTGGCCAAGCCGCGGCGGCTCGCCTGCAAGGAGGCCTATCCCGTTGCCGAACGATTCCTGAAGGCCCTGCGTGTCGCCGGCGGCCAGCGGATGCGGCCATTGACGGATATTGCCTCCAACATCCTCGATCGTCCGGCGGAGCGTTCACCGGACTTCAGCTACCGGCCGAGCGGCGACATCATCCCGAACACCGGCTATCGCAAGCAGGGCGGCCACCCAGACGCGATGGCCTATGCCCAGATCCGCTTTCCCCTCGAAAAGGCGCCCGCCTTCGTGCGCTCGCAATCCTACGGCAAGCGCGACAAGAGCGATGGCCCGACCGCCTATCCCTGGCGCGACAATTTCTGCGAGTCACGCAGTTTCGAGGTGTGGCAATGTGGCGGAGGCTACGGCCATCAGGGCGAGGACATCCGCGCCGCGGACTGCCCGCCCCCCGGCGACGGCCGTGAACCCTGCGATCCCAAGCAGCGCGGCGTCGTCGCCGTGCGCGACGCCATCGTGATCCGCGCAGCCAAGGACCAGGCCGCGACGCTTCAAGTCAACAGCCGCACCGAGCACATCCGCTTCCGCTACATGCACATGAACCCGCACGCGATGAACGCCGACGGCGTGCTCAACGGCCGCATCGTCACCGAAGGCGAGAAGATCGGCGTGATCTCCAACTATCTCGACCATCCCGCCGGAACGTCGATGCACCTGCATTTCGATGTGCAGGTGTTCACACGCGACGGCTGGATCTGGGTCAGCCCCTACGTCACCCTGGTCTCCGCCTATGAACGCCTGATCCATGCCCGCGGCCGCGAGGTTGGTCCTGAGATCGCGGTCACGTCACAGCCGGTCGCCCATGCGCTGCCCGAGGATGTGCTCAAGCCGGACCTGCGCGAGGGATCGAGCGGCGAGGAGAACTGACGGCGTGCTCGTTCGTTGCCGGAGCGTGCAAGAGCATCTTGTCGCGCGCTCCGCCCGCTCGAACGAAGAAGGAAAGGTTGATGAGTGTCGGACTGATCGGTCTTCTCGATGATATCGTAGCGATTGCAAAGGTTGCAGCAGCTTCGCTCGACGATGTGGCGAGCCAGGCTGCCAAGGCAGGCACCAAGGCGGCCGGCGTGGTGATCGACGATGCGGCCGTCACGCCGAACTACGTCATCGGTTTCGCCTCGAAACGCGAACTGCCGATCGTCGGCAAGATCGCGGTCGGATCGCTGCGCAACAAGCTGCTGATCCTGCTCCCCATCGCCCTGTTGCTCGGCTATTTCCTTCCCGCCGCGGTCACGCCGCTGCTCATGCTGGGCGGATCCTTTCTCTGCTACGAGGGCGCCGAAAAGGTGCTCGAAGCCGTGATGCCGCATCATGCGCACGACCACGAAGCCCAGCTTCAGCCGATCGCGCTTAATACCCGGTCGGTCGAGGATGAGAAGGTCGCGAGCGCCATCAAGACCGACTTCATCCTGTCGGCGGAGATCATGGCGATCACGCTGGCGGCCCTTCCGGCGGGCAACATCTGGACGCAGGCGCTGGTCCTGGCGCTGGTCGGCTTCGCGATCACGGTCGGGGTCTACGGCGTGGTGGCCCTGATCGTGAAGGCCGACGATGCCGGCCTGGCTCTTGCGCGCTATGAGGGCGCCTCAGTGCCTGGCGGCGCGATCCGCTTGCTTGGACGCGCGCTCGTTCGCGGCATGCCCACTTTCCTGACGGTGCTGAGCACCATCGGCACGGCCGCGATGATCTGGGTCGGCGGCGGCATCATCCTGCACGGCATCGAAAAATACGGCCCGCCCGCGGTCGGCCGCATGGTCCATGCCGCAACCGAGGCTGCCGCGCACACTCTTCCATCGGTCGCCGGCATCGTCGAATGGTCGGTCGAAGCCGCCATTTCAGGTGTGCTCGGACTGCTTGTGGGCGCACTTGCGATTCCGGCAGTCCAATATGGTCTCTCACCTGCCTGGAAGCGGTTGAGGCGATCGCGGCCGGCCTGACTGGTCACTCCAAGAACGTCGTGAGTTGCGCACCCTCATCCGCTACGAACACCGCGATCAATTCCGCCGGCTCGGTCAAGCTGGCATTAGCGGAGACCAGGTGCGTCGCGCCCGGCGGCTCGAAGAAGGACTGGCCGACGCCGAAGGTCTCGACCGGGCCGCCGCCGAGCTGGGAGCGGATCTCGCCCTTGGTGATGTAAGCCGTCACCGAGCCTGCGTGGCGGTGCGGCCGCGAAAACCCGCCGGGCCCGTAGGAGACGCGCACGATGGTGACGCGCTTGCCCGGAACGTTAGGCAGCGCGTATGAGCCGATCGGCTCGACCTTGTCGAGCGGCGAGCCCTCCGCGGCGCTGGCGCAGAGTGGGGCCAATGCGCCCGAGACCGCGTCCATCGTCACCGGAAGCGCTTTGCCGATCGCCAGCGCGCAGGCGAGCCCCGCGACGACGGCGAACACTGTTGAGCGTGACGGCGCCGGGCGTTGCACGGCAGAGAAACTCAGGGCTGTCATCGTGACCTCCTCGCGTGCTGTTCAGGATGCCGCAGCATTCGCGGCCACCGGCCGCGACGCCGGCGTCCAACGGAATGCGGCACCAAAACGGTTCCAGACGTTGATCGAGGCGACTGCCGAGGTCAGGTACATCAGCTCGGTCTGTGAGAACTCACGGGTAGCATCCGTGTAGACCTCCTCGCTGACGCCCTCGGGCAGCAAGGTCAACGCCTCCGCCCAGGCCAGCGCTGCACGCTCGCGCGCGGAGAAGATCGGCGCCTCGCGCCAGACCGCGACCAGATGAAGCTTGTCGACGGGAACGCCAATCCGCTCCGACAGCAGGACGTGGTGCTGCACGCAGAAGGCGCAGCCGTTGATCTGAGAGGCGCGCAGCTTGACGAGTTCGACGAGCTGCTTGTCCAGGCCGGCCTTGGTTGCGAGCTGACCGAGCGCGAGCACCACATCGTAGACGTCGGGCGCGATCTGCTTGAAATCCTCGTATTCGCTGCGGGCATGTGACATTTGCGATTCACCTCGTCTTATTGTAAGTGTCCTTATATCTTATAAGAGCTCTGATATGCCGCGCAAGACTGCCGCCGCTACAAGATCGAAAATTGCCCGCAAGCTGCCCGAGCCCGCCGACGACGGCGCGATACGTGTCCCCGCGCCCGGCGAAGGCAAGCGCGGCGAGGAAGGCTATCTCGGCTATCTCTTGCGCCAGGCCCACGCCGCGGTTCGGCTGACGATGGAACGGACCCTCGCCGATCTCGGCGTGACCTCGCCGCAATTCGCGGTGCTGACGATGCTGAACGCTTATCCTGGGCTGTCAGGCGCCGACGTCGCGCGCCTCACCTTCCTGACGCCGCAGACCGTCGGCGTCATCATCCGCAATCTCGAACGTGACGGCGCGATCGTGATGACGCCGCATCCCGTTCACGGGCGCATCCAGCAATGGACGCTGACGCCGCGCGGGGCGACGCTTTTGAAGGCGTGCCGGCAGCGTGTCATCGAATTGGAGAAGCGCCTTGCTCGGGATCTGGATATGAAAGCGGAGACTGCAATCCGGCGCTGGCTCACCGGCATCGCGACCGAGCTGCAAGGGGATTAGAAGCCCTGAACCCCGCCGCTTGCGACCGCAGGACTCTACCCGCCTTTCAGCACATCCTTCACCTCGCCGTCGGGCCAGGCTTCGCCTGCGGCGATCACCCGCACGCGGGTGTTATCGGCAGCACTGACCAGCACATGCGAACTCACCCGGTCGCCGCTCGGCTCCAGGTGCAGCTCCGTTTCGGGCTTCCAGCTCAGCGTCGTCGCGAGATCGCCGGGAAAGATCTGCCATTGCGATCCGTCGTCGAGCTCGACGACGTGGCTTTCCGCATGGGCGCGTATCTTCATTCCACCCCGAATTGCCATTGAGCGGCTAGCGTGCGGAAGGCGGGCCCCGGACCTACCGGGGCCCTGTTCCGTCAGTCGTTGTCGTGATGAATCACGGTCTTGCTGCGATTGCCGAATTCATCCTGCTTCTTGATCACCGTGGTGCGTTCAGAGGGCTCGCGCTCCCTGATGACGGTGGTGCGGTCGCGATCACGGTCTCGCTCGCGGTACTCATGGGACTGACCAACCGTCACGCCGGCGCCGACCGGGCCGACATGAACGCCGACTTCATCCGCGAACACGGGCGTCGCAACGGCGGTGACCAGGGCGGCGGCAAACAGATATTTCCTCATATTCTCCTCCTCATCTCGTGCGGAAGGAATGCGGGACTGCGACAGTTTGTTCCGACGGAACGAGCAATCGAGGCGACACCGAATCTGCATCGCTGTTCCAGGAACCGACTCACACGGACCGTGTTTCCGGCTAGAATGTGCCAATGAAACACGCTGATTCCTCGCCCCGTCAAACCCGCCGCGCGCTTCTGAAATCCACGCTGGGCGCGACCGCCCTGCTCGCATTCCCCGCGAGCGTTCGCGCTGCGCCTCCGGGATTCGAGGAATGGCGCGAGAGCTTTCGCGCACGCGCCATGGCGAAGGGCATTTCCGCCGCGACCTGGCAGCGCGCGATGGGGCGGGTCGAGCCCGACATGAGCGTGTTCAAGCAGATGCGCAACCAGCCCGAATTCCACGAGCAGGTCTGGCAATACATCAATCGCCGCGTCTCCGATTGGCGCATCATCAACGGCAAGATCGCGCTGAAGAACAACGAGGCGCTGCTCGCCCGCGTCGAGCGCGATTTCGGCGTCGAGCGTGGCACATTGCTGGCACTGTGGGGCGTCGAGTCCGCCTATGGCGATCCCCTCGTGCAGCAGAACCACATGACGCCGGTGTTTCCCTCGCTCGCCGCGCTCGCCTGGAACGAGCCGCGCCGCAAGGCCTATTGGGAAACCGAGCTGATCAACGCGCTGCGCATCGTCGACAAGGGCTGGAGCACGCCCGAGGAGATGAAGGGCTCATGGGCCGGCGCGATGGGGCATTCGCAATGGATGCCGGAGGTCTGGCTCAATGTCGGCATCGACTATGACGGCGATGGCAAGGTGTCGCCCTTCGGCAAGCCCGACGACGCGCTGGGCTCCACCGCAAAATATCTCGTCAATCGCGGCAAATGGCATCGCGGCGAACATTGGGGCTATGAGGTGCGCGCGGCCGGCAATATGAGCGGAAGCCGAACCTATGCGGCTTGGCAGGCGGCCGGCGTCACCCGTGCCGACGGCCAGCCTTTCCCGCAGCCGAACGCATCCGCGCAGATGTGGACGCCCGTTGCGGGCGGGCCGACGTTTCTGCTTGGACCGAATTTCTACTCGGTGAAGAGCTACAACCCTTCCATGAATTACGCGCTGGCGATCTGCCATCTCGGCGACCGCTGCCTCGGCGCGCCGCCCTTCATCCATCCATTCCCCGGCTCCGAGCGCGCACTGACGCTTGCCGAGGTGCAGGAGATGCAGACGCGCCTGACCAAAGCCGGATTCGACACCGGCGGCACCGACGGCCGCGTCGGCAACGACACCATGAAGGCGATCAAGGATTTCCAGCAGCGCGCGGGGATCACGCCGGCGGATGGCTATGGCGGACTGAAGGTGCTCGCGAAGCTGCGGCAGGGGTCGTAGGCCGACGCCCTCTCCCGCGTCATTCCGGGCTCGCGCTTCGCGCGCCCCGGAATGATAGTTTGCCTCAATGCCGGTACTGCGGCTCCTCGGCATCCAGCTGCCGGCGGATCGCTGCGAGATGCAGACGCGCGGATTCGCTGTCGCCCTCGCGCATCTGCCTGTAGGTTTCCGCAGCGATCGTCGGGTCCACCGGCAGCACTTTCCGTCCCGTCGACATTGCCAGCACCTGCACTTCGGCGGCGCGTTCGAGGTAGTAGAGATCGTCCCAGGCTTCCGCGATGGTCGGGGCCAGCACCATCACGCCGTGATGCTTCATGAAAACGATATCGGCGTCACCCACGGCCGAGGCGATCCGCGCGCCCTCGCGGTTGTCGAGTGCGAGGCCGTTATAGTCGCGGTCCACTGCCGTCCGGCCATAGAATTTCAGCGCGGTCTGGCCGGCCCAGATCAAGGGATCGCCCTCGGTCATCGACAGCGCCGTGGCATAGGGCATGTGAGTATGGAACGCGACTTTCGCGCGCGGGAGCAACCTGTGCATCTCGGCATGGATGAAGAACGCGGTCGCCTCGGGCACGCCCTCGCCATCGAGCACGTTGCCGTGAAAGTCGCAGATCAGGAGCTTCGACGCGGTCAACTCGCGAAAGGCGTAGCCATAGGGGTTGACGAGGAACAGATCATCATGACCGGGCACCACGGCCGAGAAGTGGTTGCAGATGCCCTCCTCAAAACCGTTGCGCGCCGCCATGCGGAAGCAGGCAGCCAGATCCTCGCGCGCGGTGCGGATCGCATCGGTGGCGAGGTCCGGCCGGTTGGAGCGGAATGGCGCGGGTGAGGACGCGTGAAGGCTATGCGCCATGGCGAAGGACACCTCTGTCGGACGGGAGCTATCCGCGTTGTACAGCGGCCGCGCCGGCGCGTCAGCCCCTGCGCGTGCCACCCTGCCCTGCGCGGCTCAGGCTCGCCGCGGCACGCCCCCGGCGTTCATGCCGCCGTCGATCACGAGCTCGCTGCCGGTGACGTAGCGCGAGGCATCGGAGGCCAGATACAGCACGCCGGAGGCGATCTCCGCGGCCTGCCCGGCGCGGCCGAGCGGCGTTGCGACCTTGGCCCGCTCGTCCGGATCGATCGGCGCGTTCTGCCCGGCCCCGGTCGCCCCCGTCGGGATCTTGCCCCAGATCGGGGTGTCGATGATCCCTGGGTGAACCGAGTTGACACGGATGCCGTCGCCCGCCGCCGCGCATTCCATCGCAATCGACTTGGCGAACAGCCGCACGCCACCCTTGGTCGCCGAATAGGCCGACAACCCGGGCGCGCCGCGCAGGCCCGCCAGCGAAGACATCATGACGATCGAGCCGCCGCCATGCTTGCGCATCAGGGGCAGGCAGTGCTTCACCGAGAGAAAGACACCGTCGAGATTGATCGCGTTCTGCTTGCGCCAGTCAGCGAGCGTCATGTCGACGATCGAGGGCACGGCAATGCCGATGCCGGCATTGGAGACCATGATATCGAGCCGGCCGTAGCGCTTGGCGACCTCGTTGACGATTTCGATCCAGCGCTCCTCGCTGGTGACATCCTGCGCCAGGAAGATCGCCTTGCCGCCGGCTTTCGTCACGCGCTTGGCGAGGTCGGGCCCGCGCAGCTCGTCGATGTCGGTGATGACGACGGTGGCGCCCTCGCGCGCGAACAGCTCGACGATGGCTTCACCGATGCCCGAGGCCCCGCCCGTCACCAGCGCGACCTTGCCCTCAACCTGCCCTGCCATGTTCACTCCCTTTTTTGTTGTTTGAGCGATCTGGTTTTAACGCATGATCTCGTCGGATCTTGCGTCATCTGATCACGGATGGCCCCTGGTCCGGTAGCGCGACGTCGACGACGCGGAATTGCACCCGCTCGGCACCCTGGTAGCGATCGACCGAGAGCGAGCCCGCGACATGCAGTTGCTGGCCGCGATTGGCGAGCAGCGCGTTGCCGAGCTTCTGGCCGATCGAACGGAACGCGATGCCGTTGACGATGGCGCCGTCGCCCGACTTGAAGCGCAGCCGCAGATGCGCCTGGCCGACCTCGTCGGCAAAGACGAGCTGATGTGCCGGCAGCGCCAGCACGGGTTCTGGATTGCCGCTGCCGAAGGGACCGGCGCGGTTGAGCGTCGCCGCAAGCTCGGTCGTCACGGCGCGCGCGGAGACGGCACCGTCGATATAGAGCTCGTTGACGTGCCGCGCCTCGGCGACGTCCTGCGCCAGCGCGTTCTCGAGATAGGCGCGAAATTCGGCGAGCTTCTCCTTCCGCAGCGTCACGCCCGCGGCCATCGCGTGGCCGCCGCCCTTGAGCAGGATGCCGTCGGCCACCGCCTGCCTTACCGCCTTGCCGAGATCGACCCCGGCGATCGAGCGGCCCGAGCCGGTGCCGATGCCACCGGGCTCCAAGGCAATGGCGAAGGCCGGCCGCGCAAACTTCTCCTTCAGGCGGGAGGCGACGAGGCCGACGACGCCGGGGTGCCAGCCTTCGGAGGCCGTGACGATCACGCCGAGCTTGTCCTCCAACCCGATCGAGGCCAGCGCCTCGGCTTCGGCTTGCGCTTCGGCCGCCTGCTCGATGACGCGGCGCTCGCTGTTGAGGCGGTCGAGCTCGGCGGCGATCCGCGCGGCCTCGACGCTGTCGCCTTCGAGCAGCAGCCGCACGCCGAGATCGGCGCGGCCGATCCGGCCGCCGGCGTTGACGCGCGGCCCCAGCATGAAGCCGAGATGCCAGGCCTCCGGCGGCCCGTTCAGCCGCGCCACGTCCATCAGCGCGGTATGGCCGACATGGTCGCGCCGGCGCATCGCGATCAGGCCCTTGGCGACGAAGGCCCGGTTGAGGCCGATCAGCGGCGCCACATCCGCAACCGTGCCGAGCGCGACGTGATGCAGCATGCCGAGCAGATCCGGCTCGGGCATCTCCGCGCTCCAGAAACCGCGCTGGCGCAGTTCGCGATTGACTGCGACCAGCGTCACCAGCACGAGGCCGACGGCGGCGAGATGGCCGAGCCCTGAGAGATCGTCGAGCCGGTTCGGGTTGACCAGCGCGTCGACCTCCGGCAGCTCCGTGCCGGCCTGGTGATGGTCGATCACGACCACGGACATGCCGAGGCGCTTGGCTTCGGCGAGCGGCTCGATGCTGGTGGTGCCGCAATCGACGGTCACGAGCAGCGTGGCGCCCTTCGCCGCCAGCCCGCGCACGGCCTCGACGTTGGGGCCGTAGCCCTCGAAGATGCGATCGGGAATGTGGATCAGCGGATCGAGGCCGCAATGGCGCAGATGCCAGGCGAGCAGCGCCGCCGAGGTTGCGCCGTCGACATCGTAATCGCCGAAGATCGCGACCGTTTCGCCCTTCGCTGCGGCATCCGCGATCCGCTTGGCGGCTGCCTCCATCTCCGTCACCGTGAACGGGTCCGGCATGAGCTTGCGGATGGTCGGATCGAGGAAGTCAGCGACGGCATCGATATCGACTCCGCGGCCCGCCAGCACCCGGGCCAGCAGCTCCGGCAATTGATGCTGCTGCACGATGGCGAGGGCCTTGGCCGCCCCGCGCGCATCCAGCCGGTCGCGCCAGAGCTTGTCGGTGAGCGAGCGCGCCACGCCCAGGAACGCCTGCGGCGCTTCGACGGGTAAGGCAGTGGCGGGCGGCGTCATGAGTCGCAGTCGGTTTGAGGAACCTGCAGCCGACGATGTCGCGTCGGTCCGGCTTGCAGGACGATTGACCCGGAATCCCCAGGGATTTGCAATCTCCGCGGCGCACAAAGCGGTGGATTGCCGTTTTGCTGCGCTGACTGACTATCATTTGAGCAGTCCGCAAAACAGCAAATTAAGCAGGCGTTAGGCGGAATCTTCGAAAAAGACTTGTATTCGATCTGTAATTTCTAGTTCCGGGTTCGTTGCAGATCAGACCTCATTGCCAAGGGAAATCCCCCGATGTCTGCTGCGCTGGGTCTGAAAGCCAAGCCGATCGCCGCCGAACCCGCTGACGATGATTCCGACATCTCCGCGCTGATCAACCGCCTCACCGCGGAGGTCAACCAGATCGCGGTCGACAAGACCAAATCGATCCAGCAGATCACCAACCAGATGAAGATGCTGGCGCTGAACGCGCTGATCGAGAGCTCGCGCGCCGGCGCGCAAGGCGCAGGCTTTGCCGTGGTGGCGCAGGAGGTACGCGGCGTCGGCCAGCAGGTCGAGACCATCGCACGCGAGCTCGAGACACAGCTGACGAAACGGACGGGCGACCTCGTCTCCTCGATCGAGCGGATGAGCCAGCGATCGCGCGGCGAGCGCATGATGGATCTGTCGCTGAACGCCATCGAGCTGATCGACCGCAACCTCTATGAACGCACCTGCGACGTGCGCTGGTGGGCGACCGATTCCGCCGTGGTCGATTGCGCGGCCTCCCCCGGCGCTGCAGCCGTCTCGCATGCCTCGCAGCGCCTCGGCGTGATCCTCGGGGCCTACACGGTTTATCTCGATCTCTGGCTCTGCGACCTCGACGGCAACGTCATCGCCAACGGCCGGGCGGACCGCTTCCGCGTCGTCGGCCAGAACGTCGCCCACACCAAATGGTTTCGCGAGGCGCGAACCTTGCGCTCCGGTGACGACTACGTTGCCGGCGACGTCGAGAACCAGCCGCTGCTCGGCAACGCGCAGGTGGCGACCTATTGCGCCAGCGTCCGCGCCGGCGGCCAGGCCAATGGCGCCCCGATCGGCGTGCTCGCCATCCATTTCGACTGGGAGCCGCAGGCCCGCGCCATCGTCCAGGGCGTCCGCGTCGGCGACAGCGACAAGGCCCGCGTGCTGCTGGTCGATTCGAATCTGCGCGTCATCGCGGCGTCCGACGGACAGGGCATCCTCAGCGAGCGCATCTCGATCTCGCTGAACGGTCAGCGCTCCGGCGTCTATCACGACCGCGGCGGCTCGCTGGTCGCTTTCCATGCGACGCCGGGCTACGAGACCTATCGGGGGCTCGGCTGGTACGGTGTGATCATCTGCGGGGCCTGAGGCGCCGCTCGATTCAAAACGCGAAAACAACCCCATGCACAGTAGGCTGGGGGTTGTTTTCGTTGGTGTTTTCCGCTGGCCAAAATGCCTCACAAGAGCGCTTTGACGCGTCGGGCAAAACAGCGGCGTTAAGACAACGGCGTTTATGGCATCGGGCATGACCATTCCCGCAACGCCATCGCGAGGCAGGCCGCTTCCAGGCAAAAGCTCGCCTTATTGCTCGGATAGGCTGTGCGCAGCATCACGCTGATCGACGGACCGTGAGTGCTCACGTCGTCCTATGCCCTGGAGATCTTTCATGAAGATTGTCGTGATCGGTGGATCCGGATTGATCGGATCCAAGCTCGTGGCGAAGCTCAAGCAGCAAGGCCACGAGGCCGTGGCGGCCTCACCGAAATCAGGCGTGAATGCCGTGACCGGCGAAGGCCTCGCTGCGGCATTGGCGGGCGCGGATGTCGTCGTCGACGTCGCCAACGCGCCGTCCTGGGAGCCCGCCGCCGTGCTCGAATTCTTCGAGCGTTCAAGCAAAAATCTCGTTGCGACGGAGGCTGCCGCGGCCGTGAAGCATCACGTGGCCCTGTCGATCGTCGGAACCGAGCGGTCGCCCGACAACGCCTATTTCCGGGCCAAGCTCGCCCAGGAGACGATCATCAAGTCGGCCCGGGTCCCCTACTCGATCGTGCGCGCCACCCAGTTCTTCGAATTTCTCGGCGCCATTGCCGAAATGGGTGCAACTGACGGCAAGATCGTCGTTCCCTCGGCATTGTTTCAACCGATCGCCGCGGACGACGTCGCAGCTCGCCTCGCGGAGGTCGCAACGGACAAGCCGCTCAACGGCACGATCGACATCGCAGGGCCCGAGAAGGCCCCCTTCAATGAATTCATCGCGCGCCGCCTGAAGGCGTCCGGCGACCCCCGGACAGTGATCGGAGACCCGAAGGCGCCCTATTACGGCGGCCCTATCGACGATACATCGCTGAACCCGCTCGGCGAGGCCCGGCTGGGGAAGACGCCGCTGGCGGCGTGGCTCGCGAGCCTCTGACAGCCCTGCTGTCGTTCAACCCCGGCGCTTTCCAGCCGTTGCCATCTCAGCCGCGAGCAGCACCGCGGCACGGCTGGCGCCGATCGAAGCAATGCCCTGCCCGGCGATGTCGTAGGCGGTGCCGTGCGCGGGCGTGCAGATCGGGAATGGAAAGCCGCCGAGCAACGTCACGCCGCGATCGAAACCCATCAGCTTCATCGCGATCTGGCCCTGGTCGTGATACATCGTCAACACCGCATCGAAGGCGCCGGCCTTGGCACGCAGAAACACCGTGTCGGCGGGGAACGGTCCCTCCGCGGCAATGCCCTCGGCCTGCCCGGCTGCGACGACGGGCGCGATGACGTCGATCTCCTCGCGGCCGAAATTGCCGCCGTCGCCGGCGTGAGGATTGAGGCCGGCGACCGCGATCCGCGGCCGCGCGAAGCCGGCGTTGCGCATGCAGGCATCGGTCAGCTTGAGCGCACGATGGATGCGCTCGCTGGACAGCTTTGCAGCGACGTCCCTCAGCGGGATATGGGAGGTGACCCGCGCGTTCCAGAGCCGATCGAGCACATTGAATTCGCTTGCGGGAGTCTCGAGGCCGACCACCTCCGCGGAGAATGCGATCTCGTCGTCGTACTCGGCGCGCGCCAGCCGCATCGCCTGCTTGTTGAAGGGAGTGAAGCAGACCGCGTCGACGCGGCCGTCCCGGCCGAGCTCGAGCGCGTGCTTGTAGTTGGTCAGTGCGAATTTGCCGCCGGCAAGAGTGGCAGTCTTCGGCTCGACCTCGCGGGGAGCGAGATGGCCGAGATCGACGAACAGCGCTTCGCCCTCTGCCGCGTGAAGATCGGCGTCCGGCTCCACCGTCGACAGCGCCGGCTTGACGCCGGCAATGCGCGCGCCCTCGTCGAAGATGCGGCGGTCGCCGATGACGACGAGCCGGCTTTGGGCGCGGATGTCGTCCTGCGCCACCAGCCTGGCCGTCAGCTCGGGGCTGATGCCGGCGGGATCTCCCATGGCCAGCGCAATCAGCGGCTTTGCGGTCATATGATCACTTTCTCCTGGCTCGTCGCCTCAGTGGCGGGGGATGCGGGTTTGCGCCAAAGGCGCGCCAGCTGCAGCACGAGCGGCAGCAGCAGAAGCGCGATGCCGGCCACGATCAGGCATGTCACCAGCTTGTTGGCAAAGAAGATGCCGAGGGATCCCTTGGACATCAGCATCGACTGCCGGAACGCGTCCTCGGCCTTGTCGCCGATGACGATGGCGAGCACGAGCGGTGCCAGCGGATAGAACAGCTTCTTGAAGAGATAGCCGACGATTCCGAAGCCCAGCATCATCACGACGTCGAGATAGGAGTTCGACACCGAATAGGCGCCGACGACGCAGATGATCACGATCAGCGGTGCGATCACCACGAAGGGAATCCGCATCAAGGCGGCGAACACCGGAACGGTGAGCAGCACCAGCGCGACGGCGACGATGTTGCCGACATACATCGAGGCGATCAGGCCCCAGACGAAATCCTTCTGGTCGACGAACAGCATCGGCCCGGGATTGAGGCCCCAGATCATCAGGCCGCCCATCATGACCGCCGCGGTCGCCGAGCCGGGAATGCCGAGCGAGAGCATCGGCAGCAGCGCGCTGGTGCCGGCGGCATGATCGGCGGTCTCCGGCGAGATGATGCCTTCGACCTCTCCGGTGCCGAAATAGCGGCCGCGGCGCGAGAAGCGGCGGGCGATGCCGTAGCTCATGAACGATGCCGCGGTCGGGCCGCCCGGCGTGATCCCCATCCAGCAGCCGATCGCGGCGCTGCGCAACAGCGCTACGCTGTGGCGCGGCAGCCGGCCGACCGCGCGGAACACTTCGCGCCAATCGATCTTCGAGGAGACGGCGCGGGCATGAAACTCTTCCTCGACCGCGACCAGGAGTTCGCCGATGCCGAACAGGCCCATCACCGCGACGACGAAGCTGACGCCCTTGACCAGCTCGTCGACGCCCATGGTGAGCCGCACGCTGCCGGACACCGTATCGATGCCGATCGCGGCGATGGCAAAGCCGATCGCGAGCGCCACGACCGTCTTGACCGGCGCGGCGCCGCCCATGCCGACGAAGCTGGCAAAGGCCAGGAAATAGACCGCGAAATATTCGGCCGGGCCGAAGGCGAGCGCGACCTGCGCCACCCAGGACGCAAGGAAGGTGATCAGGACGACGCCGATCAGGGCGCCGAACGCGGCCGAGCCGAAGGCGGTCGCGAGCGCCGTGGTCGGCCGGCCGTCCCGCGCCATCGGATAACCGTCGAAGGTGGTCGCGACCGACGACGGCTCGCCCGGAATGTTGAACAGGATCGAGGTCACGGAGCCGCCGAACAGCGCGCCCCAATACATACTCGAGAGCAGGATGATCGCCGACACCGGCTGCATGCCGAAGGTCAGCGGCAACAGTAGTGACACGCCGTTCGGCGCGCCCAGGCCCGGCAGCACGCCGACGAGAATGCCGAGTAGCACGCCGACGACCATCAGCACCAGATGCGGCACGGTGACCGCGATGCTGAAGCCGTGCAGGAGCTCCGCGAGATTATCCATCGACTTCTCCGTCAGAGCCCGAACGCGGCGGCGAGCGCACCGTGCGGCAGGCTGACCTGGAACATGCGCTCGAACACGACATAGAGCGCGAGCGCCGTTGCCCCCGCCATGGCGAGCGCACGCGGCACGGATTGGTGGCGCGGGATGGCCAGCACCGTGAAGACGTAGAGCGCGGAGGCGACGTACATCCCGGCGAGCGGAATCGCGGCGACGAAGATCGCGGCCGGCACGAACAGGCCGGCAAGCCGGCGCAACTCGACCGGCGTGATGGCGATCGGAACATTGGCCAGGGATGCCACCGGCAGCACGCCCCGTGCCAGATTGTAGAGGCTGCCGAGCACGATGATGATGCCCGTCAGGAACGGGAATGTCCCGGCATCGACGCCCGCGCTCGACCAGCCGATGCCGTTGTCGAGGCTTTGGATCACGACAGCGACACCAAAGCCGCCGGTGAGGACGGCAGTCGCAAGTTCAAGCGCGCGGCGGGAGATCATGGAGGACTCCGTTTCGGCGGCGTATTGTGTGGCCGAGTGTGACCCAAGCAGTTTCCCAGCGCTTGGTGTCGTCCCTGCCAAGTGCGCAATTGCGCACTTGGCAGGGACGACAGCGGAGGTGTTGGGCAAGCCCGGCGCATATCCAAGCGGGCGCGTCTCACTTCACCAGCCAGCCCTGCTCGCCCGCGACCTGCTTGACGTGCTCGAGGTCCTCCTTAATGAACTTGTCGAACTCGGCGCCGGTCAGGAACGTGTCCACCTGGGAGGTCTTCTCGATGTAATCCTTCCACTCCGGCGTCGCCTGCACCTTCTTCATGAGGTCGACATAGAACGCGGCCTGGTCCGGCGTGACCTTGCCGGGCAGCCATACGGTGCGCGGCTGCTCATATTGCTTGATGTCGAGGCCCTGCTCGACGCAGGTGGGAACGTCGCCCCAGCCTTCGGTTGCCGTGATCTTAGCGCCCTGCGGCAGCCGCTTCGGGCTGAAAACGCAGAGCGGACGCTGCGTGCCGCCGCGCCATTGCCCGAGGCTCTCGCTGGGATTGTTGACGTGGGAGTCGAGATGTCCGCCAGCGAGCTGCACGGCGGTCTCGGCGCCGCTCTTGAAGGGGATGTAGGTCAGCTTGACCTTGCCGGCCTTCTCGATCATGCGCGTCAAGACCTCATCGGTGTCCTTGGACTGCGCGCCGCCCATCTTGAATTCGCCGGATGCGGCGGCTTTCAAATAATCGCCCGCATTCTTGAATGGCGCGTCCTGCTTGACCCAGAGTAAAAACTCGTCCTGCGCCATCGCCGCGATCGGGGTGAGATCGGTGTAATTGAAGGCGACCTTGGAGACGAGCGGCTGCTGCCAGGCATTCGAGGTGCCGAAGATCACCTTGTAGGGATCGCCGGCCGACGCCTTGCCGTAGACATAGCCTTCGGCGCCACTGCCGCCGCCCTTGTTGACGACGACAATCGGCTGCTCCGTCAGCTTGTGCTTGGTGATGATGTTCTGCACTGCGCGGGCGAGATTGTCGGTGCCGCCGCCGGGGCCGGCGGTCGCCACGAACTCGATCGGCTTTTGCGGTTGCCAGGCACTAAGCGCGGGCATGGTGCCGGCGAGCACTGTTAAGGCTGCGGAGAGCAGAAATATTGACGTCCGACCCATGATTTCCTCCAGCTGATTTTTGTCTTTTGTATTTTTTGTCTTTGGCCTTGTCGTATTCACGTCCAATCAGGCGACGCGTTCCGCCCGTCTTCCCGAGGCCAGCACGATTGCGCCTTCTTTTGCGAGCGCTTCGATCTGCTCGTGGTCGAACCCGTGCTCGGCCAGCACGTCTTTCGTGTGCTCACCATAGACCGGTGCGCCTGACAGCACTTTGCCTGGGGTCTCCGAAAACTTCACGGGCAGCCCGATCGTCTTCACGGGACCGAGCGTGGAATGCTCGACCTCGACCACCATCTCGCGCGCCAGCGTCTGGGGATCACTGAGCGCCTCCAGCATGTCGTGCACGGGGCCGCACGGCACGCCCTTCTCGTCCAGAGCGGCAAGCCAGTGCGCCCGCGTTCGAGTGCGGAAGCGCTCGCTGAGGACCGCCTCGAGCTCCTTGAGATTGGCCATGCGGTCGGCGCCGTTGACGAAGCGCGGATCGGCGGCGAGTTCGCTCGCACCGAGCGCCTCCAGCATCAACAGCCAGTGCTTCTTGTTGGCGCCGCCGACCACGAGCCAGCCGTCCGAGGCCTCGAACGCCTGATACGGCGCGTTGAGCGGATGCGCCGAGCCCATCGCGCGCGGCGCGGTGCCTGCGGCGAGCGCGATGGTCGACTGCCAATAGGTCTGCACCAGCGCGGCCTCGTAGAGCGAGGTCTCGACCCACTGCCCCTCCCCGGTCTTGAGACGGTGCGTGTAGGCCGCCAGAATGCCCATGCTCGCGAGCAGGCCGGCGGTGATGTCGGACAGCGGCGGGCCGCATTTCACGGGCGGACCGTCGGGGCGTTCGCCCGTAAAGCTCATGATGCCGCTCATGGCCTGCGCGACGAGATCGAAGCCGCGGCGGTGCTTGTAGGGACCGGTGCGGCCGAAGCCCGACAGCGAGCAATAGATCAGCGATGGATATTGCTTGTGAAGCTCCTCATAACCGAAGCCGAGGCGCTCCATGGCGCCGGGCGCGAAATTCTCGACCAGCACGTCGGCATTCGCGATCAGCCGGCGCAGCACCTGTTTGCCGCCCTCGGTCTTGAGGTCCAGCACGATGCCGCGCTTGTTGCGGTTCATCATCAGGAAGGAGGCCGCCTCATCGCCGATCTTCGGCGGCACGGAGTGGCGGGTATCATCGCCGTTCGGCGATTTCTCGATCTTGATGACGTCGGCGCCCATGTCGGCGAGCATCAGGGTGCAGGTCGGCCCCGCCATGACATGGGTGAGATCGACGACCTTGAGACCGGCAAGCGGTCCTGAACGGCGGGAGGTAGATTGCGAACCTGGCATCGGGGCGTCCTATTCGCCGCGCCATTGCGGCGCGCGCTTGTTGAGGAAAGCATCGAGCCCTTCGCGAAAATCCTGGCTCGTGTAGCACATCAGGATGAGATCTCCGCCCTCGTCCCGGGTCAGCCGCCTCTGCAGGCGGGCGACCGCCTGCTTGGTCGCATTGAGCGTCAGCGGCGCATGACTGGCGACCAGCCGGGCGACCTCATCAGCCCGCTTGTCCAGCGCGGCAAGATCCGCGACGACCTCGCCGAGCAGCCCGACGGTTGCGGCTTCCGCGGCATCGACCAGGCGCGCGGTGAAGATCAGGTCCTTGACGCGCGCGGCGCCTATCAGCGCGGTGAGACGGCTGACATTGGACATCGACAGGCAATTGCCGAGCGTCCGGGCGATCGGAAATCCGATCTTCGCGCTTGCCGTGCCGATGCGCAGGTCGCAGGCCGCGGCAATGCCCGCACCGCCTCCAGTGCAGAAGCCGTTGATTGCCGCGATGGTCGGCACGCGGCACGCTTCCAGCGTGGTCAGCACCCGATCGATGCGGTTCTCGTAGTCGATCGCGTCCTGCGGCGTCTTGAACTCGCGGAACTGGTTGATGTCGGTGCCCGAGGCAAACGCCTTGTCGCCGGCCCCGCGCAGCACCAGCACCTTGATCGAGGGGTCGCCGTTCGCCTGCTCGCAGATCGCGGCGAGCCGTTCATACATGGCGAAGGTGAAGGCGTTACGAGCCTGCGGGCGGTTAAAGGTGATCCGCCCGATGCCGTCATTGCATTCAAAAACGAGGTCGTCCGCCTCCGCAGCCCGGTTCATTTCCTCATGTCCTCTTGTTTTTTACATTTTTGAATGCAAAATCTGCGATAAGCAAGCTGGAACTTGCAGATTCCGATCAGTTTCTGCATTTTTGAATTCAAAGGGAGCGCAGGTGCCATGCTTCATGAAGACGTGGTCGGACGCATCCGCGCCATCCTGCTCGACGGCGAAATCCCGCCGGGCGCCCGGATTCCCGAGCGCGAGCTGTGTGAGCGGCTCGGGATCTCGCGCACACCGCTGCGCGAGGCGCTCAAGGTGCTCGCCGCCGAAGGCCTCGTGCAGCTCTTGCCGCATCGCGGCTCGCGCGCGGCAAAGCTGACCGACAAGGACATGCGCGACCTGTTCGAGGTCTGCCAGGGCCTCGAGGCCCTCGCCGGCGAGCTCGCCTGCGAGCGCATCACCGATGCCGAGATCGACGCGATCGCCGCCGCGCATGCACAGATGGTGCAGCATTATCGCGACGGCGATTTGATCCAGTACTACCGCGGCAACCGCGCCATTCACGAAGGCATCGTCAGCGCAGCCGGAAACCCCGTGCTCGCGGGGCTTTACACATCCGTGACTGCGCGCATCCGCCGCGCGCGTTATGTCACGCCGATGACGCCGCAGCGCTGGGCCCTCGCCGTGAAGGAGCATGAGGCCATCCTGAACGCCTTGCAGAGGCGCGACGGCGCCGGCCTCTCCCATATCCTGCGTGCGCATCTGCGTCACAAGCGCGAAGAGGTGCTGCAGGCGGGCTTTGCCGAGACGGAAGCAAGCGAACTCGCGCTGAGAATTGCGTAAGGCGCAATTCTTGTTGTCCTGGATCGCGGACAGCGCGTCCACACGCGGCCTTCCCGCTCCGACGCCCGTTCCCGCTCCGCGCGAATTGGCGCACTAATTCCACTTGCTAGCTTGTCGCCCCCGGCGCAGCATACTTTTCTGCCGGCCCGCGGCCACGTCGCCGCTCAGGCCGGCCCCAACGCGCGAACAATCGCGCAAGACAAAAGACAAAAGCGGAGGAAACGCATGACAATCGATGTCTCACGTCGATCCCTACTTGCACTTGGAGCCAGCCTTGGAGCCGGCCTTGGTGCCAGCGCGATGCTCGGCAGCAGCGCGTTGGCGAAGGCTCCCAAGCTCGGCACCCAGACGCCGTACTGGCACCGCTTCGTTCTCGGCGATGCCGAAGTGACCGTCGTGTCCGACGGACCGCTGCCGCTCGGCGATCCCTCCGGGACCTTCACCGGCGTTCCCAAGGAAGAGGTCAAGAAGATGCTGGCGGACAATTTCCTGTCGCCGGACAACGTCGTGCTCGAACAGAACTCGCCGATCGTGAACACCGGCGACAAGCTCATCCTGTTCGACACCGGCATGGGCTCATCGAAGATGTTCGGCGCCAGCACCGGCCGGCAGCAGAAGAGCATGATGGAGGCCGGCATCAAGCCTGAGGACATCGATGCCGTGGTCTGCTCGCATGCCCATATCGACCACATCGGCGGCATCGTGGATGCCAACGACAAGCCGCTGTTCCCGAATGCGCAGATCTACATCTCCCAGACCGATTTCGACTTCTGGACCGACGAGGGCAAGCTCGGCAGCCCGGCCAAGGACTTCGTCGTTCACGCCCGCAAGAACCTGCTGCCGGTCCGCGACCGGATCAAGTTCTTCAAGGACGGCGAGGAATTCCTGCCCGGCGTGCAGGCGATCTCGGCGCCCGGCCACACCGTCGGCCACACCATCTTCATGGTGTCGTCGGCCGGCAAGTCCTTCGCTTTCCTCGGCGATCTCTCGCACCATTCCGTGCTGCTGCTGGAACGCCCGCGGATGGAGTTCTCGTACGACACCGATCCGAAGCAGGCGGCGGAGTCGCGGGTCAAACTGCTGACGATGCTGGCGGCCAACAAGACGCCGGTGATGTCCTATCACTTCGCTTGGCCGGGCTACGGCCATGTCGCCAAGGCCGGTGAAGGCTTCCACTATTATCCCGAACCGATGAAGATGGCGTTGTAGCTCGTCACACCAGGTCCGGGCGGCGCGTGCGCTGCCCGGACCCGTCTGATCAAGTCGGACGCAATTTCCGCTTTTCGTAATATCTATAAATCCGATTGTAACCGTCCATATTATTCGTTTGTCAAAACCATTCTCCTGCGTAGCGTAAGCCGCGTGGCATCGCCGGCCGGCCGCAACGGCCGCGTCGGCAGACGCCTCACGCACCAGGAGCGACCATGACCACGACGTCACAGAGCGAAACGTCATTCTCCCAACTGCTGCTCCGTTGGATCGCCTACCGGCTGTTACTGACGATGGCGGCGATCAGGCCGGTTTATCGCGCCGGCGACATCGCCGCCGCCGCCGCGGCGAGCAACAGTCCCTCCGGCGCGTAAAGCCGATCCTCAGCGTCGCTTGCGCCCGCGGTTCAGCGGAGTTTCCGTTGCGCGACCGGCCTGCTCGGCTGCGAGGTCACGCATGGTCGCGATCGCGCTCGAGACGTGGGCGTCCGGCTGGTCGACCGAATAGACGACATAGGCCGGCATCGAAAATTTCGGCGCGCCGCCGACGAGGTGCAGCCGCCGCGCCCTCAGCAGCGGCTCGACGATCCGCTGCGCGAAGTAGCCCGAACCGCCGTTGGCCAGGACATGCTGCAGCCCGAGCCAACCGATATTCGCCGTCAGCGCGGGACCTGCGAAATTCGGGAAGACGGCGCTGTGGCGGGCGTAGAACTCCGGGCCCCAATCGACGTAGACGTAGCCGTCCTCCGGCTCCGGCCCGCTCCTCGGGTTGGTCGAGACGAGCACGAGCTGCTCCTCGAACAGCAGCTCGACCTTGAGGCCGGGGCGACTTTGCGGCGTGTACATGACGCCGATGTCGATACGTCCTTCGACCAGCCCTTGCATCAGCTCCGGCTCGAGCGCGCTTTCGGCGCGGATCGAGATCTGCGGATTGGCCTCCTGCATGCGCGGCACCCAGAGCAGCAGGAATTCCTCCCACAGGCCGATGCGCCCGCCGACCACGAGCGCGCCGCTAAAACCTTTGGGGATTCCGACGTCGTGCCGGGCCTGTTCGACAGTGCGCACCAGCGTGGAGGCGTGCCGCTGAAACTGGCGGCCCGCCGCCGTCAACGCCGCACCGGCCTTGTTGCGAACGAACAGCGTGCAGCCGAGCAGCTCTTCGAGGGAGTGGATGCGCGTGCTGACGGTGGACTGGCTGACGTGAAGCCGCTCGGCGGCCGTGATGAAATTGCCGGTCGCAACCACGGTCAGGAATGTCCGTGCCAGCTCGGTATCCACGACCCCCTCACATCGATCTTTTCGATATGAAAGGCGCTCTCTTCAGCAATGTCAAACGGACGGCCCTGAAAGCTAACAACCGAGCTTGTCGGCGATCCCGCCAAAATCCTTGGCAACGATGTCCCATTTGCCGGTCGCTTCGAAATCGACCTTCTGAAGCGGACCATACTCCGTCGGACGTGCCACGAACGCGGTCTTCAGCCCGTTCTTCTGCGCGGCCGCGAGATCGCCGTTGTGGGCGGCGACCATCATCACCTCCCCCGGCTCGAGGCAAAGCAGACGCGCGGCACCGAGATAGGTCTCGGGATCCGGCTTGTAATGCTCGAACAGCTCGGCCGACATGATGAGGTCCCACGGCAGGCCAGCGAACTTCGCCATGTTGGTGAGCAGCGCAACGTTGCCGTTCGAGAGCGGCGAGATCACGAATTTCGACTTCAGCCGCGTCAGGCCGGCGACGCTGTCCGGCCAGGGATTGAGGCGGTGCCAACCCTTGGTGAGATAGTCGAGATCGGCTTCGGTGAGGCCCTTGATCGCGAACTGCGCGACCAGCTTCTCCAGCGAGCGGCGGTGCAGATCATCGAGCATGACATAGCCGCGCTCGGGATGTTGGCGCACGTCGTCCATCGAGGCCATGTACATGCCGCGCCAGCCGTCGACCAAGGCGGTCCAGTCGGCGCTGATGCCGCGCTGCTTGCTCCACCACATGAAGTCGGTGATCAGGCTGGTGCGCCAGTCCACGACCGTACCGAACACATCGAAGACCAGGGCTTTGACGGCGGAGAGATCGGACATGGCGCTTCCTGATTGTTCTTTTTGTCATTCCGGGGCGATGCGCTGCATCGAACCCGGAATCCATTGAGCGTCAGAGTCTGCCGCCCGATGGATTCCGGGCTCTCCGGACCGCGCCTGGCGCGGTCCCGTCGCCCCGGAATGACGGCAGCTGTTATTGCCTGGCTTAGTCCAGATGGAACTTCGCCAGCTCGCGATGCTCGGCCTTGATGTAGCGCACGGTGCCGGTGACGGAGCGCATCACGACGGTCTCGGTCTCGATCACGCCGTCCTTGCGGAATTTGACGCCGGACAACAGCGACCCCGTGGTGACGCCGGTGGCGGCGAACAGGCAGTCGCCGCGCGCCATGTCCTCGATGCCGTAGATCATCTTGGGATCGTTGACGCCCATCTTGCCGGCACGCTCGATTTTCTCGGCGGAATCGAGGATCAGGCGGCACTGCATCTGGCCGCCGATGCAACGCAGGGCCACGGCGGCGAGCACGCCTTCAGGCGCGCCGCCCGTGCCGAGATACATGTCGACGCCGGTATTGTCAGGATCGGCGCAATGGATCACGCCGGCGACGTCGCCGTCGGTGATCAGGCGCACGGCGGCGCCGGTCGAGCGCACGCTCGTGATGATGTCGGCATGGCGCGGACGGTCGAGCACGAGAACGGTGATGCCCTCCGGCTTGACGCCCTTGGCCTTGGCGAGGCGGCGGACGTTGTCGGCCGGGCTCGCATCCAGATCGACGACGCCCTTGTCGTAGCCGGGGCCGATCGCGAGCTTCTGCATGTAGACGTCGGGCGCGTGCAGCAGCGTGCCGCCGTCGGCCATCGCCATGGTGGCGATCGAGCCCGGCATGTTCTTGGCGCACAGCGTGGTGCCTTCGAGCGGATCGACCGCGATGTCGACTTCGGGACCCGCCTTGAGGCCGACCTGCTCGCCGATGTACAGCATCGGCGCCTCGTCGCGCTCGCCTTCGCCGATCACGATGGTGCCCTGGATCGGCAGCTTGTTGAGCTCGCGCCGCATCGCATCGACGGCGGCCTGGTCGGCCGCCTTCTCGTTGCCGTGCCCGCGCAGCCGCGCCGACGACACCGCCGCCCGCTCTGTCACCCGCACGATCTCCAGCGTCAGGATGCGCTCGAGCAATGCCTGCGGCGGGACTGAAATATGGGTCGACATCGGCTAACTCCTTCAAACGGTTCTGGGCAGACTCTCTCTGCCCGCATCAATTCGCAACGCCCACGATTCGTTCGAACGAACCGCCTCAGTTCTTCTCGATCCGGATCACCTGCGGCCGTCCGCTGATCACCTTGTCCTTCTGCACGGCGGCGAGCGCACGGCGCACGGCGTCCTCATGCGTCGCGTAGGTGATCAGGATGACGGGCACGGGGACCGCCTTGCCGTTCTCGGGCGCAACGCCGCCATTGGGATGACGCTGCACGATCGACTCGATCGAAATCTTCTGTTCTGCGAGCCGCGTCGCGATCGCGGCCGCGGTGCCGGGGAAATCGCGCGCCAGCAGGCGGATGTAATAGCCGCCCTCGTGGCGCTCCATCGGCGCCTTCTTGGTGTCGCGCAATTGGGTAATGGGCCGGCCGAACGGATTGGCGCGGATGCCGCGCGCGACATCGGCGATGTCGGCGACCACGGCGGATGCGGTGGCCGCGCCGCCGGCGCCAGGGCCGACCAGCGTGATCGGCGGAATGCCCTCGCCGTCGATCGTGACCGCATTGGTGACACCCATCACCTGCGCGATCGAGGAGGATTTTGGAACCATGGTCGGATGCACGCGCTGCTCGATGCCCTTGGCGGTGCGCACCGCAACGCCGAGCAGCTTGACGCGATAGCCGAGATCGGACGCCGCGCGCAGATCTTCCGGCGCAATGGATGAGATGCCTTCGACATACACCGCGCTTTGAGCAACTTTCGTGCCGAAGGCGAGGCTGGCGAGGATCGCGAGCTTTTGCGCGGTGTCGTGACCATCGACGTCGAACGACGGGTTGGCCTCGGCATAGCCGAGCCGCTGCGCGTCCTTGAGGCATTCCGCGAAGGACAGGCCCTCCTGCTCCATCCGGGTCAGGATGTAATTGCAGGTGCCGTTGAGGATGCCGTAGACGCGGTTGATGCCGGTGCCGGCAAGCCCCTCGCGCAAGGTCTTGATGACGGGGATCGCGGCGCCGACGGCTGCCTCGAAATTCAGCGCGCCGCCGTGCTTTTCGGCCGACTTGGCGAGCTTGAGGCCGTGCTTGGCCAGCAGCGCCTTGTTGGCGGTGACGACCGATTTGCCGGCGTTGAGGGCAGCCTCCACCGCCGACAGCGCGGGATCGCCGGCGCCGCCCATCAACTCGACGAAGCAGTCGATGCCGGGATGCGTGGCCAGCGCCAGGGGATCCCGGACCCATTCGACGCCGCGCAGATCGACGCCGCGCTTCTTCGCCTTCGAGCGCGCGGTGACGGCGACGACGCGGATGCCGCGGCCGCTGCGGCCGGCGAGCACGCGGGCCTGCGTTTCAATCAAACGGACCACTTCGGCGCCCACGGTGCCGAGCCCCGCTATGCCCACTTTCAGGGGTGCAACCATGATGACTTAGAAAACCTGCCGAAGAGAACTCAACGCCGATTGGCGAGCGGAACGACGTTGTGCAACGTTTCGATGCCGCTTTCAAGGAAGCGTCGCACGCCGCGCGCGGCCTGCCTGATCCGTTGCTCGTTTTCCACCATGGCGATGCGGACATATCCTTCACCATGCTCGCCGAAGCCGACGCCGGGCGAGACCGCGACGCCGGATTTCTCCACCATCAGGGTGGCGAACTGCATGCTGCCGACGCTGCGGAAGGCTTCCGGCAGCGGTACCCAGGCGAACATCGAGGCTTCCGGCGGCGGGATCTCCCAGCCGGCGCGGCCGAACGATTCCACCAGCGCATCGCGGCGCTTGCGATAGGTGTCGCGCATCTCCTTGATGCAATCATCCGGGCCGTTCAGCGCCGCGGTCGCCGCGACCTGCACCGGTGTGAACGCACCGTAGTCCAGATAGGATTTGACGCGGGCGAGCGCGGCGATGACGCGCTCATTGCCGACCGCAAAGCCCATGCGCCAGCCGGCCATCGAATAGGTCTTCGACATCGAGGTGAACTCGACGGCGACGTCCATCGCGCCCGGCACCTGCAGCACCGAGGGCGGCGGATTGTTCTCGTCGAAATAGACCTCGGCATAGGCAAGATCGGACAGGATCAGGATCTCGTGCTTCTTCGCGAAGGCGACGAGGTCCTTGTAGAAGTCGAGGCTCGCGACATAGGCCGTCGGGTTCGACGGATAGCAGACGACGAGCGCGAGCGGCTTCGGGATCGAGTGCACGATCGCCCGCTCCACCGCCTCGAAGAACTGCGGCGTCGGCTCGGAGGGCACCGAGCGGATCACGCCGCCCGCCATCAAAAAGCCGAAGGCGTGAATCGGATAGCTCGGGTTCGGACACAGGATGACGTCGCCGGGCGCCGTGATCGCCTGCGCCACGTTGGCAAAGCCTTCCTTCGAGCCAAGCGTCGCCACGATCTGGGTGTCGGGGTTGAGCTTCACGCCGAAGCGGCGGGCGTAGTAGCCGGCCTGGGCGCGGCGCAGGCCGGGGATGCCGCGGGAGGCCGAGTAGCGGTCGGTGCGCGGCTTGCCCAGCGTCTCCTTCAGCTTCTCCAGCACATGCGCCGGGGCCGGCAGATCCGGGTTGCCCATGCCGAGGTCGATGATGTCGGCGCCGGCATTCCGCGCGGCCGCCTTGGCCCGGTTGACCTGCTCGAACACGTAGGGCGGAAGGCGGCGGATGCGGTAAAATTCTTCCATGGCTCTCTGGGCTCCGGGCAACCGGTCAGGACAGAATCGACGGAACAGGACGGCGACTCGAAAAGGGGTTCCGTCTCGTCGCGAAAATTACTCAAAATCAAATACTTAGAGCAATCATCGACGACGCGGACTGAAGTCGTTCGCCCTGACTGTCGGCTGAACCGGGGTCTTTTAGCACGGCAAGGCGGGGGCGCCAGCGATTACCTTGCAGCGCCTCACTTGGCATCCTTGCTGGCGGCGGCCTGGCGATCGCGCGCAGCGGCGAGCTCGGCCTCGATCTTGGCGCGCTGCTCTGGCGGAATGACAGCTTGACTGCGATCCGGCGGCAGGTCGTGCACCGGCAGATAGTTCCCGGGCTCCTTGGGATGCGCCTGTGCGTCCGCGGGCGTCATATCCGCGAACTGACTCGAACAACCGCCCAGCACAAATGCCACGCTCAGAAGCGCGCCACCGATCAGCAGCGACCTTTGCAGGACCCTCAACGCCAACACTTGGGAAATCCCCTACTCGTCCCAATGCAAGCTGCCGCACACTAACCCGACAACCTGCCCAAGCTCAAACCATTGCTGCCCACAAATGGTACGAGCGAGAAAAACATCAAAGGCCCACGACCGGAGGGTTGCACCGCGATTGTGACAAAACCAAGAAAATTTGTCGCAGTGCAGCACATCTTGGAGCGTGTTTAACGTCAAACATGCGAGCTTCGCGGTGACGAATACGGAATGACTCGTTACTGTTCTGCTCATGAGTATGGCCACGACCGATACGCCCAAACCCGAGACGAAGTTCGATGCGGAAGCCTTCGCGATGAATGTCGCGCGGGCGATGGAGAGCGGCGGCAAGGCGCTCGCGGCCTATCTGAAGCCGCGCGAGAGCGGCGAGGTGCAGGATCGCCCGCCGGCCGAGCTGGCCGAGGTCGTCAGGACCTTCACATCGGTTGCCGAATACTGGTTGTCGGACACGTCCCGCTCGTCCGATCTGCAGACCAAGCTCGCCAAGGATTATCTCGACCTCTGGGGCTCGGCGGTGCGCCGCATGGCCGGCCAGGACGTCCCGCCCGCGATCGCGCCCTCGCCGCGCGACAAGCGTTTTGCCGATCCGGAATGGAAGTCGAACCAGTTCTTCGAATTCGTCATGCAGCTCTATCTGCTCACGACCAAATGGGCGCAGGATCTGGTGCGCGACGCCGAAGGGCTCGATCCGCAGACCCGCCGCAAGGCGGAGTTCTACGTCCAGCAGGTCACCAACGCGCTGTCACCGTCCAACTTCGTGCTGACCAATCCGGAGGTGCTGCGCGAGACCGTGGCGAGCAGCGGCGAGAACCTGGCGCGTGGCCTGCAGATGCTGGCGGAGGACATCGCGGCCGGCAAGGGCATGCTGAAGATCCGCCAGTCCAACCCGGACAACCTCGTCGTCGGCGTCAACATGGCGACGACGCCGGGCAAGGTGATCTATCAGAACGAGATGATGCAGCTGATCCAATATTCGCCGACCACGGAGACGGTGCTGCGCACCCCGCTCCTGATCGTGCCGCCCTGGATCAACAAGTTCTACATCCTCGATCTCAAGCCGGAGAAGTCCTACATCAAGTGGTGCGTCGACCAGGGCATCACCGTGTTCGTGATCTCATGGGTCAATCCCGACAAGCGGCTCGGCAACAAGAGCTGGGAAGACTACATGAAGGAAGGCCCGCTCACGGCGATGGACGTGATCGAGAAGGTCACCGGCGAGATGAAGGTGCACACGGCCGGCTATTGCGTCGGCGGCACCATGCTCGCGACCACGCTGGCCTGGCTCGCCGAGAAGCGCCGCCAGCGCGTCTCGTCGGCGACGTTCTTCGCGGCGCAGGTCGACTTCACCCATGCCGGCGACCTCCTGGTGTTCGTCGACGAGGACCAGATCGCGGCGCTCGAGCAGGACATGAAGGCGGCGGGCGTGCTCGAAGGCTCGAAGATGGCGATGGCCTTCAACATGCTGCGCTCCAACGACCTGATCTGGTCCTACGTCGTCAGCAACTACCTGAAGGGCCAGCAGCCCAGCGCGTTCGACCTGCTGCACTGGAATTCCGACGCAACCCGCATGACCGCGTCAAACCATTCCTATTATTTGCGCAACTGCTATCTGGAGAACCGGCTCTCCACCGGCACGATGGTGCTCGACAACACGCTGCTCGATCTCTCCAAGGTCAAGGTGCCCGTCTACAACCTCGCCACCCGCGAGGATCACATCGCGCCGGCGGAATCGGTGCTGTACGGCTCGCAGTTCTTCGGCGGTCCGGTGAAATATGTGCTGTCGGGCTCGGGCCATATCGCGGGCGTCGTCAACCCGCCGGCCTCGAACAAGTATCAGTACTGGACCAACGACAACATCAAGGACGCCAACGTCGCGCAATGGATGAAGGGCGCCGTCGAGCACAAGGGTTCGTGGTGGCCGGACTGGCGGCAATGGCTCGGCGAGCTCGATCCGGAGCAGGTTCCCGCGCGCGTGCCGGGAAGCGAAGCATTCCCGGCGATCGAGGACGCGCCCGGCAGCTATGTCAGGGTCCGCGCATAGCGGAATCTTCCGCGCTTTTGTATAGACTCACTCTCAACACAGCTGCGACGACAGAGGGGATCGAACCATGACGCGCGAATTGTTCTGGCTGACACTGACGGTGATCCTGACCGGGATCCTCTGGATTCCCTACACCATCAACCGGTGTCAGGTCCGCGGTCTCAGTGGCGCGATGGCCAACCCCTCGCGCGGCGACAAGCCGCAATCGGAATGGGCCAACCGGTTGATGTTCGCGCATGACAACGCGGTCGAGAACCTCGTGCTCTTTGCGCCGCTGGTGCTGATCCTCAACGCGATCGACTATTCCACCAAATGGACCGTGCTGGCTTGCGCCGTCTATTTCTGGTCCCGCGTCGCGCATCTGATCGTCTACGCACTCGGAATCCCGGTATTCCGCACCCTCGCCTTCACCGTCGGCTTCCTCGCCCAGGCCGTGCTGGCGCTGGCGATCTTCAAGGTGCTGTGAGCGCGAGCCGCGCCTCACGTCAGGGGAACAGCGCGATCTGCTCCAGCCCGGCCGTCTCGGGCAACCCGAACATCAGGTTCATGTTCTGGATCGCCTGGCCGGCCGAGCCCTTCACCAGATTGTCGAGCGTGGAGATGACGATTGCCCGGTTCTTGATGCGGTCGGCGACGACACCGATCTGCACATAGTTGGAACCGCGTACATTCTGCGTCTGCGGCAGCACGCCCTTTTTCGCGACATGCACGAAGGGCTCGTTGACATAGGCCTGCTCGAGTGCGGCCCGCAAATCGTCGGGCGTCGCGCCATTGAGTTTTACATAGGACGTGCACAGTTCGCCGCGCGCCATCGGGATCAGATGCGGCGTAAAGTTCACCGTCACCGTCGAGCCGGCGGCAAGGCTGATCTCCTGCTCGATCTCCGGCGCGTGCCTGTGGGTACCGACCGAATAGGGCGAAAGCCCCTCGCCCGCCTCGCTGAACAGCGTGTTCTGTTTCAGCCCGCGTCCGGCACCGGTAACGCCCGATTTCGCGTCGATGACGATGTCGTCGACGTCAATTAGCTTGGCCTTCGCAAGCGGTACCAGCGCGAGCAGCGCCGCCGTCGGATAGCAGCCGGGACAGGCAACCAGCCGCGCCGCCGCGATCTTCTCGCGATAGAATTCGGTAAGACCGTAGACCGCCTCGCCCTGCAGTTCGAGCGCCCGGTGCTCATGGCCGTACCATTGCGCATAGGTGTTCTTGTCCCGCAGCCTGAAATCGGCGGACATGTCGAGGACCTTGATCCCAGGATTCGCCTTGAGGACCGCGGCGATGATTTCCTGCGTGGTCCCGTGGGGCAGTCCGCAGAACACCGCATCGAGCTTGCTCCAATCGACCTTTTCCCATTCCACAAGCTTGGGCAGGTCCAGCATGAAAAAATGCGGAAACACCTCGCTCATGGCTTTGCCGGCATGGGTATTGGCAGTAAGTGCGGTGATCTCGGCATTCGGATGTCGCGCCAACAGGCGCACCGCGTCGGCGCCGGTGTAGCCGGAGGCGCCGAGAATGCCGATCTTCTTCGTGCTCATCACACGCTCCTCTGACATGGATCGGTTACGCCTCTGGCAGGCCCAGCATCAGCCGCATGTTCTGCACGGCTGCGCCGGAAGCTCCCTTGCCGAGATTGTCGAGCCGGGCGACCAGCACCGCCTGGTCATATTTGTCGCTGGCGAAGACGTAGAGTTCGAGCTGATTGGTCTCGTTCAGCGCTTCCGGCTCGAGCCGGCCGCCCTTTGACGCTTCGTTCTGCAGCGGCATCACCGAGACGTATTTCGAACCGGCATAGCGCTTGGCGAGCGCGGCCTGCAGGTCGGCGCCGCCAGGCTTGCCGGGCAGCGTGTCGAGCTGCAGCGGCACCGAGACCAGCATGCCCTGGCGATAGTTGCCGACCGAGGGAATGAAGATCGGCCGCCGCGTCAGGTTCGAATAGAGCTGCATCTCCGGCAGATGCTTGTGCTCGAAGCCGAGACCGTAGAGCTCGAAGGACGGCGCGCTGCCGTCCTCGAAGCTCGCGATCATCGACTTGCCGCCGCCGGAATAGCCGCTCACCGCGTTGACGGTGACGGGGTAATCGGCCGGCAGCAGGCCGGCATCGACGATCGGCCGCAAGAGCGCGATCGCGCCGGTCGGATAGCAGCCGGGGTTGGAGACCTTCTTAGCGGCCTTGATCTTGCCGGCCTGGTCAGCCGTCAGCTCGGGAAAACCATAGGCCCAGTCCGGCGCGACCCGGTAGGCGGTCGAGGCGTCCAGCACCTTCGGCCCCGAGGCGCCCATGCTGTCGATGAGAGCCACCGTCTCCCTCGCGGCATCGTCGGGCAGGCAGAGAATGACGAGGTCCACCTCCGCCATCAGCGCCTTCTTGGCCGCGGGGTCCTTGCGCTTGTCGTCGGCAATGGTCTTCACGACGACGTCGTTCTGGAGCTTCAGCCGCTCGTTGATGCCGAGCCCGGTGGTGCCGGAGCCGCCGTCGACGAAAACGGTGGCCGGCTTCTTGGCCGCGCTTGCGTCCGGGGCTTTGGTGGTGTCAGCGAGGCTCATGATGCGCTTCCTTCGAGCATGTTCGTGTCATCAGCGAAAACCTGCGGCCTTGCCTGCCGCATCAATTGTGAGACTTGCTTCGCGTCGGCATCGCCGGCGCCGAGCGCATTGGCGATCGCCGCATAGTCGGCGTCGGATTTGTGCTGGTTGAGCTTGAAGCTGCCTTCGACCTCTTCAACATTCATGACCAGACCCACGATCGCCTTCTTCATCGCCTCGAGCCGGCCCGCCGTCATCTTGCCCGACGTCCACGGCTTCTTCGGCAGCAGCCAGGTCTCGAACTTCTCGCTGAGCGTGTCGATCTGCACCGACAGCTCGTCATCCGTCAGGAGGCGCACGGGCCCTCTCAGATGCACCGACTGGTAGAGCCAGGTCGGCACCTGGTCCGGCGAGACGTACCAGTCGGGCGATACATAGGCATCGGGACCGTTGACCGCGAGCAGCCAGGACGCATCGCCGCCCGCAAGCTTTAGCAGCGGATTGTGACGGGCGACATGAAACGCGGCCTGCGGCGTGCCGTCGGCAGCGTAGGTCAGATAGAACGGCAAGGGCGAGGCGATCGGCCTCTTGCCGTCAAAGGCGCACATGGTGCCGAAGCCGCGCTCTTCGGCGAATTTCAGGCTCGCAGCGCGGTCCTGCTTGAAAAAGGGTGGCGTGTACATCGTGGTCTCCTGCTGGGCCTCTTTGGGGGGCCGCCGGATCAGATCGCGCTGACAGGAGAGAGAATGCCGCGGATCGGATCCAGCGGCAAAGACGATGATCTCAAACGCGATCGACCGCCCAAACCGCAAGACTGCGGCGGCGGCGACGGGCGAACAGAATGGTCGCGGCGTTGATCATGGCGCGCGGCTATAGAGCGAGATCCGGTTCCCGTCAAGGTTCGGGCGTCAGATCACCCGCCATATCCATTCCATGATCTTGGCGAGCACGTCGCCGAACAGCAGGAGCACGGCGGACCACACCAGTGCCGAGACGAAATTGGCGGCCTGGAAGCTCCAATAGGGCATCTCGAAGATGCCGGCCGCGAGCGGCACCGAGGCGCGCAAGGGGCCGAAGAACCGGCCGATGAAGATGCTGGGGATGCCCCAGCTGCGCACGAAAGCCTCGCCCCGGGGCAGCAGTCCCGGATAGCGCGAGAGCGGCCACATCTCGGCGACCTTCTCCTTATAGCGATAGCCGAACCAGTAAGAGACCCAGTCGCCCAGTGCCGCCCCAAGGCCGCCGGCAATCCAGACCGGATAGAAGCTGATGCCGCTCGCCCCGATCAGCGCCCCGATCGCGACCAGCGCGCCCCAGGCCGGGATCAAGAGCGAGATGAAGGCGAGCGACTCTCCGAAGGCGAGCAGAAATACGATCGGAGCTGCCCAAGCCTGATGAACGCGCACGAAATCGGCCAGGGCGTGCGCATATTGCTCCATCAAAAATAGCCTTCCCGCCCCGTCTCAAGGTGCTGCTCGATGAAAAAGACTGGTAAGCCAAGCACTTGTGTGACATCAAGTCACAAACCTCAGCTCGCCGTAGACCGACGGGTCAAATTGCCGGGAATTGGAGCACCTGCGGCGTAAAATCGCCGGTATTGGTCCGCAACGACACCGCCCGGCCCACCCTGCGATAACCTTTCCCAGACAGAAGTGGCATAGTCCGCCCAATCGATTCGCCGCTCATGCGGCCCTCAAAGCGCATCAAGATATATGTCCAAGCAGTTGAAACCCAAAGCAAAAGACGACTTTTTCGGCGGCGACGAGCCGAAACCCCGCGCCGCCAAGGCGGCGCCGCGCGGAAGCGGCGGGGAAGCCGACTACACCGCGGCCGACATCGAGGTGCTCGAAGGCCTGGAACCGGTCCGGCGCCGGCCAGGCATGTATATCGGCGGCACCGACGAGAAGGCGTTGCACCATCTGTTCGCCGAAGTCATCGACAACTCGATGGACGAGGCGCTGGCCGGACATGCGACCTTCATCGGAGTCGAGCTGACTGCGGATGGGTTCCTGACCGTCACTGACAACGGCCGCGGCATCCCGATCGATCCGCACCCGAAGTTCCCGAAGAAGTCGGCGCTCGAAGTCATCATGTGCACGCTGCATTCGGGCGGCAAGTTCGACTCCAAGGTCTACGAGACCTCCGGCGGCTTGCACGGCGTCGGCATCTCCGTGGTGAACGCCCTCTCCTCGCGGCTCGAGGTGGAGGTCGCGCGCGGCCAGAAGCTGCATCGCATGATTTTCGAGCGCGGCCACCCCAAGGGCAAGCTCGAGGACCTCGGCAAGGTCAACAACCGTCGCGGCACGCGCGTGCGCTTCAAGCCGGACACCGACATCTTCGGGCCCAAGGCCGCGTTCAAGCCGCAGCGCCTGTTCAAGATGACGCGCTCGAAGGCCTATCTGTTCGGCGGCGTTGAGATCCGCTGGAACTGCGCGCCCGAATTGCTCAAGGGCGTCGAGGACGTGCCGGAAGAGGCCACGTTCCACTTCCCCGGTGGTCTCAAGGACTATCTGGCGGCGGCGATCCACGCCGATACGCTGGTGCATCCCGACATCTTCTCGGGCAAGTCGGGCCGCAACGGCGCGCATGGTGCCTGCGAATGGGCGGTGGCCTGGACCGCGGATGCAGACGGCTTCCTCTCGTCATACACCAACACCGTCCCCACGCCCGATGGCGGCACGCATGAATCCGGCTTGCGCAGCGCGCTGCTGCGCGGCCTGAAGGATCACGCCGAGCGCGTCGGCCAGGGCAAGCGCGCCTCGTCCATCACTTCGGAAGACGTGATGGTGGGCGCGGCCGTGATGCTGTCGGTGTTCGTGCGCGAGCCCGAATTCCAGGGCCAGACCAAGGACCGTCTCGCCACCGCCGAAGCACAACGCATCGTCGAGCAGGCGATGAAGGATCCGTTCGACCATTGGCTGTCGGGCAATCCGAACATGGCCAACCGGCTGCTCGACTTCGTGATCGACCGCGCCGAGGAGCGGCTGCGGCGGCGGCAGGAGAAAGAGACTGCGCGGAAAACCGCGGGCAAGAAGCTGCGCCTGCCCGGCAAGCTCGCCGACTGCACCGATGCCGGCACCGAAGGCTCCGAACTCTTCATCGTCGAGGGCGACTCGGCCGGCGGCAGCGCCAAGCAGGCGCGCGACCGCAAGACGCAGGCCGTGCTGCCGCTGCGCGGAAAAATCCTCAACGTCGCCTCCGCCGGCAAGGACAAGCTGACTGCGAACGCGCAGCTCTCGGATCTCGTGCAGGCGATCGGCTGCGGCCAGCTCCTGCACTATCGCGAAGAGGACCTGCGCTATCAGCGCATCATCATCATGACCGACGCCGACGTCGACGGCGCGCACATCGCTTCGCTTTTGATCACCTTCTTCTACCGGCAGATGCCGAAGCTGATCGACGAAGGGCATCTCTTCCTCGCGGTGCCGCCGCTCTACAAGCTGACGCACGGCCAGAAATCGGTCTACGCGCGCGACGACAAGCACAAGGAAGAGCTGATCAAGAGCGCGTTCAACGCCAATGCCAAGGTCGAGGTGAACCGCTTCAAAGGCCTCGGCGAGATGATGCCTGCGCAGCTCAAGGAGACAACCATGGATCCGCGCAAGCGGACGCTGCTCAAGGTGGTCCTGTTGCCCGACGACCGCGACACCACCGCAGATTCGGTGGAGCGGTTGATGGGCACCAAGGCCGAGGCCCGCTTTGCCTTCATCTCGGACAAGGCCGAGTTCGCCAGCGAAGAGTTGCTGGACGTCTGAGCCTCGGCGGCGCCGTAATTAGCTCAAGAGCCCCGGCAAAGCCGGGGCTCTTTTGTTTTTGCGAGGGAAGCCACCCTTTGCCGCGATAGTGGCTGCCTGCAGTCCGCCCCGCATCAGGCGATTCCCGGTCCCGTTGCCGCGACTCGGCCAACGACTCACGGCGTTCGGGCGAGGCTGGACTGCCTCCATTTCGGAGACGGCCGAATTTCCTAACGAAACCCTACCAAAAGCCGGGCCAGCGAAATTCTTGCAAGCTATTGAAATTGTAAGCGCATTCCTGATTTTGGCGCTCCAGCCCCAAATGCGCGCGCCCCGGCGTTTTCCGGCAACTGTGCCTGCCCGGCAACAGCATTTCGGCGCGAAACGTCTATAGTCCGGGACATCAGATGACACGAACTTCAGTGCGCTCGCGCCTGCTACGACAGACCAAGGTTGGGGATTTTGACAATGAAGAAGGTTTTGCTCGCTCTGACCGCGGTTGCCGCGATGACCGCTTCGGCCTCCGCGGCCGACCTCGGCGCCCGCCCCTATGTGAAGGCTCCGATGCCGGCGCCCGTCGCTAACTGGACCGGCTTCTACATCTTCGGTGGCGCCGGCGGCGGCATCTGGGATGCGGACTCCCACACCAACTTCGTTGGCGTTCCCGTGACGATCGATCAGCGCGTCGGCGGCGACGGCTGGTTCGGAACGGTCGGCGCCGGTTACGACTGGCAGTTCAGCGGCACCTGGGTCGCCGGCGTGTTCGCCGATGGCCAGTTCGGCAGCCTGCGCGGCAGCCTGAACGATGAGTTCGCCGCCCTGACCGGCCGCATCAAGATGGAAAGCGCTTGGGCCGCGGGCGTTCGCCTCGGCTACCTGGTTGCTCCGAATGTTCTCTCCTACGTCAATGGCGGTTACACCGGATCACATTGGTCGGGCACCGGCCTGACCAATCTGGCCGGAACGCCTGCGGGCTTCCACACCGACTCGTTCAACCGCAACGGCTGGTTCGTCGGCGGTGGCGTCGAGAACAACCTGAACATCTTCGGCATCTCGGCGCCGGGCTGGTTCATGAAGACCGAATACCGCGCTGCCTACTACGATCGCAAGGACATCGCCGTCCGCACCGACGTCGGCAACCTCGTGACCACCGACTCGATCAGCTTCAAGCCCTGGGTCCAGACCATCAGCACCTCGCTGGTCTACCGCTTCAACTGGACCGGTCCGGTCGTCGCCAAGTACTGATCCGATCTCACGATCGAACGTCAAAGCCCCGGCATAGCCCGGGGCTTTTTCGTTGCGCGGTGCGCGGCGGCAGCCACAGGCCCCGCTCTCGGTGGCGCGCAGCTGGCCGCTCAGCTGCGGCCAACCACACGCTATCGGTCATCGCCCTACCCCACGCGTCGCAGCCAGCGCTGGATTTCGCCGCGACGGCATCTGCCGGCGCTGCCATTGTATCCGACGCAGACCTACAGGTACTGTGGGCTCAAGCTTTCGCGGCCGCGGCTATGGTTCATGTCGAGGCTCGCGGCAGCAGCGGACCGATGGGAGGACATGCATGCGCAGATTTCTGCTGGTCGCAGGCCTGTTTGCGACTGCCGTCGGGCTGCTCTGGATCGGACAGGGCACCGGCACGGTCCCCTGGCCGCGATCGAGCTTCATGGTCAACCAGCTGCAATGGGCCGGCTATGGCGCCGCCATGGCCGGCTTCGGGCTGGTGCTGATCTGGCAGAGCAACCAATAGAAGAAACCAGGGAATACAAGCATGACATCCAGCCGGTTCGATCTCCGCGGCAAGGTCGCGATCGTCACGGGAGGCAATGGCGGCATCGGCCTCGGCATGGCGCGCGGACTTGCCGACGCAGGCGCCGACATCGCCGTGGTCGGACGCAACGAGGCGAAGTCCAAAGCCGCCGTCGAAGATCTCAGGCAGCGCGGCGTCAAGGCGATCGCAATTGCCACCGACGTCACCGACAGGGCCGCGATCGAAGCCATGGTCGCCCGCGTCGCGAAGGATCTCGGCCGCATCGATATCCTGATCAACAATGCCGGCATGAGCATCCGCAAGCCGCCGCACGAGCTCGAGCTCGACGAGTGGAACAAGGTGATCGACACCAACCTCACCAGCGCCTTCCTGTGCTCGAAGCTCGCTTATCCGCACCTGAAGGCCTCCGGCAACGGCAAGGTGATCAACATTGGCTCGATGATGTCGATCTTCGGTGCGAGCTTCGCCACGGCCTATGCGGCGAGCAAGGGCGGCATCGTGCAGTACACGCGCGCCTGCGCCAACGCCTGGGCGCCCGATAACATCCAGGTCAATGCCATCCTGCCGGGCTGGATCGATACCGACCTCACCCGCGGCGCGCGGCAGCAGGTGTCGGGGTTGCACGAGCGGGTGCTGGCGCGCACGCCTGCGGGACGCTGGGGCGACATCGACGACTTCGCGGGCATTGCCGTATTCCTGGCATCGCCCGCGTCGAACTTCGTCACGGGCACCGCGATCCCCGTCGACGGCGGCTTCTCAGTGATGGCCTAAGGCGCCGCACGAAAAAAGCCCCGGCATCCCTGCCGGGGCTTCTGCGTCCAAGGGGCCTGAGTCCAAGGGGCCTGGCGCGATCAGTACTTCGCCATCACGGGACCGCCGAACTTGTAGCTGATGCCGACCGTGACGGTCTGGTACTGGCTGGCGACGCTGTAGGGAACATTGCCGTTGGGCGTGACCAGCGGCGCGCCGCCGCGGCGGTAGCGCTCGAAATCGTAATAGCGATACTCGACCTTGCCGAGCCAATTCGGAGCAAACGCGTATTCCACGCCCGCACCCGCCGTCCAGCCGCTGGTGTTCGAGGAGAAGGCGTCGACGCCGACCCCGAGATTCGTGTTCACGTGGCGCTGCTCGCCATAGGCCCAGCCGCCCGTTGCAAAGAGCAGCCATTTGTCGAACGCAACACCGGCACGGCCGCGAATGGTGCCGACCCAGCGCAGCGTCGTCTCGTCCCGGGTGCCGCCCACGAAATTGTCGTCACCCTTGATGTCGGCCCAGGCCAGATCGCCTTCGACGCCGAGCACGAAATTCCTGATCTGCCAATTGTATCCGGCGAGGCCGCCGGCGATGGCACCGCTCGAGCTGTAGCTGTTCGCAAAACCGGCGTCATTGAGCCGGTCGTGATCGCCCCAACCATATCCGCCGAAGCCGCCGATGTAGAAGCCGGTCCAGTTGTAGACCGCCACCGGCGGCGCGATGGGCGCGGCCTTGACTGCCATGTCGGCTGCCGTCGCAATGCCCGGCGCGCCGACCAGAAGAGACAACATTCCTGCAAAAGCCAAAGCCTTTTTCATCGGTATTGCTCCAGAAAAAGTTGCAACAAATCGAAATGGTCTATTGCCGAATTTATACGTCGCGCCGGTCGCGCCGCGAGGCTGAATCAGCCCCGCCCGTCGCTTCCCGTGCGCCATTCGGGAAAAAGTGACATTTGGACCACGCAAGGGTCTGCAATGTTGACGTTTCTCGCCACGCAAAAAAGAGCCCCGGACGAAGCCGGGGCTCTCAGAGTTGGCAGTGCTTTTTTGATCGTTGGTCGCGTTGCGTCGACGTGCTCAGTAACGGGCGATGGTCGGGGCGTCGAACTTGTAGCTCGCACGCACCACGGCCCATTGGATGTCGCGCGGCTTGGTGTCGAAGGTGTAGTTACCCGAGGTGCCGCCGAGCTGATAGGTCTGGCTGCCGAAGGCAGCGTAGTTGTATTCGAGGCCCACGATCCAGTTGCGGGTGATGCCGTATTCCCAGCCGGCGCCGACGGTCCAGCCGTTGTGCCAATGGGTCTGGCCGCCCGAGCCCGTGGACGGGTTCGCAACATTGTCGACCACCGAGAGACGGTTGTTCACGCCGGCATAGCCGCCCTTGATGTAGAACAGGTTGTTCTGCACAGCGAAGCCCGCTCGGCCGACGATTGTCGCGAGCACGTTGGCGCGCCAGCTGAACTGGTCGTCGAGGCCGATGCCGAACACGTTGTTCGTGAACGAGCCGTTGTTGTCGAGGCCGGAGATCGTGCCTTCCATGCCGAACACGTAGTTGTTGGCCTGCCAGTTGTAGCCGATCTGGGCGCCGCCCATGATGCCCGATTTGCGTTGGCGGAAGCCATCACCTACCGAAAGATCGCCGAACGGCGCGCCGGTCCCGTTGTTGATGAACTGCTCGTTGGTCCATGCGCCGCCGATGTGGCCGCCGACATAGAAGCCGGTCCAGTTGAACAGCGGCTCGGCGTAAGCGGGCGCCTTGGTGTAGCGCGCGCCGAGATCGGCGGCGGAGGCCGCGCCCGTCGAAACCAGAGCGGTCGTGCAGGCGAAGGCGGCAATCAATTTAGTACGCATGGTAACACCCCGTGTCCTTTGATGGGCGCACGGTCACAGACGGGTGTTACTAAAATTGGAATCAACAGAGTTAACGCGCCGCGTGGGCTCGCGCGGCTCCGCAAATCCGCCTGCGCTGTTGCACACCCGCAACGCTCTACGCGCGATTTAACGCGACATTATCCCTACCGATGTCCTGCGCTACGATGCCGGCGCGGCCTTCGAGTGCACGTGCTCGGGCCGCACGCCGAGCGCAATCAGGCGCGCCGGAATGCCTTGGAGCCAGGGCAGCGCGGTGACGAGGCGCACGATCAGCGGCACCTTCAGCGGGCGGTCGCCGCCCTGCAGGGCGCCGCTGATGATGTTGTTCTGCACCACCACCTGCATGCGTTGCGTCATCTTCACCGGGAACTCGCGGCGACGCCTGACGGCATCGAGCTCACTCTCGGAGGGGCAGCCGTGCTGCAGCTTGTCCGCCAAGAGGTTGGCGGTCGCGACCGCGTCCTGCACGGCGAGATTGACGCCGACGCCGCCGACCGGCGACATCGCATGCGCGGCATCGCCGATGCAAAGCAGGCCCGGCTGCGTCCAGCGCGGCAGGCGGTTGATCGCAACGGTCAGCAGCTTGACGTCGTCAAAGCTCTTCACGTCGGCAATGCCGGATTTGAGGATCGGCGCCATGCGCACGACGTCGTCGAGCAGCGCCTGCAGCCCCCTCGCCTTCACCGCCTCGTGCTGTCCCTTGGCGATGACATAGGCGCATTGCCAATAGTCGCCGCGATCGAAGGTGATCATCATCTTGCCGGGCTCGACGCGCGCGAACACGTTCTCCGTCTCGTCAGCCCTGCGGCCGGCGCGAAACCACAGAACGTCCATCGGCGCACCGATCTCCTCGACGGCAAGGCCCCCGCGCTCGCGCACGGTCGAATGCCGGCCGTCGCAGGCGATGGTGAGATCGGCTTCGATGTCGATGATTCCGTCAGGCGTTTTCGCCCGCACGCCGGCGATCGTCTCGCCGCGGCGGATGAGATCGACCGCCTCGGTGCTCATCATCACCTTGAGCGAGGCAAAGCGCCGGCCCGCCTCACGCAGGAAGTTCAAAAAGTCCCATTGCGGCATGAAGACGATGAACGGGTATTTGGTGTGAAGCCGGGAAAGATCGGCGATGCGCACCGGCGTGCCGCCGAACAGGCCATCCATCTTCTGCAGCCGCTGATGCGGCAGCTTCAGGAAGCCGTCGATCAGGCCGAGCTCATCCATCACCTGGAGCGTCGAGGGATGCACGGTATCGCCGCGGAAGTCGCGGAAGAAATCCGCATGCTTCTCCAGCACCACGACCTCGATGCCGGCCCTCCCCAGGAGGTAGCCGAGCATCATGCCGGCAGGTCCCCCGCCAACGATGCAGCAACGGACCTTTCTCGTCCGGTTTGATGGTTGGTCGGATGTCATTGCAGCCGCGATCCGCGCGTAACGAGCAAGATGTCGCAGTCAATGTAGCGCCGATTCCGGGCTTTGGCGCCTGAATCTGGATGCGGAACGCGGCCTGCAATGCCGGCCGGCAGCTTGGATCAGGCTTGCGTGTCAGCCACCGGGAATAGATCGACCTGGCGGTTGTTGTTACAAGGGAACACGACCCAAAAGGGCATCCCGAGGAAACGTTCAACGTGGCATGGTTGCTTGCAGGCGTGGCAGCCTGGTTGGCCGTCAACGTCGCGCTCGTCTATCTGCGCTCGCGGCGAGCCCGTGAGGCTGAAGAGAGCGAGCCGCGGGCCTAGCTTCTTGCGTGCCGCGCGTGTTTCAGACGCTCGCGTCAAAACGGCTGCCCGCCCTTGATGCGCCGAGAAAGGCCCGCGCGACGCAGGCCCACGATGGTGCAGCGAGATTACTTCTGATCCTCGTTGCTAGTCCCGGTGCCCGGACTACCGATCGGCAACCCGTTGGGCGCATGACCGACACCGGCGTTCCGTTCAGCTTGCGCTGCCGTCGGTGTCTTACCGTTCGCGGTCGGCGGCTGGACGTTCGGATTGTTCAGGCTGTTGTTGCTGTTGACGTTGGCCCCGGTGGTGGTGCTGTGCGTTCCCATTCCCGAGGGAGCCGACGGCCCTGAATTGGCGCTGCTGGACGAGGTGCCCATTCCGGCACCCGAGCTGGCCGCAGATCCCGCGCCTCCAGTCCCCGTCCCGGCAGCAGCCCCTGCACTGGCGCCGCTACCCGCGGCACCGCCGCCAGCCCCTCCTCCGCCGCCACCGCCGCCTCCCTGGGCAAAGGCCGCCGTCGAAAGTGCCGCACAAGCAATCGTCACGAGGATGGATTTGCGGATCATGGATGGTCTCCCTGGTTTCGCAGACAATCCAGGGACCTAAGAGTTGTTCCTGGGCCGAACGTCTTCGACCTCAGTCGTTGAGCGCCGAAGACCTCAGCTCTCGTCGCTCTGCCAGAAGCTCAGTGACGGTTGGACGACGACAGCAAACGCGGCAAGAGCGAGGATGGCGATGGCGACGAATGCAATTGCGAACTCTTCCATGAAGTCTCCCGGCGCCACAGCCCTCTTCCGGCATGCATGCCAGACCGTTGCGGCGGCATGGTGGCTCCAAGGTGGATTTAACAGGCCTTTTGCGGAGGGGTTCCCTGTCGCTCCGTTTCGTCAAAAGCGTCCGACAGCTCCAACCCGCCGTGACCCATTCGATGAAGAGGGATCATCAATGATCACTGCCGGTTCGCGCTCCGAAAGCTCTTGATCTCCGACACGCTGCCGTCGCGATAGGTCAGCTCCACCGACACGGACTGCGTCGCTGGGGCGAGCTTCATGTAGAGCGGCATGCCGGCGGTGATGGCGCTGGGGTCGCGCATGTCGCAGGGCGGCATCTTGAGCACCTGGTTGGGCACGGCGGTGTCGATGCCGATGCGCACCTCGCGGATGGCGCAGCGGTAGGACACGAGGTGGGTGTAGTAGACCAGGAGCCCGTTGAACTCGCGGAACGACAGCCAGCTCGTCGACGTCATATCGAGGATCTTGCGCTGGTCGCGGATCAGCGCGGCCTCGGGATCGAAGCGGATCGGGAACGGTCCCTGCATGTCGCCGGACTGATCGACATAGCGGACCTCGATGGTGCCGGCCTGCGCATCCGGCGGCAGCTCGATCGACGGGTTCGGCATGCGCTTGCGCGTGCGTGGATCGAGCGTGTCGATGAATCCAGTCTCGCGGAAATCGCCCTTGCCGGCCATGCGCCAGGAAATGCCGAGCGTCGGATCGGCGAAGGAGAACACCACGCTCCAGCCGCCATTGTGCCGCGAGAAGCTCGCGATCGGCGCATTCAGCGTCTCCTCCTTCGGCAGCTGCGGCACCGACACCGGCGGCAGCGCGGCGAGCTTCTGCGGCGGCGGGTCGGCCGGACGCGCAGTGGCATCCTTCGCCATGCCGCTCAGGAAGACGTCGTCGACCATCTGGTCGAAATAGACCGGCACCTGCCTGTGCTTGACGGTGTCGGCCATTTCGCTGACGGCGCGGCGGGTGCGCTGCGCCACCTGCACGAGGTTCTCGCCGGGCTGCAGCAGCTCCCTGGCGAAGGTGCGCGTGAACACCGAATTGGGATTGGTGTCGTCGTTGGACAGGCGATCGAGCGCAGTCTGGCGGGGACCGGCCGAGAACACCGAGAACACGCCTTCGGGCAGCAGCGTCATCGGCGCGAGGCCCCCGGCACCGGCGACCGCGCGGGTGCCCTTGCGCTCGAACGGATTGTTGCGACAGGCGTCGAACACCAGGATCGAGGTCCGCGCCTTCTTGTTCTGCAGACGCTCGATGATGCGGTCGGCGAGGATCGAGGCGTCGCGCACCAGCTCTTCCTGGCCTTCCGTCGCCGCCGGCACGTCGGTCGGCAGAAGATAGTTCTGGCCCGCGATCTCGAAGCCGTGGCCGGCGTAGAAGAAGAACGCGGTATCGCCGGGCTCGATCGCCTTGTCGAAGGCGAGCAGCGTCTCTGAGAATTGCTGCCGGTTCTGGTTCTCGGCGACCATCACCGAGAAGCCGAGCTGCTTCAGCGTGTCGCCCATGGTGCGGGCGTCGTTGACCGCCTTGAGCAGCTTCGGCACGTTCCTGTAGTCGTTGTTGCCGACGACCAGCGCAACGCGCTTCTCGGCATGAGCGGGAAGCGCAAAGCCGCTGAGCCCCGCCGCAAGGCCAAGGGCCGCCAGAATTCGCAAAAGCCGACGCGTCATCGCAAGTTTCCCGTTGCAGATCGGCGCAGAGGCCGCTTCCTTCGAACAGCAGTTCATTGGACCCCCTGCCGCTGTGAGATAGTCGGCCCAGACGTAACGACGGTTCAAGGGACGCCGCGCTCCGGTTCCCCGATCTCGCTATGGCAGATTCCCGCGGAATCTGCTCTTTCTAGGGCAATTGCGTGCAAGCGGGGGCTGCCGTGTATCGCTGGTGTACCGACGAGGTCGAGCCGAATGAGCGGTTCGACTATTGGCGCGAGGTGCGCTCCAAGGGATTGTTCGGCGTCACCGCCGAGCTCGCGCGCGAACAGCGCGCGGACTTCTTCGGCGAATTCTCGCTGCACCAGCTGGGCGGCGCCGGCCTCGTCGAGCTGAAGGCCTCCCCCTACACGGTCGAACGCAGCAGCTCCGACATCGCCCACGCGCCGGGCGACGCCATCTGCGTCTACCAGCAGCTCGGCGGCGGCGGATGGTTCGGCGGCCTGCGCGGAAGCGACTTTGCGATCGCCAACGGCCGCTTCGCGACCAGCCATACCGACCTGCCCTACCGCACCGCGCCGCTGGGCGCCGAGGGCTTCCATCTGCGGATCCTCAAGATCCCGCTCGGCACCATCCCGGCCCAGGACAAGCGCATGCGCGAGCTTGCGCCCCGCACGTTCGACGATCTCACCCTGGCGCCCCTGTTAGGGGCCTGCTTTGCCGAACTCGGCGAAGCCTCTACGGAGCAAGGAGCCGACGATGCGACCTCCCTTGTCCAGGCGTTGGCCCATCTGGCGCTGATCGAGCGCGGCATCGTCAGACCCGGCAGCCGGCGCGGACAGGCCGCGTTGCGGACCGCCCGCCTCTCGCAGGCCCGGCGCCTGATTGCGCACCATCTGCAAGATCCCAATCTCACGCCGATCATGGTGGCTGACCTGCTCGGCGTGTCCGTGCGCCACTTGCATATGCTGTTCGAGGCCGCGGAAAGGAGCTTCTCGCAGACCGTGACGGAGGAACGGCTGAAACAAAGCCGCCGCCTGATGCGTGAGGCGCCCGAACGGCTGATCGCCGACATCGCGGCCTCCTGCGGCTTCGAGAGCCTTGCGACGTACTACCGGGTCTTCAACGCCGCCTACGGCATGGCTCCCGGAGATTTCCGGGCCCACGGCTCGGATCGGCGTTAGCCGCCCGGCCCGGGAGCTCGCTCGGTCGATGCGCGGGCCGGAAAACCCCAACCGCGCCCGTGATTTGGGCAAAAACCTCAGGTTTTTTAGGGCCTTCCCGCGTCCGCTCCATTGACTTTGGCCGATTCCCGCCTATGTTCCGGGGCGACGCGGCTCAGATCGAAGAGCGATTCCTGAGCCTTGCGCTTTGTTCGCGTGAGTCAGCACCCCCAGCTTCTTTGAGAGCGCGCCGTTTCGGGGTGGAACGCGACAGCCTTATTACCCTCGATTCCGAACGGCGGTTTCGACCAGAGGCTCAATGTCCTTTACAGATCTCGGACTGTCCGAAAAAGTCCTCGCCGCAGTGGCGGCCACCGGTTACACCACCCCCACCCCCATCCAGGAACAGGCGATCCCCCACGTCCTCGCACGCAAGGACGTGCTCGGCATCGCCCAGACCGGCACCGGCAAGACCGCGGCCTTCGTGCTGCCGATGCTCACCATCCTCGAAAAGGGTCGCGCCCGGGCACGCATGCCGCGCACGCTGATCCTCGAGCCGACCCGCGAGCTCGCGGCCCAGGTCAAGGAAAACTTCGACCGCTACGGCGCCGGCCAGAAACTCAACGTCGCCCTCCTGATCGGCGGCGTCTCCTTCGGAGACCAGGATGCCAAGCTGACGCGCGGCGTCGACGTGCTGATCGCAACCCCCGGCCGACTGCTCGACCACACCGAGCGCGGCGGCCTCCTGCTCACCGGCGTCGAACTGCTCGTCATCGACGAAGCCGACCGTATGCTGGACATGGGCTTCATCCCCGACATCGAGCGCGTCTGCAAGCTCGTCCCGTTCACGCGGCAGACCCTGTTCTTCACCGCGACCATGCCGCCGGAAATCCGGCGCATCACCGAAGCTTTCCTGCACAATCCGCAGAAGGTGGAAGTCTCCAAGCCCGCCACCACCGCCGTCACCGTCACGCAGGTCCAGGTGCCCGCCGGGCGCGAGGCGCACGAGAAGCGCGAGCTGCTGCGCCGGCTGCTGCGCGAGGCCAAGGACCTCAAGAACGCGATCATCTTCTGCAATCGCAAGCGCGAAGTCGCGATCGTTCACAAGTCGCTCCAAAAGCATGGCTTCAGCGTCGGCGCCCTGCACGGCGACATGGACCAGTCGGCCCGCACGGCTGCACTCGAACAATTCCGCAAGGGTGAGCTGCCGCTCCTGGTCGCCTCCGACGTCGCCGCCCGCGGCCTCGACATTCCCGAGGTCAGCCACGTCTACAATTTCGACGTTCCCCATCACGCCGACGATTACGTCCACCGCATCGGCCGCACCGGCCGCGCCGGCCGCACCGGCACCGCGATCTCGATCGTCACGCCGCTCGACCAGAAGTCGATGGTGGCGATCGAAAAGCTGATCGGCCAGAGCATTCCGCGCGCCGAGGGCGATTACGAAATCCAGGCTGAATCCTCCGACGGGACCGAGCGTCCGCGCGAGTCGCGTGGCCGCGAGCGTTCACGCGGCGGACGCGGCAAGCCGCAGCGCGGCCGCGACCGTGAGCGCAGCCACGAGCCGCGCGATGCCCGCGGCGAGGCAAGGCACGCTTCTGAGACCAGGCCTTCAGCCGAAGCACGGCCCGCTGCCGATGCACGGCCCGCACGCGAGGCAAGGCCGGCACGCGAGGCAAGGCAGCCGCGTGAAGCCAGGCCGTCATCCGAGCCGCGTCATGGCGCCCGCCCGCAGGCCAATAATTCGCACGTGCCGTCGATCGGCCGTCCCGAGCCGCGCCGCCAACGCGAGGCCGACAGCGAGCCGGGCGATCACTCGCATCTGCCGGCATTCCTGCTGCGGCCGGTCCGCTCTCCCGCGGGCGCCTGAAGCGCGCGAGCGCGCTCCAGGTTTAGGTTGCGAAAACAGGAAGTGCACGTTTTTAGACGTTTCGTGAACGTATATTTACGGGGTGTTCACGATCGTCCGTTAGCCTACGAACATAATTTAAGCATTGCTGCGGTCGTCGGCGCACCGACCGCTGTGGAGTATGTTCCGTGGTCAAGGTGCTCGACGAACACGAACGCACGATGGCGTTCGCCGAAGTAGCGCTCGGTCAGATCCGATCGCTTCGGCAGACGGCAATTCCCCGCAATTACGAGATCTGGTACGTCTACGCCACCGGCTACAACGCGCCGCTCAACAAGATCGTCAACGAGACGCTGGCGCGCAGCGGCAAGCTGACCGAAGCCGATCTCGAGCAGATCTACGAGACCTATCTCTCCCACATCAAGACCACCGACCGCATCGACAAGGTCGGCGCCCGCGTCATCGGCGAGATCGACGACGTGATGAAGGTCCTGAGCGACGCGCTCGGCATGACCGGCTCCTACGATGCCAGCCTGTCGGGCGCGGCCGCGAAACTGTCGTCGGCCAAGAGCCGCGACCAGATCAAGGCGATCGTCGAAACGCTGCTGCGCTCGACCAGCGAGATGCGCGAGACCAACAAGGCGCTGGAAGACCGCCTGACGCTGTCGAAGAACGAGATCAGCAATCTTCAGCAGAGCCTGGAGGCGATCCGCGCCGAGAGCCTGACCGATCCGCTCACCGGCCTCGGCAACCGCAAATATTTCGACCGCATGATCGGCATGGCCGTGCAGAGCGCGCTCGCCTCGGGCGAGCCGCTGTCGCTGCTGCTGTTCGACATCGATCACTTCAAGTCGTTCAACGATTCCTACGGTCATCTCACCGGCGACCAGGTGTTGCGGCTCGTCGGCCTGTCGCTGAAGCAGACCATCAAGGGCCAGGACATCACCGCGCGCTATGGCGGCGAGGAATTCGCGGTCGTGCTGCCCAACACTGCGCTGCGGCAGGCCCTCACGGTCGCCGACCACATCCGCCGCGCGGTGATGGCGAAGGAATTGAAGAAGAAGTCCACCGGCGAGATCCTCGGCCGCGTCACGATTTCGGTCGGCGTCTCCATGCTCAAGCCGGGCGACGACACCGACGCGCTGATCGAGCGCGCGGACGCCTGCCTCTACGCCGCCAAGCGCAACGGCCGCAACCGCGTGATCTGCGAAGCCGATCCGGAATACGCGGTCGAGAGCCATAGCCGGGTGGCGTGAGCATTCACGAGCCGCCGCTTGACTTTGTTCCAGCGAGAACAACATCTGACACGACTGCCAATTAGCCGCCTGCCCCGGAGCTCGCAAAGGGACTTGTCGTCGTGTCCAATCCCCACGATTTCCACACGCCGCAACCGTCCTACACCAGGGACGAGCTGCAGAGATCGAGCGAAGGCGGCTATTTCGGGCCTGGCAATGCGCAATTGCCGGCACCGCCGATGCTGATGATGGACCGGATCACGGAGATCAGCACGGACGGTGGCGCGTTCGGTAAAGGCCATATCGTCGGCGAGCTAGATATCGCGCCTCATCACTGGTTCTTCGATTGCCATTATCGCGGCGACGCGGTGATGCCGCCAACCCTGGGCCTTGATGCGATGTGGCAAATGGTCGGCTATTGGCTGGGCTGGTCAGGCTCTCCGGGCAAAGGCCGCGCCATCGGCGTCGGCGAAGTGGAGTGCACGGGCGAGATCACCCCCGACACACAACGCGTGCGCTACGAGGTCGCGATGCGCATGGTCCGCCGCGGCAAGCTGGTGCTCGGAATTGCCGACGGCCGCGTGCTCGCCGACGGCGTCTGCGTGTTCACGGCGAAGGACATGAGGGTTGGCCTCACTAAAGGCGTCGATTGAGCTGTCGTAGGGTGGGCAACGGCGCGCAAGCGCCGTGCCCACGACCCCGGCGATTATATTCAATCGGTGGGCACGCTTCCACCTTCGCTCTACGAGCTACAGTGGTCGCGTCGCTTTGCCCGCCCTACGCTCTGTCTTCTTGACTGCCTTCTTCGTCGTCTTCTTGGCAGCAGGCTTCTTTGGCTCGGTTTTCTTGCTGGCCGCCGTCTTCCCCTTCGGCCGCTTCTTCACCTTGGCCCGCTGGGCGGCGGCGAGTGCCGCCCTCGCCCATTGCACGAAATCCTCGGAATCATCGAACAGGCGCGCCGGCAACTCCCAATAGGAGTTGACCACCACGGTCTTGGCGCGGGTCGAATATTGGAACGGCTTCGATCCCTCGGCCTCGAAGTCCGGAATGGTCACCTCGTCGGCGCGGAAGAACAGGCCCGCGCGCAAAGCGAGCGCGAAGTTGACGCCGTCGACGGAGATGCCGTGGCCGGAGAACATCTTGCGGATGGCGACGGGGCCGAAATCGGAAAACAGGTCGATCAGAAATTCGCGGTCCATGCTCACGCTCTCTCGCGCCGCGGACGCAGCGCGCCGTGCAACGGTGCGCTGCTGAGCCGGGGCCCATGCCCTCTGCGACAGGACGTATAGCGTGGGTCCCGGCTCTGCGCAGCAGCACAAGCGCGCTGCGGTGCGTCCGGGACACGAGAGCGGAGCTAGGATTTACCCGTCGATCTTGGCCGGCCGCAGCTCGACCGACTCGCCGCAGCCGCAGGCGGAGATCTGGTTGGGGTTGTTGAAGACGAACTGGGCCTGCATCTTGTCGGCCTTGTAGTCCATCTCGGTGCCTAGCAGGAACAGCACGGCCTTGGGATCGACCAGGATCTTGACGCCCTTGTCCTCGACGACCTCGTCGGTCGGCCGGACGTCGTGGGCATATTCGACCGTATAGGACTGGCCGGCGCAGCCGCCGTTCTTCACGCCGACGCGCAGGCCCACGATCTCGGAATCGGCGCGCTGGGTCAGCTCGGTGATCCGCTGGGCGGCAGCGTCCGTCAGCCGCATCACCTGCGGGCGCGGCCGCCGGGGCTTTGGAGTGGATGCTGGTGTTGCCTGGGTCATGTTATCTATGTGGTCCGTTGCGGAGCGAATTCAATGCGAGCTGTGACCGTCACCACATGTTGAGCACGAGGCGGGCCTCGTCGCTCATGCGCTCGGGCGACCACGGTGGCTCCCAGACCACCTTGACGTCGACCACGCCGACCCCGGGAACGCTGGCGACCGCGTTCTCGACCATGGTCGGCAGCTCGCCGGCGGCCGGGCAGTTCGGCGTCGTCAGCGTCATCTGGACGTCGACGGAGCGATCGTCCTTGATCTCGACCTTGTAGATCAGGCCGAGCTCGTAGATGTCGGCCGGAATTTCCGGATCGAACACGGTCTTGAGCCCGGCGATGATCTCGGTGGTCAGACGCTCGGTTTCCTCCGGCGGCAGCGCCGAATGGGTCTCCATTGGACTAGCTTTGATTTCGGCAGTGTCACTCCTCATGCGAACAAATCCCGCGCCTTCAACAGCGCCTGTGCCAGATGATCGACTTCTTCCCGCGTATTATACATGCCGAACGAGGCCCGGCAGGTGGCCGTCACGTTGAACCGCTCTAAAAGCGGCATCACGCAATGGGTGCCGGCGCGCACGGCGATGCCCTGGCGATCGATGACGGTCGCGACATCGTGGGCATGTGCGCCCTTCAGCTCGAACGAGATCACCGGACCCTTGCCCCGCGCCGTGCCGATCAGCCGCAGCGAGTTGATCTCGCGCAGGCGATCCTGGGCGTAAGTCGTGAGGTCGGCCTCGTGCGCGGCGATGCGCTCCTTGCCGATCGAATTGACGTAGTCGATGGCCGCGCCAAGGCCGACGGCCTCGACGATCGCCGGCGTGCCCGCTTCGAATTTGTGCGGGGGATCGCCATAGGTGACGATATCGCGCGAGACCTCGCGGATCATCTCGCCGCCGCCGTTGAAGGGGCGCATCGCGACGAGGTGGTCATATTTGGCCCAGAGCACGCCGATTCCGGTCGGACCGTACACCTTGTGACCTGTGAACACGTAGAAGTCGCAGCCGAGGTCCTGGACGTCGACCGGCAGATGCACCGCGCCCTGGCTGCCGTCGACCAGCACGGGAATGCCGCGGGCGTGCGCGATCTTCACCACGTCCTTGACCGGCACGATGGTGCCGAGCGCGTTCGACATCTGCGTGATCGCGACCAGCTTGGTCTTCGATGTCAGCAGCTTCTCGAACTCGTCGATAAGGAAATTGCCCTCGTCGTCGACCGGCGCCCATTTGATCACCGCGCCCTGACGTTCCCTCAGGAAATGCCAGGGCACGATGTTGGAGTGGTGCTCCATGATCGAGATGACGATCTCGTCGCCTTCACCGATGTTCGGCGCGCCCCAGGACGACGCGACCAGATTGATCGCCTCGGTCGCGTTGCGGGTGAAGATCACTTCCTCGGTTCGGGCAGCGTTGATGAACTGCGCGACCTTGGTGCGACCGCCCTCATAGGCCTCGGTCGCCGCGTTGGCGAGGTAATGCAAGCCGCGATGCACGTTGGCGTATTCGCTGGTGTAGGCCTGCGTCATGCGATCGAGCACGGCGCTCGGCTTCTGCGCCGAGGCGGCGTTGTCGAGATAGACGAGGTTCTTGCCGTAAACCTGCATGGCGAGCGCCGGAAAGTCCTGGCGCACGCGCGTCACGTCATAGGTGCCGTTCTTGACCGCCGGATGCGTGCTCATTGGCGGCGCTCCAGCCAGCGCTCGGCAACGCCGATCACGTGCTCGCGCAGATCGTCAGCGGCGATCTGCTCGATCGCCTCACCGACGAAAGCCTGGATCAGCAGCGCCTGGGCCTGCTTCTCCGGCAGGCCGCGCGCCTTCAGATAGAACAAGAGGCTGTCATCGAGCGCGCCGGCGGTGGCACCGTGGCCGCAGGAGACGTCGTCGGCAAAAATCTCGAGCTCGGGCTTGTTGTCGGCCTCGGCTTCGTCCGAGAGCAGCAGCGCGCGGGTCATCATCTTGCCGTCGGTCTTTTGTGCGTCGGGACGGACGATGATGCGGCCCTGGAACACCGAGTGGCCGCGGTCGTCGATCACGGCGCGGAAGACCTCGCGGCTGACGCAGTTCGGCACGGCGTGGTCGACCACCAGCGTGGTGTCGCCATGCTCGGTCTTTTTCAACAGGTTGACGCCGTTGGCCGAGAGTTCGCTGCCTTCGCCCGCCAGCGTGATGAAGCCCTGCAGACGGCTCACCGCGGCGCCGGTGGTCATGTTGAAGAAATTGAATTTTACGTTGGCACCGACGGTGACAAAGTGCGACGAGACGTTCACCGCATCGGGCGCGTCATCCATCAGGCGGATATGAGCCACGTCGGATTCATCGGCCGCGGTGATGATCACGGCGTCGTTGACCTGGTAGCCCTTGGCATCCGCCGCGACGAAGGTCTCGACGATGGTGGCGCGAGCGCCCTTCCCGACCGCAACCTGCGAGCGGGTGAACGCCGAGGCCGACGAAGCGGTCGCGATGTGAATGATCTGGATCGGCGCGGACAGTTTTGCGCCGTCGGCGATCTCCAACACGACGCCGTCGGTCGCCATCGCCGCGTTCAGCGCGATCATGGCGTCGGTGGACGCGGTCTTCAGCAGACCCGCGTCCTTCTCCAGCACCTCACGCAGCGTCTTGAAGCCGGCCTCGGCGACGAGCGCCTTCACGTCGGACAGATCGGCCGCAAACACGCCATCGACCAGCACCAGCTTGCGGGCGCCGCCGATCGCATGCGCCTTCACCGCGTCCGCAGCGCGCTTGAACGCGGCCGCATCGGGCGCGGCTGCCAGCGGCAGCACCTCGCCGACCAAGGCGCGCAAATCGGTGTATTTCCATTCCTCGATCCGGCGGTGCGGCAGGCCGAGACGCTCATAGGTCTCGAATGCCTTGCGGCGCACGGCAGTGATCGCGGGCGACCCCGGCAGTCGGCCTTCGGCGCTGGTGAAGAGATCGCTCACCGCGCGGCCCTTTCCGGTCTTTGCCACAGCAACGTTCATCGCAAAATTCCTTACGCGGCATCCTCGAACTGGGCGTAGCCGGACGCTTCCAGCTCCAGCGCCAGTTCCTTGCCGCCGCTCTTCACGACACGGCCCTTCGACATCACGTGCACGACGTCGGGCACGATGTAGTTGAGCAGCCGCTGATAGTGGGTGATGACGACCATCGACCGCTTGGGCGAGCGCAGCGCGTTGACGCCGTCCGCCGCGATGCGCAACGCATCGATGTCGAGACCGGAATCCATCTCGTCGAGGATGCACAGGCTCGGCTCGAACAGCGCCATCTGCAGCACCTCGTTGCGCTTCTTCTCGCCGCCGGAGAAGCCGACATTGACGCCGCGCTTGAGCATGTCCTGCGGGATGTTCAGCGACTTCGAGACCTCGCGGACCTTCTTGAGGAAGTCCGGCGTCGAGTATTCATCCTCGCCACGCGCCTTGCGCTGCGCGTTCAGCGCGGTGCGCAGGAAGTTCATGGTGGCGACGCCGGGAATCTCGACCGGGTACTGGAACGCCAGGAACACGCCCTTGGCGGCGCGCTCGTCCGGCGACATCTCCAGGAGGTCCTCGCCCTTGAACAGGATCTGGCCGTCGGTGACCTCGTAGCCGGGCTTGCCGGCGATGACATGGGAGAGCGTCGACTTGCCGGAGCCGTTCGGCCCCATGATGGCGTGGATCTCGCCTTCGTTCACGGTCAGCGTCAGCCCGTGGAGGATCTCACGCTCCTCGACACGAACCTTGAGGTCTTTCACTTCAAGCAAAGCCATCTTGGTATCCAGTCTATTCAATTGATGTTGGAGCGCCGAAGCGCGCCGCGAGGGTCGGTGCTTAGCCGACCGACCCTTCGAGCGAGATCGAGATCAGCTTCTGCGCTTCCACCGCGAATTCCATCGGCAGTTGCTGCAGCACGTCCTTGACGAAGCCGTTGACGACGAGGCCGACCGCCTCTTCCTGCGAGAGACCGCGCTGGATGCAGTAGAACAGCACGTCCTCGGAGATCTTTGAGGTCGTCGCTTCGTGCTCGAACGTCGCCGAGGAGTTCTTGGCCTCGATATACGGCACGGTGTGCGCGCCGCATTTGTCGCCGATCAGCAGCGAATCGCAGGCGGTGAAGTTGCGTGCGCCGGCCGCCTTCCGGTGAGCCGTGACAAGACCACGATAGGTGTTCTGCGATTTGCCGGCCGCGATGCCCTTCGAGATGATGCGGCTCGATGTGTTCTTGCCGAGGTGGATCATCTTGGTGCCCGAGTCGACCTGCTGGAAGCCGTTCGAGATCGCGATCGAGTAGAACTCGCCGCGCGAATTGTCGCCGCGGAGAATGCAGCTCGGATATTTCCAGGTGATCGCCGAACCCGTCTCGACCTGGGTCCAGGAGATCTTGGAATTGTTGCCGCGGCAGTCGCCACGCTTGGTGACGAAATTGTAGATGCCGCCCTTGCCTTCCGAATTGCCGGGATACCAGTTCTGCACCGTCGAATATTTGATCTCGGCATCGTCATGCGCGACGAGCTCGACCACGGCGGCGTGCAGCTGGTTCTCGTCGCGCTGCGGCGCGGTGCAGCCTTCGAGATAGGAGACGTAGGAGCCCTTGTCGGCGATGATCAGCGTGCGCTCGAACTGGCCGGTGTTGCGCTCGTTGATGCGGAAATAGGTCGACAGCTCCATCGGGCAGCGCACGCCCGGCGGCACGTAGACGAACGAGCCGTCAGAGAACACCGCCGAGTTCAGCGTCGCATAGAAATTGTCCGAGGTCGGAACCACCGATCCCAGATATTTCTGCACCAGCTCGGGATGCTCGCGGATCGCTTCCGAGATCGGCATGAAGATCACGCCGGCCTTCTTCAGCTCCGCCTTGAACGTGGTCGCAACCGAGACCGAATCGAAGACCGCATCGACCGCGATCTTGCGGCGCGCCGGATCTTCCTCGCCGGGCTTGGGCTCGACGCCCTCGAGCATGGCGACTTCCCGCAAGGGAATGCCGAGCTTCTCGTAGGTCTTCAGGATCTCCGGATCGATCTCGTCGAGCGAGGTGACCGTCTTCTTCGGCTTCGGCGCGGCGTAATAATACAGGTCCTGGAAGTCGATCTTGGGATAGTCGACGCGCGCCCAGGTCGGCTCCTGCATGGTCAGCCAGCGACGATAGGCCTCAAGCCGCCACTGGAGCATCCAGGCGGGCTCGTTCTTCTTCTCGGAGATGAACTTGACGGTCTCTTCCGACAGCCCCTTCGGGGCCTTGTCGGACTCGATCAGGGTTTCAAACCCATAACGATACTGGTCGACGTCGATGCGCTTCACGCGCTCGACCGTCTCTTGCACGGCTGGCATTCTATCCTCCGCTCGCGGTTTCAAGGACCGCGGTGGATCAAACTCGAACGAGTATTACGATGTTTCTGTGCGGAAAGCACGGCTTAGAACCGTTCAAGCCGTGTTTCATCGCTTAAGTCTTAAGTAGGCTATTACCGAGCTTTCGCCAAGCCTCTAACGCCCTGTTGATGTCTTCTGGTTCCGTGGACCAGCCCAGACTGAGACGCACCGCTCCCTGGGCCACCGCCGGATCACATCCCATGGCCGAAAGAACGTGCGACGGCTGGACCTTGCCCGAGGAACACGCTGAACCGGAGGAAACGGCGACGCCTTCGAGGTCAAAGCCAATCACAGCGGTCTCGGCCTTGAGGCCCGGCGCCGTGAACAAAACGGTATTTGGCAACCGCTCGACGTCCCCAGAGAAGATGGTTGCGCCCGCAACGCTCCGGATACCATTTTCCAAGCGATTTCTGAGAGTTGCTACGCGCTCCGCATCCTCCGGCAGAGCCTGAAGCGCGACCTTCGCTGCCGCGCCGAAGCCGGCGATGCCTGCGACGTTCTCGGTTCCCGCGCGACGGTTCAGCTCCTGTCCCCCGCCCCGCAGCACCGGCTCCAGTCCGGCGATCCCCTCGGCCACGACCAGCGCACCGACCCCCTTGGGGCCGCCGATCTTGTGTGCAGAAAGGGTCGCAAGGTCGGCGCCTATAGCTTTGATATTGAACGGGATCTTGCCGAGCGCCTGGATCGCGTCGACGTGCAGCAGGCTCCCCGCCTCGTGGACGATGCCCGCGGCTTCGGCGACCGGCTGCAGCGCGCCCGTCTCGTTGTTTGCGGCCATGATCGACACCAGCGCCGGCGGGCCGTCGTTGAGCTGCGCCCTGAGATGCTCGAGGTCGACGACGCCGGAACGCGTGACGCGGATCAGGCCGATGGCGGCCCCCGGAAACCGGCCACCTGCCAGCACCGAGGCGTGCTCAACCGCCGAGACCAGCAGCCGTTCGACGGGTCCACCGGACGGCCCCCGCAAACCCGGCGACAGGGCCAGCGAATTTGCCTCGGTTCCAGACGAGGTGAAGACGACGTTCCGCGGCAACGCGCCGACTGCCGCGGCAAGCGCAGCACGGGCGTCCTCGATCAGCCGTCGCGCTTCCCGCCCCTCGGCATGGACCGACGACGGATTGCCGACGAGGTCATAGGCCGCAACCATCGCCGCCCGCGCCTCGGGGCGCAGCGGCGTGGTCGCATTCCAGTCGAGATAGACACGGGTCGGCATCTCGCCCTCTTAGCACCTTTTGCCATCCGTCCAATCGGAGGGCGGCATGCATCAGGCCGGCTGGTGTTGCTCCATTCGGGCAACCATCCGCGGCGCCGCCCGCAGCCCGAACAGAGGCCGCAGCCAGGCGATGCGCCGGACCACTTCATAGGTCACCACACAGGTGAGCGCGGTGCCGATGATGACATTGGAGGCCTCAATCCCGACCGGCAGGCCGCTGTCGCGCAATGCGTGCGCGATCACGATGATCGCGGTCTGATGCACGATGTAGTACGGGAAGATCGCGTCGGTCAGATAGCGCCGCACGGGGCTGTCGGCCGTGAGGTGGCGCCGCGCAAAGCCCAGTACGGCGGCGATCGCGAGCCATTGGTAGCAGCCGTAGGCCGAGGCGGCGGTCCACTTCAGGGCGGGCGACGGTGCAAACAGACCGGCGCGAAGCAGGATGAAGGCCAGGAAGCAGACGGCTGCGGCCGCCAGAGCGGCCCAGCGCTGGCGCTCGACATTGCGCCAGATCCCCTCCTGCTTCGCCAGCAGGAAACCGGTCAGGAAGGCCGTCGCGTGGTCGGCGTGGTTGTACCAATCGCCGAACAGCGCATGCGTCGACGGGAAGGTCGGGAACAGCGCCAGGCGCCAGGCCGCGTACAGCACGCAGGGCACGATCAGGAGCCATGGCCCGGCGAGCATGACGGCCAGCTTCCGGCCCAGCCAGTCAGCGCCGGCGGGCCACAATGCGAGCACGCCGATCAAGGCCATCGTGTAGACCCACAGATAGACCACGAACCAGAGATGGTTCCAGGTCGGCAGCACTATGCAGGGGTTCGGACAGAACTGCGCACCGAAGGCAAAGTAGTGCCTGGTGTAGAAATCGAAAAAGCCCGCGGGATAGCCGAGACTTTCGACGATCTGGAGATAGGATTGCGGCGGCACGATCGCGAGCATGCCGAAGGTCAGGGGGATCAGGAGCCGCACCGACCGCGCCCCGGCGAGCGAGGCGAGAGTGGACTTGCCGAGCATGAAGCGGGTGGCAACCCCCGACACCAGGAACAGCAGCGACAGCCGCCACGGGTTGAGGAACAGCATCACCGGTTCCAGCCAGGTCAGCCGGTGCACGCTCTTGATGTGAAATCCCCAGGACACGTAGAGCATGCCGACGTGGTAGAAGATCAAGAGCCCGAAGGCTAAAATCCGCACCCAGTCCAGATCGATACGCCTGTCCGTGCTCGGGAATTGCTGTGGTGTTGTCATGGTTTTCTGCTCCTTGAGGGGACGACGAACGCGGTTTTCGGGCCAGGTTGACACTGAAAATGGCTGACATCGAAAATGCCCCACTGACGGAGCGCGTCGAGCCGGTTTGGGATCAGAATCGGACGCGAGGGGATGAGCCGCCGGTGGCTGGGACGAGCGGCGGGCCGTTTGGGATCAGCGGAAGCGACCGGACGATGTTCGCTGCGATCGCAGCCGTCGCGCTCGCGACCGGAATCGTCAATGCATTCTCGGGCGCCCAGGACGCGGCCTGGCGCGGCGACAGCTACGACATCGGCCGGCGGCTGTTTTGGGAGATGTCGAGCATCGCAATCATCCTGCTGCTGCTGCCGATCCTGGTGCTGGCGGTTCGCCGCATGCGCCGGAGCGCCGGCCTCGCCACGCGGGCCGGAATCGGGGCGATCGCCCTGCTCGGCTTCTCAGCGCTCCACATCACCGGCATGGTCTGGCTGCGGAAGCTCGCGCTCTGGCTCGCGGGAGGCACCTACGATTTCCGCTTCTCGCTTGCGACGGTCCTTTACGAATTCCGCAAGGACGCCGTCGCCGTCGTCCTGATCGCCGGCACGATCTGGCTGCTCGAAAGCCGGCGCGAACTGAAGAGCGCCGCCCTCGCTCCGTCGGCGCCCCCCGCCCCGCAGCAGCCGTCGTCCCCGAATCTGATCTGGCTGCGCGACGGGACGAGCCGCATTCGCGTGGTGCCGCACGACATCCTCTGGGTCGCTTCCGCCGGCAACTACATCGAATACAGCCTCGCCGACGGCACGCAGCACCTGATCCGGGGCACGCTGGCCGCGGCGGAAAGCGAGCTGGCGCGCTTTTCCATCGTTCGCGTTCATCGCACCAAGCTTGCCAATCTCGACCGGGTGAGCGGCGTGGACCTCAAGCCCTCCGGCGATTTCGAGCTCGTCTTCGACAACGGGCAGACGCTTGGAGGCAGCCGGCGTTACCGGCCGGCAGTCGTCTCCCTCGGCAGCCGGACCGCCCCGGCTGGAATCGCCACCACCGATCAACCGACGATCCATAAACAGCCGTGATTCCAATCGGTTGAGCGTCACCCTCCGGCATGGCGGCTTGCCTCCGTCGTGGCCCGGTTGATCCATGCGGCGACATATCACCGGCGGCCGGCCGGCGATGACGCTGCGATGAAGGGCTAAGCTCTTGAGTCGATTGAGAGATGTCGAAGAAGCTTGCTTTTTGACCCTTGCCTCGTGTTAGAAGCGCGCATCAGTTCACCTGCGCGCCACTCGCGCATCATCCGAGGGCGCGCCTCTCCACCTTTCATCCGTGCTCCCGTCGGCGGCAACGCCGGAAGAGCCACAATCGGACGATTGCGCAGGGATCACCTCCAAGGGACTCAATCAGAGACATCCATGCCTGAAGTCATTTTCACCGGCCCTGCCGGCCGCCTCGAGGGTCGCTATCATCCGGCAAAGCAGAAGAACGCGCCGATCGCGATGATCCTGCATCCGCATCCGCAGTTTCACGGCACGATGAACCATCAGATCGTGTACCAGTGCTACTACGCCTTCGCGCATCGCGGCTTCTCGGTGCTGCGCTTCAACTTCCGCGGCGTCGGCCGCAGCCAGGGCTCGTTCGACCACGGCACCGGCGAATTGTCCGATGCCGCCGCAGCTCTCGACTGGGCGCAGACCATCAATCCCGAAGCGCGCGCCTGCTGGGTCGCCGGCTTCTCCTTCGGCGCCTGGATCGGGATGCAGCTCCTGATGCGCCGCCCCGAGGTCGAAGGCTTCATCTCGATCGCACCGCCCGCCAACCTCTACGACTTCTCGTTCCTCGCGCCCTGCCCGTCCTCGGGCCTGATCGTGCACGGCGAGAAGGACGCGGTGGTGCCGCCCAAGGACGTCAACACGCTGGTCGAGAAGCTGAAGACGCAGAAGGGCATCGTGATCGACCAGCAAGTCATCCCCGGCGCCAACCATTTCTTCGACGCCAAGCTCGAGCCGCTGATGGAGACCATCACGGCGTATCTGGATATGCGCTTGGCAAACGTTCGCTAAGCCAACTTCAGCGCCACGACCTTGTAGCCCGGATGGAGCGCAGCGAAATCCGGGACACCTCTCGCGATAGAAGCACTGTCCCGGATTGCGCTGCGCTCCATCCGGGCTACGGGCACCCAGCTCACGCGAGCTTCAACGCCACGATTCCCATCAAGACGAGCGCGATGCCCGCAAGCTTCATCGCGCTCAGGGTCTCGCCGAACAGCACGACGCCCATCAAGAACGTGCCGGCAGCGCCTATGCCGGTCCACACCGAATAGGCGACGCCGACTTCGAGCACCTTCAAGGCGCGTCCGAGCAGGACAACGAACGCTGCGAGCAGCACGACCGAAACGATGCTCCAGCACAAGCGCGTGTAGCCTTCGGCATATTTCATCGAGATCGCCCAGCCGACGTCGAGCGCGCCGGCGACCACCAGCATCAGCCAGGCCATGGATTGCGACATCGGCGTTGCGGTCAAGCCGCGAGCTTGAGCAGATGCGCGTCGTGGCGAACGAGGAAGGCGCGCAGCAATTGCAGATAGTCGGCGCCGACCGCCGTGCGCACGCTCGGGCGTTTCGCAAGCTCAGCGCGCCAGGCGCGAACCTTCGGCACATCGCGGAAGATGCCGTGCTCGGTCAATTCGTCGAACAGGTCGAAATAACGAAAGATCGGCGCGAACACGGCGTCGACCAGGCTGAATTGCGCACCGGAGAAGAAGGGACCTGCGCCAAGCGCGGCCTCGACGCGTGCGAACTTTGCGACGAGCGCCTGCCGCTTGCTTTCGAACGTCGCAGGATCGGCTGTCGTCTCCAGCCCCCAGAGATCGCCGAGGATCGCCGAACCGAACTCCATCCAGGCGCGGTGCTCGGCACGCTTCAGCGCATCCGTCGGATGCAGCCTGGCGCCGCCTTGCGTCTCCTCGATGTACTCGCAGATCACATTGCTCTCGAACAGTGCGACCTCGCCCTTGTCAGTCGTCACAACCAGCACCGGCACCTTGCCGAGCGGCGACAGCTTCAAGAACCATTCGGGCTTGTTGGCGAGATCAATGTCGACCCGCTCGAACGGAACGCCCTTCTCCTTCAACGCGATCACGGCGCGCTGCACGTAGGGGCAGAGCTTGTGGCTGATGAGTTTTAATGAAGCAGGCATGGCGCGATCCCGGCGGTTCGATGCAACTGCATACAATGTAGATGCATCTGCATGCATCTGTCAAGATCCATGCGTCTGCATTAATCCATCGCCTCAGGGCCGCGCGATCACCCCACCCGTCATCGGCATCGGCACGCCCGTGGTGGACGGATAGGACAGCGGCAAGCCCTTAAGGCCGCGCGCTGCGAGGAAGCCGAAGGCCTGGGCCTCGATGGCGTCGGAGGCCCAGCCGAGCGTCTCGGCGACCTCGACGGTGGCCGAGCCCACGCGCTCCCGCAGCATCCGCAGCATCGTGAGGTTGCGGGCGCCGCCGCCGCAGACGATCCAGCTCCGCGGCCGCCGCGGCAGCAGCGGAATGATTCGGGTGATCGCCGCTGCGGTGAAGGCGGTCAGGGTCGCAGCGCCGTCGGCCGGCGCGACGTCGCCGAGCCGGAGCGCAGCGAAGTCGTTGCGGTCCAGCGATTTCGGGGGCGGCAACGCAAAGAAGGGCAACTCCAGCGCGCGGGCGATCCAGGCCTCGTCGGCCTTGCCGAGAGCTGCGAACTTTCCTTCCGTATCGAACGCCTGGTTCATGGTGCGGTACATGAAATCGTCCAGCAGCGCGTTGCCGGGGCCGGTATCGCAGGCGATCAGCGTGTCGTTGCCGTCGATATAGGTGATGTTGGAGACGCCGCCGATATTGACCACGACGATCGGCCCCTCGCGGTTGAGCGAGTTGGCGAGCGCCCGGTGGTAGACCGGTACGAACGGCGCGCCCTGCCCGCCGGCCTCGACATCGGCGGCGCGGAAATCGTGCATCACGGGGATATGGATCGCCCTGGCCAGTGCCGGCGCGTCGCCGATCTGCACCGTCAGCCGCCGCTCGGGGCGGTGCAGCACGGTCTGGCCGTGGAAGCCGACGATGTCGATATCCTCGGGCTTCATCCGGTTCTGGGCGACGAAGGCGGCAACCGCCTCGGCGTGAGCCTGGGTCACCGCGCGCTCGGCCTCGGCCAGGATGCCCGGCCGGGCGTCTCGTTGCGGCAGGTGCACGGCCTCGGCGAGCGCCTGGCGCAGAAGATTGCGCTCCGCCGGGCTATAGGCCCGGTAGCCGGACGGCCCGAATGCCTTCACCTGTTTTCCATCGGTTTCGATCAACGCGACATCCACCCCGTCCAGCGAGGTGCCGCTCATCAAACCGAGTGCCGTCAACATCATGGATCAGCGTCCTCAAGACCCTCTCCGGCATGCCGATCTTGTGCCAGAGGGACACATCTTATAATGCCACAGCGCCAAGTGGCGGGTGGCCATCGGGTTCCCACGCAAGACCCTTAAATTGCCCCCAAAACAGTAAACCAAGAATTGTTGGGCATGCCGACAGATGACTGCATTTAAATCGGATTTCCTCAATACCCTGCAGGAACGTGGCTTCATCCACCAGTGCTCCGATTTCGAGGGGCTGGACGCGCTCGCCGCCAAGGGCGAGGCGACCGCCTATGTCGGCTACGATTGCACCGCCCGCTCGCTGCACATCGGCAACTATCTGACCATGATGATGCTGCACTGGCTGCAGCAGTCCGGCAACAAGCCGATCACGCTGATGGGCGGCGGCACCACCATGGTGGGCGATCCCTCCGGCAAGGACGAGACGCGCGCGATGCGCACCGTCGCCGAGATCGAGGACAACAAGGCCTCGATCCGCGGCGTGTTCGCCAAGGTGCTGCGCTATGGCGATGGCAAGAGCGACGCCATCATGCTCGACAATGCGGAATGGCTGACCAAGCTGAACTGGATCGAGATGCTGCGCGACGTCGGCCGGCATTTCTCTGTCAACCGCATGCTGACGATGGACTCCGTGCGGCTGCGGCTCGAGCGCGAGCAGGAGATGAGCTTCATCGAGTTCAACTACATGGTCTGCCAGGCCTACGACTTCGTCGAGCTCGCCAAGCGCACCGGCTGCAAGCTGCAGATGGGCGGCTCCGACCAATGGGGCAACATCATCATGGGCGTCGATCTCGGCCGCCGCATGGGCACCCACCAGTTGTTCGCGCTGACGACGCCGCTGCTCACCACCGCGTCCGGCGCCAAGATGGGCAAGACCGCGCAAGGCGCGGTGTGGCTCAACGCCGACGCGTTCTCGCCTTATGATTTCTGGCAATACTGGCGCAACACCGAGGATGCCGACGTCGGCAAATTCCTGAAACTGTTCACGACGCTGCCGATCGCCGAGATCAGGAAGCTCGAAGCGCTCGGCGGCTCGGAGATCAACGAGGCCAAGAAGGTGCTCGCCACCGAAGCGACGGCACTGCTGCACGGCCGCGATGCCGCGAACGAAGCGGCGGAGACCGCGCGCCGCACCTTCGAGGAAGGCGCGCTCGCCGAGAGCCTGCCCACGGTGGAAATTCCGCGCGGCGAACTGGACGCCGGCCTCGGCGTGCTCACCGCCTTCGTCAAGGCAGGCCTCGTTGCCTCCAACGGCGAGGCGCGGCGGCAGATCAAGGGCGGCGGCCTGCGTGTCAACGACGAGCCCGTCACGGACGAGAAGATGACGCTTTCTGCAGCCAATCTGACGCCGGAAGGCGTGATCAAGCTGTCCTTCGGCAAGAAGAAGCACATCCTGATCAAGCCTGCATAGGCGTATGAGCTTTTCGCTGCTTGTCAGAGTGCGCGGATGCGCGCTCCCTGACCGGTAATGGATCAGAACACGCCCGGCAGGGAAACGAGCAAGGACGGCGTCGCGGCGGCGCCGCAAGCTGCCGTGCGGATCGCGCTCACCGTGCTCGCGCTCTGCTTCACGCTGGCCGTGCTCGGCCGCGGGCTCGGCGACAGCTTCACGGTGTTCCTGAAGCCGATCTCGGAAAGTTTTGGCTGGGACCGCGCGCAGATCGTCTCGGTCTATTCCCTCACCTGGCTTGCGAGCGGCCTCACCGCGCCCTTCGTCGGACGGCTGTTCGACCATTCCGGACCGCGCATCGTCTATGCCCTCGGACTGGCGCTGCTCGGCGCGGCGTTCCTGACCGCGGCCCACGCGCAACATCTCTGGCAATTCCAGCTTACGATTGGCCTCTGCGTCGGCATCGGCGTTGCCTTCATCGGCATCGTGCCGAACTCGATCCTGCTCGGCCGCTGGTTCGGGCCTCGCCTGCCGACCGCGATGTCGGTGGTGTATTCGGCAATGGGCGGCGGCGTGCTGGCGCTGCTCCCGGCGTCGCAGCTCCTGATCGACCACATCGGTTGGCGCGGGACCTACCAGCTCTTCGGCGTCGCGGCCCTGGGCCTTCTGGTGCCGCTGATGCTGCTGCCGTGGCGGCTGTTCGCCGCGGGCTCGCCGCACGTCGTGAAGAAGACCGATCCGGATTTCGTCGACAATGGCTGGACGCTTCTCGGCGCGATGCGCCACCACGCTTTCTGGGCGCTGTTCTCGACCTTCTTCTTCACCGCCGTCGGCATGTACGCGATCGCCGCGCAGATCGTGGCCTATCTGATCGATGCCGGCTTCCCACCGCTGCAGGCCGCGACGGCCTGGGGCTTTTCCGGTGTCGTGCTGGTATTCGGAATGCTCGGCGTGTCCGCGCTCGACGGGCTGATCGGACGGCGGCCGTCGGTGCTGCTCAGCTACGCGATCTCGATCCTCGGCATCGTGCTGCTATGGCTGCTGCAATATTCGCCGAACATCCTCCTGCTCGCCGGTTTCGTCATCTGCTTCGGCAGCATGATGGGCTCGCGCGGCCCGCTGATCAGCGCTACGGCGATGCGGATCTTCCAGGGCAAGCGCGTGGGAACCATCTACGGCACGATCTCGATCGGCAGTGGCCTCGGCTCGGCGTTCGGCTCCTGGAGCGGCGGCCTGATCCATGATGCGACCCACGGCTACAACGCGCTGCTTGCCTTCGCACTTGCGAGCGTCGTGCTCGGCATGATCCCGTTCCTGATCGTGCCCGCCCTGCGACGGTAGGTGTCCCAGAGGTAACCTGCACGCATGCGCGTCACCGCACAATTACGGATCGGCGCGGCGCGAACACGCACAAAAATCGGGACCTCGCGCGGCTGAACGCCGGGCGCGCGGTGTTTTGTCCGTCATGACAAAAATGTCAGCGCAAATTGACGCGGACCCGCTTGCGAGACAGAACTGAATGCGGTCCAAGTCGCAGCATTGGATGGAGGGCAAACCAATGAACTTTCCCTATCTCACGCGCTTTCAACCGGTTCTCTTGAGCCTGTTTCGCTTCATCACCGGCCTCTTGCTGTTTCAGTACGGCATCGCCAAGATTTTCAAGTTTCCGGTGCTTCCCTACTTCGCCAACATCCCGCCGCTGATCTGGACGGCCGGTGCGCTCGAGCTCGTGCTCGGCGCGCTGCTGATGCTCGGCCTGTTCACCCGCCTCGCCGCTTTCATCCTCGCCGGTGAAATGGCCTTCGCCTACTTCATGGGCCACATGTTCAAGGGCGAGACGCCGGTGTTCCTGCCGCTGCTCAACGGCGGCACCGCGGCGATCCTGTTCTGCTTCGCCTGCCTCTATTTGTCGGCAGCGGGTGGCGGCTCGGTCAGCGCCGACGCCGCGATGGGCAAGGACTAGCGCGTCCGCGCGCGGGCGCTACGGCGTCCGTCTTCGACCCCGCAAACGGACGGCTCCGGCAGATCCGCCGGCGCCGTCTCAGCGCGCCCCCAGCACGTTCCAGATCAGAACGAGGGCCGCGACGAGCAGCACGGACATGATGATACGGTGAGCGAATCGGTTCACTGCAGTTTCAGCCGGGCTCGATCACCAGCAAAATCTGACAACGATACACTCCCGCAAGAATACGGGTGAGCGTCGATGCATGCGCTTCTGCCTGCACGCTTGCGCATATGTCGCCCGAGCGTCTTCAGCACGGTGGGCGCCCATAGCCTATGTTCATGATTGGTAAGAACTTCATGCTACCGGTGCGAGCAATAACAACCATTCCCTAGGGGCTGTGATGAAGCTGCTGAGTCATCTGACGATCCGCACCAAGCTTGCCAGCATGGTCTGCCTTGCGGCTCTCACAGTCACGGCCATTATCGGCGTGTCGTCCGTCCTCAGCAAGAGCCGCATGATGGAGGATCGCGTCCAGCAGATGCGGACCGCCGTCGAGCTGCTCTACAACTACGCGCAATCGCTGCAGGACGAAGTCACCGCCGGCAAGCTGACACTGGCCGATGCCAAGGCCCAGTTCCACCAGCGCGGACGCCGCATGAATTTCAACGGCAACCAGGGCTACCCCGTCGTCTACAACTCCGACACGTCGATCCTGGTGAACGGCGCCAATCAGCAGCTCGAAGGCAAGATCACCGGCGCCAAGGACTCCAACGGCGTCCTGATCGCCGACGCCATCCTCAAAGCGGGTGACCAGACCGCACAGGGCGGCGTCACCTCCTATCTCTACCCCCGCCCCGGTCAGACCGAACCCGTCCGCAAGACCGTCTTTGCGCGCAAATTCGCGCCCTGGAACGCGACCATCAGCTACGGCCTCTATGTCGACGACATCGATGCCGACGTGCGCGCGTTGACGCTGGAGCTCGCCGCGATCGGTATCGGCCTAATGCTGCTGATGGCGGCGCTGTCCTGGCTGATCGCCCGCGACGTGCTCAGCGCGCTCGATCGCCAGAAGAACCGCATGCAGGAGATTTCCGAAGGCGCCATCGACAAGCCGGTCGAGGAAACCGACCGCGGCGACGAGATCGGCCGCATGGCCGAGACCCTCGAAGTGCTCAGGCAGACCGCTTTGACGGCGCGCGCGCTGGAAGCCGAACAGGCCGCCACCAAGACGCGGACCGAGCAGGAAAAGCGCGACGCCCTGATCGCGCTTGCCGACCGCTTCGATGCCTCGGTCGGCCAGCTCGTCGGCCTGATGGCCTCCGGCTCCGGCGAGCTCGAGCATACCGCCAAGTCGATGTCCTCGACCGCCGAAGGCACCAACCGCCGCGCCGCCGTCGTCGGCTCGGCCGCTACCGAAGCCAGTCAGCGCGTCCAGACCGTCGCGGCGGCCGCCGAGGAGCTCTCCTCCTCCATCACCGAGATCAGCCGCCAGGTCGCCCAATCGGCGGAAGTCACCGGACGCGCGGTCGACAGCGCGCGCCGCACCGACACGATCGTGCGTGCGCTTTCGGACGGCGCCCAGCAGATCGAGCACGTCGCCGAGCTGATCTCCAGCATCGCCGCCCAGACCAATCTGCTCGCGCTCAACGCCACCATCGAGGCCGCGCGCGCCGGTGAAGCGGGCCGCGGTTTTGCCGTGGTCGCCTCCGAGGTGAAATCGCTCGCGAGCCAGACCGCAGAAGCTACCCGCGAGATCGGCGACAAGATCGCCCAGATCCAGGGCGCGACCAAGGAGGCCGTGGACGCCATCGGCGGCATCACCGCCACCATCGAGGAGGTCAGCCGCATCGCCACCTCGATCGGGGCCGCGATCGAGGAGCAAGGCGCCGCCACCGCGGAGATCGCCCGCAGCGTCTCGCAGACCGCGGAGGCGACCAAGGAAGTCACCACCAATATCAGCGGCGTCTCGACCGCGGCGAACGAGACCGGCAACGCCGCCGGCATGGTGCTCGCCGCAGCCTCGAGCCTCTCCAAGCAGGCTGAACAGCTTTCGGGCGAAGTCGGGACGTTCCTGGCCGGCGTGCGCGCGGCGTAGGCGGTGCAGAAGATATAATGCAATCGTCGTCATGCCCGGGCTTGTCCCGGGCATTCACGTTCTCCGCGCCGCGTGGCAAGGCGTGGATGGCCGGGACAAGCCCGGCATGACGACAGAGACAGTCCGTCCCGCGACTACCGCCGCGTCAGGCTGCAGCCGCTGGAGAGCTGACGCGTCGTGCCGGTCGACCCGTCGTTCGACTGCGACGGGAATTCCTCGAACGGCGAGTTCTGCTTGCCGGTGTTGAATTCGAAGATCTTGCGGAACAGGCCGGGCGCCATCGCCGAGATCGGATTGACGCGCATCACGGGCGCCGCCGGCGTACCCACCACCTCATAGGTCACGCCGATCAGCCCTTCATTGTTGCCGCCGCCGAGGAAGATGCCGAACAGCGGGATCTGGCCGAAGATGTTGTTGACGCCATACATCGGCACGAAGGTCCCGCTCATGCAGACCTGATTGCCGGGATAGTCGATCGAGCCCTCGATGGTGGCGCCGATCATGGGACCCTTGACGACGCCGTCGCGGATCGTCAGCGCACCGTTCTGCCGCGTGAACTCGGCGCGCAGCGCGCTGAAGGAGACGCCGTTGCCGGTGCCATTGGGGGCGCCCGCGGCAACGCGCTCGAGCTGCGCCTCGCCCTTCACCGTGAAGTCGCGGACGTTGATGAGACCCTCGCGCGAGGTGTTCGGCTCCGATGTCGGCGGCTCCATCGCCACCACCATCTGGCCGCCGACCGCCTTGGTGTAGGTGTCGGTGAAGCGCAGCAGCGCGCCGGCATCGTTGGTCTGGAGGTAAATGACCTCGCGGCTGCCCTGCGCGCGCCCGCCGCGCAAGTCCGCCGCCACCGGCGTGTCTTTGCCGACCTTGCCGCTCAGCGTGAACGCCTTGATGGCGCCGTTGCGCTTCGACATCTTGGCATCGACGCTGCGCATCGCCTCGCCGTTGAAACCCGCGACGGCACCGAGCTTCACGTCGATGTCGAAATCGACGTTCTTCATCTTGCTCTTGTCGTCCTTGGAATTGCCTGAGATCGCCGACTTCAGGAAGCCGCGCCCGTCGAACACGTCGCCGCGCATCGTGCCCTTGACCACGCCGTCCTGGCTGCGCTCCACCTTCAGTGAAGCCTTGTCGCCGTCGGACGGTGAGTAGACCGGGAAGTTCGCATTCATGAGGTCGCCGTTCGCGTCGACCTCGAGCGAGCCCTTGATCGAGGCGCCGCCGCCCTCGATGACGATGTCCTCGAAGCGCGTCGATTGTGCCGTCGGCACGACCTTGAAGCTGGCCTTGCCTGATTTGCCCGGCAGCTTGACCCAACCCGGCAGGATATTGTCGAGCTTGACCGATGTCAGGTCGGCCTCGACACCGAGCTTCGTCGTCTGGTCGGGGCCGCCGGCGATCTTGCCCGACAGCTTGATCGGCAGCGATCCGCTGACGGCGGGACTCAGATCGAATCCGAGGCGCGCGCGGCTGGCATCGTCCAACGTTGCCTGCAGCCTGACATCCGCATCGCCTTCGTTGGGCTTGCGATAGTCGAGCGAGGCCGCCTGCCCGTTGATCTTGACGTCGCCCTTGACCTGATAGCCCTGGTTGTTGGCGACGATCTTGAGGTTGTTGGCTTCCAGCTTCTGGTTCATCACCAGCTTGTCGGCCGAGAAGCCGTTAAGGTCGGCAGTGACGGCGTAGGTCGTGTCAGCCTTCGTCAGCTCGCCCTTGACCGGCAGGCCGAGCTGGATATTGGCCGCGAACGTCCCCTTGCTGGTGTTGGGATCGATGACTGTCGACGACAGATCGCTCAGGCGATCATTGGCGAGCATTTCGGCTGCGGCCGGCACCGGCCCCTCCACCCGAAACCTGGTCCGCGACGGCGACGGCTTGGGCGCCATGTCGGGCACCTCGAAGACGAAGTCGGAAATCGTGACCTTGCGGCCGGCGGGTGTATCGGCAATGCCCTGCCCGATATTCACGGTCGCGGTGCGCCCGGTCACGCGCGCCTTCAGATCGGCATCGTGCACGACGGGCATGCCGTCCACGGGACGGACCGCGACGCCGCTCGCGACGATGTTGACCGACAGGCCGTCGTCGGGAATGGGCGGGCCCTTGCGCGGCAGGTTCTTCGTCGGCGAATTGATGCCGATCTCGATGCGCTGGAGCGTGCCGCGCTCGATCCGCTCGATCACCCATTCGCGCAACTCGGGAACGACGAGCGTCGGCCACATCCGCTTCAGCGCGGAGGCCGACATCGGCGTTCCCGCAAAGCCCAGCGTCAGCCGCGGCTCGCCCGAATAGTCGATCGCGCCCGTGCCGGCGACGCCGATCTCGCCATTGCTGATGTCCGCCTGCGTCAGCAGGAAGCGTTTGTGGTCGGTGTCGAAGCGGAAGCCGATCGCGATGCGGTTGAAGACGAGCGGCGGCTCGTTGTCGATGCCGCCGAGCAGGATCGACCCGCCGCTGAAGCCAAGCTGCCAGTCGTTGACGGTGCCGTTGGGCGGCTCGAGATGGGCCAAAAGCGTCAGCCGGTTCGCGCCCGACAGGACCTTGAACGGCGCGACCAGCACCCGCCGATTGGCATCCCACTCGACATTGATCTCGGCTTGGTCGATCGCCATCGGATAGTCGGGCGTGTCCGTGTCGATAATACTGCCCGCGCCGACCGCGATCTTGCCGCGGAAGAAGGTCGGCACGCCGTCGCGGCCGAGCTCGCCCTTGAGCTCGCCGGTCAGCGGCAAATCGGCGGTATAGGTGAGGTCCTTGACCCGCAGCGCCAGGAGGATGTTGGAGGTCGAGACCTTGTCGGCTTTGATGTCGATCGAGCGCACGCCGTTCTCGGCCGGACCGATCGTGGCCCGCAGCATCCAGGGCCGCGCGCCCTCCTCGCCGAGGCTGAGCGTGACGCCACCGCGGCTCGGCCGGCGCAGGCTGAGCGTGATGTTCTCAAACGACCATTTGCTGCCGCGCTGCTGGTCGTCGACGATCAGATTGCCGTTCTTCAGACCAATCTCGTTGAGGTTCTGGCCGTCGAGACCTGTCATGCTCAGGCTGTCGAGCCAGTCGAGGCCCTGAAGAATGCCGCTCTGTGCGGTCGCCTGAGGGGCAGCCTGCGAGCCGGCCTGAGGATCTTGGCCGGCGGGCGCCGTGGCGAATGGCGGCGGCGGGACCCCGTTGCGCGGGAATGTCGGCGGCAGGCCCGCATCCTTCTTCGAGGCGACGCCGGTTGCCAGCGGCTTTGCGGTATCGCCGGCGGACACGGTGACCGTTCCGTCGGGCGCGATGCGGATCGCGAGCTCGGCGTCGACGAGATTGAGGCTTTCGGCGCGCAAATGCCCCATCAGGAGGCCAGCCCCCGACAGCTTCACCTCGGCCTTCGGCGCGCTGGCGACGATGGCGTGATCGCGATCGCGGACGACGATGTCGCGGATACGGACGGCGATGCGGATCCGCCCGGCCCGCTCGATCTGGGTGCCCCCGATCTCGACCGTGTTGCCGTGACCGATATTGTCCTCGATCGCGGCGGCCAGCCACGGCGTTGCGATGTCGAGATTGATGGGACCGGCACCGAGCCGCCACCACAGCGCCGCGAAACAGCCGACGAAGATGACGGCGAGCGTCCCGACGACAAGGACGAGACGCTTCAGCCAGCGATCGGCGGCCAGCCAGCGGCGCAGCGCGCCAAACCCGTCACCGAAGCGATGAAGGCCCGAGTTGGAACGCGACAACAGCCGGCGCGCGCGATGGCCCGCGGCCGCCTCCTGATCCGGATCCCAATCGGCGTCGTCCCATTCCTGCGGCTGCTCTTGACCGCCGCGCCGATCGAAGTCCCGATTGTAATCCTGGGGCGACTTATTCCTTGCCATTGCCTCTCGATACAGGCGCCCGTCACGAGATTGAGCGCCGCCGGGACCGCAGCCGCCCTCGGGAAGCGGAGCTCCCTGCGCCGGCACTGCAGCCATACCTCGAATATTCCTGCTGTTCGTCATTTCGCCCCGGGAGCGCGTTCAACGAGCAGTGGGGTGGTGCGTGGAATTCCTTGTAACCATACTCCGGCGTCGTCAGACTTGCCCAGCCGAGGGCGCGATTCCGGCACGCCGGACGAGGACTGCAATAGCGTTTCGGTTGACCCGCCGAAAGCGTCGAAAGGAAGGCGTATGTCCAAGAAATCCCGAAAGAAATCGTCCAAAGCGCCCTCCGGCAGTCCGACGGCTAAAAAGAAGACCCTGAAAACGCGGGCATCGACTCAAACTAAATCCGCGAAGACGCAGCGGGCACCGGCGAGCAAATCAGCCGGGACTTTAGCAAAAGCAGGATCACATAGGGCCGCATCGAAACAGTTAAATTCCTCCAAATCGGCATCGGCGCCCGTGACGGCGAAGTCCGGCCTGGCTGAAGGCCAAAAGGCACCCGCCTTCCGCCTGCCCCGCGACGGCGGCGACGTGGTCACATTGGCGGACTATACCGGCCAAAAGCTCGTCCTGTTCTTCTACCCCCGCGCCGACACGCCCGGCTGCACCCGGGAAGCCATCGACTTCACCCGCCTCGCTGGCGCCTTCGCGGCCGCCGGCACCGCCGTGCTGGGGATCTCCGCCGATCCGTTAAAGGCTCAGGAGAAGTTCCGCGACAAGCATAGTCTCAAGGTCCCCCTGATCTCGGACGAGCAGCACGAGATGCTGGAAGCCTATGGGGCCTGGGGCGAAAAGTCCATGTATGGCAAGAGCTTCCTCGGAATTCTTCGCACTACGGTGCTGGTCGGAGCCGACGGTAAAGTCGCCAGGGTCTGGCGCAATGTCCGGGTCGACGGGCATGCCGACGCGGTGCTCGAAGCGGCAAGAGGCCTTTAACCAATCCCTGGAATTCGCCTGTTCCTGTTTCCGGAAAATTAACCATGACCAGCCCAGATTGCTGCGGCAATTAGGGCCGTACGGACTCATCCGACCGGCGCGGGAGTGCCGATGTCGAAAAGTTCTGCCCAATATTCGCAGTGCCCCCCACATCATCCTCACGACCACGGACGGGCCTTCCAACGCCGCGCTGCCGTCGCGGCAGCCGCAGCGATCCCCCTTCCCGCGACTGACGACGCCTACACCATCGTCCATGCCGGCAAGCAGGTCCGTTTCGGGCCCGTGATGTTCTGGATCGTGGTCGGAACGGTGGTGCTGCTCGGTCTCTGGTCGGCGGCGACCGCCACCTATTTCGCTTTCCGCGACGACGTCCTGACCCGGCTGATCGCCCGCCAGGCCGAGATGCAATATGCCTATGAGGACCGCATCGCCGAGCTGCGCGCCAAGGTCGACCGCACCACCAGCCGGCAGTTGCTCGACCAGGAGCAGTTCGACCAGAAGCTCGACCAGATCATGAAGCGCCAGACGGCGCTGGAGTCCCGGGCCACGGCGCTCGGGGCCATGCCCGACGTAACAGGTTCGATTCCCCGCGCAGCCCCGCAGCGCGGCGAGGCGAGCCAGAGCACTCCGAAGCCCTCGCCGATCAGCGACACCGTGATCTTCGTGGCGCCGCCGGACCGTGAGGCACGGCTCGAATCGCGCGCGCCGACTGTGGCGGCACCTCCGACCCACCAATTCGCCAAGAACCATGGTTTCGACAACGTCCTGGTCCGGCTCACGACCTCGCTCGACCAGGTCGAGCGTCGCCAGATGGCGGCGCTCAGCGCCGTTGAGGAAGGCATGGATTCACGCATGCGCCGGATGCGCGGCGTGGTCAGTGATCTCGGCCTGAATCTCGCCAGTCTCGAAGCCGCCGTGCCGCGCACCGCGATGGGCGGGCCTTTCGTGCCCGTCAAGCTGACCGCCAATGCCGGGCCGTTCGAGAAGCAGCTCTCTCGCATCAACACCACGCGCGCCGAGATGGACCGTCTCAATCGCACGCTGGCCCTGGTGCCCTACCGCAAGCCCGTCATCGGCGAGGTCGAGTTCACGTCCGGCTTCGGCGTCCGCAGCGATCCCTTCCTCGGCCGGCCCGCGATGCATACCGGGCTCGACTTCCGCGCCGCCACCGGCGATCCGGTTCGCGTCACCGCCAATGGCAAGGTGGTTTCCGCCGGCTGGTCCGGCGGTTACGGCCGCATGGTCGAGGTCGATCACGGCAACGGGCTTTCGACCCGCTACGGCCATCTCTCCGAGATCAACGTGAAGGTCGGCGAGACCGTGAAGATCGGCCAGGTCGTCGGCCTGGTCGGCTCGACCGGTCGCTCCACCGGTCCGCATCTGCATTACGAGACCCGCATCGAGGGCGAAGCGGTCGATCCGCAGAAATTCCTGCGTGCTGGCGTGCGCCTCAGCGCGAGCTAGGCCCAGCTCCTCTGTTTCGGCCGCGCAGCCTTATCGCCGGCCACCGCCCATCCCGCCTCCGGGACCGCCGAATCCGCCGCCACCCATTCCACCACCGGGGCCCATGGGCCCGCCGGGCGAGCCCATGCCGCCCGGGCCCGACGGCCCGCCAGGTCCCGTCGGTGCGGAGCCTGGGTTGGGACCGGGGCTCGATCCAGGTGGAGATACCCCCGGTGCGCCGGGCCGACTGCCGCCCGGATGGGGCGTGCTGCGATCCGGGTGCATGATCGAGCCACCGGGCGACCGGTTCGGATTGCTGCCGCCGGGTGTGGCTGCTCCGGGTCCCTGACCGATGGCCTGCACCGAATCCACCTGGAAGCCGCGGGAACGGTCGAATGCACCATTGACCACCATGCGCGCTTCACCGGCTGCCGGCCCGAAACGCGAGCCGTCGCGGGCCACGAGGCCGGAGCCGAGCTGGAGGTTCGCGCCGGCGCGCTGCACATAGGCCTCGACCGACAGACGGCTTGCGCCGACGAGATCCGAGAAATCGTCGATCCGCGTGCGCGTCGCCTGCATCGCGCCCTGGCTCGCGCTGCCTTCGATCTGGACGCGCTGGCCGACCAGCAGCGGATCGACACCGTTCAGTTTCAGCCCGCCAATTCGCAGGCCGTCGGGTCCGCGCTCGACCAGGCCGGTCACGCGCTCGGTCGACGCGCGCCGCGGCTCGACCAGGCTTGCGACGACCACGCCGTCGGTCCGGCGCAGACCATAGACGGCCACTTGCGTGCCCGGGCGGAGCTTGCTCTCCTTGTCGCCCGCGACGATTTTCTGGCCGAGCACCGTCAGCTCGTTGCCCTTCACCCGCTCGACCGGACCTGCAACCTCGCTCGCGATCGTGATGTTGCGCGTGACGAGCGTGCCGTCGGCCTGACGGACCGCGACCACGCGCGCAAGCTGGCCGATGCGGAGCGCCTTGGCGCTTGCCGCCTCGCCGTCGATCCGGACCGGCACATCGCTGGCATAAGTGACGCGCTCGCCGTTGACGTAGATGCTGCCGAAGCGCTGGATGACGCCCACGATGCCGGTACCGCCAATGCCGTGGTCATCGCCGCGGGTGATCCCGGTGCCGCCGATGCCTTGATCGGTGCCGCGCTTGACCTGCGCATGGGCCATCGCGGTGCCGGCGAGCCAAAATCCTGTCAGCAGCAGACGGCGGGAGATCAGCGGCAGCCGGCTCATGCAGAACCGCCTTCCTTGCCGTCTTCCTTGCCGCTTTCCTTACTGTTTTCCTTACTGTTTTCCTTGGCCCCGCTCTGCTCGTCGGCGTCCTCGCTGTAGATGTAGATGCCGAAATTCCAGCGGGCGTCACCGCCCTTGTCCTTGGCGAGCGCGCGGTTGGCCTCGCGGTTGGCGGTCTTCAGCGCGTCCATGGCGAGCTCGCGCGAGCGCGCCTCGAGCTTTCGCGCCAGCTTCGGCGAGATGTTGTTGTAGTGCACCGCGCGTTCGAGGAAGCGCGGCCCATCGGAGACGTTCTGCGCGGCGGCCGCGATGTGGTCATGCAGATTGCGACCGAGATAGTGCCATTTGCTGTCGTCCTCGCCTGATGGGACGAAGGCCGCCTCGACCAGCTCGATCTCGTCGTCCGCGTTGATGATGACGAGCTTTCGGTCGATCCATTCGTCGAGCACAGCGCGCGGGCGCACGTCCTTGGTGACGGACGCAACCAGCTGCTCGAACGACGGCGCATCCGCCTCTGCCGTGCGCGGCAACGGCAGCGGCTCGCCCTTGGCATCGGTGAATTCGGGCGCGGCCAGCCAGCGCGCGATCACCGCGCTGGTCAGCGACACCGCCGCCGGCGCCTCGTGCACGGGCGCACCCGCGCCGCGCAGCCGCGCCACCTCCTTGCGATGGATGCCGGTGAGCAGGCTGACGCGGCTGTCGGTCTGCTCCTTGCCCTCCAGCGCGAAATCGTGCTCGGCGACATTCACGAAAAGCTCGCGAAGCAATTGCGCCAGCGCCGGAAAAGTCATCCCGCTACGGATGCAGAGCCGCACGAGCGGGCGCAGCAGCCGCGCCAATGGCGCGTGCAGCTTCGCGGCGGCATTCGGCTGCGGAGCCGCTGCTTTGGACCCGGGCTTGGCGTTCATGTCTGAATTGTATCACGCCTCATGTGGGACACAATCCCACATTTTTTGCCTCGCCGATTGACGTGGTAAATTTTCCCACATATACGAGACGCCACTGAGGGGCGCGACGTAAAGGGACAACACCCATGGCTGACCGCTTGGTCCGCATTTCCAGTTCACCGCGTTCCGTGCCGGCTTCCGGCCGGGAGCGCGGCACGATCGACCCGATGCTGCCGGGGCTGCTGCGCGGCGTGATCTTCATCTCGGTGCTGGCCGCACCGTTCGTCGCAGCCATCCTGGCAGGCTGACCGCCATCATGCATCACATCCAAGAAACCTTGCACGACACTCCGCGCCGCCCGTCGGTGCTGCACATCTTCAAGATCTATTATCCCGACCTGTTCGGCGGCACGCTCACGGTGATCCGCGACATCTGCGCGAGCCTGAAGGATGCCTTCGCCTCCGCCGTGCTGGTCTGCTCGCAATCGCCCGAAAAGCGCCAGATCGTCGTCGACGACGTACCGGTCGAGCGCGTTCGCTCGTTCGGCAATCTGTTGTCGCTGCCCGCCGCCCCGACCTATCCCTGGCGTCTCTGGCGGAAGATCGCCGAGCACGATTTGCTCGCGCTCCACGCACCTTTCCCGCTCGCCGATCTGGTTTTCGCGTTCGGTTTCGGCCGGAAGCGGCCGCTCGTGGTGCACTGGCACGCCGACATCGTCACCCATGCCGGCCTGCGCTGGTTCATCGAACCCCTGATGCGGCGGACCTTGCGGCGCGCCAAGGCGATCATCGTCTCCGACCACGTGCTGGTCGACAACACGCCGCTGCTCCGCGAATTCGAGGACAAATGCCACGTCGTGCCATTTGGCATCGACATCTCGGGTTACGACTGGCCGAAGATCGAGCCGCACCACGTCAATGATCGCGGCCGGCTGGTGCTCGCGTGCGGCCGGCTCGTGCCTTACAAGGGCTTCGACGTGCTGATCCGCGCCGCGGCCGCATACAAATTCGAAGTCTGGATCGTTGGCGAAGGCACCGAGCGACCGCGGCTGGTGCAGCTGATCGAGGAGCTCGGGCTCTCAGAGCGCGTGCGCCTGCTCGGCTCGGTCAACGATTGCGAGCGCATCAAGCTGATGTGCCTCGCCGACGTCTTCGTGATGCCCTCCGTCACCACCGCCGAGACATTCGGCCTTGTCCAGCTGGAGGCCATGGCCGCAGGACGCCCGGTCGTGAACACGGCGCTCGACACCGCGGTGCCGCGGGTCGCCCGCCATGGCATGGAGGCGATCACCGTGCCGCCTGGCGACGCCGAAAAGCTTGGCGAAGCCATCGACGCGCTGATCCGCGACCCCGAACGCCGGCGGCGCATGGGACTTGCGGCGCGCAACCGCGCCCTCACCCGATACTCGGCCACGGCTTTCAAGCAAGGCATGGAAACAATCTACCACGACGCAATTGCCGCGCCATGCCAGCAGCGTTCGGCGAGCGCCGAGCCGGCCACCGGCTGGCTCGACAGCATCCGGATCGCGGCGACGCTGGCCTGGTCGGACATGCGCCATCGCTACGTGCGTTCGCTGCTCGGCCCGTTCTGGATGTCGCTCCAGATGGCGATCGTGGTCGCGGTGCTCGGTTCGGTGATCGGGCAGATGTCGAACGCCGACGTGCTGTCGCGTCTGCCCATGCTCGCGCTCTCGATGACGGCCTGGACCTTTCTCAACAGCGTGGTGCTCGATGCGACCACGGCGTTGCAGAACTCCGCGAGCCTGATCCGCGACCGCGCGCTGCCACCGGTCATCTTCCTCCTGCAATGCACGTTCCGCCAGGGACTGTTCGCGCTTCATAACGCCTGCGTGCCGCTGCTGCTGTGGCTCATCCTGTCGCGCCACGACCTCTCGCACGTGCCGGCGGCGCTCCCCGGCCTGCTGCTGTTCGTGGTCTGCACTTTCGCCTTGAGCCTCGTTCTCGGCGCGATGGCAACGCGCTATCGCGACCTCAAGCCGATCGTCGAATCGACGCTGATGCTGGCTTTTCTCGCCTCACCCGTGATTTGGTCGTCGGACATGATCAACCATCGCTCGACGGTGATGCGGCTCAATCCGCTGACCCATCTGTTCGCGGTGTGGCGCGAGCCGCTCGTGGGCGGCCACGTCGATCCCGTCAGCATCGTCTATGTTCTGGTCGCGCTGGCACTGCTGGTCTTTGCGAGCATGCTGACGCTGATCCACCTGCGCAAAGCCGCATTCTGGATCTGACGCATGGTCTCGATCAGCCTGCGCAACGTCTGTCTCGATTATCCGCTCTACGGCGCCTACGACTATTCGCTGAAGCGGCGGCTGCTCGGCCATCTCATCCGCGAGCCGGGCGAGACGCGGATCATCCGCGCCGTGGATAACGTCACGATCGAGGCCGAAACCGGCGCCCGCATCGGGCTTGCCGGCCCCAACGGTTCCGGCAAATCGACGCTGTTGCGATTGATCGCCGGCGTTTATCCGCCGAGCAGCGGCAGCATGACGGTTCGGGGCAATGTCGTGCCCCTGCTCGGCCTCAACGCCGGCGTCAACCTCGACTTCGTCGCCGAGGACAACATCGCCCTGCTGCTGCGGATCAGCGGCCGCAAGCCCACCCGCGCGATGATCGACGAGATCTGGGCCTTCACCGAGCTCGAGACGCGCATGCAGCGACTGCCGCTGCGGATGTTCTCCTCGGGCATGCTGATGCGGGTGCTGTTTGCGACCGCCACCGCGTTTCCGGCCGACATCCTCCTGCTCGACGAATGGCTCAGCGTGGTCGACGAGCATTTTGCGGAGAAGGCCCAGGAGCGGCTCCTGAACCTCGTGTCGCAGGCGGCGATCGTGATCATCGCCTCGCACGATCAGCCGCTGCTGCGTCGGACCTGCACCCGCATCATCAACCTCGATCACGGCCGCATCGCCTCGACCGTCACGGTCGCCCCGCCGGCCACCCACGCCCTCGATCTCCACGAGAAACGCGCATGAAGCAGAACATCCTCGTCATATCCGAAGCGCTGGGCGAGCCCAACCACAAGCGCGGCATCTTCCACTTCACCCGCGAGCTGATGCGCTCGCTCGCGGCAGAGAGGCACGAGCTGACGCTGCTGGTGGAGACCACGCGGCGCTATCGCAAGCTGCAGCGGCGCGAGCGGCGCACCAAGCTGTTTCCGGCAGAGGCGCGCAACATCGAGCTGCTCGCCCTCTATCGCTTCCTCGACGAGGTCAACATGGCCGAGCCGGTCGTGCGTGGCGGCCTGCGCCGCACGCTCGACTGGATCCGCCACAAGGCCACCATGTCCGTGTCGTGGGACTACATCGTCTGTTTCCTGCGCGCGATCGGCCTGCGGGCCTTGCGCGCCCGGCTGATCGAGAACAGGACCGCCGCGCTCGAATACGTGCCGCCCGACCTGCGCCATCTCGAGCTGTTCCGCGAGTTTCAGCTCGAGCCCGGCTTCTACAGCTACCAGGACTCCTCGGCCTTCTTCCTGCTGCCGCCGCCGCGGGTCGATGCCCGCGGCTACGACGTCATCGTCGTGGATACCCCGACCCGGGTCGCGATCACGCGCAGGCCCGGCGCCAAGGTGATCTGCGTCATCCACGATCTGTTGCCGCTCACCGACCTCAAGCTCAGCGATATCGCAACGCGGCTGTTCCTGTCGCGGCTCCCGACGAGCCTGCGCCAGGCCGACGAGCTCGCCTTCGTTTCAAACTACAGCATGATGCGGTTCAGGGAGCTGCTGCCGCAATTTGCGCACCTGCCGGCGCGGGTCGTGTATCCCCGCACCCGGTTCGACGCCCCGGATGTCCTGCACCTCCCAGCCCCGTCGGGGCGTCCGGGGCGGCCGAGCTTCGTCGTCATCGTCTCGAACGAGCCGCGCAAGAACGTCGCCACCGTCGTTCGCGCCTTCCGTGGCGTGCCCCAGGCCGATCTCGTCGTGATCGGCTATGCCGGTGAGATCGGGCGGATGCGCAATCTGCCGCCAAATGTCCGCTTCGCCGGCTATGTCGACGAGCACGAAAAGGCCGCCCTGATCGCTGAGGCACACGGTCTGATCATGCCGAGTTTCGCCGAAGGTTTCGGCGTGCCGATCATCGAGGCACTGGCCGCGAACACACCGGTGCTGTGCTCCGACATCGCCGTGTTTCGCGAGGTTGCGGGCGAGCTCGCCGACTATTTCGACCCGTTCTCGACCGACTCGATCGCGGCCTCCGTCACCCGTGTGCTGACCCGGCAGGAGGAGTGGCGCGGCAAGATCCGCGCAAGGCGCCACGAGCTCGCCGAGCGCTTCGGTTACGAGACACAGGCCCGCGATTTCCTTGGGCATCATGCGCCCGCGGCAAGCCTTGTCGGCGCGCAACTCGCTTCATACGGATGACCGCCGAATCCGCGTTGTGGTCCGGTCCTGCCGATCGGCAAGGCAGGACCAGCCGATGGCAGAGTTGGCGCAGCTCGGCCGCGCTGATCCGGGCCGCAGACGTCCTTGCCGCCTTGATCGCGGCGTCCCTGCCCTGGTCCACGACAGTGCCGTCGATCTTCGTCGGGCTCTGGCTCCTGGTGGTGACGCCAACCATCGATTGGCGCGACTATGGACACAAGGTCGCGCGGCCGGCGTTTGCCCTGCCCTTCGCAATCCTGCTGCTCGCACTGCTCGGCCTGCTGTGGTCGGACGGCGCGTGGGCGGATCGGCTGCATGCGATCAAGCCGGTCGCAAAGCTCGTGCTGATTCCGCCGCTGCTCTACCATTTCAGCCGGTCGGAGCGCGGTCTTTGGGTTGGCCACGCCTTCGTCGTCTCCTGCGCCTTGCTTGCCGTCTTCTCCTGGATCGTGTGGCTCGATCCCGCCTGGAAGATCACGGCGACGGCGTCATCAGGCGTGCCCGTCAAGAACTACATCGACCAGAGCCAGGAGTTCACGCTCTGCGCCTTCGCGCTTGCCCTGCCCGCGCTGACCTTCTGGCGTCGCGGAAACGCGGTCGCGACGGCGGCCTGTCTGGCGCTGATCCTGCTGTTCGCGGCCAACATGGTGTTCGTCGCCTCCGCTCGCACGGCGCTGCTCTGCATTGCGGTCCTGCTGGCTCTGTTCGCCTGGAAGCATCTCAACCGGCGCGCAACACTGGTCCTGCTCGCGGGCACGGTCGCCGTAACCGCGCTGGCCTGGGCGACGTCGCCCTATCTGCGCCAGCGTATCACCGACATTGCCGTCGAATATCGCCACGGCTATGAGGACATCAGCCGTGCCTCGACCGCGCAGCGGCTGACCTATTGGCGCAAGGCGATCCACAGCTTTGCCGAGGCGCCCTTGACCGGGCACGGCACCGGCTCGATCAGGCGGCAGTTCGAACGCGCCGCCACGGGCGGAAGCAGCCTCGATGCGGAGGTCGTCAACAATCCGCACAACCAGACCCTCAACGTCGCCATGCAATGGGGCCTCCTGGGCGTCGTTTTGCTCTACGCCATGTGGATCGTCCATCTCCGCCTGTTCCTCGGCGGAGGGCTCGCAGCCTGGATCGGGCTGGTGGTGGTCGTGCAGAACATCACGAGTTCGCTGTTGAACTCGCATCTGTTCGATTTTCACGAGGGCTGGATGTATGTGCTCGGTGTCGGGGTCGCCGGCGGCACGGTGTTGAAGGCCAAAGCCCGCAGCCAGCCGTGATTACTGGCTGCGCTCGTGGCCGACCTCGCCGGTAATGACGTCGCCGAACAGCTCCCAGGCCTGCCCGTTGAAACGCATCAGCTGCATCTGCTCGATCGGAAAGTAGTCATCTGGTGACGTGTTGACCATGATGCCCGGCAGCATCAGGTCTGTGTGGAAGTCCTTCAGGCTGGATGCCTGCTTCATGACGTTCTCGCGCGTGAGGTTGTCGCCGCACTGCTTGAGCACCTGCGCCATCGCCTCGGCCTGCACATAGCCGTAGATGTTGTTCGAGTTCGTCTTGTCGCCGTCGGGGTAATATTTGTCCATGAACTCCCGCCATTTCACCACGGCCGGATCCTTGTCCCAGGTCGGGTCGGTCGGGTCCTTCAGGTAGACGGTCGAGATGATGTCCTTGGCGTAGTCGAGCCCGGCGGGCTTGAGCACCGAGGCGACCGAGGTCGCGGTGTTGGCCAGGAAGAACTTCGGCTTCCAGCCGAGCTCGCCCACTTTCCGGATCGCCTGCGCCGATCCCTTCGGCGCGGCCCATGAGAAGAAGATATCGGCACCTGAATCGTGAAGGGCGACGATCTGCGAGTCGATCGAGGGATCGCTGACCTCGTAGGATTTGTCGGCGATGATCATGTTCGCCTTGTCGCCGAGCCCGTCTTTCAGGCCCTTGAACTGGTCCTTGCCGGCATCGTCATTCTGCCAGAACACCGCGATCTTGCTGTTGGGAAAATGATCGCGAATGTATTTCGCGTAGATCCGCCCCTCGCTCTGGTAGTTCGGCTGAAAGCCCATGGTCCACGGGAAAGTCTTGGGGTCGCCGAACTTGGTGCCGCCGGAAGCGACGAACAGCTGCGGCACCTTCTTGGCGTTCATGTATTTCATGATCGCGGAGTTCGAGGGCGTGCCGAGCGCCTGGAAGATCAAGAGCACCTCGTCGCTCTCGACCAGCTTGCGCGCCTGCTCGATCGCCTTCGGCGGCGAATAGGCGTCGTCATAGCTGATGAAATTGATCTTGCGGCCGTTGATGCCGCCCTGATCGTTGATCATCTTGAAATAGGCAGCTTCGGTCTTGCCGATCACCCCATAGGACGACGCCGGCCCGCTATAGGGCATGATGTTGCCGATTTTGATGTCGGTGTCGCTGGCGCCGGGGTCGTATTTTTTCTGCGCCAAGGCCGGTGTCGTGACGAGCGCTCCGGCAACAAGCATGGCGAGGGCAAGGTTTTTGCGACGACCCGGCATCGTTCTCTCCCCTATGTTTTGTAGTCTTGTTTTGCCGGGAGTGTCGCAAGGCGGATTACGCCTGGCAAGCGCCGCGATTTTCCGCAAGGTGAAACAGCGGATGTGGAACTACGCGCTGCGCCGCAGCAGGCGCAAAGCGCGCCCGTCAATGACCAGCAACGCGCTGCCGATGACGATGGCGCCCGCGATCTCACGCGCGGAGATCGGCTCCCCCAACACCAGCCATCCCAGCAGAATGGCGGTGACGGGAATGAGCAGCGTCACCAGCATGACATTGCTCGCGCCCGAGCGCCGCACGATCTGAAAGAACACGATATAGGCGAGCGCGGTCGACAGCGTGGCAAGGCCGAGCACCGCGGACCACGTCGCGACGCCCGGTACTGCAAGATGCCAGGGCTGCTCCACGACGCCGGCGGCAATCGCCATCATCACCGTCGACACCATCAGTTGAAACGTTGCCGTGCCCAACGGCGGGGAGTCCTTGAGCAATCGCCGCGCTGCCAGTGCGGCGAATCCATAACTGAGCGCCCCGCCCAGGCAGAGCAGAATGCCGAGCCCCTGCCCTGGCATCGTCTCGAGGCCCCATCCGCGCAGGATGACGACGCCGACGAGGCCCAGCGCCACGCCGGCGACGCGGCGGATATGCAAGGTCTCTTCGCCTGCCGCAGCCATCACCAGCACCGTGAACAGCGGCGTCGTCGCGTTCAGGATCGATGCCAGACCGCTCGGGATGAAAGTCTGGCCGATCACGATCAGCGAGAACGGGATGACGTTGTTGAGCAGCCCGATCGCAACGAACGGCGTCCACCCCGTCATACCCTTGGGCCAGCCGATCCCCTGCATGCGCAGCAGCGGCAGCAGAATGGCCGCCCCGAGCGCGACGCGCAGGAACACCAGCGTCAACGGCTGCAATTCCCGCAGCGCCGCGCCGTTAAAGAAGAATGAGCCGCCCCAGAGCACCGAGAGCACAGCAAGCAGCGACCAGTCTCGCGCGTCGATCCGGCTATCGTTCGGCGACATGAGTTCTCGCATCGGCGGCCAAGCCGTTGGCCTAGAGCAACGCGGCGAACAGCGCCACCCGATTTCCGATGAAAGGCCGATCGCTAGAAGCGAATGCCGAGACGAGTGGAACGATCGAAATTGCCTGTGACGATGTAGCCGCCTAGGACGGCTTCTTCGACCGCGACACCAGCTCGATCATCCTGCCTTCGTCGTCATCCGGCATTGCGGCCTTGGCCTGCGCGTACGCCTCGACCGCGGCACGTGAGACCAGCGGCTTGTCGGCCAAGAGGCTCTCGGCGAGCTTCACGGCGTAGGCGGCATCCTTGTGCCGCAGCGCGGCCGTGAAGGTTGCGCCGGAAAAATCGCGGGCGACCATGCGCTTCGAATGACGCTGGACCTGCGGACTGGCGGCGACGCCCGCCTGGATCGACTCCAGCACCAGGTTCATGTCGAGCCCGGCCTGCTCGGCGATCGCAAGCCCCTCGGCGAGGCCAGCGATCTGGATCGCGCCCATGAGATTGTTGATGAGCTTGTAGACGGTGCCGGAGCCGACCGCGCCGAAATGGCGGATGGTCGAACCGATCGGCTCGAGGAACGGGCGTGCGCGTTCGAGATCGGCGGCATCGGCACCGACCAGCAGCGTCAGTTTTCCGGCCGCCGCCGCGTCCGGCAAGCCAGTCACGGGGCAATCGATATAGATCAGCCCGCGTGCATTCAGCTCGCGGCCCATCTCGCGGGCGTGGTCATAGGAGACGGTCGAGCATTCGATCGCGATGGTGCCGGCCTTGGCGGTCTTGGCCGCGCCCTTCGGCCCGAGCCAGACCGGGCGCGAGGCCTCGTCGTCGGCGACCATGGTCACGACGGCGTCGGCATCGATCGCCGCATCCTCCGGCGAGGTCGCCCAGTGCGCGCCGCGCGCGATCAGGTCCTCTGCCTTGGCCTTGCTGCGATTCCACAAGCTGACCGTGTAGCCGGCATCGAGATAGCGGCCGGCCATGCCGTGCCCCATCCGCCCCAATCCGATGAAGGCGACGCGGGGCATGATCAGTCCACGTCCTCGACGTCGCCGGCGGTGGTGCCGAAGGCGCGCTGCGCCAGCGTCGCGGCCATGAAGTCGTCGAGCTCGCCGTTGAGCACGCCCGATGTGTCGGAGGTCTGCACGCCCGTGCGCAAATCCTTCACCATCTGATAGGGCTGCAGCACGTAGGAGCGGATCTGGTGGCCCCAGCCGATATCGGTCTTGGCGGCCTGGTCGGCGGCGGCCTTCTCCTCGCGCTTCTTCAGCTCGATTTCATAAAGGCGCGCGCGCAGCATGTCCCAGGCCTGGGCCCGGTTCTTGTGCTGGGAGCGGCCGGCCTGGCAGACCACGGCAACGCCGGTTGGAATATGCGTGAGGCGCACCGCGGATTCGGTCTTGTTGACGTGCTGGCCGCCGGCGCCGCCCGACCGCATCGTGTCGACGCGGACGTCGGATTCCTTGATGTCGATCTTGATGCTGTCGTCGATGACCGGAAACACCTGCACGCTCGAGAACGAGGTGTGCCGCCGCGCGTTGGAATCGAACGGCGAGATGCGGACGAGGCGGTGCACGCCGGCTTCCGTCTTCAGCCAGCCATAGGCATTGTGGCCGGAGACCTGGATCGTCGCCGACTTGATGCCGGCTTCTTCGCCCTCGGACTCTTCGAGATATTCGACCTTGAAGCCGTGCGTCTCGGCCCAGCGCGTGTACATGCGCAGCAGCATCTGCGCCCAGTCCTGGCTCTCGGTACCGCCGGCGCCGGCATGGACTTCGAGATAGGAATCGAAGCGGTCGGCTTCGCCCGACAGCAGCGCCTCGAGCTCGCGCCGCGCCACTTCCTTCTTGAGGTTCTTCAGGGCAGCTTCGGCCTCGGCGACGACGCCGTCATCGCCCTCGGCCTCGCCGAGCTCGATCATGCCGATATCGTCTTCGAGCTCCTGCTCGACCTTGCCGATGCCCGAGAGCGAATCCTCCAGCGAGGTCCGCTCCTGCATCAGCTTCTGGGCCTTCTGGGGATCGTTCCAGAGATTGGGATCTTCAGCGAGCTTGTTCAGCTCAGCGAGGCGCGCCGTCGATTTCTCGACGTCAAAGATGCCTCCTCAGCAGCCCGACTGACTGCTTGATCTCTTCTACCAACCGTTCGATTTCGGCGCGCATGTCGTTCTCTGGTCTCGCGGAATCCCGCGTGCAATTCGAGATGGGGATGTAGCGGCGGCGGCTGCAAAGCGCAACCGCCGGAACCGCGATCGTCCGTGTTATCCGGCCTTAGTAGAGCCCGCCGGTGCCGGGCCGCATGAAGAAGCCGGAATCCGGCTGTTGCTGCTGCGAGGCCGGCATGCCGCCGCCGCGCCCGTCTGCGTCGGCAACGCCGATGACGGAGTAATTGTCCGGCGGCGCCGTGCCCGGCTTGAAGGCTTCGAGGATGGTTCCGCCGGTCTCGCCGGGACCTGCGCGCATGCCGGTCTTCGAGACGACGCGCACGAGCTTGATGCCGGCCGGCACCTTGAACGGAACCGCGGGCTTGTCGGCAAGCGCGAGCTTGAGGAAATCGCGCGCGATGGGTGCCGCCAGATGGCCACCGGTCGCAGCATTGCCCTTACCCAGCGGCCGCGGCTTGTCGTAGCCCATATAGATGGCGACGGCGACGTCGGGCGAGAAGCCGACGAACCAGGCGTCCTTGGCCTCGTTGGTGGTACCGGTCTTGCCGGCGACCGGCTTGCCGACCTCCTTGACCACGGTCGCGGTACCGGCCTGGACCACGCCTTCCATCAGCTCGGTGATCTGATAGGCGGTCATGGAATCCAGCACCTGCTCGCGGCGGTCGATCAGCTGCGGCTCGGCCTGGTTCTTCCAGCCGCCCGGCGCGTCACAGCCGCGGCATTCGCGCTGGTCGTGCTTGAAGATGGTGCGGCCGTAACGGTCCTGGATACGATCGATCAGCGTCGGCTTCACGCGGCGGCCGCCATTGGCCAGCATCGAGTACGCCGTGACCATGCGCATCGCCGTGGTTTCGCCGGCACCGAGCGCGTAGGACAGGTAGTTCGGCAGCTCGTCATAGACACCGAAGCGGCGGGCATATTCGCCGATCAGCGGCATGCCGATGTCCTGCGCGAGGCGCACCGTCACCGTGTTGAGCGATTGCCGCAACGCGTTGCGCAGCGTCACCGGTCCCTGGAATTTGCCAGAAGAGAAGTTTTCCGGCCGCCATACGCCGGCGCCCTGACCCTGATCGATTTCGATGGGAGCATCGAGCACGACGGTCGAGGGCGTATAGCCGTTGTCGAGCGCAGCCGAATACACGATCGGCTTGAAGGACGAGCCCGGCTGCCGATAGGCCTGCGTGGCGCGGTTGAACTGGCTCTGGTCGAACGAGAAGCCGCCGACCATCGCAAGCACGCGGCCTGTCCAGGGATCCATCGCCACCATCGCGCCCGACACTTCGGGGATTTGCCGCAGCCGGTACTGGCCTTCGACCGGATGTCCCTCTTTGCTATAGAGCGGATCGGCATAGATCACGTCGCCGGGGGCAAGCACCTGCGCCACGGACGTCGGAGTCTTGCCCTTGGCATTGCCCTGAACCGCGCGTGCCCAGCGCACGCCATCGAGCGTGACAATGCCGGTCTCGCGCTGCTTGCTGACGGCGCCGCCGAGTTCGCGGCTCGGCTGGAAGCCGATGCGCGCCGACTGGTCGCTGGTCTCCAGCACCACCGCCATGCGCCACGGCGAGATGTCGGAGAGCGATTTGATCTCGGCGAGCTTGACGCCCCAGTCGCCCGAAATATCGAGCTTGCTCATGGCGCCGCGATAGCCCTGCTGCTCGTCATAATTCACGAGGCCGGTGACCATCGCCTTGCGCGCCATGACCTGGATCTTCGGATCCAGCGTGGTGCGGACGGACAGACCACCTTCGTACAACTTCTTCTCGCCGTAGCGCTCGAAGATGTCGCGGCGAACTTCCTCGGCGAAATATTCGCCGGCGAAGGTGTGGGCCCCGTTGGAGCGGCTGGTGACGGCCAGCGGCTCCTTGCGCGCCTTGTCAGCGTCGGCCTGCTTGATCCAGCCGTTCTCCAGCAGGCGGTCGACGACATAGTTGCGACGCTCGATGGCGCGGTCACGGTTGCGCACCGGATGCAGGGTCGCCGGCATCTTCGGCAGCGCCGCCAGGTAGGACGCCTCCGCCACCGTCAGCTCGTTCACCGACTTGTCGAAATAGACCAGCGAAGCGGCTGCGATGCCGTAGGCGCCGAGGCCGAGATAGATCTCGTTGAGATACAGTTCGAGGATCTTGTCCTTCGAATAGGTCTTCTCGATGCGCATCGCGAGCAAGGCTTCCTTGATCTTGCGCGCGAAGGAGACCTCGTTGGTGAGAAGGAAGTTCTTGGCGACCTGCTGGGTGATGGTGGAGGCACCCTGCGGACGGCGGTTCGAGCCGTAGTTCTGGATATAGACCAGACCCGCGCGCGCCATGCCGGTGTAGTCGATGCCGCCATGCTCGTAGAAGTTCTTGTCCTCGGCCGCGAGAAACGCGTTGATCACGAGCTTGGGCACCGCCTGGATCGGCAGGTACAGCCGCCGCTCCTTGGCGTATTCACCGACCAGCGAACCATCGACCGCGTGCACGCGGGTCATCACCGGCGGCTCGTAATCCTGAAGCTGAGAGTAGTCCGGCAAGTCCTTGGAGAAATGCCAGATCAAGCCTGCCACGGCTCCGACACCAACAAGGAACACCACTGTTCCCCCGGCGAACAGGAAGCCCATGAACCGCACCAGCAAGCGCATTATCTGTTTATCCGTTCAAACTCTGGATCAGCCCAGTATCAGCCCAGTATCGGTGCCTTGGCACCCCAAACTGGCGCCAACCTCACGTCGCGAATTCGCCGGCTTACACAATACCATCTGTGCCGGACTTAAGACGCTTGCCGAACGGGATTCTCGCCGATTCCGGAACCCCCTGCGGCGTTTTTATAAAGCGCCCGCTGTGGCCAAACTAGGGCTTTTGCGGCGGGACGCAAAAACCCCTTCAGTTTGAAGGCCTTTTGGGGCCGTCAATTGCGCGGTCTCCGGATCGTCAGTTCGACGATTCCCGGGTCGTCAGTTCGACGATCCCCGGGTCGTCAGTTTGACGATCCCGCCGTGGCCATCCGTTTGGTCAAAAACCCGTCGATCGCCTGCGCCATCGAGCCCACGGCCTTGGACCGCCAGCCCTCCGAGACCAGGTGCTCCAGGTCGCCCTTGTTGGAGACATAACCGATCTCGACCAGCACCGATGGCACGTCAGGGGCCTTCAGGACGCGGAAACCGGCCGACTTCAGGGGATGCTTGTGCATCCGCACCGTCGACTTCATTTCCCCCATCAAAAGGCGGGCGAAACGGTTTGAAAAGGTGCGGGTTTCTCGCTGCGTGAGGTCGATCAGGATGTCGGCGACATCGGTCGGCTCCTCCGCGAGGTTGAAGCCGGCAATCGCATCTGCCCGGTTTTCCGCATCCGCCAACCGCTGGGCCTCGACGTCGGACGCCTTGTCGGACAGCGTGTAGATGGTCGCGCCCTGCGCATCACCCTCGGCACGCGGCAGCGCATCGGCATGGATCGAGACGAACAAGGCGGCCTTGAGATTGCGGGCGATCTTGGTCCGGTCGTTGAGCGGAATGAAGGTGTCGTCGTCCCGCGTCATGACCACGCGGTACTTGCCAGCCTTCTCCAGTCTGTCGCGGAGCGCCACCCCGAACGCCAGCACCAGGTTCTTCTCGCTCTCGCCGCTCGACTGCGTGCCATTGTCGATGCCGCCATGGCCGGGATCGATCACCACCACCGGGCGGCCATCGGCCTTCTGCTGCGCCGTGTCGGGGGCCGCGGTCCCGGGAGTCGCTGCGGGCGGCGCCTCGGCGATCGTGGGCCGCAGCTCGGGCCGATTTTCGGGCGCGAGCGCCTGCACGAAGGCGGCGCGATCGACCTCCTCGAGCTCCAGCACGAGCCGGGCGGGCTGGCCGTTGGCCGCCTCCACCACGTAGGACTTGGCGATCTTGGCCGGTCCGGTCAGGTCGAACACGATTCGCGAGCCGCCGGGCATGACCAGCCCGTAGCGGAAGGCCTTGACCAATCCGCGCCCCCCGGCCCCCGTCCCCGCCGGCAGTTGAAAATTGACCTGCGGCACGTCGACGACGACCCGGTACGGGTCGGCCAGCGTGACGGCGCGGAAGGTGACGGCCTTGTCGATGTCGAGAATGAAGCGGGTCTGCTTGCCGTCGCCGGCCAGCCGGGCGGCCGAGGCGATCGGAAAATTTGCCGCTGCAACAGCGGGTTGCGGCTGGCTCTCCGCCGCTCTCAGGCGCGAGGAATCGGCATACGGCAACGCTGCAGCGCACAGCAATGCGCATCCCAGCAAAACCCGTTGATTTGTGCGGCTCGCCACCGATTCCGTGCCTCCGAGCAGCCCTCTTTAACGCAATAGAACCACAGGGTTAATCGATCCTTAATGACAGAAACGCGAAACTCGGCGACTGTGACCGCCGTGCGACGCTCCCTTGCACGGATGGCTCATTCCTCGTATGTACGGAATGCTGACGGCCGATATTTCAGGTTGTGTCGCATTCAGCCTCCCGGTGCACCGCCGGAACTCTCAAGGTTTGGGAATTCCAGCGTTTTCCGTTTCCCTCTAAGACCAGCGCGGTGCGCGGCAGCGAGTGGAACGGGTCAAGCGCCGGCGGCGGAACGGTCCCGGGTTACCACTTTCGTTGCCGGGGCGGTTCTGACAGCGATGTAACCCATTACCCGATCCCTTGATCCCAAGGGAGCGGTTCGTGATCCCCAAGGCGAGCGCGCTCGCGCCATGCCTGGCCAGCAGCAACTGATTGAAGGGCGGCCTCGCCGCCCAGTGTTTCATACGGGCCGACGCTTGATGCGCCAGACTGTGCCGACGAATTCTGAAGGACCATTCGCGACGCTGCGGAGTGACAATCCCGCGCGCCGCCTTGGTCCTGAAGCTTCCGGTCCGGCAAGGCGCGAGAGACGGCGTTTCGGCCTTCCCCTCACCCCCGAATCAGGTGGACCGTCGCGTCACCCGGCGGCGCGATACGCGCCCACGGTGAATCGCGCCCGCCGCCGCCAAGAGTTAAGACATGCCCAACAAGATGTTGATCGATGCCACCCACCCGGAAGAGACCCGGGTCGTCGTGGTCCGCGGCAATCGCGTCGAAGAGTTTGATTTCGAGACCGCGCAACGCAAGCAACTGCGCGGGAATATCTACCTCGCCAAGGTCACAAGGGTCGAACCCTCGCTCCAAGCCGCCTTCGTCGAATATGGCGGCAACCGCCACGGTTTCCTCGCCTTCAGTGAAATCCATCCCGACTACTATCAGATCCCGGTCGCCGACCGGCAGGCGCTGATCGAGGCCGAGGAACAGGCCCATCGTGAGGCCGAAGAGGAGAGCGAGAACCGCTCCCACGGACGCCGCCGCTCGCGCCACCGCAATGCCCGCCGCCGTGGTCATGGCGAGCGCGTGCGCAGCGACATCGTCGAAGGCCTCGACGCCGGCGCTGATCCCGCCGCCCAGCCGATCGAGGGCGCGGCGCAGCCGGAGCATGCCGAGGGCGCCTTGCACGACGGCGAGCATTCGCACGCCGATGCAGAGCACCGTGGTGAGCACGAAGGCCACGATCACCACGACGACGATCAGGGCGAACCTGCTCATGGCGAGCATGATCACGACGATCATCATGCCCATGATGACCAGCACGCCCATGACCACGACCACGACCACGACCATGGTCACGATCACCAGCACGATCATCACGACCATGATCATGCCGGCGAGACGCCCGCGCCTGTCGCGGCCGTCGGCGCCGAGCCCGTGGTCGCGACCGAGATCGCTGCCGAGCCGCAGGAGGCCCAGACCTTCGAATCTCACGCGCCCGAGGCGCATGCGGAAGCTCTGGCCGAGGCCGTGACGTCGGCCGATGAGCCCGCTGATGCGGTGTACGGCGGCGGAGAGAATGCCGAAACGTCGCTTGCCGAGGCTGCTGAAGCAACTGGCGAAGAAGACGACGAAGATGAGGACGACGAGGAAGCCGAAGAGGAAGTCGTCGAATCCGTCGGCGGCGACGACGTGCTGGAGGAAGTGCCGGAGCGTACGTTCCGTCCGCGCCGCCAGTACAAGATCCAGGAAGTCATCAAGCGCCGCCAGGTGATGCTGGTGCAGGTCGTCAAGGAAGAGCGTGGCAACAAGGGCGCCGCGCTGACGACCTATCTGTCGCTGGCCGGCCGCTATGCCGTCTTGATGCCGAACACGGCGCGCGGCGGCGGCATCAGCCGCAAGATCACCAGCGCCCAGGACCGTTCCCGCCTGAAGGAAGTAGTTCAGGATCTCGACGTGCCGGAAGGCATGGGCATCATCCTGCGCACCGCCGGCGCCGCCCGGACCAAGCCCGAGATCAAGCGCGACTTCGAATATCTGATCCGGATGTGGGAGACGGTGCGTGACCTCACGCTGAAGTCGCAGGCCCCGACCCTCGTCTACGAGGAAGGCTCGCTGATCAAGCGTTCGCTGCGCGACCTCTACAACAAGGAGATCGACGAAATCTCGGTTGCCGGTGAATCCGGCTACCGCGAAGCGCGCGACTTCATGAAGATGCTGATGCCCGCCAATGTCAGCGCGGTGAAGCAGTATCGCGACGGCCAGCCGTTGTTCTCGCGCATGGGCGTCGAGAGCCAGCTCGATGCGATGTTCTCGCCGACCGTGCAGCTGCGCTCCGGCGGCTACATCGTGATCAACCAGACCGAGGCGCTGGTCTCGATCGACGTCAACTCCGGCCGATCGACGCGCGAGCACCATATCGAGGACACCGCGCTCAAGACCAATCTGGAGGCGGCCGAAGAGGTCGCCCGCCAGCTCCGCTTGCGCGACCTCGCCGGCCTGATCGTCATCGACTTCATCGACATGGACGAGAAGCGCAACAACCGTGCGGTCGAGCGCAAGCTGTCCGATTGCCTCAGGCAGGATCGCGCGCGCATCCAGGTCGGACGCATCTCGCATTTCGGCCTGCTCGAAATGTCGCGCCAGCGCATCCGCGCCAGCGTGCTCGAGAGCTCGACCGATCCCTGCCCGCATTGCGGCGGCACCGGCCACGTCCGCTCGGTGTCCTCGGTGGCGCTGCAGCTGCTGCGCGGCCTCGAAGAAATCCTGATGAAGGGCGCGACCCACAATCTCGTGGTCCGCACCCGCACCGACGTTGCGCTCTATGTGCTCAACCACAAGCGTGGCCACCTGCGCGATCTCGAGAACGGCTTCAAGGTCACCCTCTCGGTGATCGCGGATCCCAGCGTCAGCGGGCCGCAAGCCTACCTCATCGACCGCGGCGAACAGGTGCATACGCTGGAAGCCGCCAAGGCGCTGCTGGCGGCGCAGGCGGCCGCAAGCCCGCCGCCGCTGGTCGAAGAAGCTTATGACGACGAGGAGTTCGATCCGGAGACCGAATCCGAGGTCGAGACCGAGGAGAGCGAAGGTCTCGCCGAGGAGCAGTCCGCGGGCGACGCAGGGTCCGAGCAGGACGGCCAGCGCCGCAAGCGCCGCCGCCGCCGGCGCGGCCGCGGTGGCCCGCGCGAGGGCGAATTGCGCGAGGATGGCGCCCCCACCCTTCCCGAGGCGGCCGTAGCGGCCGGCGAAGGCGAGGACGATGCCGAACCCGAGCAGGACGGCGAGGAAGGCGAGGAACTGGCAGCCCGTGGTGAACAGCAGGGCAGCGGTGATCGCCGGCGCCGGCGTGGTCGCCGCGGCGGACGCCGTCGTCGCGGTGGCGGCGAGGAAGGTCTCGCCGGCTCCATCGGTGACGAACTCGGCACCAATCAACCGTCAGAAGCAGCCGAGGCGGTTGCCGATTTCGACGGCCTCGGCAGTGAGGCTGCGCCCTCGATTGCGCAAGCCGAGCACAGCGCCGCCGAGCCGCAAGTCTCGCAGCCTGAGCCACGCGCCGAAGTGCAGACCGAGGCTCCGGCTCAGCCCGAGCCCGTCGCCGCGGAGGAAGAGCCCGCCGACGACAAGGCCGCGCGGCGCCGCTCCACGGTGCGCGAAAAGGTGAGCTTCATGTCGAGCAGCCCGAGCGAGCCGGCAGCCCCGATTGCCCAGGCAGCCGAGCCCGTCACCCCGCCCGCACCGGCAGCTGAACCTGCGCCGGAAGCGACGAGCGAAACGCCCGCCGCCCCGCGCCGCGCCGGCTGGTGGTCCCGCCGCTTTGGCGGCGGCGAATAAGGCCTGACAACCTATGCAAGACACGACGCCCGGCACTGCCGGGCGTTTTTGTTTCGCCGATGTCCCGATGTGCTAAGCCGTTTGCGCAATCTGAGAGGGGACCGGCATTGTCAGAGCTTTGCGATTCCAGCGCCGTCGAGTTGCGCCGCCTGTTGGCCGCCCGGGCGATCTCACCTGTCGAGTTGCTCGACGCCTGCCTGTCCCGCATCGCCGCCATCAATCCTGCCGTCAACGCCGTCGTGACGCTTGACGAGCCGGGCGCGCGTGCCGCTGCCAAGGCGGCCGAAGCCGCCATCCTGCGCGGCGAGGATCGCGGTGCCCTGCACGGGCTTCCCGTTCTCATCAAGGATACCCAGGACACCGCGGGGATGCGCTCCACCTATGGCAGCCCGCTGCTGAAGGATAACGTCCCGGCGGCCGACCAGGGCTCGGTCGCGCGCCTGCGCGCCGCCGGCGCCATCATCTTCGGCAAGACCAACACGCCGGAATGGGCGGCGGGCGGCAACACCCGCAATCCCGTGTTCGGCGCGACCGGCAATCCCTTCGATCCCATGCGCTCGGCGGCCGGCTCATCCGGCGGCTCGGCGGTGGCGCTCGCCTGCGGCATGGCACCGCTCGCCTCGGGTTCCGACACTGGCGGCTCTCTGCGCAATCCGGCAGGCTTCGCCGGCATCGTCGGCATGCGTCCGTCCTACGGCCTCGTGGCCAGCGAAAAGCGGGCGTTCGGCTGGTCCAATCTGTCGACCGACGGGCCGATGGCGCGCAACGTCGCCGACACCGCCTTGATGCTGTCGGTGATGGCGAGCGATGATGCCCGCGATCCGCTCGCCTATACGCTGCCCGGCGAGGCTGTGCGCGCGCGCGCCGAGCGCTGGGCCGTCCCGCGCCCCGCAGAGCTCGGCAAGCTCCGCCTCGCCTTCACCGAGGATTTCGGCTTCGCTCCGACCGAGCAGGCGATCCGGCGCGTGTTCCGCGCACGCGTGAAGCGGCTCGCACCGCTGTTCGCAGAATCCCGCGAAGCAACGCCGGATTGCGCCGGCGCCGACGACGCTTTTGCAGTGCTGCGCGCAGGCATGTTCCTGGCGACCCACGGCAAGAACTACAAGGAACGTCCCGAGATGCTCGGCCCGAATGTCCGCGCCAATGTCGAGGAAGGGCTCGGCTACACGCTCGAAGACCATGCGCGGGCCTCGACGACGCAGACCAAGATTTATCGCGCCTATCAAAGCTTCTTCGAAACCTGCGACGTACTGATCAGCCCGACCATCACGCTGAGCCCGCGGCCATGGTCGGAGCCTCATCCGGCGGAGATCGATGGCGCTCCGACCAGATCCTACTTCCATTGGCTCGCGCTCGCCTACGCCGTCACGCTTGCAGGCCATCCCGCCATCAGCATTCCGCTCGGCCTCGACGAAGCGGGACTGCCGTTCGGCCTCCAGGTCGTCGGTCCGCGCGGCGGCGACGCCATCGTGCTCTCGGTTGCCGCAGGCATTGAGGCCGCCTTTGCGAGCGACGCGCAATTGTGCCGGCCGGTCCCCGACCTTGCGAGGCTTGCCGCGACGCCGCCGCTGTCCGCCGCCCCCGGCTTCCTCACTTGGGAATAACGCGGTCCGACAGGAGAAGTCTTCCGATGCAAAGCGCAATGGTTCTCGGCGGCGGCATGATCGGCGTGAGCGCCGCTCTGCACCTGCAGCAGCGCGGCTGGGCCGTGACGCTCGTCGATCGCAGGGAGCCGGGCCGCGAGACCAGCTACGGCAATGCCGGCATGATCCAGGCCGAAGCGGTCCGCCCCTATCCGATGCCGCGCGATCTCGCGACGCTGCTCAAGATCGCGACCGGCCGCACCAACGACGTGCGCTACAGCCTGTCGTCGCTTCACCTCCATGTCGAGCCCCTGCTCCGCTACTGGTGGCACTCGGCGCCGAAACGGCATCGCGAGGCGATCGAGGCTTGGGCGCGGCTGATCGCCTACGCGACCTCGGAGCACGACATCCTCATTCGCGAAGCCCATGCCGACAATCTGATCCGCCGCGCCGGCTATCGCGCGCTGTACCGCGACGCCGCGGACCTCGATCTTTCGATCAAGGCCGCAGAACAAGACCAGCACGAATTCGGCGTGAAGTTCCGCGTGCTGTCCGGCAGCGAGCTTGCCAAGGCCGAGCCGATCCTGCGCGACGATCTTCCCGGCGCCATCCACTGGCTCGATACCTGGACGGTGTCCGATCCCGGCGCCCTCGTCACGGCCTATGCCGAGCTGTTCGAGCGTCGCGGCGGCACCATCGTGCTTGGCGATGCGCAGTCGCTGCAGCAGACCGCGACCGGATGGTCGGTCAACACGGACCAGGGCCGCCTCGACGCCGCCCACGCCGTCGTGACGCTGGGGCCGTGGTCGCCCGACCTCCTCCATAAATTCGGCTATCGCATTCCGCTGGTGCGCAAGCGCGGCTACCACATGCATTACAGCGGCGGCGCTTCGCTCGACCTGCCGCTCGTCGACAAGGGCGGCGGCTACGCCATGGGCCCGATGGCGAAGGGAATCCGCATCACCACCGGCGCGGAATTGACCGGCATGGACGCGCTCGCCACGCCCGTCCAGCTCGCCAGCGCGGAAGGCTCCGCGCGCGAGCTGATCGACCTCGGCAAGCGCGTCGAGCCGGATCCGTGGTTCGGCACCCGCCCCTGCACACCCGACATGCTGCCGGTGCTCGGGCAAGCTCCGCGGCATCCCGGCCTCTGGATGAATTTCGGCCACGGCCACCAGGGCTTTACCCTGGGACCGGCGAGCGGACGCCTGCTTGCCGAGATCATGAGCGACGAGACGCCGGCGATTGATCCGCTGCCATATCGGCCCGAGCGGTTCTAGGCCCAAACAAAAGGGCTGATCGAGGATCTCGACCAGCCCTTCCCAATTCGAAGCCCGAGGGCGCGATCAGTCCGTGGTGATCGCCGTCTCAATGTCGGTCGGGTCAATCCGCTTGGCGAGGTTGGCGTTGAGCTTGTCGCGGTCGAGCTCACCTTCCCACCAGGCGACGATCACGCAGGCGACGCCGTTGCCGCACAGATTGGTCAGCGCGCGGCACTCGCTCATGAACTTGTCGATGCCGAGCACGATCGCCATGCCCGGCACGAGGCGCGGATCGACCACGGCAAGCGTCGCCGCCAGCGTGATGAAGCCCGCGCCGGTGATGCCGGAAGCGCCCTTCGAGGTCAGCATCGCCACGACCAGGATGGTCAGCTGCTGGCTGAAGCTGAGATCGTAGCCGAGCGCCTGCGCGATGAAGAGCGTCGCCAGCGTCATGTAGATGTTGGTGCCGTCGAGATTGAACGAGTAACCCGTGGGCACCACGAGGCCGACCACCGACTTGGAGCAGCCGAGCCGCTCCAGCTTCTCCATCAGGGACGGCAGCGCGCTTTCCGAAGACGAGGTGCCGAGCACGATCAGCAGCTCGTCCTTGATGTAGGCCAGGAACTTGAAGATCGAGAACCCGGCCAGGCGCGCGATGATGCCGAGCACGACGAACACGAACAGCGCCGCGGTGACGTAGAACGTGGCGATCAGCCCGACCAGATTGAGGATCGCGCCGGTGCCGAACTTGCCGATCGTATAGGCCATGGCGCCGAATGCGCCGATCGGCGCTGCGCGCATCACGATGGAGATGACGCCGAACACGGCATGGGCGGCGTCGTCGATGAAGCTGCGGATGGTGTGGCCGCGCTCACCCAGGCTCATGATCGCGAAGCCGAACAGCACCGAGAACAGCAGCACCTGGAGGATTTCGCCTTGCGCGAAGGCCCCGACCACCGTGTCGGGAATGATGTGCAGCACGAAGTCGACGGACTTCTGGCCGGCAGCCTGCTTGGCGTAATTGGCAACGGCCGCCTCGTTGGCCGCCCCACTGCCGAAGCCCGCGCCCGGCTTCACGAGATTGCCGATGATCAGTCCGATCACCAGGGCGAAGGTCGAGACGACCTCGAAATAGACCAGCGCCTTGACGCCGATGCGGCCGACCTTCTTGGCATCCTGAATGTGGGCGATGCCGGAGACGACGGTGCAGAAGATGATCGGGGCGATCACCATCTTGATCAGCTTGATGAAGCCGTCGCCGAGCGCCTTGATCCATTCGTTGGTGGCAACCGTCGGCCACAGCCAGCCGACGATGGCGCCGAGCACGATGGCGATCAGCACCTGGACGTAGAGAACCTTGTACCACGGCTTTGCTGCGGGCGGCGCGATCGGTGCCCCCGCCATCGTTGTCGTCGTCATCGTTTCACTCCCCCTCAAACGCTGGGCCAGCCAAGATCAACTTGGCCGGCCCTGTCAATTGGAACCGCGAATTTTGCGCGCTTTACCGGCGACGCTCGATCAGTCTTCGCGCTGCCGGCATCAACGTCGCGCCAAGCGCGTTCTTGACCAGCGAAGCCGCGATGAACGGCATGATGCCGACCTGCCAGGCCTTCGCAGCGCCGAGCCCGAGGCCGAACGCCAGCCAGCCGAACCCGGCGGCCAGAATGACGATATGGCCTATCGCCATCGCTGCAAACAGCAGCGCCACGCTGCGGTCCCAGCCGCGCTCGGCGAGCCAGCCGGTCACGAAAGCGGCCGCAATGAAACCGAACAGATAACCCGCGGTCGGGCCAACCAGCGGTGCAATTCCACCCACCGGTCCGGCAAATACCGGCGCGCCAAGCGCACCCTCGGCGAGGTAGGCGATCATGGTTGCGCTGCCAAGACGCCAGCCATAGGCCGCGCCGATCATCAGCACCACCAGCGTCTGCAACGTCATGGGGACGTAGGGCAGCGGCAGGCTGACCTTGGCTGATAGCGCCATCAATGCGGTGCCGAGCACAACCAGCACGACGGCACGCACCGCACCGACCGTTTCACCCGGCCGGGTCGGCCACATCAATGCAGCAAGAGAAAAATGTGGCGCAGCAGCGGTCGGGACAGATCGGTGGTCAGACAAGATGAGCTCCGGATGTGGTCGAAAACTGGCGGCTATTTAAGCCAGTGAGCGATCCGGTCAACTGCCTCGCGCATTTCCCCGGGCGAGCGTGCATAGGAAAACCGAATGAACGATCGGCCATGAACGGGATCGAAATCGAGCCCGGGCGTCGCCGCAACGCGTGCCTGTTCCAGCATCTGCTTGGCAAATTCGAAACTGTCCGAGGTGAAGTCCGAGACGTCGGCATAGAGATAAAATGCACCATCGGCCGGCAGGAATTTGGCGAGGCCGGCTTTCGGCAATCCCTCGATCAAAATCCGCCGGTTTTCCTGATAGCCATGCTTGATCGCCTCCATCTCCGCCGCGCCGTCGAAGGCAGCCTCTGCCGCGATCTGCGACAGCGACGGCACCGAGATCGACAGGTTCTGCTGCAGCCGCTCGATCGGCCGCACCAGGATTTCGGGCACGACCATCCAGCCGACGCGCCAGCCCGTCATGCAAAAATATTTCGAGAACGAGTTGATCACGAGGGCGTGCTCGGAGAGCGCGGCCGCGGTGACGGCCGGAAACGCATAATCGAGCCCGTGATAGATCTCGTCCGAGATGAAACGGATGCCGGCGTCTTCCGCCGCCGCGATCAGGCTGGCGAGCGCCTCGCGCGACATCATCGTCCCCGTCGGATTGGCGGGGCTGCCAACCAGCACGCCCTTCAGCGGCGCCTTGCGATGGGCGGCGAGCAACGCCTCGCCGGTGAGAGCATGGCGCGTCTCGTTCGTGGTCTCGATCAGCACCGGCTCGCAGCCGAGCGCGGTGAGGATATGACGGTAGGGCGGATAGCCCGGCACCGTCACGGCGACGCGGTCGCCCGGCTCGAACATCGACAGGAAGGCCAGGATGAACCCGCCGGAAGAGCCGGTCGTCACCACGATCCTGTCAGGGCTGACGTCGCAGCCATAGGCATCGCGGTAATGGCGCGCGATGCGCTCGCGCAAGGAGGGGATGCCGAGCGCGGAGGTATAATCGATCCGCCCGGTCTCGAGCGCTGTGTGGGCAGCCGCAATCGCGGTCCTGGGCGCCGCGGCCGCCGGCTGGCCGACCTCCATATGGATGACATGGCCCCCGGCGGCCTCGATTCGAGCCGCCGCGGCCATGACGTCCATCACCATGAACGGGGGAACATCGCTTCGGCGGGAGGGCTCGAGCCACTGCCCCAACCGGTTCCTTAAAGTCGCATCGTGCATCGATTTCTGCTATTTCGCTGGCGGGCCGGTGCGGCCGGTCCGGAAAACGGGGCGCTTGCGCCCCAGACTGGCCGCATTGTACGGCTCATAAGGGGAACGGCTGATAAGGGCATATCGCGTATCCGGCCCGCCGCCAATCGCCAAAACCAATCACGAAACTGCTGTCCAGACCGTTTGACCAAGACCGTTTGATGTCGCTCCAGATCGCATTGCGCAAGAAGGCTTCCGCCCTCACCGCCCTCGTTACGGCTGCGGCGATCGCGCTGACGCCGTTCTCCGCGGCGCACGCGCAAGCCAAAGGGCCGCCGGTCCTGCGCGACACCGAGACCGAGCAGCTGCTGCGCGAATATACGCGCCCGATCCTGCGTGCCGCGGGTCTGGAGAAGCAGAACATCCAGATGGTGATCCTCAACGACAACTCGTTCAACGCGTTCGTCGCCGATGGCCGCCGCATCTTCGTCAATTACGGCGCGATCCTTCAGTCGGAGACGCCGAACCAGATCATCGGCGTGCTCGCGCATGAGACCGGGCATCTGGCCGGCGGCCATCTGTCCAAGCTGCGTGAGCAGCTCGCCGCGGCACAGACCCAGATGATCATCGCGATGTTGCTCGGCGCCGGCGCGATCGCCGCCGGCAGCACGCGCAACAGCAGCGGCGGCAACAACGGGCTCGCCAATGCCGGCGCCGCTGCGATCTCGGCGCCGCAGGAGGTGATCCGCCGGTCGCTGCTGTCCTACCAGCGCCAGCAGGAGGAGAACGCCGACCGCGCCGGCGTGAAATTCCTGACCGCGACCCAGCAATCGCCGAAGGGCATGTACGAGACCTTCAAGCGCTTCACCAGCGAGAGCCTGTTCGCTGCGCGCGGCGCCGACCCCTATCTCCAGTCGCATCCGATGCCCGCCGAGCGCGTTGCCGCGCTGCAGGAGTTCGCGAGCTCCAGCCCCTATTGGAACAAGAAGGACGATGCCGCGCTCCAGCTCCGCCACGACATGGTGCGCGCCAAGATCTCCGCCTTCATGGAGCGGCCCGAGACGGTGTACCGCCGCTATCCCCAGACCAATGACAGCATGCCGGCGCGCTATGCCCGCGCCATCAGCACCTATCTGCACGGCGATTTGCGCAGCGCGCTCACCCAGATCGACGCGCTGATCCAGGTTCAGCCGAACAACCCGTACTTCTACGAGGTGCGCGGCCAGGCCCTCCTGGAAAGCGGCAAGCCGGCCGACGCCATCCCTGCCCTGCGCAAGGCTGTCGCACTCTCGAACAATTCACCCCTCATCGAGATGTTACTTGGGCAGGCTCTGGTTGGAACCGATAATAAGGCCTACACCGACGACGCCGTTCGGATTCTCCGCGCCGCGGTGGCGCGGGAGCCCGAGGCCATCCTCGGTTATAGCCAGCTCGCGATGGCCTATGGCCGGAAGGGAGATTATGCCGAGGCGGATCTCGCATCGGCCCAGGCCGCTTACTTGCGCGGCGACAACAAGACCGCCCGCGAGCTCGCCACGCGCGCGAAAACCCGTTTTGCCGTCGGTACGCCCGGATGGGTCAAGGCCGACGACATCGTGGCGGCCAAGCCGCCGCGCAACTGACACCACGACGCCTGACACCACGACGTCACGACCGTAGCTTTAAGTCCGCCGGGACGTATTCCGAAACCTGCTTTGGATAAGAGGATTTGCCTATGCCTTCGCTGCGCCTGCTTGCTCCCGCGTTGTTTGCGCTCGCCATGTTCGGCGCAGCCGTGCCTGCATCGGCAGACAGCTTCTCCGATACCCAGCGCACCGACATCGAGACGATCATCAAGAACTATCTCGTCAGCCATCCCGAGGTGCTCGAGGAGGCCATGGCCGAGCTCAGCAAGCGTCAGGCCGCGGCCGAGACGCAGAAGCACGAGGCCAGCATCGCGCAGAACGCCGACGCGATCTTCAACTCGCCGCGCCAGGTCGTGCTCGGCAACAAGGACGGTGACGTCACCTTCGTCGAGTTCTTCGATTACAATTGCGGCTACTGCAAGCGCGCGATGGACGACATGCTCACCATCATGAAAGGCGATTCGAAGCTGAAGGTCGTGCTGAAGGAGTTTCCGGTGCTCAGCCAGGGCTCTGTCGAAGCGGCGCAGGTCGCGGTCGCCGTGCGCATGCAGGATCCCACCGGCAAGAAATATCTCGACTTTCACCAGAAGCTGCTCGGTGGCCGCGGCGCCGCCGACAAGGCACGCGCGCTTCAAGCGGCCAAGGAAGCCGGCCTCGACACCGCGAGGATCGAGAAGGACATCGCCAGCCCCGAGGTGCGCGCCACCATCGAGGAGAATTTCAAGCTCGCTGAAGCGATGGGCATGAACGGCACGCCGAGCTACGTCATCGGCAAGCAGATCGTGATCGGCGCCGTCGGCGTCGAAGGCCTCAAGGAAAAGATCGGCATCGCCCGCTGCGGCAAGGCGACTTGTTGATCGCACGTATTGCGATCGTGAAACACGAAGAGGCTGGCTGGAAAGCCGGCCTTTTTTCTTGCGCGAAGCTTGGCGTCTTCGTGCAAGTTCATTCATCTGGCGTTCAACAAACAAATGCCGCGGAACAGCCGAAGTTCCGGAACAACTGAAACCTCCTTTCGTTGTTGGCGCGGGCAATGACGCAAAGAAACACGTGAGGAGAATTCGATGTTGAACCGCTTTATGATCTCAGTTGCCGCAGTCGCCCTCGTTGCGGGCGCCGGTCTGGCGAACGCACAGGACAAGGGTCGCGATAGCGGCGCTGGTTCGCAGCAGATGCAGCACTCCCAGCCCTCCGGCGGCGCCGCTGAGCGCGGCGGCTCGATGGGCCGCGATTCCGTGAGCCATGACAAGGGTACCGTTGGCCAGGCCGGCGGCGCCATGAAGCCCGGCGACGACAAGTCGTCCGGCGCGATGCAGAAATCCGGCGCCACGGAAAAGTCCGGCGGGATGGAAAAGTCCGGCACGATGAACAAGAACGCGGCTGACGAGAAGGCCGGCATGAAGGGCGAGCACGCCCAGGGCACGCAGGATAAGTCTGCGCAGGACAAGTCGAAGAGCATGAGCTCGGACTCGACGACCAAGTCCGATTCCACCAAGTCCGGTGCCAAGGACATGAAGGCCGAGGACAACAAGGCCGGCGACGCTGCCAAGAGCAACAATGCCGAGAACCGCCCCGCCTCCACCGACACCAAGTCGCAGACCACGACCGGCAACGCTCCGGCCACCGCCGCCGCGCCGCCGCCCGAGAAGCGGACGGAAATCTCGACCGCGATCAAGTCGACCAAGATCGAGGAGACCACGAACGTCAACTTCAACATCTCGGTCGGCACCGCGGTCCCGGCGTCAGTCCACTTCCACCCGCTGCCGCCCCGGATCGTCGAGATCTACCCGCAGTGGCGTGGCTATGAAGTGATCTTCGTCCGCGGCCAGTACGTCATCGTCCGTCCGCAGACGCGCGAGATCGTGTACATCATCGAGGGCTAAGCCGCTCGCTGACCACCAAACGAGCCCCTGCCGAAAGATCGGCAGGGGCTTTTGGCCTATGGACCCCGCGCGCCTCGGCCGCCAGCCATCCTTTGGACTGGTTAACAAGCAATTTCCGTGGTTTCCACACAGGTTTTTGCGCACTGGATGAGGTACTTGAACCCCTCCGGGAGGCCTTCAAGGCTTCCCCTCACGCGCTTTGTTACCTATAACCCCCGCCACGCCGAGCACCTCTTTGCGGGATTGGAATGGCCGAACCAGCAACCGACACGATCCTCGTCCTGAACGGGCCGAACCTCAACATGTTGGGGACGCGCGAGCCGGAGAAGTATGGCCACGCGACGCTGGCCGACGTCGAGGCGCTGTGCCGGGAGACGGCGGCGACGTTCGGTCTCAAGGCGGATTGCCGGCAGTCCAACCGCGAGGGCGAGCTGATCGACTTCATCCACGAGGCGCATCGCCGCAAGATGAAGGGCATCATTATCAATGCCGGCGGCTATTCGCACACCTCGATCGCGCTGCACGACGCATTGCTTGCGGTTCAGATCCCGACGGTCGAAGTGCATGTGACCAACATCCACGCCCGCGAGAGCTTTCGTCACCACTCCTATACGGCACGCGCGGCCTTCGCCTCGCTCTGCGGTTTCGGCATCGAGGGCTATCGCCTCGCCATCCAGGGCCTTGCCGCCAAGCTTGCCATCAAGCCCAAAGCCTGAAGCTCCCTCATCAATCAGAACATTCGGATCAAACAACATGGCGCGCCAGCCAGACGACAAAGCAGCCGCAAAGTTTTCCAGCGAGGATTCCGCGCTCGTCCGCGAGCTCGCGCTTCTGCTCGATGAGACCAGCCTCACCGAGATCGAGATCGAACGTGCCGGCCTGCGCCTGCGCGTCGCCCGTAACATCAGCGTTGCCGCGACCATGCCTGTGCCGATGGCTGCGGCTCCCGCCGCCCTGCCGGCAGCCTCCGCCTCGCCTGCTGCCGCCGCCGGCCCCGACCTGTCCAAGCATCCTGGCGCGGTCAGCTCGCCAATGGTCGGCACTGCCTATTGGGCGCCGGAGCCCGGCGCCAAGCCGTTCATCGAGGTCGGTAGCAAGGTCTCGGTCGGACAGACGCTGCTGATCATCGAAGCCATGAAGACCATGAACCAGATCCCCTCGCCGCGCGCCGGCACGGTGACGCAGATCCTGGTCGAGGACGGCCAGCCGGTCGAGTACGGCGAGCCGCTCGTGATCATTGAGTGAGGGATCGGCGAACAGCGGGGGAGCGAATAGTTACTCCTGCCTGTTCGCCATTCGCTATTTCCCGTTCGCCCCCGAGGCACCATGTTCGACAAGATCCTCATAGCCAATCGCGGCGAGATCGCCCTTCGCATCCTCAGGGCCTGCAAGGAGCTCGGGATCGCAACGGTCGCCGTGCACTCCACCGCCGACGCCGATGCCATGCATGTGCGCCTGTCGGACGAGAGCGTGTGCATCGGCCCGCCCGCCTCCAAGGACAGCTATCTCAACGTCCCCGCGCTGCTCGCCGCCTGCGAGATCACCGGCGCCGACGCCGTGCATCCCGGCTACGGCTTCCTGTCGGAGAATGCGCGCTTCGCGGAAATCCTGTCCGAGCACAATCTGCATTTTATCGGCCCCAAGGCCGAGCACATCCGCCTGATGGGCGACAAGATCGAGGCGAAGAAGACCGCCAAGCGCCTCGGCATCCCCGTGGTGCCCGGCTCCGACGGTGCGGTCGGTCCCGACGACGATGCCCTGGCGATCGCAAGGAAGATCGGCTTTCCCGTGCTGGTGAAGGCGGCGGCCGGCGGCGGCGGCCGCGGCATGAAGGTCGCGCACAGCGAGGCCGATCTGCAGGTGGCGCTGTCGACGGCGGCCAACGAGGCCAAATCCGCCTTCGGCGATGCCTCCGTCTACCTGGAAAAATACCTCCAGAAGCCGCGCCACATCGAGATCCAGATTCTCGGCGACGGCCGCGGCGGCGCGATCCATCTCGGCGAGCGCGACTGCTCGTTGCAACGCCGCCACCAGAAGGTCTGGGAGGAAGGCCCCTCGCCCGTCCTTTCCGCCGCCGCGCGGGCCAAGATCGGCGAGACCTGTGCGAAGGCCATGCGTGAGATGAAATATCTCGGCGTCGGCACCATCGAATTCCTGTTCGAGGACGGCGAGTTCTACTTCATCGAGATGAACACCCGCATCCAAGTCGAGCATCCCGTCACCGAGAGCATCACCGACATCGACCTCGTGCTGGAGCAGATCCGCATCGCCGCCGGCGGCGACCTGCCCGCCAAGCAGGACGAGATCCAGGTCATCGGCCACGCGATCGAGTGCCGCATCAATGCCGAGAACCCCGAGACCTTCCGTCCCTCACCCGGCCGCATACTGCAATACCATCCGCCGGGCGGTCTCGGCGTGCGCATCGATTCCGCCGTCTACCAGGGCTACATGATCCCGCCCTATTACGATTCCCTGGTCGGCAAGCTGATCGTGCACGGCAAGACCCGCGCCGAATGCCTGATGCGGCTGCGCCGGGCGCTGGACGAGATGGTGGTGGAAGGCATCGAGACCACGCTGCCGCTGTTCCGCGCGCTGGTGCGCGAAGACGACATCATCAACGGCGACTACCACATCCACTGGCTGGAACAGTACCTGGCCGGCAAGGCGGAACCCGCCCCGCGATAATATTCGTCGCCCTAGGGAACCCTTTGGCCTCAATCGCGTTCTGGACGGTTGGGGCTAGTTCCAAGGGGGCGTTTTGAAATCCACTGCACGTAAACAGGTGAACCGTCGTGACGGCTGAAGCCCAACGACGGCGGGCATTCTGGCAGATCCTGCTGATCGCGGCGGGTCTCGTGGTGCTGACTGTGATCAGCGCCGGCTCGGTCTACCTCGTCAACAAGGCGCGGGAAGACAGCAAATGGGTGGTCCATACCATCGAGGCGGAGAGCCAGATCAACGCCCTGCTGCTGGAGATCCGCCGTGCAGAGAGCAGCGCCCGCGGCTTTCTCCTGACGCAAGGACCGGATTTCCAGTCGGACCACGAGAAAGCCGTGGCGGCGATCATTCCGGCGCTCGACAAGCTCACGCGCCAGATCGGCGACAATCCGGCACAACGCGACAGCATCGAGAAGCTGAGCGCGGCGATCGAGACCCGGCTCGACCAGTTCTCGCGCGAGATGAAGTTCGTCAGGGAGGGCCAACCCGACCGCGCCATTGCGCTGATCCGCGAGGCCGTGGCGGCCAATACCACGACCACGATCAGCAACCAGGCCAACGCGATGATCCGCGAGGAGGAACGGCTGTTCCGGCTCCGAACGGAAAACTCCGACCGCAGTCAGACCCTCGCTGCGTCGATGACCGGCATCGGCTCCGGCCTCGTCGTGCTGCTGGCCCTGATCTCGACCTGGCTGGTGCGGCGCTCGGCGCGGGCCCGCGACGAGGCTGAAGCGCGCCTGCGCGACTCCAACGTCAATCTGGAATCCGTCGTCGACGAACGCACGGCGGATTTGCGCGAGGCCAACGACGAGATCCAGCGCTTCGCCTATATCGTCAGCCACGATCTGCGCTCGCCGCTCGTCAACATCATGGGCTTCACCAGCGAGCTCGAAGAGCTCGGCGGCGATATCTTCCGCCGCATCGGCAGCCTCGCCCAGGTTTCTGCGAACGGGGCGCCCCTCGCCCCCGCCGGACCGGGCGAGATGGTGCTCGATGGCGCCGACAAGCAGCTGTCGGAAGATTTTTCCGAAGCCCTCGGCTTCATCAAATCGTCGATCGCCAAGATGGACCGGCTGATCTCGGCAATCCTCAACCTCACCCGCGAGGGCCGGCGCGAATTCCAGCCGGTGAAGATCGACACAGGCGAGCTGATCGAGGCCATCGTGTCGACGCTGGCGCACCAGGCGGCCGAGGCGCAGGCCGAGATCCATCTCGAGCCGCTGCCTGACATCGTGAGCGACCGGCTCGCGCTCGAGCAGATCTTCTCCAACCTGATCGACAACGCGATCAAATATCTGAAGCGCGGGGTACCCGGAGACATCAGAATCCGCGGGCGAACCAAGCTCGGTTACGCTATCTTCGAGATCAGCGACAACGGCCGGGGGATCGATCCGAAGGATCACCAGCGGATATTCGACCTGTTCCGCCGCGCGGGAACCCAGGACAAGCCCGGCCAGGGCATTGGTCTTGCGCATGTGCGTGCACTTGTGCGTCGCCTCGGCGGCACCATGTCGGTATCATCGGAACTGAACGCGGGCAGCACCTTCACGATCACGCTGCCGATCGCCTGGAACGTGAACAACCGGAACAGAGATCGATGACCCAGCCTGTCACCATCATCATGATCGAGGACGACGAGGGCCACGCCCGCCTGATCGAGCGCAACATCCGCCGCTCGGGGGTCAACAACGAGATCGTCTCCTTCCAGAACGGCACGGATGCGATGCTGCATTTGTTCGGCGCCGACGGCAGCGGCCTCGTGCAGAAGGGCAATGCGCTTCTGATCCTGCTCGACCTCAACCTGCCCGACATGACCGGGATCGACATCCTCCGGCAGATCAAGGAAAACAAATATCTGAAGGCTTCGCCCGTGGTGGTGCTGACCACCACCGACGATTCCCAGGAAATCAAGCGTTGCTACGAGCTCGGCTGCAACGTCTACATCACCAAGCCCGTCAATTACGAGAATTTCGCCAATGCCATCCGGCAGCTCGGTCTGTTCTTCTCGGTCATCCAGGTCCCGCCCGCCGCCCCATGAACCAGCGCACGCCGACACTGCTCTACATCGACGACGACGGTGCGCTGGCGCGCCTGGTCGAACGCGGCCTGACGCGGCGCGGCTACAGGGTCGTCCACGCCGCGAGCGGCGAGGAAGGCCTGGAGCGCATCCGCCGCGCGGGTGCCCAAGGCAATATCGATGGCGGCATCGACGTGGTCGCGCTCGACCAGTACATGCCCGGCCTCGACGGGCTGGAGACGCTCGAGCAGATCATGGCGATCCCGGACGCGCCGCCGGTCGTGTTCGTCACGGCCTCGCAGGATTCCAGCATCGCCGTCACCGCGCTGAAGGCGGGTGCGGCCGATTATCTCGTCAAGGACGTCACCGGCGATTTCATCCCCCTGCTCCACGTCGCCGCCGAAGGCGCGCTGCGCCAGGCCGAACTGCAGCGGGCGCGCGAGGAGGCCGAAGCCGAGATCCACGCCTCGCGCGACCGCTACGCGGCCCTTGCTGCCGAGCGCGAGCTGCTGCTGCGCGAGGTCAACCACCGCGTCGGCAATTCGCTCCAGATCATCGCCTCGCTGCTGCACCTTCAGGCAAGCTCCGCCGCCCAGGACGAGGTCAAGGCGGCGCTGACCAATGCGATGGGCCGCGTCGCCGCGGTCGCGCAAGTGCACCGCCGCCTCTACACCTCGCAGGATCTGAAGAGCGTGGTGCTGAACCAGTATCTGGATTCCCTGCTCGAGGATCTGCGCCGTTCGGCCGAAGGCAACCGGATGTCGCGCCTGACGCTGAAGGCCGAGCCGATCGAGATCGATCCGGACCGCGCGGTTGCCGTCGGCATCATCGTCAACGAGCTGGTGATGAACGCAGTGAAATACGCCTATCCCGACGGCGCCGGCCCGATCCATGTCGAGCTGAACGCGAAAGGAGACGATCTCCTGCTGTCGATCACCGACAACGGCGTCGGCGACGCCGTCAAGGCCGATCCGCGCTCCACCGGCATGGGCCAGCGCATCGTCGCGGCGATGGCCGCCAAGCTCGACGCCACGGTCGAGCGCGATCCCAGCCATTCCGGAACCCGGATCGTGCTGAAGTTCGGCCGCCTGCCCGCAGTTCCCGGCAAGACCAGCACCGCCGCCGCAAGCTGAACGCGCGCCCTGCTGTGCACCCCATCGCAACGGCATCGCGATCCTGCTATGGTCGCGAACCATGACTTCGCGCGACTCCGCTCCGTCTGAAATCACCCCGGCCGTGCTGCTGCGCGCCTATGCCTGCGGCATCTTCCCGATGGCGGAAAGCGCCGACGATCCGACCCTGTTCTGGGTCGAGCCGGAATTGCGCGGCGTCATCCCCCTCGACGGATTTCGCGTCGCCTCGCGGCTCGCGCGCACCGTGCGCTCGGACGTCTTTCGCGTCACCGTCAACACCGCGTTCAAGGCGACGATCGCGGGCTGCGCCGCGCCGCAGGAAGGGCGCGAGGACACCTGGATCAACAAGCGCATCCGCGACCTCTATGGCGGCCTGTATCAGCTCGGCCATTGCCACAGCGTCGAGGCCTGGCAGGGTGAGGATCTCGTCGGCGGCCTGTACGGCGTCAGCCTGGGCCGCGCCTTCTTCGGCGAGAGCATGTTTCACACCGCGCGCGATGCCTCGAAGGTCGCGCTGGTGCATCTGGTCGCGCGGCTGATCCATGGCGGGTTCGAGCTGCTCGACACGCAATATGTCACGGAGCATTTGAAAAGCTTCGGCGCGGTCGAGATCTCGCGGCGGCGCTATACCGCCTTGCTCGACAAGGCGCTGGCGGGCGAGCCCGGCGATTTCCTCAGGCTCTCACCCGGTGACGCGATCCCGGGCGCGCGTGCGCTCGAGATCATCGCTTCGCGGCAATAATCCAGATTTACCGGCTACCAAACCCGGGGATACCGAACAGACCCGGCCGCTGCTCCGGCGGCGGGGGCGGCGGTGGTGCCGGCTGCTGCTGCTGGATCGGCGGCAGAGGCTGCGGCGGACGCTGCTGCACCTGCTTCGGCGCGGCCTTCTTCTGCGCGGGCGGCGGTGGAGGGGCCGGCTTCGTCGCGGGATCCGGCGCCGCGGTCGCGATGGTCTGCTGCGGCTCTTTGCAGTCGGTGAGCCAGATGTCGTAGATCGGGTGCTCGACGCCATGCAGGCCGGGGCTTGCCGCGTACATCCAGCCCGAGAAGATGCGCTTCACCTCGCCCTGCAAGGTGATCTCGTCGACCTCGACGAAGGCGTCGGTGTTGGTGGCCTCCGTTGCCGGCCGCGTGTAGCAGGCGTCGGTCTTGACCCTGAGCGCGCCGAACTGGACGGTCTCGCCGATCTCCTCGTCGAAATTGATGATGCGTCCGGTGATCTTGTCGAGGCCGGAGAAGGTCGCCTTCTTGTTCACGATCTTCTGCGCCGGCGGCTCGGTGACGACCTCGTCGCCCGGCTGCAGGCTTGCCGGGGTCTGCGGCACGGCGCCGGGAGCGCCCTTCTGCTGCGGCTGGCGCTGGCCGGGCGCACCTGGCTGGGCACCGCCCGGCGGCGCGACCGCCACGGGCGGCTGATTCGGCGGAGCGACGGTGGAGCCCGGCGGCGGCGCCAGCGGCTGGCTCTCGACCGGTCCCGGCATCACATTGCCCTGCCGGCCCGGCGGCGGAGGCATCGGGCGCGACGGCAGCACGCGGCCCTGCGGCGGCAGCTCCGGCACCTCTTCGTCGTCGTCGGGAATCTGCTGCGGCTGCGGCTGGCCGCGCGGAATTGTGCCGGGCGGCCGCATCGGCGGCGGATCGGAAAAGATCGTGCCGATTTGCGCCTGAGCCGGCGTCGCAACCGTCAGCGCGGTGGCGGCCAAAAGCGCCGCAAGACCTGTCAGGGTAATGGTTCGAAACATCTCGCGCGGCTTCAACAGCGAATCGGGCTTGTTGGACATTCTACAGGGGTTACCGCCGCTCGCAGGCCATCCGGTTAACACGGCGAATACGGCGGGGGAAGGGCGGCAACCCTGCCCTTCCCGGCCCCATCTGGCCAGACCGGCACCTGAATGGGATAGTCGCGGAGCCCCTCCCGGGGGCGCAGAGGCGGGCATCTCCCGAAAATGCAGCCAACCATAACCAGAAACCTCCCGAGGTCGCTCCATGCCCGTCGTGCTCGATCCCGATGCCGCCGCCGTCTACAAGGCCTTCCAGGAGGCCGGCCGCCCCGCCTACGAGACCCTGACCGCACCGGAGGCCCGCGCGTATTACGCGCAGGCGCGCTTTGCCACCAATCCTGACGCGCCCGAGCTCGCCCGCGTTGAGCCGCTCTCGATCCCGGCCCCGCACGGCGCCATTCCCGCCCGCCTTTATGTTCCCAAGGAGCCGCGCCGGCACGACGGCCTGTCGCCCGCGCTGGTGTTCTTCCATGGCGGCGGCTGGGTGATTGGCGATCTCGACTCCCACGATGTCGTCTGCCGACAGCTCGCGGTCGAAGGCGCGCTGGTCGTGATCTCGGTCGATTACCGTCTCGCGCCTGAGCACAAATTTCCCGCCGCCGCCGACGACGCGATCGCCGCAACCAGATGGGTTGCCGCCAACGCGCGCGAGCTCGGCATCGACGCGTCCCGGCTGTCGATCGGGGGCGACAGCGCCGGCGGCAATCTCACCGCAGTCGTCGCGCTCGCCGCGCGCGACGCCGGCGGGCCTGCCCTCGCGGGCCAGGTGCTGATCTATCCCGCCACCGATTTCGCCCTCACCCATGGCTCCCACAGCGAGCCCGAGACCAGCGTGCTGCTGACGCATTCGGTGATCCGCTGGTTTCGCGACCATTATCTCAACGGCGCCGCCGACATCCACGATTGGCGCGCCTCGCCGGCGCGGGCGCAAAGCCTGGCGGGCCTGCCGCCGGCCTATGTGCTGACCGCGGGCGCCGATCCCTTGCGCGACGAAGGCAACGAATACGCCGCGCGCCTCAAGCAAGCCGGCGTCCCCGTGACGACCAGCCATTATCCCGGCCAATTCCATGGCTTCTTCACGATGGGCAAGCTGTTGCGAGAGGCCAATGTCGCCGTCGGCGAGATCGGCGCATGGCTGAAGGGATTGGGCTGAAACGCCGTCCCGCATGGCCTCTCCGCTCCAATCCATCTCCGCTCTCCCGCTGCGCGTCCTGACCTGGCTCGGCAGCCAGGGCACGCGCGGCGTCGCCGCCATCGTGTTCATCGCGGCCGCGGTGCCGCCGCTCGGCGCATTGCTGCGTCCCTATCTCACCGAGGCCATTCTCTGCCTGCTCTGCATCTCCTTCATGCGGGTCGACCTGGCCGCGCTGTACAGCCATCTGCGCCGGCCGGCGCTGGTTGCGACAGCGACCGCCTGGACCACGATCGGCGTGCCGCTGATCGTCGGTCTGATCGCGCACGCAACCGGCCTTACGGCGCGCGCGCCCGGACTGTCGCTCGCACTGATGCTGCAGAGCATGGCCTCGCCGATGATGGCCTCCCCAGCCCTCGCCGCACTGATGGGTCTCGATGCCACGCTCGTGCTAATCACGCTGGTGACCTCGACCGCGCTGGTGCCCTTTACCGCCTCGGTCTTCGCCGGCCTCTTCCTCGGCGACATGCTGAGCATCACCCCGCTGACGCTGGGCCTGAAGCTGCTGGGCATCCTCGCCGCGTCTTTACTGGCCGCCACGATCATCCGATGGATGTTCGGCGCGGAGGCGATCCGGCGTCACAAGACGCCGATCGACGGCCTCAACATCATCATCCTCTTCATCTTCGCCGCCGCGATCATGGGCGACGTCGTGAGCGACCTCCTCGCACAGCCGCTCTTCACCCTCAGCCTCGCAGCTCTGTCCTTCGCGATCTATTTCACCCTTCTCGCGATCACCACGCTGCTGTTCCGCCACATCGGCACCGAGCGCGCGCTGGCGCTCGGACTGATGGTGTCACAGCGCAATCTCGGCCTGATGCTGGCGGCAACCGCCGGCGCCTTGCCGCCCACCACCTGGCTCTATTTCGCGATGACGCAGTTTCCGATCCACCTTGCGCCGTACCTGCTGATGCCGATCGCGCGGCGGCTGACGGCGCGCGCGAAGGCCTCCGGCTCTCCCGCAACTAGCGCGCCCTAACTGGTCCTTGCCGCGCGCCGTAGCGCCTGCGGCGGCTGGCCGAAGGCGCGGATGAAGGCGCGTCGCATGCGCTCGGGATCACGGAATCCCGTGGCTTCCGCAACGAGCTCGATCCCTTCGCGCGAGGACTGCACGCGCTCGCGTGCGACCTCGAGCCGGAGCCGCTCGATCGCCTTCGACGGGGTCGTGCCGGTCTCGGCGGCGAAAGCGCGGGCGAAATGCCGCGCACTCATGCCGGCGCGATCGGCGAGGTCCTCCACCGTCAGCGGTGCGTCGAGATTTTCGCGCGCCCAGGACAACAACGCGCCGAAGCGGCCGTTCGGCGTCTTCAGCTCCAGCAGCGAGGAGAACTGCGACTGGCCGCCGCTGCGGCGATGATACAGCACGAGGTGGCGCGCCGCCTCCTGCGCGATTTCCTCGCCGAGATCTTCGGTCACCATGGCGAGCGCAAGGTCGATGCCTGCGGTGATGCCCGCCGATGTCCACACATTGCCGTCGCGGGTGAAGATCTGGTCCGGCTCGAACTTCACCTTCGGATAGCGCGCGACGAAATCGCGCGTGCGTCCCCAATGCGTGGTGGCGCGGCGGCCGTCGAGCAGGCCCGCCTCGGCGAGCACATAGGCGCCCGAGCAGACGCTCGCGACGCGCACGCCGCGCTTTGCCAGCCGCTGCAGGAAGGCGCGCGTGACCTCGCAGCGCGCAGCCTCTGTCACGCCTGCACCGCCCGCGATGACCAGCGTCGTGATGGCATTCGCCGACTTGAAATCGCGCGCCATCATCTCGACGCCGGAGGAGCTGCGCACAGGCCCCGCATTCAGCGCCAGTACCCGGAGCGCCAGCGGCTTGCCGGCGCAGCGTGCCGCGACCTCGAACACCGAGATCGGGCCGGCCGCATCGAGGAGTTGGAAATCCGGGAAGATCAGAATGCCGATCATGGGCTATGTCCGAAATAGTGGGAATTATGCCATTTCGGACGCAAAGGCAGCATGCCAATCTGCGCGCGTCAAGCTCATCTTTGGAGAACTCGCCGATGTCGTCACCGCTCCAGATCGGTCTTCTGATATTTCCGCGCGTCACCCAGCTCGACTTCACCGGTCCGTTGCAGGTGTTCGCCATGGTGCCCGGCGCGAAGCTGCATTTGATCTGGAAGCGGATCGAGCAGGTCGCAAGCGATTCCGTGCTGACGCTGACGCCGACCACCACGTTTGCCGACTGCCCGCAGCTGGACGTGATCTGTGTGCCCGGCGGCGGCGGCACCAACGACTTGCTGGGCGACGAGGAAGTGCTCGACTTCCTGCGCAAGCAGGCCGAGGGCGCGAAATATGTCACCTCCGTCTGCACGGGATCGCTGGCGCTGGGCGCCGCCGGCCTGCTCAAGGGCTACCGCGCCGCGACCCATTGGAGCGCGATGGAGATGCTTAGCCAGTTCGGTGCCACGCCGACCAAGTCGCGCGTCTGCATCGACCGCAATCGCATCACCGGCGGCGGCGTCACCGCCGGAATCGATTTCGCGCTGACGCTGGTGTCGATCCTGATCGACCGCACCACGGCGGAAGCGATCCAGCTCCAGATGGAATACAACCCGGCCCCGCCGTTCAATTCGGGCTCACCCGATACGGCACCGGCCGAAGTGATGGCCCTGCTGCGGGAGCGTGGCGCGCAAAATCAGGCGCGGCGGCTGGAGGCGGTGAAGCGCGCGGCCGAGCGCGTGACGTAGTCACGTATCCCGGACGCGATGCAGCGTGCAACGCTGCTCCGCAGAACCCAGGAGCCACACGGCGCACCGCGAGATGGGCCCCGGCTCTGCAGCGCATCACTTCGTGCTGCGCAGCGTCCGGGGGGCAGATCTGGCACAAGCCCCCAACAGAAAAAGGCCGCTCGGTTTCCCAAGCGGCCTTTCCTGTCTTACGGCGGCTGCACATTCACATCGGGCGATGTCGGAGCTTCCAGACCGGGGGCCTATCTCCCGATCGAGTCCTTCCTCGGCGGCCGCTGCATCTCGGGACAGTCGCGAACTGTTGCCCGAACCGAACGCAATGGTCTCCCATCTCCGTAAGATGGGATCATTGAGCCGCACGGCTTGCGCTGTGGCAATGTCGGCGCAGACGCCTTCCCCGCTGTTCCCGTTGTCCACAGCAAGCGGCAGCGGATGCGCATGCATCCAGTTTGACGATGGAGATCGCGCCGGCTGGGAAGCCTAGCCAGGCGTCCAGGGCTGATAGTCGCCGGTCGCCTTCGGACGCTTGCCGCTGGCGAGGGTCGATCCCGAGGGACGGTAGGCCATCGCCGTGCCGGTGAGATTCGGCTGGTGCGGCTTCTCCCACTCGCGCGGCTGATAATTGGCCTCGGTCGGCGGCACGTCGACCACGTGATGGATCCAGCCGTGCCAGGACGGTGGGATCCGGCTCGCTTCGGCATAGCCGTTATAGACCACCCAGCGCCGCTCGAAGCCAAGGGTCGGATCGACCACCCCGCCGCGGGTGCGATAGTAGAGATTGCCTTGCTCGTCCTGGCCGACCAGCTCCCCGTACCGCTTGGTCCAGAGTTGGGTGCCAAAAGTCTGGCCATTCCACCAGGTGAAGAGCTTGAGGAAGAACTGTTTCATGCGGCAAGGGCCCTGCTTCGTCGGGCCCTGATGCCATCCGGGCGGCGAAATGTCCAGTTCGACGGGCGGCGGTGCCTGCCTCAAATGCGGGGCCTCGACACCTGCGCCGCCGCAAATCGGACGCGATCCGTTCATGCCCGGTACAGCGGTCGCGAGAGAGGCTCCCATTCACGCGCAAACCGGCGTGATCCCAGGAACCCCAGCCCCTTCATAGGGTTTGCTTCCGGGAAAGGAGTTTATCATGAACAGTCTGAGAGTTTTGAGTGCCGCCGCAACGCTGGCCCTCGTTCTACCCATGAGCTCACCGAGCTTCGCGCAGAGCCCTGGCCCCCGTAGTGTCGGTGGTATCTCAGCCGGCGGTGGCGGCGGTGGCGGCGCTCACTTCGGTGGTGGCGGCGGTGCACGCATGGGCGGCGGCGCAGCGATCCACGGCGGCGGCGGCAATTTCGCGGCCGGCCCGGCGGCGCGTCCGAGCGGCGGCAATTTCATAGCGAGCCCGGGGCCCCGCACCGCCGTCTCGCCGTCGTTCGGCGGCAGCCGCAGCGTCGCGACGGCCGGCAACTGGCAAGGCGGAAGCAACTGGAGCGGTCGCCACTGGCACCATCGTCACGGCGGCGGTTTCTGGCCCGGCTTCGCGGCAGGCGCGGCGATCGGCGGCGTGGGCTCGTACGCCTATTACGGCGGCGGCTATTACGATGATCCCTATTACTATGGCGACAGCTACTATGACGAGCCATCAGTGGCAGTGGTTCCCGACAGCGGGGGTGACTCCTCGGCCTATTGCGCGCAGCGCTACAAATCGTATGACCCGGCTTCGGGCACCTATCTCGGTTATGACGGTCAACGGCATCCCTGCCCGTAACCATTCCGACCGTGCGTGAAGGAAGGCGTCGCAGCGCTGCGACGCCTTTTTCGCGCAGCACGTGCATATCGATGCTGTAGCCCGCGGCGAGCCCAACGCCCGCGATGATACGTACATATGAATCTAAATGGACCTGTATGCATCGCACCGTGCATATCTACGTTGATCCAATCCAAAATTGACCCGGCACACGATTCGCGGATATCACCAATCCCAGTGGGGACTTCGATTACTGGGAAGTGTCATGCCGCGTATTCTCGTGGTTGATGACGATCCGATGGTCGGCGCGACCATCGAGGTCCTCCTCCAACGTCAGGGCTTCGACGTCACGCTGGCCGACGGTGGTGAAACAGGACTCGCTGCGCTGGAAGCGCAGGCCTTCGAGGTGATGCTGGTTGACATCTTCATGCCGCACATGCGCGGCTTCGAGTCGATCCGCATCTTCCACGAGCGCGCACCAGCTACTCCGCTGATCGCGATGTCTGGTTACGCCTTCGCATCATCCGCCTCGCCTTCTCCCGATTTCCTCCGCATGGCGCTGGAGCTCGGCGCAACGCGCTGCCTGCGCAAGCCGTTCACGCCGGAAGCGTTGCTGACCACGATCCGGGAATGCCTCGCGGGCGAGAGCGCACAGCCGAAGGACAAGAAAGAAGCCCCTTGATTCCAACGCAGCGCGTCATTCTGGGTGCCGGACTTGCCATCCTCCTGATCATCACCGCGGCCTCGATCGCCCTCGACGTCAAGTCGCGGTCCGATGCGGCGTGGGTCCATCAGACCGTCCAGGTGCAGAAGAAGATCTCCGATCTGCGCGTGCTGCTGCGCCGCGCCGAGAGCGCCGCGCGCGGCTTTGAGCTCTATCGCAATCCAGCCTTCAGCAGCGAATTCGACTCCGTTCACGCCCAGATCGCGCCGGCCCTCGCCGAGCTCAAGCGCAGCGTGCGCGACAACCCCGATCAGGTCGCGCTGCTGGAGGGTACCGAGCCGCTGGCGCTGCGCCGCGTCGAGATCGCCGCGACCGCGATGCGCCTGCGCGCCGCGAACGACGAGGCCGGCATCGCCGCGCTCAACGGCAAGGCCGAGGGCCGCGGCCTGATGGACACGGTGATGGGCAATCTCGACCGTCTGAGCGCGGAGGAAGAACGTCTGCTCGCCGTGCGCTCCCAGGATTCGCGTCGCAACGGCATCGTGCTGCTCGGCATCGACGTCGCCGGCGCGATGGTGATCCTTCTGCTGGTCGTCATGGTGATGCGCGAGGGCCGACGCACGGAGGTCGCGCTCAAGAGCACGCTGATGGAAACCACAGCCGCCAAGGAAGCGCTTGCCGCGGCGGTGGCCGAGCGCACCGAGCATCTGGTCAGCGCGCATGACGAGCTGCGCCTGTCGGTCAACGTGCTGCAGAGCACGTTCCACAGCATGGCGGAGGCGGTGCTGGTCATCGATACCGAAGGCAATGTCCTGCTGTCCAATCCGGCCGCCGAGCGCATGCTGCTGCATCGGACCGGCATGAACCTGCGCAATCTGCGTGCGATGTCGGACGTGTTTCACGGCGACGGCGTCACGCCGATGAAGGCCGGCGAGCTGCCCTCGGTGCGCGTGCTGCGCGGCGAGAAGTTCGAGGACCTGGAGATGATCGTCCGCCCGCACAGCGGCAATCCTCCCCGCCATCTCATGGTCAGCGGCCGGCCGATGCTGGACGGACAAGGCGAGATTTCCGGCGCTGTGCTGGTCTATCACGACGCGACCATGTCGCGCGAGACCGAGCGGCAGCTGTACCAGTCGCAGAAGCTGGACGCCATCGGCAAGCTGACAGGCGGCGTCGCGCACGACTTCAACAACATGCTGACCGTGATCTCCGGCAACACCGAGACACTGGTGCAAAGCCTGAAGCAGCAGCCCGAGCTGCAGCGCGTGGCGCGGCTGATCGACGATGCCGCCGAGCGCTGCGCCGAGCTGATCCAGCATCTGCTCGCCTTTGCGCGCCGGCAGCCGCTGCAGCCGCGCAACGTCGAGATCAACGCCGCGATCGCCGACATCGCAAAGCTCTTGCGTCCCACCCTCGGCGAGCAGATCCAGATCGAGACGGTGCTCGAACAGGGACCGATGACCGCGCATATCGACCCGTCCCGGCTCACCAATGCCGTGCTCAACATGGCGATCAACGCCCGCGACGCCATGCCGAACGGCGGCAAGTTGCTGCTGGAGACCCACCGCGTCGTGCTGGACGAGGCCTATGCGCAGGCCCATGCGGACGTGGCGGCCGGCCCCTACATCATGCTCGCCGTCAGCGACACCGGCACCGGCATGACCATCGAGACCCAGCACAAGGCGTTCGAGCCGTTCTTCACCACCAAGGAGGTCGGCAAGGGATCGGGCCTCGGCCTCTCCATGGTCTACGGCTTCGTCAAGCAGTCCGGCGGCCACATCAAGATCTACAGCGAGGAAGGCCACGGCACCACGATCAAGCTCTATTTGCCGCCGGGCGAAGGCACGACGGAGATCGCCACCGCCGCCGCGCCGCAGGCCGAAGGCGGCGCCGAGACCATCCTCGTCGTCGAGGACGACAATCTCGTGCGCAACTTCGTCACCGGGCAGTTGCAGAGTCTCGGTTACAAGACCGTGGCCGCGCCCGACGGCAAGGCCGCGCTGGACTTGATCGCGGCCGGCCAGACGTTCGATCTGCTCTTCACCGACGTCGTCATGCCCGGCGGCATGAGCGGACGCGAGCTCGCCGACGAAGTGGTGAAGCTGCGGCCGGGCGTGAAGGTGCTCTACACCTCCGGCTACACCGACAACGCCATCGTCCATCACGGCAAGCTCGACGACGGTGTGCTGCTGCTGACCAAGCCGTACCGGAGAAACCAGCTCGCGGAGATGATCCGGAAGGCGCTGGGTCCTTAGCGCGTCGCCAGCACCACCGCCGCCAGCGTGAAGACCAGCGCGGCGATCTGCCCTGCCCCGAGCGGCTCGCCCAACGCGATCGCGGAGGCGACGACGCCAATCACCGGCACCGCCATGGTGCCGATCGCGGCGACCGAGGCCGGCAGCCGGGCAAGGGCCGCGAACCAGCTGACATAGGCGATGCAGAACTGGACCACCGTCGAATAGACCAGCAGCCACCAGCCGGCCGGCGTCACATTCTCGAGATGCGTGGTCTCGACCAGCAGGCCGATGATCGAGATCGGCAGGCAGCCGATGCCGATCTGCCAGGCCGCGGCCGTGATCGGCGGCAGGTGGATCGGGTACTTCTTGGAGAACACCGTGCCGACGGCAAAGCCCAGCGCGCCGGCGAGCGCCATGACGATGCCAGGCAGCTTCTCGACGCTGGCGGCGATGCCGTTGCCGCCCATGATCGAGGCGAGGCCGACGAAGGCCATGACCAGCCCGAGCGTACGGAGCAGCGTCGGCCGCTCGCCCAGCACTGGCCAAGCGATGATCGAGGCCCAGACCGGCATGGTGTAGGCGATCAGCGCCGCCTCGCTGGCGGGCAGCCAGAGCAGCGCCAGCCCCATCAGCACCATCCAGCCGGTGACGTTGAGCACGGCGGCGGTGAGCAGGCGCGGCCAGATCCCCGAATCCACACGCAGGCTCTGCCGGCGCAGGATCGCCAGCGCAGCGAGCAGGAGCGCGCCCAGCACCCCGGTCACCCCGCGCAGGGTGAGCGGCGGCAGCTCCGAGAGCAGGAATTTCGTGACCGGCCAATTGAAGCCCCAGCCGATCGAGGTGATGGCGAGGAACATCAGGCCGGCCGGTGCGATGCGCGGTCGCGACACCGGCCTGGTCGAATCAAGCATGGGGATATCCGGCAAAATCGAGCGTCAGCTTGGCGCGGATTCGCACGCCAAACCACCACCTCGGCGGGCATGCCTGCCCTCACCTTCCGTAGGGCTACGTGAGTCCTGCTGACGCAATCCCTTTGCCCAAAAATATACCTGCCCTGTGAACAGCGGGATGAAGGTCCCGCATCACCACGGGATGCAAATTTTTTCGGTTGGGAATCTCTGAGGACTCACTGATACTTGCCTCCACAACAGGCGCGGCGCAGACCCCTGTTATCCCCCGCAATCCACCATATTTAGTATTTGATTCAGGAACCCGCACTAGTTCTTGACGGGCGCAACGGAGAGTCCTAGCTTTCGGTCCGTTCGGCGCGAGTGAGTTTGCGTCCCGCCGGCACTCCCCCAAAGGGTCTCGCAAATCTTCAACTCCGCCGGCCAGCCAAAGGCAGCGGATGAGGGCTTGTCTGCCCGCGAAAGGCAGACTCTTCGGGCGCCGAACGGGCCGGCAACAGGCTCGGATGGCAGATTTCACGCTGGTGCAAACCGGCACCTGCGTGAAGTGAGAGACGTTGTGACGGTGGGGCGTTGAACGCGTGTCGGGCTCATCCCCTTGGGGGCGGATGGGTCTGGACATGCCGGCGGGTGATCGGTGCGCGCATCGAACCATCGCGTCGGGAGAACAAGGGCCGGGTCCACCGGCTGAACTGCGGTTGCCAAAGGCCGAACGGGCCGAAGGCGCCGCGAAACGAAATGTCGACCGGCAGGCCTGAACGGAGGCTCGACCGGTCAAAACTTAAGGACGGGGCAAGACGATGCGGATTGAGCGGCGCCACACCACGGTAGGACAGTCACCTTACGCCGGGATCGATTTCCGGCTGACCACGTCGGAGATCAGGAATCCCGACGGCTCGGTCGTGTTCAAATTGGACGGCGTCGAGGTCCCGACCGAGTGGTCGCAGGTCGCCTCCGACGTGCTCGCCCAGAAGTATTTCCGCAAAGCGGGCGTTGCCGCGCGCCTGAAGAAGGTCGAGGAGGAATCCGTCCCCTCCTTCCTGTGGCGCTCCGTGCCCGACACCGACGCCCTCGCAGCCCTGCCCGAGAAGGAGCGCTATGTCAGCGAGCTCTCGGCCAAGCAGGTGTTCGACCGCCTCGCCGGCTGCTGGACCTATTGGGGCTGGAAGGGCAAGTATTTCTCGACCGACGAGGACGCCCAGGCCTTCTACGACGAGCTGCGCTACATGCTCGCGATGCAGATGGTCGCGCCCAACTCGCCGCAATGGTTCAACACCGGCCTGCACTGGGCCTATGGCATCGACGGCCCCGGCCAGGGCCATTATTACGTCGACCCCTTCACCGGCAAGCTGACCAAGTCCAAGTCGGCCTATGAGCACCCGCAGCCGCACGCCTGCTTCATCCAGGGCGTCGGTGACGACCTCGTCAACGAAGGCGGCATCATGGACCTCTGGGTCCGCGAGGCCCGCCTGTTCAAATACGGCTCCGGCACCGGCTCGAACTTCTCGCGCCTGCGCGGCGAAGGCGAAAAGCTCTCCGGCGGCGGCCGCTCGAGCGGCCTGATGAGCTTCCTCAAGATCGGCGACCGCGCCGCGGGCGCGATCAAGTCGGGCGGCACCACGCGCCGCGCCGCCAAGATGGTCGTCGTCGACGTCGATCACCCCGACATCGAGACCTATATCGACTGGAAGGTGAAGGAGGAGCAGAAGGTCGCCGCCCTCGTCACGGGATCCAAGATCAACCAGAAGCACCTCAAGGCGGTGTTGAAGGCCTGCGTGAACTGCGAAGGCTCGGGCGACGACTGTTTCGACCCCGAGAAGAACCCTGCCCTCCGCCGCGAGATCAAGCTCGCGCGCCGCAGCCTCGTGCCTGACAATTACATCAAGCGCGTCATCCAGTTTGCCAAGCAAGGCTACAAGGACATCGCGTTCGACACCTACGACACCGACTGGGACAGCGAAGCCTATCTCACGGTCTCCGGCCAGAATTCCAACAACTCGGTCTCGCTGAAGGACGACTTCCTGCGCGCCGTGGAAACGGACGGCGACTGGAATCTGAACGCCCGCACCTCCAAGAAGGTGACGAAGACGCTGAAGGCGCGCGACCTCTGGGAAAAGATCGGCTACGCCGCCTGGGCCTCGGCCGATCCGGGCCTGCACTTCAACACCACCATGAACGACTGGCACACCTGCAAGGCGTCCGGCGACATCCGCGCGTCGAACCCGTGCTCCGAATACATGTTCCTGGACGACACCGCCTGCAACCTGGCGTCCGCGAACCTGCTGACGTTCTACAACACCGAGACCAAGCGCTTCGACGTCGAGAGCTATGAGCATCTCTGCCGGCTCTGGACCATCGTGCTCGAAATCTCGGTGATGATGGCGCAATTCCCGTCGAAGGCGATCGCCGAGCTCTCCTACGAGTTCCGCACGCTCGGCCTCGGCTACGCCAACATCGGCGGCCTCCTGATGACCATGGGCCTGCCCTATGACAGCAAGGAAGGCCGTGCGATCGCAGGCGCCCTGACCGCCGTGATGACCGGCATCACCTACAAGACCTCGGCCGAAATGGCGGCCGAGCTCGGCACCTTCCCCGGCTACAAGAAGAACGCCGCGCACATGCTGCGCGTCATCCGCAACCACCGCCGCGCCGCGCACGGCCAGTCCAACGGCTATGAGGCACTCTCCGTCAACCCGGTGCCGATGGACCTGGTCTCCTGCCCGCAAGCTGACCTCGTCAGCCACGCCCAGGCAGCCTGGGATGCGGCGCTCGAGCTCGGCGAGCAGCACGGCTATCGCAACGCCCAGACCACGGTGATCGCGCCGACCGGCACGATCGGCCTCGTGATGGATTGCGACACCACCGGCATCGAACCGGACTTCGCGCTGGTGAAATTCAAGAAGCTCGCCGGCGGCGGCTACTTCAAGATCATCAACCGCGCGGTCCCCGCGGCGCTGCGCGCGCTCGGTTATCGCGAAGCTGATATCGCGGAGATCGAGGCCTACGCCGTCGGCCACGGCTCGCTCTCCAACGCGCCCGGCATCAACGCCTCGACCCTCAAGGCCAAGGGCTTCACCGATGAAGCCATCGCCAAGGTCGAGAAAGCGCTGCCGACCGCCTTCGACATCAAGTTCGCCTTCAACAAGTGGACCTTTGGCGAGGATTTCATCCGCGACCAGCTCGGCATCGGTGCTGAAGCCATTGCGGCTCCGGGCTTCGACCTCCTCCAGGCCGTCGGCTTCACCAAGCGCGAGATCGAGGCGGCCAACGTCCACATCTGCGGCGCGATGACGGTGGAAGGTGCCCCGCACCTCAAGGCCGAGCACTACCCGGTGTTCGACTGCGCCAATCCCTGCGGCAAGATCGGCAAGCGCTATCTGTCGGTCGAGAGCCACATCCGCATGATGGCCGCGGCCCAGCCCTTCATCTCGGGTGCGATCTCCAAGACCATCAACATGCCGAACGACGCAACGGTGGAGGACTGCAAGTCCGCCTACATGCTATCGTGGAAGCTCGCATTGAAGGCCAACGCGCTCTATCGCGACGGCTCCAAGCTCTCCCAGCCGCTCAACTCGCAGCTCATCAGCGATGATGAGGACGAGGACGATGCCGTCGAGAGCCTCTACGAGAAGCCGATGGCGGCGCGTGCCACGCAGGTCTCGGAGAAGATCGTCGAGAAGCTGGTCGAGCGCATCATCGTGATGCGCGAGCGCGAGAAGATGCCGGATCGCCGCAAGGGCTACACCCAGAAGGCGGTCGTCGGCGGCCACAAGGTCTATCTCCGGACCGGCGAATATGATGACGGCCGTCTCGGCGAAATCTTCATCGACATGCACAAGGAAGGCGCGGCGCTCCGCTCCTTCATCAACAACTTCGCCATCGCGGTGTCGCTCGGCCTGCAATACGGCGTGCCGCTCGACGAATATGTCGACGCCTTCACCTTCACCCGCTTCGAGCCGGCGGGCCCCGTGCAGGGCAACGACAGCATCAAGTACGCGACCTCGATCCTCGACTACGTCTTCCGCGAGCTCGCGGTGAGCTACATGTCGCGCTTCGACCTCGCCCATGTCGATCCCAACGAGACCGGCTTCGACGCGCTCGGCAAGGGCGTCGAGGAAGGCAAGGAGCCGGACGAGGACGGCGGCCACCACGCCACCCGCCTGGTCTCGCGCGGCCTCACCCGCTCGCGGACCGACAACCTCGTGGTGATGCGCGGCGGCAGCGCCGCAGTCACCCAGGGCGACGACAGCGCGCCGTCCGGCGGCAGCAAGGTCACGGCAATGGCGGCCCACGCCACCAGCGCCCGTGTCGGCGATGCCCTCGAAGGCGCCGTTGCCCTGAAGCAGGAAGTCCAGCACGACCTCTCGCCGACGGAAAAGCTGGAAGCCCTGCAGTGGAGCAAGGCCGGCAGCGCCGCGACCGCCGTCCCCAGCAAGGCCGAACGCCGCGCCGAAGCCAAGGCCAAGGGCTACGAGGGTGAGATGTGCTCGGAGTGCGGCAACTTCACGCTGGTGCGGAATGGGACCTGCATGAAGTGCGATACGTGCGGCAGCACGACGGGGTGTTCGTGACCATCAAGAACCCGACTGAACTAGCAATGACTTGGGAAGGCCGCTCTTTGAGCGGCCTTTTCCATAACAGAGGGACAAATGCTTGACCGGCGGCATCCAGATCGCGGTCTCGGAAAAAACTAGTCCAATGGCCTCTCTTTTCGAATACTTCGTAAAAGACTTCTCCCACGATCTCTCGATTGAGAAGAAGTGGAGACTTCAGAACACATCTAACGGGTCAGAGATTGAGGTCAATGCACGCGTCTTTCTGAACTTCGATGCAAACGCTAAGTATTTAGCGTTCTACGTGCCTGAACTGAGCGGCGTAATTTTTCCCGAAGCTATCTTGATGAACAGCATCGAAGAACTTCTGGCCCTCCCGATCACGGATATAGGCGTAAGCACTGGATTCGGTGATCCGCCAAATGGCTGGATTGAGGGAAAGCACCTGAATTTTGCCGGACGCGTTTTCTTCTATTGTGAACGAGATCCTCCGGATGACGCGAAGATGCGCCTCATCAGCGAAGCTGCTGAAAATGGCGTCCGCGTGGTATTTCGCAGTGAGGCCTATCTGAGGAGACGTAACCAATTGGAAAAACCTAAGGCTTTCATCTCTCACGACTCTAGAGACAAGGCGTCGATTGCGGGGCCACTTGCGATCCAAATGCAAAAGTTCATGTGTCCAGTTTGGTACGATGAATTCTCTCTAAAGGTGGGCGATAGCCTGCGCGGAGGTATCGAAGCCGGCCTGAAGGAATGCTCAAAATGCATTCTCGTTCTCACGCCGAATTTTTTGACCAACAATGGCTGGAGCAAACGCGAATATGATTCGATCTTCACGCGCGAGCTTGTCGAGAAGCAACAAGTTATTCTACCAGTTTGGTCTGACGTGAATGCACCCGATGTTTACGAATACTCTCCAATTCTGGCCGATCGTGTTGCCGTTAGCTGGTCGCTCGGAGTCGAGGAAGTTGCGCGGCGTCTGGTTAGAGCCCTGGATTCATAGCCAGTCTTGCGACCCCCTTCGTTCGACGGTGGAATTTACGTGACAGTGCAACTCGTAGGATGGGGAGCGCAGCGACCCCACAACCAACGCCAAGAGGGTTTCGCAAGGGTGAAGCTAATCCTACGAGATAAACATTAGCTGTCGCCCCTCCACCACGACCGCGGCTGGATGGGCGTCAACTCAGTGCACCGCCAAAGTAACCGTGGCTAAGCAGCGCTGCTGCGCTGCGTGTGACGCCCTTCCTTCACCTCTTCGATGATCTTCGCGCTGAACGCCTTGAGGTCACCGGGGTTGCGCGAGGTGATGATGCCCTGGTCGACGACGACCTCCGAATCTTCCCACTTCGCCCCGGCATTGGCGACGTCGGTCTTGATCGATTTGTACGACGTCATCCGGCGGCCCTTCGCGATCCCCGTCTCGACCAGCAGCCAGGGCGCATGGCAGACCGCGGCGACGACCTTCTTGGCATCGAAGACGCTCTTGATGAAGCTGAGCGCCTTGGGCTCGACACGCAGCAGGTCGGGGTTGATCTGCCCGCCGGGCAAGACCAGCGCGTCATAATCACCGGCGGCGGCCTGATCGAGGGTCTTGTCGACCTTGACGGGGCGGCCCCAGTCCTTCTCGTCCCAGCCCTTGATCTCGCCTTGCTGCAGCGAAATGATCTCCACGGCCGCACCGGCCGCCTTGAGTGCATCACGCGGCACTTCGAGTTCCGATTGCTCGAAGCCGTTGGTAGCGAGAATCGCGATCTTCTTCCCGGACAGTTCCATCCGTGTCTCCTTTGAGCGTGAGGCGATGCCAGTCAATCGAACGCTTCGGCGTTTCGTTCCTCGCGCCCCGCCGCCGAAATTGCCTTTGCGGTCGTGCCCTTCTCTCCTAAACTCCGACTACCCCCGGCATGCGTTCCGACGGACCGGTAGGCGCGGAGTCAGATTATGCCCAAGCCGGAAAGCTTCCCGATCGAGAAGATCTTCGTTCCCACGAAGCTGAAAAAGACCCTCAAGCCCGAGACCGTCGCCGAGATCGCGGAAAGCATGCTGGACATCGGACAGCAGACCCCCATTTCCGTTCGGCTCGACGGAGACCGCCTCGTTCTGGTCGAGGGATTGCATCGGTTAGAGGCCTGCAAAGCGCTCGGCGAGACCACCATTCTCGGCGTCATGGTCCCGGCCGAGCTTGCTCAACATAAGCCGCTGCTCGCCGAGCGACCCGAAGTCGAGGCCGAGCGCCTCAAGATGGCGCGATTGAAGCAGTTGCGCCTGGAGAAGGAAGCCGCGGAGGCATCGGCGGCGACCTCGAGAGGCAACGCAACGCAAGCGCCGCGCGCAGGTTCGACGAAAGGCCCGCGCGACAATCCGAAGGCATCACCCGTCCGGATGGTGAAAGCGAAACCGAAATCACTGTCGGACTGGATCACGCAGCAGAAGGGCAGCGGCAGCCGCTATTGATGGCGGGCTTCGGTTGAGGCCGTCATTCCCGGGCGCGCCCGCTTCGGCGCGAGCCCGGACTCCATCGGGCGGCTCGACGAATGGCGCAATGGATTCCGGGCTCGCGCTTCGCGCCCCGGCATGACGGTGGGCTATGCTGCGCGCTACTTTCTCCTAGCTGCCACAGCATGACGGCCGCAACCTTTTCGATCGCGGCCATCTCTCCTCACCTTCAACCCGTTCCTCTCACGCCGCCTTCGCCTGCTCCGGCGTGGCCGTTTCCATCGCGCGCATGTAGAGGTCGAGCAGGCTTTCGCGCTCGTCGCGCTCGTTCTTGTCTTCCTTGCGCAGCTTGATGATCTCCTTGAGGATCTTGACGTCAAAACCCTCGCCCTTGGCTTCCGCGAAGACTTCCTTCTTCTGTTCGCTCAACTCCTGCATCTCCGTGTCGAGGTTCTCGATCCGCTCGACGAAGGAACGGATCTTGCCGCCGGGAATGGTGATGTCGGACATGGTGCCTCCTCGCTGACTGAGCTCGCGAAAATGCCCGCAAAGACATAACCAATGTGTTAACCTCAACGCCGCTGCATTGCCCTGTGGAAAATGCCGAGGGAGCCGTTCCATGGCCGAGCTTCGCTTCGATGACGGTGCCGCCTATGAGCAGATGATGGGCGTCTGGAGCCGTTCGGTCGGCGAGATCTTTCTCGACTGGCTGAAGCCGGCGAAGGGGCTGCGCTGGATCGATGTCGGCTGCGGCAGCGGCGCCTTCACCGAGCTCATCGTGGCGCGCAGCGCGCCGCTCAATGTGCAGGGCATCGATCCTTCCGAGGGACAGCTCGCCTTTGCTCGCGCGCGCCCCGGCGCGCGCGGCGCCGTGTTTCAGACCGGCGATGCCATGGCGCTGCCGTTTCCGGACGCAAGCTTCGATGTCGCGGTGATGGCTTTGGTTCTCGTGTTCGTGCCGGATGCGGCGAAGAGCGTTGGGGAATTGGCGCGGGTCGTTCGTCCCGGCGGCCTCGTTGCGACCTACATGTGGGACATGCTGGGCGGCGGCTTTCCGCTAGACCCGATCCTCGACGAGATGCGCGCGATGGGGCTGCAACTGACGCGCCCGCCGCATATGGAGGTGTCCAGCCTCGCGGCGCTTCAGGGTTTTTGGAGCACGGCCGGCCTCCAGCAGATCGAGACCCGCGAGATCACAGTGCAGCGGACCTTTGCCGATTTCGACGAGTTCTGGAGCGTGGAGACCAAGGCCCCCTCCACCGCGCCTGTGATCGCGGCGATGCCCGTGGCCGATGTCACCGCGCTCAAGCAGCGCGTGCGGGCGTGCCTTCCCGCTGATGCCGAGGGCCGCATCACCTACAGCGCCCGCGCGCACGCGATCAGCGGACGCAAGCCGGGGTGACGAAGTTGCGAGCGTGCTACGAACTCAAATCAACGCATTGCGCCAACCTCGCGCTTTCGCCAACGCCCCTCCCGCCCTACACTCCCGTCAAACAAACACCGGGAGGACTGGCCTGATGACCGACGCCCCGCTTTTCCAGGACGTCATTCGCAAGCGCCGCAGCGTGCGCAAGTTCGAGCCGGGCCGCAGCGTCGGGCGCGACGTGCTGGAGCGGATCGTCGATTGCGGGCGCTGGGCGCCGTCGGGGGCGAACGTGCAGTGCTGGGACTTCATCGTCGTCGACGATCCCGCGATGCGCGAGAAAGTGCTTGCGGTATTCCTGCGCCAGGCGCAACGGCTGGTCGACCACGCCAAGGGCTTTCCGGCCGTGAAGAAGACCTATCTCGCCAACACGGTCGCGATCATCCTCGTGCTCGGCGATCCCCGCTGGAAGGTCTGCTTTCCGCAGGCGACCTCGCCCCAATTCGACGCCGAGTATCGCGACAACAACGAGGCGATCTTCTACTGCTCGCTGGGCGCGGCCATCCAGAACATCCAGCTCGGCGTCACCGCGGAAGGGCTGACCTCGGCCTGGCTCTCCGGCGGCGGGGAGGCCGAGACCAATCGCGAGCTCGCGGAGGTCCTGGGCTATCCGTCATGGATGACGGCCTATGGAACGATCCCGATCGGCTATCCCGCAATCGACCAGGACCGCCGCTACCGCCGGCCGCTCGGCCAGCTCGTGCACTGGAACGGCTACCAGCCACAGCAGTACCGCACGCATGCGCAGGTCGATTTCTACGAGAGCACGCTGCGCCCCTTTGCGATGTACCGCGACCAGGAATCCATGGACGCCTGGCCGGATCGCGACGAGATGCTGGGAGAGTGGACGAACGCCTTCACCGGCCCCGTCAGCAACCCCGCGCAAACGCTTGAAAGCGAAGCCGACTTCTCTCATCCCAGGGTGATCGGCCAGGCGACCAAGCGGCGCCGGACCTGAAGCGCGTCAACCGGCCCCTACCACCAATACGGCCAGCGCCATCCCTGATAGCGCACATAGGACGGCACGATCGGCGGGCCGTAGGGATCGACCTTGTCGTCCTCGGGGCGGTAGCGGTAGCGCGGGACGACGTTGTAATCCCACGGCGTCGGCCGCAGCACGGGCGCGGTGACGATGAGGCGCTCTTGCGGCGCGCGGACGACGACGGCCTTGCGCGTGCGGGCCTCGGCGCCTGACGTTGCAAGGCTGCACAGCACCAGGGCGGTTCCGAGCGCGCAGGCGGCGGTTGTTCTTGTCATGCACGGGTCTCCTTCGCGCGAAGAGTGCAAAAGGATGTGGGGCAAGGCAAGCAAATTTCGCGCGAGATTTTTTCGCGACCATCCTTCGAGGCGCGCGCTCAGGCGTTTCCGCGAGCCTGGCCCTACGCCTCGACCTCCTCAGGCACCGGCCCCGCAACCAGCCCGTCGAGCCCGACCATCAGCAGATCGGCGATGTGCATCAGCTGGTACAACGGAATGTCAACTTCGCCCCGCTCGGCCTGGCCTACGAACGCCGGCGCGACACCCAGATGCTCGGCGAGCTGGCTTTCCGTGTAGCCGCGGGCCTCTCGCGCGGCCTTGACGCGCGCGCCGATGCCGAGGCGGTGCCGGGACTGCTCGTCCGCGGTCATCATGGCCGCCTGCTCGGTCGCGCTCGCATAGCCGGCGGTGAACGCGCCGCCGATCAGGCGTTCCTTGCGCCAGGCGAGCCGGCAGTCCTTGCGCAGGCCGCCCCTGAAGATCAGCGAGAATTGCTCCGCGATCCATGCCGAGCTGTTGAGCTGCAACCGCGCGCCGGTCGCCGAGACGTCACGGATCGTGCAGGGCACGCTGACGATGCTGCCGCTGCCATTGTCGAATTCGACAAGGCCGGTCCGCAAGGTGTGATGCCTGAGGGCGGCGCGAAGATCGCTCATGACAGCTCCGAAAAATCCTGCGGCGGCGTCGAAACGGATCGAGGCCGCCGTGATCGGAGCACGCTAGCGCAGAATTTTTCCACGGGCCCTAAACTTGTCGCAGTTCGGCCGGGACAAGCTTCTATGGTAAAGGATACGTCACCTATTTCTTCAAGGCGCCCACGGCATCGAGCAGCAGCATGTCGCGATTCTGCTCGCAGAAGCGGGACAGCTTGCTCGAATTCCGCTCCAATTGCTGCGTATCGAGCACCGGGTCGTTGCGCCGCCCGGCGTAGAAGCCGCTTAGCCAGATGTTAACGCTGCGGGTGTGGGTGATGCGCTGGGTGATGTATTGGTCGCACGTGATCTTCGACACGTCGACCGTCACCTGGGCCTCGGCCTGCGAGACCGTCAGCATGGCAGCAAACAGTGCGGCAGCTGCCGCCTTCAACGGGATCATGAAATTTCCTCCGAACGATGCGGCCAAGGTCCGATGATCGCGCGCGGGGCCGTTGATCCAGATCAACGAGCTGCCCAAGTGTCGAGGCGGCTGTCGCGGCGGCCCGCGCGGCGACGACGGAAAAGATCAGCCACCGCGTTCGCCGTTCAGCAGCTTGAGCGCCCGCGGCACCTGGTCGCCGTCCGCGACCAGCACATATTCCTGCCGCGCCAGGCTCGTGCCGCTGGCGAGCACGATCGCCTTCTTCGGGCACAGGCCGAAGCATCCGGTCATGACCAGCTTGGCCGGCTTGGTACCGTCATGCTTGCGCGCCTTCAGTCCGGACTTCAGCGCGCGCCTGACGTCGCGGCCGTCATCGCTGCGCTTGAGGCATTTGCGGCAGACCAGCAGCGGCGCCGCGCGGCGCGGCCGCACGATCATCGGGCTTGCGGACTTTTGTTTGTTTTCGGGCATGAAGAACCTGTATGAGACCGCAGCTCATATAGGCATGGAACCGCGCCTTCGCCGCTACAACCGCGAGCGGACGCCATGGTAAGGAAACACTGCCGGGCAACCGCTCCCGGTGCGTCGCGCTGGCCCGTTGGCTTACTGAAGGCAACAAACAGGAACCCCATGACAACAGTCCTTCGTATCGCGGCCTTTTCCGACGGCAGCATGGGCGGCAATCCCGCCGGCGTCTGGATCGGCGACGCCCTGCCGGATGCGGCCAGGATGCAGGCGATCGCCGCGGACGTCGGCTTCTCGGAAACGGCCTTTGCCGCGCCCGAGGGCGAGGCCTGGCGCGTCCGGTATTTTTCGCCCGCCATGGAAGTGCCGTTCTGCGGCCATGCGACGATTGCCCTGGGCGCGGCGCTCGCCCACCAGCACGGCGACCGGCGTTTCCAGCTGCATCTGAACGAGGCCGCGATTTCGGTTTCAGGCCGCCGCGATGGCAACACCATCGCGGCGTCGCTGCAATCGCCGCCGACCCGCAGCGCGCCGCTCGATCCGTCGCTGCGCGATCAACTGCTGGATCTGTTCGGCTATGCGGCCTTCGATCTCGATCCCGGACTCCCGCCGGCGAAAATTCATGCGGGGGCCGATCACGCCCTCCTCGGCCTCAAATCCCGCGAGGCGCTCGCCCGCATGACCTATGATTTCGCGCGCGGCCGGGCCCTGATGGAGCAGGCCGGGCTCGTCACCATCGCGCTCGTCAATGTGGAGAGCGCGCAACTCTTTCATGTGCGCAACGCGTTCGCCGCCGGTGGCGTCGTCGAAGATCCCGCCACGGGCGCGGCGGCCGCCGCGTTTGCAGGCTATCTGCGCGACATCGGCTGGCCCCATGGCGGCGCCATCGACATAGTCCAGGGCCAAGACATGGGCGCGCGGTCGCTGATCCGCGCGGAGATCGGCGAGGCCCGCGGCAGCTCAATCCGGGTCTCGGGGACGGCACGTTTCATGGATGCGTGAACGGGAGCGCCGCGCTACTCCCGCGCGCGGCGCAACGCCTCCTGCAGCTTCATCCGCTGCTTGTCCCAGCGAGTCTGTTCGGCCTCGGCGCGGTCGTCGAGCGCGGCGCGCGCGGCCTCGATCTCCTCCGCCTTCGCCTCGTGTTCCTGCCTCGCTCTGTCCAGCGCCGCTTCGGCTGCGGTGACCGCCTTGTCGCGCCGCGCGCGCTCTTTGGCGCGGGCGGCCTCCTCCTTGCGCCGCTTGGCCTCGCGCCGCCGCTCCTCCTTCTCGAACGCCGCGGCGGCCTTGCGGGCCGCCTGGTCGTCGAGCTTGCGCGGCGGCTTCTTGGCGGTCTTGGCCTTCTTGGCCGGGCGCTTACCGGATTTGCGTCTGGGTTTGTGATCGTCCTCGGCGAGATCGGTGGGCAGCTCGGCGCTCTCGGTGAACGCCCCGTCCGATCCGACCGGGCGCCTGAGCACGACCCCCGGCTTCGCCAGCGTGGCCGCGACGATATCAGGATCGTCAGTCTCCTTCGCGGCGCCCTGATGGAACAGATTGGAGCTGGCGCCCCAGGCCTCGAGCGCCGCCTTCATCGAGGGCGCGGCGATGGCCTGGTCGTAGAAGCCGAGCGAGGTCTGGTAGGTCTTCAGGTTCCGTGTCGGTTTGCTTTTCGCGCGTTTCGGCATGTCGCCCCGATATTGGATTCGCAGCCCGGATGGAGCGTAGCGCAATCCGGGGTCTTGTGTCCGCGGGGCAAGCGTCCCGGATTACGCTTGCGCTCCATCCGGGCTACGGACTAGTCCGCTTCCAGAAGCGCATCGTATCCCTTCTCGCTGAACGCCAGCAGGCAGAACCCGTGCCCGAACGGATCGGCCAGCATCGCGATCCGGCCATAGGGCGCATCGCTCGCCGGCACCTCCAGGATCGCGCCGGCGCGCAGCGCGCGTGCGACGGCCGCATCGACATCGTCGACGACGACGTCGACATGCACCGGCGTCCAGTGCCGTTCGTAGCGGCGGCGGTCGCCGCCGGCCCCGACCGTGCCGGCCTGCTTGGTCAAGAGATAGACCGGCGCCGGCCAGCCGAGCAGCTCGACGAAGCCGGTGCCGAAGCGGCGGCCGACGGTGAGGCCGAAGGCTTCGGTGTAGAACGTCGTGGCTTGCTCGATATCGGGGACGTCGATGTTGAGGAGGAAGCTCATCTCGGACTCGCTGCGCAGTTGCGCTGCGAGCGTAGCCCGGATGGAGCGCAGCGCAATCCGGGATGTTGCCGCACGCTGGCCCCCGGATTCCGCTCGCGCTCCATCCGGGCTACGCAGCGACCGTCTCACCCGACCGGTGGCACCATGTCATTCTGCCCCTGTTTTGCCCGGCGCCGCAAACACTCTTCGGCATTACCGAAAACATGAGGAGTTTCAAGGCCGTTGATACTGTGCATGGGGTTGTTTTCGTAAAATCGAGTTGGCCGCCCTCATTTGCCTCGCAAGCTCAGGATATAGGCCGACAGCACATCCGCCTGCCCCTGCGCGATCACGAGGTTCGGCATGTTCTGGTGGCTGGTCCGCCAGAACACCTTGAGCGACAGCGCGGTGGTGCCGCTCCGGTCGGCGATGGACTGAAAGCTCGGCGCCTCGTCGAAGAAGCCGGCCATACCCGGCTCGACCGCGTGACAGCTCTGGCACCACGCTTGCGCCAGGCGATGGCCTTCGGCAACCGCGCGCGGGCCCGACCGCGGAGCCCCGGCAGCAGTGTGGACGACGCTGAACAGAAACAGCACCGACAATACGACCAGGAGAGCGAGACCGAGATAGATTCGGGCACTGTGCGACATGGCGCTTCCCTCGCTGTTGCTTCGCCGGCACACGAAGCGTAAGTCGGCGCAGGCCGATGAAATTGATCTGCGTCAAGGGCCTGACGCGAGGCCCGTAGCAAGAGCTGAAGCGACGTGGCCGCCGCTTCGAAAAAGCGACGCCGGCAGCACATGAAGCGAGACGAGAAGTATGACCGACACGATGAAATGCCCCGCCTGCAGCTCCGAGCACGCCTATCAGGACCGCGATCTCTGGGTCTGCCCGGAATGCGGCCACGAATGGAGCGGTGCGGCGGAGGCGGCCGCGGAGTCGGCGCAGGATGCCGGCGTGCGAGATGCCAACGGCAATGCGCTCGCTGACGGCGACAGCGTCATCGTGATCAAGGATCTCAAGATCAAGGGCTCCTCCTCGGTGGTGAAGGGCGGCACCAAGGTGCGCAACATCCGCCTGCAGGACGCAACCGATGGTCACAACATCGCCTGCAAGATCGACGGCATCGGCGCCATGAACCTGAAGTCGGAGTTCGTGAGGAAGGCGTAGCCGCGAGCTGGCTACCGCTGCCGCTGCGCCAGGTAAAACCCGCACAGCACCGTCACGAGGCCCGCGGTCTGCAACATCGTCGGCGGCTCGCCGAGCAGCAGCCAGCCGGTGAGCAGCGTCAGCGCCGGCACGCAGGCCGGAAACACCGCGGCGCGGGCAACGCCGAGGCGCTGCACCGAGACGGCGAACAGATAGAGCGCGGCGGGACCGGCCAGCACGCCCTGCGCCAGCGCCTGGATGGCATTTTCGGCGACGCCGATCGCCGCGACGTGAGCAAGCCCGACGGTCGCGACATAGATTGGCAACAAGAGCAGCGAAAGCACGTTGATGACCAGCGCGGCCGACACGGCGGAGACGCGCCAGTGCCGCAGCGCCGTGCCGAAGCCGGCGAACATCAGTCCGGTGAGCACGAAGATCAAATCCCCGAGCACGCCGTCGGCCCCGATATGGCCGATCGATTCAGCGCCGATCACGCCGAGACCGCCGACGATGACGAGCGCACCGACGAGGCGCGAGGCGGAGACGTGCTCTTTCAGGAACAGGGCAGCCAGCAAGAGGCCGCCGAGCGTGGCACAGGAGGGCTGGATCACGCTGCCGTGGCCGAGCGGCACGAACAGGAAGCCGGTGTAGGAGATCAGCGACATCACGGGGCCGCCGAGCACCATCAGCACGAGACCCCTGCCCCAGCCGATGCCGCAGAGATCCCCAATGCCGGCGCGCAGGACCAGCGGCAGAAATGCGATCCCCGACCAGACATAGCGATGCACCAGCAGATCGACCGGCGTGAAGCCGACCTTGAGCCCGTGCCGTGTGCCGGCAAAGCCGAGCGCCCAGAACAGCGCCGCGGCAAGGCCGCAAGTGACGCCGAGCAGTGCCGGCGCCGCGTCGTGCTTCTGAGAAAGAGCGTCGGCGCCGCTCGTCCGCTGATCCATGGATCAAGCCTTATGTCAGCGCCTCCATCGGCTCAACCCACGCAGGTGCAGGGCTGACACGCGGTGGGATTCGTGGCCCGAACGGCCCGTCACGCCCGCTCTTCGAACACCATCCGCCATCCCTTGCGCGTATCCATGTATTCGCGCACTTCGCGGATCCTGTCGCCCGCCACCGTGAACACGAAGCAATAGTCGTTCTCGTAAGGCTTGCCGCCGGGCAGCGTGGCGCGCATCCGCTCCTCCACGATCACGACGTCGCCGTCGGCATACACGCCGCGAAACGCGATATCGATGTTCGAGAACATCTTGTGCATCTCCTGGGCGATGAAGCGTGCGATTTGGCCCGCGCCGACCATGTGGTCGGTGTGACCGAGCGCGACCGCGGTGGCGTTGCCCTTCGGCGCGATCCATTCGGCGTCGTCGGTGAACAATGCGGCGATACGCAGCGCATCCCGCGACGAAAAGGTTTTCCAGGCGTTCAGGACAATCTCTCTCGGGCTGGACATGATGCGCTCCCTGGCTTGCATTGCGGCCACCTTCTAGGCCGCGGTGGGCGTTGCAACTCGCCACAATCGGACTCGGTCATCCCGCAGCCCTTCCGGCCCCATCGCCATGCGCTATGATCCGGCCATGCTGAGCTTCGAGACCTGCAACGCCGCCCGCCTGCGCCGCGATCCCCGTTACGACGGCCGCTTCTTCACCGCGGTGAGAACCACCGGCATCTATTGCCGCCCGGTCTGTCCGGCCAAGCAGCCGCTGACGCGCAACGTAACCTATCATCCGACGGCGGCGGCGGCCGAGGCCGCCGGCTTCCGGCCATGCCTGCGCTGCCGCCCCGAGACTGCGCCATTCTGCCCGGCCTGGAACGGCACGCGCTCCACGGTGGCGCGCGCCATGAAGCTGATCGATGGCGGCGCGCTCGACGAAGGCTCGGTGGTCGATCTGGCGATGCGGCTCGGCATCTCGTCGCGTCATCTGGCGCGTCTGTTCGAGCGCCACGTCGGCGCCACGCCGCAGCAGCTCGCCAAGACGCTGCGCGTCCAGCGCGCCAAGCGCCTGCTCGATGCCGGGGAGAACAGCATGACAGATATCGCGTTCCAGTCCGGCTTCGGCAGCCTGCGCAGGTTCAACGCCGCCTTCGCCGAGCTCTACGGCCGCTCGCCGTCGAGTTTGCGCGCGGCGCGCGTGCGGCGGGCTTAGCGCGCGGCTTGAAGACCTCTCAGAAAAATCCCGGACTGAGATCGAGGCCGTATGTCAGGCTCAGCACGAACACGAACAACACGGCGGCGGCGAACAAAGTGGCGTGCCTGACAATGAATGCACGCGGCGAGGTGGGAGCAGCAACGACTTTCTGCGCAACCGGCATGATGGCCTCCATTATGATTTCAAAAACTGGCCGCGACGACGCGGCCGCCGCATCAGGCAATGCGGTCTGCAAAACAAATGTTAAGAGGATCACGCTCGTTATGAACGGGGATACATAACCGGCATAGTCACGCGAACTTGTTCGCGGCCGGAGTCTCAATCAGCGCATCGATGTCAATTGATCGCGCCGAGACATTGCGCAACGCGCGCTGGTGCAAGATCGCGCACGGGACAGTTTCAACGAGGGCTGCGCGCGCGATACGCAAGCAGCATCGACGTCGAGGACGTCAAAAGAAACGGCGGGTTCCGCCTCTCCGCGGAACCCGCCAATCTCTCAGCGATGAAGCTTAGCGGGCAGTGCCCGTGGTGACGTCAGCGGTCTTCAGCTTGCGGGGGCTGAGCACTTTCGTCTGGTGGGCCGAGGCGACGGTGGTCGGCGCAGCGACCTGCTGCTCGACATGCGCGGCACCGAGGACGCGAACCTGCAAGGGCGAGACCGGAAATCCATTGGTCTCGTAAGTCGGCAGTTCAGCGGCGAAAGCCGCGGTGCTGCCCGCGATCGTCAGGATGGCGGCGGCGATCGACAAAGTCTTCTTGTTCATTGGTGATGCTCCGGAAGTGGAAGAGTCGAAGCATATTTAGGTGCGCTTTGCTGCATTGCGATACGCTTTGTTGCAATGCAACAGCGCGTCCGGCGCATAGCGATATGTTTAACATGTCCAAGGCCTTGGCCGAATCACGCCGGGTCCGACATGGCGCCTTTATGGGCGGTGCTCAGCCACCGAGCACGTTGCCCCAGCCGTCAAAGATATAGGCCTTCCAGGCCACGGTTCCGTCGCCGCCCGGTCGGCTGGCCCGTCGATAATCGTCGGCCTGGTCGGCGGTCCAGGTGATGATCGTGTCCGTGAGGCGATCGTGCAGGATGGCGGGTTCGGTCGGATCGAAAGCGTCCATGGGACGAAGCGTGGCATGCGTCATGAGCGACCGAACGCGCTACCCGCAACAAGGTTGCGACGACACGGCGATCAAGACACTTTTGTGGAACCCGCGTTGCACCTCGGCAACAGTGCCGCGAAAAGCCCATTTTCGCCGATTTGCGCCATTGCGCTGCCACATGGTCCTCCGAACAATCGACGTACTGCGTGCCTTTCCGTGCAAGACTGTTTGCGTCAGACTGTTTGCATCATCACTGTCCGGGCAAGACGGGTTCGGGCAGAACCGTTTGGAGGCAGGGATCATGGACGATCGGCGGTCTCTTCTGGTGGCGGTCACATGCCCCTCGGCTGTGCTCGCCGGCTGGCTGGCGCTCTCCCTCTCCGCCTATGCCCCTGCCCTCATCGAGAACAGCGGTGCCAACGCGGCCGCCGTCTCGCGCGCCAAGGACCACGCTAAGGATTACGCCAACGACCAAGCTAAGGATCTCGGCCGGCTCGACCTCGCCGACGTGCCGCACGCTGCGACGATCGAGGACGGCATCGCCTTGACCGCCGATATCGCCGCTGCCCTGGCTGCGGCACCGGCCCTGACAATCGCTGAAGCGGCACCCGAGACGCCCGCTCCCGCAATCAAGCTCGCCTCGGCCGATCCGGCACTGATCCTGCTGGTGGACGCACCGCCCGCGCCGCAGATAACACCCGAACCAGAATCCATCGTCAGCGAGGCGGCCCCGGTCGCACCGCCGGAGCCGATCAAGCTCGCATCTGCCGACCCCACCGAGATCGTGACGACGGACGCGCTGTCTCCCGCGGCGATCGCCAGCAGCCCGGTCACCCCTGCGAGCAAGGCATCGCCGCCGGCCGATACCGTCGCCGTGCTCGACGAATGCTTCGTCATGGATGCCTGCATCGACCGCTATCTCTGGACGCTCTATCAGCGCACCGCAAAGGAAGACTCGATCAAGGTCCAGGAGCGCCGCGCCGTCACCATCAAGCGCAAGGGCAAGACGGTCACGGTGATGCGCAGCTTCACCAAGCTGGTCGATGAGGATTTCGGCTGGAAGGATCCGAAGGCCGCCGAGCACGCCGGCATGTCGATGATGGATTATGTCATCGGCGGCATGGACAAGAGCTTCAAGCGGAAGCTGTTCCGTACGCTGCTCGCGGCGGAAGCTGCCGGCCTTTCGCCCGGCATCACCAGCGCGTTCCGCGACGATTACAGACAGTCAATCGCGAGCGGCCTGAAGGCCGCCTCCGACCGTTCCTATCACGGCGGCAGCACGCGCGGCGGCTACGGCCACGGCATGGCGGCGGACATCGTCAGCACGCAAGGCAACAACCGCGCGCAGCGCTGGGTCTCGACCGAAATCCTGTGGAAGTGGGTCGACGCCAACGGCAAGGCCTACGGCATCGGCCGGCCGTATCTCGGCCGTGACCCGCCGCATGTCGGCCCCGTCGATGGCCCGGAATACATCTCGCGCCGCGGCACGGGAGACGGAAAGCAAGTCGCCAGCGTGAAGTCCAAGAAAGTGGTGCGCGCCGCGGCCCATGCCAAGCCGCCGAAGGCCCAGGCCGCGCGCGAGCAGAAGGGCCCGGCCAAGCCGCAAAAATCAGCGCAATCGACCGGCAAGCGCGCGACCTGACCCCCGTTACGCCTTACGCGTCGGGATCGGCAACGGCACCAGCCGCATCTCGGCCGTGCCGGCGTCCTGCGTTCGCACCAGCACGGCAAAGATGGTGTCGACCGCAAGGCGCACCGCGGCCTCAATCGCTTCGCCCTTGGCCAGATGAGCTGCGATGAGACCGGTGAGGAGATCGCCGGTGCCGTAAGGGCGGATCGGCAAACGCGGCGTTGCAAAGCGCGACACCTGCCCGTCGGCGCACAGGATCGTCTCCACCTGCCCTTCTGCCGTATCGCTGAGCGTGCAGCCGGTCGCGACGACGTCGTCGATGCGGTCGGTCCCCGCCAGCGCCGCGCACGCCGCGCGCAGGCCCTGCGTATCCGCGATCGCGAGACCTGAGAGCAGCTCGAGCTCGAACTGGTTCGGCGTCGTCAACCTGGCCGCCGGCAGCAGCCGGTGCCGGACCACGTCCAAAATGCCGTCGGCGACATAGACGCGGCCGTCATCGCCGATCACGGGATCGCAGAGATAGACGAGCTCAGCATTCCGCGTCAGCGCCCGCTCGACGAAATCGGCGATCACGGCGGCATTGCCCGGCGAGCCGAGATAGCCGGTCACGAGCACGGCCGCCTCGTCGACGAGCCCGCGCTCCTCAACACCCTTCAGAAGATCGGCGACCAGCTCGGTCTCCAGCACCCGCCCATGCAGGCTCGGATAGCGCGGATGATTGGACAGCAGCGTCGTCGGCACCGCCGCAACGTTCACGCCCTCCGCCTGCATGGCGTAGGCCGCCGCGCTGTTGCCGACATGGCCATGGACCACCTGGCTTTGAATGGAGATGACGAGCATGAGAGAGGTCCGTAGAGTCAAACGCCGGATGTGGCAAGCGTAGCCCGGGTGGAGCGTAGCGAAATCCGGGGCCTGATGTCGCGGCAAGAGTCCCGGATTACGCTACGCTCCATCCGGGCTGCAGGCCTGCCACGCGTCAGCGCCTCGCCAGCTCACCGAGATAAGCACAAAACATGTCGGCCAGCCCGTCGGCATGACGCGCGATGTCGGCCTCGCTGCGCGGCACTTCCGAAAATCGCTTGCCGACCTCACTCAGCGTCGTCTTGATGAGTTCGCCGGCAAGCGCGCGTGGCGCAGCGGAGGCTTTGGGCAGCGCCTCCCGCATGAACGCCGCGATGATCCCCTCGCCGGCGGCCCGCGCGTCGTGGGCCTCGGGCGCGTCGCGATAGAGCGGCGCGGCATCGCTAAGCGCGATGCGGATTGCAGCCTCCTCGCACTCGGAGCGGATGAAGGCATGGACCAGCGCGCGCAGCCGCACCAATGGCGGCTTCGTCCGGTCCGCAAGGATGCCGCGCAGCAGATCGCTGGTGCGCCGCCACTCGTCGCTCTGGAGACGGAACAGGATCGCGGCCTTGTTGGGAAAATATTGATAGAGCGAGCCGACGCTCACGCCGGCCCGCTCCGCCACCCGTGCCGTGGTGAAACGCTGCGCGCCTTCCTTCGCCAGAACCTGAACAGCGGCATCCAGGATCGCCGCCACCAGCTCGTTGGAGCGGACCTGTTGCGGCTGTTTTCGTGAGGAAACTGAACGGCTTCGACGATCGGCCATGGCGCGCCCGGTGAATGCGAATAGGAAATGCGACGAATTAGTCGTATTTCACTCCGCACGCAAGCACCCAACTCATCGCCACATCTGGAGACCTCGAATGACCACCCCAACCATCACATCGCTTGCGCCGCTGCTGGATCGCCTGTTCGACGAGGCCGAGGCGGCAAACGGTGCAATGCGAGCCGCCGTCGCCGATTTGTCCGATGCGGACCGGGCGCGGATGATGCGGAGCAAGACCGATTATCGCGACCTCTACGGACGCCTGAAGGAGATACCGCTCGCGGTCTCGCGCGAGACCGGATCACTGCTCTACATGCTGGCACGCAGCTCCCGCGCGAGGACGATCGTGGAGTTCGGCACGTCGTTCGGCATCTCGACGCTGCACCTTGCCGCAGGCTTGCGCGACAATGGCGGCGGCCGCCTCATCACCAGCGAGTTCGAGCCGTCCAAGGCGGCGCGGGCGCGGGAAACCCTCATCGCCGCCGGCCTGATCGATCTCGTCGAAATCCGTGAAGGCGACGCGCTGAAGACGCTTCAGGCCGATCTGCCTGTTACGATCGATCTCGTGCTGCTCGATGGGGCCAAGGCGCTCTACCCGGAGATCCTCGACCTGCTCGAAAACCATCTCGGACCGGGTGCGATCATCGTCGCCGACAACGCCGACGACAGCCCGGACTATCTGGCGCGCGTGCGCAGGCCCGGCAGCGGCTACATGTCGACGCCCTTCGCCGAAGACGTCGAGCTCTCCGTGCGGATCAACTGACGCCGCTCTGACCGCTACGAAATCCTGGAGCCGCTGCGCAACCACCGCGCGGCGGCTTCATGCCGCGTTCCGGCACCGTCGCAGGCTCGTCACTCAGACGTGATACCTGCTGCCGGGAAAAGCCAAGCGCCGCGTGCTAAACATACCAACCGCGCGGTATCTTTTTTCCGAGCTGACCATGACCCCCGCCTTCAACGCCTACGCAATGCTCGCCCTCGCCATCATTCTCGAGGTCACGGCATCGGCCTTCCTGCAGCAATCCGCGCAGTTCACCCGCCCGTGGCCGACGCTGGCCATGGTGCTGTGCTATGTCGCCTCGTTCTACGCGCTGTCGGTCGCGATCCGCGTCATCCCCTTGAGCATCGCCTATGCGATCTGGGGCGGGGTCGGCATCATCCTGACCGCCGCTGTCTCCTTCGTGCTGTTTCGTCAGATGCTGGACGCCGCGGCCTTCGTCGGCATCGCACTGATCGTCTCAGGGGTCGTGGTCATCAACCTGTTCTCGCAGACCACGGCGCATTGATGCCGGAAAACCGCTACACCCGCGCCAAGCAGCCGGAGCAGGTCCGGCGCGCCCTGCTCGACCATGCCGCTGCGATCGCCATGGACCATGGCGTCGCCGGCATCACGGTGCAGGCAGTCGCCGCGGCGGCCGGCGTCACCAAGGGCGGGCTGTTCCACCACTTCGGCAGCAAGCAGGCGTTGATCGAAGGCCTGTTCGCCGATCTGCTTGCCCGCGTCGACGCCGAGATCGACGCTGCGATCGAGAACGATCCCAAGCCGCGCGGCAGTTTTACACGCGCCTATGTGAATGCGGTATTCACCGGCAGAACCTTCGGCTTTACGACCCCATGGGCGGCGCTGAGCATGGTCGTCGTCACCGATCCGCCGCTGCGCCGGCTCTGGAACGACTGGATCAAGGCCCGCCTGAAGCGTCATCACACCACCGACGGCTCGCCCGATCTGCAAATGGTGCGCCTGGCCGCGGACGGCGCCTGGCTTTCCTATGTCACGACGGGACAGACGCGCATGAACGCCGAGCTACGCGCCGTGCACGCACGTCTGCTCGCGCAGACCTACCGGCGCGGATAGCCGCCCCGCACGCCCTACTGGCTCTGCACCGGCTTGGGCTGACGCGGGGTGGATCGTGCGGGCTTCTTCGCGGGCTTGGCCGCGGCGCGTGGCGAGGGCTCGTCGACCGATTCCAGATAGGCGGCGAGTACCTTGGCGGAGTCCGAGCTGGTCGCGTAATGGTCCTTCAGGAACTAGGACAGCGTCAGGCTGAAGCGCCCCTTGGCAAGGCCGCGCGGACTGCGATGGCAGGTCGCACAGCCGTCAGCGAAGAGCTTGGCAGGCGGCTTGCCGGCATCGAGATTTTGTGCGGCCGCAACCGTCGCCGTCACAACGGCGGCGGCTGCAAGACTCATCACGGGCACGATCCGCTCGCGCCCCAGTCCAAACAGCGATATCAAATGTCGGCCCCAGAGCGTTTTCGAGCGAAGCCCGTCGGTCACGCCGCCGACAGATGATCGAATTCGGGCGGCGCATAGGCCTTGCCGTCCTGGTCGGTGACGACGACCCGCCACCCTTCGCTCGCCCACACCTTTGCCTTCGCCACGATAAGCAACCGGCTCTCGCGGGCGAAACTGTATTTCTCGTTGTCGCGTTCTGCGATCATCTTGTAGGCCAATTCGCATCCCCTTGCGTCGCCCTGCACCCGACCTCCTCGTGGCAGCGGGCTGCGGCCGCAATTCGCCGGGAGCGTGGCAATTTGGTGCCATCCGCAGGCATGGCGCCGGCGTTCGGCATCGCGCGTGCCCACGGGAACGCGATTCCACCCCTCGCAGGCTGGCCGCCTGCGACGGCACGGCGCCGTCTTCATGTCGTGCTGAATCGGCGGCCGGAAGCCGGTCCGTCGCATCAGCGACGGAACCGGTCGTCCCATGTCCGAGCTCCGCTAATGCACGCGGATGATGTGGGGGCGACCGAGATCGATCAGTCCCTGCACCGCCGAGAGGCGGTCATCGAGGGCTGCAATGGTGAGCAGCAGATTATTACGGCGCTCGTCGAGCATGCCCATCTCGGCGCCGGTGAGCTTCGCACTCGTCCGCTCCTTGTGGATCCCTTCGAGGGATTCACGCAACCCCGCAATCAGACCGGCCAGCTGCTTGGCCTCTTTGGTCATCGACCGCTTCGCGACATTCTGGCGGCGCGTCTCCGCCTGGCTCTGTCTCATCATCATCCTCCCGTGCCCCGCTGCCCCGAGTGGATGCTTACATCTTTGGGTACACATCTTACGATCGATGAAATCTGCCCGCGAAGAACTTTCTTAAATTGTACGCGCACGGAACCCGGATCCATCCAGCAGAAAGCCCGGCGCGAGAGCCGGGCTTTCCTTGGAGCTTTACTTGACGCTTTCCTTGCGACTTCTCAGTGCTTCTGGTGACCGCCGCCGGGGACGCCGGCCGGGGCACCGCCGCCGCGAGGCGCGGCGTTGACGTGCGGAGCGCCGCCACCGCCGTGCGGCATTGCAGGCGCAGCGGCACGGGGCGCCGGCATCTGCGCACGGGCATTCATGGGCGAGCCGTGGCTCACATTCGGCTGCGCGACATGCGGCATCGCGGCCCGCGCAGCCGGAGCGGCGGACACACGCGGTGCTTCATGCGCGCGTGTCATCGGCTGGGTGCGCACCGCAGCGCGGCTCGCGGCCCGTTCATGCATCACGCGCGCCTGGACATCGCGCGGATTGCGCGTCTGCGTCTGCTCTCGGGTCCGCTCTTGGGTCCGCGCTTGGATCCGCTCATGCGCGATGCGCTCGCTCCGTCCGGCACGCGTCCGGTCGGCGGCAACAGCGGCATCGCGTTTCGCAGCGTCGCGCGTCGCGATCGCAGCGTCAGGCCGCGCATTCGCGGCGTTACGTCCGGAGATCGCGGCGCTGCCCTTGCCCCGCACGCCTTCCCGTTCCAAAGCAACCGCCGCATCGCGTGTCGCCGCGCGGCCGATCCGGGCGGCACGCGGATCAAGCGTCATTCGCGTCGCGACACTCTGGTGCGAGCTCCAGTAATTATTCCAGTAGGCGTGGCGGTGGTACCAGGGACGCCCCGCATAGTAGCTCGACCAGTACGATGTCAGCACGAACGGGACGACGGGCACGTCGATCTCCTCGACATAGTCGGGCAGATAGACGTAGTGGTTGCGATAGAGATATTCGAGATATTGCGACGACACCCAGCCGCGATCGTCGGAGAAGCTGACGTCGCACCAGGCATTGCCGCGCAGGCAGCCATGGATGTTGACGCGGGCGCCCTCGGGGACACGGTCGACGAGTGGAAAACCCGGCCCCGGTCCGGCGCGCAAGCCGGTCGAGACGGTGACGATGCCCGGCGCGGCCAGTGCGGCTGTTGGCGCGAGCAGCAATGCGGCAATCAAAACGCTCCTGAACTTCATGGCGTATTCCTCCTCTTTCGAGTCGGAACGCGCTGGCGGAACGGGCGTTCCGTCAGCGAGGCTCGCCCCCGTCGAAAGATTGAAGCGCGGGCGGCTCGCGGTTCAATATTCATCCGCCGTTCATCGGCGCAACGCGTCATCCGCGCTGCCGGACCGTCAGTCGACCTGCAGCATGAACGCGTCGAAATACGATGCAAGCCGGGCAAAGTCGTCGAGCGGAAGCACGTTCGCGACATACTGGTCAGGCCGCACCACGACCATGCAGCCGGCTTTGCGATCGATGCCGCGCATGGCGAAGATATCGTGGCCGCTCTTGAGGTCCGGGCAGAACATCTTCTCGTAGTCGACCAAGCCGTAGCGCCCTTTACGCGGGAGCAGCAGCGGCGGCATCGCCTCGACGGCGAGCTCGCGATGATCCTGCTGAAACACCGCGCGAAGATCGATCACACTGTCGATGTCGGCGCCACCTTGCGTATAGCGCTTGACCGGCGAATCCCTGGCCTCGGTGAGGAAATTGCAGAGCGCGCGAATGGCCGAGCCTGCGGCGGCAGGATCTTCCGCGGGCGAAAACGCGTAGATCCGGAAGCGGCCATCGGCCTGCCCGGCATGGCCGAGATGCACCGGCTTTGCGTCAGCCAGCCGGATCACCGGGGCGGAATGGAAGCGCTTGCCGATGACGAGGCCTTGCGCGAGGTGTTGATGCGACGCCGCACCGGTGAGGAGTGACGGCCTGTAGTGCGTCGCCGTGCCCGCGGTGTAGCGGCCGTGCCGGACGAAATAGTCCTGGGTCCTGGCGGCATCGGCGCCGCCGGCCTTGGCGGCGGAGGCAAGAATGCCCGCCCATTCGCGGTCGAAATCGATCAGCTCCTTGGCGACCGCTTGACGCTCCGCCGAATAGGAATGCAACAGCTGTGGGGCACACTGCTTCCGCAGCACGGCGGCGAGCTTCCAGCCGAGATTGAAGGCGTCCTGCATCGAGACGTTCATGCCCTGCCCCGCCTTCGGGCTGTGGGTGTGGCATGCATCGCCGGCGATGAAAATGCGCGGCAGGCGCGTTGCGATCTCCGCGTCCGGCACGTCGTCGAACTTGTCGGTCAGACGCTGACCGATCTCGTACACCGACCACCAGGCGATCTCCTTCACCTCGAGCGTGTGCGGCTTCAGGATCCGCTGCGCCTTGGCGATCACGTCGTCGGCAGTGATGTTGCGGTTCGCGACGCGCTCGCCGACCTCGAGCTTGGCGATCTCGACATAGATGCGGACCATGTAACCGCCCTCGCGCGGAATGATCAGCAGGCTGCCGTCCTTCGCCGACTGGATCAGCGACTTGAAGCGGATGTCCGGAAAATCCGTCACCGCCAGCACGTCCATCACGCCCCAGGCGTGGTTGGCGGAATCGCCGTGCAGCTCGCGCCCGATCGACCTGCGCACCGTGCTGCGCGCGCCGTCGCAGCCGACCACATAGCGCGCCTTGACCGTCTCGACCTTGCCCTCGTTCCCGGCATCGAAGCGTTCGAGGCGCACGGTCACGGCATGATCGCCAGGGCCCGTGGCCGGATCGACATGGAGGTCGAGAAGACGGCGGCTGTAATGGGGCTCGAGCTTGGCCGGCGATTTGCGCATGACGTCGAGAAAGCCGTCATGGATGCGCGCCTGGTTGAGGATGACGTGCGGGAATTCAGACAGCCCGTCCTCGACGTCCTGCACCCGGCCGCTGCGGATGATGGTCTCGGGCAGCCGTTCGTCCGGCTTCCAGAACGTCGTCTCGTTGACCCAATAGGCCTCCTTCAGCACGCGCTCGCTGAAGCCGTAGGCATGAAACATCTCCATGGTGCGGCAGGCGATGCCGTCGGCCTGCCCGACCAGCAGCCGGCCCGGCTTCTGCTCGACGATGCAGGTCTTGATGTCGGGGAATTGCGCGAGCTGGGCGGCGAGCGTGAGGCCGGCCGGCCCGCAGCCGACGATGAGGACATCGACCTCGTCAGGCACGGCGCCCGCAGCGCCCGACGCCTGAACACGCTCGGCGGGATCGGCAATTTCAGGGTCGCCCGGCCGGAATCCATTGAGATGGAATTGCATGAGCACCTCTCCCCGCGAACGTTCTGTTTGGATATTGCTCAGTATGCTGACTATCAGTATACTTGTCAACGATCCGACCGTCCCAGTCCGAGGAGGAGAATTCGGTGAAAGACAACAACGAGATGCCCGGGCATCTGGCGCGCCGGTTCCAGCAGATTGCGGTCGCGGTGTTCCTGGCCGAGGTCGAGGATGCGGGGTTCGACCTGACGCCGGTGCAATACGCCGCGCTCGCGACCATCAAGGCCAATCCGGGGCTCGACCAGGTGACGCTCGCAGGATTGATCGCCTATGACCGCACCACCATCACCGGCGTGATCGACCGCCTCGTGCAGAAGGGCCTTGCCGAGCGTCGCGCCTCCAGCCGGGACCGCCGCGCCCGCGAGCTCGAGATCACCGACGAGGGCCGGCGCACGCTGCGCAAGATCACACCGGCCGTGGAATCGGCGCAGCGCATCATGCTGCGTGGCCTCAGCGCGAAAGAGGGCGAAGAGTTGATGCGGCTGCTGCGCAAGGCGATCGCCGCCGGCAACGATTTGAGCCGCGCACCGCTCCGCGATAGTCCGGTATGATACGGACCCCTATTTGCAATTGTCCGAGGTCCGCGAAACCTGGAACTAACCTTCGCCTGCTAGGGTCCGCAACATTCTGCGATTAACGCGCGATTAACTTTGCAGGGCGGGGGTTCGGATGTTCAGGTGTCTCATTGCGGCCGCGGCCATCGCGCTCTCGACCGGCCATGCGCTCGCGAACGGCCATGGCGGCGGCGAACCTCCTCCGCCGAAGCCGGAGGCGACGACTGCGCCCGCGAAGGTGGTCATCACCAAGCAGGGTCCCAAGCTCGTCGATCTCAAGGGCATGACGCTCTATTATTACGAGCGCGACACCACCGGAAAGACCTCGAACTGCAACGGCAAGTGCACCGAGAGCTGGGTGCCGCTGCCGGCAACGGCCGACGCCAAGGCCATCGGCGATTTCACCGTGATCAGCCGCAACGACGGCAGCAGGATGTGGGCGTACCGGTACCGTCCGCTCTACACCTCGCCCGCCGACAAGGCGCCGGGCGACGCCAATGGCAACGCCACGACGCTGCAATGGCGGATCGCGCGGCCTGAGAACTAGCGCGAGATCGGCCCCCCACGTAACGTCGGAACGCGCGTAAGCTCTGCTTACCCGCGCCAGCTTCCGCCCGTCTCGGCCCGCGCGCTCTGTCCGGGCGGCAGCACCACGACCGTCGAATTGAGCTTCACCCGGTCGTACAGATCGATCACGTCCTCGTTGCGCATCCGGATGCAGCCGGACGAGATCGCCTGCCCGATATATTCGGGCTGGTTGGTGCCGTGGATGCGATAGAGCGTGTCCTTGTTGCCGGCATAGAGATAGATGCCGCGCGCCCCCAGCGGATTGGCGGGTCCACCGGGAACACGTGCCGGATACGGTCCGAGCCGCGCCTGGATATCCGCCGTCGGAACCCAGTCCGGCCATTCCGCCAGCCGGCCGACCCGCGCCACGCCCGAGAACGCCATGGCTTCCTCGCCGACCGCAACGCCGTACCGGATAGCCTTGCCGTCCGGCAGCACGTAATAGAGATAGCGCGCATCGGTATCGACCAGGATGGTACCGGGCTGCTCCTTGCGGTGATAGTCGACGATGTGACGGAGATATTGCTCGGGCACGTTCGCCTGCGCGTACGGCGTATGCGCGAGCAACTGCCGGTCGCGCGGCGTCATGCTCGCGTCGGTCGATGGTGAAAGTGTCGTCTGCATGCAGCCGCCCAGCAGCGGCAGCATGGCGATAGCGAATAAAGCGATGAGAGATCTTGGCACCGCCGGCCCCTGTAGCGGATAGCAGCACCCCCAGCATCGCCAGATGTTGCCAAAATCGTGCTGAAAACAAGGCAACGGGAAACACGTGCTTGTGTTCGAAAAATTGGGTTCCATCACCACAAACGGCGGAAGAGCGTCGCATCATCTCCATCCCCCCGCCTTGCTTTGGTCAAATCCGGCTGGACTCGTGGGGTCATCAAGCCGGGCGCATCGGATTGATGGGCTCACCTCAACAGATCGGCTCGCGCCAATGCGGACGACCAGGACTTAACACCCGGGCTTCAACGCCTGTGCTTCAAAGGAGCGGCGATGCTCGCGACGCTGAACCCCAAGCAAATCGTCGATGAGATCGTGAAGGACACGGTCAAGGACAACGATCCGCACGACGCGATTCAGATTTCGCCCGACATTGTACTGGCCTCGCGCCCCGTCAGCGTTGCGCCCACGCTGGCGCCTGACGTCACGCCCCGTCCGGAGCCGAAATTCGCGCCGCCACCCAAAATCTCACTGGAGCCCAGGCTCTCGCTGGAGCCGAGGTTCGCGCCCGTCTCGGAGCCGCAGACGGCGGCACCGCCGTCGGTCGACACGGCCGTACGCGTCGCAGCGAGCGATGACCATGCTCGGCCGAAGCGATCCGCGGTGCGCAAATGGCTGCGCGGTGCGTTCGTCACGTTTCTGTTCGCGGGAGGCAGCGCGGCCGCCACCATCGCCTGGGAGAAGCACGGCGATACGGCCAAACAGATGCTCGCGGAATGGACGCCTGCCCTAGCGTCGTTGAGGTCGCTGCTGCCTTCCACATCGCAGACCGCGCCGGTCGCGCCCGCGCAGGCCGCAGCGCCTGCGGAGCAAGCCGTGCCGCCCGCAAGCCAAGTGGCGACCGATCAAACCACCACCGATCAATCGACCGCGACGGCGCCCGTGGCACAGGTCGCGACAGCCATGCCTGCGGCAACGCCGCCCGATGCAGTGCAGTCGGTGCAATCGATGACGCGCGACCTTGCCGCAATGGCGCAGCAGATCGAGCAGCTCAAGGCCAACATCGCCGAGTTGAAGGCCGGACAGGAGCAGATGGCGCGCGAGATGGCGAAGCCGCCCGCGCCAAAACCGGTCGCTGAGGCCAAGCCGGTCGATCCGCGCGCACGCGCTGCTGCGCTGCCGCCGAAGCCTCCGGCGCCGCCGGCAGTTCATAAACCGAAACCAGTGGTGTCGCGGACCTACATGCCCGCCTATTCGCCCGCGCCGCTCGCGCCTCCCCCGCCGCCTTCGCAAGCCGCCGCAATGCCGCCGCCGGCCGCACCTGTCACTACGACGCAAGCCGTTGCCGATGACGACGGACCGGTCGTGCGTCCGCCGATGCCGTTGCGCTAGACGCGCGCAACAAACAGCACGGTGCGCAGCCGCGACATCGCGTACGCTGTCCGAGTCGATGTGATGCGTTGAGTCCGGACGATTACGGAAAAGCGCTATTTTTCGCTCAAGAGAAAAGGCCGTCGGGAGCTATGCCGGCGGCCTTCTCTTGCAGCTGCCGGTTCCCGGAGCCCGGTTCTGCTGCAATTCCATGCCTTATGATTGCGCCACGTATTTAATAAACTCTTAACGGCCCCACATGCTGCACATCATTTCTGCGCCATAAGCACAGAGATTGCGCGACCTGTTCATTCGATAGATATCGACTCAGTGGTACCATCCCGGATGTGTCGAGATTTCCATTGAAGACTTGTTTTTGAAGCTGGGTCGTCACATCGGGGAATTCGGATGCCTTACTACTCCTTCGATCTCGTGGTTGGTGAAGAGTTCAGAAACCAGGGCGGAATCATTCTCGAAGATATCGAGGTTGCCTCCGATCGCGCCGATCAACTCGCATGCGAGCTGTCGCAAGTGAAGCCGGAGCTGCAGCAGAAGGGTTGCGCGGTGCGCGTCACCGATCGTGACGACAACGAGCTCTATCGCACGCCGCTCGATCCGGTGCCGGCCTGGCAGCGCTGACTATTCGTCGAATGCCGGCGGCTCGAACCAGTTGGTCAGCGACAAGCCGCCGTCGACGACAAAGGCAGCGCCGGTGACGTAACCGGAAAGCTTGTTCGACAGCACCGCGAGCGCCATCGGTGCGAGGTCGCCGGCCTCGCCGAGACGCCCGAGCGGAATGTGCCGCGCCAGCGCGGGATCCGCAACGAACCCGCCGGCCGCGATCGCACCGGGCACCAGCGCGTTGACGCGGATGCCGTAGCGGCCGAACGTCTTGGCCAGCTCCTTCACCAGCATCGCCATCCCCGCCTTCGCCGTCGAATAATGCGGAAGGTTGCGCGGCGTGCCCGCATGCAGCGAGGTGAGAAACAGGAACGAGCCCGGCCGCTTCGCCGCGATCAGCCGCTTTGCGAGCTCGCGCGCGAGGTGAAAGCCGGCATCGAGATTGACGGCATGCATCTGCTGCCAGGTCCTGCGATCGACCGCGAGCGCATGATCGGCCTCCCGCCGCGGCGGCGATGCACTGTGGACGAAATGCGTGATCTCGCCCAAGGCAGCATGCGCGACGGCAAGCAGTGCGTCGCACGCCTCCAGCTCGGCGAGATCGCCGACCCAGGGTACCGCCAGTTCAGGCTTCTCGCTGGCGCTGATCGCGGTCCTCACCCGCTCGGCGTCCACATCGGCGAACACGGTCCGGACGCCCTCGCCGACCAAGGCCTGCGCGATCGCGCGGCCGATGCCATGGCCCGCGCCGGTCACGAGCGCCCTGTCACGAATGGGATCGAACGGCGTGCTGAACAGGCTCATGTCGCTCTCCGAGGCGGGATACGGGCTACGATAGCGCACCGCAGCGGGAAGCGACAAATTCGCACCCGGCGCCATTGCGGAGCAGCCCGCCGGACGCTAGCCTCCCCAAAAAATGGAGGAGATACCAAGGATGCGCTACGGTTTCCTGATGGCCGGCCTGTTGCTGATCGCCGCTCCGGCCCAAGCCGAGGACCATCCACGCTCGACCTATGTGACCCTGGTGCTGCAGGCCTTCGCCGCCAAGGTCGAATGCCCGGGCACGGACGTGGTCTACCAGGACCTGGTCCAGAAGGCGGAGCAGATGCACCTGCCCGATGGCACCACCGAGAAAGTGCGCAAGGCGATCGCCTGGATGCACACCGGCGGCAAGATGGGCGAGAAGCAGGATGACGATTTGATGGCTGAGGTTGCGGTGGCGACCCAGGCGACCGATCTCAACCAGCGCCGCCTCGGCATGCCCACTTGGTGCGAGGCCCAGAAGACCAACCTCGCCGGCCTGATCCGCGCCAAGGGCGGCTAACAGGCTGGCGCTCGCAACGTTAAGCACACCGCGACGGGACCTGCGTTTCGGCCAACAATCGTCACATTCCCGGCCAGCATGCGGGCTTCTTCACTCAGGAGAACCCCCATGCGGTTGACGCATCTCATTGTCGCCAGCGTGCTCGCGGTGAGCGCAGCGCTGGCCGGCCCGGCACAGGCAAGGAATTCAGACGCCCAAAAGGCCGAAGACAAAACGGCCTCGTCGTCATCGTGCAGCGCCTATCAGCAGGCGCCGGACGGATCGTGGGAACAGCTCCCGTGCAAGGAGACAGGCGAGCGCGGCCAGCCGCAAACGCAGCATCGATCCCGCTCACCGGGATCGGACCGCGAGGAACGCTGAACCGCTTCCTGTCCGGCAATCAGCTATGGTGAGGCCCACGCATGATCTTCATGGCGTCGGCGATGTGACGCCATTCCTTGGCCTCGTCGGCCTCGCCGCGGCCCTCGCAGGCCTGGGCCTGCTCGGCGGCCTTCGCGATCGCAGCAAAACCGTGCTGTTCTAGCATCTGCCGCGCAACGGTGTGGACCTGGACCTCGGACATCATGGGCGCTCTCCGTCTGATGAGGCCGCGGGGTCTGGCTCGACGCTCCCGCGGTCTTTGACAACGATTTCGCCTCCGATGGCGTTCCGCTTACCGTCGATCACATCGGCGGCCCCGAGAATGTGAGTACCCAAACGACAAAGGCGGCCCGCCATGCCCGGCGGACCGCCTTCACCCACCCCAAAGCTGGGAGTCGTCGGCCGCGTGCCCCTACGCGACCGCCACTTTTTTGCGCTCGAAATCGTTGGGCACCTCGATATCGACCTCGAGGGTCGAGACCTCGTCGCCGCGCTCGAGCCGGACGATGACCTTGGTCGGGTCCAGCATCACGTGCTTGGACACGACGGCGAGAATTTCCTCACGCAGCACGCCGAGCAGATCGGGCTGGCCACGCATTCCGCGTTCATGGGCAAGCAGGATCTGCAGCCGTTCGCGAGCGACGGGTGCAGAGGCCTTGTTGCCGCGGAGAAGCCGAAGCAGACCCATGCTCATGCAGCCCTCCGTCGCAGCAGGCGATCCATGAAGCCCTTGCGCTCGGTCGGCACCTGCATCGGCACGGTGTCGCCGCACAGCCGGCGCGCCGCGTCGATATAGGCCCGCGCCGGAGCACCTTCCGCATTCGACAGCGTCACCGGCGTGCCGACGTTGGAGGCACGCAGCACGTCCTGGCTCTCGGGGATGATGCCGAGCAAGGGTGTTGCGAGGATCTCGAGGATGTCCTCGATGGTCAGCATCTCGCCGCGCGCAGCGCGAGAGGGATCATAGCGCGTGATGAGAATATGCTTCTCGACGCGCTCGCCCTTCTCGGCCCGCACGGTCTTGGAATCGAGCATGCCGATGATGCGGTCGGAATCGCGCACCGAGGAGACTTCCGGATTTGTCACGATCACGGCCTCGTCGGCGAAGCGCATCGCCATGGAGGCGCCGCGCTCGATGCCGGCCGGGCTGTCGCAGATCACCCAGTCGAAACGGGCACGCAGATCGTCGATGACCTTGCCGACGCCCTCTTCCGTCAGCGCATCCTTGTCGCGGGTCTGCGAGGCCGGCAGCAGCCAGAGGTTCTCCAGCCGCTTGTCCTTGATCAGCGCCTGCGGGAGTTTCGCAACGCCCTGCACCACGTTGATGAGGTCGAACACGACGCGGCGTTCAGCCCCCATCACGAGGTCGAGGTTGCGCAGGCCGACGTCGAAATCGACGACGACGACCTTGTCGCCGCGTTGCGCCAGCGCCGCTCCCAGTGCGGCGGTCGTCGTAGTCTTGCCGACGCCCCCCTTGCCTGATGTCACGACCAGTACCTTGGCCATCTCTGAAATCTCCTTCTGGTCAGTTCAGCGCGGTAATTCGCATTGTGTTGCCTTGCAGGAAGGCTTGGGCAGGCCGGCCGCGGAGCGCGGCGTCGATATCGTCGGCGGTCTGATAAAATCCATCGATCGCAAGCAGTTCGGCTTCGATCTTCTGACAATAGATGCGCGCGCTGGTGTGACCGTTCACGCCCGCCATGGCGCGGCCGCGCAGCGCGCCGTAGACGTGGATCGAGCCGCCGGCGACCACCTCCGCGCCGGAGCCGACCGACCCCAGGATGGTGACGTCGCCTTCCGGGAAGATCACGGTCTGCCCCGAACGCACCGGGTTTTCCAGCAGCAGCGAGGTCGGCTTGGCCTCGACCTTGGTCTCGGGTTTCTTCGGCGCGCTCGGCTCGACCACGCAGCTGCGTCCGCCCGACAGCAGCGGCGGCATCATCGGGGTCAGCTTTGCCTCTTCAACGCCCTCGATGCCGAGCACGCGGATGTTGCGGTCCTGCAGGCTGGTGAGCAGATGACCGATGCCGGACTGGCTGAGATCGACCGAGGACAGGTCGATCACCACGGGCCGGCCGGCAAAGAATCCCGGCGAGCGCGCGATGGTGGTGTCGATCTCCTGCAGCCAGTCCTGGACCGGAACCGTCGGCGTAAACACGAAAGCCACGTAGGAGCGCCCGCGCAGGCGCACCATTTGGCGTTGAGGTTTGACTGCAGCCTCCATCACGGCCGACTCGTTCCCTGTTATTGAATGGTTAACGATGCGGCGAATATGGTTAACGGCCGGTTAATTCTCCATGGGAATACGTGGGGGATGGGCAGGTTGGAGCCGCTTTCGTGTCCCGGACGCGCTGCAGCGTGCAACGCTGCTGCGCAGAGCCGGCCCCCCTCCCGGATCATGCTCTCGGCAAAATGGGCCCCGGCCCTGCAGCGCACCGTCTAAGGGACGCTGCGCTGCGTCCAGAGCACGTGCGGAGAACGGGGCAAGTGCTGCTCCCTACTTCTTCACCTTGCTCGCATCCATCTTGATGTTCGGATCCAGCATCTTCGTCGTGAACACCGTGGTCACGTCGAACGGCTTCTCCATGCCGAGATAGGTCTGGACCAGCTCGTAATCCTTCTTCATCCGCTCGCCGTCGATCCAGCCGAGGCCCTTGGTGGTGGTGAACTCGTCCGTCATCAGGAATTTGATGCGCTCCCACTGGCGCTCCTGGTTCTCCTTGTCGAGACCGGAGACCTGGTCGAGCAGCGCCTTCAGGCACGGCGTGGCGTCGGCAACACAGGCGGCAAAGGCCTTCTGCGTGACGCGCACGAAGTCTTCGACGACCTTCGGGTTCTTCTGCAAATACGCGCCGTTGACGATCAGCGAATTGCCGTAGGGATTGAGCCCGATGTCCTTCCAGTTGACGTAGCCGAGGTCGGGCCCGAACTCGATCACCTTCAGGTCGTGCTCGTTGTAGAAGTCGCTGATGATGTCGACGGTGTGGCTCTTCAGGGCCGCGATCTTCGCGGTCGGCCCGACATTGACGAAACCGACGGAGTCCGGCGCGAGCCCTGCGGCTTTGGCGAAGGCCGGCCACATCACGCGCGAGGCATCGCCGGGCGGATTGCCGATCTTGTGGCCGGCAAAATCCTTCACCCCGTTCACGCCATAGCTTTTCAGCCAGTAGAAGGTCTGCCCGGTATTGGCGTAGACGCTCATCACGGCAACGGTGTCGGCGCCCTTGCTCTTGGCCACCAGCATGGTGGCGAGATCGGCGACGCCGAAGGGCGAGCCGCCGGAGCCGACCTTGGCGGCGGAGACGCCGGAGCCCTTGCCGACCTCGATGGAGAGGTCGATGCCTGCTTTCTCGTACCAGCCCTGCGCCTTGGCGTAATAATACGGCGAGTGGTCGGCCGTCGGCGTCCAGTTGAGGATCAGGTTGACCGCCTCGCCCGCGCTCGCCGGCAGCGCCGGCAAACCGAGCATCAGGGCCACAACAGCCGCCTGCAAACGCTTCATCGCATCTCTCCTCATGCCAGCGACCCGGCTTGTCGCTCTCCCCTCGTGAGGATACCAATGCAACAAGCCCGCCCTCCACTTGTCAACTGTTTGGTTGGAAATGCCCGCAAAACGATCTGGTGACACCGTGCCGCAGCGCCGCGACCCCGTCGCCACCCGCAAGAAGCTGCTCACCGCGGCCCGCCTGGAATTCGCCCGGCACGGCTTTGCGGGCGCCCGCGTCGACGAGATCGCGATGCGCGCCGGCGTCAACAAGCAGCTCGTCTACCACTATTTCGGCGACAAGGACGCGCTCTACCTCGCCGTGCTCGAATGGGTCTATGAAGACATCCGCGAGCAGGAGCGCAAGCTCAACCTCGAAGGCCTGCCGCCGGAAAAGGCGATCCGCAAGCTGATCGAGGCCTCGTTCGACCATCTGGCCGCAAACCCGGATTTCATCGTGCTTTTGAACGACGAGAACCGCGGCGGCGCCCGCCACGTCCGCGGCTCGACGCGGCTGGAAGCGATGCACTCCCCGCTCGTGAAGAGCGTTTCGCATATCCTCAACGAAGGGGTGCGCGCGGGCGTGTTCCGCAAGGGGATCGACCCGGTCCAGCTCTATATCTCCATTGCGGGCCTTAGCTATTTCTTCTTCTCCAACACACCGACATTGTCGGCGATCTTCGGCAAGGACCTGTCGAGCCGCAGCCAGCGCAGCGCCCGCCGCCGCCATGTCGCTGATCTGGTGCTGCAGTCGCTCCGGCCCTAATCAACCAATTGGTTGAAACTTTCCCCGAAGGCGGCTAGGCTCGTGACTGCTTAGGCTGAAGATTTGCGGCATCGTCGCCGCGCCAACAGGGAGCAAGCGGTGGCAGGAGATGGGGCACGCACCTCGCGCAGCTTTGCGATCATCCTGATCGTGCACCTCGCCGTGCTCGTGCTCTGGCAGGTCGCGGTCGACGCCTTCCACGTGCCGAAATTCATCCTGCCCTCGCCGCTCGCGACGGTGCAGACCCTGGGCATCACCGGCTATGCCTGGGGCGCCAACACGCTGGTGACGGCGGTCGAGATCCTCGGCGGCTTCGCGCTCGGCGCCTTCGTCGGCGTCGCGCTCGCGGTGATCTTCAGCTGGGCACCGCTGCTCAGCCTCGTGCTGCTGCCGCTGTTCGTGACGCTGAACATGATCCCGAAGGTCGCGCTCGGCCCGCTCTTCATCGTCTGGTTCTCCTACGGCATCGTGCCGAACATCCTGATCGCATTCAGCATCTGCTTCTTCCCGATCCTGCTCACCACCGCGCGCGGCCTGCGCGAGGTCGAGCCGGATCTGCTCGATCTCGTCAAATCGCTGCGCGGCTCGCGCTGGACGCTATTCCGCAAGATCCAGCTGCCGGGATCGCTGCCTTACATCTTCTCCGGCATGAAGGTCGGCGCCATCCTGGCGGTGGCCGGCGCCATCGTCGGCGAGTTCATCGCCTCCGAGCGCGGGCTCGGCTACCTCATGATCCAGGTGCAGTCCTCGCTCGACACGCCCGCGATGGTGATGGCGGTCGTGCTGCTGACGCTGCTCGGCGTCGCGCTTTACGGCCTCGTCCTCGCCCTCGAACGCATGTTCGTGGTCGGCGACGCCAGGCAGACTTAGCAACGGCAGACCTAAAGGAGAGAACCATGCTGCTCACTCGCCAGACGCTGCCGAAGGCCATCCCCGATATCGCAGCCCTCGACGATCTCTTGTGCCGGCCGACGCAGGCCCTGATCGACGATCTCAAGAAGGTTGAGGGCGACATCATGATCCTCGGCGTCGGCGGCAAGATGGGGCCGACGCTGGCGGGGCTCGCGAAAGCGGCCGCGCCCGAACGCCGCGTCATCGGCGTCGCCCGCTTCAGCGAGGCCGGCGTGAAGGACTGGCTGCACGCGCGCGGCGTCGAAACCATCAGCTGCGACCTGATGGACGAGAAAGCGATCGCGGCGCTGCCGAAGGCGCCGAACATCGTCTTCATGGCCGGCCGCAAGTTCGGGGCCGAGGGCGATCTGGCGCTGACCTGGGCGATGAACGCGCATGTGCCGGCGCTGGTCGCACAGGCCTTCCCCTCCTCGCGCATCGTGGCGTTCTCGACCGGCTGCATCTATCCGTTCGTGCCCGTCGACGGCAAAGGCTCGACCGAGGAGATGGCCCCGAACCCACCCGGCGAATACGCGCAATCCTGCGTCGGCCGCGAGCGGATGTTCGAATATTTCTCGCACAAATTTGCAACGCCCGGGCGCCTGTTCCGCCTCAATTACGCGATCGACATGCGCTACGGCGTGCTGCACGACATCGCAACGAAGGTGCTCGCGGGCACGCCGATCGACGTCAGCCTCGGCCACGTCAACTTCATCTGGCAGGGCGATGCCTCCGCGCAGGCGCTGCGCTGCCTTGCCCACTGCACCACACCGACCTCGCCGATCAATGTCAGCGGCCACGAGATCCTGGCCGTGCGCGATCTCGCGCAGAAATTCGGCGCGAGGTTCGGCCGCGCCCCGGTGCTGACGGGCAAGGAGGAGCCGACCGCATGGCTGACCGACACCTCCAAGGCGGTCGAGCTGTTCGGCCTTCCCGTCGTCGACACCGAGCAGCTGATCGCCTGGACCGCGGATTGGGTCTCGCGCGCCATGCCGAGCCTCGGCAAGCCGACCAAATACGAGGTGCGCGATGGCCGTTACTGACGCCCCGCCCATCATCAAGCTCGGCATCGACGACGCGATCGCAGGCCTGGCGTTGTCGACGGAAGCGCGGTGGAACCAGACCGAGGAGGACTGGCGCATTTTCCTGCGCGACGGCATCGTCTTCGGCATTCGCGACGGCATGCGGCTGGTCGCAACCGCAGCCTTGCTGCCCTATTCCGGCAACAATGCCTGGATCAGCATGGTGCTGGTATCAGCAACGCATCGCCGCCGCGGCCTTGCCACCCGTCTCGTCGACGCCTGCCTGGAAACGGCACGAAAGAACGGCCTGACCAGCTGGCTCGATGCGACGCCCGACGGCGCTGCCGTCTACGGACCGCTGGGGTTCATGCCGACCCTGCAATTGCGCCGCCTGAAGCTGGTGAAGGCCGCGCGGGCCGAAGCACCGCCAATATCATCCGCAACGCTCGATGCGCTTCGTGCGCGCGATTGGCGCGCCACCGGTTTCGACCGGACCGCACTCCTCTCCGCCTTCGTGCAGCGCTCCGGCTCGCGTATCGTCGCCGCGAACGGCGCCATCGCGCTGGTGCGAGACGGCCGGACCGCCCGCCATATCGGTCCCTTGCTTGCCGACAATGCCGCGGCAGCCCTGGCTCTGGTTGACGCGATCGTGCGATCCGAGACAGGCCCGCTGCTGCTCGACGCCGTCGCGTCGCAAGCCTCGTTCCTCGAAGGCTTGACGGCCACCGGCTGGAGTGTCGAGCGCCCGTTCCAGCGCATGCGGTTCGGCCCCGCCACCGTCATGGGTGAGGAAACCCCATTCGCCGTCGCCGGCCCCGAATTCGGATAGGACATCATGCACCACAGCCAGATCGACGCTGACATCCGCAAGCTGATCGCCGACGGCACCGTGCTGCCGGCGCACCCCCTCGCGCTCACCGCCGAGCGCCAGCTCGACAAGACGCATCAGCGCGCGCTGACGCGCTATTACATCGACGCAGGCTCAGGCGGCCTTGCGGTCGGCGTGCACACGACGCAATTCGCGATCCGCGATGTCGGCCTCTACCGCCCCGTGCTCGAGCTTGCCGCCGAGACAGCCGCCAACTGGACCAAGCGTCCGCTGGCGATGGTCGCGGGGCTTGCAGGTCCGACCGCGCAGGCGGTCACCGAAGCCCGCACCGCCCGTGACATCGGCTATCACGCCGGCCTTCTCAGCCTTGCCGCGATGAAGAGCGCCTCCGAGGACGAAATCATCGCGCATTGCACGGCGGTCGCCGCGGAAATCCCGCTGGTCGGCTTCTACCTGCAGCCCGCCGTCGGCGGCGTCATCCTGTCGAGCCGGTTCTGGCAGCGCTTTGCCTCGATCGACAACGTCATCGCCATCAAGATCGCGCCGTTCAACCGCTACCGGACGCTCGACGTGCTGCGCGGCGTCGCGGCGGCCGGCGCGCTCGACCGCGTCGCGCTCTACACCGGCAATGACGATCACATCCTGCTCGACCTGATGCTGCCGTTCGACCTGCGCGACAAGGGCGTCACCACGCGCACCTATTTCAAGGGCGGCCTGCTCGGCCATTGGTCGGTGTGGACCGCGAGCGCCATCAAGCAGTTCGAGCGTTGCAAGGCGGCGCGGCACAAGGACAGCGTCCCGGCCGACCTGCTCGCCCTCGATGCCCGCGTCACCGATTGCAACAGCGCCTTCTTCGACGTCGCCAACAATTTTCACGGCTGCATCGCCGGCTGCCACGAAATCCTGCGCCGCCAGGGCCTATTGCAGGGCCTGTGGTGCCTCGATCCGAACGAGGGCCTCAGTCCCGGCCAGAAGGAGGAGATCGATCGCGTCACGCGCGAGCACGCCGACCTCAGCGACGATACTTTTGTCACCGCGAACCTGAACAAATGGCTGGCATGAGTCCAACCCCCTTCATCAGCCTGCAGGGCGTCCGCAAGGTCTATCGCAGCGGCGGCGCCGAATTCCTGGCGGTGTCCGACGTCACGATGGACGTGCAGGAAGGCGAGCTCGTCTCGCTGGTCGGCCCGTCCGGCTGCGGCAAGACGACGGTGATGAAGATTCTGGCCGGCCTGCACGGCGCCGACGGCGGCACCGTCAGGATCGGCAATGCCGGTAGCCCGTTCGATCCGAGCCGCGACATCGGCATGGTGTTCCAGCAGGCGCTGCTGCTGAAATGGCGCAACATCCTGGACAACGTGCTGCTGCCGGCCGAGATCGTCGGCCTGCCGATGAAGGCCGCGCGCGAGCGGGCGCGCGACCTGCTCAACCTCGTCGGGCTCGCCGGCTATGAGCAGAAATATCCGCGAGAGCTCTCCGGCGGCATGCAGCAGCGCACCGCGATCGCGCGCGCCTTCATCCACGATCCCAAGCTGATCCTGATGGACGAGCCGTTCGGCGCGCTCGATGCGCTGACGCGCGAGCAGATGAATCTGGAGATGCAGCGGATCTGGCGCGAGAGCGGCAAAACCATCATCTTCGTCACGCATTCGATCCAGGAGGCCGTGTTCCTGTCCTCGCATTGCGCCGTGCTGACGGCGGGACCTGCGAAGATGGCCGACTATTTCCCGATCGACCTGCCCTTCCCGCGCGATCTGCCGTTGAAGACGACGGATGCGTTCGGCGCCTATGCGCGAAGGATCTACGCGAAGCTGGGGCTGGGCGCGGCCTGACAAGCCACCTCTCCGCTGTCATTCCGGGGCGCGACGAAGTCGCGAACCCGGAAATCCATGGGGCAGCAGGACAGGCGGTGACATGGCTTCTCGGATGCGCAATTGCGCATCACAGCTCGCGCCCGAGAGGCGCGCCCCGGAATGATGGCGTCTATCAGCTCTTGTTGCGCATCTTGCCGAGCAAATAGTTGTCGTAAAAGTTTTCCGCGATCTGCGTGTAGAACAGCAGCTCCTTCATATACGCGTCGTGGCTCTCCTTGGTCCGCTTGAACAGATCGCTCTTGGCGGCGAGCTCGTTCAGATGGTCCTGGGCCGCGCTGTAGCAGGCTTCCATCACCGGCTGCGGGAACGCCTTCAGCTCCGCGCCATTGGCGATCAGCCGCTTCAGCGCCGCCGGATTCACGCTGTCGTATTTTTCCAGCATCCAGGCGCCGGCCGCCGAGGCTGCCTGGTTGACGATCGCCTGGTACTGCTTGGGGAGCGAGGCCCATTTCTCGTCGTTGACGACCATGTGCAGCATGGCGCCGCCTTCCCACCAGCCGGGGAAGTAATAGTACTTGGCGACCTTGTGGAAGCCGAGCTTCTCGTCGTCATAGGGACCGACGAACTCGACCGCGTCGATCGTGCCCTTCTCCAGTGCCGGATAGATGTCGCCGCCCGCGATCTGCTGCGGCACGACGCCGAGCTTGGCCAGTACATGGCCGCCCATGCCGGCGATGCGGAATTTGAGGCCCTTGAGGTCGTCGACGGTCTTGATCTCCTTGCGGAACCAGCCGCCCATCTGGGTGCCGGAATTGCCGCACAGGATCGCGTGCGCCTTGAACGGTTTCAGCGCCTCATTGGTGAGGTCGGCGCCGCCGCCGAAGTGCCACCACGATTCCTGATGGCGATGGTTCATGCCGAACGGCGCGCCGGTGGCATAGGCCAGCGCCGGCTCCTTGCCGATGTAGAAATAGAGCGGGGTCTGCGCGATCTCCACCGAGGCGGTGCTGACGGCGTCGAGCGCCTGCAAGCCCGGCACGATTTCGCCGGCGCCAAAGGTCTGGATCTGGAATTTGTTGTCGGTGGCCTCGGCAACATATTTCGCGAAGATCTGCGCCGTGCCGTAGATGGTGTCGAGCGACTTCGGGAAGCTCGAGGTCAGGCGCCATTTGATCTCGGGCGCGCTCTGCGCGATCGCAGGGGCAGCAACCAGCGTCGTCGCGCCGGCAACCGCGCCGCCCTTGAGGAACGTACGGCGTTTCATCATGGCAATCTCCGTTGAATTCAGTTTTCAAACATATGGGTTTTGCGGCGACGGTCTTCGCGGACCGTTTGCCCGTTCCTAAAGCAGAGTTCAAGATGCGACAGAACGGCCGGTCGCCGGGAGCTGAAGAGCCCTCAGAGCAGCTTGGCGCTGACGAACAGCGCGCGCACCGCGTTGGTCGCCTGCACCGCCAGCATCGCATTACCGGCAGCGCCTTCCAGGGCCGCGACGGCATCCTCGTGCAGGGAGCGGAATTCCATCCACTCGACCGACTTGAAGTTGGTGAGGAATTGATAGGCCTGGCCGACCGTCGCGATCGCCAGCGTGTCGCCGTTCAACTTGATCTTGAACGTCGTACGCAGCGGGGTCTCGGAATTTGATGGATCACTCATGGGCTGCTTCTGGACGATGACGGCTTAACGAAGGGGAAACGGCAGCCCCACAGCAAGCAGGCAAATATCAGGAGTCGGTGCTCGCGCGCTGCGAGGCAGTCGCCGATCCACTCAGGCTCGGCACTACGACAAGGCGGTTGAACTCGCCATTGTCCCAGGCCTTGAGGAAACGATCATAGTCCTTGATCGAGACGCAGCCGTTGGAATCGCCGCGCGGCCCGAGCATGTAGCTGTGGGTGAGAAGGCCGACGCGGCCGAGCGCACTGGTGCCCTCGGTCGGCGTCAAGCGCAGGGCGCGGATGCCGTGGAACAGTTTTTCGCGTGGCTTCAAATCGTAGATCGCGGGCGGGGTCGCCCCCACCATGCGCTGGTCGACATGATCGGGGTCGTCCATCAGCGCACCCATGCCGGAATGGGCTTCCAGCGCGACGCCGCTCGGCAGGTAAAGCGCCTTGGCCTTGATGTCATAGACCGCCGTGCGCGAATCGTAGCCGAGGGCCTGGAGATCGGGCGCCTTGCCGAACAGGCCGTCGCCCGGCGTCAGCGAGGCCAGCCTGATCTTGTCGGTGAATTTCTCGAAGAAGTTGCGGTTGTCGACCCTGGGGTTGGTCTCGGCATAGGCCTGGCTGGACGCGATCTGGGCGGAGAAATCCGCCTGCGTCGGGCGCGAGCGGGGCATGGGAACCGCGTCGGCGCGCTGCGTGGCGGGCCTGGTCTCGTCAACCGTCTGCCGGTCGTCTTCGGTCAGGGTCGAGCGCCACTCGTCGCCCTGGAGTTTCTGGGCCAGCATCGCCTTGGCATCGCGCAGCTTGAGCTGGACTGCGTTCAACGCGGAACGCTCCACCGTTCGCAGGCCAAGCTCGCGGGCCGACGGATTGCCCGATGCCGAGGCAAAACGGTCTTCGAAAGACGGGCCATTGGTGGCCGGCGGCAGTGCCGCAGTGACCAGCGAGCGGGAATCGCCGATGTCCGCGACCCAGGCGGCCGCGCCCAGCGCCAGCGCCACGGCAGCCAGAGACAGCAAAACGCGCTCGGGCCGCCCTATACGGCGGCGCGACAACAGCCTGTCGGCGCTTGCGCGGTCGGAAACCATCAGATCCCCAAATCGACCCCCGGGGGGCCCAACCCCCGCCCGGAGACTCTATACCAGCTACCACATTGGGAGCCAAAAGTTAGGCATAATCGCGGCCGGCAAGGGCTCCACAGGGCATCCCCAAGGTATCCAATGTCCGATCCTTTCGATCTAGAGCGCTTCGTCAGGGCCCAGGACCCGGTTTTTCGCGCCGTCGAGGGGGAGCTGGCGAGGGGCCGGAAGCAGACTCACTGGATGTGGTTCATCTTCCCGCAAATCGCCGGTCTCGGCGTCAGCGCCATGTCGCAGCGCTACGCCATCGGCTCCCGTGCCGAGGCCGAGGCCTACCTCGCCCATCCGGTGCTCGGGGCGCGCCTGGTCGAATGCACCGGCCTCATCCTCGGCGTCGAGGGCCGGAGCATCAACGCGATCCTCGGCGCGCCGGATGATGCCAAATTCCGCTCGTCGATGACGCTGTTCGGCGCGGTGTCCGATCAGCCCATTTTCGGTGACGCGCTCGCCCGGTATTTCGCAGGCGAACGCGACAGCGCCACGCTGGAGATCCTCGCCAGGCTCGACCGCGCATCCGGCTAGGCTGAGGGTGGACAGCGTAAACCCGGGATTAACACGGGCAAACTATCGTCCGGGCAAAATAATTCTCCGTTATTTGCCGGATAGATCATGAAAATCGGTACACTCCTGACCACCGCCATCGTCTCGCTCTCGACCGTGGGCGGCGGCCTCGCCGTCTACGTCGCCGTGACGAAGTACCAGACGATGGACCGGATCAGCGAGGCTCAGGGCAGGCTCGCGATCGCACGCGCTGCCAGCGACATCCCGCGCTATCTCAACCCCGAGCGCGGCTTTTCGACCAACATCCTCTACGGGCCTGCGACCATCGACCCGGCGCTGCTCACTGAACAGAACAAGCTGCGCAAGCAGACCGACGGCGCCCGCGACAAGATGAATGCGCTGCGCAAGGAGCTGCCCGGCGCGTTCGACGACGGCGCGACCATCGGCAGCAATATCGACGACATCAACGCGAAATTCACCGCGCTGCGCGAGGCCATCGACAAGGCGCTCACCGGACCGGCCGAGGCGCGCAAGGACGCCGCCAAGAAGATCGTCGCCGACAATGCCGTGCTCAACAGCGGCGTGACCGCGCTGCTCAACGAGCAGGTCCGCCGCATGGCGATCCTGAACGGCGACGCCTACCGGCAGGCGAGCTACGCCAACACGGCCATGACGTTGCGCGACGTCGGCGGCTTCAACTCCAGCCTGCACAAGAATCTCGTCGGCGGCAAGAAACCGGCGACCGACACCGAGAAGGCCGACATCGGTCGCTCGCAGGGCCGCAACGACCAGCTCGTGATGGCGCTGCTCGAACTGCGCGGCAATCCGGCAACGCCTGCGAACGTTGCCGCGGCGCTGGAGAAGTTCAATTCGATCTATGTCGAGGAGTTCGGCCGCGAGCTCAAGCTCGTCAAGGACGGCGCCGTCAGCGGCAAGTACGAACACGACATGGAGACCTATTACGCCGCCACGCAGCGCGGCCTCAGCACCATCATCGAGGTCCGCGACGCGTTCTATGACAATTCCGAGCAGATCCTCGCCGGGGCTTCCTCCGCCGCGCGCACCAGCTTCACCATCGCCCTTGCAGGCCTTGCCGCCGTGCTGATCGCGAGCGTCGGCCTGATCGTGATGGTCCGCCGCCGCGTCTGCGCGCCGATCGTCAACCTGACGGGCCGGATGTCGCGACTTGCCGAGGGCGAGGTTGCGGACGCCATCCCCGGCGCCGAGCGCTCCGACGAGATCGGGGCGATGGCCGCGGCCGTTCAGGTCTTCAAGGACAACATGATCCGGGCCGACCGGCTCGCCGCCGAGAAGCAGGCCGAGAACGACGGCAAGATGCGCCGCGCGCAGGCACTCGACGAGCTCACCCGCGCATTCGAGGCCAAGGTCACCGAGCTCGTCGGCGGCCTGTCCCGGGCTTCCTCGACCATGGAGAGCACCGCGCAGTCGATGACCTCGACGGCGGCCCAGACCAACAGCCAGGCCGCGGTCGTCGCCGCCGCCTCCGAGCAGACCTCGACCAACGTGCAGACGGTCGCGAGTGCCACCGAAGAGCTGACCTCCTCGATCTCCGAGATCGGCCGTCAGGTCGCGCAGAGCACCGAGATCGCTGCCCGCGCCGTCGACAACGCCCGCCGCACCGGCGACACCGCGCGCATGCTCGCCGAGGGCGCCCAGAAGATCGGCGACGTCGTCACGCTGATCCAGAGCATCGCCGAGCAGACCAATCTTCTCGCGCTCAACGCCACGATCGAGGCCGCCCGCGCCGGCGATGCCGGCCGCGGCTTTGCCGTGGTTGCCTCCGAGGTGAAGTCGCTGGCGGGCCAGACCGCCAAGGCGACGACCGAAATCTCCGAGCAGATCACGGCGATCCAGAGCGCGAGCGACGAGACCGTGGCCGCGATCCGCAACGTCGCCGACGTCATCGGCGAGATCGACCAGATCGGCACCGCGATTGCCGCGGCGATCGAGGAACAGGGCTCGGCCACCAAGGAGATCGCCCGCAGCGTCCAGGAGGCTGCGCGCGGTACCCAGGAGGTCAACACCAACATATCGGGTGTGCAGCGCGCCGCCGACGATACCGGCGCCGCCGCGCGGGAAGTGCTGGTCGCCGCCGAGCAGCTCTCGACCCAGTCGCGCGATCTCGCGGGACAATTCGACCGCTTCCTCGGCGAGGTCAGGGCGGCGTAAGCCGATTACGTAGCGCGGATGGAGCCAGCGGGGCTACACAGCAGGGCCTAATAAGGCGGCGCTTTCCTGGCCCGCTGCGCCTTGGCCGCCTCGATCCACCACGTCAGATCGTCGGCAAAGCGCGGGAACGCGCGCTCCAGCGCCTTGCCACCCTCGCCGATTGGCTCCCCCTCGGCCGACAAGGTCTGCGCGATCGGGCCGACGCCGATGGTGCTCGACACCACCACCATGCCCATCTCCGACAGCGTGCCGTGCCACGCGGTCGCCGCGCGCGCGCCGGACAGGCGGCCGGCCGAATAGCTCACGATCGCGGCCGGACGCCAGAACCACTCTTCGAGGAAATGGTCGGTGAGATTCTTCAGGCCCGGCTGGATGCCCCAATTGTACTCACCGGTGACGAAGACGAAGCCGTCGGCGCCGCGGATCTGTCCGGCCAGCTTTTCCAGCGCCTCGGGCGCCCTGCCGTCAGGGTATTCCTTGTACATGCGGTCGAGCATCGGCAGGCCGACCGCCTTGGCGTCGATGAATTCGACGTCCTCGCCGCGGCCACGCAGACGATTGATGACGAAATTCGCAAGGCGGATGCCCATGCGGTCGGAACGATAGGAACCGTAGAGGACGAGAATGCGATTGCTCATGGTTGGACGGTAGCACGAAACCGGCGGCCGCCCTACGCGATTTGTCAAACTATCGCCGGCGCCCGTGCTCCAACGTTTGCGACGGTGTCTCGCCAAACTGGTCGCGGTAACTCCGGGAGAAATCGCTGAGATGCCAGAAGCCGAAGGCGAGCGCCACGGCCTTGACGCTGTCGGCGCCGGCGAGCAGGCGCTGGCGCACCAGCCACAACCGGCGCAGCCGCAGGTAACGGTGCAGGCTCATGCCGCGATAGCGGCGGACGACGTCGTGCATGGTGCGGACGGACAGTCCGAGCTTGTGCGCCATCTCCTCGCTATAGATCGGCTGGGAGAGATCACCGGACAGGAGCGCGCGGATATCCTGGAATATCCTGAAGTTCCGCTCGTCGTTGGGGCGCTGGGTCCAGCGGGCCGAAACGACGTCTTCCAGCGCATGGTCGACCGCCCCGAGCAGGGATTCTTTCATTGCTCTTGCCTTGAGCGGAATGTGCGACGCTTCGACCGGCTCTGAAGCCGCGGTCAGCACCTCGCGCACCATGCCGCGCAACCGGTTCAGGCCAGCTGCGCTGGTCTCGAAAATCTTGAAGCTCTTGGCTGCTCGTGGCCAGCCACGATCCGTCACCTCCGGCCTGAAAATCACCGAGGCGATTTGCCGCTGCACTTCCTCGATGATGGTGTAGGCCGCGCCGCCACCGCCAATGACAACGGCCGGACGGGCACGCTGCGAGCCATTGAAGCGTATGGGCTCATCAAGATCATCCATGGTGAACCCGACCGCAGTGCAATTCTCGACGAGCTGCGCATCGACCGCGCGGGGAAATGCCGTCGTCAAATTCACGTCGCAGCCTGGCAGCGAGAGAATGATCTGCTCGGCCGAAATCCTCCGTACGAACGGCGTGAATTCGAAGTTCAGGCCTCGGATGGAATTCCGAAATTCATCGACGTCTGAAAAACGAAATATCTTGGGTGCCAACCTGGGCACGTCATCAATACTGTTCATGGTAACAGGAAATGCTGCGCCACCGACACGGGGTCCGGCAGTGCCGGGTCCATTCCCGCTTCGGTTTTTGCGTCGGACCGAGAAAATCAATCTCAACGTGTCTTGGCAAGTTGGCGACGGCAAGACCAAAAGAAAAACGCGGGACTTCATATCCGCCGAATTTCGATAGCGTTTTTCGAGATTCGGCGATCTAGCCCGTATCGGGATACTCCTCGCTTAAAATGCCATTAACGCGCTTAAGGCGCAATGAAGCTCGTTAGATCGTCAAGTCATTTTCAAATTCAGGCTCCTGCCATGACGGCAAATTCGCCTGCCGATATTTTGGGTGAGTTGGAAGATGCGGTCGCAACCTGCCCGCTGGACCGTTGCGGTCGCATCCTCGACGGCATTGTGCAACTGCTCACCGGCAGCGGTGACCGGTCTCAGGAATTGCTCGCCGACGTGGTCGACGGCGTCCTGCTGCGATTGGCGGAGCGGGTCGAGGCCAGCGCATTGGTTCAACTCGGTGTGGCGCTCGCCGAACTCAATGTGGCTCCGCCGAAGACGTTGCGGCACCTCGCCGCGCACGACGATCCCGACGTGGCCTGCCCCGTCCTGCTCAAGTCACAGGCGCTGTCCACGTCCGATCTCGATACCATCGCGATTTCGAGCAGCGAACGGCAACAACTCGCGATCGCTGCCCGGGAGCGCATCGAGCCGGCGTTGGCCGAGACGCTCATCAGGCGCGGAGACCGCGCCGTTCACCTTGCGCTGATTCACAATATAGGGACACGGTTCTCCGATACCGCTCATGATGCGCTTGTCGAGAAGTGCACGAGGGATGAAGAGCTAACCAAGGCCCTGGCCCTCAGGCCCGGCACGCCCGACCCCGTCTTGCGAAAATTGCTGTCGCCCACAACGAAGCCCAGCGCTCGCGCAGAGCCAATGACTCCCTCCGTCTCGCCTGCTCAAGCGGCGATACCGATTGTGCCCAAGCTGCCTGGCCCGGCCGCTTATGCAAGCGCGCGGCCAGAGATCGTCGCGCTCAATCGCATCGGCAAGCTCAACGATTCCACCGTGAACCGCTTCGCGATCCGCGGCGAGACCGCCAATTTGGTGACGGCCTTGTCGGTGCTTTCGGGCGCTCCCATCGAGATTGTCGAACACGTCATGACCGACGGCGATTGCGAAGGCCTGGTCATGGCCTGCCGGGCTTCGCGGCTGAACTGGCAGACCACGCTTGCCATCCTGAGCAACCGGGGCGGGACCAGGCTATCCTTTGCTGAGCGCGAGCGCGCGCAGCATGTTTTCGAGACACTGCTCCTGTCGACCAGTCAGTGGACGGTCCGATGGGGGGAAATCGCCGCGGGTGCCCAGGGGAACGGTCGCGGAAGACACGGCGCGAGAGTGGGGGGCAACCGATGAAGTTCGATGGCCGCAAGGCATCTCGCGTGAAGATGGACCACCGCCAGCCCGTCAACCTGATGGGCTCGGACGGCACATGGCGGCGCAGCTGCGTTCTGCTCGACGTGTCGCAGACAGGCGCGAAGGTCGAGGTCGAGGGCACGCTGGACGTGCTGCAGGCCAAGGAATTTTTCCTGGTGTTGTCCTCGACCGGACTCGCCTATCGGCGCTGCGAGTTGGTCTGGATCGACGGCACCACCGCCGGCGTTCACTTCGTCACAGCAGATGGCAAGAAGAAGTCCGAGAGCGCACCGCCGGCAAAGACACAAACTGCCACAGGATGATTTAGCCGATAGTCCATCCCGCCATCCCGAGACATCGCAGGTCAAGCCGTGCAGAACGCGCGAACCATCCTCAGCTCCGCCGAGCCGAGCGGCATTCGAGAGAAGGAACCGGCCCGCACCTTCGTGCATGTGCTGGCCGACACTTCCGACAAGCTGACCGGCCTCTGCTCGATCCTGGAGGAGCGGTTCGCCGTCGCGGGAGAACGGCTGGACGCCCAAGCCAAGCTCTCGCAGGTGCCCTCCGCCGTCGTCGTCCGCGCCGACCTCCGCGAGGTCGGCAACATCGCCGCGATCAAGAAACGCGCTGGCAAGCTCGCCAAGGCAAAGAAGCGGATATTTCTCCTCGAGCACAGCTCTCACGTCGGCATCTCGCAAGCCTACGCGCTCGGGGCGACGCTCGTCCTGCCCGGCACGATCAATCGTCCCAGACTGCTGGCGGCCCTGTCCGATCCGGCGGACCTGTCTTCTGTCTCATCGAGCGAGACCGCACAGTCGGACAACGCGGTCGAGACCGCGGCCACCGCGATCGCCTCGATGTTCACAGCCGTCACCCTCGGTCAGTCCCTAGACGTCGACGGCACCAAGGAGGCCGGCCGCCAGATTGCCGATCGCATCACCGAACGGGGCCTTTCGGAATGGCTCACGACGGTGCGGCGCCACCACGAGGGAACCTACCAGCACTGCCTGCTCGTGACCGGCGTCGCCATCGACTTCGGCTTGAGCCTCGGCGTCGGAAGAGCCGATCTGGAGCGCCTCTACTCCGCGGCCATGTTCCACGACATCGGCAAGGCGCAGATCCCGCCCGCCATTCTCGACAAGCCGGGCCGCCTCGACGACGAGGAACGCGCCCTGATCAAGACCCATCCGACCGCGGGCTACGAGTTTCTGCGGGGACACGACGGGATTTCCCCGGAAATTCTCGATGCCGTTCGCCATCATCACGAATATCTCGACGGCAGCGGCTATCCCGATGCGCTCTGCGCCGAGAGTATCGGCGATATCGTGAGGATTCTCACGATCTCCGACATCTTCGCAGCTCTGATCGAGCACCGGCACTACAAGCCGACCATGCCTCGTGCGGAAGCCTACGACATCCTGCGCGGGATGAGCGGAAAACTGGAGAAAGCCCTGGTGAACTCGTTCAAGCCGGTCGCGCTCACGCGTTGAAACGCCGGGCCCTGGCAATCGCGGCGCAGCAAATCCGCCTAGTGCGTGGCGCGATAACTGGCGCGGCGCGGGATGGACCGGCAGGCCAGCCCGTCGGCCAGCAGCTTCATGTCCTCATGCCGGCCGCTGCGAATCAGCCGGCCGAACTCTTCGGGAGTGAAAGGAAGACTTGGATCTTCATCGATCGGGCGCCGCAGTCGCGGGCCGAAGAACCGCCGAACCAGGCTAGCCAGCCGCCGCATGTCAATTCCCTCGCGCCAGCAACAAACCTCTCACGAGGCTTATTGTTCCTGCTAGCGCGGCGAGATTGCAAGAGCCAACTGAATGGTCGTCACCGAAATTTGCGCCCGAGCGGACTCTGCGTCCTAGCCGATCCGCTTCAACGTCTCGATGTCGTCCATCGCGCTCGTCAATGCCCCGTTGCGGTCGCGCACGAAGCTTTCGAGATCCGACAGCACCGTGTTGATCAACTGAAGATTCTTGAACATGTCCTCGATCTGGGTCACGATGCTGTTGTAGCCGTCCTGGGTCTGGATCAGCTGGCCCCGGGTTTCATTGATGTTGGCTCCAAGCGACTCGATCGAGCTTTCCATGCCTTCGATCGAGGCATGGGTGCGCGTGAGGCTGCTCTTGGTGTCATTGGCGAGCTTCTTCACTTCGGTCGCAACCACCGAGAAGCCCCGTCCCGCCTCGCCGGCGCGCGCCGATTCAATGGTCGCGTTGAGCGCGAGCAGGTTGGTCTGGCCCGCGATGGTGTCGATGATCTTCAAGATATCGCGCAATCCGTTCATGGCCTGAGTGAGGCCGGCAAACTCCTGCGACAGCGCCGTGGTGTCGGTCGCCTTCGCCGCCGATTGCGCGCTCGCCATGATGACCGAACGGATATCCTCCACGATCGCGTTGATCGACGCCGTCTGCTGCAGCGCGCCCTCCACCTTGCCGCTCAGCGTGGCACTGGCGCTCAGATACTCCGTCAGACGCTGGACGATGCCGTCCTTGATGCGGTTCAGCAGCACCATGCGGTTCAGATGGGTGCGCGTGAAATACTCGACGAAATGCGCATAGTGGATCGGGAACAGGTCGATGAACGGATCGCTCAGCGACTTCTTCGTGACGTCGAAGAACACGATCGCCGTCAGCGTCTGGTTGATGTTGATTCCGAACAGCTCGCCGAAAGTCGAAAATCCCGCAACCGGCATCGGCCACATTCCGCTCATGTTGCGGAGCTGGCTCTCGTTGTTGAGACGACGCAGGATGCAGTCGTTGAGAATCGCGCCGATCGCCGGCGGCTTGTCGCGCAGAAAGGCTTCGAGGTCGCGCCGCGTCTGGTCGACGAAATCGGTCGCCTCCAGGAGTTCGAGCCTGTCGCCCGAATTGACGTCGCAGAAGAAGGAGATGACGCCAGTCTCCGCATCGATGCCGGCGACCGAGCGCACGAACAGGTCACCGCCGACCTCGATGCCGAAGGAGTGCTTCGTCATCATCGACATCACGTTCGCCGGTGTCGTGTTCAGTGCCTTCGCCACCGCAGACGCGAACGGCTTGATCTCGCTCCCCTCCAGGACGCCCGAGGCAGTGCGCCGGTCCGGATCGGCCCCCATGACGACGAAGGACTTGCCGGTCTTCTTGAAGTTCTGGGTCTTGAAGATGCTGTAGGCCCGGCCCGGCGCCAGCTTCATGAAGGCGACGAGAGCATGGTTCTCGAGGATCTGCCTGCCGTCATAGAGATAGGTGTTCTTGAAGTCGAGCTTGCCGCCGGCGGAGCCCCCGACGAAGGCGCACGGAAACTTGCCGCTCCTGTACACCGCCTCCATGAAATAGTTCTCCGACGCGGAGACGCCGTCGACCAGCGCGAAGGCGATGGTGTCGCGTACGTCGATCACGAAGGGCGTGCGGATCGTTCCGAGTTCTCGGGCGATCGCATCGATCCGCGCGTCATGCGCCTTGGACGGTGCTCCCTTGCGGATGTCCTCGTTGTGGAGGCCAACGCTGTGGATGCTGATCGACTGAAAGAGGTCAGCGGGGAAGACCTGCACGACGACCGAGGACCAACTCGCCCCCGTCGCCTTGTAGAGCGATTGGCTTGCCGAGCACAATTCGCCGGCGGTCGAGATCGCGATCACCGGCGTCGAGCCCGCGAGCCTCTGCAACAACGACACCACGCGGGCGAAGTCGCAATGCGGCGAGATGAACGCGATGGCGAGCGGCGCGCGCGCACCGGCGACGACGAAGTCGCTCTCGGAAATATTTTGCAGACGGTCGTCACTCTCCAGCACCCGGATCGCGCAAGGCTCGGGGGAAGCCGGCGTCTCATGGTGAGGGTCCGGAACGATCGACGGCGCGGCTTGCTTATGACTTGCCTGGGAAAAGAACGAGAGCATGGCAATATCCTTGTTCGACGCGAGCAGCGTCTCGAAGGAATCAATTACGGATTCGAAATTGCCATTCGGTTATGAGGCGCGCCGCACGGCTGCGTTTGTGCAACGGATTTCCACCGTAGGACTACGGCACGACGCGGTATTGCGGGCTCATGATACCGATCGCGCCAGCACATTTGATCTGAATCAAATTCGCGGGCTGCAGATAATCAACGCGATGCCGAAGCACGATTCTAAGGCCGGCTTCGATTGATGCGCGCGTGTTTGCGCATCAATCGGCGAAGCCGACGAAGCGCACGAAGTCGTCGTTCGCCTCGCGATCCGAGCGCACCGCGTTCGCGGCAAAGCCGTCATCCGGATAGCCCATCGCAACGCATGTCATGATGACCTCGTCCTCCGGAATCTCCGCGACCTCGCGCACAATATCGGAACGCATGATGCCCTGCCCGTTGATGACGGAGCCGAGACCGCGGTCCCACGCTGCGAGCACGATGCCGTAGCAGAGCGCGCCGAGGTCGAAATGGCAGACCGCGCCGGGATCGAGCACGCGGTCGTAGGTCAGGACCAGCGAGACCGGCGCGTCGAACTGCCGGAAGCCGCGCAGCACCCAGTCCTGCCGCATCGGCTTGTCGTCGCGCGCGATGCCCATCGCGCCGAACAGCTTCTTGGCGATGTCGACCTGCCGCGTGCGATGCACGCCCTGGTACTCGCCGTGACTGATGATGTCGCGCTTGACCTTGGCCCCGCCGACCATCTCCTCCATGTTGCGGCGGCGGACCTCTTCGAGCGGGCCGCCTGTGAGCACGTGCACATGCCAGGGCTGGGTGTTCATCGACGACGGCGCGCGCTTGGCACTCTCGATGATCGCCTCGATCACCGCGCGCGGTACCGGCTTGTTCTTGAAGCCGCGCACGCTGCGGCGCGACTGGACCAGCGTTTCGAATTCCACCTCGAGGAACCTCCCTGCCCGTTCATCCGCCGGCCCGACATGAGGCCGGTTGCCGATGCGGCGCGCGAAATCTATGCTAACCCGCAAGCAAGACCAAGAACCCTGCAAGAAACTTGGAGGACTCGAAAATGGCTGCGCCGCTCGACCCCGTCATCGCCCAGATCATTCCGCTCATGCCGATGCGCGACCTCGCTGTCATGACGCCACAGAGCGCCCGCGATTCCTTGCGGGCACTGGCTGCCTCCCGCGCCGCCATCCCGCCCCCGCCCGTCGATCACGTCGAGGATATCAAGGTGAAGGGCGGCGCCGGCCCGCTTCCTGCGCGTGTCTACCGGGCCGGCACCACGCCCGCTCCGACCGTGGTGTTCTTCCACGGCGGCGGATGGGTTGCGGGCGACATCGAGACTCACGACCGGCAGGCCCGCAACATCGCGATCGAGACCGGCGCCGTCGTTGTCTCCGTCGACTATCGGCGCCCGCCGGAAACGCGCTTTCCCGGCGCCTTTGAGGACGCCTTCGCCGCCGTGAGCGATGTGTTTGACCGCGTCGCGGAATTTGGCGGCGATGCGAAGCGCGTCGGCGTTGCCGGCGACAGTGCCGGCGGCAATCTCGCGGCAACCACCGCAATCGCCTGCCGCGATGCCGGCCTCAAGCTCGCCGCGCAATTGCTGGTCTACCCTGTCACCGACGTCCTCGGCGGCTACGCCGACGCGCGCGAGAACGCGCGCTATCCCTCGCGCGCTGAAAATGCCGACGGTTACTTCCTGACGCGTGCCACGATGGAATGGTTTTGCGGCCATTATCTCGCCGATCCCGGCCATGCTTCGGACTGGCGCGTCTCGCCGCTGCGTGCGGCATCCCTCGCCGGTGTCGCACCGGCGGTCGTCACCACCGCCTGGTTCGATCCCCTGCGCGACGAGGGCGCGGCCTATGCGCAGGCGCTGGAAGCCGCCGGCGTGCGGGTCAAGCACCATGAAGGCCCCGGCCTGATCCACGGCTATTTCGGCATGGGCGATGCCTCGGACGTCGCGCGCGCCGAGGCGCAGCGCGCCCGGGCCGACTTCAAGGCGCTGCTGATGCGTGGCGCATAGCTTGCTACGAAGTCGGTAGCCCGTAGCCCGGATGAAGCGCAGCGTAATCCGGGGTCAGACCAACCGCATCGCTCGATCGCTCACGTGGCCACCAATCCCGGATTGCACTGCGCTCCATCCGGGCTACAGGACTCACTCAACGCTGCACGCCAGTGTGGCCCCACGTCTCGTCCCAATCCTGACCGGCGGCGTCCACGACGCGGCCGTCGGCTTCGAAGAACTTGTTCGGCACCTGGAAGATCGCGAGGATAAGCGCGCCCTCCGGACACCAGGCGGCGTGCCGGCTCCCCGCCTCGCGCCAGATGAACTCACCGGCCTTGCAGGCGATGCCCTGAGCAGGCCCCTCCTTGTCGACGAGCGCGCCCTCGATCACCCAGCTCTGCTCGATGCCCACATGCTCGTGGTCCGGCAGCACCGCCCCCGGCGCAAACCGCATCAAGGCGGTCATCAGGCCGGTGCGCCGGTCGAACAGCAGCGTCTTGGCCTCGCACCCCGGAAAGCGGGTTCTCTGCCAGTCCATGTCTTGCGGTCGAACCAGGTGAGAATGCTGATCGGCGGCGTCCTGGTGTTTCGGGATCATGGCGTCCATCACGATGCTCCGTCCGGCTCGGCTGGCCAAGCCTAGCAGGATCGCCCACCGCCGTCAGCGAGCAGTGCAGCAGGCCGGCCGACGCGCGCCAAAAATCGCGGGCGGACCGGACGACAGGCCGTCATCCAGCTTGATTGCGCCACGATTCCCGGCTCCAATCTCTCCGCCATTTCTGGTTTAGGGAGACACCCATGATGAAACGGATTTTCCTCGCTGCGATCGTTGCCACCTTTGCAGCCGGCTCGGCCCTCGCGGACGACACCTGCGAGAGCAAGGCCGTCGGCAAGGACGGCAAGGCGCTCGCCGGCGCCGCCAAGACCTCGTTCCTGAAGAAGTGCAAGCAGGAGGCCTGCACACCCAAGGCCGTCAGCGCCGACGGCAAGCCGCTCGCCGGCGCCGCCAAGAACAGCTTCATGAAGAAGTGCGAGGTCAGCGCGTAAGAGCTGTGGCACTCTGGTGCCCCGGGCGCAGCGCAGCGCTACCCTGGCGATGCGAAGCATCTCCAGTAGCGATGCGCTGCAGAGCCGGGGCCCATGCCGCCGCGAGTATCGCCCGAGAGATGGGTCCCGGCTCAGCGGAGCGGCACTGCGCGGCGCACCGCGTCCGGGACACGAGCCTGGCGATTAGCTCGCTGCTTCACTCCCGCCTGAACTGATAATCGAACGCCCCCTCCCGCGGCCTGATCCACCCCGCCGTCGGCGCCGGAAAATGCACCGGCAGGATCAGCGTGTCGGTGTCCGCGACGGACGCAAAGAACTTTCGCCGCGACGCCGCCGACTGCTTCGGATCCCAATCGGGCCGCGCCGACCAGTCCGGCTCGCGGCACTGGATCTGGTGATGCATGAGGTCGCCCGCGACCACGGCGCGCTGGCCCTTCGAAAAGATGTTCACGCAGCAATGGCAAGGCGAATGGCCCGGCGTCGGCGTCAGCGTGACGGTATCGTCGAGCGCATACTCGTCGTCGACCAAGAGCGCCTGTCCGGCCTCGACGATCGGCAGGCAATTATCGCGAAACACGGTGCCGGGCGGATTGTTGCCCTTGGCGTGCTCGGCCTCCCATGCCGCATACTCGCCCTTGTGGAAGACGTATTTCGCATTCGGAAACGTCGGCACCCAGCGACCGTCGCGCAGGGTCGTATTCCAGCCGGTGTGGTCGATATGCAGATGCGTGCAGAACACGTAGTCGATCTCTTCGAAAGAGATGCCGAGCGCGAACAATTCGTTGCTCCAGCGCGCCTTGCCGGGGAAATCGAACGGCGGCGGATGGCCCTTGTCTTCGCCGGTGCAGGTATCCACGAGGATCGTGTAACGCGGCGTGCGCACGACAAAAGTCTGGTAGGTGATCACCATCATGCCGCGCGCGGCGTCGAACACTTCCGGCTCCATCGTCCGCAGATGGCGCTTGAATACGTCTTCGTCATAGGCCGGGAAGAAGTCCTGCGGCCGCCGCCACGGCCCCTCCCGCTCGATCACCGCATCGATGGTGATGTCGCCGATCCGGATTTGCTTCATGGCGTTCGCTCCCTTTGGCGAAAACGTAGCGAACGGAATCGGAGCATTCAAGACGCCGGGCGCTGGGGCCTCCATGCGCGGCGCCGCAAATCGACCTCAAACACCGGAGATGTTGATCGCGGAATGAGGAAGGCGTGGTGGGCAGGACATTGAAGGTGACCGCGGCCATCGTGATGGCCGTCGCGGCTGGCATCTACATCAACAACACCAATCTGCTCGCGCAGCATCGGGGCGGCAAGCCCCTACTGCTCGCCCATCGCGGCATGGCGCAACGCTTCGATGAGCGCGATGTGAAGAATGACACCTGCACCGCCACGCGGATGCTGCCGCCGACGCACGATTATCTGGAGAATACGCTACGTTCGATGAGCGCCAGCTTCGAGGCCGGTGCCGACGTGGTCGAGCTCGACGTGCATCCGACCACCGACGGCGAGTTCGCCGTATTCCACGACTGGACGCTCGAATGCCGCACCGACGGCCAGGGCGTCACGCGCGAGCAGAGCATGGCGAAGCTGAAAATGCTCGACATCGGCTACGGCTACACCGCCGACGGCGGCAAGACCTTTCCGTTTCGCGGCAAGGCGATCGGAATGATGCCGACGCTGTCCGAGGTGTTTGCTGCCTTCCCCGACAAGAGGCTCCTCATCAATGTGAAGAGCCGCGACTCTGGCGAAGGCGAGAAACTCGCCGCGGCGCTGAACGCACTGCCCGCAGAGCGACGGCGGACCATCATGGTCTATGGCGGTGACGAGCCGATCGACACGATCCGTCGCCTGGCTCCTGATGTTCGCACCATTTCGCGCGCGACCATACGGAGCTGCGTGCTTCGTTATTTCGGCTATGGCTGGACCGGCCTGGTGCCGGCCGCCTGCCGAAGCGCGCTGGTGCTAGTGCCCATCAATGTCGCACCCTGGCTATGGGGCTGGCCCGATCGCTTCCTCAATCGAATGACCGATGCCAATAGCGGGGTCTTCGTGCTCGGCCCCTACAGCGGCGGCGAATTCTCCACCGGCATCGATACGCCCGAATTGTTCGCCCGGCTCCCGCAAGGCTATTCCGGCGGCATCTGGACCAACGAGATCGAGACCATCGCCAGGATCGCCGGCAAGAGCAAAGACTAGCTCCGCAACCCCGGCGCCTCCTGCCCGGTGCGCGCGACGTATTCCGTGTAGCCGCCGCCGAACTGGTGGATGCCCTCCGGCGTCAGCTCCAGCACGCGGTTCGACAGCGTCGCCAGGAAGTGGCGGTCATGCGAGACGAACAGCATGGTGCCCTCGAAATCCGACAGCGCATTGATCAGCATTTCCTTGGTGGCGAGGTCGAGATGGTTGGTCGGCTCGTCCAGCACCAGGAAGTTCGGCGGATCGAACAGCATCTTGGCCATCACGAGGCGCGCCTTCTCCCCGCCCGAGAGCACGCGGCAGCGCTTCTCGACGTCGTCGCCGGAGAAGCCGAAGCAGCCGGCGAGCGCGCGCAATGAGCCCTGCCCCGCGGTCGGAAACTGGTCTTCCAGCGACTGGAACACGGTGCGCTCGCCGTCGAGCAGGTCCATCGCATGCTGGGCGAAATAGCCCATCTTGACGCTGCCGCCGACCGATACCGTTCCCTCGTCCGGCTCGCTCGCGCCGGCAATGAGCTTGAGCAGCGTCGACTTGCCGGCGCCGTTGACGCCCATCACGCACCAGCGCTCCCTGCGGCGGATCATGAAATCGAGTCCGTCGTAGATCCGCTTGCTGCCATAGCCCTTGTGAACGTTCTTCAGGGCGACGACGTCTTCGCCCGAGCGCGGGGCCGGCGGAAAATCGAACGCGATGCTCTGGCGGCGCCGCGGGGGCTCGACCCGCTCGATCTTGTCGAGCTTCTTCACCCGGCTCTGCACCTGCGCGGCGTGCGAGGCGCGCGCCTTGAAGCGCTCGATGAACTTGATCTCCTTGGCGAGCATGGCCTGCTGGCGCTCGAACTGCGCCTGCTGCTGCTTCTCGTTCTGCGCGCGCTGCTGCTCATAGAACTCGTAGTCGCCGGTATAGGTCGTCAGCGAGCCGGAATCGATCTCGATCACTTTCGAGATCACGCGGTTGATGAACTCGCGGTCGTGCGAGGTCATCAGCAGCGTGCCTTCGAAATCATGCAGGAATTTTTCCAGCCAGATCAGGCTTTCGAGATCGAGATGGTTGCTCGGCTCGTCGAGCAGCATGACGTCGGGACGCATCAGCAGGATGCGCGCCAGCGCCACGCGCATCTTCCAGCCGCCCGAGAGCTTGCCGACGTCGCCGTCCATCATCTCCTGGCTGAAGCCGAGGCCCGACAGCGCCTCGCGCGCGCGGCCGTCGAGCGCGTAGCCGTCGAGCTCCTCGAACGCGTGCTGCACCTCGCCATAGCGCGCGATGATCTCGTCCATCTGATCGGCCTTGTCGGGATCGGCCATCGCGGCCTCGAGCTCGCGCAGCTCGGCCGCGACCTCGCTGACGGGACCGGCGCCATTCATCACCTCGGCCACGGCGCTGCGCCCGGACATCTCGCCGACATCCTGGCTGAAATAGCCGATGGTGATGCCGCGATCGGTGGAGACCTGCCCCTCGTCGGGCAGTTCCTCACCGGCGATCATCCGGAACAGGGTGGTTTTTCCAGCGCCGTTCGGGCCGACGAGGCCGATCTTCTCGCCCTTGTTGAGGGCGGCCGAGGCTTCGATGAACAGGATCTGGTGGCCGGCTTGCTTGCTGACGTTGTCGAGGCGGATCATGGGGTCTTTTTGGGGGATTTTTGCGTTGCAGCGTCATAGGCCATGCCGGCGCTGAGGGGAAGCCCGGCGGGGTACGGATTTCTCACCGCCAGACATGCCGGCCCCCTGCAATTGGCTCCCTCCGGTCTGATCCGTTGGCTGCGGCTCGCTGCTCGCGCCGCGCCCGAAGCGCCTCCTAGGGCATAGCGTCCACTCGGTCGAGCACGCGCGGCGCAGAGAGAGGATGGCTGTCAGCCGAAATCGGCGATGCGGACATCGAGCGTAAACACGGTTTGATAGACTTCCGGCTCGCTCGCCCCGCCGAGGACATCTGGGATCGTCGTGCGGGCCCGCTGCAGGGCGATTTGCAACGAGGTCAAGTCGAGCGCCTCGATCAACAGCAGGCCTGAGAAGAAACCCTCAGTCTTGCGCATGCCCTTTTCAGTCGTCGGCACCGATGTCCGGGCCTCGTCGGTTGCACCGATCTGTACGGCGGCGACCCCGTCGCATGCGACGAGCGCTTCGGCCAGTTCTTGCGGGCTCGCGGGCAGCTTCTCGATCCGCAGAGCCGCGATCGTGGCCCCCTCCCCGCGCCCGGCCCGCGCCACCATGGTGCCCCCGCCTCGCATGAAGTTACCGAGCTTTGGCATGATGCGCTGAGACCACGGCGTCGGGGCGTTGAGGCGCGCGAGATAGGCCTCCCCATCGAGGACCTCGGGTGCCTCAAGCTCATACAGGATGAAGAAGCGGTTGATATCGTCGCGTGCTGCGCGGAAGACCCGTGACGCCAGAAAGCCTCTGGTCGTGACGCGCTCGGTTGTATGCTCGCGGGTCAGCCAGTGCCGGTAATCAGTCAGATACTGCGCCTCGACGTCGCTCCAAATCGCAAGAAAACCTGCTCCGCGCATTCCACTCTCCTCAAGCCTTGCCGGCAGCTGCAAGCCCGCGCAGCGCCGACGGAATCGTTTCGGGCAATTGTCCGAGCCGCTGAACAGCCGCGAGGATCGCGACGAGATAGCCGTGCGGACCCAAGCCGCAAATGACCGCCGTGCAAGCGCTGGAGGTGATGGAGTGGCGATGAAGCTCATCTCGCGCGTGGATATTCGATATGTGCAGCTCGATCTTCACGCCTTCGAAGATCTTGAGCGCATCGATCAGAGCGATCGACGTGAACGAATAGGCCGCCGGGTTGATGATGATCGCGTCCGCCTTGCCATGGGCTGACTGGATCAGGTTCACGAGCTCGCCCTCCATGTTGGACTGATGGAAAGAGATGGAGACGCCGAGTTGGGCGGCCAGCATCTGGCAGCTGTCCTCGATCTCCTTCAGCGTCGTCCGGCCGTAGATGTGCGGCTCTCTGATGCCGAGAAAGTTGAGGTTGGGTCCGTTGAGGATCATGATTTTGGCGGCCATTTTCGCTCCTCGTATCCTTTGCCGACGCGGCGACTAACCGCCGAACCATTTAGCCGGAATCGTCACCAGTCCCGGGAAGAGTACCATCGCGAAAAGAACGATCAGCTGCGCGATCATGAAGGGCCAAACGCCCTTGACGATGTCCTCCATGCTGATCCTGGAGACGCCGCAGACGACGTTCAGCACGATGCCGACCGGGGGCGTGATCAGGCCGATGGAATTATTGATGATGAACAGCACGCCGAAATAGACCGGATCGATATGTGCCGCCTTGACGATCGGCATCAGGATCGGCGTCAGGATCAGGATTGTCGGCGTCATGTCGAGCGCCGTTCCAACGATCACGACAACGACCATGATCGCGAGCATCAGGATCGTATTGTTTCCCATGAACGGTTTCAGGAGATCGACGACCTGGCCGGAGATCTCGGACACCGTGATCAGCCAGGACGAGACCAGCGCCGCGGCGACGAGAAACATGACAACGCTGGTCGTCACCGCGGACGAGACCAGAACGGCATAGACTTCGGACCATTTCAACTCGCGGTAAACGCAAGTCGCCACGAACAGCGAATAGACGGCGACGACGACGCCGGCCTCGGTCGGCGTGAAGATGCCAAAGCGCAGGCCCACGATGATGATCCCTGGCAGCATCAGCGCCCAGAAGCCGTCGATCACTGCAAATAAAACGGTGCGCAGCGTAGCGCGCGGCGGCGGTTTCAGATCTTCCTTGTGCACCACCCAGTACCAGGCAACGCAGAGGCCTAACCCCAGCAGCAGGCCGGGAACGATGCCGGCAAGAAACAGCTTCGAGATCGACACATTGGCTGCGACGCCGAAGATCACGAAACCGATGCTGGGCGGGATCACCGGGCCGATGACCCCGCCGGCGGCCACCAGGCCAGCCGCATAGGTCTTCTTGTGACCCGCCGCCACCATCATCGGCACCAGCAATGCCGCAAGCGCGGCTGCATCGGCAGCCGCGGATCCCGACAGCGATGACAGGATGCATGCAGCCAGAATCGTGACATAGCCCAGGCCGCCGCGGAAATGCCCGACCGCGACGAGCGCGACATTGACGATACGCTTGGCCAGGCCTCCCTTGTTCATGATCTCGCCGGCGAGCATGAAGAAGGGAATGGCCATCAGCGGAAAGCTGTCGGCGCCGTTGATGACATTCTGCGCCACGATCTGGGAATCGAACATGTCGATCGTGCTCATCAGGGCGACGCCGCAGATGAGAAGCGCGAAGGCGATCGGCATTCCAAGCGCCATCGCGCCAAGCAGCGAGAACGTGAAGACCGCGATTGTCATGGCGTTATCCGGGTGACGCGAGGGAGCGGCGCGGCGACAGCAGAGGACATCACTGCTCCTCCGATTCCCTGACGGCCACCATCTCCTCCTCGCTCGCCTGCCCGCTGACCACCCGATACAGATCGTAGAGAAGGATGACTGCGGTCGACACGCCGAAGATCACACCGACGGCGTAGAAGATCGCCATTGAAAGACCGGTGGCCGGCGCGCGGTCTTCCAGGTTGATGACGGTCTGGCGCCAGCTTCCCGACAGCAACAGCCAGTCGGCAAACAGCATCAGGCAGTAGTTGAGGACGAAGCAGATGCGTTTGCCGGAAGCCGGCAGCATCCGGACCAGAGTATCGACCCCGAGATGGGCGTGTTCGCGCATCGCGACGATGGCGCCGAGGAAGGTCAGCCAGACCAGGAGCCAGCGTGACAGCTCCTCGGAAATCGTGATGCCGGAGTTGAAACCGTAACGCAGCACGACGTTGCCGAACACAAGCACCACCATGACTGCGAGGCACGCGGCAATGACGGCCTTGAGAAACGTGCAATAGAGGTCGAGAGCTCGCGCCATGCGTGACGTCCGGACAAGTGAGGGATGAGCCGGCCCAAGGCCGGCTCAGCCACCCGCGTGGTTGAGAGGTCGGTTACTTCACGTCCTTGCGGATGCGCTCGACCTCGTCGTTGAACAGCTTCACCGTTTCGGAGCGAAGATTGGCGGAAATCTTCTCCACCACCGGCTGCACCGTCTTGCGCATGCGTTCGGTCTCCTCGGGGGCGATCGCGTTGTACTGCATGCCCTTGGCCTGCAATTCGGCTAGAGCCTTTTCGGTCTGAAGACGCGTCTGTTCCTTCTGATAACCGCGACTTTCTACGTAGGCCTCGCGCATCAGGCGCTGCTCGGTCGGCGACAGCTTGTCCCAGAACGCCTTGCTCACCAGGATGATGTTGAGGGTGAAGGTGTGGTTGGTGGCGGAAACGTATTTCTGCACTTCGTAGAATTTGTTGGAGAGAATGACCGTATAGGGATTCTCCTGTCCGTCGACGGTGCGGGTCTCCAGCGCCGAATAGAGCTCGCCGAACGCCATCGGGACCGGGTTGGCCTTGAAGGCGCTGAAGCTTTCGAGATAGACCGGATTCGGGATGACGCGGAGCTTGAGACCGGCAAAGTCCTCGACCTTGGTGATCGGTCGGGTGCTGTTGGTGACGTTGCGGAAGCCCAGGCCCCAATAGCCGAGACCGACAAGTCCCTTCGCCGGCAGCGTATCGAGCATCGCATTGCCGAACTTGCCGGTCGCGAGCGCGTCGGCCTGTTCGATCGTGTTGAACAGGAACGGGAAGTCGATCAGACCGAATTCCGGGACGACGGTCGCGAGCGAGGTCGTCGAGGCCGATAACATCTCCTGCGTGCCGCCGCGCAGCGCCGATTGCTGCTGCAGTTCGTTGCCCAGTTGCGAGGCCGCGAACTCGCGGACCTTCATCTTGCCTCCGCTCTTGGCCGCCAGGATCTCGCCGAACTTCTGCACGCCGAAGCTGACGGGATGATCGGTGTTGTTCAGGTGGCCCCACCTGATCGTCCGCTCCTGGATGTCGTCGGCGGCGGATGCGCCGACTGTCAGCGCCACGCAGATCGCAGCCGTAGACAGTGCTCGTGCCAACAAGCTCATCGTGTCCTCCCTGTTCACGGGGGCACGAACCACGGCTTAAGCCACTATTTTCCGTACCCTCAGCTTATTTACTCATCATACATATATTTCCGTGTCAAACGGCAAAATGAATAACCTATGATATTTTTCCATTCATCAGATTTTATCCATCTGCTATATTGCTGGCAACGTTGATGGTTCGGCCGATCCCTGGGCGGCCGATGATCCGGACAAGCGGGACCAAAGCCCATGACCACACTCGAGGAACGGCCCATGTCGGCGGGCGACAGCGGCTATCAGCGCATTCGCTCCGACATTATTTTCGGAGTCCTCACGCCATCCGGACGCCTCAGGCTCGACGCGATGAAAGAGGATTACGGCTTCAGCATCTCGACCCTGCGAGAGATCCTCAATCGGCTCACGTCAGAAGGTTTTGTGGTCGCTGAAGGCCAGCGTGGATTCGAGGTGGCCCCTGTTTCGATCCAGAACCTGCGCGAACTCGCCGATCTGCGGATCCTTCTGGAGCACCATGCCATGGCCGAGTCGTTCCGGACTGGCGACGTCGAGTGGGAGGGCCGCGTGGTTTCGGCTCATCACAAGCTGGCGGCTACAGAACGCGCCATCCTCAAGGAGGGCGACGACCCGGAGCTACGCAAGCGGTACGACGGCGAATTCCACCAGGCATTGATCTCGAGCTGCGGATCCCGCGAGCTCATGCACACCCATTCGATCGTGTTCGACAAATACTTCCGCTACGCGCTGCGCTATCGGGGGGCGGAGACGATCAACCAGCACAAAGCGCTCTTGGAGTGCGCGCTGAAGCGCGACATCAAGAACGCCAGGGCTGTCCTCAGCGACCATATCAACGGCTGCGTGGCGCATGCGGTGTCCTCCTGGAAGGACGCCTGACCGCCCTCGCCTGCCGCAAGATCAAGTCGTCGGCGCACAAGAATGATCAATGCACGCCCATATCCCTTTCTCCACGGACAGGCTTGACGGCTTGCTCGATGCTTCCGGCATCGACGTCCTGATCGTCACCTCGAAACACAACATCCAGTACCTTCTCGGTGGGTACTATCACTTCCAATTCGACTACATGGAAGCGATCGGGATCAGCCGCTACCTGCCGATCCTGGTCTATGTGAAAGGCGCGCCGGACAAGGCGGCATATGTCGCCGGCCGGAACGAGCGGGATAGCGTCCAGAACAGGATCGACGCGGGATGCTGGATGCCGCCGGTCGTTTTTGGCTCGTCAACTACGGTCGAGGCGATGACGCTTGCGCTCGAGCATGTGAAGGCCGTCGCGACCTCGTTCCGTCTCGGCATCGAGATGTCGTTCTTGCCGGCTGACGCGGCAGCCGTGCTACGCCGAGAGCTTCCTGACGCCCGGATCGTCGAGGCCATGCGCCCGCTCGAGAAGCTGCGGTCGATCAAGAGTGCGGCCGAGCTGGACATCCTCCGGGAGGCGTCCGAGCGCGTGGTCGCCTCGATGATGGACGCAGTCAGCCGTACCCGCGTCGGCCAGAGCAAGCGCGAGATCATCGATCATCTGCGCCGGGCCGAATTGTCGCGCGACATGATCTTCGAATATGCCCTGGTGACCGTCGGAACGAGCCTCAACCGGGCGCCCTCCGAGCAACGTCTCGCACCCGGGGAGATCGTTTCGCTGGATTCGGGCGGAAACTACCGTGGCTATATCGGCGATCTCTGCCGGATGGCCGTGCACGGCGCGCCCGACGGCGAACTCGTCGATCTGCTCGGGGAAATCGAGGCGATCCAGCAGGCAGCCCGCGTCCCGATACGGGCGGGTCTGACCGGACGCGAGATCTTCAGCGCCGCGAATGAAGCGCTCGCGAGATCTCCTCACGGCAGCAAGATGCACTTCGTCGCTCATGGCACCGGCATCGTCAACCACGAAGCGCCGCGCCTGACAGCGAGCGGGCCAATCCCTTATCCCGCCGACGACGCCGATGCGCCGCTCGAGGCCGGCATGGTCGTCTCAATCGAAACGACGCTGCCCCACGCGCGCGGTTTCATCAAGCTCGAGGATACAATTGCCGTCACGGCGAGCGGATATCAGGCCTTTGGTGACAGCGGACGCGGTTGGAATCCAATTCCGTCATGAGCATCAATCTGATCTCCCCCACCAAGGTCGAGACCGCGGTCGCTGCTGCTGATATTCTCGGCGAGACGCCATTGTGGTGCGATCGGACCCGCAAGCTGTGGTGGATCGATATCGACGGCAGGCTGCATCAATCCTTCGATCCAGCGACGGGCGCGCACCAAGTAACCTCCTACGATTGTCGGTTCCTTGGCAGTCAAGCCATGACAGCAGACGGCTCGCATTTGCTCGCGCAGGATTTGAGCCTCCACCGCTTGGGCGATATCGCGGGACGGGTCATTGAAGTCGAAAGTGGTCTGGACAATCGTCTCAACGACGGCCGCGTGGATGCGCGCGGGCGCCTGTGGATCGGCACCATGGATAACGAATTGCATCGTCCGCAGGGCTCGCTCTACCGGGTGACCGGAGGCGGTGAGGTGACACGCATGTTCGGCGATGTCATCGTGACCAATGGGATCGCATTCTCGCCGGACAACCGCACGCTCTATTTCACGGACACACGGCGGTACCGCACTTGGCAGTTCGATTTCGATCTCGACGATGGCACCATCCGCAATCGGCGCCTGTTTGCCGACTATATGGCGACGAAGGAGCGACCTGACGGCGCGTGCGTTGATGTCGCAGGAGGGCTCTGGACGGCCTTTTTCTCGGGTGGCCGCCTGGTGCGCTATCGGCCGGACGGGCAGATCGATACCGTCGTGACCTTGCCCGTGACCAATCCCACGTGCTTGTGCTTTGGCGGCAGCGATCTCAAGACGCTATACGTCACGACGGCCCGGAAATTCCTGAATCCGCGGCAGTTGCGAGATGAGCCTCAAGCCGGCCAACTTCTTGCGATCCATGGCGTCGCGGAAGGCCTCCTTGAACATCGTTTCGTGCGCAGCTCCCCCTAAAGACTGCACGTCGGCTCACGGCCAAGGCCGACATCCCACCATCACTTCAAAGTCGCCTCTTGATGGGGCGAGCAGACGTAAAGAATTACCAGCAGCTCACGCCCGCCGCATCAAGCCGGCAGCGCGCTGCATGATGATCGTCACTTCCTGAGGATGCCCGTATCCGTATTTCCAAGCTGCTGGACAGCACTATTTGCGGCTGGCGTGTTGTAGGTCGGTCGAGATCCCCCGCCGTCCTGCCCAGACGTCGCGGCGCCCTGTCTCTCACCTGTCGTGCCCTGCTTTTTCGCATTGGACGTGTTGGGTCCTGGGGAACCGCCGGTTCCGCTGAGCGTGGTCCCGTTCGAGAGCGTCGAACCACCCGTGCCGCCCGGGCCAGCTGCGCCCGCGCCGCCAGCGGATGAAGACCCGCCTGAGGCGCCCCCCGAGCTTTGCGCCATCGAGACCGAAATGGTGCTCAGCAGGATAGTCGCCGCGATCGCTAGACACCTCATCTCTGTCCCCTCCATTCACCAGTAAGCTCTCAGATCGCTGCACTGTCGTAAACGCGCAAGCTCGCAGCTCCTATCGGCGGCGAGCGATCCAGGCTCCGGCGAGAAAGGCCACGAGCAACGACCGTAACGGCGCCTTCACCGCCATCTCGCGCAACTGGTCAGCCCATCGCGCCGCGGAATCAAAAGAAGGCGAATTGTGCTGCGCACTGGAAGCCGCTTTAGGCGCGGCGGAACTCGACCGCTCCTTGGCGGCTCGCGCCATGCCGCCCTGATCGTCCGTCAATCCGGAGGCTTCTGTCATCGCCTCAGCTTCCTTGATGTCCATGCGTGAACTCCAATCCTGTAGAGGTTGCGGAACAATGACTGATCCAAGTGCCTTCGGCTCCGCCGATGGGAGCAGCTCTGGCAGAAGCACTCATGCGAACTATATGTTTGTCACACGCCCCGCCGTACCCACTCCCTTGAAGAAGCCCTTGCTGATCTTTCTGTTCCTCGTCTTCGCACCGCTGGCCGTCTCAGCGGCGAGATATTTCTGGCTGGGCGATGGCCGCGAGAATTGGCAAACCGCTGATCGGTCGAGCGCTGGTCTTCTGCCCGCCGCCGCCGACCATCCCGAAGCCGTCGTACGAGTGTTCGGAGCGAGAACGGTCAGGTGGCGCAGCATCTTCGCGGTTCACACCTGGATCGTCGTCAAAGAGAACAATGCGACGACCTACACGAGGTACGACTACACGGCCTGGGGCGAGCCGATCCGCACCAACGGCTTTGCTCCGGACGGGCGATGGTTCGGCGCTGCGCCGGAAATCATCGTGGCGGTCGACGGAGCGCGCGCGGAGGCGTTGATCCCCAAAATCCGGGATGTGATTGAAAACTACAAGTTTCGATCCTATGGCGATTACAGCGTCTGGCCGGGCCCCAATTCCAACACCTTCGTGCAGGCTGCCCTCGACTCCGTCCCCGAGCTTCGAGCCGTCCTGCCTCCGACCGCAATCGGCAAGGACTTCCCGTACACCGGCAGATGGGTCGGCATGACGGCGTCCGGCACGGGCCTCTATGCGTCGCTGGCCGGATATATCGGGGTTTCGATCGGCTGGGTCGAAGGCCTGGAGGTCAACTTCTTCGGTGCCGTGCTCGGTTTCGACATCCGACGCCCCGCGCTCAAATTGCCAGGCCTCGGCCGCGTTGGCATGTCCACCGGCGTGTGAAAGCGGGAGCCTGACTGCGGAGCGATTGGCTCGTTCGCGCAAGACCTCGCGTGAGGTTCGCTTCATCCCGGAAAGCGGACATCCGAGATTTGTGAATGCGTTCCTAAGCCTTCCGCATCAGCTTGAGCGAGGCGGCAAGGCGCAGGCTGCGCTTGCCAGCGAGCGCGATGCCTTCGAGCTCGCCGCTGTCGGCCGTGCACGTTCCGGAAAAACCGATCCCGACTTCAAACCCGCCAAAGACGGGGTTCTCGCCCTTCGCCGGCGTGTGCTCCTGGTTCAGCATCTCGCCCTTCCAGCGGCCGTCGGCGGAGGAATAGGAGCCGAGATAGTAGAAGAACGCATCGCCGCCGAGGATGCGGCCGTCGATCAGCAGCATCACGCCGGAGAGGCCGGCATCGACGCCGTCGAGCGCGCGCAGGCTCATGCCGTAGAGCCCGTTGGCGATGCCGCCCTGCCCGATCGTGCCGCGCGGCGGCAAGGCCCCGTCGTCGAGCCGGGTGAGATTGGCCCAGAAATGCGCGCCCGGCATCGTGTTCGCGCCACCCTGAAGACGGATCTCGTTGCCGACCAGCCGGCCGCGCGCGCCGATCGAGGCGACGTCGGCGCCCATCAGCGGCCTGTAGTTGGGATCGAGATTGTGCCGCTCGGTGATCACCTCGGCGACGATCTCGCCGTCACGCTCTGAATAGGTGCCAAGATGCGCGAAGCCCGAATTGCCGCCCAGCATCTTGCCGTCATGCAGGCACATGATGCTGCGCCCGAACGCATCGTTGACGCCGTATTCTACTTTGTAGAGCCCGTCCAGCAACGCAATGAACCCGCAAAATCGGAAAAGGATCGCGGGCTACCTAGCATTGCTGCCGCATCTCGGCCATCCGGTTTTTCCGCGCAGGGGCGTTGCGGATAGCCGCGGCCGCGATGCATCGGTGCTGTTTTGCCCGGCGGGACAAGACACTTTTTGCCGAAACCTCAGGACGCGACGTCGCCCGACAAGTGATCTCAGCGACCGAGCGATTTCAACCACTTGGCTACTGTGCATGGGGTTGTTTTTCGACTTTTGCCTGGCCGGTGCCGAACGGCCTTGTTCACGCGTCAATGACGCTTGAAATACTGCACCTCGCGCTCGTGCTTCTCGGCCGCCGCCCGGCTCCTGAAGGTGCCGAGGTTGCGGCGCTTGCCGGTCTTCGGATCGACCTTGCGTGAATAGAGGCGATATTCGCCGGATGCCAGTTTGCGGATCATGATCGGGCCTCCCGCTTCCTCCGATTCAACGGCCGGTGCCGGAGCTGGTTCCTGATCGAGCCTCCTCGAACCCGCCGGCACGAGCCTGCGACCAAGTGGCATGAACCAGACAGAGCCATCCGCCGAAGAGCAGATCGCCGAATTCGTCGCCAGCGCGGCGAAGCAGCCGCTGCTCGATGCCGCGTTCGAACTCTGGCGCTGGCGCTACCGGTTGGATTCGATCGAAGGGCGCCCGACCGCCGAAGAGGTTCGCATCTATCGCACCTTCACGCCGCAGCAGATGGCCGAGCGATATCGCTACGATCGCGATCATGCCCATGAGGGGCCGATGTTCGGGTACGTCAAGCGCGCCCACCCGCACGCCGACGACGATGCGATCCGGCAGGCGATCATCACCGCTGTCAAATTCGAGGGCGCGGCGGAAGCGCATTTCAAATGGGACGGCGATTTCTGGGCTTGCGTCGTCCGTGCCGTCGCGCAGGCCGCCGCCGAATATCCCGGCTTCCTCGAGACGACCTATCGCGACGCCCGCAACAATCTCGCTTATTACATGAAGTGAGCCGCGCGAGGTCTGCGCTGCGTCCACGCCCCGGCAACTCTAGGGCTCGAGCCCCGATTGGCGCAGGATGGGCACGACCTCCGGCGAAGCCAGATAGCGCAGCAGGCGGCCAGCGGCGTCGGCATGTCTCGCGTTCGCGACACGGCCGGCCGAGAACACCGCCGGCGTCTGCAAATCGTGCGGGATCGGGCCGACCACCTCGATGCCTTCGACCTGCTTCAGTTCGCTGATCTGCTGCACGGCGAGATCAGCCTCACCGCTGACGAGGCGCTCGGCGGTAAAGCCCTGCTCGACGATGGTGGCCCTGGTGTTGATCTCGGCCGCGATCCCCATCCGTACGATCAACTGGGCGAAGTAGACGCCGCTCGCCCCCAGCCGCGAATAGGCAACGGACCGTGCTGCGAGCAGCGTCTTGCGCAGTGCCGCTTCGCTTGCGATGTCGGGATGCGCCTGCCCTGCCCGCACGGCGATGCCGACATAGGAGCGGGCCAGATCGGCAGCGCCGCCTGCGAGCACGCGGCCCTCCGCGATCACCTCGTCCAGCCCCTCGCGCGTGAGGATCACGAGATCGGCAGCCTCGCCGTCGCGCAAGCGCTTCAGCAGGGCGAGGGTGGGCGCGAAGTCGGCATCGACATGGATGCCCGTTTCAGCCGCGAAGGCGGAGGACAGGCTGCGCATCGCGCCCATCAGGCCGAGCGTCGAAAGCATGCGGAGCTTTTCCATGTGCGCTTCCCAGTGCGATCAGGCGCGGTGCATCAGCTTGAGCGCGGCGGTCAGGCGCAGGCTGCGCTTGCCGGCGAGCGCGGTCGCCTCCAGCACCGCCTCCTGCGCGTCGTAGCGGCCGGAGAAACCGATGCCGACCTCGTGGCCGCCGAAGATCGGATCGTCCTTGGCCGGCGTATGCTCCTGGTTGAGGATCTGGCCCTTCCAGCGGCCGTTCGCGGCGGCGTAGCTGCCGAGATAGTAGAACGCCGCATCGCCGCCGAGGATGCGGCCCTGGTTGAGCAGCATCACGCCGGTGAGGCCGCCGTCGAGACCGTCGAGCATCCGCAGATGGATGGAGTAGAGACCGTCGGCGATGCCGGCTTCGCCGACGCCACCGGCGATCGGCACCTCGTCGTCCGTGATCGGCGTCATCACCGACTGGAAGGGAACGCCCGGCAGCTCCTTCAGCTCGCCCTTGAAGCGATAGAGATCGCCGTCGGCCCAGCCCTTGGCGAGCAAGGTGGCATCATCGGTGCCCGCCATGGCGCGGTAGTTCGGATCGGGGTTGTGGCGGACGGTGCTGATCACGACGTCGACGCCGCTGTCGGTCTTCTCATAGGTGCCGATATGGGCAAAGGCCGAATTGCCGCCGAGCATCTTGCCATTGCCGGCATGCATCACGCTGCGGCCGACCGCGTCGCCGAGCTGAAACTTCACCTTGTAGAAGCCCTCAAACACCAGCCGTGTCCCCGGCCCTCGCGCGCATCCTGGCGCACTCTATCCCGTTTTCCGGGGCGATGGACAAGTCTCGCGCCTCCGAGATTGCGGGAGCGCCCGAGCAACTGTCATCCAAATGCAAAAATCCGCCGGAGCCTTGCAGCTCCGGCGGATTGAGCACCAACCCGGGCCAGCCCCCCAGCCCGGGCCGGGAGGATCTTAGGCCGCGGCCTTCTTGTCGGTCGGCACGGACGCGATCGTCTTCAGGATCTGCGAAGCGATCTGGTATGGGTCGCCCTGCGAGTTCGGACGGCGGTCTTCCAGATAGCCCTTGTAGCCGTTATTGACGAAGGAGTGCGGAACGCGGATCGAGGCGCCGCGGTCGGCAACGCCGTAGCTGAACTTGTTCCACGGCGCGGTCTCGTGCTTGCCGGTCAGACGCTTGTCGTTGTCCGGGCCGTAGACGGCGATGTGGTCCATCAGGTTCTTGTCGAAGGCGGCCATCAGCGCTTCGAAATACTCCTTGCCGCCGACCGTACGCATGTACTCGGTGGAGAAGTTGGCGTGCATGCCCGAGCCGTTCCAGTCAGTGTCGCCGAGCGGCTTGCAATGGAACTCGATGTCGATGCCGTACTTCTCGGTGAGGCGCAGCATCAGGTAGCGGGCCATCCACATTTCGTCAGCGGCCTTCTTGGAGCCCTTGCCGAAGATCTGGAATTCCCACTGGCCCTTGGCGACTTCCGCGTTGATGCCTTCATGGTTGATGCCGGCCGCGAGGCAGAGGTCGAGATGCTCTTCGACGATCTTGCGGGCGACGTCGCCGACGTTGGAGTAGCCGACGCCGGTGTAGTACGGACCCTGCGGCGCCGGATAGCCGGACGACGGGAAGCCGAGCGGACGGCCGTCCTTGTAGAAGAAGTACTCCTGCTCGAAGCCGAACCAGGCGCCGGCGTCATCGAGAATGGTGGCGCGCTTGTTGGAGGCGTGCGGGGTCTTGCCGTCAGGCATCATGACTTCGCACATCACCAGCACGCCGTTGGTGCGCGCCGCGTCCGGGAAGACGGCGACGGGCTTCAGCACGCAATCGGAGCTGTGGCCTTCGGCCTGCTGGGTGGAGGAGCCATCGAAGCCCCAGAGCGGAAGCTGCTCGAGCGTCGGGAACGACGCGAATTCCTTGATCTGAGTTTTGCCGCGCAAATTCGGAGTCGGCGTATATCCGTCGAGCCAGATGTACTCGAGCTTATACTTGGTCATTGAGCCTCTCTGTAGATGATGCGAAAGGTTTGGGGGCCCGGGGGCCCCTGAACGTTTTGTACCCGGCCATCATCGGCCGGCCCTTTACAAGCATTTTGCGTGCCAAAAGGCCGCAGTGCAGAAGGTTTTCCACGGCCGCCGAGCTCGCCTCGCCGCGAGCAGACGGACCCCGGCGATATGCGTCATAGCCGCGCACCTTTGCGTGTAGCTGCAGCGCAAAAACCCCGAGGAAATCGCTCGTTTCTCAAGCAGGCGGCGCGGTGACGGAAGCTGACGATGAAACGCGCATCACCCGCCAGCAATTTTTGCAAAGTCGCCTGCCCCTGCCGAGCAACCTTTGGAATGGCCTGGGCGTTGGTCACCGACAGGGTGCCTTAGGGGATGCAGACCTTCCGCTGCCCACAAATTAGGCGGCAACTGATTTCCTTTTCAGCACTTTCCAATTCGGGGGGCGGGGCCGATATGAGGATTCCGGTAACCACAATCGAACGAGTCGGGCGCACCATGGAGGCCAATGCGCTTCGACCCAGGAGAATCGCAATGATGAACAATGGTCTGAGTCACGGATCGGCAACGATCTACCAATTCCCGGTCGGGGGCCGCGCAGCTCTCGCCGGACGCCGCTATGGCGAAACCCGCCTTCCTGCCGATCCCGCCACGCTACCCGCGAACGTCTCGATCTGCAGCGACAGCTGGTATCACCAGGACGCGGTCGATGACGCCAAGCCGAAATGGGATCGCTGATGCCTGTGGTTGGTTTGAAACCGCCGCGCTCGCGCAAGCGCTTGGCGGCAGTTGAAAAAGGGTCGAAACAGCAATGTTTCGGCCCTTTTTGATTCCGGCTGCGCCTGCGGCTAGATGCCAGGCTGTTCGGCCACCGCGCAGGTCGTGACGGGCCGCCTCAGGTGCTTCACCGTGGTGGGCCCGCTCTTGGGAATCTTCAGCGTGACGCCAGCTCCCGAATAGCGCGCACCCGAGACTGACAGCCGCCTGGCCAGCGTGATCGGCTCGCCGTCGATCTGGAGAAAGGCCCGCTTGTCGAGGTCATAAAACCCAACGATGAACTGCGTACCATCGGCGCATCGATAGGTCCGGAATGTCTGCGCATCAGCCTGCGGCACGCTGCCAACTCCGACCGACATCATGGTGATTCCCAAAAGAATGGTCTTGTGCCGGCTCATGATCACCCCCTGTATAGACCCCAAGGACGCCCCCTCGTGCGTCCAATGGAACCATAACCGAAGCCGATCCCATGCAAGACTCTTCTCTGAGAGACTCCCCTGCCCGCCACCTCGCCCTGCAAGGCGCCAGTAATTTTCGTGACCTCGGCGGTTATCCGACCGCCGATGGCCGCACCACGCGCTGGCGGCACATCTTCCGCTCCAACCATCTCGGTCAGCTCACCGCTGCCGATGTCGAGGTCGTCCGCGCGCTGGGCGTGCGAAGCGCATTCGACTTCCGCGGGCTGGAGGAGCGCGCGGCCGGCGTCTGCGTCGTGAACGAGATCACGGTTCATTCGCTGCCGATCGAGCCTAGCGTGGTCGCCGCGCTGCGGGCCGAACTCGCCAGGGGCACCCTGACAGGAGCGGTCGCGCTCGAGCTGATGCGGGAGTCCTATCGCAACTATGTCCGCCACCACACGCACAGCTTTCGTGAGCTGTTCGGACATCTGCTCGAAGACCGCGCGCCGCTGGTGATCCACTGCACCGCCGGCAAGGACCGCACCGGCTTTGCCAGCGCGCTGATCCTGCATGCGCTCGGCGTGCCCGATGACATCATCGCCGAGGATTACCTCTTGACCAACCAGCACTACAAGCGCGACGCGACGGCTGCCACCGACCTGCCCGATGACGTCCGCAACGCCATCGGCAGCGTCGAGACCTCCTATCTTGCCGCAGCGTTCGAAGCGGTCGGCGAGGAATACGGTGATCTCGAAACCTACTTGCGCGATGGGCTCAAGCTCGGCACAGCAGAGCGGACTGCACTGCAGGCGCGCTATCTGCAAGCGTAAGTCACAACGCCCGGAGAGCGATGATGCAAGACAAGGTTCTGGTCGTGACAGGCGCGCGCGGCGCGCTCGGCAAGGTGGTTGTAGAGATCGCGCAGGCGCGCGGCGCGCGCGTGGCCGGTATCGATCATGCACCCTCACAAGTGCCCGCGACGCCCGACCGCATCGAGATCGGCGGCGTCGACTTGACCGACGCGGCGCAGGCAAAGACCGCGGTCGAGGCGGCGGCCAAGCATTTCGGCCGGCTCGACGCACTGATCAACATCGCCGGCGGCTTCGCTTTCGAAACCGTCGGCGACGGCGACATCAAGACCTGGCAGCGCATGCATGCGCTGAACGTGCTTACCGCGCTCAACGCCTCGCGCGTGGCGCTGCCGCACCTGGCCGCGTCCAAGGCCGGCCGCATCGTCAATATCGGCGCCATGGGCGCGCTGCAGGCAGGCTCCGGCATGGGACCCTATGCGGCATCGAAAGCGGGGGTGCATCGGCTCACCGAGGCGCTCGCCCAGGAGTGGAAAGGCAAGGTCACGGTGAACGCGGTGCTGCCGTCGATCATCGACACCGCCGCCAACCGCGCCGACATGCCGAAGGCGGACTTTTCCAAATGGGTGACGCCGCAGGAACTCGCCGAAATCATCCTGTTCCTCGCCAGCGACGCCGCGAGCGGCGTCACGGGCGCGCTGATCCCCGTGGGCGGGCGGGTGTGATCAATCTGGAACCAGCAGCCGCAGACTGCCCTTGAAACGGATGCTCTGCTTGCCGGCGAGCGCGATTCCCTCGCCATAGGCGGTCTCGTCGGTATAGGTGCCGCTGAAGCCGATGGTCACCACCTTGCGGCCCCACACGGGGCGCTCGTCGAACGAAGGCGAGTGCTCCTCGTTGGTCAGTTCGCCCTTCCACTTGCCGTTGGTCGCGGAGTAAGTGCCGTAAGCGAAGAAGAATGAATCACCGCCGCGCATCGTGCCATCGCGCAGCACCATCACGCCCTGATTGCCGCCCTGCACGGCGTCCAGCATCTCGATGCGGATGTGATAGAGCCCGTTCCTGATCGTCATCTTCGTGAAGGCGCCCCGGTTGGTTCCGGTCGCAGGATAATCGCACCAACTGTTCCGGATCAAATCGCGCCGAGGCCGAGGTCCGATCCGGGCTAGACTTCCGCAACTGATTCTCCGATTGGACGTCCCGTGGAAACCGCGCTCTACCTGCCCGTCAAACGCTTCCTCGAAGAGCTCGGCTTCACCGTGAAGGGCGAGATCGGCGGCTGCGATCTCGTCGGCCTCAGCGCCGGCGATCCGCCGATCGTTGTGATCGGCGAGCTCAAGCTCGCCTTCAATCTCGAGCTGATCCTGCAAGCGGTCGACCGCGCGCCGGCCGGTGACGAGATCTGGATTGCGGCGAAGATGTCGATCCGGGGCAAGGGACGCGAGAGCGATGCGCGCTATCGCAACCTCTGCCGTCGCCTCGGCTTCGGCATGCTCGGCGTCACCGACGGCGGACAGGTCGAGGTGCTGGTGAAGCCGCCGACGGCGGCGCCGCGCCGCGAGCCGAAGTTGCGATCGCGCCTCGTCACCGAGCATCAGCGCCGCCAGGGCGATCCCGTGCTCGGCGGCAGCACCCGCGCGCCGATCATGACGGCCTACCGGCAGCAGGCGCTGGCCTGCGCCTCGGCGCTCGCCGACGGGCCGCGGCGCGTGCGCGACCTGCGCGAACGCTGTCCTGATGCTGGCAAGATTTTGCTTAACAATGTGTACGGCTGGTTCGAACGGGCCGACCGGGGAATCTACGGGCTTACCGAGGCCGGGCACGCCGCCCTGAAACGCTGGCCCCAGCAGCGGATTGAGGTCGATACCGGTGGTGCGTCACTGCTGCGACACCCGACCGGTGCATAGCTGAGATGCCACACCAATTTCATATTGCAATGCAACATTGGTGGCACTAGGTATCCCGGCATCAAAACGAGGCCGTTATGAGCGCAGACTGGAATACCAAATATGGCACGCGGCGCGTCCGCCATGATCCGCCGACCCTGGACGAGGCGATCTTCGCCGCCATCGGCATCACCGACGATCATGAGCAGCAGGCCGAGATCGCCGCAGCCTTGATGGGGATGCCGCTCGATGTCGTGCAGGCCGAGGTGAAGAAGCAGGCGCGCACCAACAGCCGCATCACTGCGACGCGCGTGATCGCCGGCGAACAGGGTGCGCAGCGCTCCGTCGTGGTTGAACGCCGCGTCGTCCGCCGCTTCGGTACGCGCACCGGCACCTGAAGCATTCGTTCCAGGACCAGGACCCAAATACGAAAGCGGACCGGCGATGCCGGTCCGCTTTTTGATTCAGCCTGCGATTTAAGATCAGGCCGCGCGATTGTCGTACATGCTGGAGATGATCTTCCAGCAGGTCGAATTGAGGCTGAGAAGCGCGCGCCCAGCCGTGAACGGCGACGCCGCGAGATCGGCGAGCTCGGCTTCTGGTGTCTTGGCAAGATCGATCGTGCCGGTCGATTCGCCATGGCGGAAGGCCAGATGCGCTCCGAACTTCCTGGCGAGCGCCCGCATCGCGTGATTCTCGGCGCCCGTCGTGATGCGCAGACGCTTGTAGCCCTTCCAGCGCGCCTCCGCGATCAAGCGGCGGAACAGAACGGTGCCGACACCCTGGCGCCGCGCAGAGGCTTCCACGCTGAAGGCGACTTCAGGCAGAGCCTCATCTTCCGGCGGATGCAGCTCGGCCGCACCGCGGACAACGCCGTCGACGATATAGGCCACGATCACGGTGCCGTCCTCGGCGCAGCGGGCGGCGTAACGCTCGATGAAGCTGTCGTCGAGAAAACCGTTGAAACGGTCGTGCCGGCTTGCGGCATCGAGCCTCAGCAGGTGATCACGCAGGAGCGGTAGTTCTTCCTGCTGGATCAAGGTCCGCACATAGCCCGGGGCCGTGCGGACGGTCTCTTCAAGTACCACGTCAAAACTCCTCTTGGTGTCCCTCGAGGAGGCGTTCGAATCCCTAGGCCCCCTATATTGTGCATCGCAGCATCTTTTGCAAGACGAGGACCTGCCCAACTTAGAGGCATGGGGAACGACCAATTCGTTGATAAAATCAAAGCTCCGTAGTCCTACAGGACAAGCTGGGTCTGGGTCACCACGGCCACCAGCTTGCCGTCCTCGGTTTCCAGCCGGGTGGTCCAGACCTGGGTCCGCCTGCCACGATGGACCGGCGTCGCGGTGGCAATGACCGTTGTTCCCTCCCTGGCCCCGCCGATGAAATTGGTCTTGCTCTCCAGCGTGGTCGTGCCCTTGGCGTCCTCCGGCAAGTTGATCACGGTCGCCGCCGCGCCCACGGAATCGGCCAGCGCCATCACTGCCCCGCCATGGATGGTGTGGTGCAGCGTGCAGAGATCGGGCCGGACCGTCATCCGCGCCACCACGCGGTCCTTGCCCGCCTCGATGAACTCGACGCCCTTGAGCTCGGCGAACGGCATCTTCATTGCTTTAAGTTTTTCGAGCGGCGTCATCAGATCTCCTCCCAATTCCTTGCTGCCTCAGCGTGAATTGCTTTGTGCGGCAAGGCAATGACGTCGAAGGTCATCGTCACCGTGACATTGTCAGCCGCATGAGCGCATATGGTCCCGCCATGCGCCACTTCCCGCCCCGCCGCATCGTTTGCCTGACTGAGGAAACGGTCGAGACGCTCTATCTGCTCGGCGAGCAGGACCGCATCGTCGGCGTCTCCGGCTACGCTGTCCGCCCGCCGCAGGTGCGGCGCGAGAAACCGCGGGTGTCGGCCTTCGTCTCCGCGGACATCCCGAAGGTCCTAGCGCTGGAACCGGACCTCGTGCTGGCTTTCTCCGATCTCCAGGCCGGCATCGCCGCCGACCTCGTCCGCGCCGGCGTCGACGTCCATGTCTTCAACCAGCGCGACATCGCCGGCATCCTCGCGATGATCCGCACGCTCGGTGCGCTGGTTGGCGCGATGGAGCGCGCGCAGGCCCTCGCACAAGGTCTGGAACGGCGCCTGGCAGCGATCGCCGCAACGCCCCGCCCCTCGCCCCGGCCGAGGGTCTACTTCGAAGAGTGGAACGATCCGCTGATCTCCGGCATCGGCTGGGTGTCCGAGCTGATCGAGATCGCCGGCGGCGAGGATGTGTTTCCGGACCTGCGGCACCGGCAGGCAGCGAAGGATCGCATCGTCCTGGCGGAGGCGGTGCGCGAGGCCGCACCGGACGTGATCCTGGCCTCCTGGTGCGGCAAGAAGGTCGTCCCCGCTCGTATAAAACAGCGTGATGGTTGGAGCGATATCCCGGCCGTGCGCGAGGATCGTATCGTCGAGATCAAGTCACCAATCATCCTGCAGCCGGGACCGGCAGCGCTGACGGACGGGCTCGACGCGATCGTGACGGCGTTGTGGGGATGAACGCGGATAGAGGGGCCGCCGACACTCTCCTGTCCCGGACGCGCTGCAACGCTTCAGCGTCGCTGCGCTGCGTCCGGGCGCGGACTTCCTCACGTCACGGCATTCACGACCTGATACTCCGGCCGCCGCCACACCTCGCCTGCGACCACCTCCTCGATGATCTCCGCCGCCCGCACGATCTCGCTCTCACCGATATACAGCGGCGTGATCCCGAACCGCATGATGTCAGGCGCGCGAAAATCGCCGATGACGCCGCGGGCGATCAACGCCTGCATGGCGGCGTAGCCGCCCTCGAAGGCAAACGACACCTGCGAGCCGCGGCGCTCATGGCTGCGCGGGGTGACGAGCTTCAAGGACGGACAGCGGCGCGCGACCTCCGCAATCAGGAGATCGCCGAGCGCCAGCGATCGCGCACGGACCTCCGCGATATCGACGCGGTCCCAGATGTCGAGCGAAGCCTCCAGAGCCGCCATCGCCAGCACCGGTGGGGTGCCGACGCGCATGCGCTCGACGCCGCCGGCAGCCGCATAGGCCAGCTCGAACGCAAACGGCTTGACGTGGCCCATCCATCCCGACAACGCAGCCCGCGCCATATCGGCGTGGCGCGGCGCGACGTAGAGGAAGGCCGGCGCGCCGGGGCCGGCGTTGAGATATTTGTAGGTGCACCCCGCCGCAAAATCCGCGCCGCTCCCGGCAAGATCGACCGGCAGCGCACCGGCGGAATGGGCGAGATCCCAGACCGTGACAATGCCGAGCGCATGGGCTTTCGCGGTCAGATCCGCCATGTCGTGGCGGCGGCCGGTGCGATAGTCGACCTCGGTGATGTAGAGGACCGCGACCTCCTCTGACAACGACGCCTCGATCTCCTCCGGTGCCACCAGGCGCAATCGATGGCCGCGCCCGAGCGTCTCGATGAGGCCCTCGGCCATGTAGAGGTCGGTCGGGAAGTTGCCGGTATCAGACAAGACGATCTTGCGCGACGCGTTCATGTCGAGCGCAGCGGCAAGCGCCTGGTAGACCTTGAGCGACAGCGTGTCGCCGACCATCACCGAGCCTGCTTCCGCGCCAATCAGCCGGGCGATGCGGTCGCCGACATGGCGCGGCTGGGCATACCAGCCCGCGGTGTTCCAGGCACGGATCAGCTCATTGCCCCACTCCGTCGTGATGACGCGGTTGACCCGCTCGGCAACGCCCAGCGGCAGCGCGCCGAGCGAATTGCCGTCGAGATAGATCACGCCGTCCGGCAGATGAAACAGGGCCTTGGTGTCGACGTAGACGCGATATCTGGTCATAGACACTTCTTTGGACATTTCTACAGGATGGTGCGGACGCGCCAGAGCTCGGGGAACAGCTCCACCTCCAGCATGCGCTTGAGATAACTGACCCCACCGGTGCCGCCGGTACCGCGCTTGAAGCCGATGACGCGCTCGACCGTGGTCACGTGGTTGAAGCGCCAGCGCCGGAAATAATCCTCGAAGTCGACCAGCTTCTCGGCGAGCTCGTAGAGCATCCAATGCGTCTCCGGCGCCTCGTAGACGACGCGCCAGGCCTGCAGCACGCCTTCGTTGAAACTGTGGGTCTCGCGAACATCGCGCGCGAGCACGGCCGCCGGCATCTTCAGCCCATGGCGGTCGGCAAGCCTGAGCACCTCATCATAGAGGCTGGGCGTCGCCAGTTCGGCCTCAAGCAGTTTTGTCGTTTCCACATCGTGCGCGTGCGGCTTGAGCATGGCGTGGTTGCGGTTGCCGAGCAGGAATTCGATCAGCCGGTACTGGCGCGACTGAAAGCCCGAGGACTGTCCGAGCTGCGAACGGAAGCGCGTGTACTCGCTCGGCGTCATCGTGCGCAAGACATCCCAGGCGTTATTCAGCTGCTCGAAGATGCGCGACATCCGCGCCAGCATCTTCATGGCGGGCGACACTTCGTCCCTGGCGATGGCGCGGCGCGCGGCACTGAGCTCGTGGATGGCGAGGCGCATCCACAGTTCCGTGGTCTGATGCTGGATGATGAACAGCATCTCGTCATGCGCTTCCGACAACGGATGCTGCGCGCCCAGGATCGCGTCCAGCGACAGATAGTCGGCATAGGACATGCGCCGCGCGAAATCGGTCTCGGCGCCTTCCCTCGTGGGATCGTAATCGCTGGAGGTCATGGGCAGGCCCTTTCGATCGATCTTCCCCGGTCGTGCTCAGTCGAGGCCGATCAGGCGTGCGGTGATCGGCGAGGCCGGATCCTTCAGTCCGTCGATCACGGTAAAATGGTTCAGCCCGGGATCGACGACAAGACGGGTCGGCACGTCGAAACCGGTCCAGACATTGGCCATCAGGTCGGACTGGCGGATGAATTCGGGCCGCTCGCCGCCGCCGACCCAGGCGGTGACAGGCGAATGTCCGCGCGGCAGATGCAGCGCAGCACTTTCGAGCGCCGCCTCTTCCACGGTCATGCGCAGCGTGTCGTTCATTTTGGTCTTCAGCAGCGGACGCAGATCGTGCAGGCCACTGATCGAGAGGGTGCCGGCGATGCGGTTGAAGACGGCGGGCTCCAGCCGGCTGTCGTCGCACAACATGCGCGTGACGAGATGACCGCCGGCGGAGTGCCCGGCAAGCCGGATCGGTCCTGCGACGAGCGAAGCCGCCTTGGCGATCGCGGCGGTGATTTCGGCAGTGATGTCGGAGATGCGCGCGGCCGGCGTCAGCGTGTAGCTCGGCAGCGCCACGGTCCAGCCGTGTTGCCGTGCGCCTTCGGCCAGATCAGTCCAGGTCGATTTGTCGAAGCGCATCCAGTAGCCGCCGTGGACGAACACCACGAGGCCTTCGCTGTCGCCGTCGGGCAGGACCAGGTCGAGCTTCTGGCGCTCACCGGCGCCGTAGGCGATATCAGCGCGAAAATTTGTCAGCCCTGCTCGGTAGGCCCCCGCCCGCTCCGCCCACAGCCCCGGCATCTTGTCCGACCCCGAGATATGGGCCGAATTGGCGTAAGCATCATCCCAATCGCGCATTGTCACTCCCGAGGACTCAGGCCTTGCGATGGGCGCCAGTCTGCCACCAGAGCAGGTGGCGTCCTAGTACTTATTTTAAGCTTAAAGGATTTTGGAGAGCCCTTGTTTCGGGCAACAGCCGCTCCAGCCGGGATATCGTGGGGTGAGCAAAGCGCAGCGTGCCCACGCATTTGGTCATGTCAGAGAAAATTCGTGGGCACGGCGCAAGAGCGCCTTTGCCACCCCTTACGAGAGCCGCGATCGAGGTGGCCGCTACGCCCTCTCCACTCCGCACCATTCCGCGATGAACAGCGCCATCGCCTTGGTCGTCTTCTTCAGCGACTCCAGTTCGACGAATTCGTTGAAGCCATGCATCTCGCCGCCGCTGGCGCCGAAGCAGAGGCTCGGGATGCCCGCATTGAGGCCGTAGAACCGGGTATCGGTGAGCGCGGTGAAGACGAGGTCCTCCGGCGTGCCGCCATAGACCTTGCCGAACGCTTTGCTGAACGCGGCCTCCGGCGCGGCGGCGTCGGTCAGCTCATAGCCTTCCGACAGGAACCCCGACCACTCGATCTCGGGCGGATTGTTGGCGAGGAAGCGGTGGTTGCGCGCGGCGGCCGCGACGCAGGCCATGATCTCCTTCTGGTGATCGGCGATCGACCAGCCCGGCAACACCGCGATCCGGCAATCGACGTCGCACCAGGCCGGCACGCTGGAGGCCCAGTCGCCGCCCTTGATGATGCCGGGGTTGAAATTGATGGGATGATTCAACGTCCTAAAGTGCTTGTCGGCCTTGGCGCGCTCGTTCCACTCGATCTCGAGCTTTTGCAGTGCCTGGATCAGATGATAGGCGGCCATGATGGCGTTGGCGCCGGAGCCGGCGAATGCCACGTGCGTCGGATGCCCCTTCACGCGCAGGCGGAACCAGATCACGCCGACCTGCGAGCGCACCATCTTGCCGCCGGTCGGCTCCGGGATGAAGCAGGCGTCCGCGCGGTAGCCTCGCTGCAGCGTCGAGAGCGCGCCGACGCCGGTGCTCTCCTCCTCGATGACGGACTGGAAATGGATCCGCGCCGTCGGCTTGAAGCCCGCGGCCTTGATTGCGTCCAGCGCATAGAGCGCGCCGATCGTGCCCGATTTCATGTCGCAGGCGCCGCGGCCGAACATCTTGCCGTCCTTGATGACGGGCGAGAACGGCGGCGTGTCCCACAATTCCAGCGGGCCGGCGGGCACCACATCGCAGTGCCCCTGCAGGATCAGCGACTTGCCGCCGTTCGTTTGCGGACGATAGGTCCCCACCACCGAGCGCGCCTTGGAGAAATCATGCTCGATCGGGCCGAAGCCGCGCAGATCCTTGAGATCGTCGACGTTGATGTGCCAGTCATCGACCTCATAGCCACGCTCGCGCAGGAGGTCGCCGATCATGTCCTGGCACGGCCCCTCCGCCCCGCGGGTCGAAGGGATCGCAACGAAATCTCGTGTGGTTGCAAGCTGGGCTTCGAAGCCAGCATCGACGGCGTCGAGAATCCTCTGCTGCGTTTCGGCATTCATCAGGCAACTCCAGGCATTCCAATGGTCCCAAGGAGTGCGCAGGCTAGCCGATTTCAGCCATTCGGGTACTCCACAAAATATGCATCCCGCAATGCATCTTCGAGCAGGCGGCCTTCGGAATAACCATTTAGCGACGCAGGCCGGCTGACGCCGTCGAGCAGGCGCGGACACGGCTCGGGCGCGCCGAGCACCGTGCGAACCGGGATGCGCTCGGCATAAACAGGCAGTTCATAGTCCTCCTCGTCGTCGGCAACACCCTTGGCGCGTATCTTGGCCGAGGCTTCCTCGATCTCCATCGCGATGAAGGACGTCGCCTTGATCTCCTGGGTGTTGCTGGCCCGAAGGCTCGCGGTGCGATCCGGGAAGAAGCGGTCGACCATCGCGATAACCGCGCGCTCCTTCTCCGCTGGATCGGTAACGAGATAGGCGGTGCCGAATGCCATCACCGCACGGTAGTCGGCGGAATGGTTGAAGCCGCAGCGCGCCAGCACGAGGCTGTCGAGATGGGCCACCGTGAGACACACGCGCTCGCCCCTGGTCTGATTGCGCAACATCCGGCTGGCGCTCGAGCCGTGCCAGTAGAGCTTGGTGCCCTCGCGCCAGAAGAAGGTCGGCGTGCAATAGGGCTGTCCGTCGATCACGTAGGAAACGTGGCAGAGCATCGAGGAATCCAGGATGCGATGGACCGTGTCGTGATCGTAGAAGCCGCGGTCGTGCCGGCGCTTCACCTGGTTGCGCGCGGAGGTCGGATAGGAATTGGTGGTCTCGGTCTGGCTCACGGCCGCTCTGATCGGATTGGAAAGAACGGGCGCAGTTGTAGCGGCGCATTTGGTCTGCGATAGTTCCAATTCCATGCGAAAAATTCCGACCAATTCCATCCCCTCGCCGGTTAAGGCCGAACTGCCGCTCGACCTCACCGGTCCCCACATCACGGCCGGCGCCTCGTCGGCGCACCGGCTCTATCAGGCCCTGTGCGAGACGATCGTCGGCGGCCTGGTGAAACCGGGCGAGCCGCTGCCGCCGTCTCGCACGCTGGCGAAACAAACGGGCTTTCGGCGCAACGCCGTCGTCATCGCCTATGAGCGACTGATCGCCGATGGCTTTGCCGAGGCCACTGTCGGCTCCGGCACCTTCGTCGCCGCGCGTATCCCGGCGCGCGCGACCGCGCCGAACAAGCCCAAGGCGATTGTCGAAACGCCCGGACAAGGCGCGTTCGCGCTCGGCTGCACGCATATCGACGAACGCGCGGTGCAGCGCTTCCGCGCCTTCGTCGGCCGGCGCATGCGCGCCTTCGGGTCGGAACATCTGCATTATGGCGACCCGCGCGGCAGCCGCGAGCTGCGCGCGGCCATCGCCGATCATCTACTGTCGGCGCGGGGGCTGCGCTGCGATCCCGATCAGATCATGCTGACGTCTGGTACCCTGCACGCGCTGCGCATCGTGCTGAGCGCGATCCTGAGGCCGGGCGACCAGGTCTGGTGCGAAGACCCCGGCTATCCGGCCGCGCGAAAAACCATCGTGCATTGCGGCTATCGCGCCGTGCCCGTTCCCGTCAACGAGCACGGCATGCGGATCGCCAAGGGCCGCACCGCGGCGCCCGACGCACGCGCGGCCTATGTCACGCCCTCGCACCAGTTTCCGCTGGGCGTGCAGATGTCGATGCCGCGGCGCCTCGAGCTCTTGGACTGGGCCAGGCAGGCCGGCGCCTTCGTGCTGGAGGACGATTACGACAGCGAGTTTCGCTATGACGGCGCACCGTTGATGTCGCTCGCCGGCATCGACCGTCTCCAGCGCGTGATCTACCTCGGCACGTTCGCCAAGACGCTCTTTCCGGGCCTGCGCATAGGCTATTGCGCCCTGCCCGAACGCCTGATCGCGGACGTGACGGCGGCGCGCGCGGCGCTCGACCGCTTCCCCGCCACGCTGATGGAAGGCGCCGTGGCCGACATGCTCAATTCAGGCGCGTTCGCCGCAAACCTCAAGCGCGTGCGAAAACTCTATCGCGACGCACGCGATGTGCTGGCCCAAACGCTGGAAGCCGCGTCGGATGGCGTGCTCTCGGTGCCGGTGCCCTCACAAGGCCTGCATCTGGTCGCCCGGTTCGATCCGTCGGTCGACCTGTCGGTGGCCGCGCGGGCCAAGCAGGCGGCCGGCGCGGAAGGCTGGCTGTTGGCCGACACCTATTCGCGCGCGCGGCCTCTGCCCGGCTTCGTGCTGGGATTCTCCGGCCATCCGGTTCCACAGCTCAAGGCCTCCGCCGAACGGTTGGCGAGGGGGTCGCGCGCGGCCCTGCGCGCGAGGGCCAAGGCGGCCAGGGGCGCGTGACGAACGTTCACTATGAGAATCGCCGGCCAGTCCCTACATTGCGGCATCGTCTCCGAGACCTTTCGCCATGCCGCTACGCCGCACGATCCGCCTCTCATTCCTGATGTCCATCGCCCTTGCCGCGACGGCACATGCCGGCTCGGTGGGACGCGAGCAAGACATCGGCGATCTCAAGCTGGGTCAGCGCGTGCAGGTGGACGACGGAACCTGTCCCGCCGGACAGGTCAAGGAAGTGCGGGGGGCGAAGATGTCGGACAAGGGCGTCGTGCGCACCGCCGCTTGCGTGCCGCGCTACGGCCCGAAGACGAAATAGCTACTGCTTCGCTCGATCGAACATGCACTGCAAGGTCGGCTTGGCGATCTTGGTGAAGGTCGGGCCGATTTCGCCCTGCTTGGAAGCCGGCACCCAGTCGGTCTCGATGGTGGGTACGCCGGTTTCGCTGATGCCGCGCAACAGCGCCTCGCGCAGATCGCGGTCCTCGACGGCCGCCGCGGCGTGATCGTGCAGGCAGCCGCAGACTTCCTCGGGATGTTCCCAGCGTCCGATCATCCGTGGTGCGCATTGGCGCACGAACTCGGTGCGCGGATCCGGTAATCTGGAGGGCGCGCGTACCTGCGCCTCGGCGGCACTGATCGTCAGGACGGACGCGAACGCAGCAGCGCAAAATCTAACGAGCATGATGGCCTTTATCGGCTGATTTTCTTGTTATCGATCAGAAGCGCGCGGCAACCACGATCGGCTGCGACGTCGCGGTGGTGATCGGCGAGCCGCTGTACTGGAAGGTGCCGATACCGGGGAGATTGCCGTCCGGCGAGCCCGCGAACGAGGAACCGGCAACCACGAAAGCGAAAGCAAGGATGAAGCTGAGCGCGCGCATGGTCTTGTCTCCGAATTCCCTGGCCGGCGGTGCGCCGTCGTCGTTGTGAAGCTGATAACCATGGGCGGTTTCGCCCGTGATGCGCCAAAAACGCAAAATGGTTTCATCTGGCGTGAGAATTGTTTCGTCGCATGCGGGGCGACGACACAATTCTCCAAAACTGCCAATCATTTCAGTCAGGTCGCGCCGGAGCTGAAAGCGGCCTGCCAGGCTCCTGATCCAGCCGCGCAACCGCCTCCGCGCCGCCGCCGTCACCGTAACGCATTGCGCGCTTCACACGCATTTTACGTTTTTCTGCTGAAGAGGATGTCAAACGAAGGCTGGGTCCGGTCGAACCGGGGGCGCGTCGGTTGCGACCCAAGCCATCGAAACCAAGACGCCCGGGATCACCGGGCGCGTTCAGTTGAGGGATGGCCATCATGACGATGCAGGATCGCGCAACGCCGCGCGAGGCGGACCAGCGGACCGACGGCGGAGATCAACGACCGAGGCGCGTCGCCTCGGCCGGCGTGATGTCGCTGCAGTCCGGCCGCGGCTTTGAGGCCGCGCCACAAGCATTCGTGCGGCTGACCGGCTCGCATCTCGTCAAACGCGTCACTGCGTGAAGAACTCGCCGCATTTCTGGACGTTTGCGTCTGCCGGTCCCCACGGCATGATCGGGACGGTCGAGGTCGAGTTCTTCGGCGAGCCCTCGATCAGCCTGTCCGAATAGACCATGTAGACCAGCACGTTCCGCTTGGTGTCGCAGCCGCGCACGATCTGCATCTTCTTGAAGAACAGCGAACGGCGCTGGCGGAACATGTCGTCGCCCTGCTCCATCTTGGTCTTGAACTTGATCGGGCCGACTTGGCGGCAGGCCAGCGAGATGTCCGAGACCTCCTCGGCAAGGCCCAGCCAGCCCTTGAAGCCGCCCTTCTCCGGCACCGTGAAATGACAGGCGACGCCCTCGACCTCGGGATCGTCGAGACCATAGGTCGCGAGCTTGTCGTTCGGGCTCATCCATTTGAACACGGTGGAGCGACGGAAGATCAGATCGGGCTCGTCGGCAGCTTGCGCGGACGCCGCCGGCACAGCCAAGGCCAGGAGGAATAAGGCGAGGCCTTTCAAGCGGATGCCGCCAAGACCAGGGAAACGAGATGACATGAAGTTCTCCGGTAACAAGTCCCCACAATGTAGGTATGAGGCCGCCGCTCAGGAAGACGACGAGCGGACGGGCACGGCCGCCGTTTACCGCTCTGTGAGGCTTTTTTGTTACGTCTTGGACAAAAGTAGCTGATGGCAGAACCGCGCTGCTGGTGAACGCGTATCCCCTTTGCGAGACTAACGTCTGATTTGGATTATGGATTCGAGGATGAACAGCGTGAACGGGTCGGGTTTCTCTGCCAAGCCGGCGCGGCTTTGGCAGGTCGCCATTGTGACGGCGGCGAGTGCGATCGGCGCGACCAGCCAGGCAGACGCAGCATATTACTATTGGACGGATTATTCCGACGGCTCCTATTACGGCCGACAGGACCGGCATCCCGAGATACCGCGCCAGAAGCCGCAGAAGCGCAGCGCGACCGGCAAGAAGGAAGTTGTTGCCCAAAAGGAAGCCGGCACCAAGCCGCAAGGGCCGCTGGTCATCGTCGTCTCGATCGACCGGCAGAAGGTCACGGTCTACGACACCAATGGCGTGTTCGCGGAATCTCCGGTGTCGACGGGCATGAAGGGCCATTCGACGCCGATGGGTGTGTTCAGCGTCATCCAGAAGCACAAGTTCCATCATTCCAACATCTATAGCGGCGCGCCGATGCCGTACATGCAGCGGATCACCTGGTCCGGCGTCGCCATGCACGCCGGCGTTCTGCCGGGATATCCGGCTTCGCATGGCTGTATCCGGATGCCGATGGCGTTCGCGGTGAAGATGTGGAATTGGACCAAGATGGGCGCACGCGTCATCGTCGCGCCCGGCGAGATGTCGCCGCACAGCTTCTCTCATCCCATGCTCGCCTCATTGCGCGTGCCGCCGCAGCCCGCCGCCAGCCTCGAGCCGCAGACCAATGTCGGCGACAAGGCAGACAAGGGCGCAGCGCAGACCAAAGCCGCCGAAGCCAAGCCCGCTGAAACTAAGCCCGCCGAGACCAAGCCTGTCGAAACCAAGACCGCCAGCGCCGACGCGGTGCTCGAGCTGCGCGCCTCCGTCGGCCACACCGTGATGTCGGATGTGACCACGGGCAATGCGCCGGCGCATGAGGAAGCCGCCGCGCCCGCCGACGAGGCCAAGACGGCCGAAGCATCCGACGGGGCCAAGCCTGCGTCGGAAGAAGCCGCCAAGCCGGCGACCGAGGACAAGCCCGCCGACAAGGCCGAGCCGGTCAAGACGCAAGCCGCGGGCTCCGCGAAGACGCCCGAGGCACCGGCACCTGCGGTCGCCGCCGCCCCCGAGGTGAAGAAGGACGAGACTCGCGTCGCCGATCCCGCACCGGCCGCCAAGCCCGACACACCCAAGCGGGCCGGCCAGATCGCCGTCTTCATCAGCCGCAAGGATTCCAAGCTCTACGTGCGGCAGAATTTTGCGCCGCTGTTCGAGGTCCCGGTCACGATCGCCACGAGCGACCGTCCGCTCGGCACGCACATCTTCACCGCCGAGCTCGACAAGACCGATACCAATGCGCTGCGCTGGTCGGTGGTGTCGCTGCCCGTCTCCGCCCGTTCTGCGGCACGCGAGGACGACAGCCGCCTCACCCGCCGCAAGGCTGGCGTTGCCGTGATCCCCGTTGCCGCCAAGCTCGTTGCTGCCAAGCCTGTCGTCACGCCGGACAGCCCGGCCGCGGCGCTCGACCGCATCTCGATCCCCGCCGACACCATGGCGAAGATCAACGAGATGCTGACATCAGGCGGCTCCATCATCATCTCCGACCAGGGCATCAACCAGGGCGAGACCGGCGAAGGCACCGACTTCATCGTTCGTCTGTACTGACCTGCTTCACTGTGGCCGATAACGCGGTGTTGACGAGGCCGGGCGCACCGGCGGAGTAACATGCGGCCCGGATCATTTCGGGGGATGCCGTCATGATGAACCGCAGGACCGTGCTCACCGTGGCGCTGGCGGGCGTGCTCGCGCCGGCGACGCGTGCGTTTGCCGATGGCGGCATGAGCCGGATCTCGGCCTATGCGTTTTCTTTCCCCGCTTTGTCGGGCGACGACATCCGCCTCGCCGCTTTCACCGGTAAGCCGCTGCTTGTGGTCAACACCGCCTCGCTGTGTGGCTACACACCGCAATATGCCGGCCTGCAGGAGCTCTGGAGCGAGTTTCGCGAACGCGGACTCACCGTGATCGGCGTGCCCTCCAACGATTTCGGCGGCCAGGAGCCCGGCGGCACCAGCGAGATCACGGCGACCGCGCACCACCAATATGGCGTCACCTTTCCGATCACGGCCAAGGCTGCCGTCGTCGGCGCCAAGGCGCATCCCTTCTACAAATGGGCCGCCGATGCGCGGCCTCGGGAAGTTCCGCGCTGGAACTTCCACAAATACCTGATCGGCCGCGACGGCTATATCGCCGACGTGTTTCCGTCAGCGGTCGAGCCGGCCGATACGCGGATCAAGACGGCAATTGCCAAGGCGCTGGCCGACAGCTGACCCGAGGCGCAGCCCATCCGGCTGGGCACAATTGTGGCGGGATGCCAAACAGCCGTTGCAATGGCGATGGGCCACCATCTAGGCTAGGATCGTAAGGGCAGGACGGTTTGGCCGAAGGCGAAAAGCCGCGGCGGAACAACGGGATCAATCTCGAGGACAACACCATGCGCGTGGCGGCAGGACTGATTTTGGCAAGCGCGATCTCTCTGGCCATGACGGGCGCGGCGTGGTCGCAGACCCCGGCCGCGAAGCCCGCAGCCGCGACGCAAGCCGCACCGGCGGCAACGCCGGCAGCTGCACCCGTTGCTGCTCCGCCCCCAGCTCCAGCGGCAGCGGCGGCGCCAGCCGGTTTCGTCAATCCGCCCCCGCCCAAGCAGGCCCCGCAGCCGGCGCGCGCGGCCTGCAACACGCAAGGCGCGCTCGGTGTCGCCCGCACCGTCGAGATCGACACCACCGGCGGTCCCGGCTTCGGCTTCGAGCATTTCAAGGAGCTCGACTTCCTGCGCGACAAGGAGGTGGTGCTGACCTTTGACGACGGCCCCTGGCCGAAGAACACGCCCGCGGTGCTGAAGGCGCTCGCCGATGAATGCACCACCGGCATCTTCTTCTCGATCGGCAAGCACGCGACCTACGAGCCGGAGATCCTGAAGCAGGTCTACGCCGCCGGCCACACCGTCGGCACCCACACCTGGTCGCACGCCAACCTCAACAACAAGAAGCTCACCGAAGCGCAGCGCAAGGAAGAGATCGAGAAGGGCCTGTCCGCGGTGAAGTGGGCGCTCGGCGGCATCTCGCCTTCGCCGTTCTTCCGTTTCCCGGCGCTCCAGCATCCGCCGGAGATGGTCACCTATCTCGGCAACCGCAACACCGCGATCTTCTCCTGCGACATCGACTCCTTCGACTTCAAGGCCTCCAAGCCCGAGAAGGTGGTCGAGACCGTGATGAAGAAGCTCGACACCAAGGGCAAGGGCATCATCCTGATGCACGACTTCCAGAAGCACACCGCGGAAGCCCTGCCCGAGTTGCTCAAGCGCCTCAAGGCCGGCGGCTACAAGGTGGTGGCGATGCGTGCCAAATTCCCGGCGTCGTCATTGCCCGAATACGACCAGGAGCTGCTCAAGGACGCCAAGCTGCCGACGGTGAGCCAGCGCCCGGTCAATTCCGTGGTGACGACGGTTTCCGAATAGACGGCCATTGTCTTTCCAGATCGAAGGCTACGTCATCGTCTCGGCGGACGGCATGCTCGCCGACGCCGGCCATGTCATGCCCGACAGCCTGAAGTTCGACGGCGACAAGCTGTTCTTCGAGCAGGCCCTCGATCGCGCCGCGCTGATCGTGCACGGCCGCAACTCGCATGAGCAGCAGCCGAACTCGCCGAAGCGCAAGCGGCTGATCCTGACGCGCAAGATCAAGGCCCTCACCGTCGATCCCGAGATACCGAACGCGACGCTGTGGAATCCGGATCATGCGAGCTTCGAAGAGGCCTGCGCCTATGCAGATGTCGCCTCCGGCACGGTCGCAATCATCGGCGGCCCCGTCGTGTTCGACCTGTTCATGGACCGCTATGACACGTTCTGGCTGTCGGAAGCCCCGCATGTGCGCCTGCCCGGCGGCGAAGGCTGTTTCGTCGGCGTGCCCCAGCGGACGGCGCACGAGGTGCTGGCCTCGCACGGACTGAAGCCGGGCGCATCGTATCTCCTCGACTTCGAGCACGAGGTGACGGTGACGCCGTGGCGTCGACGCCAGGCCTGAAGTTAAAAACCGAAGATCAACCCCATGCACAGTACCGGCATCTTGTTACCGGTGACTACCCCGCGGAATGATCACATCAAACTTGGGAACTCGGGAGCTGACGTTCGGCTGTTGGCTCGCGGCTAGACGTCCCCGTAGGCGGCCTCGGCTGGACGCGTGGTGCGGCCATAACCCATCAGCATGAACAAGGCGCCGATGATCGAGAGGTTCTTCAGCGCGTCGACCACCATCTTGGCATTGTCGGGCGCAGCCTGGTTCCAGAAGTCATCGAGCACCACCGTCGCAACCGCGACGTAGATGATCATCAGCATCGCGAAGAACCGCGCGCCGAAATTCAGTGCGATCATCAACCCCGCGATGATCTCGAGCCCGCCGACGGCGATCGCCAGCAACTGCGGCGTGGTCATGGCGGTCGCCGTCTCGAGCTGCTTGGCGTAGGGCGCGACGATGTCGGGCACCACGACCTTGCTGGAGATGAAGTCGGCCGTCGCCTGGATGGCAAAGAGCTTGGTCGCGCCCGTGTAGATGAACAGCACGGCGAACAGAATTCGCCCGAAAGTCACGAACGCTGGCATGATCGGCCTCTTGGCAAGTTCAAAGCGCGGAACGCGTGAGCAGATTATGGAGAGTCGTGCGCCGGTTTACAAACAGCGAAATGGAGAAGCGAAAGGAATTCAAAAGCAGGCGGCGCGGGCGGTGTCCCTTCTCCCCTTGTGGGAGAAGGTGGCGCGAAGCGCCGGATGAGGGGTATCTATCCGCAAGCTCAATGTCAGAGAGGACTCGCGGACCGATACCCCTCACCCGTCTCGCCGCTCCGCGACGATCCACCCTCTCCCGCAAGGGGAGAGGGGAAGAGCAGCGCGCTTCGCCGTTACGTAAACAACGTCGGCTGTTGCCGCGCCGCGCGCTCCTGCGCTTCGACCACCGCGACCGCCGTCATGTTGAGGATGCCGCGCGCCGTCACCGACGGGGTGAGGATGTGCGCGGGGCGCGCCGGGCCGATCAGGATCGGACCGACGGGCAGCGCGTCCGCCAGCGACTTGATCATCTGGTAGGCGACGTTGGCGGTGTCCAGCGTCGGCATGATCAGGATGTTGGCCTCGCCCTCCAGCTTGGAATGCGGCAGCACCATTTTTCGCGCAGCCGAGGAGAGAGCCGTATCGCCCTGCATCTCGCCGTCGGCCTCGATCTCGGGATGCTTGTCCTTCAACAGCTGGGTCGCCAGGCGCATCTTGCGCGAGGAGTCGGTGTCGTAGCTGCCGAAATCCGAATGCGAGATGAAGGCGATCTTCGGCTTGATGTTGAAACGCTGGACGTGGACCGCCGCGAGCGATGCGATCTCGGCCAGCTCTTCCGCGCTCGGATTGGGGCGAACTTGCGTGTCGGCGATGAAGAAGGCGCCCTTGCTCGTGATCAGCAGCGCCAGCGCCGCATAGTCGCTGATGCCCGGACAGAATCCGACGATCTCGCGGACATGGCGCAGATGGCTCATATAGCGGCCTTCGACGCCGCACAGCATGGCGTCCGCCTCGCCGCGCGTGACCGCGAGCGCGGCGATCACCGTGTTGTTGGTCCGCACCACGGTGCGGGCCGCATCCGGCGTCACGCCGCGGCGGCCGGCGACCTCGACATAGGACTGCACATAGGAACGGTAGCGCGGATCGTCTTCGGGATTGACGAGGTCGAAATCCTTGCCGGCGCGGATCGAGAGGCCGAAGCGCTTGATGCGCGCCTCCACGACCGAAGGGCGGCCGACCAGGATCGGCCGCGCCAAATTCTCCTCCAGCACCACCTGCGTGGCGCGCAGCACGCGCTCGTCCTCGCCTTCGGCGTAGATCACGCGCACCGGCTGGGTCTTGGCCTTGGCGAACATCGGCTTCATGACGAGGCCGGAGCGGAACGCGAAGCGCATGAGCTGCGCGGCATATTCGTCGAAATTGGTGATGGGACGCGTCGCGACGCCGGACTCCATCGCTGCCTTCGCAACCGCCGGCGCCACGCGCAGGATCAGCCGCGGATCGAACGGGCTCGGGATCAGCGAGCCCGGGCCGAAACCGCCCGCCTCGCTGGTTTCGACCCCGAGCGCCACCGCATCCGACGGCGCCTCGCGCGCGAGCTGCGCGATGGCCTCGACCGCGGCGTGCTTCATCTCCTCGTTGATCGCGGTCGCGCCGACGTCGAGCGCGCCGCGGAAGATGAAGGGAAAGCAGAGGACGTTGTTGACCTGGTTCGGATAATCGGAGCGCCCCGTGCAGATCATGGCGTCGGGCCGCGCCTTCCGCGCCTCCTCCGGCATGATCTCCGGTGTCGGATTGGCGAGCGCCATGATCAACGGCTTGTCCGCCATCGCCTTGGCCATGTCAGGCGTCAGCACGCCCGGCGCCGAGAGACCGATGAAGATGTCGGCGCCGCCGATGACGTCGCCGAGCGTACGCTTGTCGGTTTTCTGCGCATAGACCGCCTTCCAGCGATCCATCGTGGTGTTGCGGCCCTCGTGCACGAGCCCGTCGATGTCGCAGACCCAGATGTTCTTGCGTTGCGCGCCCATCGACACCAGGAGATTGAGCGTCGCGATGGCCGCGGCCCCTGCCCCCGATGCCACGATCTTGACGTCGGACAGCTTCTTGCCGTTCAGCCTGAGACCATTGGTGATGGCGGCGGCGACGATGATGGCGGTGCCGTGCTGGTCGTCATGGAAGACCGGGATCTTCATGCGCTCCTTCAAGCGCGTCTCGATCTCGAAGCACTCGGGTCCCCGGATGTCCTCCAGATTGATGCCGCCGAAGGTCGGCTCGAGCGCCGCGACAGTCTCGACCACGCGGTCGATCGTGTCGGCGGCGATCTCGATGTCGAACACGTCGATGCCGGCGAATTTCTTGAACAGGACCGCCTTGCCTTCCATGACAGGCTTGGAGGCCAGCGGGCCGATATTGCCGAGGCCGAGCACCGCGGTGCCGTTGGAGACCACGGCGACCAGATTGGCGCGGGTCGTCAAGGTGGCGGCTTCCGCCGGGTTCTTGGCGATCTCGGTACAGGCCGCGGCAACGCCCGGAGAATAGGCCAGCGCGAGGTCGCGCTGGTTGGCAAGCGGCTTGGTCGCCTGGATCTCGAGCTTGCCGGGGCGCGGCAGACGATGGTAGGCGAGCGCCGCCTGGTGGAGATCATCAGAATAGGACGACATGCGGTCTCTTGCCTCGCGTTACCCGCCTCAAAATGCACGATCCGGGGCCGCTGTCCAAGCGAACCGTATTTCCGGGTCATGGAGCCGGGATGAAGCACGCCGGGCGCCCCGGTGGCAACATCCGATTGCGCGCCCATCAACAGGGCGTGCGGCCAAATGTTTGAAAACCATAGCTTTCCCTGGACCGCGCGGCGTTTCGCGAATATGGCAGGTTGCGCGGTGCAGAACGAGCAACTGGAGCCGGAAATGAAGCGAATCCTGATCGGCCTGATCGTGGCAGCCGGGCTCGGCGCGGGCGGATGGTTCGGCTTCAACTTCTATGTCCAGCACCGGGCGACCGGCGAGGTCGAGGCGGCGTTCGAGCGGATCCGCTCGGGCGGCGGCAAGGCGAGCCATGGCAAGGTCACGTTCGAGCTCGCGACCCGGACGCTGACCATCCAGGACATCGCGGTCGAACCCGCCCAGCCACAGCTCGCCAAAATCAAGGTCGCAAAGGTCACGGCCGTCGGTGTCCGCCAGCCAGACGAGACCCATTTCTCGGCCGACAACATTGACCTGTCCGGCGTCGAGGTCGCCTACACGTCCAGCGAGCAGGCGAAGCTGAAAGCGAACTACAAGATCCCGCAAATCAGCGCGCGCGACTTTTACGGCCCGACCCGTGCAAACGGCGCGCCGCTGTCCGGCTCGATCATCGACATGTACCGTTTCATGCTCGCGCATTACGCGACCGTCTCGGCTTCCTCGATCACGGCGCCGACCATCGCGGTCAACGTCGATGCCGGCAGCGGCAATGCCGGCAGCGGCGATTATGTTTATTCGGGTCTGTCGGTCCAGAACCTCAACCGCGGCAAGATCGAAACCGCGAAGACGGACCGCGTCAGCTTTACACTCGACCTGGCCCAGCCGAGCAAGCCCGCGAAAATGACCGGCGAAATGTCAGGTCTCGCCATCTACGATTTCGACGCGACCGCTGTCAGGGCCGCGCTCGATCAGCAAGTGTCGAGCGATGACAATTTTCACAGGATCTATCGACGCATTTCAGTCAATTCATATGTGGTGACGACGGCGCCAGGCGTGCGCGTGCTGATCGACGGCATCACCTTCGACGACATTGCGATCCGTCCCTCGAAATTCCGCCCGGCCGAGATCATCGCGCTGGTGCCGGCTGACGGCTCGATCCCGACGCCGGCGCAATCGCGCGACATGATCGAGAAGGTGGCCGACTTCTTCGAGGGCTTTCGGATCGGCAAGGCGGAAGTCGGCAAGCAAACGGTCGAGACGCCGCAAGGGACGGGACGGCTCAACGCGGTCAAATACGATCAGGACAAGATCGCGCTGGAAGGCCTGGAGATGCCATTGCCGCAGGGCCAGCTCAAGATGGAGCGCTTCACGCTAAAATCCTTCAGCGCGGGAAATCTGATGCGCTGGGCGGCAAGCCTGAAGACGCCGGGACAGCCGCCCTCGCCCGAGCAGATGCTCGGCCTGTTCCGCGTGCTCGAAGGCGCCGAGATCAAGGGTGTGGTCTCGCCGTACAAGACAACGCGGCAGCTCTTCACCATCGACACGATCAGCCTGAACTGGGGCCAACTGGTCGGATCGATCCCGAGCAAAGCCAATCTGGTGGTGAAGATGGTCACGCCGACCGATCCCGCCAATCCGGCGTTGCAGCCGCTGATCATGGCGGGCGTGGACAAGCTCGCCATCGACCTCGATCTCGGCGCGGCCTGGACGGAATCGACGGGCGCGTTCGCGCTTGCGCCGGCCACGATCGATCTCGGCAACCTTGCCAAAGCGCAAGTCGGCTTCGCGCTCGCCAACGTGCCGCGCGGCCTGTTCACGACCGATCCGGTGCAGGCGATGGGCCAGGCGGCGCAGGTCGAGACCGGTGCAATCGAGCTCTCGCTGCGCGACAGCGGCGTCGTCGATCTCGTCGTCGCGCAGTTCGCACGCATGCAGAATGTCAGCCGCGACGCCGCACGCAGCGCCATCGTCGAGACGATCAGGGCGCAAGGCGAGAAGATCGCGGGGGCCAGCGCCGATGCCAAGGGCGCGGTGGATGCGCTCGCCGGCTTCGTCGAGACATCAGGTCAGACGCTGACCGTCAAGCTCGCGCCGCGCGCCAAGGTGCCGCTGATGCAATTGATGCAGCTGATCCAGACCGACCCAGAGAACGCGCTGGCGCAGTTCAGGATCGAGGCGTCGACGGGGTTGTAGTTTGATCTCGTGTCCCGGACGCGGCGCGGCATGAATTGACGCGACGCAGAGCCGGGACCCTGAAAGCTTGCGGTTCACCGCGACATGGGCCCCGGCTCTGCAGCGCATCACTGCGTGCTGCGCTGCGTCCGGGCACGAGACCAGGCGTGCAGCCTCACTTCTGCGGCAGGTTCACCCGCACATGCAGCTCGCGGAGCTGTTTGGTCGTGGCTTCCGACGGCGCGCCCATCAGCAGGTCCATGGCCTGCTGGTTCATCGGGAACAGCGAGATCTCGCGCAGATTGGTGGTGCCGCAGAGCAGCATCACGATGCGGTCGACGCCCGCGGCCATGCCGCCATGCGGCGGCGCACCGTACTGGAAGGCGCGGTACATGCCGCCGAAGCGGTCGACCACTTCCTGCTCGCCGTAGCCCGCGATCTCGAACGCCTTCACCATCGCTTCCGGCACGTGGTTGCGGATGCCGCCCGAGGCGATCTCGTAGCCGTTGCAGGTGATGTCGTACTGGAACGCCTTGATGGTCAGCGGATCCTGGCCCTTCAGCGCCTCGAGGCCGCCTTGCGGCATCGAGAACGGGTTGTGCGAGAAGTCGACCTTCTTGTCCTCGTCGTTGTACTCGTACATCGGGAAGTCGACGATCCAGGCGAGCTCGAACCGCTCCTTGTCGGTGAGGTTCAATTCCTCGCCGACCTTGTTGCGGGCCAAACCAGAGAACTTCCAGAACTTGTCGGGATCGCCGGCGACGAAGAAGGCGGCATCGCCTTCCTTGGTGCCGATCTGCGCGCGGATCGCAGCGGTGCGCTCGGGCCCGATGTTGTTCGCAAGGGGACCTGCACCCTCGCCGCCTTCGCGCCACATGATGTAGCCGAGACCGGGCTGGCCTTCGCCCTGCGCCCACGAGTTCATGCGGTCGCAGAACGCACGGCTCCCGCCGCCCGGCGCGGGAATGGCCCAGACCTGGTTCTTGGGATCCTCTAACATGCGCGCGAACACCTTGAAGCCGCTTCCGCGGAAGTGCTCGGAGACGTCCTGCATCTCGATGGGGTTGCGCAGATCCGGCTTGTCGCTGCCGTATTTGCGCAAGGCTTCGGCGAACGGAATCCGGCGCCAGCCTTTCGTCACCGGCTTGCCCTTGGCGAACTCCTCGAACACGCCGGTGATCACGGGCTCCATCGCCGCAAACACGTCTTCCTGCGTGACAAAGCTCATCTCGACGTCGAGCTGGTAGAACTCGCCCGGCAGACGGTCGGCGCGCGGGTCCTCGTCGCGGAAGCAGGGCGCGATCTGGAAGTAGCGGTCGAAGCCCGACATCATCAGCAGCTGCTTGTACTGCTGCGGCGCCTGCGGCAGCGCGTAGAACTTGCCGGGATGGATGCGCGAGGGCACCAGGAAGTCGCGCGCGCCTTCCGGCGAGGACGCGGTCAGGATCGGGGTGTTGAACTCGAAGAAGCCCTGCCCCTCCATGCGCCGGCGCATCGACTTGATGATCTCGACGCGCGTCATGATGTTCTGGTGCAGCTTTTCGCGGCGCAGATCGAGGAAGCGGTACTTCAGGCGGATGTCTTCGGGATATTCCTGATCGCCGAACACCGGCAGCGGCAGGTCGCCGGCCGGGCCCAGCACCTCGATCTCGGTGACATAGATCTCGATCTTGCCGGTCGGCAGATCGTCATTGTCGGTGCCCTCGGGGCGGCGGCGGGCCTTGCCGTCCATCCGCACCACGAATTCCGAACGCAGCTTCTCGGCCTGCGCGAATGCCGGCGAGTCCGGGTCGACCACGCACTGGGTCAGCCCGTAATGGTCACGCAAATCGATGAACAGCACGCCGCCATGGTCGCGGACGCGATGGACCCAGCCAGAAAGGCGGACCGTCTCGCCGATGTTGCTCTCGCGGAGCGCGCCGCATGTATGTGACCGGTAGCGATGCATGGTCGTCCCAAAATCAATGTCGGAGGGGTCGAATCGGACGGCCTGTCACGGCCGGTCCGAGATTGCGGCAGGGTTTACCCGACGAGGCCCAAGGCGGCAACCAAGGGAACGGCCTGTTTTGGACCCGGAGGGCCCATTTTTGGCTTATCGGAGCCCAAGCCTTTGCCATCGGGCGTTCCAGCCCTATCTTGAGGCCATGACAGTGCATTTCCCCTTCCAGAACTCCTATTCGGCGCTGCCGGACAGCTTCTTCGCCCGCGTCGCGCCGACCCCGGTCTCGGCCCCTCGGCTGATCAAGCTGAACCGGCCGCTGGCGGTCCAGCTCGGGCTCGATCCCGATGTGCTGGACACCCCGGAAGGTGCGGCGATCCTGGCCGGCAAGACAGTTCCCGACGGCGCGGACCCCATCGCCATGGCCTATGCCGGCCACCAGTTCGGCCATTTCGTGCCCCAGCTCGGCGACGGACGCGCCATCCTGCTCGGCGAGGTCATCGACCGGGAGGGCGTCCGCCGCGACATCCAGCTCAAGGGCTCGGGCCCCACCCCGTTCTCCCGCCGCGGCGACGGCCGCGCGGCACTCGGGCCGGTGCTGCGCGAATACATCGTCAGCGAAGCGATGTTCGCTCTGGGCATCCCGACCACGCGCTCGCTCGCCGCCGTCGTCACCGGCGAGCACGTCATCCGCGAGACCGCGCTGCCCGGCGCCGTGCTGACGCGCATCGCCTCCAGCCATATCCGGGTCGGCACCTTCCAGTTCTTCGCCGCCCGCCGCGACACCGACGCGATCCGCGCCCTCGCCGATCATGTCATTGTCAGGCACTATCCGCAGCTGCGCGAGGCGGAGCGCCCCTATCATGCCCTGCTCGCCGGCGTCGTCGCGCGTCAGGCCGAGCTCGTCGCGCGCTGGCTGCTGGTCGGTTTCATCCATGGCGTGATGAACACCGACAACAGCTCCATCTCCGGTGAGACTATCGACTACGGCCCCTGCGCCTTCATGGACGCCTACAACCCCGCACAGGTGTTCTCCTCGATCGACGAGATGGGCCGCTACGCCTATGCCAACCAGCCACGCATCGCGTTGTGGAATCTGACGCGGCTCGCCGAATGCCTGCTGCCGCTGTTTTCCGATGACCAAGAGAAGGCGGTCGCCGAAGCCCAGGACATTCTCGGCGCCTTCTCGGACCAGTTCAGTGCCGCCTATCAGGCGGGCCTGCGCAAGAAGGTCGGCCTGTTCACGGAGCGCGACGGCGACGAGGCCCTGATCCAGGACCTGCTGGATGCCATGGCCAAGAACCAGGCCGACTTCACCCTCACCTTCCGCAAGCTTGGCGACGCCGCGGCCGACGACGCCGCCGACGTCCGCGCGCAGTTCGTGGAGCCTGCGGCCTTCGACGAATGGGCCGGCCGCTGGCGCGCGCGCATCGCGTTGGAGCAGCAAGGCGCAGCCGAGCGGCAAGCCGCGATGCACGCCGTCAATCCGGTCTTCATCCCGCGCAACCATCGCGTCGAAGCCGTGATCCAGGCTGCCGTGCACGACAACGACTACGCGCCGTTCGAGGAATTGGTGCAGGTGCTGGCAAAGCCGTTCGAGGACCAGCCGGAGTATGCGGCCTACGCCGATCCGCCGCTGCCGGACCAGCGGGTGCTGCGGACGTTCTGCGGGACGTGAGGCGGGTCCGACCGCGCACTACCATCTCTAATTGGTTCACCACGTAGATTGCGCCTTGCGCGGCGCATCTTCGCCCCGCGGGCGTTGTGGACATGTCCCGTGCGCGGGAACCGCTGTCATCAAACTGAAACACACGCGCTCTAACCGCCTGTCAGGATCGTCTTGCCGGAGGCGTCCGTCCTCCAACCATCCCGACACAGCGCGCGCATGCCCTTCAAATTCATCCACCTCACCGACACGCATCTGGCGAACCCCGGCTCGACGCTTTACGGCCTTGACCCGCGCGCCCGGCTGGACGCGGCAATCGCCGACATCAACAAGCATCAGTCCAACGCCGCGTTCGCGGTCGTGACCGGCGACCTCACCCATTGGGGCGAGGCGGAATCCTACGCCAATTTCGCCGACGCGATGGCCGCACTGAAGATTCCCTACATCGCCATGGTCGGCAATCACGACAAACGCGTCACCTGCCTCGACGCGCTAAAAGCCGCGCCGCGCGACGCCAACGGCTTCGTGCAGGGCACGCGGACCACCGAGCACGGCCTGTTCGTCTTCCTCGACACGCTGGACGAGACCAGCCACGCCGGCGAGATGTGCGCAAGGCGCCTCGGCTGGCTTGCGAGCACGCTTGCAGCCGCGCCCGCCGACCAAGAGTTCGTCGTCTTCATGCATCATCCGCCCTTCCCGGTCGGCGTCCACGCGATGGACGAGATCGGACTGAAGCAGAGCGCCGAGTTCGCCGAAATCATCGCGCCCTATCGCGCGCGCATCCGCCACCTGTTCTTCGGCCATGTGCACCGCCCGATCTTCGGCAGCTACGGCAAGATCCCGTTCTCGACCCTGCGCGGCACCAATCACCAGGTCTGGTTCGAGCTGGACGCCAATGCCACCGACCATCTGGCGAGTCACGAGCCGCCGGCCTACGGCGTGGTGCTGATCGACGACGACAATCTCGTCGTGCACAGTCACGACTTCCTCGACCAAAGCCTGCGCTTCCCCTTCGAGCCTCCGGCGGGAGTGGACGGCCGCGACTATGCGCTCAATTTCGCGGCGCGGTGAGATGAGCCTCGCTGAACCCGCGGCTCTCCCGGTCGCGACCTCGGCAGCGCCGCGCCTGGATGTCCTGAAGCGCCTTGCCAACCGCTTCAAAGCCTCGCTGCCGGCCTATCTGCTACTGCTGCCCTCGCTGATCTTCCTCGCGCTGTTCACCTATGGCGCGATGGGACGCGTGCTGGTCGATGCGCTCTATCAGCGTGCCACGCCCAAGGCGCCGGTCCGTTTCGTCGGTCTCGACAATATCAGCGCGGTGCTGGCCGACCCCGCCTTCACCGGTGCCGTCGTCAACAATTTGATCTACGCCGTCGGCACAGCGATCCCGAGCATCGCGCTCGCGCTGCTGTTCGCACTGGCGCTGTCGCGTACCCATGCCGTCAGCAGCGCGCTGCGCGCCGCGCTGTTCCTGCCGGTGCTGATCCCGATGGTGGCGGCCTCCGCGCTGTTCATGTTCATCTTCCTGCCCAATGTCGGCCTGCTCGACTTCTACATCGGCCGCCTGCTTCCGGTGCTGCCGAACTGGCTCGGCGACCCCGATGTCGCGCTCTACGCGATCATGGTCATCACGATCTGGAAGAACGCCGGCTATTACATGCTGTTCTTCCTCGCCGGCCTGCAGGCCGTTCCGGAGGACGTGATGGAGGCCGCCCATCTCGACGGCGCCGGGCCCTTTATGCGCCTGCGCCACATCATTCTGCCGGAGCTCAAGCCCACCTTCCTGTTCGTCACCGTCATCGCGATCCTCAACGCGGTGACGCAGGTCGACCACGTCTTCGTCATGACCCAGGGCGGGCCGTCCAATTCGACCAATCTGGTGCTGTTCTACATCTACCAGCAGGCCGTCGAGCATTACGACATCGGCAAGGCTTCGGCCGCGACGCTGCTGACGCTAGCCGCGCTGATGAGCCTCACCGCGCTGTCGTTCCGCACCATGGCGAACCGCGAGGGCGGGCCATGAAGCTGATGGAGCGGCTCTACAAAGACGCCCCGCTCGCCACAAGGGGCGAGATCACCCCAAAGCTCGGCTTTCTGCTGACCGTGCTGCTCGCGATCGTCTGGCTCATCCCTTTCCTGTGGATGGTCGTGGCGACGCTGCGCCCGGCTTCCGACGGCATCAACGCCATGGCCGAGCTGATGCCGAGCCTGAAGCCGACTCTCGACAACATTAGGGATGCCTGGGAGATCGGCGATTTCCCGCGCTACACGCTCAACACCACGATCATCTGCGCCGGCATCCTGCTGGTGCAGTTCGTCACGATCACGCTCGCGGGCTTTGCCTTCGCGCGCCTCGCCTTCGTCGGCAAGACGCTGATCTTCTATTTGTTCCTGATGCAGCTGATGCTGGTGCCGGTGCTGCTGATCGTGCCGAACCTGTCGCTGGTCGCGCGGCTCGGCCTCTACGACACGCTCACCGGCGTGATGATGCCGTTCTTCGCCTCGGCGTTCGGTACCTTCCTGATGCGCCAGGCCTTCGAGGCGATTCCGACCGAGCTGGAAGACGCGGCCCTGATCGACGGCGCCAGCCTCATCCAGCGTATCCGCCACATCTACGTGCCGCTGTCGATGCCGAGCTTCTCGGCCTTCGCCATCATCTCCGTGACCAGCCACTGGAACGACTTCCTGTGGCCGCTGATGGTGATCAACTCGCCGGACAAGCGGCCGCTCACCGTGGGCCTGTCCGTCTTCACCAAGACCGCCGAAGGCACGCAGGCTTGGGGCACCATCGCCGCCGGCACGCTGATGGTGATCGCCCCGCTGCTCGTCACTTTCCTGATCTTCCAGAAGCGCTTCATCAGCTCTTTCGTCACCTCAGGCATCAAATAGGAGATTTTCCGATGCTGTTCTCCCGCAGGCTCATGCTGGGCCTTGCCACGGCAGGCTCTTTGGCAAGCGCCCTCGCCTTTCCCGCTCTCGCCGGCGAAGGCCCGACCGAGATCGATCTGTTCTTCCCAGTCCCCGTCGACGGCAAGCTCGCCCGCGACATGGGCACCCTGATCAAGGAGTTCAACGAGACCCACCCTGAGATCAAGGCGACCGCGGTCTACACCGGCTCCTATGACGACACGCTGATCAAGACGCGCGCCGCGATCAAGGCCGGCAAGCCGCCGTCCGCGGTCATCATGTCCGCCAACTTCCTGCTCGACATGCAGATCGAGAACGAGCTCACCAATCTCGATGCGCTGATCAAGGCCGACGGCACCACCAAGGAAAAGTTTCTGGGCCAGTTCTTCCGGGCGCTGCAGGGCAACGCGGTGATCAACCGCTCGGTCTATGGCGTGCCGTTCCACAATTCGACGCCGCTGCTCTACATCAACGCCGACAAGGCCAAGGAAGCGGGCCTCGATCCGAGCCAGCCGCCGCAGACCTGGGCCGAGCTCACCGACTGGGCCAAGAAGCTGACCAAGCGCGAGGGCGACAAGGTGACCCAATGGGGCATCGAGATTCCCTGCGCCTACGACTATTGCGGCTGGATGATGGAAACGCTCACCATGAGCAATGGCGGGCGCTATTACAACGAGGAGTTCGGCGGCGAGGTCTATTACGACACGCCATCGATGCTGGGGGCGCTCTCCTGGTGGAACGACCTCGTCACCAAGCACAAGGTGCATCCGCCCGGCGCAACGCCCGGACCTGCCGTCAGCACCGCGTTCATCTCCGGCAATGCCGCGATGATGATGCTGTCGACGGGCTCGCTCACCTATGTGCGCGACAACGCCAAGTTCAACTACAAGGTCGCCTTCATCCCGCGCAACGTCCGCAACGCCGTGCCGATCGGCGGCGCCTCGCTGATCGTTCCGGCCGGTCTCGAAGCCGAGAAGCAAAAGGCCGCCTGGACGCTGATCAAGTGGATGACCTCGCCCGAGAAGAGCGGCTGGTGGAGCCGCGCCACCGGCTATTTCGCGCCCAACATGGCGGCGTACAAGACGCCTGACATGGTCGACTTCCTGAACAAGAACCCCGACGCCAAGACCGCCGTCGAGCAGCTCGACGTCGCCAAGCCGTGGTTCGCGACCTACAAGACCGTGCCGGTGCGCAAGAACCTCGAAGACGAGGTGATGCTGGTCCTCAACGGCAAGAAGCAGCCCAAGGAAGCGTTGGCTGCGGCGCAGAAGGCCGCCGACGAAACGCTGAAGCCTTACAATGCGGAGACGTCGCTAAAGCTGCCGTAGGGCCGCCGATATTGCCCCCACGTTCGGCGCTCCGCGGTGCGGGGCGCCGAAGTCGTTTCTGAAGGGACGCCAGCTCAGATCGTCACAACGATCTTGCCGAACTGCGTGTTCGACTCCAGGAAGCGATGCGCCTCGACGATCTCCTCAAACCGGAACGTCCTGGCGATGATCGGCTTCAACGTGCCGTCCGAGAGCCCACCGAGGATGAATGCCTTCGCGGGCGCAAGCCGCTTGGGATCGCGGACGATCTCGTGCACGAGATAGCCCCGCAGCGTCAGGCTCTTGCCGAGGACGTTGAACAGAGGAAACGGCGTCGGCTCAGGGCTCAGCCCGCCATATTCGATCAAAATGCCGCCCGGCGACAGGGCCGCAGTCAGCGGCTCGAAGGCGGGGCCACCAACCGCGTCAAACACGACCCGCACGCCATTTGCGCCGGCGATGTCCGCAAGCTGTGCGCGGATGTCCTCTTCCTCCGTGACGACAACCTGGGCCGCGCCGACGTCTAGCAAGGCCTGCCGTTTGGCCGAGGTCCGTGTCAGGCCAACCGGGACAGCGCCGATCCGCTTCGCGATCTGAATGGCGGCAAGTCCGACACTGCTCGACGCCGCCGTGATCGCGACGACGTCCCCTCGTCCAAGTCCGGCGATGTCGACCAGCGCTCCGTATGCCGTCAGATACTGCATCCACACCGCCGCGGCCGCCTCGAAGCCGAGCTCGGGCGGATGCCGCACGACGAGTGCGGCGGGAAAGTTCGCAAGCTCCGCATAGGCCGGCCATCGCACCATCGATATCGGCGGCACGATGCTGACGGCGCCGCCAGGCGCCAAGTTGGCCACATCCTCTCCGACGGCCTCGACGATCCCTGCAGCCTCCAGCCCGAGGCCGGACGGAAAGCTTGCGGTCTCGATATAGGTCCCCCGCCGCAACAGCGCTTCGGCGCGATTGAGACCCAGCGCCTTGACCCGGATCTGCACCTCGTTCCTTGCCGGCGGCGCAACCCCGACGGTCTCGATGCGCAGGACTTCGGGGCCACCATGCTGATGAAAGCGAACGGCGCGCGGCATGAATATACTCCAAAACAGTTGAACCGAATGGAGCTATGCCAGTCCCAGCGAAGCCGATAAACCGTCCAACCAAACGAACAGCCGAAACCAGGAGTTTTTAATCATGGATCGCCTGACCAGCATGGCCGTGTTCGTCAAGGCCGCCGATCTCGGCTCGTTTGCAGCCGCCGCCGACGCCTTCGAGATATCCGGCCCGATGGTCGGCAAGCATGTACGTTTCCTCGAAGATCGCATCGGCGTCCGTCTGCTCAACCGCACCACGCGTCGCCAGAGCCTGACCGAGGCGGGAGAGGCCTATTACGAGCGCTGCCGTGCCGTGCTCAGCGAGGCTGAAGCGGCCGATGCCGTTGTTGCCGACGAGCTGTCCGAGCCGCGCGGCAGGCTGCGCGTGACCATGCCGGCCCTGCTCGGACGGCACTGCGTCGCGCCCGTGCTGACGAAACTGGCGCGAAGACATCCGCATCTCGAGCTCGATCTTTCCTTCGGCGACCCGATCGCAGATATCGTGGAGGGCGGCTATGATCTTGCGATCCGAACCGGTGATCTCGATGACCAATCCGGCCTGATCACGCGGCGCATCGCAAGCCAGCGCATGGTGGTATGCAGCGCGCGTTCGTATTTGCGCGCCAACGGCAAACCGAAATCGATCGACGATCTTGCCGCGCACCAGGCGGTCATCTATCGCCGCTCCGGCCGCGTCCGGCCGTGGCTGTTTCCGCAGCAAAGCGGGCCTCCGCGCGAGATCATGCCCGCCGGCAGACTGCGGTTCGACGATCTGGAGGCGATCGCCGATGCCGCTGCGCAGGGCATGGGGCTCGCCTGGTTGCCTTACTGGCTAGTCCGCGAACGCCTGAACGCCGGCATTCTTGTCGGTTTGTTCAATGGCCAGCCGGAATTCCTGTACGACTGCCACGCGCTATGGCCACGTTCGCCCCGGATGCCGCCAAAGCTTCGCGTGGCGGTCGACGTGCTGGCAGCCGCCCTGCCGAAGCTGATGACGTGATGGCGCCCTCGCCCCCATTAACCCCCCGTCCACCATCCGGCCCGTCGCACCGCCGGTAACCATCGCAATTAACAGACCCTCAACGCGCCCCCGACAAATCTATCAATGTTTCTGGAGATTTCGCCGTGGATCTGTTGGTTTTCGAGTTCCTGGGGCTGGCGCTGGTCGGCATGTGCGTGGTCGTGGTGGCGCTGCCCTGCGCCCGCAAATCCTCGCACCGGGTCCGCTACGAATAGGAATTTCGTCGGAAAAAGACGATTCCGGACCGAATGCAAGGCTCGAATTCGCATCGAGCCCCTTGACATCACAGCACTTTCGGCAGAACGGCTGATATCAAGTGTCATGGGCCGTTCATGGATTTAATTACCACCACCGCTGACCTCGCGGCTGCCTGCAGCCGGCTGGCCAAGCACCCCGTCATTACCGTCGATACCGAGTTCCTGCGCGAGACCACCTATTACCCGCTGCTGTGCGTGGTGCAGATGGCCAGCGCCGAGGAAGCCATCGTCATCGATACCCTGGCCGCCGGCATCGACCTCAAGCCGTTCTTCGAGCTGATGGCCAATGAGAGCGTGCTGAAGGTCTTCCACGCCGCCCGTCAGGACATCGAGATCATCTGGCATCAGGCCAACATCATCCCGCACCCGGTGTTCGACACCCAGGTCGCCGCGATGGTGCTCGGTTACGGCGACAGCATCGCCTACGACGCGCTTGTCGAGAAGGTCACCGGCCACCGCCCGGACAAGACCCACCGCTTCACCGACTGGTCGCGCCGGCCGCTGACCAAGGAGCAGATGCATTACGCGGTGTCCGACGTCACCCATTTGCGCGACGTGTTCGCAGCGCTCGACGCCGATCTCAAGAAGCGCCGCCGCAGCGAATGGGTCTCCATCGAGATGGAGGTCCTCACCTCCCCCAGAACCTACGACTTCCACCCCGAGCGCGCCTGGGAGCGGCTGAAGACGCGCGTGCGCAAGCCGAAGGATCTCGCCGTCCTCATGGAGGTCGCCGCCTGGCGCGAGCAGGAGGCGCAGAGCCGTGACGTGCCGCGCGGCCGCGTGCTGCGCGACGAGGCGGTCACCGACATTGCGACCCACGCGCCGACCACGCTGGAGAAACTCGCCCATCTGCGCTCGGTGCCGAAGGGGTTCGAGAAATCCAAATGGGGCGCGGACATCGTCGCCGCGGTCGAGCGCGGCCTGGCCCGGGACTTTGCGACCCTGCCGAAGCTGGAGAAGCCGCGCAACAACAACAATGGCGCGGCCATCGTCGAGCTCCTGAAGGTGCTGCTGCGCATGACCGCCGAGAAGCATGCGGTCGCCAGCAAGGTGATCGCGACGGTCGACGACCTCGAAGAGATCGCAGCCGACGACGAGGCCGACGTCCCCGCCCTGCGCGGCTGGCGCCGCGAGCTGTTCGGTGACGCCGCGCTGAAGCTGAAGCGCGGCGAGCTGGCGCTGGCGGTCGAGAAAGGCCGCGTGATCGGAGTTCAGCGGGCGTAACGGTCAGCCGCACCGCCTCTCCACTGTCATTGCGAGGAGCTCTAGCGCCGAAGCAATCCAGACTGTTTCCGATGAGGGATTCTGGATTGCTTCGCTGCGCTCGCAATGACGGAATTTGAGGCCGTGGCTCGGCTTACGCCGGCGTCAGCTTGGCCACTTCCGGCTTCATGTCGTTCAGCACGCCGGTAATCGCTGCGACCAGATCGTCGATGTGGGACTTGTTGACGATCAACGGCGGGCAGATCGCGATCGCATCCAGCATGTTGCGCGAGATCACGCCGCGCTCCTGGAGCATGCGGCTGGCGATGCCGCCGACCGCGCCGGGCGTGCTGGCGGCCGTCTTGCGGCCCTTGTCCAGCACGAGCTCGATCGCCGCGATCATGCCGACGCCGCGGACCTCGCCGACCAGCGGATGGCTGGTGAGCTCGCGCAGCTTGCCTTGCATATAGGCACCGAGTTCGGCGGCATGCGCGACCAGGCCGCGCTCCTCGATGATCTTCAGATTCTCCAGCGCGATCGCCGAGCCGACCGGATGGCCGCCCGCGGTGAAGCCGTGGCCGAGCACGCCGATCTTGTTGCTCTCGTCCGCGATCGGCTCGAACATGCGGTCGTTCATGATGATCGCCGAGAACGGGAAATAGCTCGAGGTGATCTGCTTGGAGACCACGAGCACGTCCGGCTTGATGCCGTAGGTCTCGCAGCCGAACATCTTGCCGGTGCGGCCGAAGCCGCAGATCACTTCGTCGGCGACCAGCAGGATGTCGTACTTCTTCAGGACCGCCTGGATCTTGTCCCAATAGGTCGCCGGCGGCACGATGACGCCGCCTGCCCCCATCACCGGCTCGCCGAAGAACGCCGCGATCGTATCGGGTCCCTCCTTCTGGATCAGGGCATCGAGCTCCTCCGCCCGGCGCGTCGCAAACGCCTCCTCGCTCTCGCCGGCAGCGCCGTCCTTGTAGAAATGCGGCGAGCCCGTGTGCAGGATGTTCGGCAGCGGCAGGTCGAACGAGCGGTGATTGTTCGGCAGGCCCGTGAGGCTGGCCGACGCAATGGTGACGCCGTGATAGGCGCGCATCCGGCTGATCACCTTCTTGCGCTGCGGCTGGCCGAGCGCGTTGGAGCGATAGGCGATCAGCTTCAACACGGTGTCGTTGGCTTCCGAGCCGGAATTGGTGAAGAACACCTTGCTCATCGGCACAGGCGCAAGCGCCACCAGTTTCTCGGCGAGGTCGATCGAGGGCCCGTGCGATTTGGCGGAGAACGTGTGATAGAATGGCAGCGCCTGCATCTGCTTGTATGCGGCCTCGACCAGCCGCTTCTCGTTGAAGCCGAGCCCGACGCTCCATAGACCGGCCATCGCCTCGAAATAGCGCTTGCCCGATGCATCGAAGACGTAAGGACCATCACCGCGTTCGATCACCAGGGGACCGGCCTGCTGATGCGTGCGCGCGTTGGTGTAGGGATGGAGCTGATAGGCCACATCCCGGGCCTCTTGCGAATTGGGCAGCATGGACATTGCTAGAGATCCTTGAAAGCGTCACGTCGCAGGCATAGCCGGCGTCATCACTCGATGATCGAGTACCTTGGCTATTGCGACAGCGCAGAACTTGCAACGCCAATTCGTCGGCAGCAAGCGCTCAGCAGCGTTGCACAAAGCCGCAGATGACAAAGCCGCGCATCACGGAAGGGCACGTCACAAGACCGCGGGTCGGAGAGCCGCTGGGCCAGCTCTCACGCCGCGTCGTCGTCATGCCCGTCGTCGGCGCCGGCTGCGGCTTCCCTCACCTCCACCAGCGCCATCGAAAGCAGATAGACCGTCGTCGGCAGGCCAAGCCTGCGCGCCTTCTCGGCGGCATGCGACAGGTCGCTCGCCAGCTCCTTGAGCTCGTCTCCCCGTGACAATCTCTCACCCCATCCGCCGGTCGCGGCCGCCTACACCGCAACGGCGCCGCTGGTTCTGATCAGTTCGGCGCTGGACTGGATTGTAGCAAAATTCCCGATGACATTCACTACCGCATGCTTATAGGCGGCGGCATCGCCCGTGGCCGGCTGCCGGCAAGCAACGGCGTCGGCGACGACCTGATAGCGATGGCTGCGGTGAAACCCGTCGGCGGCGGTGGCCAGGATGGTCTCGTCGAGGGAAAAACCGATCAGAATGCAGCGGACATTGCGGATATTGGACATGTAGTCCACAAACCGCGACGAGCTGTAGGCGGACGGGAGCGGATGCTCGAACGTCAGCTCGCCCGGCCGCGGCTTCATCTCCGCAATCCAATCGGTCAGCCTTGATGCCGGATTGAACCACGCGGCCTGCGCAATACGCTTCAGATGCATCACGGGCCACAGATTGCCGCGCCAAAGCATCAACAGTTCCAGGCAGCGTGCGGTCGCTGCGTCGCCGTCGAGGATGACATGGCGACGCCCGGGGGTCAGATATTCGACCTGAAGATCCGCACAGACCAAGAGCGGCGGATCGTCGTGGATGGAAGCCAGCATTGTCTTGCGCCAGGCTGCACCAATTTCAGCGGTCGGCGGGCGCGAGGTCCCGCAGCGGTGAGGTCACCGCCCGCCCCGCCGAGGCGTCGAGCACGCCCGGCCGGTCCCAATCGCCCTCGGGACGGATGATCACATAGGGATCGCTGTCCAGCGTGATCGCGTCCGGGCCCGGCTCGATCTCCAACAGCATCTCCGTGTAGGAAAAATCCGAGAACGTGATCTTGCGATTATGGCCGAGCGGCTTGGCGCCGAAATGCGCCCAGAAGTCGACCAGCCTGTCCTGCGCCTGACCGTAGATCTTGCGAAATCCCTTGCGCTTCACGTAGTCGACACTGGCCTGCACCAGCTTGAACGAGACGCGCGAGCGCCGGTATTGGTGACGCACCGCGAGCCGCTCCACCTTGGCGAAATCGCCGAAGAAGCGCACCCGCAGACAGCCCGCAGGTTCGTTGCCGACGAAGCCGATGAAGTGCGCCGCGACCATGTCGTTGCCGTCGAACTCCTCCTCGAAGGGACAATCCTGCTCGGCGAGATAGACCGCGGAACGAATGGCGGTGACCAGCATGAGATCGTTTGGATCGCGCGCAAGGCGGATGGTGATGGCGCGGGAACAGGGCTTGGCGACGGGAATCCTAGTACCGTGCATCTGCAAAACTCCTTGCTTGAATGATCGGGCCCGCCATACGCATGGGTTGCCGATGCCAGGGCCGCTCGTAGCACCAGAGGTCGGGCTGGAAACTCGGGACCGGCGCGAAGCCGGTCGCCTTCATGATGTCGCGTCCTGCCACCGTTGACGGCTGCGCATAGCAATCCGCGCCGCGAAACCTTAGCTGTCGCAGGTGTGCAGCCGCCTTGCCGAGACCAGCGATGCCGCGCCCCGTCGCCGCGATCGCCCAGATGTAGATGGCGGCGACCTCTTCCTTCGCGGAAGCGAGATAGTGCGTCTCAGGCGCAGTGAGGCAGATCTCGTCGAGCAGCAGCGCATCGTGCCCGCGGTCGTTGAGGAACAGGAAGGCCATACCGCCGACGAACTGGCCCTTTCGGCTGAATGTCAGGATGCTCTGGGGATCGAACGTGAAGTATCGCGCAAGCTCTTCTGTCCCGATCCGCACGCCCGGCACCATCCGGTGCGCCATCTGCGCAAGTGCGGAAATTTCGGAAAATTGCGCGCAGCGGACATCGACGTCCGCGCTCAGCGGCAAGGCATCGAAATCATGCCTTGCGGCAAACGAGCCCCTTTCCATACCCATGTCACGCCTCTATCGTTCGAGGCTTCGTGCCCCGCTATGCCATCGAGCTTAGCGGCTGGGGATCAGGAGTATGCAGCAGTTATTGCACCGGGGTGCTGCGATGATGCAGCACCGTGAAGAAGCCCTGGATGCGTCCTGGGACGATTTGAAACTGTTTTTAGCGTGCGCAAAGTATAAAAGTTTTCGCAATGCCGCCGAGGAGCTCGGGCTCACCTCGACCACGCTGATGCGCCGGGTCGACCGGCTCGAAGAGAGCATCGGCTGCAAGCTGTTCCTGCGCGACCAGAGCGGGCTCACGCTCAGCGATGAAGGCACCGCGATGATCGCCGACGTTGCGCATATGGAGCGTCATGCCTTCAACGTCTTCCGGCGCGCGTCGCGGTCGTCGAACGACACCTCGGGCATCGTGCGCGTCGCGGTGACGGAGGGCCCCGGCAATTTCTGGATCCTGCCACGACTGATCGACTTCCAGAAGACCTACCGCAGGATCACCGTCGACCTGCGCTGCGCGATGGAGCAGGCCGACGTCGCACGGCTTGAATCTGACATCGCGATCCAGCTCGAGCCGCCGACCAATCCCGATTTGATCGTCGCCAAGCTCGGCCGTCTCCACATCTATCCCTTCGTCTCCAAGGAATACGAAAACCTCTACGGTGTGCCCGCGACCCTTGCGGAGCTGAAGAACCACCGCATCATCAAGCAGAGCGCACCGCAGGTCGACGACGGCGCCTATGCCCGTGTGCTCGGATTGAAGTCGCTGGAGGGTATCGTCGGGATCAAGACCAATTCCTCGGTCGGCGTTCTATACGCCGTCGAACGAGGCGCCGGCATCGGCTTCCTGCCGACGGTCTCGATCGCGCTTGGCGCGCCGCTGGTCGCCGTCGATCTCGGCGTCAGCCACCACGCCGATCTCTGGCTCACCTATCACAAGGAGTTCCGAACCTCCGAGCGCCACAAGATCGTGGTCGACTGGCTGAAGAAGATCTTCGATCCCAAGGCCTATCCCTGCTTCCGCGACGAGTTCATCCATCCGAACGCGCTGGTGCCGATGATGACGGCCGCGCGGGAGGGTTTTGGCCTGACGGGATATGTCGCGGCGACGCCGGCCTGAACAGCCAGGCGAGCTTTCCGCTCACCATTTGTATTCGAAACCGAACGTGCCCTGGTGCGACGTCAGCAAGCTGCGAAACTTGCCGTCGTAATTGACGTAGAGCCGCGCCACGTTGGTCAGGCTGAGCGAAGCCGAGGCTCCGGCATCCGCGCCGTAGCGGCTCTCGCCGATGCCGGGAACGACGATGCTCTGGGTTCCCAGGCTGACCTGGATCGATCCGAGATCCTGATGGAAATTGTCGACGAATTTGCCGTAGGCGGACAGGTCGAGGATCTTCTGGTCGATGATGAAGTAGCGGCCGATCTCGGCCCCGATCATCACGCGCGCGCGTGAGAGCGCGGTCGAGCCGACGTTCAGCGGGTCGAGGCCGCCGGTCTCCTGGAACGCCGCACTGGTGGCGCGCACATATTCCAGCGCCCCCTTCGGCACGATACGCATCTGGTCCTTGGTCCAGTAATAGCTGATCTCGGTCAGTGCGCCGTCGATCGCGGCGCGATAGCCCGCAGTCGCAAGGCCGACGCCGGTGTCGCGGCTGGAGCGGACCTTGCCGAAGCCGTGCACCACGGCAAAGGCCCAGGTCCACGGGCCCTTGTCGACCGAACCGTTGATGCCGATTTGCGTCAGGTCGAGCGTCGCCGACTGCAGCGCCAGCGGCACGTCGATGTCGGTATGGCTCTGGTCGACGGAGAAGCCGAGATTGACACCCGGTGCCACGCGCGCGCCGAAGCCGGCGACGCCGCCGGCCGTCTTGCGCTTGTCGCCGACAAAGTCGCCTTGTGCGTCGGAGCGCACAGAGATGCCGTAGCCCTCGAACCAGGTGCGATAGCGCGGATCTTCCGTGCTCGCCGACGCGCCGCCGCCGCCGGGATTGGTGCGGGACGCCCGGTTGAAACCGCCCGAAGCCTGGTTGCCGAGCCGCTCCAGGAAGTTGGAGCCGAGATTGAGCGCGCTGTTGCCGACCGACTGGTCGTAATTGGTCGCCGTCGGTGACGGCATCGGGGTCGGTGACGGCGTGGGTGTCGGGGTCGGCGTCGGCGTCGGGCTTTGCGCGAAGACCGGCGCGGTCGCCGACATCATCAGGACAAGCGCAAACGCCACCGCGATCGCGGCCGCGACCCTGCGGACGCGGTCCAGCCCGATCGTCTGCCGTGTCCCGGAGGGCTGCGATGTGCAGCACATGACGACAAATCCCGAAGCAAAAGGCGGCGCGCAAAAATGCAACACGCGCGGCGCGCGCATGTCGCGATTTGTGCCGAACTGCTGCGGAGGGTCAACCGCTGAGCACGCTGTCACCGAGGCTATTGCCTCGATTGTGGTTCCGCGGCCACAGGTCGGAAATTGCAGGGCGGCACGCCCTGCCCGCCCTTGAAATTCGCGCACTGCTTGCTAACGCGCGATTTTCATGTTGCAATATTGGACACAATCGGAATTGGCCGCTCGCTGTGCGTTTCGCGACGTTGAGACTCGAACAGACTTCGGAAGCCCGTTTGTGGCGTGGCACGCGAAACAGCGGCCGCGTCTTTTTTATACCTAGTGGAGGAGACTAGCGATGCCGCAAAAGGGCACCGTCAAATGGTTCAACCCGACCAAGGGCTATGGGTTCATCAAGCCGAATGGCGGCGACAAGGACGTCTTCGTCCACATCTCCGCCGTCGAGCGTGCCGGACTCTCCACCCTCAACGAAAACCAGGTGGTTGAATACGACCTCGTGGAGAACCGCGGCAAAGCCTCCGCGGAGAACCTCAAGGTCTCCTGATTTCTCTCAAGACCGACATGCGAGAGATCATGACGTTGCCCCCGGCTCCGCCGGGGGATTTCGTTTGGAAAGAACCGCCGCGAGGACAGCGCTTCAGCGCACCACCGGCGCAACCAGAAAATTCTCCGACGGCCCGCTTCCTTCCGTCCTGCACACATCGCCCTCGATCCGGACCTTGCCGGTCGCAAGCAGCCGCAGCGCCTCAGGGTAGATGCGGTGTTCGACTTCGAGGATGCGCTCGGACAGCGTATCCCCCGTGTCGTGGTCGCTGACGGGAACCGCGCCCTGCATCACGATCGGGCCGGCATCGGTCTCGGGGATCACGAAGTGCACCGTCGCGCCAGACAGCTTGACGCCGGCGCGCAAGGCCTGGCCGTGTGGATCGAGGCCGGGGAAGGACGGCAGCAGCGAGGGATGGATGTTGAGCATCCGCCCGTACCAGGCCCTCGTGAACTCGGCCGTGAACAGGCGCATGAAGCCGCCGAGGCAAATCAGCTCGATGCCGTGCTGGTCGAGGGCGGCCTGCAACACCTTCTCGAAGCCGGCGCGGTCCTTGCCGAACGGCTTGCTCTCGATCACCAGCGTATTCACGCCGGCCGCTTTGGCACGTTCGAGCCCGAGCGCATCGGCCTTGTTCGAGATGACAAGCGAGATCTCGGCCGGGAAATCCGCCGCGCTTGCGGCCTTGATCAGCGCGGCCATGTTGGAACCGCGGCCGGAGATCAGGATGGCGACGCGGCGCTTCATCACAGCGCCAGTCATCACAATGCCATGTCGAGATGGCCGTTATAGACGACGCGGTGCTCGCCGTCGGCCGGGATCACCGTGCCGAGTTGCGCCACCGTCTCGCCGGCCTCGGTAAAGACCTGCATGACCTGCTCGACCTTGTCGGGCTCGACGATCGCGATCATGCCGATGCCGCAATTAAAGGTGCGCAGCATCTCCAGCTCGGCGATGCCGGCCTGCGCTGCCAGCCATTTGAACACCGGCAGCACCGGCAGGCGCGCCAGATCAATGCCGACGCCGAGGCCGTTCGGCAGCACCCGCGGGATGTTGTCGGTAAAACCGCCGCCGGTGATGTGGGCAAGGCCCTTCACCGCGCCGGTCTCGCGGATCGCCCGCAGGCAGGATTTGACGTAGAGCTTGGTCGGCGTCAGCAGCGCGCCGCCGAGCGTCATGACCGGGGCGAACGGCGCCGGTGCGGCAAAGCCGAGGCCCGATTGTTCCACGATCTTGCGGACCAGTGAGAAGCCGTTGGAATGCACACCCGACGAGGCGAGGCCGATCACCGCATCGCCCGCCGCGATGTCCTTGCGCGGCAACAGCGTACCACGCTCGGCGGCACCGACGGCAAAGCCGCCGAGATCGTAATCGCCGTCCTTGTAGAGGCCTGGCATCTCGGCGGTCTCGCCGCCGATCAGCGCGCAGCCGGATTCGCGGCAGCCTTCCGCGACGCCCGCGACGATCGAGGCCGTGGCCTCGGGGTCGAGCTTGCCGCAGGCGAAATAGTCCAGGAAGAACAGCGGCTCGGCGCCCTGCACCACGAGGTCGTTGACGCTCATGGCGACGAGGTCGATGCCGATCCCGCCATGCAGCCCGGTCTCGATGGCGATCTTGACCTTGGTGCCGACACCGTCGGTCGCGGCCACCAGGACGGGGTCCTTGAAACCGGCCGCCTTGAGGTCGAACAGCCCGCCGAAGCCGCCGATCTCGGCGTCGGCGCCGGGCCGCGCCGTGGCGCGCACCATCGGCTTGATCAGATCGACCAGGCGGTTGCCCGCGTCGATATCGACGCCTGAATCGGCGTAAGTGAGGCCGTTTTTGCGGTCGGTCATGCCCGATTTCCAGTGGGTTTGCGGCTGGTTACGTCGAATTCCGGGGACGCGCAATGGCTCGCATGGCGCACCGCCATATACTATGTAGAGATATCAACCGGTTCAGCCTCCCGAGAGGCCGGATTCGAGGTCAGACCGGGTGCCGGGAAGCGCTTTCGTGAGTATTCCGAACATCATTACCCTGGGCCGCATCATGCTGGTCCCGATCATCGTCTGGGCCATCGTGTCGAGCCAAATGGAGGTCGCGTTCGCCGTCTTCCTGATCGCCGGTATCAGCGATGCCGTGGACGGCTTCCTGGCCAAGCGCTTCAACATGACGAGCGAACTCGGCGCCCTGCTCGATCCGCTCGCGGACAAGGCCCTGCTGGTCTCGATCTACATGGCGCTGGGGATCTGGGGGGCGATTCCGCGCTGGATCGTGATCCTGGTGGTCTCGCGCGACATCATGATCGTCGCCGCCGTGATCGTGTCCTGGCTGTTCGACCGGCCCGTCGAGATGAAGCCGTCGAAAGTGTCCAAGCTCAACACCGTTGCGCAAGTGGCGTTCGCGGCGCTGGTGCTGGCGGCGCTTGCCTTCGGCTTCAAGCCGGCCCCTTATGATATCATCCTGATGGGCCTCGTCACGGTCTTCACGCTCTCCTCGGTGTCGCTCTATCTCGTCGAGTGGCTGCGGCACATGAGCACGATCGAGGCCAAGTAAGAGTGGCCAAGTAAGAGTGGCCAAGTAAGAGCAGACCAAGTGAGAGGAGAAGCGGCCGCGCAAAAGGCCAACTCCGCTCGATCAAGTCGCATTCTTCAAACGGGCCGGCACGCCGGCATGGAGCAAAGCAAGCGTGGCAGGCCGCGTCCATCCCCGACAATTGGCGTTTTCGCTTCCGCATGCGGAGAGCCTCAGCCGGGACAATTTCCTTGAAGGCCCCGCCAACGCGGCTGGTCTGGCCCTGATCGAACGCTGGCCGGAATGGCCGAACCGGATCATGTGGCTGGCCGGCCCGGAAGGCAGCGGCAAGAGCCACCTCGCGGCGATCTGGGCCGAAATGTCGGGGGCACGCTCGACCGTCGCCAACGCCCTGACGGCCGCAGGCGTTCCGGGCGCGCTCGCCACCGGCGCGCTGGTGGTCGAGGATAACAGGGCCAAGGACTTCGACGAACGCGCCCTCTTCCACCTGATGAACCTCGCCCGCGAGGACGGCGCCTATGTGCTGTTCACCGGACGCGAGGTGCCGGCGGCGCTGGAGATCGAGCTTCGCGACCTGCGCTCGCGCCTGCGCGCGGTGCCTGTTGTCACGCTGCTGCCCCCCGACGACCAGCTCTTCCGCGGCCTGATCGTCAAATTCTGCGCCGACCGCCAGCTCAATGTGGACGAGAGCGTGGTCGGCTACCTCGCCACCCGCCTGGAGCGGTCCTCGGCCGCGGCCCGCCAGGCCGTGGAACTGCTCGACAGCGAGGCCCTGCGGCTCGGCCGCCCCGTCACCAGGGCGCTGGCCGCCGAGCTGCTCCGGGACGCCTGACCCCGGTCTACCCCGCACCACGGCCGGACGAAGCCCGCTTGACGCCGCCAAGCGGCGGAACATCAATGTCATCGAAACGTCATCGCTCTAACACATGCTCCCGCAGGTTTTGCGCATAGATCGCAAAGTGAGGCGAGACAGGATGGACCGGCTTCTGATGGACTCTGCGCAAGCTATTGAAACTAAAGAAAAAGCCCCGGAAGCCGAAGGCCCGCCGGCGATCGCATCGAGCCCCGAACGGTTCATTAATCGCGAGCTCTCCTGGCTGCATTTCAACCGCCGCGTCCTGGAGGAATCGGTCAATCCCAGCCACCCCATGCTCGAGCGGGTGCGATTCCTGTCGATTTCCGCGAATAATCTCGACGAGTTCTTCATGGTCCGGGTCGCCGGCATCAAGGCGCAGATCCGCGAGGGCATCGCCGAACGCAGCCCCGACGGCCTGACGCCATCCGAGCAGCTCGCCCTGATCAATCGCACCGTCTCCGAACTCGCCTCCGACCAGCAGGCGATCTGGCGCGACCTGCGCGGCACGCTGGCCGATGTCGGCATCGTGCTGGTGGACGGCAAGGACGTCACCAAGGCGGAACGGACCTGGATCGAGGACTACTTCCTCAACAACGTGTTCCCGCTGCTGACGCCGCTGGCGATCGACCCGGCGCACCCCTTCCCGTTCATCCCGAGCCTCGGCTTCACCATCGCGCTCCAGCTCACGCGCGCCGCCGACGGCAGGCAGATGAACGCGCTGATCCGCATGCCCGGCAAGATCGACCGCTTCATCCGCCTGCCGGCCGAGGGCAAGACCGTTCGGCTGATCTCGCTGGAGCAGGCCACCGCCCTGTTCATCAACCGCCTGTTCCCCGGCTACAATCTGCACGGCCAGGGCGCCTTCCGGATCATCCGCGACTCCGAACTCGAAATCGAGGAAGAGGCGGAAGACCTCGTCCGCCTGTTCGAGACCGCGCTGAAGCGCCGCCGCCGCGGGTCGGTGATCCGGCTCGAGATCGACGCCAAGATGCCGGAGCAGCTGCGCAGCTTCGTCCAGCACGCACTCTCGGCCGCCGACGACGAGGTCTTCCTGGTCGACGGCGTGCAGGCGATGAACGAGCTCTCGCAGCTCACCCGCCTCGACCGCCCCGACCTCGAATTCACCCCTTACGTGCCGCGACATCCCGAGCGCGTGCGCGAGCATGGCGGCGACATCTTTGCCGCGATCCGTCAGAAGGACCTCGTCGTCCATCACCCCTACGAATCCTTCGACGTCGTGGTGCAGTTCCTGCAGCAGGCCGCGCGCGACCCCGACGTCGTCGCGATCAAGCAGACGCTCTACCGCACCTCCAACAACTCGCCGATCGTGCGCACGCTCGCCGAAGCCGCCGAGGCCGGAAAATCGGTCACGGCGCTGATCGAGCTGAAGGCGCGCTTCGACGAGGAAGCCAACATCCGCTGGGCGCGCGACCTCGAACGCGCCGGCGTGCAGGTCGTTTACGGCTTCCTCGAGCTGAAGACGCACGCCAAGCTCTCGATGGTGGTGCGCCGCGAGGGCGGCAGCCTCACCACCTATGTCCATACCGGCACCGGCAACTATCACCCCGTCACCGCGCGCATCTACACCGATCTCTCCTACTTCACCTCCGATCCGACCATCGGCCGCGATGCCGCGCGCGTGTTCAATTTCATCACCGGCTATGCCGCGCCGAGCGATCTGGAAAAGATGGCGGTGTCGCCGCTCACCCTGCGCAAGCGCATCATCGAGCACATCCAGGGCGAGACCGCGCATGCGCGGCACGGCCGCCACGGTGCGGTCTGGATGAAGATGAATGCGCTGGTCGATCCCGACATCATCGACGCGCTCTACGAGGCCTCCCAGGCCGGCGTGCAGGTCGAGCTCGTGGTGCGCGGTATCTGCTGCCTGCGCCCTGGCATTCCCGGCCTGTCCGAGAACATCCGCGTCAAGTCGATCATCGGGCGCTTCCTGGAACACGGCCGAATCTACTGTTTCGGCATGGGCCAGGGTCTGCCGAGCGCCAAAGCGGCTGTGTATATCTCGTCCGCCGACATGATGCCGCGCAACCTCGACCGCCGCGTCGAGGTGCTGTGTCCGCTGCAAAATCCGACGGTGCATCAGCAGGTTCTCGAACAGATCATGGTCGCCAACCTCAAGGACAATGAGCAGAGCTGGCAATTGTTGCCGGATGGGTCTTCAACGCGTATGAAGACCGCGAAGGGCGAGGAGCCTTTCAACGTCCACAACTACTTCATGACAAATCCGAGTCTGTCTGGCCGTGGAAAGTCGCTCAAGGAATCCTCGCCGCGTCGTCTCACGCGCCGGAACGAACGCCATCAATCCTGATCGGGGATGTCCGACGTGAAGCGGCCGCGCAAGCGCGGCTCGAGCGTCGCGGTCATCGATATCGGTTCCAATTCGGTCCGTCTCGTCGTCTACGAGGGACTGACGCGGAGCCTCATCCCGATCTTCAACGAAAAGACGTTGTGCGGTCTCGGGCGCGAGGTGCAGAGCACCGGCCTGCTCGCCCCTGACGCCGTCGACAAGGCGCTGACCTCGCTCAAGCGCTTTCGCGCGTTGTGCCGCGTCATGCAGGTCGGCCGCGTCTTCGCGATCGCGACCGCGGCCTGCCGCGACGCCTCCAACGGCCCCGATTTCATCGCGAAGGCCGAGCGCATCTGCGCCGTGAAGATCGAGATCCTGTCAGGCCCGCGCGAGGCGCGGCTGTCGGCGCTCGGCGTGATCTCCGGCATCCATCATCCCGACGGCATCGTCGGCGACCTCGGCGGCGGCTCGCTCGAACTGATCGACGTGCGCAAGAACAGCGTGCGCAGCGGCGTGACGCTGCCGCTCGGCGGGCTCGCGCTGCAGGATCTCGCGCACAAATCGCTCAAGCGCGCCGATCGCATCGTGCGGGAGGAGCTCGACGAGGTGCCGCAGCTCACGGCGGGTCGCGGCCGCACCTTCTACGCGGTCGGCGGCACCTGGCGCGCCCTCGCCCGGATCCACATCATCCAGAGCGGCTATCCGCTCCAGGTGATGCACGGCTATTCGCTGTCCGCGGCTGAAGCGCTCGACTTCTCCCGCAGGCTGCGGCGCCTGGCGGCCGCGGACATGCTCGCCGACATCGAGAGCGTCGCGGACGCGCGCCGCCCGCTCCTCACCTATGCGGCGCTGGTGCTCGAGCACATCATCCGCGTGGCGAAGCCGAAGACCATCGTGTTCTCGACCTTCGGCGTGCGCGAGGGCTTGCTGCACGAGAAGCTGCCCGAGGGGGAACGCAACAAGGACGGCCTGATCTGCGCCGCGGAAGAGCTGAACCGGTTGCTGTCACGCTCGGCCAAGCACGCCCACGAGCTGATCGCCTGGACCGATCGCCTCGCGCGCGTGGTCAAGCTGCGCGAGACCGCGGAGGACCGGCGGCTGCGCCACACCGCGTGCCTCTTGTCCGACATCGGCTGGCGCGTGCATCCCGATCACCGCGGCGAGCAGACGCTGAGCCTCGTCGTCAACGGCAATTTCGGCGCGATCACCCACACCGAGCGCGCCTTCGTCGGCCTGTCGGTGTTCTATCGCTATGCGGGTCTGAGCGAGGAAAACCAGCCGCCGGTCACGATGCAGGAATTGCTGACGCCGGCGCAGCTCGAACGCGCGCGCCTCTTGGGCGCTGCGTTCCGCGTCGCGCATCTGATCTCGGCAGCGCGCCCCGGCGTGCTGCCGGCCACGCACTTCCGGAGCCAGGGACGTAAACTGATGCTCGTGTTCGAGCACCGCCTCGGCGACCTCGTCGCCGACCGCGTCGGCAGCCGTTTCCGCCAGCTCGCCCGCTTGATCAATCGCGCCGGCTCGATCGTGCGGCGCTGACCAACCGAACAGCGCGGCGAGCGAACGGCTAGGTTGCCGGACCAGCAGCAGTCATCCGATCGCGGCCCTCCTCGGGCGCGACCATGGCTTTCAGTCCGCCAAGTTCGGACTCGGCAAGAACAAGCTGCCATCCATAGGCGCTGAGCACGTCTTGCACGATGGAAAGGCCGAGGCCAGCCCCTTCGCCACGCTCGTCCAGCCTTACTCCACGTTGGAGCACGCGTGCACGTTCGGCAGGCGCGATACCCGGACCGTCGTCTTCGACCGAGATCGCCGGTTTTGCCGCATCCGCAGCAATGCGCACCCGGCTCCTGGCGTGACGGGCGGCGTTTTCCATGAGATTGCCCAGCACTTCCGCCAGATCTGCGCGATCGAGTGGCACGCTCGGCTCGCCCGTCATGCGGATCTCGAAGTCGAGCCGCTGCGCTGCAGGCGTACGCGCCAGCGTCAGAATCAGGGACTGGACTAGCGGTTTGAGCGACGTGGAAATCCCGCCGCGCAGTCGTGCCGTCCCCCTCGCCCGCGCACGTGCCAGCTCGCGGTCGACGTGACGGCTCATTGTCTCGCCGACGGCTTCGATCGCCTGCGCGACCTCCAGCTCTCCGCGCTGGCGCAACAGCGCGACATCGGTCGCGAGTGCGGCAAGCGGCGTCTTCAACCCGTGCGCCAAGTCGGCGGCGCGGCTGCGCGACCGCTCGATTTCGCGTTCCTGGGCGTCAATCAGGCTGTTGACCTCTTCCACCAGCGGCTTGACCTCGGCAGGGACATCGACGGGAAGATGCTTGCATTGCCCGGAGCGGACGTCGGCGACGCCGCGACGAAGCGCGTCCAGCGGACGCAGGCCCAGTCCGACCTGGATCGAGGTAGCAGCCACCAGCACCAGACCCAGCACGCCAAGCGCCAGCGCCAGATCCCGGGCGAAATGCGAGGCGGCAGCCGATACGCGGGCGAGATCGGCCGCCACCGCGACGCGCACCGGCGCGCGGCGGTCGCCCAGGGTGAGCAGCACGCGGCGTTCACTGACCAGGAGGCGTGCGTTTGCCGGCCCGGGGATGATGTGGCGGTGCAATTCGCGAGGCGACGGCTCGTCCCGCGGGAGGTCCAACGCCGTGTCCCACAGCGAACGTGAACGCAGCACCTGACCGGCGTCGTCCGAGACCTGCCAGTACAAGCCCGAAAGCGGGTCGGCAAAACGCGGGTCGGCCGGCGGCCGGCCGACCACCAGCCTGCCCTGCGCATCGGCATCGATGCCCGCAACCAGCTGCTTCAGATAGACGTCGAGGTCGTCGCCGATGGTGCGCGCGACATGGCGTTCGAACAGCAGGGTCAGCCCGGCGCCGGCAATCGTCAGCGCGATCAGGATAGCTAGGAGTCCGCCAACGATCAGTCGCAGCCGCACCGAGCCCCAGCTCACGGCGTCGTCTCCGGCACCAGATAGCCGAAGCCGCGCCGGGTCTCGATCAGATCGGAACCCAGCTTCTTGCGAACGCGGCCGACCAGCACCTCGAGCGCGTTGGACTCGTGATCCTCACCGTGGCCATAAACGTTTTCATCGAGCTCCTGCTGCGACACCACGCGGCCACGATGGTGCAGGAGAAACGCAATCAGGCGATATTCCAACGGCGACAACGCGACGGGTACGCCGCGCAGCGTCACCTTCATCTGGCGTTCGTCGAGCTCGACGTCGCCCGCGATAATCCGTGGGGAGGCATGCCCGGCCGAGCGGCGCACGATCGAACGCAGCCGCGCCAGCAATTCCTCCATTCGGAACGGCTTCGGCAGATAATCGTCCGCGCCCGCGTCGATGCCATCGACGCGCTCGGCCCAGCTGCCGCGCGCCGTCAGGATCAGCACGGGCATAGACCGCCCGTTCGCGCGCCAACGCTTGAGTACCGCCAGACCGTCCATGCCGGGCAAGCCTAGATCGAGCACGATCGCGCCGTAATCCTCGGTGTCTCCGCGGAACCAGGCTTCCTCGCCGCTGCGGACCGTCTCGACCACATAACCGGCCGCGCGCAGCGCAGTTTCCACGTCGGCCGCGATCCGTCGGTCATCCTCCACGAGCAGTAGGCGCATCACTTCTCCTTGATGCGTTCGATCTCGCCGCTGCGCGCGTCCACGTGCGCTTCGTAGAGCCGGCCCTTGTCGTCGATCAGGCGAAACTCATAGATCCAGCGCCCTCGCGCCCGCTCTATCTCGACCCCCGCTATTTCGCCCGGCAGCTTGCCGCGAAGCGACGCGAGAATGTCGGCCAGTGACCTGATCTCGCCCGCCTCGACTGCGCGGCGAACCGCATCGGGCGCGCCTTTATCGTGATCGCCTGCGGCCGCAGGCATCGGCGCGAGCAGAACGCCTGCCAGCAATGGCCCCGCGAGGAATTCCACAAAACCAGAGGATCGCATTGGCAGAGAATGCCCCAATCAAGCTGACAGATAGCTGACGTGGATCAACAGGCGCCGGTCAGGGCTGTTCTGCCAAGGTCCGCTCATCGCCTCGCCGCATGACGCGGCCGGGCGCCACAAGCCGGAGAGAACCATGCGAAAGATCACCGTCTTCACTGCCACCGCCGCCGCCTTGCTCGCAGCCGCCGCAACCTCTCATGCCGGGAGTCTCGGGCGCCCCTGCACCGCGGCACCACAGACAGATTGGCTTCCGCTCGAGCAATTGCAGGCCAAGATCGAAGCCCAAGGATACAAGGTCCAGAAGGCTAAGCTCAAGAACGCCTGTGGCGAACTCTACACGATCGACAAGTCCGGCAGCCGGGTCGAATTGTTCATCGATCCGACCAACGGCCGGATCGTCGGACAGCTGTGAGGGGCTGCATCATGAGCGCCATTCACGACACGATCGTAGCTGGCGGCGCCATGCCGCCGGCTACGATCAAGGTCTGGGACCCCTTCGTGCGCGTGTTCCATTGGTCGCTGGCCGGGCTGTTTCTGCTCGCTTATGCGACCGGGGACGAGATCGAAAAGGTCCATATCGCCGCCGGCTACGCCATTGCCGGACTGCTTGCGCTACGCATCGTGTGGGGCTTCGTAGGACCGCACCATGCGCGCTTCAGCGACTTCGTGCGCGCGCCCCGCGTGGTGCTCACCTATTTACGCGACGTGGCGCTACTCAGGGCGCCACGCTATCTCGGCCACAATCCGGCCGGCGGCATGATGGTGGTGGCACTGATCGTCACGCTGCTCGGCACCTGCACCACCGGGTACATGATGACGACCGGCAGCTTCTGGGGAGCCAAATGGGTGGAGGAGGTCCATGAGACGTTCGCCCACATCACGATTGGCCTCGTGGTCGTCCACGTGCTCGGCGTGCTGGTGGCAAGCTTCGAGCACCGCGAGAGCCTGGTGACCGCGATGATCACCGGGAGGAAGCGCGCGTCGTAAGCGAAATGGGCCGGGCGCGAATGACTCGCGCGGCGCATCGCTCATCTGCCGACGAAGCGGCTTCCGTTCCACCACAGCGTTCGGCTCGTGCCTCTCCCGTCCACAACTTCAAGGACGGCCCGATCGTGGGAAGAGGACAGCCGAACGTCGGAAGCGTGCACGGAAAGCACACGCCGGTAACGTCCGCTTGTCGAGACATAGACCTCGTGCAGGCATCCTGCGGATCTGCAATAGGCCGTTCTGTTGCGGCAACGAAAATCGTCGAAGTGGAGCGCCAGGAATTGAGCGCCGGGCACGGTCAGATAGAGAGCAAAGCGTTGGGCGGCAGCGATCGGGGCGCCGCACGCGGCATCCCATTTCCGCACGTCGGCCCGGATTTCAGGCGGCAGCATGTCGATGTGCGCGGAGCTCCAGGGATCTTGGGCCGTTCCACTATGGGAGAGCGCCGGCTGCGAGAGCCCAACGAGCGTGACAAGGCCGATTGCCGGAATCGAAGCGAATCTTGTTGGTCTCACAGCCGCCTCTCCGAAGAATGCAAACACAGCCTAGCTCCACGCGCCGGGACCGACTTGAGCAAGATCAACAGAGGCCTTCCGCGGACGGCAAGCAGTCTTCCGAAGCGGCTGGCCCGCTTGAGACAGATCAACTCTCCAATCCGCTGGTGCGCTAAGCGAAACCTGCAATCGAGCAGCGCTTCGCTCGCCGGTAAATCCAGGGCTTTCCTCATGCGAGTCAGTCGCGGAAATCTCCCTCTGGCGTGTCCTGGGCGCGCACTTGCTCGCATGATGCTTGCTCTTGCATTGAGCTTGTTATCCTCGGCATCCATGGCGCAGGATGAACTGAAGCTGAGCGATGCGCAGGCGCGCAATCTCGGCGTCCGCGTGACCCATCCGGTCGCGAGCCGCACCGATCTGACGCTGCCCTACCCGGTCCAGATCGTGATCCCCACCCAGCAATTGTGGGTCGTCAGTGCGCCGGTGGCCGGCATGGTCGCCAACCTCCTGGTCGGGCGCGGTGACCGCGCCACGGCCGGCCAGCCGCTGGTCACGCTGGAGAGTCCGAGCTTCGTCTCCCAGCAACGCGACTATTTGCATGCGATCGCGCAGGAGCACCTCGCCAGCCAGCAGCTCAAGCGCAACGTCGATCTGTTCGAGGGCAAGGCCGTGCCGCAACGCGTGCTGGAGGCCAGCCAGGCCGAAGAGCGCCAGGCCGCTCTCGTCGTCGCCGAGCGGCGCCAGATGCTGCGCCTGAGCGGGATGTCCGACGAAGCCATCTCTCACTTGTCCCAGGAAGCGGCGATCAGCGGCACGCTCACGGTCAACGCGCCGCAAACCGCTTCCGTGGTCGAGGTCGCGGTGTCGCCAGGGCAGCGGCTCGAACAATCCGCGCCGCTCGTCAAGCTGGCGCGGCTCTCGCCGCTATGGGCGGAGATCGCGGTTCCTGCCGCCAATATTCGAACGATCCGCACCGGGGCGAAAGTCGAGATCGAGGGCTATTCCGTCCCCGGCAAGGTCGTGCTGGTGTCCGAGACCATCGACGCTGCCACCCAGACCATTCTGGTGCGCGCCGAAGTCCCCAACGACGGCGAGCTGCATCCCGGCCAGACCACCGCCGCCCGCATCGGCTTTCTCTCCGCCGGCGAAAGCGCCTTCGAGATTCCCTATAGCGGGCTGGTCCGGCGGGGCGAGCAGACCTCGGTCTTCGTCGCCATCGACGGCGGCTTCCGCCTGGTCCCGGTGAAGCTGCTTGCGGAAGACCAGGACCACGTCGTGGTGTCGGGCCCCATCACGGACCGGGACGCGATCGCGATCGGCGGCATCTCGGCGCTTCGCGGCATTCTCTCGGGCCTGGGGCAGTAGATGCTCCGGCGCCTGGTTGCGTTCGCGTTGTCGCAGCGGCTGTTCGTCATGCTGAGCGTGTTGCTGGTGATCGGCGCCGGCGCTGTCCTCCTGCCCGGCCTGCCGATCGACGCCTTTCCTGATGTCTCGCCGGTTCAGGTGAAGATCATCATGAAGGCGCCGGGTCTCACTCCCGAAGAGGTCGAGCAGCGCATCACCGTCCCCGTCGAGCTCGAGCTGCTGGGATTGCCGAACAAGAAGGTGCTTCGCTCGACCACGAAATATGCGCTTGCCGACATCACCGTCGATTTCGAGGACGGCACCGACATCTACTGGGCGCGCAACCAGGTCTCGGAGCGCCTGTCGAACGTCGCGCGCGATTTCCCCGACGGGGTCAGCGGCGGTCTTGCGCCGATCACCAGCCCCCTCGGCGAGATGTTCATGTTCACGATCGACGGTGCCGAGCTTTCGCTCGCCGAGCGCCGGACCCTGCTCGATTGGGTGATCCGCCCCGCACTGCGGACGGTGCCCGGCGTTGCGGACGTCAACGCGCTCGGCGGCTATGTCCGAGCCTTCGAGATCGTGCCACGCAACGACGCGCTGGCCGCGCGCGGTATTTCCTACGACCTGTTTCGCCGGGCCATCGAAGCCAACAGCCGCAACGATGGTGCCGGGCGGGTGAACCAGGGTGAGGACAGCGCGCTGGTTCGGATCGAAGGCAGCATCCGTTCGATCGAGGACATCAAGGCCATCGTCGTCGACACCCGCGACGGCGTGCCGATCCTGGTCAACGACGTCGCGACGGTCAAAGTCGGGACGCTGACGCGCTATGGCGCCGTCACGGCGGACGGCCGCGGGGAAACTGTCGAGGGCCTGGTCCTCGGCCTGCGCGGGGCCAATGCGGGCCAGCTCATCCGCGACGTGCGCGCCCGGCTCGCCGAGCTGCAGCCCTCATTGCCGAAGAGCGTGTCGATCAACGTGTTCTATGACCGCAGCCGCCTGGTCAACCGCGCCGTCGGCACCGTGGTGCGGGCCCTCGGCGAGGCCACAATCCTCGTCATCGTTCTTCTGCTGCTCTTCCTCGGCAACTGGCGCGCTTCGCTGGTGATCGCGCTCAGCCTGCCGCTCGCCATCGTGATGGCGTTGATCGTCATGCGCCTGGTGGGAATGTCGGCCAATTTGATGAGCCTCGGCGGCCTTGCGATCGCGATCGGCATGCTGATCGACGCGTTGGTCGTCGTCGTCGAGAACATCGTCGGCAATCTCGGCAAGCAGGAGCCGGACAAGTCTGCGCCGCTGATCCATTTGGTCTACCGTTCGGTGTGCGAAGTGCTCGAGCCGGTCGCCTCCGGCGTGCTGATCATCATCATCGTGTTCGTTCCCCTGCTGACGCTGCAGGGGTTGGAAGGCAAGCTGTTCATCCCGGTCGCGCTGGCCATCATTTTCGCGCTGGCCGCCTCGCTGCTGCTGGCGCTCACATGGATCCCGGTTGCGACGTCTTTCGTGCTCAAGTCCGCATCGCATCACGATCCCCTGCTGGTGCGGGCGGCCCAACGGGTCTACGCGCCGGCATTGGACTGGGCCCTGCGCAACGAACGCAAAGTGATAGCGGCAGCGCTGATCGCCCTGGTCGCGGCGGGCTTCGCCTACACCAAGCTCGGCAAGACGTTCATGCCGACGATGGACGAAGGTGACGTCATCGTCAGCGTGGAGACGCTTCCCTCGGTCAACCTCGACGAGTCGCTTGCCATGAATGCAAGGCTGCAGACCGCGCTGCTGGCCGTGCCTGATATCGCCGGGATCGTCGCCCGGACCGGATCGGACGAGCTCGGCCTCGATCCCATGGGCCCCAACCAGACCGACACGTTCCTGGTGCTCAAGCCGGCCACTGAGCGCACAACCGACAATCGCGAGGCCCTGCTGCAGAAGCTTCGCGAGGTTCTGGCCGGATTTCCCGGCATTTCGCTGAGCTTCACCCAGCCCATCGACATGCGCGTGCAGGAGATGATCAGCGGCGTGCGCGGCGACGTCGCGGTCAAGATCTTCGGCCCCGACATCGCGAAGCTGAACGAAACCGCGGCAAAGCTTTCGGCGATCCTCTCCAGCATCGACGGTGCCGAGGACGTCTACACCACGCTGAACGAAGGCGCTCAATATTACACGGTCGCGGTCAATCGCATGGAGGCCGGCCGCCTCGGCCTGACCGTGGATTCCATCGTCAACTCGCTGCGGACCCAGATCGAGGGCCGGACGATCGGCACCGCGCTCGAGGAAGGACGCCGCACGCCGATCCTGGTCCGGGGTAGCGAGACGACAAGGGAAGCGCCGACATTGCTGGCGAGCCTGCCGCTGACGCTCGCGTCCGGACAGCATGTCGCGCTGTCACAGGTCGCCCGCATCCAGCGCGTCGACGGCCCGGTGAAGATCGACCGCGAGGACGGCGCCCGCATGAGCGTGGTGCGCGCCAACATCCGCGGCCGTGACATGGTCGGCTTCGTCGAAGCGGCTCGTCAGAAGGTGGCGACCGACCTCCCGCTTCCGAACGGCTACCGGTTGACCTGGGGCGGACAGTTCGAGAACCAGCAGCGCGCCGCCGCGCGCCTGTCCGTCGTGGTGCCCGTCGCGGTCGGGCTGATCTTCGTGCTGCTGTTCACAACGTTCGGTGCCATCCGCCAGGCCTTGCTGGTGCTGGTCAACATTCCCTTTGCGCTGATCGGCGGCGTCTTCGCGCTGGTGGTGACGGGTGAGTATCTGTCGGTGCCGGCCTCGGTCGGATTCATCGCGCTGCTCGGCATCGCCGTGCTCAACGGCGTCGTCCTGGTCTCCTACTTCAACCAGCTCCGCGCCCACGGCCTTCCCGAAGATCGCATCGTCGTCGAAGGCGCCCTGCGCAGGCTGCGGCCCGTGCTGATGACCGCGAGCATCACGGCGCTGGGCCTGATCCCGCTGCTGTTCGCTTCCGGTCCTGGATCCGAAGTGCAGCGGCCGCTCGCCGTGGTCGTGATCGGAGGATTGCTGTCCTCCACCCTGCTGACCCTGATTCTCCTGCCGATCCTGTATCGCCGCTATGGCGGGACGTCGAAGGTGGCGAAATGATCGACCAGCCCGCCTGTCTCACGCTGATCGTGCCTCACCAGCTCCGCGACGAGATGTTCGACTTTCTCACTGAACAGAGCGACCTGGTTTCGGGATTCACCGCGTCACAAGGCTCGGGTCACGGCACGGAGGTCCGTTTGCATACGGCCGCGGAACGCGTGAAGGGCCATGCCGACCAGACAATCGTGCAAGTGGTGCTGCCGGGGAAAGATGCCAGCCGCCTGCTCGACCGCGTGCGGGTTTCGTTCGCTGGAACCAAGCTGGTCTACTGGACCACGCTCGTGACGGAACGCGGCACGATCGAGTAATCCGGCCTATTCGGCCGACGCCCGCGCGTGCCGCTCGGACGATTCCAGGGCGGCGGCAGTCAGCTTGCGCCGGCGCCAGATGGTGCCGACCACCAGCACGACGACGACGCCGAGTGCGGCGCAGAAATATTCGCCGCCGGCCCCGCCATGGCCGAACTGCGGCGGGATGCGCAAGGCGCCGAGCATGCTGTCGAGCGAGGCGCCGAACGGACCGTCGAACAGCGTGTGCAGCTTCGGCGCGACGCCGGGATCGGTCGCGATCACCTCACCCGCGATCCAGCCGAGCAGCGCCGCACCGGCCCAGACCAGCACCGGCAGCTTTTCGAGCAGCGCCATAATCAGCGCCGCGCCGGCGACGATCAGCGGCACGCTGATGGCAAGGCCGAGAATCAGGAGCGGCACGCTGCCATTGGCGGCGGCGGCCACCGCAATGACGTTGTCGAGCGACATGACGATGTCGGCGACCACGACGATCTGCACGGCCTGCCACAGATGCGAGGCGGCATCGACGTCGTCTTCGTCCTCGTGTTCCGGCACCAAGAGCTTGGCCGCGATCACGATCAGGGCGAGGCCGCCGATCAGCTTGAGATACGGCAGCTCCATCAGGGTTGCGACGATGCCGGTGAAGATGATCCGCAGCATCACGGCTGCGCCGGCACCGAAGATCATGCCCCACAGCCGGTGTCGCGGCGAGAGGCCGCGGCACGCGAGCGCTATCACCAGCGCGTTGTCGCCGGACAAAAGGATGTTGATCCAGATGATCTTGCCGACCGCAATCCAGAAGGTCGGCTCGGCCATCTCGTTGCGAAACTGGGTGAAGAATGCCCCGATCGTTGCGGGATCGAAGATCTGCCAGAGCCAGTTCACAATACGTCCTTTCGCCCCGTCGTATTAACTTGGCGGCTGATCGATCAGCCGACGATCTCGTTGCCCGAGAAGAACTGCGCGATCTCGATCGCGGCGGTCTCCGGGGCATCCGAGCCGTGGGCGGAATTCTCGCCGATCGACTTCGCGTAGAGCTTGCGGATGGTGCCCTCCGCGGCCTTGGACGGATCGGTCGCGCCCATCGCGTCGCGATACCTGGCGACGGCATTCTCGCCTTCCAGCACCTGGACGACGACCGGACCCGAGGTCATGAACTCGACGAGCTCGCCGAAGAACGGCCGCGCCTTGTGGACGGCATAGAAGGTCTCGGCCTGCTCCTTGGTCATGCGGATGCGCTTCTGCGCGACGATGCGCAGGCCCGCCTTTTCGATCACGGCGTTGACGGCGCCGGTCAGGTTACGCGCGGTCGCGTCGGGCTTGATGATCGAGAAAGTGCGTTCGATGGCCATAATCTTGTCCTTGGAAGAAAACCGGTGGTTGGCGGGTTGCGGGGCTTATATCGGCGCCTTTGCCATCCGGCAAGCGACCGCCGGTATGACGCCACAGGCGCTTCGCCGCAGGACCGTGACCGACCTGGATTACGACAATTTCACCCAGATGAACCCAATCTGAAGGCTCTGTCAGGATTTGGTTCAGCCTCGCCGGCGTAGGGTTGGTCCATCGAAACCGAAGCCTGACCATCAGGCGGACCGTTTCGGCGGCCTTTCCATCGACGCGGATTGCCCCCGCGCCGGCAGTTCTGAGGAGATCACCATGTTGAGGAAACTTTCGCTTGCCGCTGTCGCTGCGGTTGCGCTCGGTGCCGCGCTGGCGCCGACCTCGGCCTCCGCTCACTGGCATGGCGGCGGACCGGGCTGGCATGGCGGTGGCGGCTGGCACGGCGGCTACCGCTGGGGCGGCCCGCGGTTCTATGCCCCCGTCTCCTACGGCTATGGCGGCTGCTATGTGCGCCGGCTGGTCCCAACCCCCTGGGGACCCCGCTGGCGGCTGATTAACCGCTGCTACTGAGCCCGACAGCACCTTTCTGAAGACCGACAGGTATCTGCGCCCCCACAGGTACCTTCCAAGAGGAGCCCCGGCGATCCCCCCGCCGGGGCTCCGCATTTTGGACGGATACGGCGGAATTCCTACAATTTTGACGAGAATGGCAGCCATCCCCTGGGAATCGCGAAACCATTTTGGGGGCCAATGACTTGGTACCGTGTCGATACTTTGAGAACACGGAACCTGCGTGATGGCTGGCCTTCTTGCCAATGACAGCGAACAAATCGACCGGCGCACCACCCGCTCGATTTGCGATGCGGTGGGCGAACGGCTCCAGCAGAGCCTCCGCCCCGAAACCCGGCTCCCGACACATCTCGAGCAGCTCCTCAACGAGCTGGAACGGCGCGAACGCGACCCCCATTAGGCTGCGGGCGGCAGTTGCAGAAACGGGTTGCGTTTGATGCCGGCTGCGGTGACAAGGCCGCATGCTGTCCATTACCGACCTCTCCATCCGCCTCGCCGGACGTCTTCTGATTGACCAGAGTTCCGTGCAGATCACGCCGGGATCCCGCGTCGGTCTGGTCGGACGCAACGGCACCGGCAAGTCGACGCTGTTCAAGGTGATCCGCGGCGAGCTCGCGGCCGAGCACGGCTCCGTGATCTTGCCGCCGCGCTGGAGCGTCGGCAGCCTCGCCCAGGAAGCCCCGAACGGGCCCGAAAGCCTGATCTCGGTCGTGCTCAAGGCCGATCTGGAACGCGACGCGCTCCTCACGGAAGCCGAGAGCGCAACCGATCCGCACCGGATCGCCGAGATCCAGACCCGCCTCGTCGACATCGACGCGCATTCGGCGCCGAGCCGCGCCGCCGCGATCCTCTCGGGCCTCGGCTTCTCCGCCGCCGACCAGCTCCGCCCCTGCGCCGAATTCTCCGGCGGCTGGCGCATGCGCGTCGCGCTCGCCGCCACACTGTTCGCGGCGCCCGACCTGTTGCTGCTCGACGAGCCCACCAACTATCTCGATCTCGAGGGAACGCTGTGGCTGGAGGATCATCTCGCGCATTATCCGCGCACCGTGATCGTGATCAGCCACGACCGCGACCTCCTGGAAAGCTCGGTCGACCAGATCCTGCACCTGGAGCGCGGCAAGCTCACGCTGTACAAGGGCAGCTATTCCTCCTTCGAGGAGCAGCGCGCCGCGCGCGAGCTGCTCGATGCCAAGGCCGTCAAGCGCCAGGAGGCTGAACGGGCGCGCCTGCAGGCCTTCGTCGACCGCTTCAAGGCCAAGGCCTCGAAAGCCCGACAAGCACAGTCTCGCGTGAAGATGCTGGAGCGGCTGAAGCCGATCACGGCGCTGGTCACCGAGGACGTGCGCGAGATCAGCTTTCCCGCCCCCGAGAAAATCCTGTCGCCGCCGATCATCGCGGTCGACAACGCCTCGGTCGGCTACGATCCCACGGCGCCCGTGCTCAATCGCGTCACCTTGCGCATCGACAATGACGACCGCATCGCGCTGCTGGGCGCCAACGGCAACGGCAAGTCGACGCTGGTCAAGCTGCTGGCCGGACGCCTTGCGCCGTTCTCCGGCAAGGTGACTCGCGCGGACAAGCTCTCGATCGCCTATTTCGCGCAGCACCAGCTCGACGAACTGAACGAGGACGCCTCGACCTACGACCACGTCCGCAAGCTGATGGGAAGCGAGGCGCCGGAGGCCAAGGTGCGCGCGCGCGCCGGCGCGATCGGCTTCTCCGGCAAGGCCGCCGACACCAAGGCCGGCAAATTGTCGGGCGGCGAGAAGGCACGGCTGCTGCTGGGCCTTGCGACCTTCTTCGGCCCCAACATGATCATCCTTGACGAGCCGACCAACCATCTCGACATCGACAGCCGTGGCGCGCTTGCCGAAGCCATCAACGAATTTCCCGGCGCGGTGATCATGGTCTCGCACGACCGCTATCTGATCGAGGCCTGCGCCGATCGGCTCTGGATCGTCGCCGATCGCACCGTGACCAATTACGACGGCGATCTCGACGAATATCGCCGCCTGGTGCTGTCGACGCGCAACGGCGAGCCTGCCCCGCGCGAGCGCAGCGCGTCAGCCGAGAAGCCGCAGCGCGCAAGGTCGGACAATCGCGGCTCGCTGAAAAAGCGCATCGCGGAAGCTGAAGCCGAGATCGCCCGCGTCAGCGAAATCATCACCAAGATCGACACGGCGCTGGCCCTGCCCGACATCTTCACGCGCGACCCCAAGCAGGCCGCGCAGTTGTCAAAGGCACGCGCCAACGCCGCCGATGCGCTGGCACGGGCGGAAGAGCAGTGGCTGGAGGCGAGCACGCAGTTCGACGAGGCGGCGGGGTAGCCGCCTCGCCCGCGAGGCCTCAAATCAAAAACCTGCAAAACAACCCCATGCACAGTAGAGGCAATTAGACACCTCTCACTTAGTCATTGAAGGGTATGCCTTTTGTGGGCTCGGTCGGAGCGCCCGGTTGTGCGATGCCGGCGCAATTGCTGGCCGGCTTTCGCCCTGCCAGCACCTCCCTGAAGAACGCCAGCGCATCCGGGAAGGCGGCATTCACGCCGCCATTGTGGGTCATGCCCGGATAGGTCTTCCAGACCGCGTCATTGCCGGCCGAACACAGGGCGACAACGGCCGCATATTGCCGGAGCGGCGGCAGCACGGAATCGGCAAGTCCGGTCCCAAGCAAGACGGGCACCGGCAGACGCACGGGCTTCATGTCGGTCGGAGGCGGAAAGCTCGCCTCGATCTTGGTCAGCGGCTCGACATAGGCATTGTCGACGGTGACGCCGTCCTTCTGCGCAATGGCACGCATCTCGCCCGTGCAGCTCTTGCGCGCGGCCTGCAGCACGAGGGCTCCCTTCTCCGTTACCAGCTTGTCGACGGATGCCCCATCCGGAAGCGAGCCGCCTAGCATCATCAGCGTGAGATAGATTGGCGAGCCGATCTTGAACGGCTCCGCGGGCTTGTGCGGGCCATCCGGAAAGCTCGACACCAGACCTGTGGCGACGGTGGCGAGCAGCGGCACGTCGGGGGCATAGCTCGGCGCGACGGTCGTCGCGCCCAACGCGGCGCCCGAGCCCTGCGACTGCCCGGAGATGAAGACTTTCGGCGCGAGCTTGTCGGCATGCGCGGCACGCGCCGCACGGACGGCATCGAGCACGGAGCGCCCTTCGGCGGCCCAGATGAGATAGGGGTGCGGTCCGGGTCCGCCGAGCCCCTGATAGTCCGTCGCCACCACGGCGAAGCCGCTCTCCAGCCATCGCTCGATATAAGTGGCATCGCGCGGCTTGTGCCCGGTCCAAGACGGCGCGCAACTGTCCGCGACGCCCAGCGTGCCGTGCGCCCAGGCCACCAGCGGCCAACCGCCCGCCGGCGGCTCTCCGGCCGGCAGATAAAGCGTTCCGCTCACGGGGACGATGCCGGCGTGCCAGCGCAGGTCCGTCGAGCTGTAGAGAATGCGCCTCGCCAGCGCGGCCTTCGTGATCTCCGGCTGCGCCGGCAGCGCCTCCTCGCGGAGCATCACGCCGGGGCCGGACGGAAGTGCCTCCGTCCAGCGATAGAAGGGCGACAGATCCTGATCGCCCCATTGCGGGCCGACAGGCAATGTGGCGCTTCCCGCATCCGCCTGCGAGATTCCGAGCGCTGCAACGATGACCAACGCGATCGCTGATTTCAATGTCACTCCTCCGGCCTCAGTCCGCATATTGCCCGGCGGCCTTGATGATCGGCGCCCAGCGGTCGATTTCACTCACCAGCATCGCGCCGAGCGCCTCCGGCGTCGCCTTGTCTTTCGGGGCAGGCTCGGTGTTGATGTCGTTGAGCCGGGCGATCATCGTGGGATCCTGGAGTGCGGCCTGGAGCGCCGCCGTCAGCTTCTGAATGATCGCCGGCGGCGTGCCCTTCGGCGCATAGAGGCCGTGCCAGACGCCGAGTTCAAAGCCCTTGAGGCCTGCCTCGTCCGCTGTCGGCAGATCGGGCAAGCTCTTCAACCGCTCCTTGGTCGTCACCGCATAGGCTTTGACCTGCTTGGCCGAGATCGGCCCGGTGGTGTTCGTCGCCTGGTCGCAGGTGAGATCGATCTGCCTGCCGAGCAGATCGTTCATGATCGGGCCGTTGCCCTTGTACGGCACCGTGGTGAGCTGCTTCTGGATCGCCGTCATGAACAGCATGCCACACAGATGCGACGCCGCACCGAGCCCGGCATTGGCATAGGTCAGCTTGTCGCCCTGCTGCTGGGCGTAGGCGACCAGGTCCTTGAGCGTGTCGGCCGGGAAATCCGGACGCGCGATGATGGTCATCGGCGCGTTGGTCACGAGCCCGATCGGTGCAAAGGCCGTTTTGGTGTCGTAGGTGAGGTTGCGATAGAGCGTCGCTGCAGTCGAGATGCCGACGTGATGCATCAGCAGCGTATAGCCGTCGGGCTGAGCGCGCGCGGCGCGGGTCGAGCCGATGATGCCGCCGGCGCCGGTCGCGTTCTCGACGATGACCTGCTGGCCCAGCGACTTCGCCATGCCCGCGGCCGTCAGGCGGGCGATGGTGTCGGTAGGCCCGCCGGCGGCGAACGGCACCAGCATGGTGATGGGCCTCGTCGGATAGTCCTGGGCGAAGGCCGCGCCCAACGGCAAGAGCAGAGCCGACACGAGGGCAATGAACCGCATAATTTCCTCCAGATTGTTATTGGCGCCATCAAAGCGGATTCCTGGCCGCACGGCCATCAGGAAAGCGACTTCATCAGGAGGGTTGCGATCACGATCATGATTGCGCCGCCGACGCGGGTCGCAATCTGTGCGAAGGCCATCAGGCCCATGCGATCCGCCGCGCCGAGGATGGCGACGTCGCCGGTTCCGCCGAGACCGGAATGGCACGCGGTCACGATCGCCGCCTCGACCGGATACATGTTCAGCCACTTGCTGACGAAGAAGCCCGACGCGATCATCGCCAGCACCGTGGTCGTGCAGATCATGATGTAGCCCGGATTGAACGAGGCAACGAGTTGCTGCCATGAGACCAGCAAGGTCCCCATCGCCACCAGGATCGCAAACGTCAGGTTGGTCGACATCAACTTGTTGATCTGATAGGCGCCGAGCTCCATCTCGGCCGGGAGTAACCTCGTCAGCTTCAACGCCACTGCGGCGATGATCATCATGATGGGGCCCGGGATGCCGGTGAACGGCGCCAGGACCATGCCCAGCACGAACAGGCCGCATGACAGCACCATGCCGGCGCCGAGCAGCCCGAGATCGATCGGCCGGTCAGGCCGCACCTCGCCGAGGATGTCGCCGTCTCCGGTCTTCACCAGCATGCCGTTGCCGTTGAGCTCGCGGCGCGTCTCGCCGAGCCGCGCCAGCAGGCCGGCGCTGACGATGGCGACGACGTTGCCGAGCAGCGCCGCCGGCACCATCTGCGCCACCAGCTCGGCCTGCGGCCGGTGCAGCATTTCCGAATAGGCAATCGACAGCGGCAGCACGCCCTCGGCAAGGCCGCCGCCGACAATGGGAATGATGACGAAGAAGAACGTGTCCTTCGGGCTGTGGCCGAACAGAAGTCCGACCGCGATGCCCGCGGAGACGGCCGCGATCGTGCCGACAAGGAGCGGAACGAACATGCGGATGAAGCCCTGGACCAGGACCCGGTAGGGCATGCCGAGGATCGAGCCCGCGACGAGGCAGGCGATGAAGAAATATTGAAAATTGGCGGTGCGGAACGTCGTCGCGATCGCCTTCAGCGCAACCTCCGGCATCAGGCCGTAGCTCACCAGGGCCGAGGGCACGAATAGGCAGAGGATCGCCGTGCCGCCGATCTTGTTCAGAATGGGAATCGTCTGTCCGAGCTTGCCCAGGAGGAAGCCGAGCAGCATCAGGACCAGAAGGCCGCCGATCACGTCGTTCGGCAGCTTGCCGGAATAGACGGCAGCGGCACAGACGAGCGCGGCCGCGAGGTAGATGCCGAGCGGCAAGGGGCCGATCTTGAGGCCGGCAAGCTTCGTCGCAGAAGCGGTCTCCGGCGCTTCAGCCGCGCGATAAGTCGTGTCTACCAAGGGTCCCTCCGCTGTTTATCGTTCTTCGTGGCGCGGGGTCGAGCCGCGCCCGGCGCGTGCAGTCTCAGGCAATCCAGGGATTCTCCGCGCGATGCCGCGTCTCGAAGGCGCGGATGTCGTCGGCGAAGACGAGCGTGGAGGCGATGAAATCGCGGCCGGTCAGGAAGGCCTCCTTCCTGTCCGGCTCGATATCGAATGCGATGGCGCGGTGGCCGCGGTCGAAGCGGATCGTCTGCGCGGCGAGATCGATGGTGAGGTCATTGCGCGCATCGTCCGCCACGACGGTGGCAAGCTCGGAGACGACAGCGGGATCAAGCGAGATCGTCAGCAGGCCGTTGTTGGCGCAATTGTCGTTGAAGATTCCTGCGAAGGTGGTGCCGATCAGCGCGCGGATGCCGAGTTGCTGGAGTCCCCAAACGGCGTGCTCGCGGCTCGAGCCGCAGCCGAAATTCGGGCTCACCACGAGGAAGCTGGCGTCGCGATAGCCGTCCTGGTTCAGGATGAAGTCCGGATTGGGCTTGCCGTCGCTGAACCGCAGCAGGTTGAAAGTCCCCTCGCCGAGGCCACTGCGGTCCACGCCCTTGAGGAACATCTTCGGCATGATCACGTCGGTGTCGACGTTCGGCGCCAGCATCGGCGCCGCGACGCCCGTGACCTGATGGAACGGCGTCATTGGCGTGATCCCTCCAGAAGCGAACGCACATCGGTGATGCGTCCGGTGACGGCAGCGGCCGCCACCATCGCCGGGCTCATCAGGTGCGTGCGCGCGCCCGGGCCCTGGCGGCCTTCGAAATTGCGGTTGGTCGATGACGCGCAGCGCTCGCCCGGCTTCAGCACGTCATCGTTCATCGCAAGGCACATCGAGCAGCCCGACTGCCGCCATTCGACGCCGGCATCCGTGAACACCCTGGCGAGGCCTTCGGCCTCGGCCTGCGCCCTGACCTGGGTCGAGCCCGGCACCACGATGGCCCGCACACCGTCCGCGACGCGGCGGCCGCGAAAGATTGCGGCGGCATCGCGCAGATCCTCGATCCGCGAATTGGTGCAGGAGCCGATGAAGGCGAAGTCGATCGGAACGGATTGAATGGGCAGTCCGGGCGCAAGGCCCATATAGCTCAGCGCGCGCAGCGCGGCCGCCTTGCGGTCGGGCGCCGCCTGCCCTGCCGGGTCGGGGATGCTCTCCGTGACGGCGATCGCCTGGTCGGGGCTGGTGCCCCAGGTCACCAATGGCGCGACCTCGGACACGTCGAGCGCGATCTCGCGGTCGAACCGGGCGCCGGGATCCGAAGCCAATGCAAGCCAGCTCCGGGCGGCGCGCTCCCACATCTCGCCCTTTGGGGAACGTGGACGGCCCTGCAGATAATCCAGCACCTTCTGGTCCGGCGCGATCACGACACCGCGCGCGCCCGCCTCGACGATCATGATCGACATCACGATCCGGCCCTCGACACTCATGTCGGAGACGACGGGACCGCCGAACTCCACGGCATATCCGGTCGCACCGTCGGCACCGATCCGCCGGATCACCTCCATGACGACGTCCTTCGGTGTGACGCCGAGCGAGAGCCTCCCGGTCAGATCGATGCGCATCGTCTTGAGCCGGCGGTAGCGCACCGTGGAGGTCGCGAGATAGTGCTCGATGTCGGACGTGCCGATGCCGTAGCCGAGCGCACCGAACGCGCCATAGGCCGTGCTGTGACTGTCGCCGGCCGCGATCACCATGCCGGGCATGACCAGCCCCTGCTCCGGTGCGACGACATGCTCGATGCCCTGCCGGGGATCGAGGATGTCGAAATATTCGATGCCGAAATCCCGGGCGTTGTCGGCAAAATAGTCGACCTGCCGCGCCGCCGCGCCGTCCGGCATCGCGCGGGTGCGCCGGGCGGCCGTCGGGTTGACGTGGTCGACCACCATCAACGCCGCCCCGGGATTCCAGACCTTGCGTCCGGCCGCGCGCAAGCCCGCGAAGGCTTGCGGACTGGTGTATTCGTTGAGCACGGTGCGGTCGACGTAAAGCAGCACGAGCCCGGACTCATCGAGATTGCGGATGACGTGGGCGTCGACCAGTTTGTCGTACAGCGTGCGCGCTGCCATCGCGCTGTCCTCCGGAAAAACTCTTGTCCCGACCGTGCCGCCCGCCGCACTGGAAATCCAATGTCGTGTTCTGATATCGTTATGCAGATCATGCATAAGCAATGCAGGGATGTCGGGAGGCTGCGGTGGAGATCAACTGGCTGCACGATTTCATCGCGGTTGCGACCACGCGCAGCTTTTCGCGGGCGGCCGAGCAACGCAATTGCTCACAGCCGGCGCTGAGCCGCAGAATCCAGGCGCTCGAGGTCTGGACCGGCGCACCTCTGCTGGAGCGCACCACGCACAGCGTCAATCTCACGCCGGCTGGCGAAGGGTTTCGCGACATCGCCGAGGACGTCCTGCGCCGGCTCGCCGCCGGCCGGCTCGATGCACAGGAGCGGGCCCGCGGCGCGTCCGACGTGCTGAAATTTGCCTCGACCAACGCGCTGTCGCTGACCTTCTTCCCGGATTGGCTGCGCGGCATCGAGACCGAGCTGTCGTTCGTGCCGAACGTGCAGCTCGTCGCCAACCACATGGAGGCCTGCGAACGGATCCTGCTGGCCGGCGATGCGCATTTCCTGCTCTGCCATTACCATCCGGCGGCAGCCACGGCGCTGACGCCGTCGCATTTCCGCTCGCTTCACGTCGGCAACGACAGGCTCATCCCTGCATCGGTGCCGCTTTCAGGCCGGAGCCGCAAGCCGCGTTTCAAGCTGCCGGGCTCGGCAGCCGCGCCGGTCCCATTCCTGAGCTTCCGTCCTGAATCGGGCATGGGGCGAATCCTCGAAGCGGTGCGCGCGACATCGCGGCAGGATGTCCATCTACGCCCGACCTTCACCTCGCATCTTGCAAAGCTATTGGTGACGATGGTGCAGAACGGTCGCGGCATGGCTTGGCTGCCCGAAAGCCTGATCAGCGATCAGCTCGCCTCCGGCGAGATCGTCGCAGCAGGCGGCGAGGAATGGCACGTGCCGATCGAGATCCACGTGTTCCGGCCGAAGCTGCGGCTGGCCAAGGCCGCCGAGGCGTTTTGGAGTCACATCGAGAAGAACGGCGCTCGGACTTAGGGATGACAGCGGTGCGAACGTGCAGACGGCCGCGTTTATTCGCGCGGCATCGGAAGCACGAATAATTGCTTACGCGTGCTTCTTCTTCGGCTTGGCCGCCCTCGGCACCGGCTGCGGCTCGGGATTGCCCTCGATCGAGGACAGGCGGCCGGCCGTGAAGGTATAGATGCCCGCGCGCGGGCCGGTGGTCCAGGTGACGACGGCGACGCGGCGGCCGGCGGCATCGTTGGAGAGGTTGACGTTCGAGGGCGCGCCGATGCCGCGCACCACGTCGCATTCGGTGTGGCCGAGCGCAACCGTGCCGCCCATCGGCGACGGCGCCGTCGTCGATGCGTTGGCGTCGGCCGGCCCGGGCGGCGGCGTCATGCCGGCACAGGCCCCGTCGGCACTGACGAGATCCTCAGCTCCGACCGGCTTGTCGGGGGTCAGCGGCGGCGACTCGATCGAGATGTTCTTGATGAAGATGCGGCCCGGTTTCTGGAACCATTCCGCGTCTTTCGACAACAGGTCGGTCCCGCTCGAACAGCCCGCGACCAGCGGTGCTATTGCGGCCAACGCAACTATGAGCGACCTGGGAAGCTTTTGATGTCGCACGATAAACCAAATTCCCCGCGTGAAGGACCAGCCCTAAGCGATTGTCCCAACATCACTTTGCGGCACGAAGGTGACAAAAGCCAGCATCGCCCGAAAAGTCCAAATTATCATTAATTGCCAAGGACGATTGCCAAGGATGATTGCAAAGGATGATCGCCAAGGACGCTAATTCCGACGCTGCCACCGGCCCCGTTCGTCGGCCTGCCAATAGGTGACATCAAATCCCTTCGCCTTGCAATCCGTCCAGGCACTGCGGGCGAGCGCCAGCGCATCCGGATCATCACCGTTGAACAGCAGCACCATGCGCGCATAGCCCTGCGCGTCCTCCGGGAGGGCCGCATTGTCGACCAGGAAGCGGACATGGGCGCCGTTGGGATTGCCCTCCTCGATCGCCAGCACGATCGGCTGATCGGCGGCATCGTTCACGCGCCATGTCGCGTGCGGCAGGAAGGAATCGTCGCGATAGGTCCATAAATGGGCGTCGAGCGCGTCGGCCCGTTCCTCCGAGGTCGACTGCACCACGACGCGCCAGCCGCGCTCGAGCGATTTCTCGAGAAGCGGCGGCAAGACGTTCTCCACCGTCATGTTTTGCAGATGGTAGAACAGCACTTCCGTCATCGCGAGGTCACTTGCGCTCGTAGTGATCGGCGACCAGGCGGTCGAGCAGACGGACGCCGTAGCCCGCGCCCCAGCTGTGGTTGATGTCGGTCTTCGGCGCGCCCATGGCGGTGCCTGCGATGTCGAGATGGGCCCAGGGTGTGCCGTCGACGAAGCGCTGCAGAAACTGCGCCGCGGTGATCGATCCGCCATGACGGCCGCCGGTGTTCTTCATGTCGGCGAACTGGGAATCGATCAGCTTGTCGTATTCGGCACCGAGCGGCATGCGCCAGACCTTTTCCCCGCTCTCGGTGCCGGCCGCCAGCAGGCGTTCGGCAAGCTCGTCATTGTTGGAGAACATGCCGGCATGCTCGGTGCCGAGCGCGACCACGATCGCGCCCGTCAGCGTCGCCAGATCCACCATGAATTTCGGCTTCACCTTCTTGGCGACGTACCAGAGTACGTCCGCCAGCACGAGGCGACCCTCCGCGTCGGTGTTGATGATCTCGATGGTCTGGCCCGACATCGAGGTGACGATATCGCCCGGCCGCTGCGCATTGCCGTCGGGCATGTTCTCGACGAGACCGATGGCGCCGACCACGTTGGCTTTGGCTTTGCGCGCCGCCAGCGCGTGCATCAGGCCGACGACGCAGGCTGCGCCCCCCATGTCGCCCTTCATGTCCTCCATGCTGCCGGCCGGCTTGATCGAGATGCCGCCAGTGTCGAAGCAAACGCCCTTGCCGATGAAGCTGACCGGCGCCTCGCCCTTCTTGCCGCCGTCCCAGCGCATGATCACGGTCCGGCTCGGTCGCGCCGAGCCCTGGCCGACGCCGAGCAGCGCGCCCATGCCGAGCTTCTGCATCGCCTTGACGTCGAGCACCTCGACCTTGACGCCGAGCTTCCGGAGCTGACTGGCGCGGCGCGCGAATTCTTCGGGGAAGAGCACGTTCGGCGGCTCGTTGACGAGGTCGCGCGCGATGATCACGCCGTCGACGACGTGGCCGGCCGCGACAAACGCCTTCTTCGCGGCAGCGGCATCGCCGACCGCAAGCGAGATGTCGGCGCGCGGGGGCCCCTCCTCGCCGTCCTTCTTCTTGGTCTTGTAGCGGTCGAACTTGTAGGCGCGCAGGCGCAGGCCCGAGGCGATCGCAACCGCCTGCTCGCTTCCCATCGCACCATCGGGCAGTTCCGCCATGATGGTCATGGCGGCGCTTCCTGCGGGAAGCTTGCTCGCCGCCACACCACCAAATTTGAGGAAATCGTTCGCCTTCAGGCCGGCCGCCTTGCCGGCGCCGATCACGATCAGGCGAGTGGCCTTCACCCCTTCCGGCGCCAGGACGTCCAGCGCCGCCCCGCTCTTACCCTTGAAGGCGGCAGCGGCGGCCGCGCGCTTCACGAGGTCGACGGCGCCGCCCAGCGCCTTGGCCGTCGCGGGGCCGACCTTCAGATTGTCGTCGCAGAACACGACCAGGATGCCACGGGCGGCTGATGACAGCGGGACGAAGCCGACCTTGATGGCATCGGACATGGGTAACTCCTTCAAAATTCTTGGTCTTTTTGCCGTTCACGGGTCCTGGCGGGGCGACGGACCTGAACGACGATTCAGTGAGCCTTGCGCACTATGGGCCAGCGGCCCGGCAGATGCCAGGCACCCCCGTGGCCGGCAGGCCACAACGAGGGAAATATTAACCATATATTGAGGGTGCCACGGGGCAGCCATTTTGTTGACGGATCAAAGGGATGGTAGTGAGAGAGTAAGCTGGCGGAAGAGGCGCTGGCCAACCTTGGGGATCCCCTGCTCGGGGATTGGTTGGACCGGCGGGATTTCGGCCGACATTGGGGACTTGGTGGGATTCGTGCGGTAGCGCATGGGGTCGATCGATAAGTATATCTTCCGCACGACGCTGGCGTCGTTTGCGCTGGTCCTGGTCAGCCTCACCGGCGTGATCTGGATTACGCAGGCGTTGCGCGGCATCGACCTGATGACGAGCCAGGGTCAGACCATCCTCACCTTCCTCGGCATCACCAGCCTCGTCATCCCGGCCCTTGTCCTGATCATCTCGCCGATCGCGCTGATGATCGCGATCTCGCACACGCTGAACAAGCTCGCGACCGATTCCGAGATCATCGTGATGAATGCCGCCGGCTTCTCGCCGTTCCGGCTGTTCTATCCGTTCTTCTACGCCACCTGCGTGGTGGCGCTGCTGGTTGCCTTCATCGCGGCCTATCTGGCCCCCGACGGGATGCGGCGAATCAAGCAGTGGGACGCCGAGATCACCGCGGACGTGCTCACCAACATCCTGCAGCCCGGCCGCTTTGCCCAGCTCGACAAGAACCTCACGATCCGGATTCGCGAGCGCCAGCCCGGCGGCATCCTGGCCGGCATCTTCATCGACGACCGCCGCGATCCGAACGAGCGCGTCTCGATCGTCGCCGAACGCGGCGAGGTCGTGAAGAACGAGACCGGCTCGTTCCTGGTGCTGGAGACCGGCAATCTCCAGCGCTTCGAGGCCGGCAAGCGCGATCCGGCGCTGGTGGCTTTCGGCCGCTACGGCTTCGACATGTCGAAATTCTCCAACCAGGGCCGCGACGTCACCCTGGGCATCCGCGAGCGCTATCTGTGGGAGCTGTTCTCGCCGTCCGAGGACGACCCCGTCTACAAGCAGATCCCCGGGCAATTCCGCTCGGCCCTGCATGACAGCCTGTTGGCTCCGATTTATCCGTTTGCCTTTGCCGTGCTGACCTTCGCCTTCCTCGGCGCGCCGCGCACCACCCGCCAGAGCCGCAACTTCTCGATCGGCTCGTCGATCATCGCGGTGTTCGGCCTGCGCATGGCGGGCTTTGCCTGCTCGGTGATGGCGGTGAAGTCGTCGAGCCCGGTGCTGGTGCAATATGCGATGGTCTTCGGCGCCATCGGCGTCGGACTGTGGATGATCATCAGCGGCGTCGTGGTCGAGCCGCCCCCCGGCCTGATGGAGGCCATCAACAGGTCGAATGCGCGCATCGCGCGGCTGTTCGGACGTCCGGCCACCGCATGAGCATGCTCACCAATACACTCGGGCGCTATTTCGCCGGCCGCTTCGTGGTCGCGGCGCTCGGCGTGTTCGCCAGCATTTTCCTGCTGCTGGTGCTGGTCGACTATATCGAGATGGTGCGCAAGACCTCCGGACTGGCCTCCGCCTCCGCGCTCATGGTGGCCGAGACCTCGCTGTTCCGGGTGCCGCAGCTTCTGGAGAAGCTGACGCCGTTCTGCATGCTGATCGGCGCCATGACCTGCTATCTCGCCCTCTCCCGCCGATTGGAGCTCGTGGTCGCCCGCGCCGCCGGTATCTCGGCATGGCAGTTCATCTCGCCGGCGCTCGGCAGCGCGCTGCTGATCGGCGTGATCGCCACGGTCGCCTACAATCCGATGTCGGCCAATTTGCGTGAAGCCTCCAAGCGCATGGAGGCCGAGCTGTTCGGCTCGGCGCCCGGCGGCGGCATCCAGGACGCCTCCGGCTTCTGGCTCAATCAGGTGACCAGCGACGGCCAGACCATCATCAATGCGGCCCGCAGCGAGCAGCAGGGCATCCGGCTCACGGGGCTGACGCTGTTCCGGTTCGACCCCGAGCAGCACTTCAAGGAGCGGGTCGAGGCGCGCGAGGCGACGCTCGAGGCCGGCCGCTGGCTGTTCAAGGGCGTCCGCCGCTTTTCGCTGGACGCCCCGCCGATCGACCAGGCCACGCTCGAGATTCCGACGACGCTGACCGAGGCGCAGGTCCGCAACAGCTTTTCCACCCCGGAAACTGTGTCCTTTTGGCAACTACCGACCTACATCCGCTCGTCCGAAAGCTCGGGCTTCGCGACAGCGGGATACCGACTCCAGTATCAGAAGCTTCTGGCACAGCCATTTTTGCTGGCCGCCATGGTGATGCTCGCGGCCTCCGTGTCGTTGCGCTTCTTCCGGATGGGCGGCGTGCAAAAGATGGTTTTGAGTGGCGTGGGCGCAGGCTTTCTGCTCTACGTTCTGTCGAAAGTGACTGAAGACTTGAGCAAGGCTGAGTTGATGCATCCGATCGCTGCGGCGTGGTTGCCCGTGGTGGTGGGCGGCCTCACCGGCTTTTTGGCCTTGTTGTACCAGGAGGACGGTTAGTGACTGCCGTCCATCGAGGACCCGTGTCTCGTTTGACGCGCCGCATGGTGATGCGCGCGAACGGGTGCGGCTTGTCTCTTCGCAGGATCGTGATGGCTGTCGCTGCCGCGGCCTCCCTCGGCGCGCTGATCGACGTTGCCGCCGTGGCGCCGGCCTCCGCCCAATACACCTACAATCCGCTGCCGCCGCGTCCGAAGCCGGCGAAGGCCGCCAACGACAACCAGATGCTGGTTCAGGCGACCGAGGTCGACTACGACTACAACAATTCGCGTGTTTCCGCGGTCGGTAACGTCCAGCTGTTCTACAACGGAACCAGCGTCGAGGCCGACAGGGTCATCTACGACCAGAAGACCAAGCGGCTGCATGCCGAAGGCAACATCCGCATGACGGATGCCGACGGCAAGATCACCTATGCCGAGATCATGGATCTCTCGGACGATTACCGCGACGGTTTCGTCGATTCGCTGCGCGTGGACACGGCGGACCAGACCCGCATGGCCGCCAGCCGCGCCGACCGCTCCAGCGGCAACTACACGGTGTTCGAGAACGGCGTCTACACGGCCTGCGCGCCGTGTAAGGACGATCCGAAGAAGCCGCCGCTGTGGCAGGTCAAGGGTGCACGCATCATCCACGACCAGCAGGAGAAGATGCTGTATTTCGAGACGGCCCAGCTCGAATTCTTCGGCGTGCCGCTCGCCTACATGCCCTATTTCTCGACGCCCGACCCGACTGTGAAGCGCAAGAGCGGCTTCCTGATGCCGGGCTACATTGCCGGCACGTCGAACACGGGCTACGGCGTCGAGGTTCCCTATTATTGGGCGATCGCGCCCGACATGGACGCAACCATCACCCCCCGCATCCTGTCGCGGCAGGGCGTGCTGCTGCAGGGCGAATTCCGCCAGCGCCTGATCGACGGCGCCTACCAGATCCGCGCCTATGGCATCGACCAGCTCGATCCCGGCGCGTTTAGCGGCCAGCCCGGCGACCGCCAGTTCCGCGGCGCCGTCGACACCAAGGGTCAGTTCGCGCTGAACGACAAATGGGTCTGGGGCTGGGACGGCGTCGTGATGTCCGACTACTATTTCTTCTCGGACTACCGCCTCTATCAGTACCGCGATCCGCTCGGCTCGTTCCTGCTGCTGCCGACGGAGGCGCTGTCGCAGCTCTATCTGACCGGTGTCGGCAACCGCAGCTTCTTCGACGCCCGCACGATGTACTGGCTGAGCTATTCGGGCAACCAGAGCCAGGTGCCGATCGTCTATCCGGTGATCGACTATTCCAACGTGCTCAACTATCCGGTGTTCGGCGGCGAGTTCAGCTACAAGACCAATTTCGTGAACCTGTCGCGCGAGCAGGCGGCGTTCGATCCGATCACGACGACGGCCAACACGAGCAGCCTGTGCACGACGGCATCGGCCGATCCGCTGGCGCGCCTGCCCTCGCAGTGCCTGCTGCGCGGCTTCCCCGGCACCTACACCCGCCTCACGGCGGAAGCGCAGTGGCGCAAGTCCTTCACCGATCCGTTCGGCCAGATCTGGACGCCGTTCGCGAGCCTGCGCGCCGACGCGATCAATTCCTCGGTCTCCAACCAGCCGGGCGTGTCGAACTATCTTCCCGTCGGCGACACCCAGGCGTTCCGCCTGATGCCGACCGTGGGTCTCGAATATCGCTACCCCTTCATCAACATCCAGCCCTGGGGATCGACCACGCTCGAGCCGATCGCGCAGATCATCATCCGGCCGAACGAGACCTATGCCGGCAAGCTGCCGAACGAGGATGCCCAGAGCATGGTGTTCGACGCCTCGAACCTGTTCAGCGTCGACAAGTTCTCGGGCTACGACCGCGTCGAGGGCGGCGGCCGCGCCAATGTCGGCGTGCAGTCCACCACGCAGTTCGACAGGGGCGGCGCGGTCAAGGTGCTGTTCGGCCAGTCCTACCAGCTGTTCGGCATGAATTCCTTCGCGGTCCAGGACAGCATCAACACCGGCCTCAATTCCGGCCTGGACAAGCCGCGCTCGGATTACGTCGCGAGCGCCAGCTACTCGCCCAACAGCACCTACACGTTCAGCGTCCGCTCCCGCATGGATGAGCAGACCTGGAACGTGCAGCGCTTCGAGGCGGAAGGCCGCGCCAACTTCAATCGCTGGTCGGTCAGCGTGCTGTACGGCAATTACGCAGCGCAGCCGGAGCTCGGCTATCTAACCCGCCGCGAGGGTATCCTGACCTCGGGATCGCTGAAGGTCGCGAACAACTGGGTGGTGTCGGGCTCGGCGCGGTGGGACCTCGAGGCCAACAAGATCAACCAATATGTGCTCGGCGCCGGCTATGTCGACGATTGCTTCGTGCTGGCGGCGAACTATGTAACTTCGTATAGTTATTCAGCGGGCACCACGCCGCCCGTGCTGAGCCATGCGTTCATGTTCCAGATCGGCCTGCGCACGCTGGCGACCTCGACGACGGCCAGCAGTTCCTCCGGCCTCCAGTGAACGGTTTGAAGTGCCGGCCGCGCTTGCCCTCATCACAGGCTCGACGCGGCTGACATGCGAGCGACAATCATGACGACCCTATTGCCCGTCTTCCGCCTCCTCCTTGCCGTCAGCGCCGGGCTGATCCTGACCGGACTGCCCTCGGCCTCGCGCGCGCAGAACATCGTCGTCATGGTCAACGGCGATCCGATCACCGATTTCGACATCGAGCAGCGCTCCAAGCTCGACCAGCTGACGACACAGAAGACCCCGAGCCGGCAGGAGGTCATCAACGAGCTGATCGACGACAAGGTGAAGATGAAGGAGGGCAGGAAGTACGGGGTCGATCCCGGCGTCTCCGACGTCAACCAGTCCTACGAGGGCATGGCGCAGCGCATGCGCATCTCGCCGGAGCAGCTCACCAAGTCGCTCGAATCCAAAGGCGTGCGCCCCGAAACGCTGAAGGGCCGCATGAAGGCCGAGATGGTCTGGACCAGCCTCGTGCGCGGCCGCTTCAAGGAGAAGCTGCTGGTCGGCGAGCGCGACGTCGCCCAGGCCGTGCAGGCCCAGACCGGCGACAAGCTGCAGATCGAAGGCACCGAATACAAGATGCAGCCGATCGTGCTGATCGTGCCGCGCGGCTCGTCCGCCGCGTTCCTGGAGACGCGGAAGAAGGAAGCCGAGACCTATCGGTCGCGTGTCGGAAGCTGCGAGGAAGCCAATTCGCTGTTCCGCTCGACACCGAACGCCACCATCCGCGACAGCGTCACCAAGACCACAGCGGAGCTGCCGGAGGCGTTGCGCAAGGTGCTCGATGACACGCCGATCGGCCACCTCACCGCGCCCGAGCTGACCAAGAACGGCATCGAGATGGTGGTGCTGTGCTCGCGCAAGCCGACCATGATCGACACGCCGAAGAAGCGCGAGGTCCGCGAGAAGATGTATCAGGAGAAGTACGAGAAGACCCAGAAGGCCTATCTCGACGATCTCCGCAAGGCGGCGATGATCGAATATCGCAACCATCGCTGATGGCCGCTTCCGCAGCAAAGGCGCTTCCCCTTCCTCTTGCGCTGACCCTGGGCGAGCCCGCCGGCATCGGCCCCGACATCACGATCGCGGCCTGGCTGCGGCGCCGCGAGCTTAACCTGCCCGCCTTCTATCTGCTCGGTGACGAGGCGCTGATCGCGCGCCGCGCCAGGGCGCTCGCCACCTCGCTGGGGGCCGACGTCAGGACCGCGGCGGTGAGCCCCGGCGAGGCCGCTTCGGCCTTCACCGATGCCCTGCCCGTGGTCGCCACCGGCGAGCGCGCCACCGCCGAGCCCGGCAAGCCCGACGCATCAAGCGCGCCCGCCGCACTCGCCTCGATCCGGCAGGCGGTCGCGGACGTCCGCGAGGGCCGCGCCGGCGCGGTCGTCACCAATCCGATCGCCAAGAGCGTACTCTACCGCGCGGGCTTCCGACATCCCGGCCACACCGAATTCCTCGCCGAGCTCGCCGCGGAGAACGGGCGCGTGCCGCAGCCGGTGATGATGCTGTGGTCGCCGCAACTCGCCGTGGTGCCCGTGACCATTCACGTCTCGATCCGCGACGCGCTGGCAGAGCTCAGCAGCGAGCTGATCGTCTCGACCGTGCGCATCGTCGCAACCGAGCTGAAATCCCGCTTCGGAATCGCGCGGCCGCGCATTGCGGTCTCCGGCCTCAATCCGCATGCCGGCGAGGACGGCTCGCTCGGCCACGAGGAGCAGACCGTCATCGCCCCCGCGCTCAGGACGCTGCGCGGCGAAGGCATCGAGACCAGGGGCCCGCTGCCCGCCGACACCATGTTCCACGAGGCCGCGCGCAGCACCTATGACTGCGCCGTCTGCATGTATCACGACCAGGCGCTGATCCCGATCAAGACCGTCGCCTTCGACAACGCGGTCAATGTCACGCTTGGGCTGCCTTTCGTCCGCACCTCGCCCGACCACGGCACCGCCTTCGATATCGCCGGCACGGCGAAGGCCAATCCGGCCAGCCTGATCGCGGCGCTCCGGCTCGCCAGCCGCATGGCGGCCGCGAACATCAGATGAGCGCGATCGACGACCTCCCGCCGCTGCGCGAGGTCATTCGCCGGCATGCGCTGTCGGCGCGGAAATCGCTCGGCCAGAATTTCCTGCTCGATCTCAATTTGACGGCGCGCATCGCGCGCGCCGCGGCGCCGCTCGAGGATTCCACCATCGTCGAGATCGGCCCCGGCCCGGGCGGGCTGACGCGCGCACTGCTCGCGCTCGGCGCCAAACGCGTCATCGCCATCGAGCACGACGAGCGCGCGATCCCTGCCTTGCAGGATATTTCCGCGCGCTACCCTGACAGGCTCGAGATCGTGCATGGCGATGCCATGACTTTCGATCCCCGCCCGTTGCTCAATGGCGAGCGGGCGAAAATCGTCGCCAATCTGCCCTACAACATCGCGACCCAGCTCCTGATCAACTGGCTCACCACCGAGCCCTGGCCACCCTGGTACGACATGATGGTGCTGATGTTCCAGCGCGAGGTCGGCGAGCGCATCGTGGCGCACGAGGACGAGGAGGCCTATGGCCGGCTCGGCGTGCTCGCCAACTGGCGCTGCGAGACCAAGATCCTGTTCGACATTGCGCCATCCGCCTTCGTGCCGCCGCCAAAGGTCACCTCCTCCGTCGTGCGCCTCACGCCGCGCGCAGCACCATTGCCGTGCGATCGCAAGCTGCTCGAACAGGTCGCGGCCAGCGCCTTCGGCCAGCGCCGCAAGATGCTGCGCCAAAGCCTGAAGTCGCTCGGCGTGGACCCCGCGCGGCTTGCTGCGGCCGCCGGCGTCGATGCGACGCGGCGCGCCGAGACCATTCCGATATCGGGCTTTGTTGCCATGGCCCGGGAATTGGCGGATATACGCAGCGAAACCGAGTAACGAAGAAATTCCGGAGGAAAGAAAATGGCGTTGATGCGCAGGCAGTCCCTGGTCAAGTTCGACGCGCCCTTGTGCGAGACCATCGTCGACACGCCGAAGCCGCAAGGGCGCGAGGTGCTGGTGCGCATCGAGCGCTGCGGCCTCTGCCATTCCGACCTGCACATCCAGGACGGCTATGCCGATCTCGGCGGCGGCAAGAAGCTCGACACCACGCGCGGCATGACGCTGCCCTTCACGCTGGGCCACGAGATCGCCGGCGTGGTCGACGAGGTCGGCCCTGACGTCGCGGCCAATCTCGTTGGCACGAAGAAAGCCGTCTTCCCCTGGATCGGCTGCGGCCAGTGCCGCGATTGCGCCAACGGCGATGAGAACCTCTGCGTGAAGCAGCGCTTCCTCGGCGTGTCCATCGATGGCGGATTTGCCACCCACGTGCTGGTGCCCGACGCGAAATATCTGCTCGACTACGATCCCCTGCCCGTCAACCAGGCCGCGACGCTGATGTGCTCCGGCGTCACCGCCTATGGCGCGCTCAAGCGCCTGGTCGATCGTCCGCGCCAACGCAACCTCCTGCTGATCGGCCTCGGCGGCGTCGGCATGATGGGCCTGTCGTTCGCGCAGGCGATGTTCAAGCAGCCGATCACGGTCGCCGACCTCTCGCCCGCCGCGCGCGACACCGCGCTGAACAACGGTGCCGCGGTCGCCTACGACCCGTCCGAGCCCGACGTGATCAAGCGCATCCTGAAAGAGACCGAAGGCGGCTTCGACGAGATCGTCGATTTCGCCGGCAACGAGAAATCGATGGCCTTTGCGGTCGCGGTCGCCGCGCGCGGCGGCAAGATCGTGGTCTCCGGCCTGATGGGCGGCCAGTTCACGCTGCCGATGG
>NZ_JAVTJN010000036.1:477201-998307 GCF_032144035.1 Bradyrhizobium sp. WYCCWR 12699
GGGCGACGTCCAGAAATGGATCGACGAGCTTCGTGCCGGCAAGGTCGTCGGCCGCATCGTGCTGAAGAACTGACCGATTGCTTGCTGCGGGCCTGGCGCAAGTCGGGCCCGCCGCACGGAACGCCTTCGACCCCGCCGCGTTGGCAGCGCATGTCCATTCGTTGCACGGTCGAAAGCGCATTCTTCATCGCCTGGAGCTGCCTGGAGCAGAGCGGCGAGCTCGGCCCTCCCGACGAGAGCGCGAACGTCATTCTCGACGCCATCGAAGCCCAGCTCAGGACCGGCGAACGCCGGCAGCTGATGCTCGCCAACCGGGCGATCGACGCCTATCGCGCGCATGCGGCCCAACGCCGATCCTCATGGGATCGCGAAGCGCGCTTCGGCTGACAGATCCTTGCCGCCCTTGGGCCGCCGGCCCGGCGGCATTCAGGCGGTTTGCGGCCGGCGGTCCGTCGGGCAAGGCGCACGGGGTACGGCGCCTGGCGCTTTTACGGTACGCCAATCCGCGGGCCCACTATGTTCACTCCTGAACAGACCTCGCGGCAATCGACGCTGAGGGCGCCGCCTGCAATCCCGCCGCGCTAGCTTTCCGGAATTCCGGAAAGCCGTCGCCTCAACTTTTCAGCTCTCGGCGAGGTCTTGTGTGCACTTTGGAACCGTTGGTTCCGCCACGGAAACGTAGGGTTCTGGGCGGCGCCGATTCCCGGCCAGACAAGAGAAGAAACTGTGACCGGTCGGCCCCAGAACGATCTGCTCCGTCAGCTTGCCCCACGAGATTTCGAGCTTCTCGCACCCTATCTCCAGCCGGTCGAAGTCGAGGCGAGCCACATCCTGCATCACGCCGGCGACGCCGTGACGGCGGTTCATTTCCCCTGCGGCCCCACGCTTGTCTCGTTCGCCGTTCCGGTCGAGGATGATCGCGAGGTCGAGAGCCTGTTGATCGGTCGCGAGGGTGCGGTGGGTATTGCCGCCGGCCGCAATCCGTCACTCGCCTATTCCCGCGTCGTCGTGAAACTGGGCGGCACGCTCGTCCGGCTGCCGCTGCGCGCGCTCGAGCAGGCGCAGCAGAGATCCGCGGCGCTGCAGGAGGTGTTTTCGCGCTATGCCGACTGCCAGTTCGCGCAGTTGCTGCAAACCGCGGCCTGCAACGCTGCGCATTCGATCGAGCAGCGCGCCGCCAAGTGGATCATCTCCGCGCAGGAACGTATCGGCCAGGCCGAGATTCCCCTCACCCACGAGCAACTCGCCGGCATGCTGGGCGTCTCCCGCTCCTATGCCAGCCGCGTCATCCAGATGTTCAAGGCGAGGCGCATCCTCGCCACCCGCCGCGGCGCCATCCTGATCCTCGACGCGGCGGCGCTCGACGCCAGAGCCTGCCGCTGCAACGACTGGGTCAAGAAGCATTTTGACGAAGTGCTGGGCGCGGCACCCGCCGATGGCTAGCGCGCCGGCGGTCTCACGTTAGCGGCGCCGACTGCCGTTTCTGGTGCAGATAGACCGGGCTGAAATCGCCGAGCCGCTGCAAGTCGCGCCATTTCAGCACGATCAGCTCGCCCTCGCGCAGGTCCATGGCGCCGCTGCGCCGAAGCTCACCGAGCGTCCGGTTCACGGTCGCGATCGCCATGCCCAGCGTCTCGCCGAGTTGCGCCAGGCTGATCGGCAAGGGGCAGCGATTGCCGCGAACGAGCTGTGCGGCGCGGGCGCGGTAAAACAGCTCGCAGAACAGATGCGCCATGCGCGCCTGCATGGGCCGAGCGCTGTTGTTGGTGATCGCCTCGCGAAAGATCGCGGCATCGAGCAGCGTCTCGCGCCAGACGGCCAAGCCAAAGTTCGGCCGCTGCCGGAACGCGGTGAACAATTCGCGATGCGGGATGAAGGCGACCGAGGCCGGCCCCAGCGCGCTCAATCCGTGGTCCATCTGGTCGATGAACAGGCCCTGCGCGTCCGGCAGGTCGCCCGTGAGGTGGAACGCGAGATATTGTCGCCCGCCGCCGGCGAGCAGATGGTAGCGCGCGACCATGCCCGAGACGACCAGTACCGAATGTTCGGGCTCGTCGCCCTGACGGATGAAGTCCTCGTTCGGCTCCAAATCGCGCAGCGTGAAGGTGAGCGCGCGAATCTGGGCGAGATCTTCCCCCGCGAGCGCGGTGTGCTCGCACAGGTTCCGGATCAACACGTCGTGGGCTTTTTCCATGGTCCGCCAAAAATCACGCCGGTTCTATCAAATGATACATCCGGCTTGGGTTCAGCGGACTAGAACGCGTCTCGGAAGCACAGGTTGCTAATCGATCTGCGACCGATCCGCGTCGCGTTCAACTATCACCCTCGACTGCGAACTTAGCCGTCCTTTCATGAGCCCTACGACAATTCTTCAGCGCATCCGCAACCTGTTCACGTCGGATACCAGCGAGCACTTCGACTGCATCAAAGATGCTTTCTTCAAGGGCACGTTGAGGGAGCCGGTGGGACCGATGTCGGATCAGGAGCTCGCTCGCGCCATCCGCGAGTTCCGCTCGGCGCCGGTCTCCGACTGGAGTCTTGCAAAACTCTCGCGGCGCTTCGCCGAAGCGTCGGTCCCGCGCGACGCCTGAGCAGCACGCAAGGCTCATGCCTCACCCAACGCTCATCACACGTCTGCAGGCCATCGAAGTCCTGTCAGAGGACGAACGCCGACAGATCGCCGCCCTGCCCTCCACGCTGCGGCAAGTCGCCGACGGCGAGATCGTGCTACGCCAGGGCGAGGCCGTCTCGCGCTGCGTCTTCGTCGTCAGCGGCTTCCTGTATCAGGCCCGCATCGTCGGCGACCGCAGCCAGATCCTCGCGTTCCACGTTCCCGGCGACATGCCATGCCTGCACACCCTGCTGGTCTCGCCAATGGATGCGGACCTCGTCGGCCTCGGACCGACCATCGTCGGCGCAGTCGCGCACAGCCAGCTCAGGCAGCTTCTCGACGGCTCGAGCCATTTGACGCGCGCGTTCTGGCGCGAGACGCTGATCGATGCGGCGATCTCGCGGCAATGGATCGCGCGCCTCGGCGCGCAGGCGGCCTTGCCCAAGGTCGCGCACCTCATCTGCGAGCTCGCCGCACGGCTGGAGGTCGTCGGCCTCGTCACGGACGGCTGCTTCCAGATGCCGATGACGCAGCGGCACGTCGCAGATGCCTGCGGACTCTCGATCGTCCACGTCAATCGCACCATCCAGGAGCTGAGACATCGTGGATTGATCGCCTGGGAAGGCAGCGAGATCGAGCTGCTGCATCCCGAGGAGCTGCGCAAGCTCGCCGATTTCACGCCGGACTATCTGACCTGAGCACGGCGGACGAATGCGAGGTCCGGCGCACCATCCTCTGGATCGGCGATTGGCGACGGCGCGGCGCGCGGGATCGGCTATTTCTTCTTGTCGTCTGTCCTGCGTTGTCCGGACACGCCTTTCGTTTCGGGCTGGTTTGCCCGATTGGCATTCATGCCCGTGGTGTCCATCGTCCCTTTCTCCGTGGCACCGTTGGTATTTTCCGGCCTGTCCATGCCGGTCTGCGGAGCCGGACCCTTATTCTGGGCCATGACCGGGCCAGGCATGCCTGCAAATGACGTGGCTGCAAATGACATGGCTGCGAATGCGACCGCGGCAATGACCGCTTTCATGGGCATCTCCATGTAAGGTTGCCGCATCGGGATGGTGCTCCACCAGCTTCCTGGTGAAATTCTCGACCTGATCCTTGATCGGCATGACGTCTCCTCAGCCACAATTCAACGGCGGCGGAGATCATAAGTTTCCCAAGTTGAAGCATCTTGGCGGCGTTCTGCGTCCCATGGCAAAACCGCAAGATCGGTCGAGCAATTGACGTCCGCGTGCGCTTTAGCTGGTGCTGCCACGGAGAACGGAACGATGACGGCGGCGCTTCAGAACTACCATGCCCGGATGCAGCGGGTGCTGGATCACATTGACCGGCATCTCGACGAGGATCTGGACCTGGATGCGCTGAGCAGCGTCGCAGCCTATTCGAAATATCATTTCCACCGGCAGTTCACGGCGACCTTCGGGCTCTCCGTGCATCGCTATATCCAGCTCGCCCGCATGAAGCGCGCTTCATACCGGCTGGCCTATAGCGAGGCCGAAAGCGTCACTGATATCGCGATGGATGCCGGCTACGACGCACCTGACGCCTTCGCCCGCGCCTTTCGGCAACGGTTCGGTCAATCGCCGTCGTCGTTCCGGAAGTCTCCCGACTGGGAGCCGTGGCTTGCGGCCTTCGGGCCTCTCGACAACGCGAGGAGCAAGTTCATGCAGAAGACCTTCACCAGCGACGACGTGACGATCCGCGACGTGCCGACGATTGCGGTGGCGATCATGGAGCATCGGGGCGACCCGGCGACGCTTCCCGCCACCATCCAGCGTTTCATCGCCTGGCGCAAAGCCGCCGGCCTGCACCCGCGCAACAGTCCGACCTTCAACGTCTGGCGATCCGAGCGGCGGCCGGCCTCACCTGGGGACTACAGCGTGGACCTCTGTGTCGGAACCGACCGTCCGATCGAGACGAGCGGCGAAGCAATCAAGGCCGGCGAGATCCCCGGCGGACGCTGCGCGGTGCTGCGCATCGTCGGCCACACCGACAATCTGGAGCCGGCCGCGCTCTACCTCTATCGCGACTGGCTGCCGGCCAGCGGCGAGGAAGCCCGCGACTTCCCGATCTACTGCCAGCGGCTGAGCTTCGCCCCCGACGTCGGCGAGCACGAGGCGACCGCGGATTTATTCCTGCCGCTGAAATGAACGTCTATCCCCGCGTCCACCGTCATTCCGGGATGCGTGCGCAGGCACGCGAGCCCGGGGTCCCGGCTCTGCGCAGCCGGCTCTGCGCAGCCGCGCAAGAGCGCCGCAGCGCGTCCGGGAGACGCGCGCGAGTTACCCCGGCTCCCTTCCGCTTTTCGCCGGCACGCCTTGCTGCTAGACTGCCCCATTATTTTGGGGAATTTTGATGCGCGCGGGGATTTTCAATCGCGTTGTGGGGCTGGCGGCGCTGGCCTTGCTCGTCGTCACCGCAGAGCCGGCGTCGGCGGAGAAGCGCGTCGCGCTGGTGGTCGGCAACTCCGCCTACAAGAACATCACGCCGCTCGACAATCCATCCAAGGATGCGGGCCTGATGGCGGAGACGCTGGGTGCGCTCGGCTTCACCCTGATCGGCGGACGCGCCCAGCTCGATCTCGACAAGGGCGCGATGGACGTCGCGGTGCAGAGTTTCGGCCGGCAGGTCCAGGGCGCCGACGTCGCGCTGTTCTATTATGCCGGCCACGGCGTGCAGGTAGCTGGCTCCAACTACCTCGTGCCTGTGAGCGCCAATCCGACGCGCGAGGCGGATGTCGACTTCCAGATGACCGACGTCAACCTCGTGCTGCGCCAGATGCAGGGCTCCGGCACGCGGCTCAACCTCGTCATCCTCGATGCCTGCCGCAACAACCCGTTCGGCTCACGTGGCTTGCGATCATCGGATGGCGGCCTCGCGCAGATGCGTGCGCCCGAGGGCACGCTGATCTCCTATGCGACCCAGCCCGGCAACGTCGCCCAGGACGGCGCCGATGGCCACAGCCCTTACACCAAGGCGCTTGCGACCACGATCCGGGTCGCTGGCCTCGACGTGTTCCAGACCTTCAACCAGGTCGGCCTTGCGGTGAAGCGCGCCACCGCGGGCGCGCAGCAGCCCTGGGTGTCGTCCTCACCGATCGACGGCACGTTCTATTTCGTCGCTCCGACGCAGACCGCCCCGCCGCAGATCGCGGCGATGCAGCCGGATCCCCTGCCCGCGGAGCGTCTGCGCGCCGATCCCGACCGCGTCCCCTTGCGCGATGCCGCGCTGCTCAGCGAGCTCAGCGAGCGGCTCTACGAGCTCAATTTCGATCCTGACACGCCCGACGGCCTGACCCGCGCCATCACGAAATTGCAGCAGCGGATCTCGATGGCGCCGAATGGGGAGCCGACCGAAGGCCTGCTGCTGCGCATGCGCAAGATGGAGGATCTCAAGCCCTGGGGCTCGATCGTCTACGGGCCCGACAGCAGCAAATGGGGGATCTCCTGGAACCACGCCTCGCGGCGAGCCGCGGTGGCGGATGCGCGCGGCAATTGCGCCGGCGCCAAATGCCCGATCGAGCTTTCCTTCTACGGCCGAAGCTGCGGCGCCTTCGCGATCTCCGACAAATCCTGGTCGCTGGTCCAGCGCGAGGGCGTCCAACGCGCGAAGGACGCCGCGCTTGACGAATGCGGCAAGGCTGGCAAAGCTTGCCGCATTATCGGTTCCGTCTGTGCCGACGGCTCCGGCCGCTGATGCCTTTTCATTCTGGATTCTTGCTGGATTCTTGCTCATGCCCATTGCCGTTGTCCGCCCCATCGCCATCGCTTTCCTCCTCACCGTCGCCGTCGCTCCGCCTTGCGCCTTCGCCCAGTCCGGCAGCGCCGGCGGCGCGATCGGCAATGACGAGAAGTCGCTGTCCGGCTCGCGCCAGGATCGTTCCTCGGACCGCTCGGCCGAGCCCACGCCGTCGGCGCGCCGGAGCAGGCCGGCTGAAGAGCCGCGCTCGTCGTCGCGGCGCAGCGGCGGCGGAGGTAGCGGCGGTGGCTTTGACGGCGCCTGGGTGGTCACCAGCGTCGGCTGCGGCGGCACCACGTCCGGCGCGGTCGTGGTCTCCTCGGGCAAGGTCATCGGCCAGGGCGTCACCGGCACCGTCAGCCCGAGCGGCGCGGTGAGCACGGTGGGTCAAGGCGACGGCGTGACCTTCACCGGATCGGGACGCCTCGGCGCGCGCAGCGGTTCCGGCACATGGCGCCGCTCCGACGGCTGCGGCGGAACCTGGAGTTCGGCGAAACAGTAGCCGCAACACGCCCGATTTCGCCGCGGAACAACCGCCCCGCAGGCCCAATTCAAGCCACATCCTCTCCGGATTTGCGGCTCATTGCCACCCAAGTCTTTGATGACAAAGGGCTGGTAAAGAGTTGCGTCATGCGTAACCGGGAGACCAGGATGGGCAACCGCACCGCAAAATTCGTATCCGCGCTGGTCGGCAGCGTCATTGCCGGCTTGCCACTGGCCGCAATGTCGCAGAACGCGCCGAACCCACCGAGCACGGCCAACGCGGCCGCCGACTGTCTCGCCTCGCCGAAGGGCGCCGCGCCGCAGGGACAGCACTGGTACTATCGTCTCGACCGCGCGACCAAGCGGCAATGCTGGTATTTGCGCGCCGCGGGCGGCAAGGACAACGCGAAGGCTGCGCAGACCGCCGAGGCCGCAGCCGACGCGCCACCGGATTCATCCGCACCGCCGCTGCAGACCGTGCAGGACGCGCGTGCCGAATATGTGGGGCCGCGTGCGGCCCCCAAGGCGCCGAACGCGTCTGCGCCGGCCACACCGACCTCCCCGCCACCGACACAACAACCGGTGAACCAGGCTGCTGATGGCAGCGCCCAGCAAGCTCCCGTCGCCACACCGTGGCCCGATGTCCCGGCAGCCTCCACCACGCCAGAGCCCCAGCCGGCAAATGCCATGGGGGGAGCTGCTGCGCAGTCGAAAGCAAAACCGTCAAAATCCCCTGCTCCGCTCCCGCCCGCTGCAACAGACAGCACGACCGACAAGCCCAGCGGCTCGGTCCAGATGCTGTTGCTCGTGATCGGTGGCGCGCTGGCACTGGCGGGAATCCTCGCCAGCTTGATCTACCGCTTCGCCGGCGGACGCGTCCGCGTCCAGGCCGCCGACCGTCGCGGGCATTGGGACGATTGGACACCGCAAGATCATGACGGAAGCCGCGCGCCCTGGGTCGGTGCGACGCCGGCCGTCACGCCGCGCACGCAGCCGCGCCCGGTCGATTTCGACGAAGCACGGCCGCCGCAGACCGCGCAACTCGCCGCCTTCACCAAGGAGATCGGCAGGATCGCGGCCCAATCCGCTTCCCTTCGCAACGAGGCCGCAGCGCTCGACAAGGCCGACATCTTCAACGGCGCGTTCGAGATCGAGGCGGCGCCGCCGCGGCTCGCGGCCAAGGAGACCAACGACACAAAGCCCGTGGCCCGCGACGCGGTCGATCACGATGAAGATGTGCAGGCCGAGGAGGCCGTCGACGTCGACGTGATCACCGCGATGCTGGAACGGCTGGCGAAGCAAGGGCCGCGGCTGCCGCAGCCTAACCCTGAAGCTGACCTTGCAAAGCTCGCACGAAACCAACGAGGCCAATCCGCCGCTCGCGCTTGAGGCGTTCGGCCTTCAGGATCGACTGCACCTCGGCGAAGGCCTCATCAACATTGTGGTTGATGACGATGTAGTCGTACTCGGCCCAGTGGCTCATCTCGTGGCTGGCGCGGCTCATGCGCTTGCGGATCACCTCGTCGGAATCCTGCGCGCGCGAATGCAGCCGCTTCTCGAGGTCGGCCGCCGAGGGCGGCAGGATGAAAACCCGAACGACGTCGATGCTTGCTTTCTGGTGCAGTTGCTGCGTGCCCTGCCAGTCGATGTCGAACAGCACGTCCTGCCCGGCCGATAGTGCCGCTTCGACGGGCGCACGGGGCGTCCCGTAAAGATTGTCGAAGACGGTGGCCCATTCGAGCAGCTCGTCCTGTTCCACCATCGTCTCGAACTTGGGCTTGCTGACGAAGAAATAGTCCCGCCCCTCGACCTCGCCCGGCCGCATCTGCCGCGTCGTCGCCGATACCGACATCTTCAAGCCCGGCTCGCGCTCGAGCAACATCCGCGACAGCGTGGTCTTGCCCGCGCCCGAGGGCGAGGACAGCACGAACATCAAGCCGCGCCGTTCGACACCGTCAGTTCCGTGACCGCCTGATGTCATCGATCACTCCAGATTCTGGACCTGCTCGCGGAACTGCTCGACCACGTTCTTCATGGCGAGCCCCGTATTGGTCAGCTCGATGTCGTTCGACTTCGAGCAGCAGGTGTTGACCTCGCGGTGAAACTCCTGCGCCAGGAAGTCGAGCTTGCGGCCGACCGGGCCGCCCTTGCCGATCAATTCACGCGCCTGCGCGATGTGGGATGCGATGCGGTCGAGCTCCTCGCGGATGTCGGCCTTGGTGGCGATCAGGATCGCCTCCTGCATCAGACGGTCGGAGTCGAAGCGGTCGGAGGTGTCGAGCAGCGTCGCGATCTGCTCGGCAAGCCGTGCCTTGATCGCCTCCGGCTTCCGCCCCGGCGCGCCTTCCGCCTTCTTCGCCAGTTGCTCGATCTCGTCGACCCGCTGGGTCAGGATCTGCCCCAGCGAGGTGCCTTCGCGCTTGCGCATCGCGACGAGCTCATCGAGCGCCTTGTCGAAGGCCTCGGCGGCAGCAGCGCGCGCGGCCTTGTCCTCTTCCTCGTCGCCCTCGGGCTCGGCGACCTCGACGACACCCTTGATCGCAAGCAGGCCGTCGATGCTCGGGGCCACCGCGTCGACCTTGCCGGCGATCACAGCCGCCGCCTTCAGGACGGCGTTGAGCACGTCCTCGTTGACGCGCACGGAAGCTGCGGCGTTGGCGCGCTTGACGGTGAGATTGGCGTAGACAGTGCCGCGCGACAAAAGCTCGCCGGCGCGTTTCTTGGCGTGCGCCTCGAGCTCGTCGAAGCCCTGCGGCAGCCGCACCCTGAGATCAAAGCCCTTGGCGTTGACCGACTTCAATTCCCATTCGAACGTGTACGGCCCGCTTGCGCCGTGGCTTCGAGCAAAGCCGGTCATGGACGACAGCGCCATCAGGTCAATTTCTCCAAAAACGCGGGATTCGCGGGGGCATCAAGCCACGCGAATCTTAAGACTATTTTGCAGGAAAGTGGAATCCGCAAAGTCCGCAGGCAGATCTGCAACGCGCCTAGCGCTGGACCACCGGCGGCGAGGATTGCACCGCGCCCTGCCGCGCCGGCGGCGGAGCTGCGGGGCGTGCCGCGGGCGGCTTTTTCTGCTGATTGGGCCGCGCCGGCGTGGTCGCCGTCGGCGTATCGACGGTCCCGGGCGCGGCTGCAGCGGGCGGCGCCGCGTCCTCGGCCGGCTCGACCGTGTCGTTCTGGATCTGCTTTTCCATCGCGCGCAGCTTGGCGACGTTCTTCTGGTGCGCGTCGTAGGTCTCGGTGAAGGCGTGCCCGCCGGTGCCGTCGGCGACGAAATAGAGGTCGCGGGTGCGGGCCGGATTGGCGGCGGCCTCCAGCGAGGCGCGGCCGGGGTTAGAGATCGGGCCCGGCGGCAGGCCCTCGATGACATAGGTGTTGTAGGGCGAAGGCTGCGTGATCTCGCTGCGCTTGATCGGGCGGCCCAGCGTGCCCTTGCCGCCGACGAGGCCATAGATGATGGTCGGATCGGACTGCAGCTTGATGCGCTGCTTCAGGCGATTGACGAACACCGCGGCGACGCGGCTGCGCTCGTCGGGCTTGCCGGTCTCTTTCTCCACGATCGAGGCCAGCGTCACCAGCTGCTCCGGCGACTTGACCGGAATGTCCTGATTGCGACGCTCCCAGATCTCGGCGAGCACACGTTTGTGCGCCTGCTGCATGCGCTGGACCACCTGCTCGCGCGGGGTACCGCGCGGGAATTTGTAGGTCTCCGGCAGCAGCGTGCCTTCGCGCGGCAGCTCGCGCACGCTGCCGGTGAAGATGTCGTTGTCGGACAGCCGCGCCACGATCTGCTCGGAGGTCAGGCCTTCCGGAATCGTGACGGCATGCTGCACCACCTTGCCCTCGACGATGGTGGCGATGACGTCGCGGAGCGAAGCGTTCTTCTGGAACGCATATTCACCCGGCTTGAGGTCCGAGCTTGCCTTCAGCGCGGCGACGCTGGCGATGAACACCCAGGGATTGACGTCGGTCACGCCTTCCCGGTTCAGTGTCTCGGCGATGTCGCGCTTGCCCGCGCGCTGCGGGATGTTGACGATCTTGTCGTCCTTCAGCGGCCCGGGCGATTCCAGCACCTGCCGGCCGTAATAATAGACGCCGCCGGCGCCGAGCATGGCGATCAGCAGAAGGGTGATGATGGCGTTGCCGACGACCACGAAGGGATTGCGCGCACGGTCCGATCGCTTCGGCGGCGGTGGGAGCTGTTCAGGCTCGAGCGCTGCCCGCGGACTCCGGGGCGAAATGGGCGGCCTTTCACTCATCGAAACAACCTGAATCCTGCCGGTTCAATAGCGGCTCGGCAATCGCCTGCCGCGCCAAATGCACGCCCACGTCCATGACTATCGCCGAATACGGCAAAACGGTGGATTCGTCTCAAACTCAAGCTAACTGGCCAAACGCCGGACGATCACCGACGCATTGGTACCGCCAAAACCAAACGAGTTCGACAAGGCGACATTGACCTCACGCTTCTTGGCCGTGTGCGGCACGAGGTCGATTGCGGTCTCCACCGACGGATTGTCGAGGTTGATCGTCGGCGGCACGACATTATCGCGAATCGCGAGAATGGCGAAGATCGCTTCGATCGCGCCCGCTGCGCCGAGCAGATGCCCCGTCGACGATTTGGTCGACGACATCGCGACCTTGGAGGCGGCATTGCCGAGCAGGCGCTCGACGGCACCGAGCTCGATCTCGTCGCCGAGCGGTGTCGAGGTGCCGTGCGCGTTGATGTAGTCGAGATCGGATGCCGTCAGGCCGGCGCGCCGGAGCGCGGCCGACATGCTGCGGAAGCCGCCATCGCCATCGGGCGACGGCGACGTAATGTGATAGGCGTCACCCGACAGACCGTAGCCGATCACCTCGGCATAGATCTTCGCGCCGCGGCGCCGGGCGTGATCGAGCTCTTCCAGCACGAGGACGCCGGCGCCCTCGCCCATGACAAAACCGTCGCGGTCCTTGTCGTAGGGACGCGAAGCCTTCTCGGGCGTCTCATTGAAGCCGGTCGAGAGCGCGCGCGCGGCGTTGAAGCCGGCGATACCGATGCGGCTGATCGGCGACTCGGCGCCGCCTGCGACCATCACGTCGGCGTCCCCCAGCGCGATCAGGCGGGCGGCATCGCCGACCGCATGCGCGCCGGTCGAGCAGGCCGTGACCACCGAATGGTTTGGGCCCTTCAGCCCGTGCTTGATCGACACATATCCGGAGGCGAGATTGATCAGGCGGCCCGGAATGAAGAACGGCGATACCTTGCGGGGTCCCCGTTCCTTCAGGAGCAGCGCGGTCTCGGCAATGCCGCTCAGGCCGCCGATGCCGGAACCGATCATGGTGCCGGTCGCGCACTTGTCCTCCTCGGTCTCGGGATGCCAGTTGGCGTCGTCGAGCGCCTGGCCGGCTGCGGCCATGCCGAAGATGATGAAGTCGTCGACCTTGCGCTGGTCCTTCGGCTCCATCCACTTGTCGGGATTGAAGGTGCCGTTGCTGCCGTCGCCGCGCACGACGGTGCAGGCGTATTTTGTCTGAAGATCGGAGACATCGAAGCTCTCGATCGGGCGCGCGCCGCTTTCGCCGTTGAGGATGCGTTTCCAGGTCGGTTCGACGCCGCAGCCGAGCGGCGACACCATGCCGAGACCAGTGACGACAACCCGCCTCATGTCAGAAAACTCCGCATCGAAAGATTCACGGCCAATAACAAGAAACCGGCTGACCGCTGCGAAGCGGCCCGTCCGGTTTCAATGTTGTCCCCGCGAAAATGAAGAGCCTTAGCTCTTCGCGTTCTTCTCGAGAAACTTCGTGGCATCGCCGACGGTGAGAATCGTTTCCGCGGCGTCGTCCGGAATCTCGCAACCGAATTCCTCTTCGAACGCCATCACCAGCTCGACGGTGTCCAGACTGTCGGCGCCGAGGTCGTCGATGAAGCTCGCAGCGTCGACAACCTTCTCGGGTTCAACACCAAGGTGTTCGACCACGATCTTCTTAACCCGCTCGCCAATGTCACTCATTGCATAACCTCGTGTTGTTCCCTGTAGACCCGACCCCCCGGGACGATACGAGCCGTCGTGGTCGTGTTACTTGCCTTCGCTTACGAACTTGATTTGGCCCCATCCTAACCGATACAGGGCCCGGCGAACGACGGCCAAGGCTCCGCATCGCCAATATACAGGGTTTCAAAAACCTGCAATGGCGTTCTTTGCCCATCCGTTGAAGGTCCGGTTATCACACTTCAATTGCCTTGACTACAAGCCTCATTTCGCTCCGGAAACGGCCGTTTGCCGCATCCGCGCCGCCGATCGGGGCAGCGCGGAACGAGGGCTTCAGATCATGGCCATGCCGCCGTTGACGTGGATGGTCTGGCCGGTGACGTAGGCTGCTTCGTTCGAACTCAGGTACACGGCGGCCGCGGCGATGTCCTCGGGCGTTCCCAGACGGGCGGCCGGAACCTTGGTCAGAATCGTTTCGCGCTGCTTGTCGTTGAGCGCGTCGGTCATCGGCGTCTTGATGAAGCCGGGCGCGATGCAGTTCGCGGTCACGCCGCGCTTGGCGTATTCGGCCCCGAGCGTCTTGATCATGCCGATCAGGCCCGCCTTCGAGGCGGTGTAGTTGCCTTGTCCGGGATTGCCGGTGACGCCGACCACCGAGGTGATGGCGATGATGCGGCCGAAGCGCTTGCGCATCATCAGCTTGGTCGCGGCGCGCGCGAGGCGGAAGGTCGAGGTCAGATTGACGTTGATGACCTCCTCCCAATCCTCGTCGCGGAGCTGCACGAAGAGATTGTCGCGCGTGATGCCGGCATTGGCGATGAGGATGTCGACCTGGCCCATCGCGGCTTCCGCAGCCGGCACCAGCGCCTCGACCTCGTCGGCCTTGGAGAGATTGCAGGGCAGCACGTGGGTGCGCTCGCCGAGCTTGCCGGCAAGCTCATCCAGCACTTCCTTGCGCGTCCCTGAGATCGCGACGGTGGCGCCCTGCGCGTGCAGCGCCTGCGCGATCGCGCCGCCGATGCCGCCGGTGGCGCCGGTGACGAGCGCCTTTTTGCCAGTCAGATCGAACATCGATAACTCCTCCAATGCACGATCCGGAAAAGTGTGCAGCGGTTTTCCGGAATGATCGTGCGTAAACTCAAGCCTGCTTCGCGGCGGCCAATGCATCCTTGGCGGCGGCAATGTCGTTGGGTCCGCCCACCGCAACGCCGACGGCACCGTCTGCGATGCGCTTGACGAGACCGGTCAGCACCTTGCCGGCGCCGATCTCGAAGAAGCGGGTGACGCCCTGTCCTGCCATATAGGCAACCGACTCGCGCCAACGCACCGTGCCCGTGACCTGCTCGACCAGGCGGCGGCGGATCTCGTCGGGGTCGGTGATGGCGCTCGCCAGCACGTTCGACACCAGCGGGGCGGCCGGCGCCTTGATCGTGACTTTCGAGAGCGCCTCCGCCATGGCGTCGGCGGCGGGCTGCATCAGCCTGCAATGGAACGGTGCGGACACCGGCAGCAGCATCGCGCGCTTGGCACCCTTGGTCTTGGCGATCTCGACGGCGCGATCAACCGCGGCCTTGTCGCCCGAGACGACCACCTGCCCGCCGCCATTGTCGTTGGCGGCCTGGCAGACCTGCCCCTGGGCCGCCTCATTGGCGACCTCCATGGCGGCCTCGTAGTCGAGACCGAGCAGCGCGGCCATTGCGCCGGCGCCGACCGGGACGGCCTTTTGCATTGCGAGACCGCGGATGCGAAGGAGACGGGCGGTATCGGAAAGCGTCAGGCTGCCGGCCGCAGCCAGTGCCGAATATTCACCGAGCGAATGACCGGCGACGAAGGCCGCGTCTCGCCCCACGGAAAATCCGGCCTCGGCCTCCAGCACGCGCAGGGTGGCGACAGAGACCGCCATCAGCGCCGGCTGGGCGTTTTCCGTAAGCTGGAGGGTTTCGGCCGGGCCATCCCAGATGATGGTCGTCAGCTTATCGGACAGCGCGGCATCGACCTCGTCGAACACGGCGCGCGCCACCGGAAAGGCGTCGGCCAGGGCCTTTCCCATGCCAACGGCCTGGGACCCCTGCCCCGGAAATGTGAATGCTGCCGTCATCGGCGCTCCCTGCTTGTCGGGCACGATCCCTCGTAAGAACCAGCAGCCGATTACGCGCGGCCTTGATATCTGGTTCCCTGGCCATAGCTCCCTCGGCCATGGTTCCGGATCACGCTCCAAAGGGGGCCGTAGACACTGTCCGGGGCCGGACTGTCAAGCCGAGATGGGAACCCGGGCCGGCATTCAACTGGGGATACGCCGCGTCAAAACCCGCCGGCGGTCTGGTTGGCGTCGACCTTCGCCCCCGCCTGGGCACGGCGAGCGCTGTTCACCAGCTGCCCCGGCCGGTCGTCCCCGTCGGGCTTCGCCGTCGCCAGCCGCAGCACGGCGGCATAGCCCGGCTGCACCTCCATGCGGTCCGCATGCCGGCTTGCGCTCAGCAGCCGGTGCACCTTCGGCAGATTGTAGCAGGGCACATAGAACAGCAGATGATGCTCGAGGTGATAGTTCACGTAGTACGGCGCGATGAACAGGCGCTCGAGAAGATTGGCATGCGTGGTGCGGGTGTTGCGCAAGGGATCGCTGCTGTCGGGGACGACGGCGTGCTCGGCGATGTTGCGAATGCGGGTGATGACCATCATCCAGGTCAACAGCGGCACCAGCCAGAGCAGCGGATAGGCCCACCACACGCCGGCCGCCACGCACGCGGCGAACATCACGGCGTTGACGATGCATTGCGGACCGAGCTTGTCCCAGAAATGCGAAAGGCGCTGACGCCACGGCCAATCCTTCGCACCGAGCGCGTTGAGCAGCTGCGCCTTGCGCTGCTGGTAGCCGGTCTGTCCGGTGATGTCGCGAATGAACTTGCGACGATAGCTCAGCTTCGTGATCGGAAACGGCGCCGAGAGAACGAGGTCGGGATCATCCTCCTGCTGGGTGCGCGCATGATGCTGCAGGTGATAGCGCCGGTAGCTGCGCGTCTCCGCGAACAGCGGATAGGCGCAGAACCACTGGCTCAGGGTCAGATTGGTTTTCTCGTCGGCGGACAGGCAGCCATGTGCGCCGTCATGCATCAGGATCGCAAGGCCGAGCTGGCGCGAGCCGATGATGGCGACGGCGAGAACATAGGTGACAGGATTTGGCCACCAGGCGACCAGCGCAACCGCCCCAACGATCAGCGCCCAGGCGTGCGCGATCAGCGCAACGCCCTTCCAGGTCACGCGCTGGCGCACGTCGGCGAGCTGGTCGTCGGTCAGGAAATCGCGGGCACGCATGCGAAGCGCGGTCATGGCCTACCCCTCTTCATTCGAATGTGACGCGTCGTCGACGAGGCGCAGGCGCGCCGTGTCGGTGGATTTCGCCTGCTCACCGAGCACCCGCAGCATCTCGGCGCAGAGCGCCTCGGGCGAACGGCCCATCGCATAGCCTTCGAGAATGACGCCGATGGCGACGGCCCAGAAGCGCCGCGAGCTTTCGTCGGGCGCCCGCAGCGATCGCCAGCCGTGCCGCGCCACCTGGCTCGCATAGGCGCGCGCGCCTTCACCGTGCAGGCGCTCGATCGTGCGCTCGACCAGAGGCGCCAGATCCTGGCGCCGGCGCGTCAATGTCAGGGCTTCGGCGAAGAAGGCGACGGAATCGCTCGCCGTCACGGTCTGCGCCAGCGCATGCGTGTAGTCCCGCGGGGTGCGCGCCTGCAGCGCCGCCTGCTCGGTCTCACGCGCCAGATACAGCAAATCGCGGCAGGCGCATTCGACGAACAGCGCCTCCTTGGTGCGGAAGTAATAGGTGATCTGGCTCGGGAAGGCGTCCGCTGCGGCCGCGATGTCGGTGATCGCGGTGCCCGAGAGCCCCCGCTCCCGGAACAGCGGACTCGCCGCATCCAGCAGCAGCGAGCGCATCTTGCGGCCGGCGGAGCGCGTCGCACGGGCGGCGTGCTTGGGATCACCCGCCGCCTCAACCGCCTCATGGACCGACTTTTCCGCCATGGGATCTCTCCGCCGAGTTATTTGTATGACATACAAACAAATAAATCAAGACCCGTTGGTATTGGAGGACGCGGGAGGGCACCGTCCCTTGGGCGATCCGAGCCGAAATCCAGCCCTCAACCTTGCAAAGCCGGTCAAAATCCGTATAAGGCGCGCATCCGCAGACCCCGGCCGGGAGCTGAACGGACGGTCTCAGCAAATCATTCGTGATTTTGGTGTGGCAGGGCCAGTCGGCCCGTCGTCCCGTGTTTCCGCCTTCTGAGCTTAATCCCAGAGTCCTTTCCGAAGGCCTCTTAAGGGCTTGACGCCGGGCGATGCGCCAACATGAGGAAAGGACCACCATGGCTCTTTATGAGCATGTCTTTCTCGCGCGTCAGGACGCGAGCACGCAGCAGGTCGAAGAGCTGACTGCGCAGATGACCGGTATCGTCGAGGGTCTCGGCGGCAAGGTCACCAAGACCGAGAATTGGGGCGTGCGCTCCCTCACCTATCGCATGAACAAGAACCGCAAGGCGCACTTCGTGCTACTCAACATCGACGCGCCGTCCGCGGCGATCGCCGAGATCGAGCGCCAGGAGCGTATCAGCGAAGACGTGATCCGCTATCTCAGCGTCCGCGTCGAGGAGCTCGAGGAAGGCCCGTCCGCGATGATGCGCAAGGCCGACCGCGACCGCGAGCGTGACGACCGTGGCGGCGGCTTCCGCGATCGTGAAGGCGGCGGTTTCCGTGGCGACCGTGAAGGCGGTTTCCGCGGTGGCGATCGCGACGGTGGTGGCTTCCGCGGTGATCGCGGCCCGCGCCGTCCGCGCGAAGACGCTGAAACCACCACGACGGATGGGGAGTAAGACCAATGGCTGAAGCTGGTGCACGCCGTCCGTTTTTCCGTCGTCGCAAGAGCTGCCCGTTCACGGGCGCCAATGCTCCGAAGATCGACTACAAGGACTCCAAGCTGCTGATGCGTTACGTCTCCGAGCGCGGCAAGATCGTGCCGAGCCGCATCACCGCGGTGTCCGCGAAGAAGCAGCGTGAGCTCGCCCGCGCCATCAAGCGCGCGCGGTTCCTGGGCCTGCTGCCCTACGTCATTCGCTAAGACGAACTCGGCCGGCGGCGACGTCGCCGCCGGCCGCGACTTTCTAAACTCATAAGGCTTCCGGGTCGTCCGGTCGCCGATGGTTGGGGCAAGTGGCCTCTAACCGCTCGAAGGGAGCGGGACAGCTGATGATGGCTTTTGCACTGATTGGCCTGATCGCCGGCGCTGCGTCGGCCCTGATGTTCGCCTCGATCATTTCGGGCGCGCTGATCTCGCTCGTCCTGTTCTATCTCGCTCCGCTGCCGCTGATGGTCGCCGCGATCGGCTGGGGACCGCTTTGCGCGAGCCTTGGCGGCATCGCTGCCGCGATCGGCCTCGGCGCGCTGTTCGGCCTGCCCTATTGCATCGCCTTCGCCGTCACCGTCGCGCTCCCCGCGTGGTGGCTCGGCCATCTCGTCCTGCTCAGCCGTCCCTCAGGACCTGTCACGCCAGACGCGACTACCGAGCCTCCCGCCTCGCCTGAGCTCGAATGGTATCCGGTCGGCCGTATCCTGCTGTGGCTCGCGGGCTTCGCCACGCTGACCACGATGGCCGCCCTGCTCACGCTCGGGACCGATGCCGAAACCATCCTCGGCACGCTGCGGCGCGGCCTGATGCGCCTCCTCCGCGCCACCGACCCGCAGAGCTCCGGCGAAGCCGGTCAGTTCGTCGACGCGCTGGTGCGCATCGCGCCGGCCGGGGCCACTGTCATCGCGATGATGACGCTGACCCTCAACCTCTGGCTCAGCGCCAAGATCACGGCGACATCGGGCCGGCTGCGGCGCCCCTGGCCGGACATGAAGACGGCGGAGCTGCCGCCGATGACGCTGGTGGGGCTCTGCATCGCGCTCGCCTTCTGCTTCACCGGCGGGCTGCTCGCGATCGCCGCCCAGATCGCCGCGGCCGCGCTGATGATGGGCTATGCGCTGACCGGCTTCGCCGTGCTGCATACGCTGACGCTGGCGCTGAAGAGCCGCACGTTCTGGCTCGGCTCGACCTACGCCGTCGTGGTCGTGTTCGGATGGCCCGTGATCGCGATGGTGATCCTCGGCCTTGCGGACGCCATGTTCGGCTTCCGCGAGCGCTTCCTGCGCAGCCGGCAGCCGCCGCCACTGCCGACCCCTTAAGTCAACCACCGGAACTGAAACCTACAAACCACTTCAAAAGGAGAACGAATATGGAAGTCATTTTGCTGGAACGCGTCAACAAGCTCGGCCAGATGGGCGAAGTCGTGAAGGTTCGCGACGGCTATGCCCGCAATTTCCTGCTGAAGCGTGGCAAGGCGCTGCGCGCCACCGCCGACAACCGTTCCAAGTATGACGGCATGAAGGCCGAGCTCGAGGCCCGCAACCTGCAGGCTAAGGGCGAGGCGTCCAAGGTCGCCGAGAAGATCAAGGACAAGAACATCATCGTGATCCGTCAGGCCTCGGAAGCCGGCCAGCTGTTCGGCTCGGTCACGGTGCGCGACATCGTCATGGCGTTCGAGGCCGACGGCGTCCACCTCGACCGTCCGCAGGTGCAGCTCGACGCGCCGATCAAGACCATCGGCAAGCACACGGTCATCGTCGCCGTTCACCCCGAGGTCGAGGTCGAGATCACCGTGACCGTCGCGCGCAGCCAGGACGAGGCCGAGCGCATCAACCGTGGCGAGGACATCTCGACCCGCAACGAGGACCGCGACGCGGCCGCCGAGGCGATCGCCGCCGCCGGCGAGTTCTTCGATCCGGAAGCCGAGCCCGACGACGTCGAGCCGGCGCCGGCCGCGGAAGAGAAGTAAGCCTCGCATTCGCGCGAGACCGCGAAGCCCGGCTGCCTCAGGCGGCCGGGCTTTTCGTTTTCGCAGCGACGTCCTCGCTCAACATCGCGATCGAGGCCAGCGCCGTTGCCGTGTGCTTCTCGACGCCGTCGCTGACGCAGAACACGTCGGCTGCGACCACCGAGACCTGACGGCCCGGCTTGATCACGCGGGCCCGGCAGATCAGCTTCTCGCCGACCGCGGGCGAGAGCAGATTGAGCTTGTATTCCGCCGTCAGCGCCGGCTGGCCGCGCGAGGTGGCGGCTGCGATCGTCGTGGCGTTGTCGACCAGGAAGGCGGTGACGCCGCCGTGGAAGAAGCCGTGCTGCTGCAGCAGCTCCGGCCGGCGATCCACGGCAATCGTACAGGTGCCGCGCGTCAACTCCGAGAGCTCGGCGCCGACCAGGTTCATGAAGCCCTGGCGGCCGACATTGGCATGGATGTGCTCGGCAATCGGCGCAAATTCCGGATCCTCTTCGCGCATGCAGTCTCTCCTTATTGCTTGTTGATGCGATCGTATGGCCGCAGCGCGCGGATGGCGCAGGCGATCAGCGTGTCGGTCTCGGCGCGCGGATCGGCGCGGTCGCGTCCCGACAGAAAGGCGCGGCAGAAAATCTGCGCCGGACCGATGAGCTGGCTGATGAACATCGCCCGCGTCATCGGCAAGAGCTCACCGCTTGCAACCAGCGGCGCGCGCCAGCGCTCGATGCCTTCGGCGAGGCGCCCATTCTGCGCGCGCTGGGCGTCGCGAATGTCCTCGCCCCACTCGCTGCGCGAAATCTCGAAGAGATAGCGCGCCTCGCGCCGGCTGGTCACCACCCAGTCGAGATGGGCCCGGATCAACCGATCGATGCCCTGTTCCGCATTGGGCACGGGATCGAGCGCGGCCAGCACCGCGGCGTGATAGTGCCGCAAGACCTCCAGGAACAGCGCACCGGCAAGCTCCTTCTTCGAGCCGAAGGCGTGAAAGAAGCTGCCATTGGAGGCCCGCGCTTTGCTGCGGATCGCGGCCACCGTCGCGGCTTCAAAGCCGACGCGGTCGAACACGACGAGACCCGCCGCCAACAAATCATCCCGCACACTCGCCGTCATCGGAGCCTCCTAGAGCATTACTCTAGAGCACTACTCTAGCGCCGGTCAATACAATGCGGAGGCCGCGACGAACGCGGCCTCCGCTGGTCGATCAAAAACGGGCTGGCTTAGCGCGAGATCGGCGGCGTCGGTGGGCCGGAGGATTCGGCCGGCGCGGCAGGCGGAGCTGCAGCGGTCGCGGGCGGTGCCGGCTCCTGCGGCTTGGCCGCCGGTTCAGAGCTGGCAGCCGGCGCGGCAGGCTTAGGAGCTGCCTCTTCCGCCGGTTTGGTGGGCTCGGCCGGCTTCGCGGCGGGCGTGACTGGAGGGACCGGATCGGACCGCAGCGCCGGCGTCTCATTGCCGCGGGGTTCGACCTTGGCGCTGTCAGGCTTGGACTCAGCCGGTTTCTCGTCGGGCTTGGTCTCAGGCTTGACGATCTCAGGCTTGACGATCTCAGGCTTGGCAGTCTCCGCCTTGGGCTCGCTCTTCTTTTCTTCGGTGGCCGGCGCGGCGGCATCGACCTTCGGGGCTTCCTCATGCCCGGGCTTGGCGCGGCGCTTGCCCTTACGTCCTTCGGGCGCAGCCTGGCCCTCGGGCTTCGCGCCTTCCTCGGCCGGACGCGCGGCACGCTTCTGGCGCGCCCCTTCCGCGGCGGGAGCAGCGGCCTCCCCCTCTGGCTTGACGGCGTCCTGGGCGCGCGGACGGCGGCCCTGATGCTCGGGATTGGTGCTCGCGTCCTTTTCCTTGGCGCCGTCCTTCTTGCCGTCCTTGGCCTGGTAGCGGGTGTCGGTGGCACCGTTGGAGACGAGATAGGAGGCGAGAATACCCGCCATGTCCGAGCTCGTGGTGTAGTGCTGACGCAGGAAGCCCGGCAGCGAACCCGGCGCGACGGACTTCAGAAGTCCGCGCGGGCTCTTGTGGCACGCAGTGCAGGTCTGCGAGAAAATCTGGGACGGGCTTTTGCCGGCCTCGAGGTTGGTCACCTGCGCAAAAACGGTATCGGCGGTGCCGAAGCCCATCAGAAGCAGTACCGTCGCGAGGCTGAGCGCTCGGCTCGACATTCCCATCATCTCCATTGAATTCCGAGAGGTGCAGCCGGCCTCCGGCACGGCGGCGGGTCACCTTTTATCCGATTGAGCCGCGAATGGAAGCAGCCTGCACGCGCAAGGATGTGATTAAGCGCTTTTGGAATATCGGCTGTGAACTCAGCGCAATAGCGCAGCCGTCCCGCCCTCCCCAGATTTGGATGCAAACGCATAGGAACCAGAGCGGGACCTGAGCGTCCGACGTGAAGGCCGGGTTAGTCGCATCTAGTCGCATCTCTTGGGATTCGCTCGAGAGGAAGGTGGCGATGGACCGATTGTTGCGTAGATTCCTGACCCAATTCATCCGCCGCGGGTCATTGACGGTGACCGGCTCCAGCGGATCGAAATTCACCGTCGGCGACGGCGCCGGCGAGCCGGTCGCGGTGCGCTTCGTCACTGCGGAGGCGGAACGCAAGGTCCTGGTCAATCCCGAGCTCGGGCTTGGCGAGGCCTATATGGACGGCGAGTTCGTCGTCGAACGCGGCAGCATCGCCGATGCCCTCGCGATCCTGCTCGACCAACCCGACCTCTTGCCGCACTGGGCAAGACCCTGGTGGCATCTGCGCTATCTGACGCGGCACCTGAAGCAGTTCAATCCGCGCTCGCGCTCCCGCCGGAACGTCGCACATCATTATGATCTCGACGCCCGGCTCTATTCGCTCTTCCTGGACGCCGACAAGCAATACAGCTGCGCCTATTTCGAGACGCAGGACGCGACCCTCGACGACGCGCAGCTCGCCAAGAAGCGGCACATCGCCGCCAAGCTGCGCGTCAAGCCCGGGCAGCGCGTGCTCGACATCGGCTCCGGCTGGGGCGGGCTCGGGCTCTATCTCGCCGAGATCGCCGGCGCTGACGTCACCGGCATCACGCTCTCCACCGAGCAGTTGCAGATCGCCAATGCACGCGCGGCCGAAAAGGGCCTGACCGGCTCGGCCAGATTCCTGCTCCAGGACTATCGCGACATCGACGGTCCGTTCGACCGCATCGTCTCGGTCGGCATGTTCGAGCATGTCGGCGCCCATTTCTACGACACCTATTTCCAGCGCTGTGCCGAGCTGCTCAGCGAGAACGGCATCATGCTGCTGCATTCGATCGGCCGTTCGCAGGGCCCGGACTCGACCAACCCCTGGATCGCCAAATACATCTTCCCCGGCGGCTACATCCCGGCCTTGTCGGAAGTGCTGCCGGCGATCGAGCGCGCCGGCCTCTTGGTCTGCGATATCGAGATCCTGCGCCTGCACTACGCGGAAACGCTCAAAGCCTGGAGGGAACGTTTCATGGCGCGGCGCGAGGAGGCCGTGCAGCTCTACGACGAGCGCTTCGCCCTGATGTGGGAATTTTATCTGGCGGCCTGCGAGATGACGTTCCGCAAGCAGGCCATGATGAACTTCCAGATCCAGCTCACGCGCCGGCAGGGCGTGGTGCCGATCACCCGCGACTACTTGCCGCGCGAAGAAAGCCGGCTGCGGGCTCGCGAAGCTGCGGCCAAGCCGAGGCTACAGCTGGCGAGTGAATAGATCCTAGTGACGCAGGGTCGAAAGCGGGGAGAACCGGGCAAGGGCCGTTAACGCCAGTTGGGCCCGCAGTTCCACCAGGATTGCGGGTGCCACGGGCTCGCGACGCACTTCGGGGCGTTCAGCGTGCTCCATGGCCGCAATCAGTCCCGACAGCCAAAGCCGGCTACCTGCCTCGCTTCGCCAAATCTGGTGCTGCCGTTCTGGCCGCATCGCTTGCCTCGTTCCCTGTTGGCGGACCGTGGGAGACAATTCCCCTCCCGTCCGCCTGTTCCGGTCATACCCCCGAAAGAATCCGGGAAGATGTGATCCACTTCACATAAGTCTGGTCGGGCCTGGCTTAGACCGTCGCCATGAGCAAAGAGACCCAAACCTCGTTTGACGTGCAGGACGACCTCCGCACCGATTACGCCCTGATCGTTACCGGCGTCGGGGCGGCTCTGGTTGCGCTGGTCTACCTCCTGCTGGTCTGAAGCCGCGCCGAAAGCGGGTCGCCGTGCGCCCATTTTCGCGCGCTTCTTGATACGTCTGCGCGCAAACCCATAAAGTTCATGGTTTCCGGATTTTTCCATGGCACGGTCGCGGCCGTTTCCGGCGCCGGAGCAGGTTCCGCAAAAATCCGTCAAGCGCGGCGCGTGCTGCGACTGCTAATCATCCACCATTTTCACTGAGCGGTTGATAGCGGTCAGCTTTCGCTTTCGCTTTGACCTGCGGCGGCGCTTTATCCCGGCCCCGCATCCGCCCAAGAAAATTGCTAAGTACGTCCGACCATGGCCCTGACTGATTCGAACGTTCTCAAACTCGCGCCCGACGCCGGAACGCCCGCCTATCGGAGCGCTCCGCATAATATCGAGGCGGAACAGAGCCTTCTGGGCGCGATCCTGGTCAACAACGACGCCTTCTATCGCGTCTCCGACTTCCTGGAGGCGAAGCATTTCTTCGAGCCGCTGCACCAGACCATCTTCGAGACTGCCGGCAGCCTGATCCGGATGGGCAAGATCGCGACGCCCGTCACGCTGAAGACGTTCCTGCCCGCCGACACCGATGTCGGCGGCATGACCATCGGGCAATATCTTGCGCGGCTTGCCGCCGAAGCGACCACCATCATCAATGCCCAGGATTACGGCCGCACCGTCTACGACCTGTCACTACGGCGCGACCTGATCGGCATCGGCGAGGACATGGTCAATGTCGCCTATGACGCGCCGGTCGACTTCCAGCCGCGGGCGCAGATCGAGGACGCCGAGCGCAAGCTTTACGAGCTCGCCGAATCCGGCCGCTATGACGGCGGCTTCCAGAAATTCTCGCAGGCACTGGCGGTCGCGGTGGATCTCGCGGCCAAGGCGTTCCAGCGCGACGGCAAGCTGTCCGGCATCTCGACGGGCATGCGCGACCTCGACACCAAGATGGGCGGCCTGCAGCACTCCGACCTCATCATCGTGGCAGGCCGTCCCGGCATGGGCAAGACCTCTCTTGCGACCAACATCGCCTACAACGTCGCACGAGCCTACGTTCCGGAGCTCCAGGCCGACGGGACCACGAAGGCCGCCAATGGCGGCGTGATCGGGTTCTTCTCCTGCGAAATGTCGGCCGACCAGCTCGCCACGCGTATCGTGGCCGAGCGCACCGGCGTCCCCTCCTCCCACATCCGCCGCGGCGGCATCTCGGAAGCCGATTTCGACAAGATCCGGGAGGTCTCGATCGAGCTGCAGTCGCTGCCCTTCTACGTGGACGCCACCGGCGGCCTGTCGATCGCCCAGCTGATGGCGCGGGCGCGCCGGCTGAAGCGCCAGAAGGGCCTCGACCTGCTCGTCATCGACTACATCCAGCTGCTCTCGGGCTCCGGCAAGCGGAGCGACAATCGCGTGCAGGAAATCACGGAGATCACGACCAGCCTGAAGGCGCTGGCCAAAGAGCTCAACGTTCCCGTGATCGCGCTGTCGCAGCTCTCGCGTCAGGTGGAATCGCGCGACGACAAGCGGCCGCAGCTCTCCGACTTGCGTGAATCCGGATCAATCGAGCAGGACGCCGACGTCGTGCTGTTCGTTTACCGCGAGGAATATTACCTCGCGATGAAGGAGCCCCGCCCGGGCACGCCTGAACACGAGAAGTGGCAGCTCGACATGAGTCTTGCGCACGGCAAGGCCGAAGTCATCATCGGCAAGCAGCGCCACGGCCCGACCGGCACCGTCGATCTGGCTTTCGAAGCCTCGGTCACGCGGTTCGGCGACCTCGCGCCTGACAGTCAGCTGCCGGTTCGTAGCGGCAACGACTACTGAGTTCCTTGAACAGCAACTTCCTCTTGCGTAAAACGGCGCCATGACAATGGCGTCCGACCCGAAAATGAACCCGCAATCCGGCCTTCTCTCCGCGGAGGCCAATCAGGCCGCCGCGCTCGCCTCCTATGGCGGCGTGCTGACCGTCGATCTCGACGCCGTCATCGCCAATTGGCGCAAGCTCGAGAAGACGGCGGTGCCCGCCGAATGCTCGGCGGTGATCAAGGCCGACGCCTATGGCTGCGGCGCTGCCGAGGTCGCGCGTGCGCTGAGCAAGGCCGGCTGCAAGACCTTCTTCGTCGCCACCATCGAGGAAGCGAGCAAGGTGCGCGCGGCCGTCCCGGAGCCCACGATTTACGTGCTCGGCGGCTATTTCCAGAACACCGGCGAGCACTACGCCAAGATCAATTGCCGCCCAGTGATCGGCGATCTCAACGAGCTTGCCGAATGGGACGTGTTCTGCCGCCGGACGGGGTGGAACGGCGGCGCCGCCATCCACATCGACACCGGCATGAACCGGCTCGGGCTGACGCTCCAGGAGGCGCAGGCCATCATCCCCCGCATCAACGCCGGCGATCACGGCATCACGCTGGTGATGAGCCATCTGGTCTCGGCCGAGCAGCTGAACAGCCCTGTCAACGCCAGGCAGCTCGCCGCCTTCCGCAGCATCGCCAGCGAATTCTCCGGCGTGCCGGCAGCGCTCGCCAATTCCTCCGGCATCTTCCTTGGCGCACCGTTCCAGTTCGACCTGGTGCGGCCGGGCGCGGCCCTCTACGGCGTCAACCCGACACCGGAGGCCGACAATCCGATGCAGCAGGTGGTCGACCTCAAGGCGCGCATCGTGCAGACCCGCACCATCGAGCGCGGCGAGAGCGTCGGCTATGGCGGCACCTGGACCGCGCGGCGGCCGACGAAGCTCGCGATCATCGCAGTCGGTTATGCCGACGGCTATTTCCGCGCCGCCAGCTCCAATGACGGCACCCGCGGCGCCGAAGTCATCGTCGCCGGCAAGCGCTGCCCGGTAGCCGGACGTATTTCAATGGACCTCATCGCGATCGACATCACCGATCTGCCGCCGAACGCGGCGCGGCGTGGCCACATGGTGACGCTGCTCGGCGAGGGCATCACCGTCGACGAGCTCGCACATCATTTCGGCACCATCGGCTATGAGGTGCTGACCAGCCTCGGCCACCGCTATGCCCGCATCTACAAGGGCGGCGATGTGGAGGAGCCGCTGGCAAAGCCGGAGCCGGCGCAAGCGACCGTTCAGCCGCCCTCCCCGCCGCCGATCGAGCCACCCGCGGCCCCGCCGCCGGTGCCGGGCTGAGCAACGCTCGCGTGCCCCGAACGCTGCGCAGCGCTGTCTAGGCGATGCGAAGCATCGTCCGGGAGCGGTGCGCTGCAGCGCCGGGGCCCATCTCTCCGAATTATGCTGTGCCGCCTTCCGTGTCCCGGCTCGCGCGACGCGCGTCCGGGACACGAGAGTGTCGACTTACTTCTTCTTTCTGTTGTCCAGCACCGACTTGCAGGTCGCGCTGAGCTGGTCGCGCTTCTCGGTGAGGCAGGCGACGATGCGGCCGCCGCCGGGCGCGATGCCGGCGCAGAATTTGTCGTAGTCTGCCTTGCAGGCCCCGCGCGGGTCGGGCGATTGTGCCGACGCGGGCCCGGAGAGCGCGACAGCGACGACGATAGCGGCAAAGTTCAACTTCGACATTGTATCTCCGGGACGGAAGGCAGGAGCCGGTAGCTCTACATGAAGATCGCGACATTCAACATCAACAACATCAACCGCCGCCTGCCCAATTTCTTGGCATGGCTGCGTGCGGCAAAGCCCGATGTCGTCGCCCTCCAGGAATTGAAGGCAAGTGATGGCGAATTTCCGGCGACCGCGATCGAAAGGGCTGGTTATGGCGCGGTGTGGCGCGGACAAAAGACCTGGAACGGAGTCGCCATCCTCGCCCGCAAGGCCGAGCCCATTCTCACGCGCGACCGTTTGCCTGGAAGACCCAGCGATCACGAAGCCCGCTACATCGAGGCCGCCGTGCGCGGCATCATCGTCACCAGCATCTATCTGCCCAACGGCAATCCGCAGCCGGGACCGAAATTCGACTACAAGCTCGACTGGTTTGCGCGCCTCAGGCGCCACGCCAACAGCTTCATCAAGCAGGATCTGCCCGTCGTGCTCGCCGGCGATTACAACGTCGCGCCAACGGAGATCGACATCTATCCGACGCGCTCATGGGACAAGGATGCGCTGGTGCAGCCAAAGAGCCGCGCGGCCTATGCCTCGCTCGTCTCGCAGGGCTGGTGCGATGCGATCCGCGAGCAACATCCGGACAAACGCATCTACACGTTCTGGGACTACAAGCGGAACCGCTGGCCGCGCGACGCGGGCCTCAGGCTGGATCATCTCCTGCTCAGCCCTGCCCTCGCCCCGCGGCTCGTCAAGGCCGGCGTCGACAGAGACGTCCGCGGCGAGGAAGGCGCCAGCGATCACGCGCCGGCATGGGTGGTGTTGAAAGAGCCACGATGACGGTGCCGTAGGGTGGATCAGTTGAAGGCGTAATCCACCACTTCTCTTTCCGCGGTGACCAAGGTGGTGGATTACGCTGCGCTAATCCACCCTACAAGATCGCGTCGTTGATCACCGTCCGTAATAGTCCTGCACCGTGTCCCACGCCGCCTTTTGCAGCAGCTCGACCGTCGGCGCATCCAGCCCCATCACGTACGAATTTCCGACCGGAGAGCGTCCCGTCACCGCAGCGAATGTCACGCAGGCCGCAAGATACGTGCCCGCCGGACTCGGATGCCGCTTGTCCGGCGCGTAGAGATTGAGCTCCGGCTGCAACTTGCGCACGCGCGCAAAGGCAAGACCTGCGGGAATGACCAGCGCGTCGTTGGCATTACCGGCGGTAGTATAGGCTTCGGCCAGTTGCTCCGTCATCTCGGGCTTATCCGCATAGGCCCAGGACATAAAAAACACCGGCCGCAGGCCGTGGGTACGAACGATGTCGCTGTCCTTCTTCGCGAACGTCACGAAGGCATCCTTCAATTGCGGATGGATCGGGCACTGGCTGCAATCCATCATCACGACGGCGTCGTATTGCCGGCCCGGCTTGTTGAAGATGACGTTGTTCTGCTCGTCGAAGGAATAGGCGCCGAGGCCGCCCGGCCGCAGCAGATTGTCCATGTCGTGCCAGTCGAGGCCGGAGCCGCCGATCGTGGCCATGGTGTTGCGATAGGCCATCTTGTTGGCGGGATCGGCAGCCCGCTCCATGAAGGTGAGATGCCCGGGCATGCCGTTGTTGTAGTAGAAGAAGCTGTTGCCGACGAACAGCACGGCCTTAGGGAAGTCCGGCCCGAGCGAGGTGACCTTCGGCTTGGTCTGCGCCTGTGCATTGAGGCCGGCTGCAACGGCCAGACACATTGCGAGCATCACTCGCGCAAAAAGACGCATCATGGCTTCCTCCCTATTTTTCCAGGGCCGAAACCAAATCAGCTTTTCAAAACGGCCTCAAGAGCACGAACGCGCGGCGGACATGCGCCGCGATTCACCACAGATTGGTTCACCACAGATTCCTGCCGTCGATCATGTTCACCGGCACAGCGTCGAGATCGAAATCGTCAAACAGACGCGCGTTCACTGCGACCTTGGGATTGTCGAAATCGGGCTTGCCGGTCGACCAGTCCGGCGACTCCGAATAGGTGCCGCAACCGCAACTCGCGCAGAAATGGTGCTTCACCGTGCGGCTGCCCCACAGATAGGTCGCGACATTGTCCGGCGGTGACAGCAGGCGAAACTGCGCCGGCGTGTAATAGGCCCACAACGCCCCGCGCTTGGCACAGAGCGAACACGTGCAGCGCGTCACGTTCGATGGCGCCTCCGTCACCTCGAACACCGTCTCACCACAATGACAGCTTGCCTCGATCGGCATGATCCGCTCCCCGCTTTGTCAGGAGCTGGTCGTAGCCTGCCCCTGCTGCCAACATGCTGTCAGCAGCGCAGTGCATGGGCAATAAATGCGAAAACAACCCCATGCACAGTAGCCGGCTCTAGTCGAATCAATGGCTTAGCGCCTCCGAAATTCCGGCTGCAGCGGCGTCGCCTGACCGCACAAGGCGCGTCAGGCTGCCCCTTCGTCGGGAATATTGAGGACGACCCCACAAGCCTTGCAATGCACAGCATCGGCGTCGTGCCTTTGCAGCCCGCAAGCCGGACAGGGAAATCGGACCTTGCTGGGGCTGATGAGGGCGCGTGCCAGATTGAAGAACAGGGTGACGCCGAAGATCATGATCACGACGGTGATGAGCCGGCCGAGCGTCCCCGGCAAGGTGATGTCGCCGAACCCGGTCGTCGTCAGCGCCGTGACCGTGAAATACAGCGCATCGGCATAATTGTGTATCTCGCCGTTGCGAAACTTCTGGGTCTCATAGACGACGCCCGTCATGACGAAGATGAAAACTGCGAGGTTCGTCACCGCGAAGATGACGTCCTCGTTGCGACGAAAGAACGGGAAATCCATGCGGAGCCTCACCAATACCTGATAATCCCGAAGCAGTCTCAGCGTCCGCAAAATCCGCAGGAAGCCGGCCGCTTCGCCGGCAAGCGGCGCCAGAAAGGATACGATCGCGACCATGTCGGCCCAGGTCGCGAGCTGACCGAACTTTCGAAACGGATGCCGGCTGACGAGGAGCCGGGCCGAGAAATCGGCGAGCAGCAGCACGCCGAACACGACGTCGAGCGTTTCGAAGACCTCACTGGGTGGCAGGAACGAAGTCGCGATGATGAACAGCACCGTCACGATATCGAAGGCGAGCAGCGCATAGCGGAAGCGCACGCCACTGGGCGTTTCGCCCTCATAGAGGCGACGGACGTTGCTTCTGAGGGATCTCAGGGACACTGCATCATTATCCGGTTTGCACGGATGATTGCAGTTGGGAGCGCACCCCGCAAGCTCACGCCGGTCAAGCCTGCCCCAGTCGTACGATGATGTCGCCCGGCGCGAGAATTTGTTCGTCCGCCGGCCCTGCCTGCCACAGGCATTCGCCTCTCACCAATTCCGGCATCGGCAGCGGATGATCCCCAAAGTTTGCGACAAGCTGCAACGTCTCACGCGTCTTTGTCTGCCAGCGCACGTCCAGCCCGCCCTGACGCGGATGATCGCCAAGCAATTCACGCTGCCCCGAGACGAAGCCTTGTTCGATCAGCGGCACGATCCTCTCGCGCCGGATCCTTAGCAATCGCGTCGTCAAAGCGCGAAAGTGCGCGCAAGCGGGAGAACCCTCGATGCTGGCCCAGTCGAGTTTCGAGGCCTGAAAGGTGCTCTCGTCGCACGGGTCCGGAATCCTGGCGCGCATTTCGGGTGTCGAGAAGGCCTTGAAGTGCGAAAACTCCTTGCGGCGCCCTTCCCGCGTCAGTTCGGCAGCTTCTCCGGTCCAGTCCGCGAAGAACAGGAACGGCGTTTCGACAGCCGCTTCCTCACCCATGAACAGCATGGGAATATGCGGATTGAGCAGGACCAGCGCCATCGCCTGCTCCAGCTTTTCCGGGCCGACCAATGTCGACAATCGCTCACCCAAGGCGCGGTTGCCGATCTGATCGTGGTTTTGCGCGAAGAAGATCGTGGCTTCCGGCGGCAGATGGGCACTCGGCTCACCGCGTGGCGCGTTGTGAAGTGCAAAGACCTCGCCCTGGTACGCAAAGCCTTCCGTGAGCGATCGCGCAAGGTGTTCGAGCGGCTTGTCCGCGAACGCGCGATAATACCCCTCGTCTTCTCCCGTGAGCAGGACGTGAAGCGCATTATGGAAATCGTCGCCCCATTGCGCATCGTAATATCTCGGCCGTCCGTCTCTGCGATCGAGCAGGTGCGCCTGATTGGCCTCGTTCTCCAGCATCAGATGCACGCGCCGGCCCGGCAATTCGTGCCGAATGGTCTCGGCAAGCTCGATGAGGAAATGCCGCTCGGAATCGTCTTTCAGGGCATGGACGGCATCGAAGCGCAGACCGTCGAAGCCGTAGTCGCGCAGCCACATCAGCGCATTCTCGATCAAGAACTCGCGCACGAAGGCGCCGTCGCGTCCCTCCAAATTGACGGCAGGCCCCCAGCCGGTCGTGTGACGCTTGTTGAAAAAGTCCTCCGCGTAAGCGTGCAGGTAATTCAGCTGCGGGCCGAAGTGGTTATAGACCACGTCGAGATAAACCATGATGTCGAGGGCGTGTGCGGCCCGCAACAGCCGCTTGAGATCCTGCGGCCTGCCGTAGCGCGCGTTGGGCGCGTTCAGCAGCACGCCGTCATAGCCCCAATTGTGCCGGCCGGGGACATCGTTGATCGGCATCAGCTCGATGGCGGTAATGCCGAGATCGCGCAGATACGGGAGCCGCTTCTCGACGCCTGCATAGGTCCCCTCCTCGCTGAAGGTGCCGACGTGCAGCTCGTAGATGACGGCCTCCGCCCAGGGACGGCCTGGATAAGGGATAGGATCCTGCAGCGCCGCCATATCGATCACCTCGCTCGGCGCGCCGACATCGTCGGGCTGGAAGAACGAGGCAGGGTCCGGCACGATCAGGTCCTCGTTGATCCTGAACTGATAGCGCGTGCCGGCATGCGCGGTTGGATTGAGCATCTGATACCAGCCATCGTCGTCGCGTGACATCCGCTGCGGCGGCCGGCCGGTCTCCAGCAACTCCACCGATCGGGCCGTCGGTGCCCACAGGTTGAAGCTGACCCCATGATCGACGATCTCAGCGCCGCGGCGCCGGGCATGCCCTGCTAATCCCAGTCTTTGAATCAATCTGTTCGCCTTTCGCGCCGCATGCTCGCATTGGCATGCCTTAGGCGGAGCGCGATGCGCGCGCCGTTACGATCGCTTGAGGGATGCCTGCGGACGAGAAAGCTGACCTGCCGACATTCGTTCCTCCGGCCCCCAGCGCAGCCCGCTTGTGTACACTTTTGGACCCGTCGCCAAAAAAAGCTCAGTCGCTCGTTGAGCTTAGGAACTTTTGTTGCGCCGCAGAATTTGAGCCACAACGCTTCACTGACGAAGCGTCGTTGGAATTCAAAGATGGTTGGCAAAGACCACTATTGCCCCGGTCGGTGGGCATAGCGAATGCGGATCCTGTTCGCGACGCCCGAAGTATCAGACTTCATTCAAGTCGGCGGCCTTGCCGCCGTCTCCGCGGCTCTGCCGCGCGCCTTACGCGACCTTGCTGACGTACGCGTCATCATCCCGGGCTATCCGGCGGTTCTGCGCGGCTTGAGCGATCTCAAGACCGTGGGTCGATGCCAGCCCTACGCCGCCCTGCCCGCCTTCGAGGTCGATCTCGGGCATACCGCGGATGGCCTGACATATTACGTCGTGCGCTGTCCCGAACTGTACGAGCGGGACGGCACGCCCTATGCCGACGGCCGCGGGGCGGATTGGTCCGACAACAATGTGCGGTTCGCCACTTTCTCCTATGCCGCCGCTCAGATCGCCAGAGGATTGGTCGACAAGGACTGGTCCGCCGACCTGGTTCACGCCAACGACTGGCAATGCGCGCTGATCCCCGGCTATCTGGAATGGCACTACGCGCACATTCCGACCGTCTTCACGATCCACAATCTGGCCTATCAGGGGGTCTTCGATCGGAGCTCGCTGGCCCCGCTCGGGATCCCCGAGGCGAGCTTCAACATCGACGGTGTCGAATTCTACAATCGCCTGTCCTTCATCAAGGCGGGTCTGGTCTATGCCTCGCACCTGACGACCGTCAGCCAGACCTATGCGCGGGAGATCACGACGGCCGAGTTCGGCTGCGGTCTGGAAGGGCTCCTGAAGCAAAGAGCTGATCGCAACCAGCTGTCCGGCATCCTCAACGGCATCGACGAGAGCTGGGACCCGAGGACGTGCTCGTCGCTGTTGCAGCCATTCGGGGCCGGTGACTGGACCGAGCGTTCCCTCAACGCCGACGACGTCAGGGACCAGTTCGGCCTGGCAATCTCACGCGGCCCCCTGTTCGCCCTCGTCGCGCGCCTGGTCCATCAGAAAGGCGTCGACCTCGTGATCGAAAGCGCGCAAACGATCGTCGATGCCGGGGGCCAGATCGTCGTCACCGGCAAGGGCGAGCCGCGGTTCGAAGAGGCCCTGCTCCAGGCGCAGGCGCGCGCGCCGCGATCGATTGCCGTCAAGATCGGCTTCGACGACGCCGAGGCGCGGAAGATCTTCGCGGGCAGCGACTTCACGTTGATGCCGTCGCGCTTCGAACCGTGCGGACTGAGCCAGATGTACGCCCAGCGCTTCGGCTCGCTGCCGATCGGCCACCGCACCGGCGGCCTCGCCGAGACCATCGTCGACGGCGAGACGGGATTTTTGTTCGACCGGGCATCGGCGCCCGGCTTCCTCGGGAGCCTGTGCCGGGCCTTTTCGACCTTCGGCATGAAGGATCGCCTCGATCATATGCGCAGGGCTGCCATGGCCCAGGCCTTCAGCTGGAGCCAGTCGGCCAAATCCTACGCGGCGCTCTACAAATCATCGATCTAGGGGACTGACCATGAAGATCGCTCAAATTGCTCCCCTCGCCGAGAGCTGTCCCCCGCGGCTGTACGGCGGCACCGAGCGGATCGTCTCTTACCTGACTGAAGAGCTGGTGCGCCAGGGCCACGAGGTTACGCTGTTCGCAAGCGGAGATTCAATCACGTCGGCCGAGTTGGTGCCGTGCTCGAAGATGGCCCTTCGTCTCGATCCTGACGTCAAGGACATGACGCCCCACCACGTCATGATGCTGGACCGTGTTGCGCGACGCGCGGACGAATTCGACGTCCTTCATTTCCACACCGATCAACTGCACTATCCCTTGATGCGGCCCTACGCGAACCGAATTCTCACGACGTTGCATGGCCGGCTCGACCTTCCGGATCTGATGCCGTTCTACTCAGCCTTCCCCGAGCCGCCGCTGATCTCGATTTCTAACGCGCAACGCAATCCGATGCCGCCGGTCAACTGGCTCGGCACCGTGCTGCACGGCCTGCCCGAGAACATCCTGCCCTATCGGCAAGAACCTTCCGGCGACTATTTTGCGTTCCTCGGGCGGATCTCGCCGGAGAAAGGTCCCGACAAGGCAATCGAAATCGCGGCCAGGACTGGCGTTCCCTTGAAGATGGCGGCCAAGATCGACGCCGCCGATCAAGGCTATTGGGATCAGGTCATCGCGCCGATGGTCACGGCGCACCCGAATGTCGAGTTCATTGGCGAGATCAACGAATTCCAGAAGGCCGATTTTCTCGGCAACGCCCGCGCGTTGCTGTTCCCGATCTGCTGGCCGGAGCCGTTCGGTCTCGTCATGATTGAAGCCATGGCCTGCGGCACGCCGGTGATTGCCCTTGCCCACGGCTCTGTGCCTGAAGTCATCGATCACGGTGTGAGCGGATTTGTCGTGAATACGACGGAAGAGGCGATTGCGGCAGCAAGACTGGTCGGCACGCTCGAACGTCAGGCGATCCGCAAACGGTTCGAGCAACGCTTCACGGCCGAGCGGATGGCCAAAGACTATCTTGCCGCTTATCGCCGCCTGCCCGCGCTTCAGCAAATGCCTGGACTCGGCATGCTCGCAATTGCCGAAAGTGACGTGGCGATCCGGATGCCGATACCTTCCGCCAGTCTGGCGATGGGAGCGACAACCGCAAGCTGACGCGTCTCGCATTCACTGGAACGGAAACATCCGGCGACTGTTACGACCACACACAGGAGTTGCCGCCATGCGCCGTTCGACACCGAAGCCCATTCGCAACAAGCTCGACCTGACCGACCGCGCGCAGATGCGCCTCGTCAGGAAACGCTTGGGTCTGTCAGATGCCGAGTTGACTGCCATCGCCGGGCGGATCGGCAACTCCATCGCCGCGATCAGCAAGGAAGCGGCTCAGCAGCGCGCCAGCGTCCTGCCCAAGCCGGCCGATGTGCCGCCGGCCGCCGTGATCGCCTCGGCAACGGCTGCTGAACAGGCCGCGACCGAACTACCGGCAACAGCGCCGACATCCTGACCCGATCGTCATTGGGGGGCAGACATGGACCAAAAGACGCAATCCGACGACGCCCTGACGCGGGCGGCGTCGAGCCTGCGCCGTTCCCGGATCACGGAAGGCAAGCCGTTTCCGCTCGGCGCGACCTGGGACGGCCTCGGCGTCAATTTCGCGCTGTTCTCGGCCTATGCCACCAAGGTCGAGCTATGCCTGTTCGACGCCGACGGTGAAACCGAAATCGAGCGCATCGAGCTTCCGGAATATACCGATGAGGTCTGGCACGGCTATCTGCCGGCGGCCCGCCCCGGCACGGTCTATGGCTATCGCGTTCATGGACCCTACGAGCCCGACGCCGGACATCGCTTCAACCCCAACAAGCTGCTGCTCGATCCCTACGCCAAGCAGCTGGTCGGACAATTGCGCTGGGGGCCCGAGCTGTTCGGCTACCAGCTCGACCACGCCGACAAGGACCTCTCCTTTGACAAGCGCGACAGCGCACCGCTCATGCAGAAGTGCCGCGTCATCGACCCCGCGTTCACCTGGGGCGCGGCGCGCAAGCCCGAAGTGCCGTGGGAGCGGACGATCGTCTACGAGATGCACGTCAAAGGCTTCACGCAGCTGCATCCGCTGGTGCCCGAGGCAGACCGCGGGACGTTCTCCGGCCTCGCGCATTCGGAAATCCCCGCCTATCTACGCTCGCTCGGGATCACCAGCGCCGAGCTGCTGCCGATCCATGCTTTTGTCGATGATAGCTATCTGGTCGACAAAGGCCTGCGCAATTACTGGGGCTACAATTCCATTGCCTTCTTCGCGCCGGAGCCGCGTTACCTGAAGACGCCGTTCGCGAACGAGTTCAAGGAAATGGTCAACCAGTTCCACGCCCATGGCATCGAGGTCATCCTGGATGTCGTCTATAATCACACCGCCGAAGGCAACGAGCTCGGCCCGACGCTGTCGTTCAAGGGCATCGACAATGCCAGCTATTACCGGCTGCTGCCGGACCAGAAGCGCTACTACATCAACGATACCGGCACCGGAAATACGGTGAACCTGTCGCATCCGCGGGTGCTGCAGCTGGTTGCGGATTCCCTCCGCTACTGGGCAAACGAGATGCGGGTCGATGGCTTCCGCTTCGACCTCGCCACCATCCTCGCGCGCGAACCCTATGGCTTCGACGAAGGCGGCGGCTTCCTCGACGCTTGCCGTCAGGATCCGGTGCTGTCCAGCGTCAAGCTGATCGCGGAGCCATGGGACATCGGCCCGGGCGGCTATCAGGTCGGCCAATTTCCGCCCGGATGGGCCGAGTGGAATGACAAGTTCAGGGATAGTGCGCGCGCCTTCTGGAAGGGCGACGAGGGATCAATCGCGGACTTCGCCAAGCGCGTGTCGGGGTCGGGCGATCTCTTCAACAAGCGCGGACGCCGGCCTTGGGCCAGCGTCAACTTCATCACGGCGCATGACGGCTTCAACCTCAACGATCTCGTCTCCTACAACGACAAGCACAACGAGGCGAACGGAGAGGACAACCGCGACGGGCACAGCAACAATCATTCCTGGAATTGCGGCGTCGAAGGACCGACCGACGATCCCGAGATCACTACGCTGCGCGAACGCCAGAAGCGGAATCTGCTCGCGACGATGCTACTGTCCCACGGCACGCCAATGCTGCTCGCCGGGGACGAGTTTGGGCACACCCAGAATGGCAACAACAACGCTTATGCCCAAGACAACGAGACGACGTGGCTCGACTGGATGGGTATCACGGCAAACGGCCGCAGCCTTCGCGAATTCGCGCGCAAACTGATCGCCACGCGCAAGGCCTTCCCGATCCTCTATCGCAGCCGCTTCCTGGTCGGCTCGCACAACGAAGAGCTCGACGTCAAGGACGTCACATGGCTGTCGCCCTCCGGCGACGAGATGACCAGCGAGCAATGGCAGGACGGCAACGCCAAGTGCTTCGGCATGCTGCTCGACGGACGCGCCCAGGAGACCGGGATCAAGCGCCGCGGCTCGGACGCGACGATGCTTCTGATCTACAACGCCCACTATGACGTGGTGAACTTCACCCTACCGACGGTCACCGATGGAAACAGCTGGTTGGGCCTGATCGATACCAATCAGCCTGAGGCCCAGATGCCCGCATTCGAGCTCGGACACGCTTACGCCGTGACCGGACGGTCGCTTGTCGTATTTGGTCTTGCCACCGAGAACGCGGCCACGCGACGCCTTCTGCAAGGGCTCGGCGCGCTGCTCGATGTCGCGGAAGCGCCATTGCCGCGCTAGAGTTCCGGCCTCGCGGGAAGCACACCCAGGCTGCAGCCGGTATCGCTCTCGCCGGCCCGCGCAGCTACACTGCTCCGATTCCCGGAGCTTCTCCTCTTGGCCTTTCTGTTCGTCCTCACCGTCGGCCTCGTCGCCGGCACCATCTCAGGCATCGTCGGCACCGGCTCGTCGATCATGCTGATGCCGGTGCTGGTCTATGCCTATGGGCCGAAGGAAGCCGTGCCGATCATGGCGGTGGCGTCCGTGATGGCGAATTTCTCGCGCATCCTGGCGTGGTGGCGCGAGGTCGACTGGCGGGCTTGCGCGGCCTATTCGGTCACGGGCATTCCGGCCGCCGTGCTCGGCGCGCGGACGTTGCTGGCGCTGCCCTCGCATGCCGTCGATCTCGCCATCGGCGTGTTCCTGATCGCGATGGTGCCGGTGCGGCACTGGCTGGCGCGGCACGATTTGAAGGCCAATCTCTGGCACCTCGCTATCGGCGGGGCGGTCATCGGCTATCTCACCGGCATCGTGGTGTCGACCGGCCCGCTCAGCGTGCCGCTGTTCCTGTTCTACGGCCTCTCGAAGGGCGCCTTCCTGGCCACCGAGGCCGCCAGCTCGCTCGGCCTCTATTTCGCGAAATCAGTGACCTTCGAGCGCTTCGGCGCGCTGACCGGCGATGTCTTCATGAAGGGCCTGATCGCGGGCGCCTCGCTGATGTCGGGCGCCTTCATCGCAAAACGCTTCGTGCTGCACCTGAAGCCGGACATGTTCCGCCTGCTGATGGACGCGATCATGATCGCGGCCGGGCTCTCGATGCTGTGGAACGCGACGCAGCCCTGATCGCGCTCAGGCGGCGAATTCGGGCGCGATCGATGGGCTGTCGGCAAGGACGCGGCTTTCGACCGCCGGCCGCGTCTCGAGCCATTGCAGCACGGCGTCGAGCGGCTGCGGCCGCTGATAGAAGTAGCCCTGCCCGAACCTCACGCCCATCTCGCGCATGGCCGCGGCCTGCTCGGCGCGCTCGATGCCTTCAGCGACCAAAGTGAGCCCCAGCGTGCCAGCGAGCGATGCGATCACGCCGACGATCGCCTTGTCTTCCGCGCTATCGGGAATCTCGTTGATGAACGCCTTGTCGATCTTGACCTTGTCGAGCGGGAAACGCCGGAGATGCGCGAGCGAGCTGTAACCGGTGCCGAAATCGTCGAGCGCGATCGTGGCGCCCAGGCGGCGCAGGCGATGCAGCGTCTCGGAGGCGCTGGCGATGTTGTTGATCAGCGAGCCCTCGGTGATCTCGAGCTCCAGCAGTGAGGCCGCAACGTCGAAGCGCGCGCAGGTCGCACGCAGTTCGGCGGCGAGCGAATGGTCGGCAAGCTCGGAGGGCGGCAGATTGATCGCGATCCGGATCTGCGGCCTGCCGGCGGCGGCGAGCCGCTGCAGCGCCCAGCAGGCGTCGGTCAGCACGTAACGGGTCAGCCGCGCGTTGTTGCCGCTGCGCTCGATCAGCGGCAGGAATTCAGCCGGGCCGATCACGCCATGTTCGGGATGCCGCCAGCGGATCAGCGCTTCCAGGCCGACGACATCTTGGCTCTCGAGGTCGACCTGGCTCTGGTACCAGACCTCGAACTGTCCCTCGACAAAGCCCGTGGGGATGGCAAGCTCGAGATCCCTGCGGCGGCGATAGTCGCGCTGCAGCGCTTCGTCGAGCACGGCGACCGTGCCGGGCGCCTTGCTCTTGGCATGATAGAGCGCGATATCGGCCAGGGTCGGCAGGTGCGACAGCTCCGGATCGTCGGCGCGGCGCACGGCAAGGCCGATGCTGGCGCGCGGCACGACCTGCTTGTCGTGGAGCCGGATCGGTTCGGAAATGGCGGCCAGCACCTGCTGCGCGAAGGCGTGCGCCGACGCCTCGTTGCTCACCTCGGGGCGAATGACGACGAATTCATCGCCGCCGAGCCGGGCGACCCAATCCTCCGCCTCGACCGCACGACGAAGACGCTCGGAAATGTGCACCAGGAGCTGGTCGCCGGCCTCGTGGCCGAAGGTGTCGTTGATGCCCTTGAAGTCGTCGAGGTCGATGAAGCAGAACGCCACCAGCGCGTCCGGCCTGCCGCCATCGCGGCTCGCGACGGCAAGCCGCTCGGTCAGCGAGCGCCGGTTAGGCAGCCCCGTGAGCGGATCGTGCGCGGCCATGTGTCCGAGCCGGTCGAGCGCGCCCGACGTCGTGTGCTGCATGGCGTTGAAGGCGCGCGCGAGCTGGCCGAATTCGTTCGCGGATGTGACGTCCGCCGGATAGGCGCGGCCATCCTGCTTGCTGCGCTGGATCGCCGACATCATCGCCGCCAGCGGCCTGCCGATGAAGATGTTGGCGGAGATCCGCATGGCGATCAGGGTCGCAAACGTCGCGAGCAGGCCGACGACCAGCAGCAGCACCATCCGGCTGCCGGTGTCCGCATACAACGTCGCATGGGAATAGGCGATGGCGATGCGGCCGGCCTGAACGGCCATGTTGCCGTTGCTGTACTGGATCGGACGCGAGACCTCCGCGACCGTCTGGCCTTCGGGGCGCGCCACCACGCGGGCAATCGCAGCGCCCGTGTCGTCATAGACGGCCGCCGCCGCGATGGTCTCGTCGTGCATGATCTCGTTGAGCACGCCCGTGACCTGGTCGTAGCGCATCTTCCAGAGCGGCTCGGCGATCAGCTCTGCGCGGCTTTCGGCAACACGGGCCATGCGGGCGTCGAGCTGTCTGATCTGCGACCAGAAGCTCGAAGCCTCGACGCCGGCGGAGGCCAGCAGTTGCACCAGCAGCAGAACGGGCACGGTGGCCCAGATCATGGCGCGAACGACCGAGCGCAGGCGCGGCGGCGCGGCCTCGTCGTTACTTTCAGGCTCGTTCATCGCCTCATCCTCGCGCATCAGTCCGCGGCGCCTTCGGGAAGCGGCAGCGACGAAATCAGCGCATCGAGCGAGAAGTCGTAATGACCGCAACGTCCCGGCTTCGCCCTGAAGCGCGCGAAGTCGATCCGGTCGAACGCACGCGTCTTGATGAGGTCGCCGACCGAGGCGAGATTCTGGCGGGTGATCGCAGAGGTCTTGACCTCGACGCGGGGCGAGGCCGCCGCGAAATCGCAGCCGTCGGCATAATCGCGCAGCAGGACGATCGACCAGCCGCCAAGCAGGAAATGCCCGCCGTCGGTCAGCAGCAGGCGGCCTGCCCTGATCTCGCGCAGCGCGTCCTCCGACCAGTTGAGGCCGACCAACTGGATGTCGCGGCCGGGCACGAGTCCGGCGGCGACCACCGCGCGCAGCGCGCCGAGCGCCATCGGATCGTTTCCGGCCCAGATGCCGGCGGGCCGGATCTCCTTGCGCGAAGCCCAGCCCAGATAATTCGTGGTGACCTGCTCGGCCTCCGACTGCGTCCAGTTGGCGAACAGCAGCCGGTCCACCACGACGTCAGGCGCGGCATCCACCGCAAGCTTGAGACCGGCGTTGCGCGCGATCGAGGCGGGCGTGATCTCGTCGCCGCCGATGCCGAGAAGATGGATCTTGCCGTCCGGGCTCTGCCATTTCTCGGCACGCGCGGCCGCAATCAGGGCGTTGGCCATCCGCGCGCCCGCGGTCTGAAGATCGGTCGTGATGTCGCCGAGCCAGGTCTTGAGCTTTTGCCGGGGCGGTCCAAGTCGCGCCGCATCCTCGCCGATCAGCGTGTTCGAGAGCAGCAGCGTCTTGACGCCCGCAGCCTCGGCCGCTTCCAGGATGGGAACGGCGGCGGATTCCTCGTTCGACAGGATGAGGAAATCGGGCTTGTCACGGCGTGCGACCACGCCGAATCCGAGCTCCTGCATGGTGCGATAGTTGCGTTCGCTGGTCAGCACCTCGACATGCGCATCGAGCTTGCGGCCGGCGGCCTGCATGGTTTGCGCCACCATGTCCCAGTAGACCTCGCCGGTCTTGCCGGGATTGACGAACACGATGTCGAGGGGCTTGGCATAGCTGGGGCTGGCGGACGCGAAAACGCCGCCGGCCATGCCCACAGCGAGCACTATTCGCAGGAATCTCGTCATTTCTCTTCGCCGCCCCCGATGGTTCCGAGGTTGGACCCGCGTCCGCTAACACTTCGCAAAATCCATCCGGCCACGGCGACACAGGGCTAATGAAAGGTATATCTGGCCTGCCGAATTGAGATAATCGAAGCGCCGGCGATCACCCTGCCATTCCGTGCTATCAGCAAGCTGAAACCTCGACTCATCTGTCCCCATGGCCAAGAACACGCTTTCCTTCGTCTGCCAGAACTGCGGCGCGGCCTATAACCGCTGGCAGGGCAAGTGCGAGTCCTGCGGCGAGTGGAATACGCTCGCGGAAGAAGACACCAGCGGGAGCGTGCCGGTCTCGATCCGCTCCAAGCGCAAGGGGCGGACGTTTGCGCTGGAGAGCCTCGCCGGCAAGAGCCCGGATGCGCCGCGCCTGTCCTCTGGCATGACCGAGCTCGACCGCGTCACCGGCGGCGGCTTCGTCCGTGGTTCGGTGCTGCTGGTCGGCGGTGATCCCGGCATCGGCAAGTCGACGCTGCTGACGCAGGCGACCAGCCTGCTGGCGCGTGCAGGCCACCGCGTCGTCTACATCTCCGGCGAAGAGGCGGTCGCGCAGGTGCGGCTGCGCGCCGAGCGGCTCGGCCTGTCGGACGCGCCGGTGCAGCTCGCCGCCGAGACCTCGGTCGAGGACATCGTCTCGACACTGTCGGAGGGCGCCGTTCCGCGCCTCATCGTGATCGACTCGATTCAGACCATGTGGACCGACACGGTGGAATCGGCGCCCGGCACCGTGACCCAGGTGCGCGCCTCGGCGCAGGCGCTGATCCGTTTTGCCAAGAAGACCGGCGCGGCCATCATCCTGGTCGGCCATGTCACCAAGGACGGCCAGATCGCTGGCCCCCGCGTGGTCGAGCACATGGTCGACGCGGTGATGTCGTTCGAGGGCGAAGGCTCGCAGCAATTCCGCATCCTGCGCGCCGTGAAGAACCGTTTCGGGCCGACCGACGAGATCGGCGTGTTCGAGATGACGGGCCTCGGCCTGCGCGAGGTCACCAATCCCTCGGAGCTTTTCCTGTCCGAGCGCGATCTCGGCACGCCCGGCACCGCAGTCTTCGCGGGTATCGAGGGCACGCGGCCCGTTCTGGTCGAGTTGCAGGCGCTGGTCGCGCCGACCTCGCTCGGCACGCCCAGGCGCGCGGTGGTCGGCTGGGATCCGAGCCGACTGTCGATGGTGCTGGCGGTGCTGGAGGCCCATTGCGGGGTCAAGCTGTCCGGCCACGACGTTTATCTGAACGTCGCCGGCGGCCTGCGCATCCACGAGCCGGCGGCCGACCTCGCCGCCGCGGCGGCGCTGGTGTCATCCCTGGTTAATGCGCAATTGCCGACCGATGCGGTCTATTTCGGCGAGATCTCGCTCTCCGGCGTGGTGCGGCCGGTGGCACAGACCCCGGCCCGGCTCAAGGAAGCCGCAAAACTCGGCTTCCAGCGCGCCGTGCTGCCCGAATCGGCCCGGGGCGAGACCGGCGGCGATGCCGGATTGACGCTGAACGCGGTCAATAGCCTGACGACATTGGTGGCCGAGATCGCCGCCCGCGGCTCGCGCCGGGGCGAATCGAACGCGCCGGCCGAGAAAAATGCCACACCGGCAAGATTCCGCCGCGGAGAGGGCTAGGTGGAGGTGACGCCGGAGGCCCCCGCCGCTATACAGCCGTCACAAAAGCAGCATGGGATTGCGTGGTTGCGGCCTTGCCGGGAACGCCGTCTGCCCCTCTTTTAGGGCAGCGGCCAAACACCGATTCGCTAGAGCACCTTCGAAGTACGAGCGGACCAGACCAGCCGATGCCAGTTACACTCCTTGACCTGATCCTGCTCGGTGTGATGCTGATCTCGGGCCTGCTCGCCATGGTGCGCGGCTTCATGCGCGAAATCCTGTCGATCGCGGCCTGGGGCGCGGCGGCGATCGTAACGCTCTACTCGTTCTCGAAGCTCCTGCCGACCGCCAAGACCTATTTCAACAACGACACGGTGGCGAGCGTCGTCGTCGTCGCGGGCGTATTCGTGGGCACCCTGGTCGTGGTCTCCGTGATCACGGTCCGGATCTCCGACATGATCCTGGATTCGCGCATCGGCGCGCTGGACCGCACGCTGGGGTTCCTGTTTGGCCTGGCTCGCGGGCTTTTGATCGTCGTCGTCGCGTTCCTATTCTTCACCTGGCTGGTGCCGGACAAGCAACGCCCGGACTGGGTCACGGGCGCGAAGTCCCGTGTGGTGCTGCAGGGAACCGGGGATTGGCTGATGGCCCTCTTGCCTGACGACCCCGAGAACACCATCTTGAAGAGATTCAAGAAAAACAAACCAGATGATGATCAAGCTGATTCCGAGCAGCAGCCTTCGGGCAGTGGCGACGGATACAGTAAACCTGCTCGTGACAGTTTGAAGAAACTGATCGAGAAACCTGCGGCGCGTTGATTGCCCCTAAAGAGAGGCGTGGACGAGATGCGACACCCTGACCAGGACGCCCAATTCGATCTCGATCCACACGCCGGCCCGGGTCCGGCTGCGCTAGAGGTCCAGGACGATCTGGAGGGGGATACGCTGCGCGAGGAATGCGGCGTCTTCGGCATCTACGGCCACCCCGACGCCGCCGCCATCACCGCGCTCGGCCTGCACGCCCTTCAACACCGCGGCCAGGAAGCCGCCGGCATCGTCTCCTACGACGGCAGCCGTTTCCACAGTGAACGTCGGCTCGGTCTCGTCGGCGACACCTTCTCCCGCCGCGAGGTGATCGACCGCCTGCCCGGCAACATGGCCGTCGGCCATGTCCGCTATTCCACCACCGGCGCCACCATCCTGCGCAACGTGCAGCCGCTGTTCGCCGAGCTCAATGCCGGCGGCCTCGCCGTCGCCCACAACGGCAACCTCACCAACGGCCTGACGCTGCGCCGCGAGCTCGTGAAGAACGGCGCGATGATGCAGTCGACCACCGACACCGAGGTGATCCTGCACCTGGTCGCGCGCTCCAAGCGCAGCCGCTTCATCGAGCGCTATATCGACGCGCTGCGCGAGATCGAGGGCGCCTACGCGCTGGTCTCGCTGACCAACAAGAAGCTGGTCGGCGCGCGAGATCCGCGCGGCATCCGCCCGCTGGTGCTCGGCGAGCTCGACGGCTGCCCGATCCTGACCTCGGAGACCTGCGCACTCGACATCATCGGCGCGCGCTTCATCCGCGACATCGAGCCGGGCGAGGTCATCGTGTTCGATGAGAATGGCCAGGACATCCACAAGCCGTTCCCGCCGATGGCGCCGCGTCCCTGCATCTTCGAATACATCTATTTCTCCCGTCCGGATTCCGTCGTGCACGGCCGCTCGGTCTACGAGGTGCGCAAGGCCTTCGGCGCCCAGCTTGCGCGCGAGAGCCACGTGCCGATCGACGTCGTCGTGCCGGTGCCGGATTCCGGCGTGCCCGCCGCGGTCGGCTACAGCCAGCATTCCGGCGTGCCGTTCGAGCTTGGCATCATCCGCAACCATTATGTCGGCCGCACCTTCATCCAGCCGACGCAGGCGATCCGCGAATCCGGCGTGCGCATGAAGCATTCGGCCAACCGGGCCGCGATCGAAGGCAAGCGCATCATCCTGATCGACGACTCCCTGGTGCGCGGCACCACCTCGAAGAAGATCGTGCGCATGATGCGCGATGCCGGCGCCAAGGAAGTGCACTTCCGCCTCGCCTCGCCGCCGATCCTGTATCCCGATTATTACGGCATCGACCTGCCGGACCGCGGCGGCCTTCTGGCCGCGACGCATTCGCTGGAGGAGATGCGCGAGATCATCGGCGCCGACTCGCTCGCCTTCCTCTCGATCGACGGCATGTACCGCGCCATGGGCGAGCCCGGCCGCGACCCCGCCAATCCGAAATTCTCGGATCACTGCTTTACCGGGGCGTATCCGACCCACCTCACCGACCAGACCCAGACCGAGCAGCAGCCGCGGCAGCTCTCGCTGCTGGCGGAGGCGAGCTGACGGCGAAGCCGTCATCCCGTGGCGGTGCCTAAGCGCCGAACCCGGGATCTCGATGTGTTGCCTCGAACTTCTAGATTTCGGGTTCGGTCCTGCGGACCGCCCCGGAATGACGACCACGCGGGGGCTTGTCCGGGCCGTCCACGCCTGTAAAACCCCGCCATGACACACCCCCTCGCTGACCGCATCGCTCTCGTCACCGGCGCCTCGCGCGGCATCGGCTATGCCACGGCCCTCGCCCTGGCGAAGGCCGGCGCGCATATCGTGGCCACCGCCCGCACGCAGGGCGGGCTGGAGGAACTCGACGACGAGATCCGCAAACTCGACGGCAGCGCCACCCTGGTGCCGCTCAACCTCACCGATTCCGACGGCATCGCGCGCCTCGGCGCCGGCCTGCATGAACGCTACGGCAAGCTCGACATCCTCGTCGGCAATGCCGGCATACTCGGCCCCTCCTCGCCGATCGGCCATATCGAACTCAAGGCTTTCACCGACGTCATGGCGATCAACGTCTCCGCGAACTTTCAGCTGATCCGCTGCATGGAGCCGCTGCTGAAGCAGTCCGACGCGGGGCGCGCCGTGTTCATCACCTCGGGCGCCGCCAACAAGGCGACCGCCTATGTCAGCCCCTATGCGGCGTCCAAGGCCGCGCTGGAGACGCTGGCGCGCGCCTGGGCGCAGGAGACCGCGAACACGAAGCTGCGCGTCAATCTGTTCAACCCGGGGCCGGTCCGTACCCGCATGCGCGCCACACTGATGCCGGGCGAGGATCCGGCGACGCTCGACACGCCCGAGCAGGTCGCCGAACGCATCGTGCCGATGTGCGCGCCCGACTGGACCGAGACCGGCAAGTTCTACGATTACAAGACCCGCACGCTGATGAGCTTTCGCTCGCCCGCCTGATTGACTCGCATGCCTCCCCGCGATTGACTGCCGCCGCTCAAGCGGCAGCAAGCCGCAAGCCAAAAGGGAGGTCACCATGACGCAATGGCATGGTCGCGCAGGTTTTGCGCGTGCGCTCGCGAATGTCTCTCACGCCGTCTCGATCCTGATCGCCGCGGTGGCATTCGTGCTTCCGGGCACAGCGCGGGCCGGCGACGTTCCGACTTTCGCGGTCGATCCCTCCTGGCCGAAGCAGCTGCCCAACAACTGGATCCTCGGTCAGGTCGGCGGCATCACGGTCGATTGGCAGGGCCACATCTGGGTGATCCATCGCCCGCGCTCGCTCACCGACGACGAGAAGGGCGCGAGCCTGACCCCGCCCCGCTCGAAATGCTGCGTGTCGGCGCCGCCCGTGCTCGAGTTCGACGCCGAGGGCAATCTGCTGCGGTCCTGGGGCGGGCCGGGCCAGGGCTACGAATGGGTCGGCCGCGAGCACGGCATCGAGGTCGACGAGCGCGGCTTCGTCTGGGTTGGCGGCAATGCCGACAACGACAACGCCATTTTGAAGTTCACGCTCGACGGCAAATTCGTCGCCCAGATCGGCAAGTTCGCGCCGAGCCTCGGCAGCAACGACACGACGCAGCTTGGCAAGCCTGCCGAGACCGCGATCGACAAGGAGGCGAACGAGATCTACATCGCCGACGGCTACGGCAACCGCCGCGTCATCGTGTTCGACGCGACGACGCTGGCCTATAAGCGTCACTGGGGCGCCTACGGCAACAAGCCCGACGACGCCAAGCAGGCGCCCTACGATCCCAAGGCGCCGGCCGCGCAGCAATTCGGCAATCCGGTTCACTGTGTGAAGCTCGCCAATGACGGCCTCGTCTATGTCTGCGACCGCATCAACAACCGCATCCAGGTGTTCAAAAAGGACGGCAGCTTCGTGAAGGAGTTCTTCTTCGAGAAGAACACGCTCGGCAACGGCGCGGTGTGGGACATCGCGATCTGGCCGGATCCGAAGCAAACCTGGCTGCTCAGCGCCGACGGCGAGAACAACGAGATCAGGGTGATCAAGCGCGAGGACGGCAGCGTGGTCGGCAGCTTCGGGCATAGCGGCCGCAACGCCGGTCAATTCCACTGGGTGCACGCCATGGCGATCGACGCCAAGGGTAATGTCTATACCGCCGAGGTCGACACCGGAAAGCGCATCCAGAAATTCAAGCTGACATCGGACGCACTCAAATAGCGTCTCAACGCATTTTGTCCAAAAAGTTAACCTGCGGATGACGCTGCGACGAAAGCGTCATCCGGCTTTAGGCGCATTGCCGCCGGGCCTCGGACAGGCTAGAGCCATCAGCCGGAACGAGGCTCCGCAAGAGAGCCGTCCGCATATTTGACAATGGAGGAAACCTTTTATGACGACGACGTTCGCGCGCCGCTCTGCGGCCCTTCTGGCCTGTGCCGCCTTCGGTTTTGCAACATCCGCTTTCGCGCAGGACAAGACCGTCAAGATCGGCGTGCTCAATGACATGTCGAGCCTCTATGCCGACATCGGCGGCCCGAACTCCGTGGTCGCGATCAAGATGGCTGTCGAGGATTCCGGCCTGCTCAAGAAGGGCTGGAAGATCGACGTCATCAGCGGCGACCATCAGAACAAGCCCGACGTCGGCGTCAACATCGCCCGGCAGTGGATCGACAACGAGAAGGTCGACGCGATCGCGGACACGCCGAACTCCGGCGTTGCGCTTGCGGTCAGCAACCTCGTCAAGGAAAAGAACGCGGTGCTGCTGAATTCCGGCGCCGCCTCCGCGGACCTCACCGGCAAGGCCTGCACGCCGAACACGGTGTCCTACACCTATGACACCTACATGCTCGCCAACGGCACCGGCAAGGCGCTGACCAAGGCCGGCGGCGACAGCTGGTTCTTCCTGACCGCGGATTACGCCTTCGGCCATGCGCTCGAGCGCGACACCACGGCGGTCGTGACTGCGAACGGCGGCAAGGTGCTCGGCAGCGTCAAGCATCCGATCAACACCGCGGACTTCTCCTCCTTCCTGCTGCAGGCGCAATCGTCCAAGGCCAAGGTCGTGGGCCTCGCCAATGCCGGCGGCGACACCACGAACTCGATCAAGCAAGCGGCAGAATTCGGCATCGTCTCCGCCGGCCAGAAGCTCGCCGCGCTGCTGCTGTTCATCAACGACGTGCATTCGCTGGGCCTGAAGACCGCGCAGGGCCTGACCTTCACCGAATCGTTCTACTGGGACCTGAACGACAAGACCCGCGAATGGTCCAAGCGCTTCTCGCAGCTCGCCAGCAAGAACGCGATGCCGTCGATGACCCAGGCCGGCAATTACGCGATGGTGCTGCACTATCTCAAGGCGATGGACGCGCTCGGCGGCAATCCGCATGACGGCGCCAAGGTCGTCGCCAAGATGAAGGAGCTGCCGACCGACGATCCGCTGTTCGGCAACGGCCCGCTGCGCCAGGACGGCCGCCGCCTCATCCCGGCCTATCTGTTCGAGGTGAAGAAGCCCGAGGAGTCGAAGGGACCGTGGGACTATTACAAGCAGATCGCCACGATCTCGGCGGAAGACGCCGCCAAGCCGCTCAAGGACAGCGATTGCCCGCTGGTGAAGAAATAGGCGAGAGGTCGTAAGGGCGGGTTAGCCACAGGCGTAACCCGCCTCTATCTCTCACCTGGAAGACGGCGGATTGCGCTTCGCTAATCCGCCCAACTTTTAGTGCCCACCCTACGAGACCGTCCTCGGTCCACCCAGCGTCCGCACCGCAATCGCGACGCACACCACCATCAGCGCCGCCGCCAGCAGGAACGGCGCGCCGGGCAGATGCAGCGGCGCGCTGGCGCCGATGAAATAGGAAAAGGTCAGCGTGAACAGGAACGGGCCGACGAGCTGCGAGACGCTCTGCACGCTCGCGGTCGCGCCCTGCAGCTGACCCTGCTGCTCGGGCGCCACCAGCCGTGTCATCAACGCTTGCGACGCCGCACCCGAAATGCCCCACAATGCCAGAATGGGAATTCCGATCCAGGACAGCGGCCCGGTCGGCGCCGCGCCCAGGACCACGAAGCCGAGTGCGCCACAGCACAGGCCGAGCAGCAACGCGTTCCGCTCGCCCAGCACACGCACGATGGGACCGATCGCGAGCCCCTGCACCACCATGGCGCAGATGCCGACCATCGCCAGCGTCAATCCCACGGTCTTGGAATCCCAGCCGTAGCGATAGGTCGCATAGAGCACGAAGGTCGAGGGCAGCACGACATGCGCGACCTGCGCGATGAAATTGACGACGGACAATCCGGCCAGCGCCGCGTTTGAGCGCAGCAGGTGGAGCGCTCCGAGCGGACTGGCGGTTCGCCAGCGAAACGGCGCGCGCTTGTCGGGCGCCAGCGATTCCGGCAGGACGAACAGCCCGTAGAGCGCATTGGCGAGGCTCAACCCCGCCGAGGCCCAGAACGGCAGGCGCGGATCGATGTCGCCGAGCAGGCCGCCCAGCGCCGGACCGAGCACGAAGCCGGCGCCGAAGGCTGCGCCGATCCGGCCGAAGACCGCCGCGCGCCGCTCCGGCGGCGTGATGTCGGCGATATAGGCAAAGGCTGTCGAGATGCTGGCCGACGTAATGCCGGAGACGACCCGGCCGACGAACAGCCAGGCCAGCGACGGCGCCAGCGCCATCAGCACGTAGTCGGCGGCAAGCCCGAAATTCGACAGCAGAACCACCGGCCGCCGCCCGAAACGATCCGACAGGGCCCCTAACAGCGGCGAGAACACGAATTGCATCAGGGCCCAGGCGGTGCCGAACAGGCCGAAGATGCGGGCCGCGTGCGCGGTGTCGTTGTCGACGAAGCTCTCGATCAGCTTCGGCAGGATCGGCATGATCACGCCGAGCGCGAGCATGTCGAGCAGGATGGTCACGAAGATGAAGGCGACCGCGCCGCCCCTCGCTGGCACAGCGCCCTGCGCCGTCACCTCTCCGGCGCCATCATTCACGACGGCCGCTTGCGCTTGTGCGCGAAGGGATTGGCCTTCTCGCGCAGGGTGATGCGCACAGGCGTACCCGGCAGATCGAAGGTCTCGCGCATGGAGTTGGTGAGGTAGCGCAGATAGGACTGCGGCACCGCGTCCGCGCGCGAGCAGAACAGCACGAAGCTCGGCGGGCGCGCCTTGTTCTGCGTGATGTAGTTCAGCTTCAGCCTGCGGCCGGACACCGCCGGCGGCGGATTGGCCTGGACCGCCTGCTCGAACCAGCGATTGAGCGCCGAGGTCGGCACGCGCCTGTTCCAGACCGCATAGGCGTCCTGGACCGCCTGCATCAGGCGGTCGATGCCCTCGCCCATCAGGCCCGACACCGCGACGATCGGCACGCCCTTGACCTGCGGCAGCCAGTGATCGGCATCACGGCGCAGACCCGAGATCGCGCCGCCGCCCTTGGTCTCCATCAGGTCCCATTTGTTGACGGCGAGCACGATGGCGCGGCCCTCGCGCTCGATCAGATCGGCGATGCGCAGATCCTGCTCCTCGAAGCGGTTCTGCGTGTCCATCATCAGCACGACGACTTCGGCAAAGCGCACCGCACGCAGCGCGTCGGCGACCGAGAGCTTCTCCAGCTTCTCCTCGATGCGCGAGCGACGGCGGAGACCCGCGGTGTCGAACACGCGAAAATCACGGCCCTTCCAGTTGATCTCGACCGCGATGGAATCGCGCGTGGTGCCGGCCTCCGGGCTCGTCAGCAGGCGCTCCTCGCCGAGCAGATGGTTGATCAGCGTCGACTTGCCGGCATTGGGCCGGCCGACGATGGCGACGCGGATCGGGCGGGTCGCGGCCTCCTCCTCCGTGAGCGGCACGCCGTCGTCCTCGTCCTCATCCTCATCGACGGGCTCCGGCATCAGCTTGGCGAGCTCATCATAGAGCTCGCCCATGCCCTCGCCGTGCTCGGCCGAGATCTGGATGGGATCGCCAAGCCCGAGCGCGAAGGCCTCCATCGCGCCGGCATCGCCGTGCTTGCCCTCGCTCTTGTTGGCGACCAGCAGCACCGGCTTGTTGGCCTTGCGGGCGAAATCGGCGAAGGCCCGATCGGTGGGCGTGAGGCCGATGCGGGCATCGATGACGAAGAACAGCGCGTCCGCCTGTGCGATCGCGGCCTCGGTCTGCTCCTGCATCCGCGCGGTCAGCGAGCCCCTGGCACCCTCGTCGAGGCCGGCGGTGTCGATGATGGTGAATTCGAGATCGCCGAGCCTGGCCTCGCCCTCGCGGCGGTCGCGGGTGACCCCCGGCAAATCATCGACGAGCGCGAGCTTCTGCCCGACCAGACGGTTGAACAGCGTCGATTTGCCGACATTGGGCCGGCCGATAATGGCGATCGTGAAGGACATCGGTCATTCGTGCGCTGCCGGGGCTGCGCGTGTCAATGAAATGAATGATCAGCGCGAGAAGCTGCCGCTCGGCAGCGGCGCCGGGAAAGCTCCCTGCGATTGCTGCTGCGTGGTCTGGGTCGGTTGTGCCTGCTGGACCGGCTGATCCGGCGGCGGTGCAGTGGTGCGCTTGCGGACGATCTTGTGCTTGGGCGGCGGGGCGGCCGTGGGCGGCGCGGCCTCCGGCTGGGCCTCGCCGTCAACCTCGCCGGCAGGCGCCTCAGCCGGCGCCACAGCTGCGGCGGCCGGCTGCCTCGTCTTCTTAGCCTTGGCGCCCTTCGCCGGCTTGGCCGGCTCGGGCGGCGGCTCCGCGGGCAAGGCCGCGACGGCGGGCGCGTTCGGATCGGGCTGCTGCTGCGCGCCCTTGTACAGCTCCTTCGGCACGCCCTGTTCGAGGCCCGGCACGCCTTCCGGGAAGACCGGCTTGCGGTCGCCCGGCAGCTTCTTCTTGGTGTCGAGGAAGTCGAGCATGTCGCTTGGATCGAAGCTGGAGCAGCCGCCCAGGACGCCCGTGAAGGCGATCAGGACGGCGGCTGCGATCAAGCGTGGCATACGGCGCATCGTGTGTCTCGTTTACGTCAGAGGGCCCGTCAGTCAGCTCTTGGTCAGCTTTTGGCGACGGGCGGCAACAGGGCCTGGAGCGCCTCGGCGCGCGAGCGCAGGCCGGGCGGCGTCTCGCCGTCCTCGGCGATCGCCTCGAGCCATTTGCGGGCCGCGGTCATGTCGTTGTTGCGCCAGGCCGACAACGCCAGCATCTCGCGAGCACTATGGCGGAAGGTCGCTGTCGATTTGGGCGCAGCGGAGGATTCCAGGCGCTGCTGCATGTCGGCATAGCTGGCACTGTCGAGCACGAGGCCGGCGGCGCGGATCTTCGCCAGATCCTGCCACTCACCGCCCACGCTGCGGTCGGCAGCAAGGTCGTCATACATCTTCGCGGCGGCCTTGGGGTCGCGCGCGGCAGCCTCGGCCGCGGCGCGCAGCCGCGCCAGGGTTCGATAGCCCGAAGGCGCCTTGGCGGCGAGCTCGGTGAAGGCCTTCTCCGCGTCGGCGTGCTTGTCCTGCTCCGACAGCTCGACGGCCTTCTCGAAGGCAGCGCCGGCCTCAGCGGCCTTCTTGGTCTCCAGATATTGGTAACCACGCCAGCCGGCGACGCCCGCGACGATCAGCACCATCAGGGCGATGAAGTAGATCGAATATTTATCCCACAGCTTCTTGAGCTGTTCGCGACGTACTTCCTCGTCGACTTCGTCAAATAATTCAGACACTTATGCTAATCCCATGCCCGTCCGGGTGCGCGCGCCGAAGCGTCCGCGTCAGGAATCCCGTCCCCCACGTGGCGGCGAGGTACCCTAACGATATGGCGCTGGCAAGGCAAAGCGAGCCCGATCAAGGCGTTAACCACCCGGGAGAGCCCGGATGGCCTGCCCGGCTCAGGCTCCCAGGAGCTCGCGCAACTGCCGTTTCAGCACCTTGCCGTTGGCATTGCGCGGCAAGGGATCGGCTGTGATCGCCAAGGTCTCGGGAACCTTGTAGTCAGACAGCCGCTCGGCGCACCAGGTCCGCAGGACCTCATGGGTGACCGGCTCTCGCGTGACCACCACGGCGTGGACGCGCTCGCCCAGCACCGGGCACGCCTTGGCGATGATCGCGCTCTCGACCACGGCGGGATGGCCGGCCAGCACGGATTCGACCTCGGCCGAATAGATCTTCAGGCCGCCGCGGTTGATCATGTCCTTCTGCCGGTCGAACACGCGGACAAATCCCTCCGCATCGACCGAGCCGAGATCGCCCGAGTGCCAGAATCCGCTCGTGAAGCTTTCGGCGGTGGCCTTCGGGTTGTTCCAATAGCCCTTGATGACAGAGGCGCTCTGGATCCAGAGCTCACCGATCTCGCCGCGGGGCAGCTCGCGCCCATCCGGGCCCATCGCCACGATGCGCGCGCCCGGGCAAGGCAGGCCGACGCTGTCGATATGGCTCTCGGTCAGCTCGCCCGGCATGATCGTCGAAGGTGACGTCGTCTCGGTCGCGCCGTAGCAATTCATCAGCTTGAGGCCCGGAATTTTCGCCTTGAGCTTCTCGATGGTCGCGACCGGCATCGGCGCGCCGCCAAAACCACCGATGCGCCACCTCGACAGATCATAGCTGTCGAAATCGGGCTGGAGCAGGCAGAGATTATACATCGCCGGCACCATCACCGTGTAGGTGACGCGCTCGCGGGCAGCGAGCTTGAGGTAATCGGCGGCCTTGAATTCGGGCATGATGATCAGCGCGCCGCCGCAGCGGATCATGGTCGTGATGTTGGCTACGATTCCGGTGACATGGCCGAGCGGCACCGCCGCGATCGAACGATCCGCTTCCGTCAATTGCAGGCAAGACACGAACACCATCGAGGAATGCACGATGTTGCAATGGGCCAGCATCGCGCCCTTCGGCTTGCCAGTGGTGCCCGAGGTGTAGAGGATCATCGCGGTGTCCTCTTCGCTCACCTCGACCGGCGCCGAGGCCGGCGCGTTGTCGGCGAGCGCCGCGAAGCGCGATCGGGCCGGATCGTCGTCCATGGCGATGCGATGGATCAGATCAGGCACATCCTGCGCCTCGGGCAGCCGCTCGGCGAGCGAGCCCTCGTGGATCAGGATCTTGGCGCCGCAATCGGCGAGCACATAGGCGATCTCCGGCTTCTGCTGACGCGTGCTGAGCAGCACCGTCACCAGCCCCTCATGCGCGGCGGCAAACAGCAGCAGCGGAAATTCGATACGGTTGCCGAGCAGGATCGCCACGCGGTCGCCGCGCTGCAGGCCGAGCTTGCGCAAGCCCGCGGCGATCCGGGTCGCCTGCTCGACGGCCTGCCGCCAGCTCAGCCGGACATTGCCTGCGATCAGCGCCTCGCCATCGCCATTGCGGGCGCAGGCGTCCGCGATCATCGCCCACAGATTTGCCGGCCGGTCGCCAAAGGAAGGCACCACCCGATCGCCAAACCGCGCCTCGAGCCGCATCGGCGGGATCTGAGATTGCGACCAGTCCATCGAACGCCCTCGGCTTGTTGCTTTGTCACCTTCCGCGCACGGCTGCGCGAAACCGTCTTGCGCTGATCCGCTGCGTCAGACCCCCACGACCGGCACGCCGATCACGACCGGATGGAACGCAAACGCCAGCGCCAGATAGGCGACGATGCCGACCGCGACCGCGATCAGATCGTTGGTGACACCGCCGACCGGAATTGGCGGCCCGCCGGCATCGGTGCGACGCTTCAGCGAGATGCGGTCATAGACCGCCCAGCCCAGGAACGAGCCGAACAGGATGATGGAGCCGAGATCGCCGTTGGCCAACAGATGCGCCGCGGCCCACAGCTTGACGCCGGCCAGCATCGGGTGCTTCAGCGCGGCATAGATGCGACCGCGCAAGTACGAGGCGACCACCATAATGACCGCGGGCAGCATCAAGGCGACCGTGATGTGCTTCATCGCCTTCGGCGGATACCAGACGTCGATCCAGCCGGAGCTGCGGTAGTGGGCAAAGCCCCAGATGATCAGCGCGAGCCCCGCGAGCGAGACGACGGTGTAGAGGATCTTGTAGGTCCCCTCGCCCAGCCTGGCGATCGCCTGCGCGCGCGCCTCACGTTTCGTGGTGAAAACATGGGTGGCGAAGAACAGCACCAGCCCCAGGATCATGACCAGCAGACCCACGACATCCTCCCCTTTAGCCAACGCCCCAGCGTCTGAGGTATCATCGATTGGATGCGGGTCGCAACTGATGCGCTACTTGCCGAGCTCGCGATTGTCGACATAACGGATCGCGATCGGCCGGCCGGCCAGCGCGCCGCCGAGACCGCCCGTGAGTTTCAGCGGCAGGCAGGCATTCAGCGATGAATTGATCGCGTTGAGATAGGTGGTTCGCGTCTCTGCTGGCACGCCCGCACTTGCATACGTGAGGCGCGGCGGGCCGATCAGGCCGCCCGCCTTGTTAAAGCTGAAACGCACCGCCATCTGCATGCCCGCGCGCGCATTGTCCGACGGCGGCGGCGACCAGCAGCTGCGCAGCTCGGCAAAGAGGTCGCCGATCGTATCGAGATCGTGATCGGGCTTCTGATATTTGGCGCGATCGGCCTCCGATGGAACGCTCTGGATGGTGAGCTGGAGGTTCTGGCCATAGGGGTAGTCGATCTCGGGAATGCAGGGGCCGGGCTCGAGCGGGCTGCAATAGGACGGCGTGCAGGGCCTGTTGTCGAGCACGCTGCACGGCTCATGCGCGAACGGGATCGGATTGATCTGTCGGGGCCGCGCGTCGGCGGCGGCGGTCGAGACCGACAGCGGGAGAAGAACGAGAATGCCGCGCCACATGGTGTAAACTCGCAAGGCCACGAGCAAAAATGGCATTGTCCATGAACGCGTCAAGCCGGCGCGCAATCACGGACTCGCGCGCAAAAGTCCGCCCGCCCTACCCCTTCTTCTTCACGTCCTTGACGTTGGTGAACTCGATGCCCTCGGCGCGCTCCTTGGTATAGCCGAGATAGAACTCGTTCCGCGCCAGGTACACGGGATCGCCGTCGACGTCGTCGGCGATGCTCGAGGTGTTGGCGGCGATGAAGGTGTCGAGCTTCTTGCGGTCGTCCGAGGAGACCCAGCGCGCGAGCTGGAACTCGCTGACCTCGAACTCGACCGGCAAGGAATATTCAGCTTCCAGCCGCGCCTTCAGCACGTCGAGCTGCAGCGCGCCGACGACTCCGACCAGCGCCGGCGCACCGTCGCGCGGCCGGAACACCTGCACCACGCCCTCTTCCGACATCTGCTGCAGCGCTTCCTTCAGCTTCTTCGCCTTCATCGCATCGGTGAGCCGGACGCGGCGGACGATTTCCGGCGCGAAGCTCGGCACGCCCACGAAGTTGAAATCCTCGCCCTCGGTCAGCGTGTCGCCGATGCGCAGCGTGCCGTGATTGGGAATGCCGACGACGTCGCCGGCGAAGGCTTCATCCGCAACCGAGCGGTCCTGCGCGAAGAAGAATTGCGGGCTCGACAGCGGCATGCTCTTGCCGGTGCGCACCAGCTTCGCCTTCATGCCGCGGCTGAGCTTGCCCGAGCAGAGGCGCGCAAACGCGATGCGGTCGCGGTGGTTCGGATCCATGTTGGCCTGGATCTTGAACACGAAGGCGCTCATGCGGGGATCAGTGGCCTCGACCTTGCGCTGGTCGCTGTCCTGCGCGCGCGGCTCGGGCGCGAACTTGCCGAGACCTTCCAGGAGATCGCCGACGCCGAAATTGCGCAGCGCGCTGCCGAAATAGACCGGCGTCAGATGGCCCTCGCGGAACGCTTCCAGCTCGAACGGCTTCGAGGCCTCGGTGACGAGCTCCAGCTCGTCCTTCACGGCGGAGACGTCGAGATTGGCGTTGAGCTTGGCGAGTTCCTCGATCGCGATCTGCTGTGCCGCGCCGGTCTTGGCGCCGCCGCCTTCGAGCAGGCGCACGCCGCCATTGACGACGTCGTAGGTGCCGAGGAAGTCGCGGCCGCGGCCGACCGGCCAGGTCATCGGCGTGGTGTCGAGCGCCAACGTCTTCTCGATCTCGTCGAGCAGCTCGAAGACGTCGCGGCTCTCGCGGTCCATCTTGTTGATGAAGGTGATGATCGGGATGTCGCGCAGGCGACAAACCTCGAACAGCTTCCGGGTGCGGGCCTCGATGCCCTTGGCGGCGTCGATCACCATGACGGCGGAATCGACCGCCGTCAGCGTGCGATAGGTGTCTTCCGAAAAGTCCTCGTGGCCCGGCGTGTCCAAGAGGTTGAAGACGAGGCCCTCGAACTCGAAGGTCATCACCGAGGTCACGACCGAGATGCCGCGCTCGCGCTCGATCTTCATCCAGTCCGAACGCGTGTTGCGCCGCTCGCCCTTGGCCTTGACCTGGCCGGCGAGGTTGATGGCGCCTCCGAACAGCAGCAGCTTCTCGGTCAGCGTGGTCTTGCCGGCGTCAGGATGGGAGATGATCGCAAAGGTCCGCCGCCGCGCCACTTCAGCGGCAAGCGGCGAACGGGCCGGCGATTCGGCGGTGGTGGTGGCGATGTCGGACATGGCGGCAGCGTTTGACAGGGAAAATGGGCCTGATCAAGCCTCAATTGGCGATTGCGGAGCCCTTCGGCCAGCCCCATATCGGCTTGACGATCAATCCTGGGGAAGGACGACCTTCCCGCTCATCAACACATCAGCCCGCGGGGACGACCCTGCCTTGAACGGAGGGTCGTCATGGCCTGGAGCATCCTGTTCGTCGCCGGACTTCTCGAGATTACCTGGGCGATCGGCCTGAAATACACAGAAGGCTTCAGCAAGCTTGTTCCGTCCGTCGTCACGCTCGCAGCCATGGCCGGCAGCGTCATCCTGCTCGGCCTCGCCCTCAAATCGCTGCCCGTCGGAACCGCCTATGCGGTATGGACCGGGATCGGTGCGGTCGGCACCGCGACGCTCGGCATCATCCTGTTCGGCGAGCCGGCCACGGCCCTGCGTCTTGCCAGCATCGGGCTGATCGTCGCCGGGATCGTCGGGCTGAAGCTGGTTACTTGACGAAGATCTTGACCGCCCACCAGGTCAGCGCCGCGACGATGGCGGACGCCGGCATCGTGATGACCCAGGCATAGACGATCGAGCTGGCGACGTTCCAGCGCACCGCCGAAAGGCGGCGGGCGGCGCCGACGCCGACGATCGCGCCGGTGATGGTGTGGGTGGTCGAGACGGGAACCCCGAGGAAGGTCGCCATGAACAGGGTCGCGGCGCCCCCCGTCTCGGCGCAAAAGCCCTGCATCGGCGTCAGTTTGGTGATGCGCAGGCCCATGGTGCGGACGATGCGCCAGCCGCCCATCAAGGTGCCCATCGCCATCGCCGCCTGGCACGACAGCACCACCCAGAATGGTACGAAGAATTCGCCGCCGAGATGGCCCTGCGAATAGAGCAGCACGGCGATGATGCCCATGGTCTTCTGCGCGTCGTTGCCGCCATGGCCGAGCGAATAGAGCGAGGCCGAGGCGAACTGCAGGATGCGGAAGGCGCGATCGACCGCGAACGGCGTCGAGCGCACCGACGCCCAGGACACGATCGCAACCAGCACCATCGCAAGCACGAAGCCGACGAGCGGAGACAGCACGATCGCAATGACCGTCTTGGACAATCCGCTCCAGACCGCCGCGGAGATCCCGGCTTTGGCCACGCCCGCACCGAATAACCCGCCGATCAGCGCGTGGGACGACGAGGATGGGATGCCGAGCGCCCAGGTCACGAGGTTCCAGACGATGGCGCCGACCAGCGCCGCGAAGATCACCTGGGCGTCGACGATCGCGGGATCGATGATGCCGGTCCCGATGGTCTGGGCGACGTGCAGCCCGAACACCATGAAGGCGACGAAATTGAAGAACGCGGCCCAGAACACCGCGAATTGCGGCCGCAACACGCGGGTCGAGACGATGGTCGCGATCGAATTGGCGGCGTCATGCAGGCCGTTCAGGAAGTCGAACAGCAGCGCGACGGCGATCAAACCGACCAGGACGGGAAGACCCAACGCGGCGTCCACAGCAATCCTGCCCTACACTTGCTCGATGACGATGCTGTTGATCTCGTTCGCAACGTCGTCGAAACGGTCGGCGACCTTCTCCAGATGATCATAGATCTCGACGCCGACGATGAAGTCCATCGCATTGCCGTCACGATGCTTGAGAAACAGCTCCTTCAGGCCGATGTCGTGGAGATCGTCGACACGGCCTTCCAGCTTGCCCAGCTCTTCCGTGATCGCGGTCAGCATGGCCACGTTCGGGCCGATCGATTGCATCAGCGGCAGCGCACGGCCGACCAGATTGGCGCATTCGATCAGAAGTCCGCCGATCTCACGCATCGGCGGCTCGAAGCTGCGGACCTCGAACAGCATCACGGCCTTGGCGGTCTGCTGCATCTGGTCGATGGCGTCGTCCAGCGAGGTGATGAGGTTCTTGATGTCACCCCGGTCGAACGGGGTGATGAAGGTGCGGCGCACCGCCGTCAGCACCTCGCGGGTGATGTTGTCGGCGTCGTTCTCGAACTGGTTGACGCGCTGGCAGTAGACCGGCGTTTCCTCGCCCCCGTTGAGCATGCCCTGGAGCGCGATCGAACCCTGGATCACCGTCTGGGCATGTCGGTCGAACAGGTCGAAGAACCGTTCTTCCTTGGGCAGGAAAGCGCGAAACCATCGCATCATGGGGATAGGCTACCGGTTGGAAATGGCCCGGCCGGAGGGGCCGTCATGAAACTGTCATAGACCATTTTCGATCCGCGCGCGTGTCATCTCACGCCCGCGGAGCCGGATCATCCACCGCTTTCACGCGGCAGGTAAACTCACTTCAAATCAATGACTTAGAGCGATCGCCGGAAGTAATGCGCGATTTCACCGATCACGCCGCGGCGGAAGGTGAGCACGCAGATCACGAAGATCGAGCCCTGGATCACCGTCACCCATTGGCCGAAACCCGCCAGATATTGCTGCATGGCAATGATCACGAAGGCGCCGACCACGGGGCCGAAGATAGTGCCGAGGCCGCCGACCAGCGTCATCAGCACGACCTCACCGGACATCGACCAATGGACGTCGGTAAGCGAGGCGTTCTGCGCCACGAACACCTTCAGCGCACCGGCAAAACCGGCCAGCGTGCCTGACAGCACGAAGGCCAGGAACTTGTACTGGTCGGTCCGGTAGCCGAGCGAGATCGCCCGCGGCTCGTTCTCGCGGATCGCCTTTAGGACCTCGCCGAACGGCGAGTTGATGATGCGGAAGATCAGGAGGAAGCCGGCGAGGAACCCGACCAGCACGACGTAATACAGCACCGTCGGCTTGGACAGATCGAAGATCCCGAACATGCGCCCCTGCGGGATGCCCTGGATGCCGTCCTCACCGTGGGTGAAGGGGGCCTGGAGGTAGATGAAGTACAAGAGCTGCGACAGCGCCAGCGTGATCATCGAGAAGTAGATGCCCTGGCGGCGGATCGAGATGAAACCCGTGATGAGCGAGAGCACGAAAGCCGCGGCGATGCCGACGAGGATGCCGAGCTCGGGCGGCAACGCCCACACCTTCAGCGCATGGGCGCTGCAATAGCCGGCCGTCCCCAGGAACATCGCGTGGCCGAACGACAGCAGGCCGCCGTAGCCGATCAAGAGATTGAAGGCGCAAGCGAGCAACGCAAAGCACAGCGCCTGCATCACGAAGAACGGGTAGACGCCCGTGAATGGCACCGATGCCAATACCAGCGCCATCACCACGAAAACGATCATCTCGTCGCGCATCGCGCGCGGGGTTGCCGGCAGCGTGTTGTCCGTCAGGGTTGTCATATCAGGCCGCCCTTCCCGTCAATCCCGTTGGCTTCACCAGGAGCACCAGCACCATCAGCACGAACACGACGGTATTGGAGGCCTCAGGGTAGAAATATTTGGTCAGCCCCTCGATCACCCCGAGCGCGAAGCCGGTGATGATGGAGCCCATGATCGATCCCATGCCGCCGATCACGACCACGGCGAACACGACGATGATGAGGTCGGCGCCCATCAGCGGCCGCACCTGGTTGATCGGCGCCGAGAGCACGCCGGCCAGCGCGGCGAGACCGACGCCGAGGCCATAAGTGAGCGTGATCATGCGCGGCACGTTGATGCCGAAGGCGCGCACCAGCGTCGGATTTTCGGTGGCGGCGCGCAGGTAAGCGCCAAGCTGCGTCTTCTCGATCAAGAACCAGGTCGCCAGACACACGACCAGCGAGAACACGACCACCCAGCCGCGATAGATCGGCAGGAACATGAAACCGAGGTTCATGCCGCCCTTGAGCTGGTCCGGAATGGCGTAAGGCAGGCCGGACGAGCCGAAATAGTTCTGGAACACGCCCTGCACGATCAGCGCGATACCGAAGGTCAGCAGCAGGCCGTAGAGGTGGTCGAGCCCGGTCAGCCATTGCAGCATGGTCCGTTCCAGGATCATGCCGAAGATGCCGACGATGATGGGGGCCAGCAACAGCGCCCACCAATAGTTGATGCCGCCGAGGTTGAGCAGGAAATAGGCGACGAAGGCGCCCATCATGTAGAGCGCGCCATGGGCGAAATTGATGATGTTGAGCATGCCGAAGATCACGGCGAGCCCGAGACTGAGCAGCGCGTAGAACGAGCCGTTGATCAGTCCCACCAGTAGCTGAGCGTATAGAGCCTGCATCGATCCCGCACCCGGTCCCTTCGGCGTTCCCTTGAAAGTCGCCCGCAAGCCTTCAAGGCCTGCGGGCGGTCATCTTACTTCTTGAGCAGCGCACACTTGCTCTCGGACAGCGGCGTGAACGCCTGGTCGCCCGGCACCGTGCCGACCAGCTTGTAGAAGTCCCACGGCCCCTTGGACTCCGAGGGCTTCTTCACTTCGAACAGGTAGGCGTTGTGGATGGTGCGGCCGTTGGGCTGGATCTCGCCCTTGCCGAACAGCTCGTCTTCCGTCGGCATCGACTTCATCTTCTCGACGATCTTGACGCCGTCATGGGGATTTCCGCCGAGCGCTTCGAGCGCCTTGAGATAGTGACGCACGCCCGCATAGACGCCGGCCTGCACCATGGTGGGCGGCGCGTTGTTCTTCATCTTCTCGGCGAAGCGCTTGGAGAACGCCCGGGTCTGGTCGTTCATGTCCCAGTAGAACGTCTCGGTGAAGTTGAGGCCCTGCGCCGTCTCCAGACCGATCGCCTTGACGTCGGTGAGGAAGAGCAAGAGCGCCGCGAGCTTCTGGCCGCCCTTGCCGATGCCGAACTCGGCCGCCTGCTTGATCGTATTGGTGGTGTCGCCGCCGGCATTGGCAAGACCGATGATCTTGGCCTTGGACGACTGCGCCTGCAGCAGGAAGGACGAGAAGTCCGGCGTATTCAGCGGATGCTTGACGCCGCCGACCACCTTGCCGCCGTTGGCGGTGACGACCGCGGTGGTGTCGCGCTCGAGCGCAGCACCGAAGGCGTAGTCGGCGGTCAGGAAGAACCAGCTGTCGCCCCCCGCCTTGACCAGCGCCTGCCCGGTGGTGTGGGCCAGCATGTAGGTGTCGTAGGTCCAGTGCACGGTGTTAGGCGAGCACTGCGCGTTGCTGAGGTCGGACGTCGCCGCACCTGAGTTGATGTAGACGCCGTTCTTTTCCTTGATGACGTTGTTGACGGCGAGCGCCACGCCGGAATTCGGAACGTCGACGATGATGTCGACCTTGTCGACGTCGAACCATTGCCGCGCGATCGCGGTGCCGATGTCGGGCTTGTTCTGGTGATCGCCGGAGATGATGTCGATCTTCCAGCCCTTCGCAGCGAGGCCGGAATCCTCAACGGCCATCTGCGCCGCGAGCGTCGAGCCGGGACCGCCGAGGTCGGCATAGAGCCCGGACTGATCGGACAATGCGCCGATCTTGACGGTCTTGTCCTGCGCAGAGGCGACGCCTACTGCGGCGAATGTCAGCGCGGTGGTCAGCAGCAATGACGCAATCGACCTGGTCTTCATGCAACTTTCCTTTTTGAATTCTTCTCGTTGGCAGTACTAAACACCAAGATAGGTGTGGAGCTTGTCCATGTTGGCGGCAAGCTCCGCATTGGAAAATCCGTCAATGATCTTGCCATGCTCGACCACGTAATAGCGGTCGGCGACGGTCGACGCGAAGCGGAAATTCTGCTCGACCAGGAGGATCGTGAAGCCCTCCTTCTTGAGCCGCGCAATGGTGTGGCCGATCTGCTGAATGATGACGGGCGCGAGGCCCTCGGTCGGCTCGTCCAGCATCAGGAAACTCGCGCCGGTGCGCAGGATGCGCGCGATCGCGAGCATCTGCTGCTCGCCCCCGGACAGCTTGGTGCCCTGGCTGTAGAGCCGTTCCTTCAGGTTCGGGAACAGCTCGAAGATCTGCTCGAGCGGCAATCCGCCTGCACGGACCACCGGCGGCAGCATCAGATTCTCGCGCACGTCGAGACTGGAGAATATGCCCCGCTCTTCCGGACAGAAGGCGATGCCCATGCGCGCGATCTTGTCGGAGGTCGCGCGGATGATCTCCTGGTTGTTGAACTTCACCGAGCCGGTCCGCTTGCCGATGATGCCCATGATCGACTTCAGCGTGGTCGTCTTGCCGGCGCCGTTACGCCCGAGCAGGGTGACGACCTCGCCCGCGTTCACGTCGAAGTTGATCCCGTGCAGGATGTGGGACTCGCCGTACCAGGCTTCGAGGTTGCGGATTTGAAGGACATTTCCGCCGGTCGCAGCCTTGGCCGGAGCCTCGGCGATCGCAGTGTCAGGCATGACCGGCTCCCAGATAGGCTTCCTTGACGCGCTCGTCCTTGGTGAGCTCGCTGTAATGACCTTGCGCGAGCACCTGCCCGCGCGTCAGCACGGTGATGATGTCGGAGAGGTTGGCCACGACGCTCAAGTTATGCTCGACCATCAGGATGGTATATTTCGCGGAGATGCGCTTGATCAGCGCCGCGATCTTGTCGATGTCCTCGTGGCCCATGCCGGCCATCGGCTCGTCCAGCAGCATCATCTCCGGGTCGAGCGCGAGCGTGGTTGCGATCTCCAGTGCACGCTTGCGTCCATAGGGCATCTCGACCGCGGGCGTGTTGGCGAACTCGTTGAGGCCGACATCGTTGAGCAGCTCGCGCGCGCGATCGTTGAAGCGGTTGAGGACCGACTTGGAGCGCCAGAAATCGAACGAAGAGCCGTGCTGGCGCTGAAGCGCGACACGGACGTTCTCCAGCGCGGTGAGATGCGGAAACACCGCCGAAATCTGGAATGAACGAACAAGCCCCAGGCGCGCAACGTCGGCCGGCGCCATCGCGGTAATGTCCTGCCCCTTGTACAGGATTTTTCCGGCGGACGGTTTGAGGAACTTGGTCAGAAGATTGAAGCAGGTCGTCTTGCCGGCCCCGTTCGGACCGATCAACGCATGAATGCTCCCACGGCGAACCTTGAGCGCAACGTCGCGGACGGCGAAGAAGCCCGCGAACTCCTTGGTCAAGCCTTCCGTTTCGAGAATAAACTCATCGGCCAAACAGATTTCCCCCTGCCCGCGCGCCGCGCGTGGCTATCCTTGTTGCTTCGGCTTTCCGGAGGCCTAGTTGCCTATCCTTGGAGCCACTCCTTGGAGCCTATCCGGAACACCGCCTCCGGGCGCGGAATATGCCGGAGGTGACGGGGGTTAGGCAAGGCGGAAAGCTGAGCAGATCAGGTCTCCGCCTGGGATACAAATGCTCCCTTAGTCGGAGGCGAGTGACGTCGCGCCTGCCCGGCCTCCCGGTTCGCAAGGTACCGGTCGTCAAGCCGTCGTTAACGGTCTTTCGTTCCGCGCGCCAGCCTTCATCAAAAATTTTCCCGTATGCGATATCATGCGCGGGTTTTGACGCTCCGGGAATATTGTCTTGGATTTCGCAAGCGCCGCTCCGTCCGTCGTCAAGTCGATCAGGCAGCGTGATCTTCTGAACACGTGGCTGCGACTCTATGCGCGCGAGCAGATCGCGCCGGCGATCTCCGAGTATCAGCCTGCGCGGCTCGAGGAAGAGCTGTCCGATCTCATCTACTATACGGTGGATCCGTCGACGCCGGCGCCGCGCCTGACCATCCAGAGCGAAAACACGCGCATCTCGCGCGCCTATGGACATACCGGCAAAGGCGTTCTGCTCGACGAGTATCTGGGGCCGAAAATCGCGCCGTTCGTGATGCCGATCTATCACGAATGCGTCGCGCGTGGGCTGCCGGTCTACAGCGTTGCGGACGTCGACGACATCTACGGGCGCTTCGTCGCTTATGAACGGCTGCTGCTGCCTTTCCAGTCCGACGGCAAGGTCTGTCACGTCATCGCATCGGTCAAGACCTTCTGCGAGGACGGCGGCTTCGAGATCAAGAATCTGATGCGCGGAAACGACGCACTGCCGCGTCCGAAACTGCGCGCCGTGATCGATCACGAGCTCTTCCATCGCGCGCCCGGCCGCATCGCGACGGCCGACGTGGTCGAGTTCGCGGACCAGCCGGGGCCCGGCGTCCCCAACGAGATCATCGAGCTGAACTAGCGCTCAGCGCTTTGCGCCGACTTCCTTGGCGTAGATGTCCGGCTTGAAGCCGACCAGCAGCTTGCCGCCGATCTCCAGCACCGGCCGCTTGATCATCGATGGTTGCGCTAGCATCAGCGCCAGCGCCTTCTTCTCGGAGAGGCCTTCCTTGTCGGACTCGGGCAGCTTCTTGAACGTCGTCCCGGCGCGATTGAGCAGCGTCTCCCAGCCGACCTTGTCGCTCCATTGCTCGAGCTTGTCCTTTCCCACGCCCGCCGACTTGTAGTCGTGAAACGCGTAAGGCACGCCGTGAGTGTCGAGCCAGGCGCGCGCCTTCTTCATGGTGTCGCAGTTCTTGATGCCGTAGATGATGTTGGGCAAGACGTTCCTCGCGCATGACGGATCGTGATGGACGTGGCGTTGTACGAAACTCCGCTTCGCGCGACAATATTGCGAACGACGCTACCGAACGGACATCCCATGCACGTCACCCACGATCCCGCAGCCGCCGCCACGCCGATCATCGACTTCAACAGCTTCCTCGCGGTCGATATCCGCGTCGGCACCATCGTCGACGCCAAACCGTTTCCCGAGGCGCGCAAGCCGGCGTTTCGGCTGTGGATCGACTTCGGACCCGCCATCGGCGTGCGCAAGAGCTCGGCCCAGATCACCGAGAACCATCCGCTCGAGACCTTGGTGGGACAACAGGTCGCGGCCGTCGTCAATTTCCCGCCGCGCCAGATCGGACCAGTCATCTCGGAGGTGCTGACGCTCGGCTTCCCAGATGCCAGCGGCAACGTCGTGCTGGTGCAGCCCAGCCAGCCGGTGCCGAACGGCGGACGGCTGTTCTAGCAGCGCCAGCCGGGGGCTGCGGCACCGCGTCCGGCCGGCGGCGGCAAACTAGGGGTTTTCTTGAGACTGCGGCGGCCAGGACTTGACGCGATCCGTTTTTGAAAATAAACACGACTGACTGATCGTTTTTTATCCGTATCGGCTTGAGAGCAGCTGAAGCGTCATCCATCGGAAAACGACCGATCCGTCAGTTATTTGAGGCGGCTGAATGCCCAAGATCAGCGACAAGCAACGCGAAAGCCGGCGGCAGCAGATTCTCGACGCGGCCCTCGCCTGCTTCTCGGAAGACGGTTTCCACCAGACCGGGATGGCCGACATCGTGAAGCGGTCGGGCTTAAGTCATGGCGCGGTCTATCTCTACTTCCAGAGCAAGGACGATTTGATCGAGGCGCTCGCCGACGACCGGCATCGCCGCGAAGCCGTGCTCAATTCGGTCGCGCAGGGATCCGGCGACCCGATCGAAGGACTTCACGCGCTGATCCGCGTCTACGCGCAATGGCTGACCGATCCCGCCGGCGAAGCCCGCCGCCGGGTCGGCATCCATGGCTGGGCCGAAGCCCTGCGCAACCGCCGCGTCCGCAGCAGCGTCATCGAAGGCATCGACATGCCACGCGCGCTGATCGTGGCGCTGGTCGAGCGCGGCCAGCATGACGGTCTCATCCGGCGCGACCTCGGCGCCGACGCGATCGCGCGCGTGCTGATCGCGATCTTCCAGGGGTTTGTGCTGCAAAAATCCTGGGGCGACGCATTTGACGTCGAAGCCTGCATGGCGGCCGTGGCCGGCGTGATCGACGGCCTGCGCACGACCAAGCCTGACGTCAGGCGGCGGGCCCGGACGTAAGCGATGTCCTGGCTTCACGACATCCTCGCCGGTGGTGGCGTCGGTCTGGTCGCAGGGCTGGCATCGGGCTTCACGGGCACGAGCCCCGGCGGCGGCCTCGTGATCTTCTCCGTGCTGCTGCTCGGGACCGAGCAACACGTCGCCCAGGGCACCTCGCTGATCACCCAACTTCCGCCGACCGGTCTTGCCGGCATCCGCCGTTATTGGCAGAGCGGCAATCGCAGCCCCTTGCAGTGGATTGCCTGGATCGGGCTCGGGTTTCTGATCGGTGGCGCCGGCGGCGGTTATGCCGCGACCGCGGTTTCGGATTCCGTCCTGCAATGGACTTATGTCGTCTATCTCCTCGCGCTGGTCGCCCTGTTGATCCTGCGCGGCGACCGCAAGGACGGCAGCGATGAGGCCGGTGAGCGCGAACACCTTCACTGGTTGCCCCTGCTCCTGATCGGCACGCTTGCGGGCTTTTCCTCCGGCTTCATGGGCATCGGCGGCGGCCTTGCGATCACCGTCGGCCTCGCCGCCGGATTTCGCGTGCCACAGCATCAGGCGCAGCTCGTCAGCCTCGTCTTCTCCGTGATCCCGACCAACCTTCCGGCAGCCTGGATCTACTGGAGCAAGGGGCTCATGGTCGGCTGGCCGGCCATCATCGGCATTCTCGCCGGCCTCTGGGTTGGCACCGACCTCGGCCCACGCATGGCCAACGGCGTCAGCCGAGCGATGCTCCGCCGGGCCATGATCGCGCTCGTCTCGCTGATGGCGCTCTACATGATCTACAAGGCGTTGAGCTAGCCTTACGGCCGCTGCGGAATGTTCAGCCCGCGCTGCACTGCCGGACGCGCAAGCCCGCGCTCGAGCCAGGCACCAACCGACTTGAACTGGGCGAACTCGACGAGATCGCCGGCGCCATAGAAGCCGATGAGATTGCGCACCCAGCCGAGCATCGAGATGTCGGCGATGCTGTAGTCGTCATCCATGAACCATTGCCGGCCGGAAAGATGCGCGTCCATGACGCCGAGCAGGCGCCTGGCTTCGTCGACGTAGCGATCGCGCGGCCGCTTGTCCTCAAAGTCCTTGCCGGCGAATTTGTGGAAGAAGCCGACCTGGCCGAACATCGGCCCGACGCCGCCCATCTGGAAATGCAGCCATTGAAGCGTCTGGTAGCGGCGCGCCGCGTCCTGCGGCAGCAGCTTGCCGGTTTTCTCCGCGAGGTATTGCAGGATCGCGCCTGACTCGAACAGCGGCAGCGGCCTGCCGCCGGGACCGTTGGGATCGAGGATCGCCGGGATCTTGCCGTTCGGATTGAGCGAGAGGAATTCGGCCGTCTTCTGGTCGTCCTTGCCGAAATCGACGAGATGGACTTCGTAGGGAAGCCCGATCTCCTCCAGCATGATCGAGACCTTCACACCATTCGGCGTCGGCAGGGAGTAGAGTTGAAGCAGCTCTGGATGCTTGGCCGGCCAACGCTTGGTGATGGGAAAGGCGGACAGATCAGACATCGGGACTCCGGTTGCGTTCGCGAGATGCCGCCTAATCTAGGCTGGCGGACGAACGGCGCAAGGCCGGCACTTCGTCTGATTATCCCCTTGAAGCAACTAGGGTGGCAGCGTTGCGATCCTGACGACCGGGGTCAGGGTTTCATGCTGCAATCGGTACTGGATGAACCATTGACCCGTGATCAGCAGCGCGGCCGTGAAAGCAGTCGCGAGCGTCGCGGTCGCCCATTGGCAGACGTCGTACATGGCCTTTGTCCCTCAACTCCTTTGACCTAAACGCCCGCTCACGTGCCGCGTTCCCAGTTTGCACGAATATTTTGCCGGTTTTTCCCGGTGTCGCCGGCGCATCATTTCGGAGACCATCGAGCAATTTGCGCGTTGTGACGAGATGAACATCGAGAAGCGCGCCCTGCTCCACCACGCCCAACGCTGTCGCCGCGTCGCGGACGATCTCGCCCATCGTGAAGCCGCAGGACGGCTGCGAGCAATGGCCGATGCGTACGAAGCGAGAGCGGCAAGACTGGACGACGAGGATGACTGCTCGAAGCCGGGCCATCGCGGTCATGGCCACCTTGCCGGTACATGCGATCGGCGGGATTGAGCGGTTCAATAGTTGATCTCCATCCGCAGTCCACGCGGATCGGTCTCCTCGCCGCCGACACGCAGCGTGCTGTCGCGCGCCGCCACGGCGCAGGCACAGGCATCGATGAGATCGTCGCGGCCGATGCCGGTGCCATGGCGAAGCGTCAGCCACCTCTCGATCTTGGTGAAGCCGCGGTCTTTCAGCAGCGCAATGCGCTGCTCGCGCCCCCGCGGCGACGTCTTCGGTTCAAGCCGCACCCGCCCTACCAGATTCCAGAACACCAATTCCGGATGCGCTTCGCCGATCGTCGCCTGTCGCGCTGGCGTCATGACGTCGTCAACCTCCCTGATCTTGTCCCTGATATTCCAGAGCTGCGCCGACACGCCCCTGCCCTTGCCCTCCTGCGTCCAGTAATGGCGATTGGCCGTGGCCATGTCCGGGAATGTCCAGAGGTCGCGGCGCGCACCGAGAAACACGGCTGGACCAATCAGCTCGCGCGCACGCAGATCGCAAGCGCGATAGCCGCTCGGATTCAACCCGATCGGCATGTCGATCATCGCACGCGCATGCGGCAGCGCGAGCAGGCGCGTCAGGCCCGGCGAATAATCGAAGCCATGATCGCCGCGCTCGTCGATCCAGGCTGCGACCCAGCCGAAGCGAAATCCGTCGAGGCCGAGATAGTTCGGCACGTCATGCGTCCGTCATTTTCAATTTCACCGCGCGCGTCGCTTGACATCCGCAAGTTGCGGGCGTATGTCCCGCGCCCTCGCAAGCACTTCCGTTTGCGACAAGCACCATGAACCGAGCGATGTCGTACCGCTACGAAAGAATTGTCCGCATGCCGAATAGCCCAAAGCTATTCGACGGCGCATGCCTGGCTCATGGGAGCGATCTTGCCTGACCGCAAGATCGACAGTCCACTTCTGGACCCTCCCGAGCCTGCCGCTCCGGAGGGTTTTTTGTTGCCCGTCGCGCAGCCCGATCGAACATCCCGGCAATCGCCGGAACGAGAGACCCGGATCTCGGGGCTCGCGCTGAGAACGCGCGTGCCCAAGCGCGCGGGGCCTGCCGGAGGGAACGAGGCGATGAGCCGGACACCGATGGCAGAGCGGACCCGAAGGGTTCGCAACATGCGGCGCGTCGACAGCGCCGCGATAGAATTTTCTTGAGATTGGTTTGCCGCTGCCATCGCGGCTCAACCGACGCTGGTGGTGAAGATGTCGGATACTTCTCCACACGGCACAGCGGGTATGCCTCCCGCCTTTGACACACGCACCGGGATGCGGCCTCGGAAAAGGTTCGCACGCGGCCCGGCGCAGGACTCGTCCGTAAGGACGGCGACTGTGTTGTCGTCACTGAAAGCCGATATCGCCCGTTCCCCAGCGTACCCATCAACGGCCGATGCGAGAGCATCGGCCTGGCGGTGGTGAAGATGCCTGTTACTTCGTGGTAAGGCGCGAAAGCGCCGAGCAGGTTCGAGCCCTGCACGCCGAAAGGCGGTTCGTCCGTAAGGGCAGCAACAGCATCGATCGTTCCCCGCCAATCCCATCACGATCCGTGGTGAAGATGTCTGTTACTTCGCCTGCCACGCGAGAGGTCGCGGGTTCGAATCCCGCCCGGTGTTCCATGCACCGGTAGCTCAGAGGATAGAGCGCTTTCCGGCAAGCTCACGCTTGCCGGGTCACAGCATCGCCTGTTCCCGGATCGTGTCCTTTCAACCACCGCCGGTGGTGAAGGGCGCTGTTACTTCGTGAATCACATTGTCGAAGGTTCGACTCCTTCCGGACGAAAGTCCGTAGCTCAGCGGTAGAGCATGTGGAGCCCCTCGTGGGCAGGACAGCCTCGCTTGTTCCCCGGCACCCGTTTCCATGTCCCCATCAACCCAAGAGGAGGCCGTCATGGTCAGGCTCAACAAGATCGTTCGCGCCTTCACGCGGGAGGGCGCACGCGCAATCCGCTTCACGCCCGAGATGGAGCTGAAGCGCGCGCTGATGAACTGCCTCCTGTGGGAGGACCAGTTCTACGAGGATGGCGTCGCGATCGCCGACCGCATCAAGACCCTGGTGCCCAAGGTCGCGCCTGCGCGCCTCGCGCAGCTCGCGATCGAGGCGCGCGAGGTGATGAAGCTGCGGCATGCGCCGCTGCTCGTCATCCGCGAGATGGCGCGCAGCGAAAAGCACCGCGCCCTCGTGGCTGACACGCTCGCTCAGGTGATCCAGCGGCCCGACGAGATGACGGAGCTGCTCGCGATCTACTGGGCGGACGCGCTGGGGCCGATGCAGCAGCGCAAGCGTCAGCCGGTCTCCGCGCAGGTCAAGAAGGGTCTTGCCCGCGCGCTGACCAAGTTCGACGCCTACCAGCTCGCCAAGTGGGACCGCGACGGCGCGGTGCGGATCAGGGACGTGCTGTTCCTGGTGCACGCCAAGCCGAAGGACGCCGAGCAGGCAAGGGTCTGGAAGCAGCTCGTCGACGGCGAGCTCGCCTCCCCCGACACCTGGGAGGTCTCGCTCTCGGCCGGCAAGAGCAAGCGCGAGACCTTCGAGCGGCTGATCGACGAGCGAAAGCTGGGCGGCCTGGCGCTGCTGCGCAATCTGCGGCTGATGCAGACTGCGCAGGTCCCGCGCGAGACCATCGCAGGCGCGATCGAGGCGATGCGGACGGATCGTATCCTCCCCTATCGCTTCATCACGGCGGCGCGCTATGCGCCGGACTTCGAGCCCGAGCTCGAGGCTGCGATGCTCAAGTCGGTCAAGGACCATGTGCGGCTGCCCGGCCGGACGCGGCTCCTGATCGACGTGTCGGGCTCGATGTTCGCGACGCTCTCCGCGCAGTCGGAAATGACACGCGCGGAGGCGGCGTGCGGTCTTGCGATCCTCGCCCGCGAGATCTGCGACGAGGTCGAGATCTTCACCTTCAGCAATGATGTCGTGAAGGTCCCGCCCCGCCGCGGCTTCGCACTGCGGGACGCGATCATCAACTCGCAGTCCCACGGCGGGACCTATCTCGGCAAGGCCGTGACGGAGATCGACCGCAAGGGCGATCGCCTCATCGTCTTCACCGACGAGCAGAGCCACGACCAGGTGCCCGAGCCCAAGGCGCGCGGCACCATCGTGAACGTGGCCTCGTATCAGCACGGTGTCGGTCACGGCGCCTGGACGCGCGTCAACGGCTTCTCCGAGGCCGTGGTCGCGTGGATCGCAGCGTCGGAGACGGCGTTGCACTGATGCGCGACGACAACGACCCCGGACGCAGGATGCTGCGCCCGGGGTCGGCAAAATCTCTGAAATGATCTGCTCGCACCTTCTATAGTGCGCGTGGAATGACAAGGACCTGTGACCATGCGACGACCCGATCCCTACATGGAACGCGCCCGCGAGCTCTGCCTCGCCGCCGGTGTCGATCCCGACTCGCGCGTCGGCGAAGGACGCGGCCAGCCGGCCTGGTGCCTGTACAAGGACGCCGTGCGCAAGGAACATCTGGCCCGCGAGGCCAATGCGACCGCGAGCTCGATCGCCGAGTTCCGGATGCAGGACGCCCGTTTCCAGAATGCGCCGCTGAAGGTGTTCGGCCCGCACGAGGACGCGACGATCGCGCAGATGCGCAACTGCATGGCGGTCGGCAACGTCGTGTCCGGCGTGATCTGCGCCGACGGCCATCTCGGTTACGCCCAGCCGGTCGGCGGGGTCATCGCCTATGAGAAGCAGATCAGCATCTCCGGCGTCGGCTTCGACATCGGCTGCGGCAACATGGCGGCAAAGCTCGACACGCGCTTCGACGACATCGCGGGCCGGGTCCCCACGATCATCCGCGACGTCGCCAAGACGATCTCGTTCGGGGTCGGCCGGGCCAATGCCGAGCGGGCCGAGCACGATCTGTTCGACGACGGCGATGCCTGGCGCGAGAGCGACATGGAGGACTACCGCAAGAAAGCGGTGAGCCAACTCGGCACGGTCGGATCGGGCAACCATTATGTCGACCTCATGCGCGACGAGGAGGGCTTCGTCTGGATCGGCGTCCACTTCGGAAGCCGCGGTCTCGGGCACACTTCCGCGACGCGCTACCTCAAGGCCGCCGGCGGCAAGGACGGCATGAACGTTCCGCCCGCGGTGGTCGACGAGGACTCAGAGCTCGGCCGCCGCTACATTGCGGCGATGCAGCTCGCCGGGCGTTATGCCCATGCGGGCCGCGAGTGGGTCGTCGAGCGCGTCCGCCAGATCATCGGCGGCAGCGTGACCGAGAGCGTGCACAACCACCACAACTACGCCTGGCGTGAGACCCACGACGGGCGCGATCTGTGGGTGGTGCGCAAGGGCGCGACGCCGGCGTTTCCCGGCCAGAAGGGATTCGTCGGCGGCTCGATGGGAGACGACGCCGTCATCCTCGAGGGCGTCGACAGCCCGGAAGCCAAGGCCTCGCTCTATTCGACCGTGCATGGCGCCGGCCGCCTGTTCGGACGACGGGAGGCGAAGCGGCGCTTCTCGCGCGAGCAGATGGACCAGTGGCTCAACGAGCGCGGCGTGACCTTGATCGGCGCCGACCTCGACGAAAGCCCGATGGCCTATCGCCGCCTGCCGGACGTGCTGGCGCAGCACGCCGGCACCGTGCGCGTGCTGCACACGCTGCGGCCGTTCGCCGTCGCCATGGCCGGCGAAGGCGAGTTCGATCCGTGGAAGGACTGACACAAACAGGGAGTGGGAGGCACCGCCCCCACTCCCAAGATCTATTCCGCCTCGTCGCGATGGCGCTCGAACAGACGCTGCGCCAGCAGCGCATGGCCGAGCGTGCCGCCGGCGCGGACCGCCGCCGCGATCAGGGCAGCTTCCGCGACCTCCTCCCGCGAGGCGCCGGCCCTCGCCGCCTGCGCTGTATGCACGTCGAGGCAATAGGCGCATTGCGTCGTGAGGGCGACCGCGAGCGAGATCAGCTCGCGGTATTTCGGCGGGATCAATCCGTCCTTGCGCTCGACCGCATGGTTGAACGCCAGGAACGCGTTGGCCTCGACCGGGGCCAGCGCCACGAAGGCCGGAACAGATTTCAGATCGTCGGGGCTTTGATAATTGCTCATGTCTCATCTCGTCAGATATTCGCGCATCAAGGCCCGGGCGCGATGCAGGCGGGCCTTCACGGTCTGCCTGGTCGCACCGAGCGCGGCGGCAATGTCGTCGATCGTCATTTCCTTGACGTCGCGCATCAGCGCAACATCGCGATAATGCGGCGGCAGCGCCTCGAACGCCGCAGCCACGTCGAGCCGCAGATCGGCCTCGGGGCGCGACAGCAGCAGCGCCTCCGCCTCGCTCTCATCGACCGCGAGCACGAGGCCCGCCTTGCGGGCCAATCGAAGACATTCGCGGCGGACCACGCTGAACAGCCAGGCCGAAAACGCCAGCAGCGAGCGGATCGTGCCGACATGCCGGAACAGGATCCACAGCGCCTCCTGCGCCGCGTCCTCGGCATCGGCCGAGCTGCGGCAGGTCGCGCGGGCATAGCGGCGGATGTCGGGCTGCGCCGTCTCGAGCAGGCGCGCGATCGCATCGGGATCGCCGAGCCGGGCGGCCTCGAACAGGTTCGGCGAGATCGCAGCCGCACTCACGACACGCCCCCTCGCCCGATCCCGGCCATCGCGCACATCGGGCAATAGCCGACGAGCCCCGTCAGCGCGAAGCCGGCGCCGGCCAGCGCAACCAGCCACGCCGTCGCACCCGCCAGATAAATGAATGCCGCGACCGCCACCGCGACGCCCAGGGCGATCCGAACCGCCTGATGCAGGCCGCCGATGTTCTTCCTGTAAAATGCCATTGCATCCTCCGAGATGAGCCGAGGCTGACTGCCTCGACTACCAAGAGGGCGCGCGCGCTAAAAAGGATTCGCGGCGGGCGACAGTTTTTCCGGAGGTCAGCCTCCGGCGGCCTGATAAGCCAGGCGCTTGAACTCGAAGAAGAACGGATTCCAGAACCCCATGTAGCGCTGGGCCATCAGCACGCCTGCGGTATTGGCCTCCGGGCAGATCCACCAATGGGTGCCGGCGAGACCGCCCCACTGGAATTCGCCGGTCGAATTCTCGGGATCGAACGGCGTCGGCGCGAAGGTGACGGCGCCGCCGAGGCCAAAGCCTTTGCCGGGGATCGGGCCGAGATTGGCAAAACGGATGGTCTGACCTGCCGGCAGCTGGTTCGTCATCATCTGCCGCAGCGTCTCCGGCTTCAACAGCGCGTCCGACACCGGCAGCAGCGCGCGGACCAGCGCGAGCATGTCAGGCAAGGTCGAGACCAGACCGCCGCCGCCCGAGAGCCGCGGGAACGGCCGCCGATAGGCTTGCGGAAACGGCAGATTGTCGGCGCGGGTCAGGCCCGGCTTCATGGGATCGAGCACGTCGGCGCCATTGTAAAGGGCGACCAACCTGCCCTGCTGCGCTTCCGGAACGTAGAAGCCGGTGTCGGTCATGCCGAGGGGATCGAAGATGCGCGCCTTGAGGAAGGCATCGAGGGATTTGCCCGAGACAACCTCCACAACGCGGCCGAGCACGTCGGTGGCAACAGAATATTCCCACCCCTCGCCGGGATGATAGGACAGCGGCAGATTGGCGAGGCTGTCGATCATGTCGGAGAGCGGCGTCAGCGGATTGAGCACCCGCGCTTCGTTGTAGCCTTTGAACAGCACCGTGCCGGGATCGAAGATGCCGTAGCTGAGGCCCGCGGTATGGGTCAGGAGCTGGCGGATCGTGATCGGGCTCTTTGCCGGCTCGACATCGGCAAGGCTCGCAGCGCCCTGCTTCAGCACCTTGCGATTGCCGAGCTGCGGCAGGAATGTCTCGATCGCGTCATCGAGGCCGATGCGCCCTTCCTCGACCAGCAGCATGATCGCACAGGTGACGAAGATCTTGGTGTTGGAAAACGCGCGGAAGATATGATCGGGCCGCAGCGCGGCGTTCGCCTCGCGGTCGGCAAAGCCGACGCATTGCTGGTCGACCACCTCCCGCCCGCGCAGCACGGCCCAGGATGCGCCCGGAATGATCTCCTGATCGACGTAGCGCTGCATCGCCGTCCGTACGGCGGAAAAATCGGTCGTTCTGGCGTCCATGCGTTTCCCCAATCTTGGTTGGGTTGGATATAGCGGAAATTCGCAGGAAATGAAGGGCGCCCCGTGGAGCGCCTATCCTTCCCGCATAAACGCCGTCACGTAGAGCCGACGCCGGATCCGCATGCCCTGCCGCTGATACAGCGCGATCGCGGAGGTGTTGTTCGAAAACACGTGCAGGAACGGGATTTCGCCGCGCGCCTCGATTCGCCGCGCGACCGCCGCCAGCAGCGCCTGGGCATAGCCGCGCCCACGATAGTCCGGGTGCACGCAGACGGCCGTCATCTCGACGAACTTTCCCGGCTTCATCCGCTCGCCCGTCATTGCGACCAGTTCGCCGCCGACGCGGATGCCGAGGAACGTGCCGAGCTCATGGGTACGCAGCGCGAATGGACCCGGCTTCGTCAGCTCCACCAGCGCCACCATCGCGGGCACGTCTGCCGCTCCCAGTGTGACGATCTCGGAGTCGCGCAGCGGACTGTCGGCGGGCGATCCGATCATCTGCTCGCCTGTCTCGGCCAGCACGACCTTGAAACCGGCGGGCATCTCGACCGGCTCCGGCGTGAACAATGCGGCGACCTGCGTGCCTGACAAGAGATCGCGCAGCGCGGCAAAGCTCGCTGCGGACATGTCGGCCATGTCGGCGAACGGCGTCATGTCGACGGGATAGCGCAGCGCTCGCGGGCCGCCCTCGGCCAGATGCTTGTGGCTGGTCGTCAACGCGCTCCAGATCGGATGATCCAGCAGCGTCTCATCGCTATCGGACACTGGCCTAGTCCTTGTCGAAGCTGACGATGACGGCGGCGTTGGCGATCAGGATGGGGTCGTTGGCCACTTCCGTGGCCGAGGGGATCTCCAGCCCGCCCTTGACCGCGGTGACGGTCACCGTGCCGTAAGGCAGCTCCTTCGCAACCGCATCCTTGTCCACCGCCTCGGGGTTGGGCACACCGATCGTGACATCGACGAACATGTCGTTCGCGGTCTTGCCGATCATCCGGAAGAAGCCGAGGCTTGAATGCCTGATGGCATCCGACACCGCGCGCTTCGCCGCCTTGGTGGCGTCGCGGCCGTGGACGTCGACGCCCATGCCCATCTCGGTGACACAACGAACGCGGGTCATGTTGTTATTCCTGTGGTTGGTTAGGTGAGAGAGTGTCGGCGATCGGAGAGCGCGGCACAAGTTGTTGTCGTGATGTGACGAGGACGGAGCACGGGCTACCCATGACCCACATGAAGATCACCCCAACGCAGGTCTGAGCCGCGTCGGCCAACCGATCCTGACAAGTGTCTCGTCCGGCCCGTTGAGCGCGAACTCGTACATGCCCCAAGGTTTATCTGTCGGCCCTTCGGGTTCGATCATCTCCCCCGCAAACGCCTTCGCAAGCTGATCGACATCTTCGCGGTAGAGGTATAGCCCGAACGGGTTTCGGCCCGGCACCAACCAGCCATCCACTGCCGCTTGGAGATGAATGTCGCCACCGCGACCGTCGCTCATCATGCGGTAGTCATCCGGGCCACCCTCGACCTTAAAGCCGAGTCGCTCAAAGAACCGTTGGGCAGCATCCAGATCGTTGCAGGGCAGGATGGCTGTAAGGCGTTGATTCATCCGATCACCAATTCCAATTGCCCCCACCTCTCCTATTTCTACCGCGCCCGCAGCTCATCGACCAGCACCCGCACGTTCTCCGAATAGTCGATGGGGATCACGACCAGGTGCACGCCGCCCTCTTTAAACGCGGCATCGAGCGTCGGAGCAAAACCGTCGATGCTCTCGATCCGATGCCCCTTGGCACCATAGGCCTTCGCATACAGGACGAAATCCGGATTGCCGAAGGTCATGCCGTAATCGGCGAAATGATCCACCGCCTGCTTCCAGCGGATCATGCCGTAGGCGTTGTCCTCCAGCACCAGCACCACCAGATTAAGCTTGAGGCGGACAGCGGTCTCCATCTCCTGGCTGTTCATCATGAAGCCGCCGTCGCCGGCGACCGCGAGCACACGCCGGTCGGGATAAAGCATCGCGGCCATCATCGCCGACGGCAGGCCTGCGCCCATGGTCGCCAGCGCATTGTCGAGCAGCAGCGTGTTGGCGAGGCGGGTACGGTAGTTGCGCGCGAACCAGATCTTGTACATGCCGTTGTCGAGCGCGACGATGCCGTTTTCCGGGATCACCTGCCTGAGGTCGTGCACGATGCGCTGCGGCGTTGGCGGCCAGCGCGCCTCGGTGGCGCGGTCGGCAATGTGCCCCAGGATCTCTTCGCGCAGCGGCAGCAGCGCCGCAGCCTGCGGCAGCTTGCCTTCCAGCCGGTCGGCGAGCAGCTCCAGGCTCGGGCCGACGTCGCCGACCACCTCCGCGTCTGGAAAATAGACCTGCTCGACGCTGGCCGAGGTGTAGCTGACGTGAATGACCTTTGGTCCCGAGGGGCCCATGATGAAGGGCGGCTTCTCGATCGGATCGTGCCCGATGGCAACGATCAGGTCGGCGGCGTCGATGGCATCGTGGACATAATCGCGCTCGGACAGCGCGGCTGTGCCCATGTAGAGATTGGTGCCGCCGGGCACCGTGCCCTTGCCCATTTGCGTCGTGAAGAACGGAATGCCGGTGCGCCGCACGAAGCTCGCGATGCCGTGGGTCGATCGCGGCCGGCTGGTCGCCGCGCCCATCATCACCAGCGGATGCTTTGCGGCCAGGATCATCTCGGCCGCACGGTCGAGCGCGCCGCGATGGGCGACGGGAATCTCGATCGGATGGACTGGGATCACGGGGACGGCGGACACTTCGTCGCCGGCGATGTCTTCGGGCAGCTCGAGATGCACCGGCCCGGGCCGCTCCTCCATCGCGACGCGAAACGCATCGCGCACCACGGTCGGAATGCTGGAAGCGCTGACGATCTGCCGCGACAGCTTCGTCAACGGTTTCATGGTCGCGACCACATCCACGATCTGGAAGCGCGCCTGCCGGCTGCTCATGATCGGCTTCTGGCCGGTGATCAGGATCATCGGCATCGCGCCGAGATGCGCATAGGCCGCGCCGGTCGACAGGTTGAGCGCACCGGGGCCGAGCGTCGACAGGCAAACGCCGGGCTTGCCGGTCAGCCGCCCATGGGTGGCGGCCATGAAGGCGGCGGCCTGCTCGTGGCGCGTCAGGACGAGCTCGATCCTGGACGTGCGCAGCGATTCCACCACATCGAGATTCTCCTCGCCGGGGACGCCGAAGATGCGATCGACGCCCTCATTCTCCAGCGCCGCGACAAACAGGTCCGATCCTTTGACTTTCCGTTCCTGTCCGCTCATGTCGCCTCCGCTTGCTGCTGATCCCTGTGGTGAGGGAGCGGAGGCATCGTAGCGGTCTGGAACAGAGTCACAACTCACAAAGAGGCGCGATCGAGGCGCAAATGTTTGTTCCGTCATCTGAGGTGCGAAGCGTGCGATGCCAAGCATCGCAAGCGGAGCCTCGAAGGATGGACGCGCCGAGATGCAGCCGGGTCGTCGCCCTTCGAGGCCTCCGCTTCGCTCCGGCACCGCAGGGTGACGGTCATAGATTGGCGGCAATGCAAGCTCTCGCAGCCCGGACCGCGCTACGCTCCGTCAGGGCTACGAAGCCTCGCCTCGGCAAAGATGCCTGAGATCCAGTCGAGGAAGATACGCAGGCGCAGCGCGAGCTGGCGGTTCTGTGGGTAGAGCGCCGAGAGCGGCGTGGGCGATGGCGGATGGTCGGCCAGCACCTCGACCAGCGCGCCGCTGGCGAGATCCTCCGCAAAGCGATAGCGAGGCGCCTGCGCCAGGCCGAAGCCGAGCCGCGCCAGATCGGCCATGGTGTCGGAATTGTTGACGCGCACCCGGCTCGGCAGCACGATGTGGCGAAGCGCGCCGGCGACGGAAAATTCCAGCGGCAGCACATCGCCGGTGCGCGAGGAGACAAACGCGACCATCTGGTGACCGTCGAGCGCATCAGGCGTTGCGGGCACGCCGTGGCGGGAAAGATATTCCGGGCTCGCCACCGTGATCTCGGCGATGGTGCCGAGCCGGCGCTGGATCATGCCGCTGTCGCCGGGCTCGCCCGACCGGATCACGCAATCGACGCCCTCCCGAACGAGATCGACCAGCCGGTCGCCCTGCCCGATCTGCAATTCGAGCTGCGGATAGCGGGCAAGGAATTCCGGCAGATGCGGCAGAATGAAGGTGCGGGTCAGCAAAGGATGCGCATCGATACGAAGCAGACCGCGCGGCCGCGCATCACGCATCGCGCTTTCGGCGTCCTCGACCTCGGCGAGGATGGCGACGCAGCGGCGATAATAATCCTCGCCGTCGAGCGTTGGAGTGACATGTCGCGTCGTACGTTCCAGCAGGCGTGCGCCGAGGCGCGCTTCGAGGCCGCGCAAGACCTCGCTCGCCGTGGAGCGTGGAAGGCCAAGGTCCGCAGCCGCGGCCGTAAAGCTCCGCCGTTCCACGAGGCGGACGAACAGGCGCATGGCGTCAAATCGGTCCATGGGCGATTGTTCATCATATCCGACAAGTGATGGCAAGTCGCGGCTGATTATCCGGCTAAAGCGATCAGCTATGTCTCGGGTCGAAAGACATCGAGGAGACCTGCCATGACCCATCAACTTCAGCGTGCCGCCGTCGTCACGGGCGGCTCCCGCGGCATCGGCGCGGCGATCGTCCGCCGGCTGGTCCGGGACGGAATTGCGGTTGCGATCAACTACGCCAGCGGCCGCAGCGCCGCCGATGCGCTCGTGGCCGAGATCGAGTCCGCGGGCGGACGCGCCATCGCCGTGCAGGCCGATCTTGCCGATCCGGCAACGCCGGCCCGGCTGTTCGATGCCGCCGAGCGCGCCTTCGGCGGCGTCGATGTCCTCGTCAACAATGCCGGTGTGATGGAGCTCGGGCCGCTCGCTGAAATGACCGACGAAGCATTCACGCGGCAAATGTCGGTCAACCTCGACAGCGTTTTCCGCTCGATGCGCGAAGCGGCGCGGCGGTTGCGCGACGGCGGCCGCATAGTCAGCTTCTCCTCCAGCGTCGTCGGCCTCTATCAGCCCGGTTATGGCGTCTACGCCGCGACCAAGGCCGCGGTCGAAGCCATGACGCATGTCCTCGCCAAGGAGCTCGGCGGCCGGCGCATCACCGTCAATGCCGTCGCGCCCGGACCGGTCGAGACCCGGCTCTTCCTCGAGGGCAAGAGCGAGCAGCAGGTGCGCGCGATCGCCGCCATGAACCCGTTCGGCCGCCTCGGCCAGCCCGACGACATCGCAGGGCTCGTCGCCTTCCTTGCCGGAAACGACAGCGCCTGGGTCAACGGCCAGGTCATCCGCGCCAATGGCGGCGTGATCTGACGCGACACGAATTCAAACCGGAGAGATCATCATGCCTTTCGCCAACATCAAGATTCCTCAAGTCGCGCTGTCGCGGGCCCAGAAGACGGAGATCGTGCATCGGCTCACCGCGCTGTTCGCCGAATATTTCGGCGAAGCGGCACGACCGCATACGATGGTGCTGATCGAGGAAGTCCCCGACGGCGGCTACGGCCGCGCCGACGAAGTGTTCGTCGTTCCCGTGGCCTGGCGGGCCAGCGACGCTGGCGTCACGCCGCCTTCAGGCTGAGCTCCTCTATCGATAGCACGCACGTTGCAAGCCGCGCGCGGCGTGCTATCGCTCCTGCAATGACACCCAGGACCTTCGAGACCCGTTGCCTGCGCCTGCCCGCCGTCACCAAGGTGGTACAGTGGGAGGGCACCTCCGTGTTCAAGGTCGGCGGCAAGATGTTCGCGCTCGGCGGCGGCTTTGCGGCACGCTCCGGCGGCTACATGTTCAAGACCTCGAACATGGCCTATGCCATGCTGATCGAGCACGGCCTGGCGCGGCCGGCGCCCTATCTGGCACGCGCCAAATGGGTGCAGCTCGTCAGCAACAACGCCCTGCCCGACGCCGAGCTCTCAACTTATCTGGTGCAGGCCCATGCATTGATCGCGGCGAAGCTGACGCGGTAGATCCGCAAGGAACTCGGGCTCGACTCGCCGGACGCCCATCGGCATGACGATCACCGCGTGCAGCACATGGATCGCTCGCGGCGACATTGAGCTTTCATCCGTCCTCGATATACTGCCACTCCTGGATTCGATTTGGGACTGCGACGTGGCGATTGATCTGAAAGCGGTCGAGCAACTCGCCACCGATCAATCCTCGCTCAAGGCCGCCGCCGGCCTTGCCAAGCCTGGCAAGTGGTCCGGCGTCGGCGCAAGTGGCGACGGCGCGCTGATCTGGGGTGAATGCGCGGGCTCAGGCGCCAATCCCTATCGCGTCATGGCCGACCTGCGCGACCTCGGCAACAAGTGCACCTGCCCGTCGCGTAAATTTCCCTGCAAGCACGTGCTCGGCCTGTTGTGGCTGAATGCGGAACAGGTCGTGCCGTTCCCGCCCGCCGACACGCCGGCCTGGGTCAGCGATTGGCTGGGACGTCGGCGCGGCACGAGCGCGGCAAAACCGGCAAACAATGCGCCACAAGGCGGCGAGAAGGATCTGCGTGCCGCGCGCACCGACGAACCTGACGTCGCCGAGGACCCGAAGGATGTCGCGCGACGCGAGGCCCAGGCGGCCAAACGCACCGAGGAGACCGAACGCGCCATCCTCGATGCGCTGGATGCGCTCGAGCAATGGATCGGCGATCAGCTCCGCATGGGATTGGCAGGCTTCATCGACGATGCCACAGCACGCTGCCGGCGGATCGCGGCGCGGCTGGTCGACGGCAAGGCCGCGGTGCTCGCCGGCCGGATCGACGAGCTGCCGTCCCGCCTCCTCGCATTGCCCACAGGCGATCGGCCGCGCGGCGCCGTCGTCGAGCTCGGCAAGCTGGTCCTGCTCGCGCGCGCCTTCCGTGCCGCGCCGCGCGATGCCGAGACGAGGCGCGCCGTCGCTGCGTCCGAAACGCGCGAGACGGTGCTGGCCGACCCGCGAGCGCCGCGGGTCGATGCGCACTGGGAGGTGCTGGCCGAGCAGGTGCAGACGCGCCGCGACGGTCTTGTGTCGCAGACGACCTGGCTGCTCAATCTGTCCGCCGCAGGTCCGCGCTTCGCAATGCTGCTCGACTTCTTCCCGGCAAGCACCGGACGGCGCGGCTCGGTGTTCACGCCCGGCGAGCGTTTTTACGGCGAGCTCGTGTTCTATCCGTCGCAACAGCCGCTTCGTGCTCTGCTCGTCCGGCGCGATGCCGGGGGTGAGCTGCCGCCCTCGGAATGGCCCATGGCGGATGTAACAATATCCGACGCGTTGACGCGCCCGCTGCTGGCCGAGCCCTGGGCGATCGAGATTCCGTTGCTGCTGCCGCAGGGCCGGATCGCGCGCGACGATGCCGGACACAATTGGTGGCGATCGACCGATGGCATGGCGACACTGCCGATCGCCTCCGAGGTCAGTAGCCTGCTTTGCGGCACTGACCTCACGCGTACCGCTGCGATCTGGTCGGGCAACCGGCTCGCGATCCTCGCCGCGCAGACCCCTTGGGGGCGGATCGGCGGTCATGACTGAAGTCATCGAGGCCGAGACGATGCTTGATGCCATGGGCGCGGTGCTGACGCGCTGGACGATGGGATCGGCGGCCGCGCCCGCGGCGGCCTTCTGGCGCGCCGAGCTCGGCGACGATCCCACTGAGGCCGAGTTGCGACTGCTCGCTCTGTCAGGCCAGTTTCTCGGCGCCGCGGTGACGATGGAGCCGGCCGCGACACTGCGCGTCCTGCCCGATGTTCCCGCGTTGACCTTGCCGACCCTGCCGGAGCCCCTGCGCCCGCTGGCGCGTCGAATCCTCGCGGCGAAGAAACAAGCGCAGTCCGGGATCGAACTCGTCCACTTTCTCGCAGCGCGCGGCTGGACCATGCATCCCGGCGACTGGATGCCCGCGGCCGCCGACGACGATGCGCCGGACGTCTACGCAACTTGGCGCGACTGGGCCGCGATCGCAGCGGCCGACGGCGCCGCGCGGCGACAAACGAACGACCGTCTCACCGCCGACAATTGGGAAGACTTCTGGCCGGCCGCGCGCAAAGCGGCACTGGCCAAGCTCAGGCACGACGACCCGTCCGCGGCACGTGCGGTACTCGAGGCAAGGCTCGCCGGCGAGACCGCCGACACGCGTTTGCGCCTGCTGTCGCTGCTGTCGGAGCGGCTGTCCGATGACGACGTCACCTTCCTCGAAGGCATCGCAGCGAACGATCGTGCGCCCAAGGTCAAGGCGCTTGCGACCTCACTGCTCGGGCGGCTCGGCCACGGCCCTGCGAGCGGCGAGGACATCGCCGAGCTTGCGGGCTTTTTCTCGGTGAAGACCAAGGGGCTGCTGCGCCGCTCGCGCGTGGTCCAGGCCGAACCGCCCAAGACGCCGGCGCAATGGCAACGCCGCAAGGCACTGTTCGAGGGCGCCGATCTCGCCGCCTTTTCCGGCGCGCTCGGTCTTGCGCCGCAGGAGCTGATCGCCGCTTGGGATTGGAACGTGGACCACGCCGCCGATATGGCCCTGATCAATGTGATCGTCTCGACCGGGACCGATGCGCATGTCACGCAGGCAGCGGACGCCATCAGCCAAGGCGACGCGACCGGCCTCATTGCTGCGCTGGCGCCACGGCTCTCCCCCGCCGAGCGCGCAGGGCATGCCGAAACTGCGCTGCACAGTCACGGCATCAGCTTTGAACTGGCGCAACAGGTCGCAGGTCCGGCGGCACGCCTGGATGATCCGCTCTCCGCACCAGCGGGCAAGACGCTGCTTGCCGCGCTTCAGCGCGACGATGCGAAGCCCTCCGACCAATTCGCAGAGCTCCACGCTCTGGGCCTGATCGCCTCGCGCGATGGCGCGCAACGATCATTGCAACGACTGACCGGCGCAGGCCTGCTGCAAGGCGACCCGCGTCTCGACATGCTGCGGCTCAACGCCGCGTTGGACGACAACGGAGCGAATCCATGAGCGAGAAACTGCGCTTGCCCGCCGAGGACAGCTACGCCGCGGAGCTGAAGGCGCTGGCCGCGGGCGACGGACATCGGCCCCCAGGCTGGACGCTCTCGCCGCGGCAGGTCGTGACCTATCTCATGGGCGGCAAGGCGGCCGACGGGACCGTGATCACGCCGAAATATGTCGGCGACAAGCGGCTGATCGAGACCGCCGTTGCGACGCTCGCGACCGATCGCGCGCTGTTGCTGCTGGGCGTGCCCGGCACGGCCAAGTCCTGGGTGTCCGAGCATCTCGCCGCCGGCATCACCGGCAATTCGACGCTGGTGATCCAGTGCACGGCGGGCACCGACGAGAACCAGATCCGTTACGGCTGGAACTATGCCCAATTGCTCGCGCACGGGCCGAGCCGCGAGGCGCTGGTGCCGACCCCGCTGATGCGGGCGATGGAGAGCGGCAAGCTTTGTCGTTTCGAGGAGCTGACGCGAATGGGCAGCGACGTGCAGGACACGCTGATCACCGTGCTGTCCGAAAAGATGATGCCGATCCCCGAGCTCAACACCGCCATCTATGCCCAGCGCGGCTTCAACATCATCGCGACCGCCAACAACCGCGACAAGGGCGTCAACGAATTGTCCTCCGCGCTCAAGCGCCGCTTCAACGTCGTCGTGCTGCCCCTGCCCGACAGCGCCGAGGAGGAAGTCGCGATCATCGTCAAGCGCGTCGGCGAGATGGCGCAGAACCTCGATCTGCCGGCGCCGAAGAACGTCGCCGACGAGGTGGCACGGGTCGTCTCGATCTTCCGCGAGCTGCGCTCGGGCTCGACGGAGGACGGCAAGGTCGCGCTGAAATCGCCCTCGGGCGGACTGTCGACGGCAGAGGCGATCGCGGTGATGATCGGCGGGATCAGCCAGGCGACTTTCTTCAACGACGGCAAGCTGACGCCGGAAACGCTCGCGAGCAACATGATCGGCGCGGTCGTGAAGGATCCGGTGCAGGACACCGCCGTGCTCGGCGAATATCTCGAGACCGTGCTGAAGAAGCGGCGCGGGTTCGAGGGCTACTACGCTTCGCTGACCGATCTGATCTGACGGCACGGCGCGCGATGGCAGGCGAAGTCTCGCTCTTCGGCATCCGGCATCACGGCCCCGGCTCGGCACGGCGGCTCGTGGAAGCTCTTGATGCTCTGAGGCCGGTGGCGGTGCTAATCGAGGGCCCGGCGGATGCCTCCGAGTTGCTGCCGATGCTCGCCGACCCCGACATGGCGACGCCGGTGGCCCTGCTCACCTACGCCGAGGACAATCCGGCGAACGCCAGCTTCTTTCCCTTTGCCGACTATTCGCCGGAATATCAGGCCGCTTGTTGGGCGGTGCGTCACGGCGCGGTCCTGCGGTTCATCGATCTGCCGGCATCGGATCGGCTGGGTGCGACCGCCGGCGACATCGCGGAGGAGATCGCGGCAAGGGCCGAGGCCGACCCGGTCAGCCGCGATCCGATCGGCGCGCTCGCGAGCGCCGCCGGCTATGACGACGGCGAGTCCTGGTGGTCCGACGTCATCGAGGAAAATCCCGCGACGGGACCGATCTTCGCGGCCGTCGCCGACGCGATGACGGCGCTGCGCGCGGACGAGAAATCGCTGCCGGCCCGCGAGGCCGCGCGCGAGGCGCATATGCGCATCGAGATCGCGAAGGCCGCAAAGGACCATGACGGCGCCATCGCAGTCGTCTGCGGCGCCTGGCACGTGCCGGCGCTCGCCGAGCGCCGCAGCCTTACTGCAGATCGCGAATTGCTGAAGGGCCGGCCGAAGACGAAAATCAAGGCGACCTGGGCGCCCTGGACCGCGCCGCGCCTGGCGCGCGAGAGCGGATATGGCGCGGGCGTGGTGGCACCGGGGTGGTGCGCTCACGTCTGGGACACCCGCGAGCGCGATCGCGCCGCCAAGTGGCTCACCAAGGTGACGCGCGTGCTGCGCGATCGCGGCCACTTCGTCTCGACCGCCTCGGTCATCGAGGCACAGCGTCTGGGCACTGCGCTCGCCGCGCTGCGCGGCCGCCCTGGACCGGGTTTCGCGGAGCTGCGCGAGGCGGCGATCGCCTGCCTCTGCAATGGCGAGCGCGCCGTGTGGGACGACATTTCCGCCGAGCTCCTGATCGGCGCCGGCGTCGGCGCGATCCCGGCGGCAACCCCGCTCGCGCCCCTGCTCGAAGATCTTCAGCGCCAGCAGAGGGCGACGCGACTGAAGCCGGAGGCGCTGGAGCGGCCGCTGACGCTCGATCTGCGCAGCGACAGCGGCTTGATGCGCTCGACGCTGCTGCACCGGCTGAACGCGCTCGATGTGCCCTGGGGACGGTTGACGGACGCAGGCCGCAGCCGCGGTACATTCCGCGAGAACTGGCAGTTGCGCTGGGAGCCCGAATTCGCGGTCACGCTCGTGGAAAATCTGCTCTACGGCTCGACCATCGCGGAAGCCGCCGGCGGACGACTGAGCGAAGCGATGGGCAAGGAAGCCGAGCTTGGCCCGCTGGCAAAGCTGGTGCGCAACGCCATGATCGCCGACCTGCCGCGCGCCACTGAATTCGGCATCGCCGCACTGGAGAGCAAGGCGGCGCTCACGAGCGACGGACAATCGCTGCTGGACGCGCTGCCGCCGATGGCCGACATCCTGCGCTACGGCGAGGCGCGTGCCGGAACGGTCGAGCATCTGGCGGCGCTGATGCCGCGCATCGTGGTGCAGGCCGCGCTCGCTCTGCCCTATGCAGCGCGCAATCTGGACGCGGCTGCGGCGGCCAGGCTGCGCGGCGCGGTGCTCGCCGCCGACGCCGCGATCCAGCTCGCCCAGATCGAGACAAGCGTGGTGGCCGGCTGGCGCGATGCGCTGGCCGCGCTGCTCAACGACGACCAGGCCACCCGGCTGATCGCCGGCACGGCGGCGCGGCTGCTCTACGAGGCCGAGCTTTTGACCGCCGATCACGCGGCGGACCTGCTGACGCGGATGCTCTCGCCCGGCACGCCGGTCGCGGAAGCCGCCGGCTTCTTCGAGGGTTTTTTCGAAGGCGCCGGCCAGCGGCTGATCCACGACGCGACGCTTCGTGGCGCGGTCGATGCATGGTTGATGACGCTGGACGAGGAGGCCTTCACTGCGAGCCTGTCGCTGTTCCGCCGCGTGTTCTCGGCGCTGGACCGTAGCGAGCGCAGGCGGTTGATGGACGCGCTGTTCGCGCGCCGCGCCGATGCCGCCAGGGGATATCGGCTGCTCGCCGGCGCAAACGAGATCTGGCCCGCACATCAGGCGCGCGTGCTCGAACTCCTCACGCAGAGAGCTGCCCGATGAGCGAGGCCGATGAGCGCAGCCGCCGCTGGACACTGGCCCTCGGCGTCGACACCGAGGGCGCCGAGAACGGCCCTGCTCTGTCCGCAAGTGATCGCCGCATGTCGGAAGCGCTGACGGCGCTCTACGGCGACGGCGACGAGGCGCCGAAAAAGGGGCGCGGCGGCCTCGGAGGCTCGGCACCGCGCGTCGCCAAATGGCTCGGCGACATCAGGGAGTTCTTCCCTGCCCCTGTGGTGCAGGTGATCCAGAAAGATGCCTTCGAGCGCAAGGGTCTGCGCCAGATGCTGCTCGAGCCTGAATTCCTTGCTACCGTCGAAGCGGATGTGAGCCTGATCGCCGATCTGGTCGCGCTGCGGGGCGTGATGCCGGAGAAGACCAAGGACACCGCCCGTGTCGTGATCGCCAAGGTGGTGGCCGAGCTGATGGAGCGGCTCGAGCGGCGCACCGCGGACGCGGTCCGCGGCGCCTTGAACCGATCGCTCCGTACAAATCGCCCGCGCTTTGCCGACATCGATTGGCCGCGCACCATCAAGGCCAACCTGCGCCATTACCAGGCCGAGCACCGGACCGTGGTGCCCGAACGCCTCATCGGCTTCCTGCGCCAGCAGCGTCGTATCGTCGATCTCGACGAGGTGATCCTGTGCGTCGACCAGTCGGGGTCGATGGCAACCTCGGTGGTCTATGCCTCGATCTTCGCGGCGGTGATGGCGTCGCTTCCGGTGGTCGCGACCAAACTCGTCTGTTTCGACACCGCGATTGTCGACCTGACCGAGGAACTCGCCGATCCCGTCGAGGTGCTGTTCGGCGTCCAGCTCGGCGGCGGCACCGACATCAACCGCGCCGTCGCCTATTGCGAGGAGCGCATCGAACGGCCGGCGAAAGCGCATCTGATCCTGATCACCGACCTTTATGAAGGCGGCAACGCGAACGAGCTGGTCGACCGGCTGGCGCGACTGGCAACGCGCGGGATCAACGTGATCGTGCTGCTGGCGCTGACCGACACGGGTCACCCCTCCTACGATCCCGTGCTGTCGGCGAAGGTCGCCAATCTCGGCATTCCCGTCTTCGCCTGCACGCCGGACCAGTTCCCGGATCTGATGGCAACCGCGCTGAAACGCGAGGACGTCGCCGGTTGGGCCGCCGACCAGGATATCAAGCTGATCCGGCCGGAATCCTAGAGGCGAACAGCCGGCGGAATTGACGTTGACACGATATCTGACTAAAGTCAGGTATCATGCTCGACCCCGTTTCCCGCGTTCGCCGCTTTAACCGTGCCGTGACCTCCGCGGTCGGCGCGCTCGACAGCTCCTTTCTGGGCCGCGGCCGGCCGCTCGGCGCGGCACGCGTGCTCAATGCGATCGGACATGGACGCTCGGACGTCGCCGAAATCCGCGACTATCTCGGCCTCGATTCCGGATTGATGAGCCGCCTCTTGCGCAGCCTGGAGGACGAGGGGCTGATCGAGACCGAAGCGCATCAGGACGATGCGCGCCGGCGCGTCGCGACATTGACCCGTTCAGGCCGGCGCGAGTTCGCGGCTTATGAGGCGCTGTCGAACGCGCAGGCAGAAGGCTTCCTCGCGCAGCATTCGCAACGCGAGGCGCTGCTGGCGGCGATGGATTTGATCGCCTCCACCCTGACGCGCGAGCGGATCGCGCTGGACGAGATGGATCCGCAAAGCGACCTAGCGCGCTACTGCCTCGGCGAGTACTATGCCGAGCTGGGCCGCCGCTTCAGCCAGGGTTTTGACGTTTCTCTTTCCAGAGATCCTGATGCCAAGGACATGCGCCGCCCGCGCGGCAGCTTCATCGTCGCGATGTCGGACACGCTGCCGATCGGCTGCGTCGGCTTGAAGGGAACCGATCACGGCTATGCCGAGATCAAGCGTCTGTGGGTCGCCCCCGCCGCGCGCGGCTTGCGGCTCGGCCGGCGGCTGATGGATGCGATCGAGAGTGCCGCGCGCGAGCTCGGCATCACGCTGCTGCGGCTCGACACCAACAGCGCGCTGCCGGAGGCCGGCCAGCTCTACCGCACGACGGGCTGGCGCGAGATCCCCCGGTTCAACGACGATCCCTATCCCGACCTGTTCTTCGAAAAGCGCCTCTGAGCGGGACCGGTTCGCGATGTCTGCGCGTTAGGATCGAAGCCGCAAGGAGAGCTTCGACATGACAAAAGACGACCTCGCCGAGACCTACCGCGCTTATATCGCCTGCCTGAACCGGCAGGATTGGCCGGCCCTCGGCCGGTTCGTGCATGACGATGTCGTCCACAACGCCCGGCCGCTCGGCCTGTCCGGCTATCGCGCGATGCTGGAGCGGGACTTTCGCGAGATCCCGGATCTGCATTTCGACATCGAACTGCTGGCATCGGATCCGCCCCGCATCGCGGCCCGGCTGAAGTTCGATTGCCGGCCGGTCGGGACGTTCATGGGGCTTGCCGTGAACGGCAAGCGCGTGACTTTCTGCGAGAATGTGTTCTACGAATTCGAGAGCGGCAAGATCCGGCAGGTCTGGTCGGTGATCGACAAGGCCGCGATCGAGGCGCAGCTCTGATGCTGCGCCTCGATCGTCGTCCTCACGCCGCGGCCGGCGCTGCCTGCCCTTGCGGCTTCGCGAACGGCCTGAATGTCATTGCCATCAGGAAGGCACCCAAGCCCATCGCCCAGGAGGCGATGTAGAGCCAGGCATAGCTGGAGAAGGCATCGTAGATCAGGCCGCCGGCGAGCGGTCCGGTGGCCATGCCGAGGCTGCCGGCCATCGCGGTGCCGCCGATCACCGTGCCCATCATCCGAAGCGGAAAGTTCTCGCGGATGATCACCGCGTAGAGCGGCATGGTGCCGGCATAGATGAAGCCGAACACCGCGCCGACCGCGTAGAAGGTCGCAAGCTGGTGCGCGAAGACGTAGGCCAGCGCGCCGAACGCCTGCAGCAACAAGCCGGACACCAGCACGCGCTTGGCGCCGAACCGATCGCCCATCAGGCCGAAGGCGATGCGGCCGCCGAGGCCGGCAAAGCCCTCGATGCTGTAGATCGTCACCGCCGCGATCAACGGGATGCCGCAGCTCACGGCATAGCTGACGGTGTGGATGATCGGGCCGGAATGGGTGGCACAACAGAAGAAATTGGTCGCGAGCAGGACCAGGAATTGCGGCGAGCGCAGCGCCTCGCTGGTCGACATCTCAGCTTGCCCGGCGCCCTCGCCTGTCGGTGCGGCCACGGCCTGCGCGAGCGCCGGCGGACGGCGCACCAGGAACGAGACCGGGATCATGATGGCGCCGACCACCAGCGCCACGATCTGCATCGAGGTCCGCCAATCGTGGCCGGAGACGAGCCAGGCCGCGAACGGCGCCATCGTCATTGGCGCCATGCCCATGCCGGCCGACACCAGCGACACCGCGAGGCTGCGATGGGTCTCGAACCAGCCGGTGACGGTCGCCATCATCGGCGCGAAGATCGCCGCACAGGATGCGCCGGTCAGAAGGCCGAACACGAACTGGAACGCCAGCAGCGAGGTCGCATGGCTCGCGGCGAACAGGCTGAGCGTCAGCACGGTCGATCCCGTCAACACCACCGGCAGCGGTCCGAAGCGGTCCGACAGCGTGCCCCAGGCCATGCTGGTGAACGCCATCGCCAGAAAGCCGATCGTCATCGCGCTGGAGATGCCTGTCACCGACCAGCCGGTGTCCTTGGCGATCGGCTGCAGGAACACCGGCAGCGAAAACATGCCGCCGATCGCGACGCAGCCGAGCAAGCCGCCGGCGGCGACGATCACCCAGCGATAGGGGGATTGGGTCATCTTTCTTGTCTCCCGAGATGATCTTGTCTGAGTGGAAGACGAATGGGAATCATGTCGGCCGACAGCGTCGCCCAAGTTTTTGCGGACCCCGCCAACACGAATCGCGAAAACAACCCCATGCACAGTAACCGGCCTTTGGGGGATCAAGGGCTTAGCGGGCCAAAAAACCACCAGTTCTTGGGCTTCCGACTTGCGAACGGCCGGTACCATCAAGGGACCGGTTTGACACGTCGGGCAAAACACTTCCACGATGCCATTGTCCCAAAGTCTTGATCTCGTCCACGATGGACCTGTCCCTTCGCGATCAAGCTCGCGATGGCGTCAAGCGATGCGCCCGTCGGTTCCACCATCAGCGCGCGCAAGGAAATCCTTTCATGCCAAAGATCGACATCGCAGCCGTGCCGGCCCGCAAGGGCTCCGGCTATCCGGCCCCCTTCAACGCGCCCTGCGCCGAACGCATCCGCAAGCGGCTCGGCGATGCCGGCGGCCTCGAGGATTTCGGCGTCAACCTGATGCGCCTGCCGCCGGGCGGCTGGTCGAGCCAGCGGCACTGGCATTCGCTCGAGGACGGGTTCGTCTACATCCTCGAAGGTGAAGTGACGCTGATCGAGGATGCGGGCGAAATCCTGCTGCGCGCGGGCGATTGCGCCGCTTTCCCGAAAGGCAGCGGCAACGGCCATCACATGATCAACCGGTCGGACGCCACTGCGGTCTATCTCGAAGTCGGCTCGCGTTCGCAGGACGACCTCATCACCTGCTCCGACATCGACATGATGAGCCCGGCCTCCGACGGCCGGTTCCTGCACAAGAACGGCACGCCATATCCGGACCCATGAACGTCCGCGGCCACACCTCACGCGGCCGCGCCACGCCGCCACGTGCTGACCGTGAGCCAGACGGCCGAGACCAGGAAGTAGAGCGCTCCGACCGCGGCATAGCCTGCGACGTTCGCGATCGACGGAGCCGCAGGCAACGTGGCCTGAAAGATGAAGAAGCCGCCTGCCAGGGCCGATTGGCCGCCGCTGAGCGCCATGGCCCATTGCGCGCCGAAACGCTTCCAGCGCCGCACGGCCGTGCCGAGCTGAAGCAGTCCGGACAGGATCGCCCAGGCCCCGAAGATCCCGAGCACCCAGTTCATACTCACCCGCAAGGCCAACGCGACCGCGATGGTGGTCGCAAGGCTGACTAACACGTTCAGGGCCTGCGTGCGATTCTGGTTCAAGCCGCCGCTGCAGAGCGCGTCGAGATAATTGGCCGCGGCGTCCCATGCCGGATACGCGACCAGCAGCGCTGCAGCGATCACCGCCGACGGCGGCGCGATCGTGAAGGCCGCTATGACCCAGGCGAGGGAGAACGCGGCGCGAAGGAAATAGTACTGCTTCAGCCATTGCGCATGGTCGGCGATGTCGGGGGTCATCTGGCGATATGTCATTGCTTGTTCCTGACCTACTAGTTGGTAGATTACGGTGCAGAGGTTGGCACGGAGCAGCCGCGCGCCCCGTGCCACGTCTTGTCCGTCAGTGCGTGCTGGACAGCCGGTCCAGTAGCGGCCGTGTGATGGTCCCGAACGTCCTGGAGTCGCCATAGGCGCGCGCCGACAGCATCGCGCCGTGAACGGTCGCCATGAATCCTTCAGCCTCGACCTTCGCCGAGCTGGCAAGATGCAGCCGTCCCTTTCGCTTGCCCCGCTCCAGCACCGATGTCAGCCACGACGCCAGCACACGGAAATGCGCACGGACTTCCAGCGCGACCTCCTCTGGGAGGATCGGGAGCTCGCTGGCAAGCAGCGCGCAGACGCAGAAGGGCGCGGTCGCATCCGTGATGCAGGCCTCCCAATAGGCGACATAGTTTTCGAGTTGGTCGCGCGGGTCCGGAACATTGCGCTCGAGCGCCGCCAATCCGGCCTGGGCCTCCTCGCGATAGCGCGACACCAAAGTGCGGACCAGATCGACCTTGCTGGCAAAATGATGATGGATGCTCGGCTTGCGGATGCCGACGACATCGGCGATGTCGGCATAGCTGAAGCCGTTGTAGCCGCCGGCAATGATCAGCGCGCGTGCGCAGGCCAGGATGTCGTCGGCGGTCGAGGAGACGTGGCTCATGCGATTTAGCTACCTTCCAGTTGGTAGGACGTCAAGGAGGGATGCTTCACCGATGCGTGAGTGGTAGGAGCCTCCCATGACCATCCGCCCCATTATCCGCTACCCCGACCGCCGGCTCGCGATGCCGGCTCGCCCCGTCACCGCGTTCGACGACAGCTTGCGCGAACTTGCCGCCGACCTGGTGGACACCATGCGCGCCGCGCCCGGGATCGGCATCACCGCGCCGCATATCGGTGTGCCCCTGAATGTCGTCGTACTCGAGCTCGACGCCGGAGAAGGTCCCCTCACCTACGTCAATCCCGTCATCGAATGGGCCTCGCCCGAGATGATCATGCATCGTGAAGGCAGCGTCTCGATGCCCGGGGTCAACGACGAGGTGCAGCGCCACGCGCGCGTGCGGATCGGCTACCACGATCTCGACGGCACCATGCGAAGCGAGGAGTCGGAGGGCTTGCGCGCCGTGTGCCACCAGCACGAGATCGACCAGCTCGACGGCATGTTCTGGATCCAGCGGCTGTCGCGGCTGAGACGGGAGCGGCTGGTGAAGAAGTTCGAGAAGCTGATGCGATCGTAGGGCGGATTAGCGAAGCGTAATCCGCCATTCTTGGCAGGTCGTAACGGGAGACTGGTGGATTACGCCGACGACTGCGCTGTGCGCAGCCGACGGCTAATCCACCCTACGCATCGCACTCACGCCCTCTTCCCGCCCCGCTTGGTGACCGGCGCGTTGCGGCGCTCGCGTTTGCCGCGCGCGATCTCGGTCGCCAGCGCGTCCAGCTTGGGCTCCCAGAAATTCCGGAACTGGCCGATCCAGTCGTCCACCGCGCGAAGTCCCGCGACGTCGACCGAATAGAGGCGCCTTTGCGCCTCCGCCCGGACGTTGGCAAAGCCGCTCTCACGCAGCACCTTGAGGTGCTGCGAGACGGCCGCCTGGGTGATGCCGAACTCGGCCCCGATGATGTCGACGACCTCGCCGGATGCCATTTCGTCCCGCGCCAGCAGCTCGAGGATGCGGCGGCGCACGGGTTCGGCGAGGACCTCGAAGATGTGCATCAGCTTCCTGTGCCGGGATGGGCGATGTCGGGCGGCATCTCGCCGCGATAGAACGCGATGGTGCGGTCCGAGCGCTGCTTCGCTTCGTCGGGAGCGACCCCGCTGGCGACGTGCGCGGCCCGCCAGAATTCGCCGCTGGTCGTCATGAAGTCCTTGCCCTCCGGCGAGCCCATCCACGCCTCGGCCGTCGCATGGTCGACCGTTGCCCCGCTCGCAAGATATCGCTCGAGCCCCGCGAGCGCGAGATCCCAGCCGATCCCCACCGCACCCGGGCCGAATTGATTCCAATGATCCTCGATGATCGCAGTGTGCTCGAGCGTCAAACGCGCCTGGTGTCGCTCCGCCGCCAGCCTGACGTCGATCCAGCTGATCGCGCCGCCGAATTCCCACGTCGCCGCAAAATGGGTCGGCGGCGCGCACCCCGTGATGGTGCCGCCCGCATTGCCCTTGAGCTGGTAGCGTCCGCCGAGCTGGAGCTCGCCCTCCACCGGCAGGAACCAGCGCGGAATGCGCTCTTTGCTGGTCACGGCGTCCCAGAGATCGTCGACGCTGGTGTCGTAGAGACGCGTCAGCGTCACCGCACTCGCGGGTTTGCCGTCCTTCTCGAAGCTTCGCACCGAGCGCGTGACAAGGCCCAAAACTCTGGCGACGTCGATCTCCATGGCATGCCTCCATATCGTTTCATTGAAGGTGGAATATCGAGCTACACTAATATAAGTCAATACTTATATTTTCACCTCGCTGCGTCAAACCGTCTCGCGAGGTCGTGCGAACCAAACACGGGGTCAAACGTCTATCGGTTCCCACACACCCGCCGGGGCTGGATAACGCGGTAGGAATTCATGAAAGTTCGTAAATTCGCCATCACCGACGCTTCGTTCGAACGCTCGCCGGGACAGGACGGCGACATCTTCGCCGGCAATGTGATCGACCAGCGCCATGGCGGCCCGATCACCATCGGCTTCGGCCGCTACGCGCCGAACCAGAGCCTGGACGAAGTGCTCGCTGTCGACGACGTCATGCTGATCCTGGAAGGCAAGCTCTCGCTCACGAGCAGCGGCAGCACCGTCACGGCGGGTCCCGGCGAGATCGTCTACATGCCGAAGGGCGAGACGGTCACGATCCGCTCGCACGAGCAAGGCGCCGTCACCGCTTACGTCACCTATCCGCATTGGCAGGAGGCGTGACGGCTGGCGTGGCCGCTGACAGAGCCGCTACCCGCCCGCCATCAGCGCCTTCGCCAGCGCCATGTAAGCCGGCAGCGTCACGGGGTCGTTGGCGGCATTGCCCGCGACGGGGTGCGAGGCATAGCGCGCGATCACCATCTCGGCCTTGGGATCGACATAGATGCCCTGGCCGTAGACGCCCCGCGCCATGTAGGCGCCGTGCGCGTTGTGCGTGACCCACCATTGATTGCGGTAGGAGGCGCCGGGCAGCGTGGTGTAGCCGGCTGGCTTGAATTTTTCGGGGTCGCCGCCGCGCGCGATGTCCTCGACCACTTGCGACGGCACGATCTGGCGGCCGTTGAAACGGCCGTGGTTGCGCATGGTCTCGCCGAACCGGGCAAGATCGCGCAGCGTCGTGGAAAGACCGCCGCCGCCGCTCTCGGTGCCGATTCGGTCGACGTGATAATGCGCGTCCTCCTCCGCACCCATCGGCTGCCAGATCCGCTCGGACAACAGGTCCGCCAGCGTCAGGCCGCTGACTCGGCGGCAGATCCAGGCCAGCACGTCGGTGTTGACGGTCTTGTAGGCAAACGCCTTGCCGTGCTCGCCCTGCTTTGTCTGCGCGATGAGGAAATCGAAAATGTTGGTCGGCCCATCATAGCCCGGCGGGATCGGCGCCATGCCGTTGGCGCGGCGGAGCGCCCACACGTCCGAATTCTTGTCGGTATAGACCTCGGTGTAGGCGAGCCCCGTGGTCATATCCATGACCTCGTGCACCCGCGCATCGCCAAACGCGCTGGCCTTCAGCTCCGGCACATAGCCCGTCACCGGCGCCTGCGGATCGATCCTGCCCTCCGCGACCAGCATGCCGGCGAGCACGCCGGTGAACGACTTCGTCACGGACATCGCGATATGCGGCTTGTGCGGCTTCAACGCGCCGAAATAGCGCTCATAGATCAACCTGCCCCGATGCAGCACCGCGATGCCGTCGGTGTAGGTCTCCTCCAGCATCTGCGCGAAGGTCATCGGACGGCCGTCCATCGTGGTCGAGGCGACCGCGCTGATGTCCTGCTCCGCGCGCGGTAGAGGTGATGCAGGCCCTGCGCCGCGCCAGACATTCACGGTGGGCACGAGTTGGCGGATGTTGGACCAGGCCCAGCGGAGTTCGGGGAAGTTGCGGAACGAGCCGTCCTGGAAGGTGATGAGGCGGTCGGGCGCCGGCGGGAAGCCGCGCATCCAGCCGAGGGTTTCGGGGTCGGTGGCGGTGGAGGTGGCGGAAGGCTGGGTGGGCGCGGCGGACATCAAGCTGGACTCCGGAAGAGCGATGCCGACGTCCTATCACGAGCGCGCGGCCCGCACATCCGATGGAAGCGCCGAGCACCTGCGCAACAATCAGGAGGGCGGTAACTTACTGAAGGGATCGAGCGCCGGCACCCCTAGTGGTTCGAAATGCCTCATATTGCGAGAGAGGATCGTCAGGGAATGCCGCCATGCCGTCGCAGCGATGATGATATCGGCAAACCCCGGCGTATGTCCCTGCCCACGAGCCCGATCCGATAGCTGCCCGGCGAGCCGCGCGACCGCTGTGTCGAACGCCAAGATTCGGTCGCCATAGAGATGCACGACGGCATCCAGCCATAGGGCCAAGTCTTTGCTTCTGCGCGTAGCCTTCTCGCGCCGAAGCTTTGCTATTCCGTCTTCGATCTCTGCAATCGTCACGGCGATGCCCACCAACGGCTGTTTCTGACCCAAGGGAGACCTATGAGATCTATTTCGGAAACAGCTTGTCGCGAATGTAGCGCGAGGTTGGAGTCAATTTCAGCCCGCGCGGCTTGCGCCATTCCGCCCGGTCGAGCTCCTTCTTGTCGCCGATCTTCAGCGGACCCGAGGCCTTTTTGCTCAGGAAGATCGCATCGCTCATCCTTCGGCCGGACCTGCGGTTCTTGCCGTTGACTTCCTTCCACAGCTTCAACTCACCAAGCCTGAGCTGGGGCAGCTCCTCCATGATCTCGCGATGGAGGCACTTCCTCTCGCTCTCGCCGGCCCGCCTGCGGCCGCCCGGAAACATCCAGCGCTTGTCGCGCCGCCGCCTGACCAGGAGCACCCTGCCCTTCCTCGCGACCACAAGCTTTGATGATTTCGCCATGCTCTAGTCCGCCAGCTCGATCCCGAGGGGTTGGTGGTCGGACGCATCTGTTTCCGCGTTGGCCTCGATGCTGCGCACGCGACTGACCAGATCCTCCGTGACGAAGATGAAGTCGCGACAGTCCGGCCCGTCGGCCCATTGCGCGCGATCAAAGATCCCGCATGTCGGCGCCCGCGGGCGACCCGGACGATTGGCGGTCCACGCATCCCGATAATTCAAGCCGGGCCTGCCGGCGCGGTCGATCAGGGCGTGCTGGGGATCGGCGACGTCGAAATTGAAATCGCCGCACATCAGGCTCGACGCCGCGACGGTCTGGCTCCCATATGGCTCATCGTGCCGGGAGCTGGCCTGCCTGGGGCTCCCCGACGCGTCTTGTTGCAGATCCAGCAGCCGCGTGATCTGCGCGTGACGCTGATCGGCCGAATGAAACTCGAGATGCGTGTTGACGATGCGAACCGCGCCAAACGAGGCCTGAACCGTCACCTCCAGGGCGTGGCGGCGCATGCTGCGCACACCACCTGCGCCCGGAAACGGCAGGAGGTGATTGGCGATCTGCAACACCGGCAATCGCGACAGCGTCATGTTGCCGAAGCAGTGAAGGCTGCCCGCGCGATCTATCGTCTCGATCGCCGGCCGGAATATCGCGCAGTAGCCGGGCAGCAAGGCTGCGAGCTGGGCGCTCTGATCCGCGCTATCGCCAAATCTCGAAAAATTCACGCTCACTTCCTGGAAGCAGAACACGTCCGCATCGAGCGTCCGCCTAGCCACCGCAACGATCCTGGAGAGATCGGTGACGCCGTCGCACCCCTTGCCGCACTGTATGTTCCAGGTGAGAAGCCGCATTAACGGATACCTGCACGCATGAATGACTGAACGAACTGGCGCTGGAACAACAGGAATGCAATCAGCAGCGGCGCCATCGTCATGACGGTCGCGGCTGTGATCACCGACCAGTCCACGCCAGTTTCAGGCGCGCCGAACACCGCTAGACCCACCGTGAGCGGCCGCGCTTCCACCGAATTCGTCACGATCAGCGGCCACAGGAAGTTGTTCCAGTGATAGCTGACGGAAACGAGGCCGAAGGCGACATAAGTGGGGCGTGCCAACGGCACATAGACCCGCCAAAGGATCACCAGCGGGCCTGCTCCCTCGACCCGGGCGGCCTCGACCAGCTCCTGAGGCACGCTCTTGAAAGTCTGCCGCAACAGGAAGATGCCAAAGGCGCTCGCCAGATAAGGCAGCGCGATGGCAGGGATCGTATCGAGCAATCCCAGCCTGGCGATCGCGCGGTAGTTCTCGACGATGAGGACGTCGGGCATGATCATGAGCTGGAGCAGAACGAGCGCGAACGCAATGCCGCTGCCCCTGAATCTGAAGCGCGCAAAGGCATAGGCGGCCAGCGTCGACAGGATCAGCTGGCCGACCAGGACGAACGTCACCAGCACGATCGTGTTCAGATAGTACCGGGCGAACGGCGCCTGCTTCCAGGCCCGCGCGAAATTCTCCAGCGTCCAGGGCGCGGACAGGCTGAACGAGGTGGCGTAGGCCGCCGGATGCAGCGCGCTCCAGAAGGCATAGGCCAGCGGGGCGAGCCAGATCAGAGCCAGAAGCCATGCCGCGACGGCCTCGACGGGGTGTGTCCGGCCTCTCATTGGTAGTGGATCCTGCGATCGAAATAGCCGAACTTGAGCAGCGCAATCACGCTCAGCAGCATCAGAAGCACGACCGTCAGCGTTGCCGCGTAGGAAGAATCCTGAAACGTGAAGGCGACCTCGTAAATGTAATAGAGCAGCAGCGTGCTGGCATTGTTCGGACCGCCCTTGGTCATGATGACCAGATGGTCCACCAGCTTGAACGAGTTGATGACGGCATTGATGGCCACGAACAGCGTGGTCGGCATCAACAGCGGGAACGTGATGCGGCGGAACGTGTACCACCGGCTCGCGCCCTCGATGGAGGCGGCTTCTTCGAGGTCCGGCGAGAGCTGTTGCAGCGCTGCCAGATAGAAGATCATGAAGAAGCCGGCTTCCTTCCAGATCACCATCACGATCAGGCAGCCCATCACCGTCGAGGGATCGCCGAGCCAGTTCCAGCCGCCGAGGCCGAACAGCCCGCGCAGCTGATCGAGCGCGCCGTAATCCGGCGTGTAGAAGAACAGCCAGATGTTGGCGACGGCGATCATCGGCAGCACCGTCGGTGTGAAGTACGCCAGCCGAAGAAAGCCGCGGCCACGCATGTTGCGATTGACCCAGACCGCCATGACCAGGGCGAGCGCGATCGACGTCGGGATCGTGCCGAGTGCGAACCAGAAATTATTGACCAGCGCCTTCCAGAAGATCGGATCGGCCGCCATGGCCCGGTAGCTGTCCGTCCCGACGAAGACCTCGCTGCCGTTCCGCTTGGTGATGAACAGCGAATGCCGGATCGTCGCCAGGATCGGCCAGTGCGTGAAGGCAACCAGCAGCACCGCCGCCGGCAACAGCAGCAGCCACGCATTCACGGCATTCCACCACGCCTGCGACCGGGCGCGGCGTTCGGGGATTGGCGATGAGGCGGCGAGATCGGTCATCTTGGAGCCGGCGGGATGGCGGCGAACCGCCACCCCGCCACGTCCCTTGCTTTGCGATTACTTGGCGGCGCGCAGCACGCGGTCGGACTGCGCCTGCGCGGCGGCCAGCGCTTCCTGCGGCTTCTGCGAGCCCGTGACCGCAGCCTGCACGGCATCATTCACGAACTTGTAGATGCGGCCGTTTTCGTGGACGGACAGCTCCGGCACGGCATGCTCGAGCTGATCGCGCGCGACGGTCGCCTGCGGGAAGCCCTTGGCGTAGTCTTCCATCGCCTTGGTCTTGTAGGCGGCCGGCGACACCGCGACGTAGCCGGTCTTCATGCTCCATTCCGCCGCACGCTCGGGCGCCGTCATCCACTGGATGAACTTGACGGCGGCCTTCTGCTGCTCGGCCGAAGCGTTCTTGAAGATGTAGAAGCTGCCACCGCCGGTCGGCGACCCCCGCCGCTCCTTGGCCGGCAGCATGGCCACGCCGAACTGGAATTTTGCGGCGTCCTTGACGGCCGTGAGGTTACCCGTCGTGTGCCACATCATTGCCGTCTTGCCTTCGAGGAAGTCGGTGCGGAGCGTCGCCCAGTCGATGCTGCCGGTCGGCATGACGTTGTGCTTGCGCGACAGATCGACCCAGTAGTCGAGCGCGCCGACCGTCTTCGGCGCGGTGAGGTACACCTCGGTGCCGGCCTCGTTCATCATCTTCTGGCCGTTCTCGATGGCGAGCGCCTGCAGCATCCAGTAACCGTAGCCGGTCGTCGGGATCTCGACGCCCCAACGCGTCGTGTTGGCGCCCTCCTTCTTGACCAGCTTTTTCGACATCTCGACCATTTCGTCCCAGGACGCCGGCGCCTTCTCGGGATCGAGGCCGGCTTCCTTGAAGGCGTCCTTGTTCCAGTACAGCACGATGGTTGAACGCTGGAACGGGATGCTCCAGGTCTTGCCGTCCACCTGGCCGTTCGCCATGAACGCGGGATAGAATTCCTTGAACCAGGCCTTGTCGCCGACGAGGTCGTCAAACGGCACGATCGCGTTCTCGTCCATCAACGTGAACACGTCGGTCGACAACAGCACCGACAGTTGCGGCGGCTGCCCGCCCTTCATGGCGGTCATCGCCTTGGTCATCGTGTCCGTGTAGTTGCCGGCATAGACTGCCGTCACCTTGACGTCCGGATTGTCCTTCTCGAAGCGCGAAACCATGTCGTCGATGATCTTGGTGACGGGGCCGCCGACCGCGACCGGATAGTACATGGTCAGATCCACCGCGGCAGCGGGACGTGCCCCCATCGAGAGCACGGCAAGTGCGGCTGCCATCAACATCGTTCGTCGCGCAAACATCTCTCTCTCCCTCTGTAATCCGCCGAGCGCCTGAAGCCACCGCTGCTATCCAGCGGAGGTCGCCAGCCGGCCCTCCCTGGCAGAAGTTTCCAATCGGCATTCCGTAGCCGGATCGAACCGATGCTCGTGACCGGCCTCCCAGGCCAGCCGGACATCCTCGCCGGGCTGAACCTTGCTGAACCCGTCGAGCCGCACCGAGATCGGCTGACCGTCGATGTCGCACAGCACAATGCTGTCGGCTCCGAGATGCTCGACGGCCTTGACCCGCGCGGCATGATCGCCACCGGGCACGATGCGAATGTGCTCCGGCCGGATGCCGATCAGATGATCGCCCTGACGCACCAGGTTCATCGGCGGTGTGCCGATGAAACGCGCCGTAAACGCCGTCGCCGGCCTGTTGTAGAGCTCTTCCGGCGAGCCGTTCTGCTCGATACGGCCATCGCGCATCAGGACGACGCGGTCCGCCATCGTCATGGCTTCGGTCTGATCGTGGGTCACGTAGACCATCGTCATGCCAAGGCGCTGCTGCAGCGCGCGGATTTCCGTTCGCATCTCGTGCCGCAGCTTGGCGTCCAGGTTGGACAGCGGCTCGTCCATGAGACAGACCCGCGCCTCGGCGATGATGGCGCGTCCCAGCGCGACGCGCTGGCGCTGCCCTCCCGACAATTGCGACGGCTTGCGATCGAGCAGATGCGCGAGACCAACGATGTCGGCGACGCGACGAAGCCGGGCGTCGCGTTCGGCGCGCGACACCCGCCGCACGCGCAGGCCGAAAATGATGTTCTCGGCCACGCTCAAATGCGGGAACAGCGCATAGGACTGGAAGACCATGGAGATCTTCCGGTCCGCCGGCGACAGGCGGGTCACGTCCACGCCGCCGATCGCGATCGTGCCGGCATCGGCCTCCTCGAGCCCGGCGATCAGCCGCAACGTGGTCGACTTGCCGCAGCCGGACGGCCCCAGCAGCACCAGCAGCGAGCCCTCCGCCGCCGTCAGACTGATGTCATCGACGGCGCGCATCGCGCCCCACGACTTGGAGACATGATTCAGCGTAATCGCCGACATGGCCGGTTTGCTCTCAGCATGATGCAGCGACGCTGATGGCGGCTCGCTCCAACGGAGCAGCACAGTGCCGGTCAAAGACCAGTACATGCGTCCTCCCTCGAGCCACGCGCATTCATCGGCGTAGCAACTATTATGTTCATATGAACATAGTGTGACACCATATGAAACAGAAAATTGCGTCTTGGCCGTTCAAATGATACTTTTGTCGCGAACGGAGGGCTCATGGCCAGGAGCGCCACGACACGTCAGGTCCACATACTGGAGATCGTGCGCGAGCAAGGCTTCGCTTCCATCGAGCAGCTTGCGGCGCGTTTCGAGGTGACCCAGCAGACCATCCGCCGCCTTGTGAATGCGCTCTGCGACCAGGGATTGCTTCGGCGCGTGCACGGTGGGGTCAGCCTCCCCGTCCAGAATCAGAACCTCGCCTACAGCAGCAGACACAGGCTGAACGCCGAAGCCAAGCGGCGGATCGCGCATGCGACCGCCAAACTCATTCCGGACGGGACGTCGCTGATGATCGGGCTCGGCACGACGCCCGAATATGTCGCGCAAGCACTTTCCCGTCGACGGGATCTGCGGGTGATCACCAACAGCCTGAACGTGGCCGCAGCCTTCTCGCATAATCCGGACGTGGAGATCACTATCGCCGGCGGCACGCTGCGGCCGCTCGACCGCGACATCATTGGCGAGGCCGCCGTGCATTTCTTCTCGGGATTTCGCGCCGACTTCGGAATCTTCGGCGTCGGCGGCGTCGATGCGGACGGCTCGCTGCTCGACTTCCATGTCGATGAAGTCAAGGCACGCCAATCCATCGCCGCCAATTCACGAACGTCCGTGCTCGTGGCCGACATCACCAAATTCGGGCGCAATGCAACGGTTCGCGGCGGCCATCTCGACGATTGCCACCATCTCGTTATCGACGACCGATTGCCCGCAGCGTTCGAACTGAGCGCACAGCGATATAGCGGCCAGATCCATACGGCCGGCGACGCTCGCGCAGATTTCGAACTCCTCGGCGATATCTAGCCGGCAACTGCATCTCATCGCTGCTCGGCCCGATCGCGCCTCCAGGAGGCGAGGTCCGCAGTCGTTCCGCGCTCCGCGCCAAATGGCCGGAGGACACCCAATTTGTCGCGGTTGACTTGTTATAACATTTGGGCAAATGTCCTAACTAACCGGAAATATTAATCCGGATTTTCGGGAGGACCGCATGCCGTCATTCACGCCGACGCGACGAACGCTACTCAAGACCGGAACCGCAGCCGCCGCTTTCGCGACGCTTGGTCCGGCCTTTCTCCGGCAAGCTGCCGCGCAGGACGCCGACCTTGCGCCTTACAAATCCGCTCAGATCGACTGGCAGCAGGTGTCCGGCGAGTCCATCACGGTCGCCGTGATCCCGGCGAGCTATTTCGAAAACCTCATTGCACTGGCGCCGCAGTTCAAGGCGCTCACCGGCATCGACGTTCGCTTCGAGAAGATTCCGCCGGCGCAGATCCGGCAGAAGAGCGTCATCGACCTAACCTCGAAGACCGGCACCTACGCAACCCACGCCGCCGATCCCATGTATTACGCGCTCTATGCCGCGAACAAATGGGTCGAGCCGCTCGACACTTACCTTGCCGACAAATCGCTGACCGATCCGGCCTGGTTCAAGCTCGACGACATCATTCCGGCCTGGCGCAGCGCCAACGGCATCGACGGCAAGCTTTATGGCATGCCCTATGACGGCGAAGTCACCATTCAGGTCTATCGCAAGGACCTCTATGACGCGAAGGGCCTGAAGCCGGCCGACACGCTAGAGGCCTACATGTCCAATGCCGCGGCGTTGAACACACCGAACGATCGCGTCTGGGGCGCAGCGTTGCGCGGCGTCGCCGGTGCCGGCCAGAACATGTACATCTATCCGTCGATCTTCCGCGAGTTCGGCGGCGACTGGATGAAGGGCGGCAAGCTCACCGTCAATGGCCCCGAGGCCGAGGCGGCGCTCGCCTGGTACGTCGACATCATGAAGAAGTACGCGCCGACCGCGGCGGCGAACTGGAACTGGCCCGATATCGCGGACGCCTTCTCGCAAGGCACCGTCGCCAGCTACATCGACGCACACTCATCGGCTTCGGTCATCAACAATCCCGAAAAATCCAAGGTGATTGGCAAGGTCGCCTATGCGCGCTGGCCCAAGGGCCCCTCGGGCAAGCGCACCACGTCGATCTGGAACTGGGGCTTCCCGATCAATTCCGCACTGCCGGAGAAGAAGCGCAAGGCGACCTGGCTGTTCATCCAATGGGCCGCGAGCGCTGAGACCCAGGCGCGCACCGCGCACAAGTTCGCCGGTCCCACCAAACGCTCGGGCGTCAACCGCACCTCGGTGTGGAAGGATCCCGACTACATCAAGCTGATGAACGGCTTTGGCGAAAACTTCGTCGAGGCTACGATGGGGGCCCTGCAGGACGACACCGACGTCGACTGGCGTCCGCGCGTGCCGCAATGGCCGGCGATCGGTGACACCATGGCGACCGCGATCCAGTCGGCCCTCTCCGGCCAGGTCACGATCAAGGCCGCGCTGGACGATGCGCAGCGCCGCATCGAACCGATGATGCGCGGCTGAGCCATGGCGACGACAGCGGTGACATCGGCCGGGATCGCGAGCGAGGCGCCTCGCAGCGATTTCGGCCGCGTCCTGGCGCAGCGCGAGCGCCGGTTCGCAGCAGCCCTGCTCGCACCGGCGTTTCTTGCGCTGCTCGCCACGACGACGTTTCCGCTGCTCTTCCTGGTCTATACCAGTGCGTTCCGGATGGATCTGGCGATGCCGTTCACCAACGGCTTCGTCGGATTCGAGAACTACCAGGTGCTGCTCTCCGACGAGCGCTTCTGGACCTCGCTGCTGGTGAGCCTCGTCTATACCGGCTCGACCGTCGCGCTGCAGGTCATCATTGGCCTCGCGCTCGCCTTGCTGGTCATGGACATGAAGCGTGGCCAGGGCTGGTTCAGGGTCATCGCCATCCTTCCCGTGGTGCTGTCGCCAGCCGTGGTCGGAATGATCTGGCGCACCTTCATGCTGGCGCCGGAATTCGGCATCGTGGACTTCCTCGCCATCAATGCCGGTCTCGGCAGCAAGAACTGGCTCGGCGATCCCACGCTCGCGATGGTCTCGGTGATCGCGATCCACACCTGGCAGTGGACGCCGTTCGCGTTCATGGTGCTGCTGGCATCGCTCGCCTCGCTGCCCGAAGACATCTACGAGGCGGCGCGGCTCGACCGCGCCTCCGCCTGGCAACGTTTTCGCCGCATCACCCTGCCATTGCTGCGCCCGGCGATCGTCATGGTCATCATCATGCGGACCATGGTGGCGCTGACCGCGTTCGCGGCGATCTTCACCGTCACCGCCGGCGGCCCCGGCACGGCGACCGAGATCCTCAATCTCTATGCCTACCGGAAATCCTTCACCGAGCTGTCGATCGGCTACGGTTCAGCGCTCGCGGTCGCGCTCCTGGTCGTGACCATCATCATCTCCGGCATCCTGTTCGCGATGCGGAGGGCGAAATGACCGCCAAGCGCCTCCGCATCATGGCCCTGCTGGCGATCTCCACGGTCTTCCTGCTCGCCTGGGCGTTTCCGATCGTCTGGAGCGTCATGAATTCACTCAAGACCGATTCCGACGTGCTGGCCTATCCGCCCAAGCTGGTGTTCACGCCGACGTGGGACGCCTATCGCGACGTTTTGTTCGGCTCGGGATCGATCCTGCCGAACCTGCTCTCCAGCGTCATCATCTCCGTCGGCACCACCGTGGTCACCATGCTGATGGCGGTGCCCGCGGCCTATGCGCTGGCGCGCCTGCGCTTTCGCGGCAAGAAGTTCGCGGGCTTCTACGTGCTGGCCACGCAGATGCTGCCGCCGGTCGGCATCATCATCCCCTACTTCCTGGTGCTGCGGAACATCGGCTGGATCGACACCTATCAGGGCATCATCCTGATCTATCTGTCGTTCTCCCTGCCCTTCGCGATCTGGCTGCTGGTCTCCTATTTCGAGGACATTCCTTTCGAGATGGAGGAAGCCGCCTATCTCGACGGCGCCAGCCGATTGAAGACGCTGTGGCGGATCATCATTCCGCAGGTCCGGGGCGGCATCGCCGTGACGATCGTGTTCGTGTTCCTCAATGCGTGGAACGAATTCCTGTTCGCCGTCGTGCTCAGCGGCAACACGGTGCGTCCGGTCACGGTCGCCATGTTCAATTTCGTCTCCGTCGAGCAGACGCTGTGGGCCAAGCTCGCCGCGGTCTCGGTTCTCGCCATGCTGCCTGTCGTCGTCCTCGGCGTGGTCGCGCAGAAGCATATCGTGAAGGGCCTGACGGTCGGTGCAGTCAAGGGCGGAGGACGCCGATGAGCGGCCAGGGTCAGGTCAGTTTTCGCAACATCGTCAAGATGCACGGCGAGTTCGCCGCTCTGAAGGGCGTCAATTTCGACATCCAGCCGGGCGAGTTCTTCGCGCTGCTCGGGCCGTCCGGCTCGGGCAAGAGCACGACGCTGCGCATCCTCGCAGGTCTGGATGCACCGACCGCCGGCCGCGTGCTGATCGACGACAAGGACGTCACCTCGACCGATGCGCGGGACCGCGACATCGCCATGGTATTCCAGAGCTACGCACTCTACCCGCACATGACGGTGGCCGAGAACATCGCCTTCCCGCTGGAGATGGCCAAGCTGCCGAAGGCCGAGATCACGCCCGCCGTGAAGGACGCGGCTCGCAAGGTGAAGATCGACCATTTGCTCGACCGCAAGCCGGGTCAGCTTTCGGGCGGCCAGCAGCAGCGTTGCGCGCTGGCCCGCGCCATCGTGCGCAAGGCTCGCCTGTTCCTGCTGGACGAACCGCTCTCGAACCTCGATGCAAAGCTGCGGCTGGAAACCCGCGCCGAGTTGAAGAAGCTGCAGCGCTCGCTCGGCGTCACCGCCGTCTACGTCACCCACGACCAGGAAGAGGCCATGACCCTTGCGGACCGCATGGCGGTGTTCATGTCGGGCGAAATTCAGCAGGTCGGCACGCCCGCGGAGGTGTTCGCCCGCCCGAACTCGATCGACATTGCCGGCTTCATCGGCAATCCCCCGATGAACCTCGTCCCTGCCCGCTACGTGGATGGCGACGTCATCATCGCAGGCCATCGTCTCAAGACGACGGCCACGACCGCGGGTGAGCGCGACGTGGTGGTCGGGCTTCGGCCCGGCGCCCTCCGCATGACGGAGGGGGGCCTCGGCGCGCGCGTCGACCTGATTGAGGATCTCGGCGATACCGCCGTGCTCGACCTCGACTGCGCCGGCACCATGATCCGCATGCGCGTCGCCGACGGAAACATTCCCGGCGAGGGCGACACGATCTCGATCACGGCCCGACCGCAAGACATTCATCTGTTCGATCCAGCAACACGCATGCGGCTCTGACACCATGGCTATTCAAACACGCAAGAAGAAGGCCGCGCCGCTCGGCAGCGATGTCGTTGCGGAAGTCTCGACGCCCCTGCATATCCAGATCCGTGAATCCATTCGCAGCCAGGTGCGCGACGGTAAGTTGATCGACGGGACCGGCCGCCTGATGACCGAGGCCGAACTCGGCCGCCATTTCGGCGTCAGCCGCATCACCATCCGCAACGCCATAGCCCCCCTCGTGAACGAAGGCATGTTCGACCGCTCGCGCGGCCGCGGCACCTTCCTGCGCTCGAACCAGCCCGAGAACTGGGTCGGCCACCTCATGGGCTTTTCGGAAACTATCCGCGATGCCGGCTACCAGGCCGGCGCCACGATCCTGCAGCAGGGCATGACCAACCGGCACGACGCCGCCGTTCGCGAGCAGCTGCGCGAGCGCGCCGTCTGGCAGCTCCGGCGCTTGCGGCTCGCGGACGACACGCCGATCGCCATCGAGCACGCCTTCTATCCCCCGGATATCGGTCTCGAGCTCGAGAAGCGCGATCTGGTCTCGATCATCATGTACCGCGTCTTCGAGGACGAGCTTGGCCTCGCCATCAAGGACGCCCAGCAGACCATCAGCGCCGACCTCGCCGACGCCGGCAGCGCCAAGCTGCTGGGGGTCAAGGTCGGCTCGCCCCTGCTCTCCATCGAGCGCGTTACTTTCGGCAAGGACGGACGGGCGCTCGAGCTGCTGCGCGCCGTGTACTTGCCGAAATATTTCCGCCTCAGCATCAGCCTGACGCGCCGCCACTAGCAACGACACACGTCGAGAACGAGGACACAAACATGCCGAATGGCGCAAAGACCCCCGATAGCCCCAACATCCTGCTCATCCTCAACGACGACATGGGCTTTTCGGACATCGGGTGTTACGGCGGCGAAATCCAGACGCCGAACCTCGACCGCCTCGCGGCGAATGGCTTGCGCTATTCGCAGTTCTACAACACCGCACGCTGCAGCCCGTCGCGCGCCTCGCTGCTCACCGGCCTGCATCCGCACCAGACCGGCATCGGCATCCTCACCTACAGCAACGGCCCGGAAGGCTATGCCGGCAATCTGAACAAGAGCTGCGTGACGATCGCCGAAGCCCTGAAGAGCAGAAACTACACGTCCTACCTCAGCGGCAAATGGCACATCGCCAGCAGCCTGACGGAGCCGACCGACGCATGGCCTATGCAGCGCGGCTTCGACCACTTCTACGGCACCATCATCGGCGCCGGCTCGTTTTACCATCCCAACACGCTCACCCGCGGCAACGACAATATCGAGGACGAGGCGGTGAAGGATCCCTCGTTCTTCTACACCGATGCGATCAGCGATCAGGCTGCCGCCTTCATCCGCCAGCACAAGGCGCAGAAGCCCGACGCGCCATTTTTCCAGTACGTCGCCTATACGGCGCCGCATTGGCCGCTTCATGCCCATGACGAGGACATCGCCAAGTACAAGGGCCGCTTCGATGCGGGCTGGGACAGGCTGCGCGAGGAGCGCCTCAAGCGCCTGGTCGACGACGGCATCATCCATCCGAACTGGCGCCTGACCGATCGCGATCCGACCCAACCGCCGTGGACCGACGCGGAGCAGCGCGAATGGACGCTGCGCTGCATGGAGGTCTACGCGGCCCAGATCGACCGCATGGACCAGGGCATCGGCCGCATCCTGAAGGCGCTGGACGAGACCGGCCAGATGGACAACACGCTGATCATCTTCCTCTCCGACAACGGCGCCTGCGCCGAGGACATTCCGGAAGGCGTCACGGCAAAGGAGCTGGTCGACCAGCTCATGATCGCGCAGGCGAAGACGCGCGACGGCAGACCGGTGCGCTTCGGCAATGACCCGACCCTGATGCCCGGCGCCGAGGACACCTACCAGAGTTACGGCACCGCCTGGGCCAACCTCTCCAACACGCCGTTCCGTCTCTACAAGCACTGGATCCACGAAGGCGGCATCGCAACCCCGTTCATCGTGCACTGGCCGCGCGGCATTTCCGAGAGAGGCGGCCTGCGGCACAATCCGAGCCAGCTCACCGACGTGATGGCGACCATCCTCGACGTCACCGGCGCCACCTATCCCAAGGAGTATAACGGCAACGCCATCCTGCCCTGCGAAGGCGAGAGCCTGGTGCCGTCATTCGCCTCGGCGTATGGCAACCGTGGCCCGCTGTTCTGGGAGCACGAGGGCAACGCGGCCGTTCGCGTCGGCAAGTGGAAGCTGGTGCGGAAGTATCCCGGCCCCTGGGAGCTCTACGACATGGAGACGGACCGCACCGAGATGAACGATCTCGCCGCGCAGCATCCGGATCGCGTCCGCGAGATGACGGCGCAGTATCAGCAATGGGCCAATCGCTGCGGCGTGATCCCACGCGAGAAGATTCTGGAGTTGATGAAGGCGGAAGGCGGCACAGCCTTCTGGGAGGAAGAGAAGCAGAAATAGGACATGACCGGGGATCGCTCACACTGTTGCACCCAGCGCGCCGCCGGCAGCGGGCCGGCGACGGGCGAGGATGCGCAAGCGGCGATCACTCCCAATTCAACTCCGATCCTGCGCCGCTGGAGCTCGCTGATCGGCGGAACCTTCCACATGGGATCCGCCGGCATCGGCTTCGTCGAGGACGGCGAAGGCCCGGTACGGCTGGTGACGTTGTCGCCGTTTGCCATTGCCTGCCACGCCGTGAGCAATCTGCAATTCGGCAACTTCGTCCGGGCCACGGGCTACACGACGGATGCCGAACGCTACGGCTGGAGCTTTGTCTTCGAAGGGCTGTTGCCAGAAGAGACACGTGCGGCCCGCACGACGCGCGTTCAGGAAACGCCATGGTGGGTCCCGGTGACGCGCGCCTATTGGGCGCAGCCGGAAGGACCCGCGAGCAACATCCTGGACAGGCTCGATCATCCCGTCGTCCACGTCTCCTGGAACGACGCACAGGCCTATTGCCGATGGTCCGGCACCCGCATGCCGACCGAGGCGGAATGGGAGATGGCCGCGCGCGGCGGGCTGGACCGGGCCACCTACCCCTGGGGCGACGAGCTGACGCCCGGCGGCGAGCATCGCTGCAATATCTGGCAGGGCAACTTTCCCGACCGCAACACCGTGGATGATGGCTATTTCGGTACGGCGCCGGTTCACAGTTTCGTGCCCAACGGATATGGCCTGCACAATGTCGCCGGAAACGTCTGGGAATGGTGCGAAGACTATTTTTCGCCGAGCTATCACCGCCTCACGCCATCGCGAGATCCCTTGAACCGCGAGCCTGCTCCCAACCGGTCGATGCGCGGCGGATCCTTCCTCTGCCACGAATCCTACTGCAATCGCTACCGCGTCGCGGCGCGAAGCTCCAACACGCCCGACTCCGCGTCCAGCAATATCGGCTTCCGCGTCGTGCGCACCGAACCGCTGCGGGATCCGGCCTAGGATGGCGCCGGCATCACATCCTGCGAAGCCGGCCGCGGCTCCCGGCATCCGCCTGCTGCCGTTGTTCCTGCGCAACTTCGTGCGCAATCGCGAGACCGGCCTTGTACTGGTCGCGATCGTCGTCGGGCTGCTCAGTGGCGTGCTGGTGGCTGCGATCTCGAGCCTCAGCCAGGTTTCTCACGCCCTGCTGTTCGACATTCCTTTCGATGCACATCTCAGCGCCACCGGCGTGATTTCCTGGCAGCGCACGCTGCTCGTGCCGATGATCGGCGGCCTGGTGCTCGCGCTGATCGGACTGTATTTCGCCCGGCGCGTGAAGGGACAGCAGCTCGCCGACGCAATCGAGGCCAATGCGCTCTATGGCGGCCGGGTGTCCTTTCGCGGCAGCCTGCTGATCTCGATCCAGACGCTGCTGTCCAACGGGTTCGGCGGATCGGTCGGTCTGGAGGCCGGCTATACCCAGATTTGCTCGATGTTCGGCTCCCATGTCGGCCAGCGCCTGGCTGCCCGTCGCAACGACATGCGGCTGCTGGTGGCCTGCGGCGCCGCGGGGGCGATCAGCGCCGCATTTTCCGCACCGCTCGCGGGCGCCTTCTACGCCTTCGAGGTCGTGCTCGGCGCCTATACGTCCGCCGGTCTCGTGCCCGTCATCGCCAGCGCCGTCACCGCATGGCTCGTCGCGCGGCAATTGACGCACCAGTCCTTCCTGATGGTGCCTGGATTTCCCTCGCCGGTTTCCGTCGAAATGATCGGGCAGACGGTGCTGATCGGCATCATCTGCGCTTTCGTCAGCATCCTCGTGATGCTCGCCGTCGCATTCTCCGAGCGCTGGTTTCAGCGCATCACGGTGTTCAAGGGCTTCCTGCGCCCAATTCTCGGCGGCCTCCTCCTCGGCGGCCTCGCCTTGCTGACGCCCACTGTGCTCGGCGCCGGTCACGGCGCGATGCAGATCCTGCTGGTCAGCAATCCGACCTGGCTTCTGCTCACGACCACGATCGTGTTCAAGATCCTCGCCTCCGCCATCTCGCTCGGCTCCGGCTTCCGCGGCGGCCTGTTCTTCGCCTCGCTGTTGCTGGGCGCGCTGATCGGGCAGCTCTACAGCATCGTGCTGACCGGCCCTCTTCCCACGTTGGCGCTTCAACCCGGCACGGCCGCCATCGCGGCGCTCGCCGCACTCGGGACGGGCGTCCTTGGCGCGCCGTTCAGCATGGTGTGTCTTGCGCTTGAGATCACCGGCGATTTCTCCGTCACCGTTGGAGCGGTGGTCGCGTCGTCGGTCTGCGCGCTGATCGTGCGCGAGCTATTCGGGTACAGCTTCGCCACATGGCGCTTCCATCTGCGCGGCGAGGTGATCCGCGGCCCGCAGGACATCGGCTGGGTACGGCAGATGAGCGCGGCTTCGCTGATGCGCACCGACTTCGAGAACGCGCTGACGACGATGCCGATCGGCGAGGCGCAAAAGCTGTTCTCGCCGGCACAGGTTCGCCAGATCGTGCTCCGCGATCCCAGCGGCATCTATGCGGGCATCGTGCCCGCCGCGACGCTGCATTCCGTCGCCAACCAGGACGACGAGCAGCTCGGGTCACTGGCCCAGCAACAGGATGAGTGCCTGCTCCCGACCACGCCGGTGCGCGAGATCCTGAAGGCCTTTGAACGCAGCGAGGCCGATGTGCTCGCGGTCGTCGATCGCACCGATCATCGCGCGACGATCGGCACCTTAAGCGAATCCCACGTCCTGCGCACCTACGGGGAGGAGCTTGAGCGCCGGAACCAGGAACTGTTCTCGCGTTGAGAGGGCTAGGGCCGCAGATCCATGTCGATCCGCACGAAGTCGCCGCGATAGGTGACTTCGCCGAGATAGATCACGGTGCGGTCCGCGGTCGTGAAGATGCGGCGGACTTCTGCCACCGGCGAATTCAGCGGCACGCGCAGCAGCCGCGCGGCTTCGATGTCCGCGGCACCTATCGTCAGGGTCTGGCGCGCGCTGGCGATGGCGGGATCCCTGAGATCGTTCAGGATTGGAATCACGGTCTCGTTGCGAAAACGCTTCGGTGACCTGCGGAAGATCTTCTCGTCGAGATAGATGGAAATGACGCAATACGGCTGCTTCTCCCGCGAATGCAGCCGACGCATGAAGACATATTTTTCGGCCGGCTTGCCGTCGCCGGGAAGCAGCGGCGCATTGGTGCGGCTTTCCGAGATATTGATGATCTCGGGCGAAGTGTCGCGATACATGTCGGCGAGATCGGACAGCGTGGTCTCGACCTTGAGCCAGCGATCCTGCCGCACGGTCCCCGTGACGAAGGTGCCGCGGCCCTGCTGCGCCTCGATTACGCCGTCGCGGGCGAGCAGCTCCACCGCCTGCCTGATCGTAACGCGCGACACGCCGAACTCGGCCGCGAGCTCCTCATTGGCCGGCAGGCGAAAGCCCTGAGTCCAGACGCCGCGCGCGATGCGCTGCCGGAAGATGTCGGCGATCTGTGCGTATTTGGGGACGTGGCTGTCGGAACTCAATTCCATCTCGTCCTCCGGAATTCCGGTCGCGCGATCAAGCCATGACCAGCGCTGCACCGCGTTCGCCAATCATGAGGCTGGTCGCATTCGTGTTGGCCGAGGTAATTTGCGGCATCACCGAGGCATCGATCACCCGCAGCCGCTCGACGCCGCGCACACGCAGCTGCGGATCAAGCACGGCCTGCGCGTCGCGGCCCATGCGACAGGTCCCGACACAGTGAAATACCGTGCCTCCCGTGTTGCGCGCAAAGTCCCACAGCCCGGCATCATCCCTGGCCGCCTGGCCCGGCACCATCTCGACATCCCAGAGCGGTCGAAACGCCTTCTGCCGATAGATCTCGCGCAGAATCTTCAGACCTGCAACAATGGTCTTGCGGTCGATCTCCTCGGCGAAATAGTTTGGTGCGATACGCGGCTGCTCAAACGGATCGGTCGAACTGATCGCAAGCTGTCCGCGCGACTTTCCGTGGCACTGCCAGACCGAGGCGGTAAAGCCGGAATAGCTGTGCATAGGCTCGCCGGGCTTGTCGACCGAGAGCGGCATCACGTTGAACTGCACGTCCGGCCGTCCGCCGACGGAATATTCGGTGCAAGCTGCGCCGCCGACCTGCCCCGCCCCCACCGTCAATGGACCGCTGCCCGCCAGCATCCATTGCAGCCCCATCTTCGTTAGCTCGACGGGATTGCGGACCTGATCGTTGAGCGAAATCCGCTCCTTCAGGCGGACGATCAGCCGGGCCTGATAATGGTCCTGAAGATTCGCGCCGACGTCAGGAGAATCGGCAACGACGGGAATGCCGAGCTTGCGCAGCAGGTCGGCCGGACCAACGCCGGACAACTGGAGGATCTGCGGCGACTGCAGCGCGCCGCCCGACAGGATGATCTCTCGATCAGCCGTCGCGCTGTGGACCTGCCCCTTGCTGATCCACTCGACGCCGGTCGCGACGCGACCGTTGAAAATCACCCTGCTGACCTGCGCGTGGGTGATGATGGTGAGGTTCGGACGACCGGCGACGGGACGCAGAAACGCAGAGGCCGAACTGGTCCGCCAGTGCCGCCCGATGCCGAGCTGGTAGGTGCCAACACCGAGCGTCGTAGCGCCGTTGAAGTCGGGATTGCGCGGCAAGCCGAACTGCACGCCTGCCTCGACCCAGGCCTTCGATGCCGGATTATCGTTGCGGAGATCGGAGACTTCGAACTCGCCGAGCCCCCCGTGAAACTGGCTCTCGCCGCCGCGGTAGCGTTCGTAGCGCCGAAAATACGGCAGGAGCTCGCGATAGCTCCAGCCGTCGGCACCGAGGCGTTCCCAATCGTCAAAATCCTCATGCTGGCCCCGTATGAAGATCAGACCGTTGATCGACGAGGAGCCACCCAGCACACGGCCGCGCGGCCAGACGATAGCGCGACCGCCACTCCCTTCCGAAGGCTCGGTCCTGAACAGGCGCGAGAACCGCTCGTTGTAGATGGTCCGGTAGTAGCCGACCGGAAGCTTCAGCCAGAAATTCCGATCCGATCCGCCGGCCTCCAGCAACAGCACGCGGCAGGCCGGATCTGCAGACAATCGGTTCGCGACCACGCAGCCGGCCGAGCCCGCGCCGACGATGATGTAGTCATAACCGCGTGCTGGCATCAGATCGTCCGGTAATTTTCGATTGAGGCAAGATCGGGCGTGATGCCGAGGCCCGCTTCGTCGCCGAGCTCGATCATGCCGTCGCGGACATCGAGCACCGGACCGCAGAACCGGTCACGTAGCGGGTTTTCATTGCAGTCGACTTCGAGCAGTCCGTCGCCGCCGACGCCGGCGAGAAGATGCGCAGATGCCAGAAGACCGATGCCGGCGCCGAGATAATGCGGGCAGAACATCTTTCCCGACGCAAGGATATCGCGCGCGATGCCCGCGCAAGCCGACACCCCGCCCCATTTGGCGATGTCCGGCTGGACGACACCGAGCACCGGCTCACGCAGCACCTCGGCAAAGCCGGCATGGCTCGCGATGTTCTCGCCGGCCGCGAGCGGAAAGCGGATGGCCTCGCGCAATTGCGCCCATTCCTGGCGGGGGCGATCGGCGCGAAGCGGTTCCTCGAGCCAGGCGAGCGCGAAGTGCTCGAGTTGCGGTGCAAGCTCCAGCGCCTGCGCCAGGCTCCAGCCCTGATTGACGTCGGCAGCGAGCAGACCTTCACCCACGAGGCGGCGCAACGCGGCGAGATTGGCGCGGTCGCCTGCCGGATCGAAGCCGATCTTCAGCTTCAGCGCGCGGTATCCGCGGGCCAGGGTCGCTTCCGCCGTCCGCTCGGACCCGACCGGATTGATGCCGCTGGCGTAGACCCTGATCGTACGCCTCGTCCCGCCGAGCAGCTTCCACAGCGCGACGTTCCGGCGGCGCGCGTAGAGATCCCAGACGGCCAGATCGATGCCGGCGATCGATTGCGCAAACGGCCCGGCCTCTCCGGATTGCAGCGCGAGCACCGACGTTCCCTGCGTCAGGCGTTCGAACGCGTCGGACGGCTCACGCGCGTTGAACCCGACGAGGGCCGGTGCCAGCACCTCGTTGACGAGCCGAACACGATGTTCGGCCCCCGGTGCTGGAAAATTGCACCACACTTCACCCCAGCCGATATTGCCGTCGCCGTCCTCGACGCGGACGAACACGGCGGGCCGATCCTTCATCCGCCCGAAGGACGTGATGACCGGCACGGTCAGCGGGTAGCGATAGCCAAAGGCCTGGACGCTTCGGAGGGTGAAAGGCGGCGATGTCATGCGGGAATGCCTGCGACGCCTACGACCAAAGGCGCCACTTGTATGGTCATCCTATTTATAATATGACCTCTGAAAACATCAACCGCAATCTGGGTGGACGCGTCGAATGAACGGAGCCGGCCTGAGACGCCTCGGTCTCGGATTGATACCGTGGATCGGTGCAATCCTGCTCTGGTACGCCGTGCGCTGGAGTGGCTTCGTCAACGTCTCGCTGATCCCCGCGCCGCACCAGGTCGCCGCCAAATTCTTCGAGCTTCTGACCAAGGAAGGTCTGCTGATCGACATCTTTGCTTCGACTCGGCGCGTCTTTCTCGGCGTCGCGCTCGGCATCCTCGTGGCCGTGCCGGTCGGATTTCTGCTGGGCTGGTATCGCCCCGCCCGCACTTTCGCCGATCCCATGATCAACTTCTTTCGTGCATTGCCGCCGATCGCGCTGATCCCGCTGGTAATCGTCTATTTCGGCGTCGACGAGCTCGCAAAGCTCGTCATCCTGTTCTACGCCTCCTTCTTCTCCGGCGTGATCGTGATGTATGAGGGCGTGTCGCAGATCACCCCGCTCTACATCCGCGTGGCGCAGACGCTCGGAGCCAACCAGGCAGAGATCTTTCGCAAGGTCATCATTCCCCTCACCGTCCCGCACATTCTCACTGCGCTGCGCGTGGCATTGGGCGTGGCCTGGGCGACGCTGGTCGCATCCGAGCTGATCGCGGCGCAGCGCGGGCTCGGCGCCATGATCCAGAATGCCTCGACCTATTTCCTGCTCGACGTCATCTATGTCGGCATCATCTGCATCGGCCTGATCGCGCTGATCATGGATTTGATCCTGCGCAAGATCACCGCGCGGCTGTTGGTCTGGCAGGATCGGGCCATCGCATGAAAAAGCGCGCGCAGTTCGACAAGGTGTCGCTGTCCTTCGAGACGCCGAAGGGCCGCCTCATGGTCGTCGAGGACGTCAGCTACGACATCAACGACGGCGACTTCATCGCGGTGATCGGGCCGTCCGGCTGCGGCAAGACCACGATGATGAGCATGCTCGCCGGCTTCCAGAAGCCGACGACCGGCAGAGTCCTGTTCGACGGCCGTCCCGTCGCCGGTCCCGGACCCGAGCGCGGCGTCATCTTTCAGGAGTATGGCGTCTTCCCCTGGTTGACGGTGAAGCAGAACATCGCTTTCGGCCTGACGCTCAAAGCCAACCATGTCGCGACCGCCGAGCGCGACGCGATCTGCGATCACTATCTCAGCCTGATGGGCCTGTCTGACTTCGCCAATTCCTATCCGAAACATCTGTCCGGCGGTATGCGGCAGCGGCTCGCGATCGCGCGGGCCTATGCCGTGAAACCGCAATTTCTGCTGATGGACGAGCCATTCGGGGCGCTCGACGCCCAAACCCGATCCAACATGCAGAACCTGCTGCTCAAGGTGCTGGAGACCGAAGGCAAGACCGTCATGCTGATTACCCATTCTGTTGAAGAAGCGATCTACCTCGCTTCCCGCATCGTGGTGGTGACGGCGCGGCCGGCGCGGATCAAGGAGATCATCGACGTTCCCTTCGCTTACCCGCGCGATGAATCGATCCAGGAACGTCCGGAATTCGCTGAGCTACGCAGTCATATCAGGCAGCTGGTCATGGACGAATATCGCGCCCAGCAGGCGCAGATGCGTCCGGTCTCATTCTCGGAATAACAAGTAACGGAGGACACATCATGGATCGGCGGCAATTTCTGACCACGACGGCAGGCCTGGCAATCGGCACTTTCACGGCCGCAGCCCCCGCAATCGCCCAGGCAAAAACCAAGGTTCGCGTTGGCTATCTCCACACCGTCGCCGTCGACGGCCAGATCTGGACCGGCATGGACCGCGGCTCCTTCGAAAAGCAGGGCCTCGATCTCGAACTGCGGCAGTTCAACACCGGCCTCGAAATCTTCCAGGCGCTGATTGGTGGCAGCCTCGACGTGCTGGCAACTGGCGCTGTCCTCTCGAACTTCCCGGCCCGCGGCCAAGGCAAGGTATTTCTGATCAACGACATCGAGGTGGCGACGGCGCAGCTCTGGGTTCGCGGCGATCAGGGCATCAAGTCGTTCGCGGATTTGAAGGGCAAGCGCATCGCAACCGCGACCGGCACGACGGCGCACGTGTTCCTCGACACCGCGCTCCGGGCCAACAAGGTCGATCCAAAGGAGGTCGAACTCGTCAACCAGACGATGCCGGCGGCCGTTACTGCCTTCATCTCTGGCGCCGTGCCTGCCGTGGCGCTCTGGGTACCGTTCAACGTCACGGTCCGCGACAAGGTTCCGGGCGCGACCATGCTTGCCGATGCGTCAGCCTATTATCCCAAGGCGGCTATTATCGGCGGCTGGGCTGCGGCGAACGACTATTACGAACCCAACAAGGAGACCCTCGCCAAGCTGATCCGCGGCTGGGCGGATGCCAACGACTACATCGTCGCGAACAGCAACGAGGCGATGGAGAAGCTGCAGAAGGGTCATTACAGCCAGACGCCATTGTCAGATATCAACGAGTCCTTCAAGGCCCAGAAGATGTTCACGTCCAAGGACTGGAAGCGGATGTACTCGGACGGGACCGTCACCAACTGGCTGCAGCAGTCGACGGACTTCTTCATGGCCAATGCGGGCATCAAGGACTTCACGCCGGCGAGCAAATACTTCGATCCGAGCCTGTATTTGAAGACGATCGCCTAGATCCAAAGCACCGAGAGACTCGGAGTTCGCGCCGGACACGTCACCTGTGCGGCGCGCTCCAGTTGTCTTCACTCGGCCGATGATTTGCTGACGTACCAAGCATGTGTTGAGCACCGAAGCGAACACCCGTCCCTTCCGCACGCTCAACTACGCTGCTGCACTCCCCTGTTCAGATCGGCGTAGATTGCCGCTCCAAACAGGCTGAGCTGGTCTCATGGGTCAACTGGTCGCAGTCTTTTGGAGGCGCGAGACGTTCCCAAGGCTATGCCAAGCTGCGCGATAGCTGGCATCAAGCCCCTCATTCATTCGCCTTGCGGCGCTCGTTACAACAACCGGACTTATTGAGACCAAGTAGCACAGGCACGAGCGTTGCCTCTGCGAAGCTACGACGACCGCTCGCGGTCCGGGCTGGACTACGCGACCTGCCCGCCTTCCGCAGCTCGCGCTGGCGATTCTCCTCTCGACTCACCCATTCCCTGAGCTCCTCAAGCTCCGCGAGTTCGGTGACAAGCGCTTCGAGACGATGTCGAAGCAGAGCCCGGGGATCGCCGGCTTGAACGGGGCTATTCATGACGCGCCTCCTGATCGAGCTCTTAGAACTCGCCCACTTTAGGGTGTCGGGAAAAATATGCAATCCTATTCGCACCAACAGTCGGCATGTTGCGCTCGTAAAAACCGCGGCGGTGCATCAAGAGGCCGCTTTGCTGTCGGATACGCTTGCAGCCCACGTCCGGCGCGCCGGCGCCAAGGGCTCAGCATTGCCTCGCCGTCCAGCCGCCCACCCGGAGGTGCGCATCGTCGACAAGGCTCCTACCGGCCCGATTGGGTTACACTGGAAATCCGAGTACTGGCTCCCGGGCAGTCCGCCTTGCGCCTTTCCTCGTTCTCTTCGTCGGCGCAATCGACCCCACCATCAGCGGTTGGAATTCCGGAGCTGCCGCCGGTTGCGAAAGGCCCTTTGCCTCCCCCACCGGATCCGCCTCCACCACCCGTTCCGCCGCCACCACCGGATCCGCCGCCATTGCGGGATATCCCTCCGGCGCGAGACGATCCAGGAGAGGGACCGCCCGGCGCTCCGCCACCACCTCCCGATGACCCGCCGCTGGAACTCCCCGGCCCCGCCGCGGACGGCCGACCATTATCGAAGACCGACGGCCCCCGGTCGTTCTGCGTCACTCCACGCAATCCGCCCGAACTTGCAATGGCTCTGGAAGTCAGGGATGTGGATAGAAGCAGGGTCATCACTGGGGGTGTCACGGCCGCAAATTTTCCGCAGGTCCTCAAAAACGCCCGCCGGTCGTCGTTTTCGTTGCCGTCCCGGGTCACGCTACGCACTCCTCGATTTAAATATCAACCCACGTTATTATATATTAAATACCTTTTCAACCAGGAATTTTCTTTACCCGAATGGCGCTGCCGAACGTGCGCTGCCGTAGGATCGCCGGCAATTTTCGGGCTCGCCGCCTCCACTTTCCGACGCACCCGGTCGCTCCCGCGCGATTTTGAGTTGCTCTCGCGATTTAATATCGCCATGATCATTTTAAGCGATTAAACACAGATGCGATATTTGACTATGTTGGATCATTGCATGCCACTGCAATTCCATCGGTCCCTGGGTGACATGGAGATCTGGAGCGCGAGCAGCGACGGCTTCTCGTTCGTCATCAGCTTCGGAAGCCCCGGAGGTCCCGGCTTTCACGGCCGCACCGGCTATTTGGCGAGCTGGCGCCCGCTCTACGAGAACCAAGCCGCAATCAAGATTGGCGGCTCGCCGTTTCGAACGCTAGCCGAGGCCGAAGGGGCCTGCCGCACCGCAATTGGGCATCTGGCACCGCGATAAGCCCGCCGCTTTGCTCACGCTCCGGAACCGCAAGGCGCTCCCGTTAGTCCTCGACCGGATTCTGCTGCAACAGAGCACGAGGATTGAGCTCACCCGACGCTGCGTGCGGCTCGCTCCGCGAAATCGCCAATGCCGCGAGCAGTGTACGGTTGCTCACATCCAGCTTCTGGAAAATGTGATGGAGGTGGACCTTGATCGTCCCGTCGACAAGATTCAGCCGACGCCCAATCGCTTTATTCGATAGACCCTCCGACACGAGCCGCACGATCTGACGCTCCCGGCCTGTGAGTAGCGTCAGGGCCTGATCACCGGCACGGGGCTCCTCGCTGGCCTGCTCGGCGCTTGGCGAGACAGCTGCTTGGTTCTGCGTAGCCTCCCGCAGGGTCGCGACCAGCATCTCCGGATCCGCGTCTTTCGGAAGGACGATGCAGGCGCCGTCCAGGGCAAGCCTTTGTAAGTCACGGTCGCTCGTGGTAGCGGCGAAGAAGATGATCGGCAGGCCTGGGCTCACAGCGCTTGCGGGAGCGAGGATCTGCTGCGGACTGACATCGGGCAGTGCAGCGTCGACAAGCGCGATGTCCGGCACAAGAACTCGGATGGCCTCGATGCAGCTCGCACCATCGCTGCAAGACGCGACGACCGTGAAATCACGGTGCATCGCAAGAACGCTCTTGATGCCTTGCAAGACGATCGGATGTCGATCCGCAATGACAATTCTGATGCGGCGCATGTTACCCCTGCCTATTGCTGATAACCCCCCGTGCAGCCGTTTATTCCAACGCTCTGTTCGCGAGGATAGCCAGTCCGCTCGACCGTAACGCCGCGCCGTCAGGTCTCGGCCTGCCCGGCAACATCTATGGCGCCACAGTAACTTGCGCAGCGAATGCGCGCAGCACCGTAAGAATGCGGTTCTTTCCGCAAAACGTCAGCCCGTAAATCCCGCACGTAAGGACCGCGTCTTAGACAACTTGGGGCAGAATGGACCAGGAAATTCTCTCAGAACATGTCGCCCGTGCGCCAGTTGGTCGCCTGGCATTATTGTCAACATCCAATTAACTTCGTTGGCGTTGATATTACGAATGATATATTGGGGCCTTCACGATTCAAATCTAACATTCGACGAAGTTTTAGCGAAAGCGAGGCCTTCGAAGCCCCGCTTCTGAAAGGGAGAAAAGTAATACTATTCATCAAAGCAAAGCTGGGCAAGTAATTGTGAGAATGGCTGCTGCGTCTTTTTTTCACGGCTCGTCGGTCGCAGGGGCATCGTCGGCAATGAGTAGGTGTTCACATGTATTCTTCGGCTGTTTTGCGTCAAACTCATCAAGCCCTGATCATTAGATTCACTGAATTGCAGAACCTACGTAGTCGCGTGTCGATGGCCGAGCAGCGGTTGCTCGCGCCCAAGCGGCGACCCCAGGTGCGGGCGCCTGGAAGGCGATTGCGCATTCGAAGGCACGGGCTCGGCCGGTAACTCCGACCGCCCAAGTTGAAATCGGCACAGGCGCGCGCGAGTTGATCGCGCTTGCCGGACCCCCGCTGGACCTGATAATCCCCCTCTGTTTCGGTTCGGGGGCATTGGGGGACGGCTTCCATGGAGAACGACGACTGGGCGTCCATGACCACAGCCGAGCTGTGGCGACTTTACGATGAGGTCACGACTGTTCTTGGGCGCAGAATGACCGCGGAGAAAGCCAAACTCGAAGAACGGCTTCGCAGGATTGAGGGGACGGCCGCTGCGGCCCAGAACGAGGAACGTTCTCGCCGCCCCTACCCCCCAGTGTTGCCGAAATACCAGAACCCGAAAAATCCCTCGGAAACCTGGTCGGGTCGCGGTAAGCAGCCCCGATGGCTGAAGGCTCAGCTTCGAGCCGGTAAGAAGCTGCATGATCTCCTGATCGACCGGTCGTCCGCACAAAGGCGCCGCCGGACCGGTTGAGCCCGACCCCGCTGCGACGGCCTACGCACCCACGGCTGCCCGTTGCACCGCAGAATCTACCGGTCGTGATCTTCTTTCCCGTTGGGGCTGCCGTCACCGCCGCCATTGCCGAAGCCATTGTTGCTCCGCACAATGCGACCGCCTGAACTGGCTATCGCAGCCGAGGTCAGCGAGGTGGAGAGCAACAGCGTGACGGCTGGCGGGGTCACGGCGGCAAACTTGCCGCAGCTCTTCAGGAATTCACGACGATCGTCGCCTTCTGCATCGAGATGGGTCATAAGCTCGTCCTACTCCAATCCCAGCCCCATTCAAGATAAACCGCGGCTCACCAGCGGGCAAATTAAATATGCCAATTTTGATAATTTAATTTCGGCCAATCCCATTTGCGCCGGGATCCAACTGCAACCTAGATGACACCCCTGTTGCGCCTGAACTCAGACACCGATGTATTTTACTTTTGACATTTAATTTTTGCTGATTTAATATTAAATTTAATATGGGAGGGGTCGACAGCCCGGGGATAGCGTCCCCAGGCACAGCGGGAGTCTGCGGACTTGCATGTTGATTTCCAGCTTCACTCGCTGAGCGGCCTCTTTGCCCGCGTCGACTCTCTGCGCGACGAATATGTAGTCGCTAAACCTTGGCCCCACATAGTCGTCAACGACGCCTTTCCCGAGAGGCTGTTGGACATGGTCGCGGCCGAATGCACCGCCCTCCAAGAGGCGCGCCTGATTACCACGAATACCGATTGCCTGGTGAAGCAGGAGATATCGGATGGATTGGGGCCGGCCACCCAGCATCTGTTGAACCTGGTGGACAGTCCCCGCTTCCGAGAATTGATTTCGGCGGTCACGGGCGTTCGCGATCTTCTTTGCGATCCGACACACAAATTTGCGGGAGTACATCGAACGCCTCCAGGGGGCTTTACGAAGATTCACCGCGATTTCGAAGTTCACCCGACGACCGGGCTGTTCCACCGGGTCAATTTGCTCGTCTATCTCAATCGGGATTGGCCCGAAGCTTACGGCGGCAGCCTCGAATTGTGGCCTGCGGATATGTCCGCGCTTGGATGCCGCATCTTCCCGCGGTTCAACACCATGATCCTCTGGGAGACGCACGGCGCCACCCTCCACGGCCTTCCGGATCCGGTCACCTGCCCGCCTGGTCGAATGCGCCTTTCAGTCGCATCCTATTACTACACGACGACGCGCCGCGTCGCCGCGTCGGGCGAACGCCGCGTCCGGTATTGGGCCGCGCGACCAGGTGAGGATCAAGTGATCGAGCGAATGTGTTGGCAGGATCACCTTCGTACGCTCATACCCGACCCACTCTACAACGTGCTCCGGGCAGCGCGCGATCGGATATCCGGAGTGCGCCGGTCGAAAGAACCATGAAGCTGGCCTCTTTCAGCGGCAACAGCAGGATCGATCAATGACCGGGAATCGAACAATGGCCGTGCAATTGCGACCTGGCGATGCGGAAACGGGGGTTCTTCGCAGGCCGGGCTTCTCGCCCGTTCGACTGCGAACGCTGATGAAGCTCGCCCTCGCGGACACCGGGCTGGATATGTCGGGAATGACTGTGCTGACCGAAGCCGCGACCGGCGCGTATGCCGTGACCCCGGTGCTTGCTGCAATGGCCGGAGCCAAGCACGTCTACGCGTTCGCGAAATCTGGCCGCCATGGGACCGTGTCCGACGCCAAGCGGGAGACTTTGGAGCTCGCAGCCCCACTGGGCGTCGCTGATCGCATCGAGATTCTGGGCACGATAAGTCCTGAGGTACTCCACAGCGTCGACATCTTAACCAACAGTGGCCACCTTCGTCCTCTTACAGCCGAGTCGATCGCGCAACTGCGGGATGACGCCGTGATTGCCTTGATGTTCGAGGCTTGGGAATTTCGTCATGAGGACCTCGATATCGAAGCGTGCGCACGGCGCAATATCCCGGTGGTCGGCGTCAACGAGCGGCACCCCGCTGTCGATGTCTTCTCGTTCCTGGGTCCGCTCGCCGTGAAGCAGTTGCACGACTGTGGTCTGGCGGTCCTCGGCAACAGAATCGGCCTGCTCTGCGACAATGACTTCCTTGCCCCGGTGCAGAACGGGCTTCAACGCCTCGGCGCGAACGTCGAGGCGTTCAACAGCGTTGCGGCGGTCCATCCCGGCGCGTGGGACGCCTTCGTAGTCGCGTTGCGGCCGGCGGACTCGCCGCGCGTCGGCCAGGGAGAGGCTGCGCATCTGGCTGCATGCGCCCCTGCCGGCGCGATTGTGGTGCAGTTCTGGGGCGACATCGATCGAGCGGCGCTGCAAGCCAATGGTCTCGCGGTCTGGCCCATGCAATCTGTCGGACAGGGCCACATGGGCATTCTTCTGTCCGAGATCGGTCCCGAGCCGATCGTACGATTGCAAACAGGCGGCTTGCGCGCAGCCGAATGGGTTCGCCGCGGCGGTGCCTTGACGCGAGATGGATTCGCCCAGCTCGTACCATGGCAGGGGTGACATGACAGAGCGGCTCCAGCCCGACGTCGTACTCCTCGCGGACGGACCGACCGGCTTCACGGCGCTTCGCTCATTGGCGGCGCGGTGCCGCGTAGTGCAGATCTTCCGAAAACCGGACCAGCCCGAGGCGGGCGCGCTAAGGTCATTTGCGAACAATCGCGACATCCCGATCGCGGAGCTGCAGGAATTGGCACAACTTCGGAAAGTGATCGCGGACGCGCGCCCGGCGGCCGTTGTGATTTCTTCCTTCGATCGGATCATCCCGCCGCACATTCTCGCATTGTGCCGCTTCGTCAACGTCCACTATTCACTTTTGCCGCACTATCGCGGTCGCGCCAACGTCAACTGGGCGATCATCAATGGCGAGACGACTGCCGGCATCAGCATTCATCTCGTCTTCCCGGAGCTCGACGGCGGCAATCTGCTGTTTCAGCAGGCTATCCCGATCGGTCCGGATGACACGGTCACCGCGCTCTACGAGCGCCTCAACGCGATTCAGGAACGTGAACTCGGCGGAGTCGTGGTACGAGCGATCACCGGTTACCAGGGCACGTCTCAAAATACCGACCATGCCTCCTATGGCTGCGCCCGTGTTCCGGAAGATGGAGAGATAGACTGGCGGCAACCTACCGATATCATCGACCGGCTGATCCGCGGCTTAACGCCGCCATTTCCTGGTGCCTTCACCCATCTTGGCGGCCATCGGCTCATCATTGCCAACGCTTCACCTCGGGTTGACGCGCCCTGCTATATCGGCCGCGTACCAGGCCGGATCGTCGGGCGGTCGCCTACCGATGGCTGGGTGGATGTGTTGACTGGCGACGGCGTGCTGCGCCTGTTCAGCGTCCTTCCTCCCAATTCCGAGCGGCCGTGTGCTGCCGCTTCCGTCATCGGATCGACGCGAGCGACCCTCGGGCTCTCGCGTCTAGACCTTCTCCACCGGATCGTCGCGCTTGAAGATAGGCTCGCTTCGCTGGAGCAGCTCAAATGCGCTCCCGAGTAAGCACAACCGTTCGGGCCAGGGAAGGCTCAGAGCATTAGCGCTCCTGTCTCATACCCCTTCCCGTCCAACTGTGGCCCACAGCCCGTCACGGCCCGGGCTCTGCACGCGAACCCAGCGATAGGAGGTCCGCGACCACGGCTTGATCTGTGACGTGAGATTGTCGAGGACGAGATCGCCGCTTCTGGTGCGCACGAGAAGCACCAGATGATGTTCGCCGGAACTGACGACGACTTCGCCTAATAGGAGGACGCGCGAGGGCCAGCCGCGCCGAAGCAAGTCGTGGCGCTTGCTCACCGCGTAATCGTTGCAATCGCCACGCGCGGGGTGGATAGTCCATGCCTCGCCCGAAAGACCAAGCTCGTTGCGGACCGGCTCTATCGCCAGATTGACGGTACGATTGATCTCGCGCAGGTCTGCCCATCGCTTCTCGGTCAACCGGATCGGGCCGCCTCGAAAAGAGCGTCGCGGGCGACATTCGGCCTGATAGCGCAGGCAAAACACCGTGTAAGTAAGGGGCGGCAGAGCCGGGCGCCCCAGCTCGATGTGCGCAGAATCCGCCTGGGGGACTCTTGGCATAACCGGCAAAGCCGCTCGCGACCACTGAACGCCTCCGATGACGATTGCTATGGCCGCTGCGATGACCGGGCCCGAGGTTCGCTGCATCTGCCGATCCCCTCCGTGCGTCAAACCGTGTCGGTCCAGCCAGCGCAAACGCCCGACCCACATAATCCACATTTAATACATTATATTCTATTATATTTAAATATCCATAAATATTAAATTTTCCATCTCATGCGACGCACAAGTGTGACGCCGCTTCAACTGACGCGCAGAAAAAGCGGAACGACACCGCCTCGATCGTGGCTGTATATTCAGGTGCATGGTGTTGAAGCGGAGCGCGGCAAAGGGCTCGCTCCGCACAGCGGCGCAATGATTGTTTGCCACCAATTTAATTTAATCGTTGATTTGAATAATTACCGGGGTCAAACCATCAAACGGGCGATCTCGGGCGGGACCAGTCACATGCCGGTCGAACTACTCGTCATTCTCGGAGCTGAAGCTTCGCTACTGGGCTTCGTAGCCACAATGAAGCTGCATGCCAGGCGAATGGACGTCCTGAGCGGACGATCATTCGAGCGCACCATCGTCTCGCGGGGAGAGAAACGACATCCAGCGCGGTCGCTCCGTCGAAAGGTCCGCGATTTACCGCGGTTGACCGGGAGGCAGACGATCTCATTACGCTCGTTCCACCGGATTTTCTACAGCGCGCCGATAGCCAAAATGCTGCTACGGCTCCTTCAAACCAGAGTGCCATCGCCGGTCCGGTTTCAGACGCGCGCGCGTCGGGCCGGCGCGCCCGTCCTCGGTGCTTGCGACCGCCCGGCCGCGCCTTCTTCGGCTGGTCGCAACACCGACGCGTAGGGAAAACACGCCGGTCCCGGATCCATGCAGTCGAGCGCTACTGCCATCTTGCACCAACTCAGCGCTCCTTGAACGCCCTCCCGGCCTGATCCTGCAGCGGCTTCAGCAGGTATGAAAGCGCGGTCCGGCCTGCCGTCTTGATGAAGACCTCGACTGGCATGCCGGGCAGCAACTTTGCGGCCCCGAGCTCCGCGAGCGCTTCCGGCTTCAGCAGGACGCGGCCTGTGTAGTAACTCGTGCCGGCACGCTGATCCTGCGTGATGTCTGCCGAGACCATGCTGACCTCGCCATCAATTTCGGGCGTGGTCTTCTGGTTGAAGGCTGCGAAGCGCATTGTCGCAGTCTGCCCCACATAGACCTGGTCGATATCCTTCGGTGCGATCTTGACCTCGACCGCAAGCGAGTCCGCATCGGGGACGATCAGCATGATTTGCTCGCCAGGAGATATCACCCCTCCGACCGTATGGACGCTGAGCTCATGGACGCGGCCGGATTGCGGCGCCCTGATATCGACGCGATTCAACTGGTCGACCGCCGCTGTCTTGCGCTCGCCCAGCTCGGAGAGTTTCGAGCGCGTTTCGATCAGGTCCTTGCCGACCTCCGTTCGGAGGTCTTGGTCGATCTGAATGATTTGGAGTCCGATTTCGGAGATCTTGCCCTTCGACTGAGCGATCATTCCTGCGAGCTGGCTGCGCTCGCCTTCGATGCGGGCGGAGTCGCGCTCGAGGGAATTGAGCCGCGTGATCGGCACCAGATTCTTCTGCCAGAGGCTGCGCACACCCTCGAGCTCCTGGCGGATGAATTCGACTTCCTTCTGCTTGGCCTCGGTCTGACCCGTATAGCCCTTGATTTCGTTTTCCAGCTGCGCGCCTTTCTCCTGCAGTTGCGCTTTTTGGCCGCTCCTCGCCTGACGGCGAAGATCGAACAGCTTCCGCTCCGCGGTGATCGCACGGCTCGCCTCGGAGTTGCTCTCCCTGGCCCGGTCGAGCAGCAATTTTGGAAACACGACCTGCTCGGCACCATCGCGCTCGGCCTCGAGGCGCGCCTGCCGCGCCAGCAGCTCATCGATGCTATTGGTGACGATCGTCGCATTTGCGAGCGTCTGCGTCTCGTCGAGACGGATCAAAATGTCGCCCGCCTTGACCCGATCGCCCTGGCGCACGCGCAACTCTCCCACGATTCCGCCGGTGGCGTGCTGAACCTTCTTGACGCTCGAATCCACCACGACGACGCCTTGAGCGATCACCGCGCCCGCCAATTGGCTTGTTGTTGCCCAACCGCCGATCCCAAAAGTGACCAGACCCAACATGATCATACCGACGATCATGTAACGCTGGATCGATTGCATCGCCGGCGCCACCATGCTGCTCATCGGCTGCCTCCTTGAGCTTCCGCCACCACCTTGAGCGGCACGGGATTCCGCAAGACCTTCTTGAGGACCTCCTCCCTCTTTCCGAAGGACTGAACCCTGCCCTCCCCAAGGCACAAGACATGGTCTACGGCTTCAAGCGCCTTTGGTCGATGGGCGACAACGACGACTATCCCGCCGCGGCGGCGCACCTTTAGGATCGCCTCGGTCAGCGCCTCTTCGCCCTCGGCATCGAGATTTGACGAGGGCTCATCGAGCACGACCAGGAACGGCTCGCCGTAGAAGGCACGTGCGAGCCCGATACGCTGCCGCTGCCCCGCCGACAGCGCCAATCCCCCCTCGCCGATTTTCGTGCCATACCCATCCGGAAGCGAAAGGATAAGATCGTGCGCACCCGCGGCATGCGCGGCCTCCAGCACTGCGGCGGCCGTCGCCTGCGGATCGAACCGCGCAATGTTCATCGCAATGCTGCCGTCGAACAATTCGACATCCTGAGGAAGGTAACCAATGTGCTTGCCGAGGGCGTCCGAAGACCAGTGCTCCAGTGCGGCGTTGTCCAGCCGTATCCGGCCTCGAATGCACGGCCATACACCCACCAGCGCTCGGACGAGTGTCGATTTTCCGGATCCGCTCGGTCCAATGATTCCGACAGCCTGCCCGCTCCGCAGTTGGAACGACACTTCATTGACGGAGGGCCTCTCCGAGTTCGGCGCGCCAATGGAGAGATGCTCGACGGTGAGAGCTTGAACAGGAGGAGGCAGTGCCAGCCGTTCTTCCTCGGTAGGCAGAAGCTTCAGCAAAGCATCGAGCCGTTGTCCCGACTGCCGCGCGGCGACGAACCCTTTCCAGTTCGCAATGGCCAGTTCGACGGGCGCCAAGGCCCGCGCGCTGAGGATCGACCCGGCAATGATGATGCCGGCCGTCGATTCCTGGTTGATGACAAGGACTGCGCCAACGGCAAGAACCAGCGATTGCAGGATCGCCCGGAAGATCTTGGAGGCGCCTCCGAGGCTGTTTGCGACATCGCTGGCGCGCTCATGGGCTGCGAGATACTTCGCGTTGACATCCCGCCACCGCAGCGCCGCCTGCTGCCGCATGCCCATGGCTTGCAGAACTTCGGCATTTCGTCGGCCCTCGAGCGCCAATGCCGTTCGCGAAACTGCGAGACGCGAGGATGCCCTTGCCGGCCCCCGCGTCCGAGTCTCCGTGAGCATCGTGATGCCGACGAGCACCAGCGCGCCGGTCAACGCGGTGACGCCGATCCAAAAGTGAAAAAGAAAGCAAACGCCGAGATAGATCGGCATCCAGGGTAGGTCGAAGAGCGCCGTCGGCCCGCCGCTCGACAGGAAGCTGCGGACCTGATCAAGATCCCGCACCGGCTGCAGGCCGTCACCATCGGCCCTGGTCTTCAAAGGCAGGCGAACAAGCGCATCGAATATGCGAATGCCGAGCCGTTCATCAAAATACCGGCCGACCCGCGCGCTGATCCTGCTCCTGACGAAGTCAAGCCCACCCTGAAACAGGTAAAGGACTGTAGCCAGAACCATCAAGGCGACCAAAGTCGGTATGCTGCGCCCGGGCAGCACGCGATCATAGACTTGCAGCATGAAGAACGAGCCGGTGAGCATGAGGAGATTGCTCATGCCGCTGAAGGCCGCGAGCGCCCAGAATATCCTGCGGCAAGACCGCAGGAATGCGGACATCTCTGACTGCGGCTCCTCATAGCTCTCCATCGGCCGGAAACGACCGACGAATATCCGTTTCCGAAGGGCTTCAACGAAGCGCCTTGCCCAGCCGACGAGCCGCGACGTCGGGGGTTCGGCCTCATTCGCCAGACGGCGCCCGGCCGACCACAGTCCTGACAAATGCATAATTGGGATTCGATAAAGATTCGCGGGCGGGGGAATTATCCCCCGCTGTCCAGTATCAGTCATGACACCTGCCCTTTAGTCATGCCTATGCGGGGGATCCCCTGAGAGATCCCCCAAGGCAATTGTTGAGTACCAGTTTTTGTCTGGCGAGCCGTCCCCTACGCGAAGTGGAAGTCGTGGCTGTTCAGCTTGTCGAGCTGCGCGTTCTTCAGCGTGAGGGTGTCGCTCCCCGTCGCGATGACGACGTCGTGGCCTGACTGGGCCGCATGGGAGAGAACGCTCGCAAAACTGTCGAATACGCTTTTGCTGAACTCGATCGTGTCGTGACTAGGTCCGCGGGCAGCGAAATCCTTGATAACGTCCTGGCCGAAGTTCGAGGCGAACTGGAACGTATCCGCCCCCGCTTTGCCAACCATGACATCGTTACCGGTGGTGCCAGTCAGGGTGTCGCTGCGGCCCGAGCCGATCATCGCCGCGCCCGAGCTGGTTCCGACTACGTGGTCTGTGGTGTCGACCTGCTCCGCGGTAAAGGCGTGGGACTTACCCGACAGGTCGGAGGTCTGGAAGCTCCACTTGCCGTCGGCGTCCGTCGTGGACGAACCGACCGAGGTCGTGCCGTCATACAGCTTGATCTCGCTGTTGGGATCGGCCGTGCCCTTGATCGTCGCGGTGTAATCCGAGTGCTGGCGTACATTGGTGACTTCCACCGTCGAGGTGCCGCCACCGCTGTGCGAGCCGATCGGCGGATCGATCGGCTGCGACAAGGCGCTGGTGTTGCCGGCTGCGTCGGTCGCTGTCGCGGTGAAGGTGTGTGACCCGTGCTTGAGATTCGGGGTCGTCACGCTCCAGTCACCGTCACTTGCAACGGTCGTCGTACCAAGCAGGGTCGCGCCCTCGTAGAGCTTGATCAAGCTGCCGGCTTCCGCCGTCCCGGAGACCGTGGCGCGGTTATGCGTGGTCGGATCGCTCAACAGCACCGGGGCATCGGGGGCAGCGGTATCCACCGTCACGTCCAGCGCAGTCGATGCCTTGCTGGTGACGCCAGAGACCGTGTCGGTCGCAGTGAAGCTGTGCTTGCCGTCCGGCAGCGCGGCGGTGGTGTAGTGCCACGCTCCATTGGCATCCGCCGTGGCCGTGCCGAGCTGGGTGGCGCCGTCGAGCACCTTGACCGTGCTGTTGGCAACCGCAGTCCCGGCCAGGGTCAGCGTCTTGTCGCTCGTGATGTGATCACCGGCAGTGCCGGTATCGTTTGAGAACGAGGCGATTTTCGGCGCGGCGGGCGCTGTGGTGCCCGTGCCCGACGTGCCCGAGCCGGTGGAGCCCGTCGTCCCAGAACCAATGACCGCATCCACGGCCGTCGACGCGGCACTGACGTTGCCGGCAACGTCGGTCGCCTTCGCCGTCAGGGCGTGCGAACCGGCCGACAATGCAGACGTCGTGACGCTCCACGCACCGCTCGAGTTGGTTGTCGCCGTCCCGACCTGGGTCGTTCCGTCAAACACCTTGATCGCGCTGTTCGCTTCGGCAGCCCCCGACAGAACGACTTGGTTGGCAGCGTTGACGGTGTCGCTCGCGATCGTCGGTGCAGCTGGCGCCTTGGTGTCGACCGTGACCGCCACCGCAGCCGATGCCGCGCTGGTTTGACCCGACGAGTTGGTCGCGGTCGCCGTCAGCGTGTGCTTAGCATCGGTCAAGACCTTGGTGATATAGTCCCAGCTCCCGGCCGAAGTCGCGGTCGCCGTACCGATCTGCGTCGAACCGTCATAGACTTTCACGGTGCTGCCAGCCGCGGCGGTGCCATGCAGAGTGATCTGATTGGCATCCGTGATGCCGTCGCCAGTCTTGCCCGTATCGGGTGACCAGGATGCGATGCCCGGCGCTGCCGGGACTTCAGGCGTTGCGGGGGGCATTGTCGGTGAGGTCGTCGTACCGCTATTTGCCGACGTATTGAGCGTCGACGCCAGCTGCGCGCCGTCCGTATAATTCCCGGAGAACACCGAATTGTTCCCGCGGATCAACGCGTCGCCGTACTGCGCGCCACCAATGTGATTGTTGGTGAACGACACACCGGTGATCGAGGCGGTGCCCAGATTGGAGTCCGCGTATACAGTATAGGCGCCACCAGTGAGCAGATTGTTGGTGACTGTGACATTCGAGACCGGCCCGAAGTCGTTGTCGATCATGACCGCCGAGGTCCACCCCCACTGGTTGATGATCGAATTGCCGGTGATCTGAATGTTGGAGAGGCCTCCATCGATCTGGATGCCGTCATAGTGAGGCGACCCGCCTGCCTGGAGATCGTGGATGTAGTTGCCCTGGATGACGGAGTTGCTCCCGGGAACGATGCCATTCTCCACGTTGAAGATGTTATTTCCGATGAATGTGCCGCTCCCCATGATGCCCTGATTGCCCGTGCCATCCGGTGCCCGGCCGGTACCATCGATGGTGCAATTCTGGACGACTGCGCCCGTGACTCCGGAATCGATGGTCACCCCGGCCCATCCGCCCGACGTGATCTTGCAGTTCTCAAGCGTCACGTTGTCTGCCTTGATGTAGACGCTTCCGGTGATGTTGAGTCCCGAAACCACCGCTCCTGCCTGCGTAATCACCACGTCTCCCGAAGGAGTGAGCGTTACCCCCGCAGGCACGCCGGTGTTCGTTGCGTCAGGCCATGCATTCGTTGTGGTAGCCAAAATTGCCTCTCCGTCTTTTGTGTATTATTCCCCGTTAATCGCCGTCAGAATTTATTGCGGATCTACACTCGCGATTTAATCGCGATCGAAATACGCCAACGACGTGCTTGCGCGGCGTTAATGGTCGTCAGCAGAAGGCCTTTTTTTGACAAGACCACGGCTCCGCCAAGGTCATTTCGCCGCAAACACCGCCAGATTCTTGTTTTCGGAAATGCGGTGCGAAAATCTACGCCACGGGAATCAAAAGCGATTTCGTTTTAGCGGCGATCAGATTGGCGTAAAATACCCCCGTCGTGCACTTCACAGAAAAATCGTTCCAGCTAGCGATCGAGACGACGAGCACGATTGACGAGCAGGCGCGAAGACCAATTTCATCGACCGCCGCGCATTAAATAAACCAACGATGTAAATAAACGTGTTAGCGCATTATTAAATGGAGCGCGCGAATCGTCGATGCAGCACGATACTCCGCACATGGTCGTCGTGATTGGCGACGCCCAAGATGACGCAGTGAATGAACTTCAATGATGGGGTGTGATCGCTTCGACTTCGCTCGAGCGCAGAACTTGAGAAGGAGCCACCTCAAATAACAGCTCGGACGAGAGTCGGCGGCAAGAGCTGCCGCCCAACCCCGGATTGTTTTCGCCGGCGACCATCAAAGGGCTACCGGCGTCTAAGCCCTCCGGCACAGAAATACTTTCTCACCCCGGATAAGCCCATATTGCGCAACTTGCGGCTCGACCGCGGTGTATTCATCAACGACGAAGCCCGCGCGTTCCAGGCGGCGCCGGAAATCACGACCGAAGAAGCGGACGTGATCATGCTGATTGAAGTACAGGATCCGATCCTCTACTGTTCTCTGCCTCGACCGATCCTCAAACGTCTCCTGCCAACCTTCAATGAGCGGGATCATCGCGACCAAGGTGCCCCCCTTGCGCAGGATCCGGAATAGCTCGGGGATGGCCAGGCGATCGTTCACGTGCTCCAGGATGTGGCAGCAGATGATCAGATCGAACCTGTTATCCTCGAGATCGATCTTTTCGATGTTGATGTCGAGATCAGCGCCCCTACCGCCGAATTCACAGGTGAGATAGCTGCGCGGCTTCCTCGCCTCTATATACCTCGTCACTCCCGTTTCAGGCGCGAAGTGAAGAATATCCTTTCCCGCAAACAAGTTCTGCTCGGCGTCGCAGAGCGCCAACAACCGGTGCCGCTCGTGTGACAGACAGTTCGGACAGAGCGAATCGAAGTTGATCCCCAATGCCAGCGGATTTGCGTATGCAAAGAAGCGGCCGCGATACCCGCATACCGGACAAGATCTCTCAAATCGTCCGAACAGGAAGCGGATCGTCCGTAGCCCGCTGCGCAATGACCAGACATAGGGGCGCAACCGTCCCTTGATGCTCCCAGTCGACGATGGTGCCACGTCAAAATTACTCATCTTGAACTCCCAACATCTGCCATTCCCTGAGCGAAGCACGCACTCCGATACAAACGCCCCAGAACGTCCACATGTAGTTCCAGAAATGCACCGTCAAACCTGTGAACAGGAAGACCATGCAGGCGATCGTAAAGCCCCTTTGAATCTCGGTCGAACGAAGTCCGGGCACAGGCAGCATCGCGGCGAGATTTAGGACGATAAGGAGGATGGTGACCGGTACGCCGTAATGCAGACTCGTGACGAGCCACACGCTGTCGACGGTTCGGTCGAGCAGATAATACCCGAACGTCACGAACCCCGCTCCGGTCAAGGGCGACTGCCACACCTGCGCAGAGACTGCGTCCCAGATCATGAGGCGATAGAATCCAGTCTGAGGCTCCAGGGTTGCGTGGGACAGCAGCCAGCTGAGAGGGTTGTTTGTCACAGAAGTGACGGCAACCAGAAACATGCCCGCCCCGGCCCAAAGGAGATGCCATCGCCAGGGGATGCGACACAACAGCCGATCGTAGACGTAGCTCGACGTGACGAGGACCATTCCCATGACGGCGGCCGAAGATAGCGACAGAAATCCGCCGAAGAAGCATAGACACGCCCACGACAGACGCTTGATGGGGCTCGTCGTCGAGAACAGCACGATGGCCGCAGCCAGCGAACAGAACACGCCATAGAGAATTGGATGGTCGAATGTCGCTATTGCGCGCCGCAGACCCGCTCGCACTCCATCTGCACTCGACGTGCCGTCGTCCACGATGGCATCAGGCTGCGGCATGAGTGTCGCCACCATCTCGCGAACGACCCAATGCCCCGTCAACACGTCCGCTACCGCAACGCATATCGCAATCGCCGTGAATGCCTTGACCAGACGAATGAACTGCTGGACCGCCGGCGGCTCCAGAACGAAGGCTCGCGCGACAAAATAAGCCCCGACAAAGTCGAGGGCCTCTGCAACAGCGGAAAACGCCGATTGAGGTCCGGCGGCATAGGCGGCCGCTCCCACCATGGCAAGCGCAAGCGTCCCCGCCAACCCGTCCGACAGCAGGAGCCGCCGAGTGGGCTGCAATAACTGCGCAAGCGCCGGCATCAGCAGGAGTATGATGGCTATCCTGGTCGGCGTTAGCTTTGCGCCCGCAATCAGCACCTGCAGCCCCGATGGCAAGACGATGCCCACGAGAAGGAGTGGGACGGCCCAACTGATGTGTTGGGGAAAGGTCGACCGGACCCCCGCCCCCGTCGCGCGAATTCGCGCGTGCCCCGCAAGGAAGGCATCGCTGGGATAGCTCATGAGGCGATCTCCCCGAAGGGGCTGACGCAGCCCATCAGGTCCGGCAGGCCATGCGGTTGGCCAGCCACATGCGGGCGCTTCATCTGATCGCCTCCTGCCCCGCGACTTTGCCAACGTTCAGATTGCGGACCAGGTGCCAGCCGTCAGTCGCATTCCGGAGATAGGTGGGGCGATTTCTGCGAAACAAGGTTGGCCCATACTGTCCGGACCCGATGTGATTGTCAGTGATCGAAACACTCGATATCGGATTGTCGTTGAACTTCCCGTCCGAATAGATCGTATAGCTGCCGCCGGCGAGTAGATTGCCTTCGATCACAATATTGGAGACCGGGCCAAACTCATTGTCGATCATGATGGCGCCAGCCGCGCCATGCGAATTGATGATCGTGTTGTGCCGGATGACCGTGTCCGAGATGCCGCCATCGATCTGGATACCGTCGTAGTGTGGTGCCCCGCCGGCATTGAGATCGTGAATGAAATTGCCTTCGATCAGATTGTCCTTTCCGGTCAGCACGATTCCATTCTCGACATTGAAGATATTGTTACGTTGGAACGTGCCCTGTCCCATGATGCCCTGGTTTCCATTGCCATCGGGACCGGCACCTAGACCGTCGATCGAGCAATCCCTGACGACAATTCCTGTCCGATGCGGATCGATCTTGATGACGGCCCACGCTTTGGCCGAGATGCGGGACGTCTCGATCGTCACGTTGTCGGCGTTGACCGTTACGCCGCCCTGAATGTCCAGTCCCGAAATTGTCGTGCCGGCCACGGCAATCGTGAGCGGACCCGATGGCTTCAGCTTGAGATCACGAGGCGGCCCCGTGTTGCTTGCGTCCGGCCATTCTGAGGCGAATGCCGGCTTTGACGGGTTATTCGGTTCAGCTACCACACCGGCCGGGATTTGGAGCGCTGCGACCGCAGCGGCTACACGGGCAGCGTAGAGCGCAATTTCGCTCCTAGCACGCTTGTGTCCAAACGCATGCTCTCCGGCTCCTCGCCAGCTCCGCCACGGTGCCGCTACGCTATTGAATCTCATCGTTCTTCCCACCTGCCGCAGCCTCACGCCCTCATGCCGGTTCGGCTCTCCGTACCTCATAACCGCCAACCCACTCTCGCCGACGCCTCCAGACGGCTTCCCAGTACACCGCATTCTCCTGCCATTCCGCATTGCGCGCCAACGCGGCTGCCATGCTGTAGCCGTACCAGCGTGTGAGCGGCACGATCAGGTGCAACGCCTGCCCAATCGTCCGCGCGGGCCAGCCAAAGTGGCGGTTGATCAGGGTAATTCTCCCCTTGAACACCTTCACTCTCTTGTCGACGGGCACGACGTCCGATGCTCCGCCATAGTGGACAATGGTCGCCTCAGGCGTGATCGCAGGCCGCGCACCGAGCGATCGTGCGCGATGGCAAAGGTCCGCTTCCTCTCCGTACATGAAAAAGGTGGGGTCGAACCCGCCTAGCCTCTCCCACAGCGGCCGGTCGATCAGCAGAAAACACCCCGTAACGATGTCGACATGCCGCGAGGTATCTCGGTCCCAACCGCCATAGGCCTCGGAATTGAAAATCGGATTGCGACGACCGAAGTAGGTAAGCCCCAGCGCGAAGCACAACAAATTCCACAGACTGATTCTTCGAAAGCAAGAGGTGCGGTTGAGGCTGCCATCCGGAAAAACAGTGCGGCCGCCCCAGACGTGAAAGGAAGCGTTCGCGTCGGCGAACTCCAATAGACGATCTATCGCGCAATCGAGAATAATGGTGTCAGGATTGAGGAGCAGCAATCGTCGGCCCCGCGCTTGTTTTGCAGCCAGATTGTTGGCGCGCGCAAAGCCGACATTACTGTCTAGGGCAATGAGCTTGACCTCAGGAAACTGGCGGGCAATTGCGGCGGCCGACTGGTCGGAAGAGTTGTTGTCGACGACGATCACCTCGTAGCTCACCGTCACCGTCTCCGCGGCGATCGATGCCAAACAGTCGAGCGTCATCTCGCGGGTATTGTAGCTCACGACAATGATGGAGAGATCCAGCTGCCGATCCAACCCCTGACGTTCGTCATCATGGTATGCGTTGCACATAGCAGCTTCGCTCCTCTCGCCGCTCGTCGCGCTATCGCCTCGACCTGAAATCCGGTGCTGGTGTCATTTCACTCCGCTGCGCCGGCCCCAATTGTTCCTGTCAGACTGTTACTCTGCTCATGACGGCCCGCGGCTGGCTCACTCTCAACGCCTCGTCCGCTGCCCGGGCGTGCAATGTGTGATGACACCCAACGCGAAACCGACGCCTTTTGCTTCAGCGCCGGCGCTTCGACAAATCGCCAGGAGGCATACGCCAGAATGAGAGTTACCGATCCTGCTAGCAAGGCCAGCGGCCAGCCGGCTGCGAGATCAAATACCGTCAGGAATGCCAATATGACCGGTGAATGGATCAGGTATACCCCGTAGGACAGATCGTGCTTAAGTGGCACCCGGCTGGTGACCTCGGAGAGCCCGAGATAGACTACGACGTACGGTACACACAGCGGCAGCGCCACCGCACCCATCCCGCTCGCAAGACCAATCAACGCGAATCCCGAAGCGACTGCGGCCCCGATTCCGGAGAACGGGATAGTTTGACGGTAGAGGTAGAGGTTCGTACCAGCGATAAAGTAGACGAAGAGGCCGATGAAATCCAAGAGCCGTTGCGGACAGGCGGCACGCAGCGATGGCGAGAGCGCCAGCCCAACATAGGCGAGATAGACCAGAGCGAAACTGATCACCGTCAGCACACGTTGGTGGAGAAAGCCGGCCACGCTCAGCGCCGCCAGCACCGCATATGACCAGACTTCGACATTCAGCGTCCATAGCGGTCCATTGACCTGCACCTCCTGTCCATGCCGCATCACGCCGGGCAGGTAGTGAGACATCAGGGTAAGAACGTTCTTCAGATACAGGTAAAGCTCGGCGCTACCGAAGTATTCAGCCAGGGAATAAGTCGTCAGGGCTGGCCCAAGCACGAACATGGACGTGATGACGACGACGAACAGTGCAGGCAGGATGCGCAACGCCCTATTTACGCCGAACCGGACGAGATCGCCGGATCGGGCCAGGCCAGGCGCCAGCAGGAAGCCGCTGACGCAAAAGAAGATGATGACTGCAAATAAACCAAGCTGGATGAACCCACCGCTGAACCGATAAAGGACGTCGTTCACTCCCCACCAAGCATGGTGACCGACCACCACGAGTGCGGCCGCAAGTCGAATTTGATCAAAGCCCGGCCCTCGAGCCGAAAGGACGGCCAGCCGATCACCGATCGTCGTCGCCCTGACCGGAATCATCGATTTCTCGTTTCGCGATTTTCTGTCATTTTATCGGATACATTCAATGTTAAGCTGCACTAGATCGGTCCATTTTGGCCGAAATGGTGACCCTCCACCTCGGCCTTCTGATCCTGGAGGCCAGCAAATACGGCCATCTCGTCGTCATTTGGTATCCCGCCCGAGGCGGTGACGACGATCGAAGCCGCAAGGCCAAGCGAAACGAATTCCGGTGCGAAGGTACTCAGCCTAGAGGTCATGCCGAACAATCCATCGTCACGATCCGCTGGAATTCCGAACATCTTCTCAATTCGCAACCCCGCGTCTGTGCACCACCTCGCCAGCCCGCGCGCCGAAGCAAAATGAGCGCCGGCAGCGTCGTAGCCGCTGCGCCGCCCGGATTGGAGACCCGCTCCGAGATAAGAACGAATGCCCCTGGGGGACATCGTATTGGGCATCTGGATCACTGCTATCGACTGCTCGTGCATGAACGTCTGCAGCTTCCGAAGCAGCTTTCGTGGATCCGGAGCCAGATGCAACAGGTTGAGGCAGAGGATGCAATCGAAGGCGCTGCGATCGGAATCGATGCTATCCAGATCGGCGTAGATCATCTCAATCCCGTCCCTGGCGGGCCCAGCCGCAATGACCGGATCCAGAGGGATCGCCGCGACATGCAGACCTCGCGCTTGCAGCCGCCTTTCTGTTCTGCCAGAGCCACAACCGAGTGAAAGAACGCTGCGCGCCGATACCGGCACGAGGGAGATCAACTCCTCGGATTCGGGTTCGTAATAGTTCTTGGAAAAACTCGCGCGGCGAAGGCGCGTCTCCGTTGGAAGCAGCGAGTAAGGTAGGCGACGGCCGTGCGCGATCTCCAGCAGAATCTCCCTCTGCATGCCAAGTTCGTCCAGTCCGACCCCCATCCGGCCGACATACCGGTTGGTGAGGTGATGGACCGTGAAATCGTCCAGGTGCGAGATTGGCACCAGCTTCTTCAGACCACATTGGGTGTATGGATCCGTGGCGGCCGAACAGGCGAGATCATACCTCCCCTGATGCGGAGCTACGTCGAAGCCGCCCGAACGCAGCGCCTTGCCCAGCTGCTCCCGGGTGAGAGCAAAGCAAGCGGCGTGCTCGTTGGTAAAATGCGCCAGAATATAGTCGTCACGCCATTTGACCGATGAGGGATCCCAGTGAAAGTGAGCGTGGATGTCAGGGTAGTTGCGCTGGCCGTCGTCAGCGAATTCAACCCGCAGAAACCCGGCTACTTCGTCTTCAGGCAGAACCGACGTTACATCCAGCCAGGCACGGATGTTCTTCTCTGTGATCAGAATATCGTCTTCAGAATAGATGAACAGATCGTACTGGTTATGACGTTCCACGAAGAGCTTCTTGTGTGCGAACGGCAGGGACCATGGGTCCTTGGTTGGCATGCCAACAATGCATTCCGCCCCGGCCGTCGGGCCCTTATCGATGTTAGACAACACCACGATATCAATGGCGCAAGACATCGACCTGTACTCTCTAATGATCCGCTCGAGGTAGCGGTCATTCGACGTTCCATGGCTTGCAATCGCGACCAGCACGCGGACCGCGGTACCGCTGGTTGGGCTAGTCATGTGCTGGGCAGCATGTTCGTTCATTGCGCCGGGATCTCGGTGGAGGCGTCCAGCCATTTTCCAATTTAATATAAGCTCAGAGTATATAATAAAATTGGATCGGTCGAGATTATTGTGATTTAATTTTGGATTATTATGGCGCGACGCTCGGAGAACCTCTCGCATGAAGGTGCTGGTCTATCCGCATTCCATGGAACTGGGTGGATCGCAGCTCAACGCAGTCCAGCTTGCCGAGGCGGTTCGAGACCTGGGCCATCAGGTCACTGTGGCGTCGGAGACCGGGCCTCTTATGGACAGAGTAAGAGAGACGGGCCTCGAACACATTGAAATTCCCCGGCATCGAGCCCGCCCCTCGCCGCGTGTCAGCCAGATGCTCCGCAACATCGTTAACGAAGGCGGAGTGGACGTGGTGCACGGTCACGAATGGCCCCCTATAGTCGAGGCCTTTCTGAACGTTGGACTATCGACGCGAACTGCCGTGGTGGGAACGGTCATGTCGATGTCCGTTCCCTCTTTCCTACCTCGCAGTGTTCCCCTGACCGTGGGCACGGAGATGATCCGCCGCGCTGCCGTCGCTGCAGGACATCAAGATGTCACCCTGCTCGAGCCGCCAGTGGATACGAAATCTGACCATCCCCTCCTCGATGGCACGAGTTTTCGCGTCGCTCAGAATATCGGACCTGACGAGATCGTCATTGCGATGGTCTGCCGGCTGGTGCCGAACCTGAAACTGGAGGGCCTGCTCTCGGCGTGTGATGCCGTCGGAGCAATGGGCCTCGATGGTCGTACGGTGCGGTTATTGATCATAGGCGATGGACCGGCCCGCCCGACCGTCGAAGCGCGGGCGGCCAGAATAAATGTGCTACTCGGCCGGACCGCCGTCATACTGGTGGGCGAGATGTCCGATCCTCGGCCCGGCTATGCTGCCGCGGATGTCATTATCGGCCAAGGTGGTTCGGCGCTGCGCGGCATGGCTTTTGGCAAGCCGCTAGTGGTCATTGGCGAGGACGGGTTCAGTGAGCTGTTGACGCCTGAGAGTGCGCCGACATTCCTGCAGCAGGGTTGGTATGGGCTGGGAAAAGGCTCGCGTGGTGCCGGCCCCGATGCACTTCGGTCGGCTCTTGAGGTCGTTCTCGTCTCAACGTCCCTTCGGCAGGAGCTTGGCAGTTTCGGCCGACGACTGGTGGAGAATCGCTTCAGCCTGGCACACGCGGCGAGGACGATAGAGCAAACCTATCTGCGCGCACTGCGCGGCAAGAGTGCGCGCGGGCGCCGACTGACGGATGCCGGTCGATGTGCTGCCAGCCTTGCCCGCTATAAGATACAGCGAAAATATCAGCGTTGGATGGGTTTGGCTTCCGCGGAGGACGATAATGATCGGGCGCGAATCTCCCAGGTGCTGTCCGCAGGAGCGATCACCCCTTGTTCAGTCAGAGTCGCGCCGGATCCGGCAAGTGAGGTATCCCGGCAAACCGATTCCTGACCGGCCGCAATGGCCCAGGTTCAACGGGCAAGTTCATTCTTGACCGCGTCGGCGATACGCTCCTGGTCCGCTGAGCCCATCTGCGCATAAAGTGGAAGCAGGATCGCGTGATCCTGGGCAAGCTCGGATTGTCGTAGATCATGGCGCGGCTTCGCCTCCGCGTAGGCCGGCTCGCGATGCGAGCACATGATGCCCCTCCGCGTAGCGATGCCCTGGTCGAGCAGCGATTGCATCGTTGCCCGCTGATCCAAGCGATCGGGCAAGCGTACACAGTAGCTCTGCCAATTCGATCGCGCCCACTCCGGTTCGAACGGCAACCGCAGCCCCTCTATATTCCCAATCAATTGATCGTAACGCGATGCCAGCGCGCGCCGGCGCGCAATCAGTTGCGGAAGCCGCTCCAGCTGCTTGCGCCCGATCGCGGCCTGCATATCCGTCATTCGATAGTTGTAGCCGACGAGGACGTACTCTTCGAAAATGACACGCTGCGAGCCGTGACGCACGATATCCGGGACGCTCATCCCGTGTTGACGTAGCAGCCTGAACTTGCGATCGAGCTCGGGATCGGAGGTGGTGAGCATTCCCCCCTCACCTGTTGTGATCACCTTTCGTGGATGAAAGGAGAAGCAGGCAATGTCTCCATGCGGCTTGCCGATCGCTTCCCATTGCCCGTTCATGCAGATCTGCGATCCCGCGGCACAGGCCGCATCCTCGATCAGGGCGATCCCGTGGCGACGCGCCACGGCCACGAGCGCGGCCATGTCGCACGGCATGCCCATCTGATGGACCGCGATGATCGCGCGTGTGCGCTCGGTGATCGCTTCTGCCAGCCGATCGCAATCCAAGTTATATGTCTCGGGCTCGATGTCGACAAAGACGGGGGTGGCGCCCTGATATCGGATCACGTTCGCCGTTGCTATGAAGGAATGGCTGACCGTGATCACCTCATCCCCCCTGCCGACGCCCAGCGCGGCCAAGGCGAGCTGCAGGGCAGTCGTGCAATTCGCAACCGCGCAGGCGTGCTGGGCCCCGACAAGTGCGGCGAACTCCTCCTCAAACGCAGCTACCTGCGGACCTTGCGAGACCCAGCCCGACAGCACGACGGCGCGCGCGGCATCGGCCTCTTCGTCCGCGAGCAGCGGCATAGCGATCGGGATCACGATGCCGCTGCCTGCCGCTGACGGTCCGAAGCGACATCGCGTTCTGATCGCCACCATTTCACGAGGTCGGCGAGCCCCTGCTCGAGCGAGACCGTGGCGCGGAACCCCAGCAGACGCTCCGCTTTTCCCGTCGATGCCAGCCGTCGCGGCACCGGATTGACCGAGCGCTCAGGTGCGAATTCGGGTGTCAAGCCGCGGCGTCCCATCACCGACGCAAGCACAGTAGCCAATTCCGTCAGGCTGGTTTCAGTACCACTTCCGACGTTGAAGACCTCATCGCTAATCTTCGCCCGGGCGGCTAGGATGTTGGCGCGCGCGACATCGCGGACGTGAACGAAATCCATGGTCTGACAGCCGTCACCAAAGATAACGGGAGGTAATCCAGCCTCTAGCCGCTCCATCCAGCGGATCAAGACTTCGGTATACCGTCCGTGGATATCCATCCGGCTGCCATAGACGTTGAAATACCGGAATGCCACGTAATCAAGGCCGCAAACGTCATTGAAGGCGCGCAGCAAGCCTTCGTTGAAGGCCTTGGCTGCTCCATAGAGAGTCCGGTTGTTGTACGGATTCTGCCGCTCGGTTGTCGGAAACTCCTCTGCCATGCCATAGACGGATGCCGAGGACGCTGCGATGATCTTTTCGATGTCGTGCTTGATGCACAGCTCAAGGAGATCATAGGTGGCGTCAACCATGACCTCCTTGGCCAGGCGCGGCTCCGCCGCGCAATGCGTGATGCGCAGCGCGGCCTGGTGAAACACGATGTCAGCAGCCTTCACCAAGGCTTCCATCAACTTGCGATCGCGTATGTCGCCATGAACCAGTCTCACCGGCCCGCGTCCGAGCGCGCGCCGGAGATTTTCCGGTCGGCCTCTTACCATATTATCGAGGGCAACGATCTCAATACACCCCTCATCGCAGAGCAGATCAACAATGTGGGAGCCGATGAATCCTGCTCCGCCGGTGACGAGAACACGCTTCCCCTTAAGCTCAATCAAGACGCCCTCCTGTTGCAGGAACTCGTTAAGACGTTTTGTGAATGCAACGATCGGTCGCTGACGGCCTGGGTGGGTCGCAACGCTCCGGCGTTCCTCAAAGTGGAAACAACTGCAACCGCCCCGTCCGGCAGCAACTCCGGATAGATGGGAAGGGAGAGAAATTCGTTCGCAAGATTCTCAGTTACCGGCAGATCGCCGGCTCGACAACCGAGTTCTGCATAGGCTTTTTGCAGATGCACTGGGATAGGATAGTGAATCCCTGCGCCGATGCCGGCGTCCCGCAATATGGCCAGCGCTTCGTCGCGCCGTTGCAGTCTGACAGAATAGACATGATACACGTGGCGGGAGTGCCGGGGCGGCTGAGGACGCGCGAATGGGAGCTCAGACAGCAGTTCGTTGTATCGTTCTGCCAGCGAGCGGCGGGCCTCGGTCCAGCGCTCGATGTAGTCCATCTTGACATTCAGTACCGCGCTCTGGATCTCATCCATGCGATAATTGTATCCGGCGATGACGTGGTCGTACTTCGCCTCTTGTCCCCAGTCCCGCAGCAGTGACACGCGGCGAGCGAATTCAGGCTGATCAGTTACAACCGCCCCGCCCTCACCGAAGGCCCCGAGATTCTTACCGGGATAAAAGCTGAAGCACCCTAGATCCCCGATCGAACCAGCACGCCGCCCCCGGTATTCGGCGCCGTGTGCCTGCGCGGCGTCCTCGATGACGACCAGACCATAACGCCGCGCGATCGACATTATGGAATCCATCTCGGCCATCAGCCCATGGAGATGAACCGGCAGGATGGCCTTGGTTCGCGGTGTTATCGCAGCCTCGATCAGACCAGGATCCATCGTCCACGTGACCGGGTCAACGTCGACAAAGACGGGTTTGGCGCCGCTGTAGAGAATGGCCGCGGTGGTTGCCACGAACGTCATGGAGACCGTGATCACTTCATCACCCGGTCCAACGCCCGCGGCCAGCAGGGCAAGATGGAGCGCCGACGTCCCACTATTGACCGCAAGGCAATGCGAGGTCCGGCAATATTCCGCAAAGCGGTGCTCGAAGGCCGTCACCTCCGGACCGAGCACGAAGTGTCCGCTGCTGACCACTCTGGCCACCGCGGCATCGATGTCCGGTTTGATTTGACGATATTGGGCTTTCAGATCCAGGAACGGTATCAAATTGAACACCTTGGATTTGGCTGGCAATATTTAATGCTAGCTCGCATTATAATATTAAATCAAGAGATATTTTAAGAAAATAAATAGCCTTTAATTTGTAACTCTAGAGGCCTCGCTGCTGAAGGCACGATCTGCAGGAGCGCTATTTTCGGCTGCAGACATAATTCGAGCTGGAATCCCCGCAACAGTGGCACCCGCGGGGACGTCCTTCGTCACAACCGACCCCGCGCCAATTAGCGCCCCCGCACCGATTGTCACTCCACATAAGATGGTAGCGTTGGAACCGATGGAAGCCCCCCGACCGACGTGAGTGCGCTGCAACGTCCAGTCCGAGGCTTGTTGAGGACGGCCATCCACCGCCGTCGCCCTCGGATGCTTGTCATTTGTAAACATCACGCCATGGCCGATGAATACCTCGTCCTCGATCGTTACGCCCTCGCAGATGAAGCTGTGCGAGGATAGCTTGCATCGCGCACCTATCTTCGCTCCCGCCTGAACCTCGACGAACGTTCCGATCCTGCTCTCGTCACCAACAATGCAGCCATACAGATTGACCAGCTCCGGATGAAGAATGCGAACATCGCGACCAAGTACAACGTCGTCTTTGATGGGCATGTCCGAACTCCGAATGATTTGGCCGAAGCCGCTATGGCGCCGTCCGCGGACGCCATAGCCCCGGCGCCCTTCTCGCTAGGCCGGTTGCGGCATAGCGAACCTGATGCAAAAGGGGGTGCCCGGTCACCGTTAGCCCCAGCCACCAACAAAGCAGGGCGACAACAAAGGCTAATCCCAGGCCCGCAAGCGACGAAAGTCTTTGCATGTCCGTCAGTGCGGCACAGATCGATACACCACCAATCACGAGAGCCGTTACAGCTCCGCTTCTGAAGAGGCTGCGTACCAATTCGCCGGGCCGAATACGAAGGTGCCGCCTAAGAAAATGAAACGCCACCGCAGCTTGAAACGGCAAGGTCACTAGCGCGGACGCCGCAACGGCGTGCACGCCCAGAAATGATGCGCCGAAGATGACCAGAAGCGAGGGGGGCAACGAAATCAGGGATGAGATCAGCGCATCCTGCACCCTTCCGAGCGCAACAAAGACCGGATAGGTCAGGCAGGCGGCAAAAAGTGCGAGGTTGCCAATGCAGAGCAGCTGCACGAGCGGGACGATCTCCAGCCAGTTCGGACCGAGCCAGATCAGAATGATTGGCCGGGCCATGATCGCCATAAACGCCAAGAACGGCCACTGCACGGCGGAGAGCATCTGAATGGCCTCCAGATAGCCAGCCTTGAGATCGCCCCCAGCCTTATGTCGCGCGACAACCGCGGGCATCACGACCGGACTTATGACTTGCGTGACCAGCTTGTCGAATATTTGCGTCGATGCGGTTGCTCGGCTGTAGAGTCCGACGGCCGTGAAGTCGAGCACTCTTGCCAGAAACAGCTGCGGTGCCAAGCCATAGAACACGTTTACAACACTCACCGCGCCCGAGTAGAGGCCGAACCCGACGATCTCCCGGCAGTCCACCAAGGACGGACGCATTGCGCCAAAGTCGTTCCGCAAGATGAGCAGCATCACGGCCAGCACGGCGTTGCCGGCCACCGCTCCCCAGAGCGGGGCCATGTAGCTGAATTGGGCCATCGCGAGAGCGACCGAAACGACCGCGATCGTCGCACCTGCCACAAAGTTGCAGATTGCGAGTGTTCCAAATTGCATCTCGCGACGGAACAAGGCGGCCATGGTTCCAGAAAACGGCAGCAATAGAAAGTTAAGGGCGGCAATTTCGATACCGTAGCGGAGGCGGTCCAGCTCGAAGAGACGTGAGATGGGCTGCGCAAACACGAACAGAACGAAGGCGGTGGCCACCGAGATCATGAGGGTAATCGTGAACGTGGTCTGCACGCTTGCCCGCGACAACTCGCGTTTCTGAATCAAATAGCTTGCGCCTGCAAACTCCTGGAAGCAGGCGGCAATGATGGATGTGATCGCGTTCACCACGGCATAGATGCCAAACTCCTCCGGCGACAGCAAACGGGCCAGCACGGCGGTCGCGAAAAAGACCACCAGCAGGCCGGTGTAACGGTCGAGCGCGGAGAACAGGATCGAGCGCTGCACGGACCTCGTTGCACTGTCTGCCATGTCGACTGGGTCCGCTAGGTCGCCGCACGCCTCATGCTATCGCTCTTGGGCGCTGCCAGATCCCATAGGGCTCTCGCAGCAATACCGGCGCCCCCTGCTTTGCGATCGAGCACGATGCCGCTTCCAGGACTTCGATCACGCGGAGCCCGGAGATACCACTGGAAATCGGCTGACCGCCGGTGCGCACGCAATCCACAAAATGCTCCACCTCCGTCTGCAGCGCTTCCGTTGGCGCAATATGCGGAGCCCACATGTCGCCGGCGCGGTACCCGATCCGGAATTGATGCGCATCCTCGGGAGGACCATCGAGTGTGATGCCCTTGTCATAGACCTTGATCTTCTCGGTCGGCTCGAGATCATCGTAGACAATCATCTTTCTGCTGCCGCCGATGAACGTTTGACGCACCTTAACGGGTGAGAGCCAATTGACGCTGACGTGAGCGACGCACGCGTCGGCAAAGAACAAAGTGATGTGCGCCATGTTCTCTGGCGAGCCGACGACGTGGCACGAACCGGTTGCCGAGACGGCGATCGGTTCCTTATCGAGGATATGGTGGATAATCGAGATATCGTGCACCGCCAGATCCCAGATCACATTTACGTCCTTTTGAAACAGCCCGAGACTCGCGCGCGTGCTGTCGTAGTAGTAGATGTCGCCGAGTTCCCGGCTCTGCAGGAGCTCTCGGATCCTCTGGACCGCGGGCGTATAGAGAAAGGTGTGATCGACCATGAGCGTCAATCCGCGCCGGTCCGCCTCCTCGATCAAGCGCGTGACGAGCTCAGCGCTCGTCGCAAGCGGCTTTTCGACCAGCACATGCTTTCCGGCTCTCAACGCCGCGAGTGCCAGCTCGTAGTGGGTATGCACCGGCGTTGCGATAGCGATGGCGTCGATGCTGGTGTCATTCAGCAAATCATCGTAGCGACTGGTCGTTTCCACCGCCGGGTAAAGCTGCTTTACGGCGCCGAGCCTTCCTGAGCTCAGGTCGCTCACGCTGACGACGCGGGTGGCGGGATTGAGCGCGAAATTGCGAACGATATTGGGACCCCAATAACCGTAGCCCACGACGCCGATTCCCAGTTGACTGTCTCGCATGCTAACCTCGATGCACCCAGAGAATACGCTTCAATCCTTCCGCCACGGACGATCAGACCAAGTCGGTCGCTACGTCCGTGCCGGCATGTCCTGCCAAATGCCCCGCGTGTCTATGACGTCGAGATGTCGACGCTCTGACAGGGGTACCATCTTAAACTCGTCGTGGTCGACGAGGAGAACTGCGATTTCGCAGCTGCGCAGCGCTTCATCGATGTTCACAAAGGCGACACGATGATCGGCCAACTGTGGCGGCAGACGGCGAAGGTTCGGCTCAACGACCTTGACTCGTTCTCCGTACTTTGCCGCGAGATGCGTGGCTATTTCCATGGCGGGACTTTCGCGCAAATCGTCGACATTGGCCTTGAAGGTCAATCCACAACAGGCGATGTTTGCATAGGGGTGATCGTCGATCAGCGCCTCGGTACGTTCGATGATCTTCTGCGTCTTGGTGTTGTTGACTTCGCGGCTGGTTCGCATCACCCGGGCGAGATCTGGCGCGGAGTCGATGATGAACCAGGGATCGACTGCAATGCAGTGCCCGCCCACTCCCGGTCCTGGCCGCAAGACGTTGACGCGGGGGTGGCGGTTCGCGATATCGATCACTTCCCAGACATTGATGTCGAACCTGTCGCAGATCAGCGAGAGTTCGTTCGCAAAGGCTATGTTGGTATCGCGGAAGGCGTTTTCCGTCAGCTTGACCAACTCGGCTGTGCGCGCCGTCGTCCCGACGCAGGCCCCGCGAACGAACATCTTGTAGAAGCGTTGAGCAAGACGCGTACAAGTTGGCGTGATGCCCCCAATGCATCTGTCATTGTTGATGAGCTCGGTGAGGATCCGCCCCGGTAACACGCGTTCCGGGCAGTAGGCGACGTAAATCGCCCCGTCTTCCTTGCCGTTGACTCCGATGTGCAAATCGGGCCTGCGGTCAATGATCCGCTTTGCGATTGCCTCGGTAGTCCCGATCGGCGACGTCGATTCGAGGATGACGAGATTACCTGGCGCAAGAATATCGACGATTTGGTCGACCGCCGCATGCACGCTCGACAAGTCCGGACGGTTCTCGCGATCGATCGGCGTCGGCACCGCGATGATGAAGACGTCGGCCGCCTGCGGCTTGGTGGATGTCGTCAGGGCCCCGCTCGACACGACCTTGGAAACGAGACCATCGAGATCGGGCTCGGCGATGTGAATTCTTCCGGATGCAACCGTATCGACGATGCGCTCATTGGTGTCGATCCCGACCACCAGCATTCCTCGGCTTGCAATGAGGGCCGCCGTCGGTAGCCCGATATAACCGAGTCCAACGACATTGATCTTCTGGAACTCAGGCATTGAGAAGCACCTTTACGATACGCTCGCTCGCGTGCCCGTCACCGAATGGGTTGTGCGAACGAGCCATGGCCGCATAAGTCTCGTCGTCGTCGAGCAGGCGAAATGTCTCGGCAACGATTTTGTCGTAGTTCGCACCGACGAGACGCGCCGTTCCGGCTTCCACCCCCTCAGGGCGCTCGGTCGTATCCCGCATCACCAGGACTGGTTTCCCGAAAGTGGGGGCCTCCTCCTGGACGCCGCCTGAATCCGTCAAGACCAGATGCGACAACGAGAGAAGGCTCACGAAATCCGTGTATTCCTGGGGGGAAATGAGAACGACCCTCGGGTGATCCGACAACCGGGACGCAAACAGGTCGCGGACATTCGGATTCGGATGCACGGGGAGCACCACGGCAACGTCTTCCCTGCGCAGGATGGTTTCCAAGGCGTTGACGATGTTGATGACGCCGCCTCCGAAATTCTCCCGCCGGTGGCAAGTCACCAGGATGATACGCCGGTTGCCGTGGCGCTTCTTGATGCTGTCCCAGCGGCCCGAGAGCCCCGGATCGGATTCGACCATGGCTTTTGCGAGGATGAGGGCGTCCACCACCGTGTTTCCGGTGACGTGGATTTGATCGTCCGAGACGTTTTCGGAGCGAAGCGCACGCGCCGCGCGCTCTGTTGGGGCAAAGTGCTGATCGGCGATTGAGCCGACAATCTTGCGGTTCACCTCCTCCGGCCAAGGAGAATAGATGTCCCCACTGCGCAGTCCGGCCTCGATGTGAGAGACCGGTATCCGGTGGTAATAGGACGCAAGTGCGCCAGCCATGGCAGTCGCTGTGTCGCCTTGGACGATAACCCTGGTAGGCTTCACCTTCTCGAGGAGCTCACCGACTTCCGCGAGCAGCCGTGAGGTTAGATGATCCAGCGACTGATTGGCCGTCATGACGTTCAGATCAAAATCCGGAACCACTTTGGCGAGCTTGAGTACCTGGTCAAGCAACTGTCGATGCTGTGCCGTCGCGCAGATCGTCAAGGAAATGTCCTTGCGATTCTCGGCCTTGAGCCGGTTGATGACCGGAAAGAGCTTGATCGCTTCGGGCCGAGTCCCCAGGAGGACAAAGAAATGCTTGTGCACGCTCACCCTCCGATCCGGCTCGGGCCCCGAGGGGCGGAGCTCGGCCCAAGCGTATGCTGAACCGCCTGCTTGACGAGTGCCTGCGCCAGGATGCCCGCAAACAGCGTGTTCGTCGTGGCATATCGCCACCACATCCGCCCGGGTTCTTGATAGACTCGGTACAGCCATTCGAGGCCCAGCCTCTGAATCGGTGCAGGAGCGCGTCGAACGGTACCTGCAAGAACATCGAACGCGCCGCCCACACCCATGATGAAGGGTACGCCGAGACCATCACGGTGAGCCGCCAGGAAGCGCTCCTTCCGCGGTGTCGGCATGCCGATGAAGAGACAATCGGCCCCGCTGGACCGAATGTCCCGAACGACATCGCTCTCCTGCTCGGGTTTGAAGTAGCCGTCATGCCAGCCCGCGAAGACGAGTGAGGGATGCTTCTCGCGCGCGCGCTGCATTGCCAGATGCAGTACGGCCTGGGTGGCCCCCAGGAAATAAGGCTTGAAGCCTTCCCGCGCACATACTGCGAGCAATTCGACCAGGAGATCGACGCCAGCGACTCGCGACCTCGCCGGAAGCCCCACTGCCCGGGCGCCCCAGAGAATCCCCATGCCGTCTATGCCGACAATGTCACTGTTGGCGACATCGGCCGCGAGCACGGGATCGGTTCGCATCTTGACGAATTTGGCGACGTTCAGCGCAACATGCTGCACTCGGCGGCGGCTGCGCATGGCGCTGCACGCCAACTCTAGGGTCTCCGCCATTGTCAGCAGGTCGATGGGGCACGTCAGGAACGATGCACGCATTTGAATCGACCTCCAAAATGCAACTTGGTTTAAGTTCAATTTAAGAATATAATAACGATAATAAATAGCAAATATTTAAATGCAAGGATTAAATGTGTGCGTCCAATCGACGGTTTAAGCGCCACCGCGCTGGCGGATACGCAACGCGCCGACGGAGATTAAATAGGTGAGATGAAATGATTTCGGTAATTATTCCCCACCTCAACCAGCCGGAGGCTCTGGAAGCCTGCTTGCAGAGCCTCGATGCACAGACCCTGTCCCGGGACCTGTTCGAAGTCATCGTGGTGGACAACGGCTCGGCAATGCCCCCGGTGGACGTCGTTGCCGGCCATCCCGATGCGAGGTTGATGTACGAACCGCATCCCGGTCCCGGTCCGGCGCGAAACGCGGGCGCGGCCTACGCGCGAGGCGATATTCTCGCCTTCATGGATGCGGACTGCTGGGCTCATCCGGGCTGGCTGACCGCGATACACGACGCCTTCCAGCAAGTCAGGCCGGCGACGATCCTTGGCGGAGAGGTCCGCATCTGGTCCGCCGTCGAAGGATCTTTCACCGCGATCGAAGCCTACGAAAGCGTTTTCGGCTTTCGCAATCGATTGTACGTCACCAAGCACGGCTACTCGGTCACGGCAAATCTCGCGGTCCGTCGCGGCGACTTCGCAAGGGTCGGACCTTTCCCCGGCATTCAGTTCGCGGAAGACATGCAATGGGGACAAATGGCCCTCCGTGCCGGTTGCGAATTTCGCTACGTCCCTGCAATGGTCGTATTCCATCCCGCGCGGCGCTCGCTTCGGGAGCTGTATGCAAAGTGGGACCGGCAAATCACGCACTACCGCAACATGGCACAGGGCGCGCGCGGCTGGCAGCTACGCTGGTTTGCCACGGCCCTACTTGTCCTCGTATCCCCCGCGGCCGGCGCGTTCACCGTTATGACGAGCCGGCGCCTTCATGGGATACGCGCCCGCCTCAAGGCGATCGCCGTTCTCTGCGCGGTTCGAAGCCATCGCACGGCCAAGATGCTGGCCTTGCTTCGGAAAGAGGGCGCGGTCGTCTGGAATCGCTGACTGATTCGGCTTCCGTTGCGCTACGACTAGTCACCGGGCAGGTGCGATGGCTGTTCGAAAGCAGCGTTGTGGCTAAGACCCCGCAAATCGGCACGCTGACCGAATGACCACAAGATCCAGCCGAGTTCGTAGCTGCGGCATTCGAGTCGAATTGTCACGTCGGCACTGTCGACCAACGCCTTCCCCTTTTCGAGCCAAGTGTTTCTGAGCGCGCGCAATATCCGCGGAGCCCTGGTCTTCAGTTCATGCTCGCGAACCTGCGAGCGGATTGTCAGGCTGAGTTCCGGCACGAGCATGGATCTGCACAACTGGTTGTGGCCAAGCACCCAGTTGAATCCTTTCACCAAGGCATCCCGCGCTCCCCGCCGTCCGAAGCGCTCGGCCCACTCCAGCAGCGCCGGAGCCATTCCATACTGATGGACCGAATAGACCTCGTAAAAGTCGAGAACGCGGCCACTCACCGCATCGAAGAACCACGGCCACTCACCCTGAGGTCCCTGAAGCGCGATCAAATTGCCCACGCAGGCGTCGGCCATGACGAGTGCGGATACGTCCCCGGTGAATTCTCCGTACTGATAGCAGGCGATCGAAAGATAGGTCTGCGTCGCAAATGATGCAAAGCGGCGACGGAAGCCGGACGGCGCATCGAAAAACAATCCGGACTGGCTACGGAAACGCTCCTTCAGGAAACGATAGAGCTGGCCGGCGAAGCCCAGCCACTCCCTCTCGCCTGCCCTGGCCTGCGCGATGACTCCCGTGAGCAGCATGCCGAGGTCCTGGGCTCGAAACGCTGACCATTGCGACTCATCCGAAAGAATGGCTTTCAGCTCGAACCTGACCTGCTCCGGGATGGGAAGGTGAAGCTCGGCGGCGGCCCACAACGCCATACCGAACGCATACTTGCGGACAGGAAGGGCGGTCAGACTCATGGCATTCCGTTGAAAGATCTCTGAGAGATCGATGTCAGCCGGAAGTTCCGCGACTCGTGACATCCCGAGCAAGACATTGAGGGTGTAGAACACGTCGCTATGGGCCATCGATTCGTTCGGCGACGCCCGCCCGTCGAGGTGATAAATATGCGACCAACGGCGCTCTCTCGGCAACCAACAGCGTTCCAGCCCCCTGAGCGCATAGTTCACCAGTGGCGAGTTTGGCGACAGTTCCTTCGCTGCAACGGGCACCACGAGCTTCACACTAGAATTCGGGCTGATCATCATCGATGTGTACCATGGTAAATCCGGTTCAGTACTCCCGGATGCTTTCATCCAAGCCGCGAAGCAGGGGATAGAGGAAATATGAAATCACCCTGCGTTGTCCGACCTTCATCTCGGCGGTGACCGCCATACCGGGCATCAACCGAACCCTTTCGGACGGCAGCCGAAGGTGCGTGTCTCGCAGATCGATCAGTACGCGGTAATAGGGAGCTGACGAACGGCGCGCACCTTCGGCCTTCGCGTCTGGCGAAAATGAGTCCCGGCTAATGACGCCGACCTCGCCAGCCGCAGTGCCGTATTTCTGGAATGGAAATGCCTCGAACTTGACCCGCACGGTCTGCCCGACCGTGACCTGCCCGATATCCCTGCCCTCGACGTTGACCTCCGCGCGAAGCGTCTCGTCTCGCGGGACCAGCACAAACAACGTCTCGGCCTCGCGGACCACAGAACCCACCGTCCGACTGGCGATGTCGAGTACCACCGCATCCGCCGGTGCATGCAGCACGATCAGTTGCCGACGGAGCTCCGCCTTTTTGAGCTCTTCGGCGGTGCCATCGCGCTTTGGCAACGCCTCGACAAGTTCCTGATATGCAGCTCGACGAAACTCGGCGGCGAACACCTTCTGGTCTGCACGGGCCTTGTCCAGACGATGCGTGTTGTCGACGATGCTGCCACGAACCCGCGCCAGGCTGCTTTCGACGTCCAACCGCGCATCGCGTGACAGGAGGAAGTTCAGTCTTGAACCGACCTCCTTGGCCATCAACGCGTTTCGCATGGCTTCGATGGACTGCATCGTGTCCAGCCGCTCGGCCAGGACTCCTTCCTCGTTCTGAGCCGTTTTTAGATTGGCCTGTGCCGACGCAATCTGCGCGTCATAGTTCTGGATCTGAAGGTCGTAAGTCGCCCTCCTCTGGAGAAATACCCTTCTCTGCAGAGCCTGGTCGTCGTTCGCCGTCGCCTCCACTCGATACTCAGTGCCGTCCAACTCGGCCCGCAGCCGATCGATGGTGGCGTCGAGACCCGCTAGGCGCCCGCGCAGTTGGGCAAGATCGGCCTGAGAGAACGTTGGGTCGAGGACCGCAAGCACGTCGCCGCGATTGACGAAATCGCCAGCCTTGACCGGAATCTCCCGAATGACCGACGTTTCCAGCGGCTGTACAACCAGGTTGGGATTCGTCGTGATCAACTTACCCTGCGCAGTCACAATCATGTCAACGCGAGATACGCAGGCGAATGTGATCGCCGCAGCGATCAGGGCGACGACACAATAGAGCGTGACCCGTCCCAGACGCGGTGGCGTCAATTGCTCGATCTCGGCTGCGTCCGACTGAAATTGCCCGACAACGCGAGACCAAGTCGGCGTAGAGCTCAAGAACCGGCGTCTCGCCCGTCGATCGGACGGAGGCCCGGATCTGCGCAAGGCTGTTTCAGACCTGGTCTTTTCAGCCGCGGTCATGCCACCTGTCTCGTCTGCTGGTTCCAGAGATGCCGGTAGAAGGTGCATTTCGACAGCAGCGCGTCATGATGATCCACATCGACGATCCGTCCACGGTCGATCACCAGAATCTGGCTTGCGTCCGACAGCATCGAAAGCCGGTGGGATACGATGATGACGGTTCGCCCCTCCGCGATACGCCGCAGATTGCGCCGAATGATCATCTCGCTCTCGGAATCCAGCGCGCTCGTGGCTTCATCGAGAATGAGGATACGCGGGTTGACGATCAAAGCCCGCGCGATAGCAAGCCGCTGCTTCTGCCCGCCGGACAGGTTTGATGCCTCTTCCTCGAGCACGGTATCGAACCCCCTCGGCAGCCGCTCGATGAACTCGTCGGCGCCGGCTAGCTGGGCCGCGTGGACGATCTCCTCGAACGTGGCGTCGCGCCTCACGCAGGCGATATTCTCTCGCACGGTGCCCCGGAACAGGAAATTGTCCTGGAGCACGAGCCCGAGATTCCGCCGCAGATGGGCGAGGTCGACTTCCCGCGAATCGTGACCGTCAATGCGCACCATTCCTTGCTGCACCGGATACATTCCCGCGATGAGCCGCGTCAGCGTCGTCTTGCCCGAACCGCTCCGGCCGACAATTCCGAAGATTGAGCCGGGGGGAATCGAGAACGAAACGTCGTCCAGCGCCGGCGTTCCCTCGCCGTATCGAAACGTGACGTTTTCAAACCCGATGTGCCCGGCGAAGTCGGGCCGCAAGCCGTCGCGACGGCCGTCTCGTTCCAGCTCACTATTCATCACCTCGCCGAGCATCTTTACGGCCAGCGCAATCTCTTGATATTCGTGCACCATGGTCACCATCTGCACCAGCGGTCCCGAAACGCGTCCCGCCAGCATGTTGAAGGCGACGAGTGCGCCGATCGTCATCTCGCCGCTGAAGACGTCGAGCGCGCCGAGGGCCACGATGCCGAGCGTCATCATCTTCTCAAGGAAGCCGGTCAGCGCCTGAGCGCCTGCCGAGATCTTTTCGACGCCGAATCGCATCGAGACCGATTGCGCACAGCGATCGTCCCACGACCTGTTCTGGCTTGGCTCCATGGCCAGCGACTTCACCGTGCGCATTCCGTGCACGGTCTCGACCATCAAGGCCTGCCGACTGGCCTCGGCCTGATACAGTTGGTAGAGCCGTCGCCGGAACGGCGCCATCAAGATGGCAATCACACTGGCACTAGCGGCCGTGAAGGCTAGAACAACGCATGTCAGTTTGATGCTGTAGAGCGCGAGGATCGGCAGGATGACCACCAGCGACAACGCGTCCAAGGCGGTCAGAAACAGTCGGCCGGTCAGAAACTCGCGGATTCGCCCGGCTTGCTGCATGTGCTTCACCAAGACGCCGGCCGAGATGCGCTCGAAGAAGCTTATCGGGAGTCCCAAGAGATGCCGAAACGTCCTGGTCGCGACCCGGATGTCGATCTTGTTCGTGGCATAGAGCAGCAGATAGCGTCGCAAGAAGCTGAAGATGGCGTCGAAGCAGAGCGCAAGGATCGCGCCGGCCGAGAGAACGTAGAGTGTCGTGAGGCTCTCGTGGACAAGAACCTTGTCGATGACGAGCTGAAAGAAGATCGGAAGCGCCAGCCCCAGCGCATAGAGGAACACCGCAGCAATTGCGACGTCGAAAAAGAGCCGCCACTCCCGCAGCATTTCGGGTATGAACCAGCGCAGCCCAAAGGGCCTCTGGCCCCGCGGCGAAGCGATCTCGCGCTTGAACAGAACGACATTTCCGGACCAATTTGCGCAAAAGCGATCCGTATCGACGAGCAGGTGCTCCCCGTTCCGCTCGGCCAACGGATCGAACACCGTTACCGCCTCGCATTCCGGCTCGGCTCCGACCACAACAACCCAATTCAGGTTCGAGAGCTGAACAAGAGCCGGATAGGCTTCGCCGAGCTGGCATATGGCCTTCCAATCGAGCTGCGCCGTGCAGGCGCGAAGGCCCGCGTCATGAGCCATGCGCAGCAGGAGATCGGTCGAGATGCCGCTTTCGTCGACCGCATAGGCGTGCCGCAACCGATCGGGCGGCAGATCGATTCCGTGATGGGAAGCGATCCTTGATAGGCATTCGAGGGCGGTTTGCGCAACCCGACCCGGCCCGTCCTCCGACGACGGCGGTTCTGGTTCGAGCCTCTCGACTTCAACGGAAGTTGGCTGAAACATTGGAAGTTCGTGGATTGTCCGAAACTGACGAAGCAGGCTCGACCCGCGCGCTCGCCTGCGGTGCGGCGACCGGCGTCCTCGGGCGAGAGCGCTGGACGACGCCGGCGTCGACCAGCCCCTGGAGCGCGTTCTGCATCACCTCCACAGAGTTCGCGAACGAATCCGCGGAAAAGATCAGCCTTTGCCGAAAGACCTTCTTGGGCGCATTGTTGGCATCACGCTCCGTGGGCGAGAGACTGACCAGGTCCACCCGCACGATCGACCCGCCAATTGTGACCTCGTCAATCCCGTCTGTGTAGAGCTCTGTATGCATCGGTCCTCTCCTTTACGTCGGTTGAGATGAATGGCTTGCTCTGCGCGTGTCATTGGGGCGCATTGCTATGACGCAAAGGCAATGATGCAGATGAATGCCTTCGGAGCGATTTGATGGAATACGGGCGGCGTTGTAGGAGGCGTCCGGACGAAACGGCTCCAGGATCTGGAGGCCCGCCTCGGCGTACATGCGGCGAATGGCTCCCTCTTCGTAGGCGATTGACGCTTCCGGCTGATCATCGTCTTTCACGCGATACTCTCCGTGATCGAACTTCCAGCTATGCTCCACGCTGCCGGTCGTCTGGGTCAGTTCGAGCGTGCGCTTGTTGTAGACCAGCCAGGTCGCCACCAGCCGGCCGCCAGGCCTTAGAACCCGCGCGGTCTGCTCCAGGTAATTGCAGGCTCCGCCGGGCAAGATGTGCGTGAAGATTGACCCGGCGTAAGCGAAATCAAATCGCTCATCTTGGTAAGGAAAACAATATCGGTCCACCGATACCTGCTCGTTCGGGCTCCATCGCGTTGCGACCCTCGCGAGCTGGAACTGGAAGTTGGGCCGCCGAGTGCTGATCTTGCTACGACACCAATCAACCAACTCTTCCTTGATATCGAAGCCATCGTAGCTTCCCCTCCCGTTCAGATAGCGGGTGAGCGGGATAGCCAAGCGGCCAACGCCACACGCAATGTCGAGAACGCGATGCGACGGCCGCAGGCCGGCCATCTCAACGAAAAACTCCAATTGGTCACGTCCGGTATCGTGAAAATCAAACCATGTCGGCGAGATCCAGCCACGCAGGCGCCGCGGCGGCAGCCCGGCCACGGCATAAGAGAGCCGGTCGTACGCGGCACGCAGCACATTCCGTACGGGTTGCGGTGTGACGCGTCGCGCGAGCGTAACGGGCGACGCGATCGTTCGCGATAGGCTCGACATGATCTCCCTTTCTTGTCTATGCAGCTCTATGCAGCGAGCTGCGGCCTGAAGAGTACGTCGACCGCATAGCTGGTCGCGCCGAAGCTGTTGGTCGGAAATAGGCTGCCGGATCCATACGCGTAGACTCCGTTGCCTCCGCTCGACGACGATGACGGAGCCGTTAGTGGTCCGTTCGTCACCGCATTGGCAAACAGGTTTGGATCATCCGAATAGTTGCCCGCAGTGTGGTAGGAGGCGACATAGGTCGTCCCTGCCGTGATCGTAACCGGTGTCGCGAAGTTCACCTGTTGCCAGCCGCTCGCCGTCTCGTTGGTGAACGTGGCAGTGGCCAGCAGGGCCCCTGTGGTGGTCCAGAGATCGGCGACATGCTGACCCGTGTTGGATGGCCCCTTGTAGAAGCGCAGGCCGACAATGTCGCCCGACACGGACGCCTGGAACTTCATGCCAAGCTCGACCGAATTCGGATCATTAACCGTCACGACGCTGGGCGTTGGATTGGAGCTGAACAGGCTTACGGTGGTTGCCGACGGCGCATGAACGGTCACGCTCGCACTAGCGCTTGCTGAACCGCCCCTCCCGTCGGAAACGGCGTAGTTGAATGATGCCGGCCCGGTATACCCGTCGGCGGGAGTGAACGTCACCGTGTTGTTCTGGGCACTGAAACTGACGGTGCCGCTGACAGCCCCGCTGACGCCCGTGATTGTCAGCGCGTCCCCATTCGGATCGGTATCGTTTGCGAGAAGGGCCGAACCGGAAATACTGAGCGGCACGTTTTGGGTGGCGTTGAAGCCACTGTCGTTATTGGCGATCGGAGGCTGGTTCGTGCCACCAGCGGCATTGCTGAACAAGACATCGACCCAATAATTGGTCGCCCCGAACGTGCTGGTCGGAAACAAATTTCCCGTTCCGTAGGTGTAGACACCATTGGTGCTCGCGAAGGCCGTGAGCGGGCCACTCGTTCGCGCGGTGGTGAAATAGTTCGGCGTATCGGCGTAGTGGCTGTTGCTGTGGAAGCTCGCGACGTAGGTGGCTCCGGCCGCGATCGATACCGGGCTACTGAATGTTAGGGTCTGCCAGCCGCTGCTGCTCTCGTTGGAGAAGGTCGCGCTGGCGAGCAGCGTTCCCGTACTGCTCCACAGTGATCCGGTGTGAGTGCCTGTGTCGTTCGGACTCTTATAGTACTTGATGCCGGTAATCGTGCCGGCAGCCGAGGACGTAAATCGGACACCAAGATTGACCTGAGATGTGTCGGACGTCGACAGCACCGAAGGCGTGTCGGAAGCGGAGAACAGGCTGATGGAGGTCGCGCCCACCGCTATATTGAACGTTTCGCTGACCGTGAGACCACCGGGATCCGTCGCGACGGTCTTCAGGCTGAGCGTGCCGATGTCGGCGGAGGTCGGCGTGCCACTGAAAGTCCGTGTCGAGCCGTCGAAAGCCAACCAGGCAGGAAGCGCCGAGCCGTCGGCGGCAGTTGCCGTGTAGGTGAGTGTGTCGCCGGCATCGACGTCGGTGAAGGTGCCTGCCGGCAGCGTCAGCGAGAACGCCGAGCCCACCGTTGCGGTCTGGCTGCCGGTCTGGATCGCAAGTACCGGCGCATCATTTGCTCCATGAATGGTGATCGTGAGCGTTGTCGAGGATGTCGCGCCGGCGGCATCACGCATTGTATAATTGAAGACGTCCGTCAGCGTGTTGGACGCAAGCCGCAGGGCCTGCACGGCCGCATCCGTCTCATTGACTGTATAGGTGAAGGCGCCTGACGCGTTGAGCACGAGACTTCCATGAGCGCCGTTCAGAGCGGCGCCGAGCGTGCCGGAGGTCGAACCGAAGCTGACCGCAGTCACGGTCTTGGTGTCGCCGGCATCTGGATCGGTGTCGTTGGTCAGCACGTTTCCTGCGGCGGACGCCCCCCCGGTGCTGTTGTTGACACCACCTTTCTCGGTCGCGTCGCCCGCGTCGGCAGTCGCTGTCGGCGGCGTGTTCGGGGTCGTCGTTACGGTGATATTGAACGTTTCGCTTGCAGCAAGGCTACCGAGATCGGTCGCGGTCGTCTTCACGCTTAGCGTACCAACATCGGCCGACGACGGAGTACCGCTGAAAGTCCGGGTTGATGGGGCAAAAGTGAGCCAGGCAGGAAGTGCGGAGCCGCTGGCTGTCGTCGCAGCGTAGGTGAGCGAATCGCCGGAATCGACGTCGGTGAAGGTGCCTGCCGGCAGCGTCAGCGAGAACGCCGAACCCACCGTTGCGGTCTGGCTGCCGGTCTGGATCGCAAGCACCGGCGCATCATCTGCGCCATGAATGGTGATCGTGAGCGTTGTCGAGGATGTCGCGCCGGCGGCATCACGCATTGTATAATTAAAGACGTCCGTCAGCGTGTTGGACGCAAGCCGCAGGGCCTGCACGGCCGCATCCGTCTCATTGACCGTGTAGGTGAAGGCGCCTGACGCGTTGAGCACGAGACTTCCATGAGCGCCGTTCAGAGCGGCGCCGAGCGTGCCGGAGGTCGAACCGAAGCTGACCGCAGTCACGGTCTTGGTGTCGCCGGCATCTGGATCAGTGTCGTTGGTCAGCACGTTTCCCGCGGCGGACGACCCCCCGGTGCTGTTGTTGACACCGCCTTTCTCGGTCGCGTCGCCCGCGTCGGCAACCGCTGTCGGCGGCGTGTTGGTACTCGCCGATCCGTTGAAAATTACGTCGACATAATAATTCGTTGCCTTGAAGACGTTCGATGGAAATACGGCTCCGGCTCCGTACGCATACACGCCATTTCCCGTGGCGGCAGCGCTCAGCTGGCCATTGGAGATCGAGGTGGTGAAATAGTTCTGAGTGTCTGAATAATTGCCGTTGGTGTGATAGGAAGCGACATACGTCGTGCCCGCGGTAATGGATATCGGGCTCGAGAAATTAACCTGCTGCCAACCGCTAGCGGTCTCACTCGCGAAGGTCGCGGTGCCGAGCAGCGTTCCAGTCGAACTCCAGAGATGCGCGACGTGGGTACCTGTGTTGAGCGAGCCCTTGTAGAAGCGCAGCCCCGTTATAGTCCCGTTGGCCGATGCGCTGAACTTGAGGCCCACCTCGACCGAGCTTGTGTCGCCGGAGTTGGCAACGCTTGGCGTGTCATTGGTGCCGAACAGGCTCTGGGCGGATAGCGGATAGTTGACATTGAGGAAGACCTGGCCCGTTCCGCTGGCGCCCGAGGCGTCCGTGATCGTATACGCGAATTGCGCCGCTCCCGCGTAATTAACGGCTGGATTGAATGTCACCGTCTGGGTTTGGACATTGTAACTTACGGAGCCGTTAACCGGATTACTTACGCCACTGATCGAAAAGGACAGACCGGACGGATCCGTATCATTGGCGAGCAGTTCCGATGCCGCGATATTCAGCACACCGTTCTGCGTGACCTTGAAGCCGCTATCGTTGTTGGCCTGCGGCAGCTGGCTGGAATCCTTGAAGACAACATCGACCCAGTAATTGTCAGCATCCGTCATCGAGATATTGGAGGGGAAGAGCGGTCCCGGGCCATAAGCGTAGACGCCGTTCAGGCCGCCACCTGTCGCCGTCAACGAGCCGCTGGTGTGACCTGGATTGTCGAAATAGAAATCGGTCGTGGAATAGTGGCCGGTGTTGGTATGATAGGAGGCGATGTAGGTCACCCCGGCCTGTATATGGACCGGCGTCGTGAAGTTGACTTGTTGCCAGCCGCTTGCGGTTTCGTTGGTGAATGTTGCGCTGGCGAGCAGCGTCCCGGTCGACGTCCAGAGATCGCCGAGATGCGTTCCCGTGTTTTGAGTGCTCTTATAGAAGCGGATGCCTGTGATATCGCCGGAGGCTGCTGAAACGAACTTGAGCCCCAACTCCACGGCGGCGTTGTCCGGAGTGTTGACGACCGCCGGCGTGTCCGTGGCACTGAAGATCGTCAAATTCGAAGAAGGCGTTACCGTGTAAGCAACGCCCGTGCCTGGGACTTCTAGGTTCAAACTGTCGTCGACGGCCCTGCTCCGGATCTTCAACTGTCCCGGCGCGCCTGCGGCAAACGTATAAGTCCAGGTGACATTGGACGCTCCCACGGTGCTGTTGGCCGGATGCCAGGTGCTGCCGCCGTCGGATGATACTTCAACACCACCGATGACCCCGCCGGCGTCGCTTGCCGCTCCAGTCACGGTGATAGACTGGCCCTCCACAACGCTTGTGGCGGAGAGATTGGTAATCGTGGAGGTCGGATTCGTGTGGTCGGTCGATTGGGTGGCAATCACCAGGCTGGCCTGCAGCGTCGCAGGCTGAACGCCCATGTCAGCGAACAGGTTGACCATGGCCTGTTGGACATTCCGATCAGTCGGCGTTTGTGGGGCTATGTTGTACTGGTCATGGTCCGATGCAAGACCCCAGGACCAGAACACGGTGCCCGCGCCGAAAACAAGGGCACCACTCACGGGATCCCGAAACTCTACGAGACCGTGGGTGGCTGTACCGTTGCCCGTGGTGTTGCCGTAATCGAGCAAGTACTTCGTGGTTTGCAGCGTGGTCGAGGAGACACTCACCAGACCGGCCGGGCGAAATCCATTATCCGGTGATGCGTCCCATTCATAGCCGAGCAGGTTCGGCGTCAGCGACGCAGTCTGGCCTTGCGCGGTCCCAGCAATCGGCGCGTTGCGCCAAAGCCTCAACTGCGTCATTCCATACGGGATCCTGATCGTGCCGTAGGAATCTCCGTCGACCTGGAAGACCGTTCCGGTCAGTGCGTTAGAGGGGATGCCCGACATGCCTCCGGTCGACGCAAAGCGGGCGTCCATAAACGTTCCTGTCGCAGTCCCTGTCGGGTCGATCAATTGGTTGGCATGGGTGTCCTTGTACGAGATCAAAGTCCGATTGGCCGTGTGACTGGCATCAATGCTGGCTGACAGCCTGGTCTGCCAATACACTTCGTTGCCGCTCAGAAAAGTCAGATTGACGCCGGCATGGCCGGCCGCTTGGACGTTGGCGAACTGGCTGTCGGTCCAGTACTCATCGTGACCCACATCCATATAGATTTGATGATTGAGCAGCAGCGATCCGTTTGTGGCCGCATCGATGCCCGAAATGTAAGAAACGTCGTATCCGTTCTGCTCGAGCCAATAGATTGCCGGATATTCGGCCGAAAATACCATGTCGTTGGAAGAGCTCGAGAGTCCGCCGTCGCGCGTGGTAATGGGACGATTGTAGCTCACGGCGTAGGCGGAGCCGTTCACGCCAGGTCCGTTGCCGGTGTAGAGATTGGCTCCGCCCCAAGGGTTATAGGCCTGCCAGGTCTGATCGGCGGTCTGAAACACGATCGCGCTTTGTGACGCATCATTGCGGACCACGAATGGAATTTGGAACACCTGCGTTCCGTCGATGACGTTGGCGATGTACACGCCAGAGACCGCGTCGGCCGGAACGTTCCAGGAGTCGGTCACGCTCCAATTGCCGGCATCGACCAGGCCGGTCGAGCTGTCTTTCAACGGCGCCGGTTGCACGACGGAGGTTGCAGCTTGATGCTGCACCGTCGTGATCAGCCTGGCGCCGTTGCCTCCGTAGTAACCAAGCCGGTAGACATCGATGTGATAGTTCGGCGTGCCCGTCTGGTTGTTGATCTTGAATTGGACGGACCCGCCGACATTAGTGCTTATCGCCGTCGTGAACCCTTGGATTTTGGTCGAATTTTCGCCAACATCGATCTGCCAGATGTTCGGCGATGTGCCTTGCTTCTGATTTTCCAGAACGATCGGGTTCGTAACTGGATCTGCAACGGCTGTGCCGCCCTGCCCATCACTTGCAAAGGTCCAGTTCGAGTCCTGGCCGGAGAACAGCAGGGTGACGTTGCCAGCTCCATTGCTGAAATCGACCGTGCTGATGTTTGAGCTCCGGTCGTAATGGACGGATGCTGACATCGTCGACGTGAAGGCGAGATCCCTGAGGTCTATCAGATTACCGGCTGAAAGCGGCCGATCCGGCGACGAACTTCCGATCAGGCCATGGAATTGGGCAGAGCGATCGAGAACCAGGGTGCCGACGTCCGTCTCGAAGGAGACGGTTATTCCAGAGAATGAACCGTTGACGAGTTGCCCGGAGACCGCCCCTCTGATCTCGAGAACTGATCTGTCGGCAATCGTGAAGTGTCCCGCTCCCCGAACCTCGCCTTTGAAGTCCGCTGCAACACTTCTTTCCCCGCTGGACCGTTCGAGCTTTATGCTGCCATTGTTGACAGTGTCACCTTCAACTACAAAGGAAGACTCTCGTCCGAGCGCAATAGCCGCGCCCGCATCAACGGTCAGGCTGCCGACGTCAACATTGACCCTGGTTGTGACGACATAAGATCCCGGGGCGTCGATGAAGGCGCCGGACACGGCGTCCGGCATGCCGCGGCTCCAGTTCGCAGCGACGTTCCAATAGCCGCCGCTCGAACTGATCCAATGCGTCGCATCGGTCCTGGAACGTGAAGGCCCAATCGCTGCCCGCAGATCGGACACCTGCCGGGCAGCTAGACCGCCGCTCCCGGACGCATTCCAGGGCGGCACTCCCGGCGAGAGCAAATCACTCTCGCTGAAATCACTCTCTCCCCAGAGGAGAGGCCTTGCTCGATAAAAAAAGCTCGCCTTTTGATATAGCATGGCCAGCCTACCAATCTCTCAAGGAATGCATCTAAATTAAATATGCAGCGCCAGTCAATTATTTAAAATAAAAATCACAAATTTAAATCAAGCGTCGGCTGCGACGTCGGTAGGCATCCCGGGCAAGCGCAGGAGTTCGTTCAGATACCTGCCGTATCCGCTCTTCTCCAGTGGCTGAATCAGTCCTCGAAGCTGATCTTGACTGATGAATCCCTGGCGAAAGGCGACCTCCTCAACGCAAGCCACCTTCATGCCTTGCCGCTTTTCCAGCGTCTGGACGAACGTCCCTGCATCGATAAGCGACTCGACAGTGCCCGTATCCAACCATGCGAATCCCCTTCCCATGCGCTCGACGTGGAGAGCGCCGGCCGCGAGATAGCGCATTTGCAGATCGGTGATCTCGAGTTCTCCCCGGGGAGACGGTTCGACTCTGCGGGCATACCGCACAACCCGGTTGTCGAAAAAATACAGACCGGTGACGGCCCAGTTCGATGTCGGCTTTCTCGGCTTCTCGTCGATTCGTAGTGGGCGGCCGGCGTCGTCAAACGTAACAACGCCGTACCGTTCAGGATCGCGCACGTGATACGCGAACACGGTTGCGCCTTCCTCGCGGGCCGCGGCTTTCACGAGCAGTTCGCGCAAACCGCCGCCGAAAAAGATGTTGTCCCCGAGTACCATCGCGACGCGATCAGTTCCGATGAAATCAGCGCCTACAATGAACGCTTCAGCAAGCCCGCCCGGGCGCGGTTGTTCGGCATAGCTGAGCCGGATTCCCCACTGGCTTCCGTTCCCGAGCAATCGCTCGAACTGGGATCGGTCCGCCGGGGTCGTGATGATCAGGATCTCGCGGATGCCTGCCAGCATCAGTGTCGACAGCGGATAGTAGATCATCGGCTTGTCATAGATGGGCAGCAGCTGCTTGCTGACCACACGTGTGATCGGGTAGAGTCGTGTTCCGCTGCCGCCAGCCAGGACGATTCCCTTCAGCATCGGTGTCTGCTCCTTCGACAAGTTGGTCGAGACAGGTTTCGAGAGAATGGCGCCAGCAGGGTAATCGAATTCCAAACACGCGTTCTGCTTTGGATGACTCCAGGCGCGAGTTTACAGGCCTGCGCGCAGCGCTCGGATACTGCGCTGTCGTGATCGCTTCCAGCGTCGGCGGTCGCCCTCCCCGACGGGATAAACCATCGAAGATTGCCTCGGCAAAGCCATGCCAACTCGTTGTTCCCTGGCCGGCCACATGGAAGATGCCCGCCGCTGTGCGGCGGTCATCGGTGAGCGACCGCTGTGCGATTTTCAGCAGCGCTGCGGCCAGATCCGCGGCCGACGTCGGGCTTCCGGATTGGTCGCAAACGACCCTTACGATCGGGCGCGTTTCGGCCAACCGCAACATTGTCCGAACGAAGTTGGTGCCTATCGAGCTGTAGATCCACGACGACCTGACGACGGTCGCCAGGGGATGCGCCGCAAATACGGCCGCCTCGCCGGCCAGCTTTGATGCACCGTATGTGTTCAGCGGCGCCGGCACGTCGGCCTCGTCATAAGCCTCGCGCTTGGCGCCGTCGAAGACGTAATCGGTGGACAAGTGCACAAATGGAAGGTTCCTCTGCCATGCAACATCCGCCAGCGCAGCCGCGCCGTCGCGATTGATGCTGAAGGCCTTTCCGACCTCGGACTCCGCCAGGTCCACAGCCGTATAGGCCGCGGCATTAATGATCATGCAGGGGGCGATCGAGGCGACCGTCCTGTCGATCCCGTCCCGGACCTCAAGGTCGAGCTCCTCGCGCCCGAGGGCTACCGCAGACAGGCCGCGAAGAGCAGCGGCATCACGAAGGCAGCTGCCCAATTGGCCATTTCGACCAGCAATCAGAATCGGTCGTTCGATCATTGGCAGCCTCAGTGTTGGGTGGCTGGAAGGCCAAGACGCGAGCCGTCGTAAACCATGCTGCGAGCCCGCGCCCACCAGGCGCCGCTGGCCAGATACCATTTCACCGTCTCGGCGAGACCTTGTTCGAAGCTTCGGGTCGGCCGCCAGCCCAGCTCACTGCGAGCTTTGGACGCATCGATCGCGTAACGTGCGTCGTGTCCCGGACGATCCGGCACGAACGAAATCAACGATCGCCTCGCTGCTGGCCCGGGACGCAATCGATCAACCGTTTCACAAATCTGGGTGACGACTTCCAGGTTGGAGCGTTCGCTGTCGCCGCCGAAATTATACTTCTCTCCGGCCCTGCCATCGCTTAGCAGCCTGATCAGGCCTGCTGCGTGGTCCTCGACATGAAGCCAATCCCGCACGTTGCTTCCGTCGCCGTAGACAGGCAGCGACTTGTATTCAATCGCGTTGAGAATCGTCAGCGGAATGAGCTTTTCCGGGAATTGGAATGGTCCGTAGTTGTTCGAACAGTTCGACACGATCACCGGCAAGCCATAGGTCTTGTACCAGGCGAGCGCGAGGTGGTCCGAGGCCGCTTTGCTCGCTGAATAGGGAGAACTCGGCCGATAAGGGGTATCTTCCCGGAAGCAGTCGGCCGGCCCCAATGAACCGTACACCTCGTCCGTCGACACGTGTATGAACCTGAACTGTCTCTTCCGCTGACTCGACAGCCCGTCGTAATATCGCCTGGCTGCCTCCAGTAGAGTGTAAGTGCCGACAATGTTGGTACTGATGAACGTTGCCGAGCCGGTAATCGACCGATCGACATGACTTTCGGCCGCCAAGTGGATAACAGCGCTCGGCTCCCATTTGTGGAATAAGCGAGTGACCGACTCCTGATCGCAGATGTCGTGCTGCTCAAATCGATAGCGGCTGGTACCGTCGATGGAGGCCAATGAGGCCAAATTGGCTGCGTAGGTCAACTTGTCGACATTGACGACCGAGGCCTCAGCTTCCAAGGCCAATTGCCGGCAGACCGCAGACCCGATAAATCCCGCCCCACCCGTCACCAGAACACGCATGAGACGTCCTCTACTCAAACACGGGAGTAAGCTGACCGAAGGTGGGAAGCGCTCGATCCTTCGGCGAAAGCTGGGCCTCTGTGGCCTTCACCGGCCACTCAATTGCCAATTCGGGATCGGCCCAGTAGACGCCGCCATCGTGCTCCGGCGAGTAGACTTCATCGACTTTATAAAGGACGGTGGTTTGAGGCTCGAGCGTACAGAAGCCGTGAGCGAACCCTTTCGGAACGAGCAACTGCTCGTCACTCTCGCTATCCAGCTTGACCGAGACGTGCTTGCCGAACGTCGGCGACCGACGCCGCAGATCGAGCACCACATCAAGGATCGCTCCTCTCAACACGCGAACGAGCTTGGCCTGCGCGAAGGGAGGCCGCTGGAAGTGTAATCCGCGAACCGTGCCGATCCGCTCGGAGCATGACTGATTGTCCTGGATAAAGTCTTGGGAAATCCCATTTTCGACAAACGCAGAGCGACGGAACGTTTCGCAGAAATAGCCCCGCGTATCGGAAAAACGCTTTAATCGGACGACCTTTACGTCCGGAATCGCCAAACTTCGCACTTCCAGCATGACCGCACGCTCCGATACGCAGCGCTATCGCTCGGACGATCGGCCTGATCCCCTAATGTCCTGAACCGAGCGCCTTCGCCAACCAGTTCCGCTTCGCTCCGTTCGCGGCAGACATCAGTTCAATCGGCCGTCGCACCCTTCCTCATCCCAATTAATTATTCTCCCAATTAATGCCGTAGCTATATTTAATTGGCAATACAAATTTTATCCTATATATTATTTTAAATGTGACAGTGGCCCAATATCCGCCGCGGGATTGCTCCCGCGCGATTGCCGACAGCCGAGAGAAATGTCCGATGCTGCAGACCAATACGCTCCAGAACGATGGGTCACGCCTCCCTCCCCCCATTCAAATGCAGCTGAACCGACAGAACACAGCAGGCATCGGCGAGCTCATTAAATTCGCGCTGGTATTTATACGGCGGCAATACCTCGTCATCATTTTCGTCACTGTCCTCGCAGGTGCCGCCAGCCTCGTTTACCTGAGACTGGTCTCGCCGGCCTATACCGCGCAGGTTCAGGTCCTGTTCGAAAATCCAAGGGCGCAGTTCCTTCAGAAACAATCGCTTCTTTCCGAACCGCTCCTCGACGTTACCCAGATCGAGACGCAACTGCAGATCATCAAATCGCAGGCGACTGCTGCAACCGTGATCAAGCAGTTGAAATTGGCCGATCACCAAGACTTTAGGGAGGGACGGTCGCTGCAGTCCTGGTTGATGGGGTGGCTTCAACGATGGCGGCCAGATCCGTCAGAAGGTGCGCCACCTGCTCCGCGGGAGCAGCCCTCGGAAGCAACGATTGCAAGTTTTCTGGATCGCCTGTCTGCAGGTCGAGTTGGCTATAGTCACGTCATTGAAATCGCATTCACCGCGAGCGATCCAGCGCTGGCGGCAGAGATCGCGAACGCTATTGCGAGAGCCTACATCAATGATCAGCTCGAGGCGAAATTTGAAGCCACGCGAACTGCAACGAGTTGGCTGCAGGAACGGCTGCGGAGCCTCGGAGAGGAGGCGCTGACCGCCGAACGTGGAGTCGAGGCTTACAAATCTCAAAATAACATCGTATCGCCCGGGGGAAAGCCGATCGACGAGCAGCAGATCACAGAACTCAACACCCGGCTGGCTACCGCTCGCGCGCAGAGTTCAGAAGCCGCGGCCAAGCTGTCGCGCTACGAAGTTCTTCTCGGCGTCGACCCGGCAAAACCATCCTCGATCGGCAATCTGGACGCCATCGGCTCCGACGCGATGAACAGTCCGATCATTACATCGCTACGCCAGCAGTATCTCGAACTCGCCAGGCGTGAGGCCGAATTGTCCGCCCGCGTCGGCCGAGATCATCTCGCGGTGGTCAACGTTCGAAACAGGCTGCGCGAATTTCGCGTTTCCATTCTGGACGAGGTTAAACGACTTTCCGAGATCAGCCGCAGCGAAGCAGAACTTGCAAAGCAGCGGCAGCAGGAGATCGAAAAGCGTCTTTCCGTGGCCATTGCGCAGTCGCGCCTCACGAACTCGGCGGAGCTGACGATAAGAGATTTGGAAAGTCGGGCGAAGAGTCTGCGAACCCTCTACGACACATTCCTTCAGCAATATATGGGCTCGGCGCAGCAGGAGACCTTCCCGATCTCAGAAACCCGCGTCATCTTCCCCGCTTCTGCCGCTCAAACCAAGAGCAAACCGAAAGCGAAGGTCGTGCTGAGTTTCGGTCTTCTGGGAGGGCTCGCGCTGGGACTGCTCCTCGGTTTCGTGCGAGACGTCATGGATCGCGTTTTCCGCACGTCTTCACAGCTAGAAGCAGCGCTGGACCTGCCTTGCCTATCCCTCGTGCCGATCCAGAGCTTGCCCAAGCAGCAAAGGTCGGCGGCTCGGCCGCAGCAGGCACAGGAAGCCCCGAACCAACGCATACTTCCGAGCGCTCCGGACATTTGTCGCGCCGTCGTGAGCATGCCTCTCTCTCGGTACACTGAGGCGATCCGATCAATCAAGATCGCGATCGACCATAGCCCGGCGAAGACTCCCAACCAGGTGATTGGCGTGACTTCGGCCCTTCCAAATGAGGGCAAGACCACGATTGCCGCTTCCGTGGCACAACTTATCGGGCACAGCGGAAAGAAAGTGATCATCGTCGACTGCGATCTTCGGAATCCATCGCTCTCGGCTCGGCTCGTCCCAAAGGCCGTGGATGGCATTATTGAAGTCTTGAAAGGGACTCGTTCACTCGAAGAGGCAGTATGGCGGGATCCGAACACGACTCTTGCCGTTCTTCCGGCCGTTCAGCGTGGGTCCGTACTTCACTCAAGCGAACTTTTATGCGACGGCTCGATCTGCAGGCTGTTTGATCGTCTGCGACAAAGCTATGACTATATCATTGTCGATCTTCCGCCGCTGAGCCCGCTTGTCGACGTACGGGTCACTGCTCCTCTGATCGATTGCTACGTTCTCGTCGTCGAGTGGGGACGCACGAAGATCGACGTCGTGCAGCATGCACTGCACACCGCCCCGACGATCTCGGACTCGCTGATCGGCGCAGTACTGAACAAGACTGACATCAAGGCGATGGCCCGATACGACGCCCACCGAAGCGATTATTACGATGACAGTCACTACGTTCGATATGGTCTTTCGAGCTCCTGAGCGGCCTTTCGCCATGCATCATGAGCCTGCCGGTCCAAGCGTTGACTCAAGCCCGAGGGGTGACGTTGTATGCTGGACAAGTTTCTGATTGTGGCACTCTTGGTGTCCGTCGCCGCGGCTTTTGCAACACCCGAATTTCCGCAAGCGCAAGTTCTTTGTCCTGCTCTTCTCGCGATCGCGGTGCTGGCAGCCGCAGTTTTCACCTCATCCTTCGCAATCGCGCGCCTGGTACGACGGTTACGACTGTTTCTGCTCGTCATCCTCGTTGTACCGGCGGTCTACATGACTGTTCAACTCGTTCCAATTCCGATCCACGGGGCCGGCAATCCGATATGGGCCGCTGCATCGGCTGCATTGAATGCCCCCCCTTCTGAACGGCTCACGGTGGACATCGGCGCAACCGTGCAAGCATTCTCGAAATACATTGCTGCTGTCGCCCTCGCGCTCATTGCGGCCATCGTCGCGCTGGATAGACAGCGCGCGTGGCAACTCCTCACCATGCTGGTCTCGGTCTCAGCGATCGTCAGTGCGTACTTGCTAATGCGACAGATGATAGGAGCTGACGGTCTCTCGCCCGTCGGCACTCCCGTAACCGTCGTGACCGACGCAGCACCCTCGGTGCTGGGCTTGGTGATGTCGGCAGCGATGGCGGCCCGCGCGTTCGAGGAACGCCGCCAGGCCAAGCAAATCTCATTTCGGCTGGCGGCGCCCTTATCGTTCGCAATGCTGGCAACGTTTCTCTGCCTGTCGGCGATCCTTGCCAGGGCAGACGGGACGGGAACCGCCATAGCTGCACTGCTTGGAGCGGGAATCGTTTTCGCCGCGTTCGCGATCCAGAACTGGTTCTATGGGGTTTGGGGAATGGCGAGCGTGTTTGCCACGGTCGCAATTCTCTTTTTGGCGGCCTTCACCCTGCTGCCGGTGAGGCCGAATACCGATCTCGCGATCGCCCTATCTGCGCAGCACCCGGCGGCGACTGAACGGATGCTGCAAGATGCCGGCCAGGTTGGGTCCGGTGCAGGAACGTACGTGGCGCTGCTGCCGATCCATCGCGATATCGGGGGGCCTTCATCGCGAGAGCGGCCGACCGCTGCCGCCGTCATCGCCATCGAAATGGGCCGCCCTTTCCTGTATGGGCTGTTGATAGTTGCGGTACTTGCCGCCTCGGCTTTGCTCAGATGTTCCCTGCAGCGAAGGCGGGACTACGCCTACGCCGCTATTGGTTCTGGTGCTGCGGCTGCGCTAGCCATGCTGGCCTTGGTCGAGGACGGCATTCTCGAGTTCGGCACATCGCTGTTGGCTGCCGCCACGTTAGGGTTGGCGGTTGCCCAAAGCCAGCGTGATACGGCTACTGCGCCCTTGTCGCCGCAATCAACGCGCTCCGTAAGGGAGCCGGATAGTTCGGATCCGGCATCTAAGCCAGCCCGCCAATATGGCAATGTATCCATGCGTATTGGATTGGGCTCTGTCGCTGTCGCCCTGTGCGCGCAAACGGTCTGGCTATACGCTCACCCGCGGTATCCGGGCGGATTGCCGCTTGAAGCGCCTTCCGTCAACCAGGCGGCACGCCAGGCGTCCGTAGGGGCACCGCGTTCGGGCTCACTGCGCGGGGACGGCGATTTGCATCCGAGGACACCTGTTCTTGAACAGTTGCCCATCGCCAACGAAGCCGCAGCGTCAAAGCCGGAGATCGGAGCCGATCCGGCTGCGCCGACTGCATTGGCACGGGCACTGCAGTACTCACCGCTACGAGGTGATCTTTGGCTCAAGCTAGCGGCGCTCTCGAGGGAGCAGAGATCGGCGGAATACGATGTCGCAGCTCTACTGAAACTGTCGTACTACACAGCGCCAAGCGATTTGGCGTTACTTCCGCTACGGCTGACTGTCGCTCTCGGCGAGGTCTCGACGGCAAACGAGCCGGAACTGCGTGAACTCGTGCAGCGTGACATCAAGATTGCCCTGACCAAACAGCCCAATCTCCGCCCCGCTCTTGTTGCCGCCTATCAGTCGGCGTCCGCGGAAGGAAAGAGCATGGTGAACAATCTGATTGCGGAGCGGGATTCAGCCGCTCTTCAAGGGAAGGAAATCCGGGCTCCTGCGCCCGGAACGGTTGTCTCTCCGCCGAACAGTGCACCGGGCCGCGGCACCGGTCGGTAACTCCCGAGGTATTTTGCTCGATCCGATAACGCCGCCCTGCTCGAACCTCACCAAGTGCGGCCAATATTTAAGTTCTATATTTCCACTTGAAATATTCAATAAATTAATAATATATTAAATGCTAGTCAGAGTACCTCGTCATGAACTTCGTGAACCGACACCTTCCCGATCAAATCGATACGGCTCGTGTCAGTCTCGAACCGCCAATATCCCGGCATAAATGGCCCCTGCGGTATGACCGGATCGAACACGTTGCGCTCTGTGCCGATATCGCGACGATTTTGCTCGCGAGCGTCATGTCCACGGTCTTGTACCGGTTCCAGAGCGTACAGACCGGGGCAGACCACGGCAACGCATTTGGCTTGGCGCTGATTAGCGCGGCTTGCGTGGCTTCCCTCCTGAAGGCTCAAGGCCTCTATCGGCCGATTGAGCTCCTTGTGCTCAAGAACCAGGTTCGGGCCGTCTGTGTCACTTGGGCGTCATTGTTGCTCTTGATCTGGGCCGCATATGGCTTTGCAATTTCCCCAGGTGCCTCTCAGAAACCAGGCCCGCTGTTCGCCATCCTCGGCTTGGCCTTGCTTGTTGCAGAGCGATGGGGGGTCAGGGCAGTGCTGATAAGGGGTCTGAGCGAAAGAAAGTTCGCCAGCACCAATATCGTTCTAATCAGCGACCAACCGCTTTCCAAAAACGCCGGCCTGCCGGAGACCTTGTCTATGCACGGATATTGCGTCAGAGCACGGTTCAGCCTGCCGCCGATCGGCTTCGGGCCCGCCGGTCGTAAACGGCTCGCCTCTCGCGTAATCGACTATATTCACAACGTCCCGCTCGATCAGGTGGTGGTCGAGGCCTCTCCAGAGCGATGGCCCGAACTGCGAGCACTTGTGGCCGATCTCCGGGTTTTGCCCTTCCCGATCATGTTCGTGCCCGTCGGCACAACATCCGAATTGCTTCGACATCCGACACGGAATCTTGGAAGTGCCGTTTGCGTCGAGTTGCAGCGCGGTCCCCTCACCTCCCTCGAGTGCGCATCCAAGCGAATGATTGATGTTGTCGGCGCAGGGCTCGCGCTGGCGATGGCTGCACCACTGCTGGTACTGGCTGCAATCGCAATCAAGCTGGACTCTCCGGGCCCGGTGTTCTTCCGACAGCAACGCTGCGGTTTCAACGGTCGGACATTCCTGATCCGGAAGTTTCGGACCATGCATGTTCTCGAGGACGGCAACGTGATCACTCAGGCCGTCCCTCTCGATCGACGGGTCACCCGCGTGGGCAAGTTGCTGCGCCGGTCGAGCTTCGATGAACTGCCGCAACTGCTAAATGTTCTCGAGGGCAGCATGTCGCTGGTGGGCCCGCGTCCCCACGCCTTGGCCCACGACGGACAGTTTGACAAGCTCGTGCGAAACTACGCCTTTCGCCGCAGGGTCAGGCCTGGGCTGACCGGATGGGCCCAGGTTCACGGCTGCCGCGGGGCAACGCCCACGGCGTCGATGATCGAAGCACGCGTCCAATACGATCTCTGGTACATCGACAATTGGAGTCTTCGGCTGGATCTTGCAATCCTGTTGCGAACTCCTGTGGAAGTATTACGGGGGCGCAACGCCTATTAGCTCCAACCCCGACCAAAGGCGCCTGCGCCAGTCCCCTGGTGCAGCTAGTTCACGCCCGCTGCCGAAGTTTCGGAGCCGCTTCCCCGATGCGAAACTCCTCGATTCGACGACCGGATTTCACCGCAGCAACCAGCCAACGAGGTCGCTTGCCACGCCCCGACCAAGTTTCGGACGTCTGCGGGTTACGGTATTTCGGCAGCACGCGCGGATATTTGCGCCTCGGCTTGCCCGTGGGAGAGATGTCTGGCCTGCCGGTTTCGGCTAACATAGCCATCCCGCCGCCGAGAACCGCCAGGCGCTTCTCCAGTTCCTGCTTTTCCGCTTTGATCCGATCCGATAAAATGCCGCTAATTTCCTCATGAAGGGACCATAGATCATCGAGGGACATCGCTTCTAGTTCGAGCTTCTTGGTCGACATGCTAGCATCCTGTAGTTGCGCCCATTTAATATTGTCCCAGCGGAGCAATCAAGAACCCAATGTCGGGCTTAGCGAAAAATATTCGGAACCCAACAGCATTTTTATGCTCCACATAACTGCGTCGCCGGTTCCAATCAAGACTGAAAAATGTATTATTCGCTGAATTCAATAGCGGGCAGCGCATAACACGCGCCCTGCGTGCGCCGGCGCCGCGATTCAATCGGATTATGATTGATTAAAGCGTCGCGAGGTCGATCTTCCGCGCCGCCGCCCTCGTGAGGAACATGACTGCGGGAGGCCGCATCCGGGCATTCGTCCTGAAATGCGGATGTCAGCCCGCTGCAGCCGCGAGGTTATGATTGCGATATCTCTAAGCGCGAGCTTTCGCAGCTGGATTTGGAGCTGCAGATCCTTGAGGTCGGTCAACGGTTCCGCAGGCGCTATAAACTGCCTGATCGCAACTCCAAGACGTACCAACGGGCAGCCGATAATATCCAATGTTTCTCTTCGAGAGCGCAGCAAGCCTTCCTCGCCCACTAATAAAACAGAAAATAATCCTCGCAATATACATTTAATAATATATTATTTATTTATTATCACGTCAAATGAAAGACCGACCCTGATTTCCAGTCTTTTGTTCGCCACGCGAAAAACCTTTATTCGGCGTCAGAGACGACTGTTGGGCAGGTTGGTCGGTGACGAGAATGCTATGCGCCGGCAAGATCTCGAAGCCATGGATTTTGAAGAACTTTGGCTCCTCCACGAGGAGCTCACGAAGATTCTTGCTGAAAAGATAACAGCCGAAAAGCGCGAGTTGGAAAAACGCCTGGCGCAGCTCAATCAGCCGGACCAATTCGGCGAGGCGGAGGGCGAGGCGACAGAGATGGGCCCGGGCCAGTCCCCTCGCCGCAAATACCCAAAGGTCGTGCCGAAATACTTCAACCCCCTCAAGCCGACAGAGACTTGGTCTGGGCGAGGCAAACAGCCGCGCTGGCTGGTCGCAGCGCTTCAATCAGGACACACGCTCGAGGAGTTCAGGATTCTCGAGAACGGCGAAGCGTCCAACCGGAATGCTGGTAGTCACGAGCATTGATGGCTTCATCGACGCAAACACCCGCGGGCGCGAATCGTCTGCGAACGGATGGGAGTTACCGGTCGCTCGGCTCGCAGCGCGCTTGCGGCCTACACCTTCCCTGTGCGCACAGCGACGGCCGCCTTCAACAAAAACTGCAAGGTGTCCACTTTCGGGAGAGACCACGATCTACGCGGATGGGCGGCGGCTTGCCAGGCGCCATTTGCCGCGTTCCGGTAGTTTCCAAGATCCAGCGCCGTCATCGCGAGGAACAGCAAACGCGTGGACGGAAAACGTGCCTGCATCAACTGTCGCATGAACTGCAGGCGGGGAATCAGGCGGGAGCGCATCGTCTGCGGAATATCGACGCCAAGCAGCCCGGAAAGAGCGACCAGTTGGGTTTCAACCGCGTTCTTCATCAATTCGCCCGAGACTAGCGAGGCAAGCTTCTCCCAATCAAGGCCTTCGGCGGAATCGTTTAGATCTCGCAATTCAACAAGGTGCCGCAGGTCGAGGTCGCCGAGCCAATAACCGTAGTCTTGAAATTGATCATGGATGATCAGCGTGAGCGCTCGGTAGACAGGCGTGGGGATATACACGCGCCCGCTTCCCAGCGGCGCGATGACGCAATGGTTCAGCGCCTGCCCGATACTTTGGTAGAGGTACGCGGGACCCGGAGCGGCCTGCTGCAGGTCGATGGTCCCGACATCCTGTGACCGGCTCAGCTCGACGTGCCATCTCTGGCTTTCGGCGGGGGTCTGGTAATCAATATCGTAGCCAATTGCACATAGAGCGGCGATTGCCATTTTGGCCTCGTCCGGCATGACGATGATATCCAGGTCGGACATTATCCGAACGCCTCGGCGCTCCTCGGGTGCGGTCGCCAGTGTCGATGTGCCCTTGAGCATGATCGGGGTAATTCCCAAGCGGTTCATCGCAACGACGGCTTCTTCCAGCTGAGCGAGGAGGCGATTATTGCGCAGCTCGTTTCGGCGGTGAATATTGCGGATATATGCGCAGACATCCTCCGGCAGCATCGATTCATATTTGCCCACAAAGTCGATGAGCGCCGGCGTCGTCAGAGTCCGATTTGCGAGCCCGATTACGGACGTCCACTCCACGTCGACGGGCGGCATACCTCGCAAGCAATTGCAGAGGCTCGAGAGCGCGCTTCTATGCCTCACCATCGCACAATTCCATAAGCAAGCGCCGAGCTCCCACCGACTCGCAGTAGGTGAGTTGAAATGATCGCGCGCCCGCGACAATCCGCTTCAAAGCGAAAAAGCCGGCCTGCGATAGCTTTCCGTCAGCGGCAAATGCGTTTTCTATAAGCCGCTTCATCGCATCCAACTGGTCTATCGCGGTCAGTTCTTCTGGACCGCTCGCGACCCGTTTCAAGAAGACGATCCAGCTCGCGGAAACGCATTGGTTCTGCGCATTTGGAATGGGGATGTACCGCACTCGAACCCCGTCGGAGCGGCAATGCGTCGCGTCATACCTGTCGCCATGCAGCCGGGAGAGCAAGTCCCACGATCCCTCCTTGACTGTGAGCGCAAAGGGAATTCCGCAGATGGTCCCGTCAGCTCCAACCAGCGCAACATCATCGCCAGCGTAGCTAAAGCCGGCGTCCACGAGCTGCAGTGTCAGGGTCGACTTTCCAGCTCCCGGCTGACCGCACAACAGCAGGCCCGCACCGTTTCTCACGAGAGTAGCTGCATGAAGGGAAAAGACCCAGCGATCGCTTCGAATAAGCCGCTCGCTGACGTGCGCCTTGATCGTCGGCGCCAGTGCTTCGACTTCACATCTGGAGATTCTAGAATCCTCTCCGCGGAAGAGCACTTGCTCGTCCAGCATCGTTGCCTCGATCACCAGGTCGTTGTCGCACGCGCCCTGGTCCGCGACGCAGAATACGGAAAGCAGCCGCCTCAAGAGGTCTCGATCTGCAGTCCGGACGCCTATTTTGTGCCGCCCCAGGATCACTGAGAAGGAACAGTCAATCGGCACTTGCCAGTCCGCTTGGAGTAGCGCTTGATCGGCCCAGACATTTATAACCTGGCGGGTGAACTGGCGTGACGCATCCTCGTCAATGCCTAGCGCCCCAAGCCCCTGATAGACATCTTCCAGAGAGGCACCTTGCGCCAGTTTGCACCAGATGAATGCCGCTACCTGGTCCAGCTCGAAGATCTTCTGCCCTGCTTCGCTGAAGAGCATTGATCGACCATCCAGCAGCACGAACACTGCATCTGGAGCCGGTCTCAACACCATCTCTGCCGACGATCTTTTCAGCACGGCTCCAGCCAATGTACGAAGGTTCGTCTCGCCCGACGAAGGCCAACGCTATGTCGCGGCCGCGACAGAGTGAGGCCTCGACTACGAGTTTCGATCTACCCCGGCCTGCGGTGCTGCAATTCCCGTTCAGCCGAGCACAAACCCGATCGGGCTCGTTTCGAAATGACAATCCGGCCCGTCATGCCGCCAGCTGCCCGTCCTCGCCTCCCTCCTGTGGCGCGACGTTCAAAGGCAGCTCGTCAAAAAAGCACTCTCTCGCGGTCAACCGATGAGCTTCCAAAAGGTAACGATAAGCTTCGCGATCGGCTCTCCGTTCTTTTAGAATGCGCTCCTTCTCGCCAATGCTGGCCAGCTCCGCGCGCATCTGGGCCAACAGCGGTGCGTGCGAGACGAGGCAATTATTGTGATTTAATTCCCACATCGCTTCCTCCAGCCGATGAAACTTCAATAAGCCAGAGATTACGTGATCGGCAGGATTTAACAACGCTATTTATACAATTAACCGTAAATCACAATTTGTTTCATATTTGAACCTGATCCGGCCGCCGAACACAACTGTAACCGCTGCAATTGCCTTCGCAAACACGAAGCAGCTGCAGCCTTACCGTATCCGCTTACATATTTGATTGCGGCGCGCTTCGCGTGGACTCGCGTAAAAAATATATCCAAGCGAGTCGCAAACCGCACCGCCAATGCGTTTTCTATTTACAAATTAAATTTCGGCGGTGAATATTCAGAAGCTGCGCGAATGGGAGCTGAACGTGGTGACTGTCAAAAATGATAGTAGTTGCGCTGCCGGCGGCGCATGTCGCTCGAAGCCTGAAGAATTGAGCCCTTATATTTATATTTGTTTGCGGCTTACCCGCGACTTCACGTTGAGTGTTGAACATCATTTAGAACTGCCGAGCCAAAGCCCGGCGGTATCCCACAATCCACGAAACTAGGAATCCGGTCGGTTGGAGAAGCGCCGTCACGAGCAAGCTGCCCTTTGCTCGACAGCGACCCAGGTGCGATGCCCCCCCAAGTGAACCCGCATCGACGAGAGCGCACTCCGGCCGACCGGCCCCCTTATTCGACCACACATCCAGGGAGGTTGGCGTGGGTATGATTATGGTCAAGTGTCCGCAATCCGGTCGCGCGATTCCTACCGGCCTCAAATCCGATCGTGAGACTTTCCTGCGAAGCATCGTGTTTTTCGGCAATACGCTTTGTCCGGTCTGTCAGGCCAATCACAACTGGTTTGCCCGCGAGGCCTGGGTCGAGGAGCCGGTCATCAGAACGATAGAGGTCGCTCGTACGGCGCCGACGTACTGACGCAAATAACGAGGGGCGCTTCCGCGACTGCGCCAGCTTCCCTTTCCGATGCAGTCGTTGTTTTTGCAGCGCTGGCCGCTTTGAGAAATATTTCGCGCATCGTCGTAGAGCGAACCGACGCCTCCGGCAGTCACCGGTTAGACATTATTGGCACGTCGTCACAAATCCGAGCTTCCCGTCACGACTTCGTAACGGAGTTTGCAGCCTGGCTGTTCTGCGTGACACCAAGCATCGAGTTCGTTAGCCTTCTGGCGCAGTCGAAGCAGCTCCGCAGGAGAGTAAGAGGGGCGGAGCCCGGTGCCGGGAGAAAGACGACGATCATCGTCGGCATCCGGCGCGCCGAGGCCCCGAGCAATGAGATATCCCATGCAGGGGATTCGCAACTCAAGGCATTTCTGATCACTTCGCTGCCTGGATAGAAGACTAACGCGGATGCGCGGCCTGTTCTCTGCGACTCCGCGAACTGCTGGAGCACACTTCCTTGCGACATCACGCTTGATGGTTCGCCATTCTCTGTTCCGCCAATTCGATCGCAATGAGTTGGTGTCCAAAGCATCCGTCTCTCGGTGGACGTCGCTGCTTTGAACCTGACCGATCAAATCTTCCATCTTGAAAATGAAGTCGCGAGCCGCTGCCCATTGCGCACGATGGTAGATTCAGCATGTCGGCGCAAGCAGATCGCGCTGGTCTTCGGGTGAGCTCGGCGCGCGCCATGGTGACCACAAGCGCGCTGGTGGCTCGAAGCTGCGCATTGAGCGTCGAGGATGAGTACGACGGGGTGGACAATTGGATTGCAACGTACCGCACACGTCGGGCGCCGGGTGGCGCCCCAGTCACGATACCAGCGCGTCAACAGCCGCAGCGGAAGCACGATTTCGCGTGCCGCAGATTTGCGGATCCCGCACAACGTTTGCGATAGGAAATGGCAAATGAGCGGCCTCAGCTTCGACGGCTCAGGCCGCCGGGTGTGCTGCCGCCTTAGGCGCACGTCGACGCAGGGGCACAGAAACGATCGCCAAAATTGCCGATTATTCCCGATTTCCAGGCGCGGGAAGAAAAATGATCTTCGCCGCGCGTTTGGCGTACGAGCGCTGCTTGGCTGTCCCAGCCAGCGAAGAATCGGCAGAAGCGCTCGAAGAAATTAGGTAACGAGTGCTGACTGTTGGATTTAATTGCGATTTAATCCCGATCAGAGCACAATTTGATGAAGGTATAAGCGGTTCATTTTTTACTAGCTTTTCCCGCCCGAACGATTCAGACTTGCTTTCATTGAGAATCTTTATTTCGGGGAAATTCAGATGGGAAAACCTGCTGTTTCCCGTGATGCCTTCCGTGGGCTATTCGCTTTCTATGCGGCAAGGGCCCATCACGACCACGACTCCAAGGGCGAACATTGCCTCTTAAGGCTGTTCAGATCTGCAGAAGATATACCAGAAACTTTACTGCTGCAGTGGTCGGACAGAACTGAGCTACTCGGCTCCGAAACCGTCGGTCGGTTAATGGATCCGCTCGTTCGTCAGATCACAAGAGGCAACGCTCAATACGACCATGCCAGCGACTTTCTCCACACGCTGCTGAGAGACCTCGGGCAAAAAGTGCAGTAATCGAGATTCGCTCCGCTATCGTCGCTGCAATCGTCAGGCGCGAGTTCTCCGCGCTAGCGACCTGCGCCCTCTTCGCGTGCCGCGAAATCTTCGTTTTGGGATTATCGAAGTAGGGATAATTCAGTTGCTTGCTGCGAAAGTCTTCACGGACGATTTTTACTGAGCATTCGATGCCTTAGCCGCGGATCACTCGAAGGCAATCGCGGATCACAGCTGATCACTGAACTCAGGCTGGGGCTCGTCGTGAATTTCAACATACCCGTGACTATTGCGAGCCGGAGTCTGACGTCCGTTTACGACCACCACGGAAGGGCTACAGCGTCGCATGGATGGGCAAACGATCCGGCTTACCTTCTCAGAAGTCGAAGAATTCTTCCGTGGACATTGCCGCCACCAGCCTACGAGTTCAGTGCCTGGTGGATGAGGCCTCATCAATGCGAAAGGTTCAAGGCGCACCCCCTCAACGAGTTAATCGATGGAGCGCAACGTAAGGCCGTGAGGATTGACAAGAGAGGCAAGCAATTCCTGTCATTTTAGCCTCTTTTCAGCCAAAAAAAGTTCGTTGTTTGGCGCGGGGCAGGATCTCAGCTCGGAGTTCCTGCAATGTTCAAGCAAGTATTTTCTGCGTGTTTCCTCGTTGTCATCGGCCCAATCTGTTCAGAAGCAAGACCTTATCGCATCGTCCAAGCGCCCGAATGCAATGTCATCATGCCATGTGACTTCTCGGCCACCCAGGCGCGCCGCGAACGAACTTTGCACTACTCACTGCTGGCGTATCGCCCCAAGCAACTCGCGTTAGCCACGCCCAACAGCGTAGCGGCGGTGAGTGACCGTACTCACGGCCGGATTGTCGGCGGTCGGCCGCCCGGTTGCCCGTCTTCATTCTGTGGTTGTGGCGCAGCCCTGCGAGTGTTTGGTCGTGTCGTGCCTGAATTGAACCTTGCAGCCAACTGGCTACGCTTCCCGCGGACTTCGCCTGCGCCGGGAATGGTCGCGGCGCGGCGCGGACATGTCTTCGTTCTGGAACAGCACCTCGAAGGCGACATGTGGATGGCGTATGACGCCAACTCAGGCGGACACGCGACGCGGATGCACCCGCGATCATTGCGTGGCTACACGGTTGTCAATCCTCGCGGTGCGGGTTGAACGGTCCCAACGACCGTTGGCCTAACGGGTGGTCGCCGCTCTAACGCCAGCCAGCAGCCATGAACGTGGGCCAGGTGTTGCAATATCTGCCCCGGAGCCCAGCCGGTGACCCGTTGCGGACCTGGGCCGCTGCCGCTGCTTGGGTCGCTAGGACTCTGACAAGCAGCTCAATTGCGAGCGTGCCGAAGGTGAAGCAGAACTTCGCCTTCGGCCTGACGCTCAACGCCAACCATGTCTCGACCGCAGAGCGCGACGCGATCCGCGGCCGTTACATCATGGGCTGGGCCGAGGCGAACGACTCAATCATGGCAAGAGCGCGGAAGCGATGGAGAAGCTTCAGAATGGGTCACTACAAACAGACGCCGATGGCCGACATCAATGAGTGGTTCGCATGTATTTAGGTGGGATCGTCACGAACTGGCTACAACAATCGACAGATTTCTTTATGGCCAAGGCAGGCATCAAGGACTTCACGCTGGCGAGCAAGTACTTTGATCCAAGCCTCCATTCAATGCCCATGACCTAGATATCACGAGCCTGAGGGGATGTTCGCGCCAAACACCAGTTGTGCGGCGCGCCCCAATTTCCTGGACTCTGCTGTCGTATCCGGCATGTGTTGCGCCCGCCGCTGAACACGCTGTCCCTTCTGCACCCTCGACCGCGCTGCCGCACTCTGTTGTCCAGATAGCAATGGCTTGCCAATCTCAGGCGGGCTACGCCAATCTAACTTCTCGGTCAGAGCATCTGGAATGCGAGAGAAGCTCCCAAGACTACGCCAAACTACGCGATAACTGCCCGCAGCCCTACTCCCACTCAATCGTCCCAGGCGGCTTGCTCGTCACGTCGTACACCACCCGGTTCACGCCCTTCACTTCGTTGATGATGCGCGTCGCGGTCTCGCCGAGAAACTTCATGTCGAACTGGTAGAAGTCCGCGGTCATGCCGTCGGTCGACGTCACGGCGCGAAGGCCTACGACGTAGTCATACGTGCGGCCGTCGCCCATGACGCCGACGGTCTTCACCGGCAGCAGCACGGCAAAAGCCTGCCAGATCTCGTCGTAGAGGCCGTGCTTGCGGATCTGGTCGATATAGACGGCGTCCGCCTTGCGCAGGATGTCGAGCTTGTCCTTCGTGATATCGCCGGGGCAGCGGATGGCGAGGCCGGGGCCCGGGAACGGGTGGCGGCCGACGAAGATTTCGGGCAGGCCGAGCTCGCGCCCGAGCTTGCGCACCTCGTCCTTGAACAGCTCGCGCAAGGGCTCGACGAGCTTCATGTTCATGCGCTCGGGCAGGCCACCGACATTGTGGTGCGACTTGATGGTGACGGAGGGGCCGCCGGTGAAGGAGACGCTCTCGATCACGTCGGGGTAGAGCGTGCCTTGCGCGAGGAAGTCGGCGCCGCCGATCTTCTTGGCTTCCGCCTCGAACACCTCGATGAAGAGGCGGCCGATGGTCTTCCGCTTGGTTTCGGGGTCGGTGACGCCTTCGAGCTCGCCCAAAAACTGTTTCGAGGCATCCACGTGCACCAGCGGGATGTTGTAGTGGTGGCGGAACAGGTCGACCACCGTCTTGGCCTCGTCGAGGCGGAGCAGGCCGTGATCGACGAACACGCAGGTGAGCTGGTCGCCGATGGCCTCGTGGATCAAGACGGCCGCGACGGCGGAATCGACGCCGCCGGACAGGCCGCAGATCACCTTGCCCTTGCCGACCTGCTGGCGGATTTTTGCGATTTCCTCCTCGCGGAAGGCGCGCATGGTCCAGTCGCCGCTGAGGCCTGCGATCTTGCGCACGAAGTTGCGGATGAGTTTCGCACCGTCGGGCGTGTGCACAACTTCCGGGTGGAACATCAGGCCGTAATATTTGCGCTTCTCGTCCTGGATGATCGCGAACGGTGCATTCGGCGAGGTGCCGGCGACGGAGAAACCCGGCGGCATCTTGGTGATGCGGTCGCCATGGCTCATCCAGACCTGGTTCTTGCTGCCTGAGGACCAGACGTCCGCGAACAGCTGGCTCTCGGCCTTGACCTCGACATCGGCGCGGCCGAACTCGCGGTGATGGCCGCCCTCGACGGTACCGCCAAGCTGCTCCGCCATGGTCATCTGGCCGTAGCAGATGCCCATCACGGGCACGCCGGAATCGAAGATGGCTTGCGGGGCGCGCGGCGAGCCGGCCTCGTGCACCGATTCGGGACCGCCCGAGAGGATCACCGCTTTCGGCTTCATCTCGTTGAAGGCGGCTTCGGCCTTGTTGAACGGGACGATCTCGCAATAGACGCCGTCCTCGCGCACGCGACGCGCGATCAGCTGCGTCACCTGGCTGCCGAAGTCGACGATGAGAATCTTGTCGTGCGCCGAGGCCACGGAGGGCGTCGACGCGGAGCGGTCGTTCTGTGCTGCTGTCATGGCCAGCAAATACGCTGGCGCGGCCCTGCCCGCAACCGCGCCTGTCGCGCGCCCACATGCTTCTTTGGGCATGGACAAACCCATATAGGTAAGTATTATTGACCTATTATGCCCCGCTCTTGAACAGGGGCGATCAGGGAGAACGCCATGTCTTCGCAACACATGTCTTCGCATCACCAGCCATCGACGCTGGCCGCACTCGGCCGGACCTGGGTCGAGGCCTGGAACGCGCGCGATCTCGAGCGCGTGCTCACGCTCTACGACGAGGCGGCATTGATGACCTCGGACCGCATCCCGATGCTGGGTTTCGACGCCAGCGGCACCGTGCGCGGCAAGGATGCCTTGCGCACCTATTGGGGCAAGGCGCTCGGGCTGGTGCCAGAGCTGCATTTCACGCTGATCGACCTGTTCGTCAGCCCGGACAGCGTCGTGGTGTTTTACGCCAACGAGCGGGGCAAGAAGATCTGCGAATATCTGCGGGTGAACGAGGCGGGGCTGATCGTGCAGGGCTCGGCGAACCATTTGGTGGGGTGATCGTGCTCTCTCCTCGTCATTGCGAGCGCAGCAAAGCAATCCAGACTGTCGCCGCGGATGCATTTCTGGATTGCTTCGCTGCGCTCGCAATGACGGAGACTGGCGCGACGGCGTGCGCTAACGACAAAGCTGCCGGCTCTCAAGACAGGACTCCCCCATGAAACTCCCCACCTCCCCCTTCACCGTCACCGACTGGAGCAAGGTCGAGCCGACCACGCATCCCGGTGAGACCGGGCAGGCCACGTGGCGCACGCTCAATATCGGCGATCTCCGGGTCCGGATGGTGGAATATTCACCCGGCTACCTGGCCGACCATTGGTGCGATCGCGGCCACGTGCTCTACGTGCTGGAGGGCGAGCTCCGTTCCGAGCTGCGCGATGGCCGCGCCTTCAAGCTGACGGCGGGCATGAGCTACCAGGTCTCGGATTTCGGCGACGCCGCGCACCGGTCCTCGACCGCAACCGGGGCGACGCTTTTCATCGTGGATTGAGGTTCATCCGGACCGTTACTTTGCACCGCAAAATAGAAAAGTCGGACGACGTTTCGGACCACGGGTGGTGCCTTGAACTGGCCCCAAATTCTCGCTATATTGTGATCATCGATACTTGGCCGAACGACTGGGCCGCTTCGCCTCGTTGCTAACGGGCGCGCACGCTTCAGATGACTTCTCCAAACATCGACTGAACAGGGCTATGGGCGCAATGCTGCGTACCGGTCCACGTGCGTACTCTCTCTAACTAACTAAAGGAAATTCCCATGGCTATGGGCACCGTGAAGTGGTTCAACACCCAAAAGGGTTATGGTTTCATCCAGCCAGACGACGGCCAGAAGGACGTGTTCGTGCACATCAGCGCCGTCGAGCGCGCCGGCCTCTCCTCCCTCAACGAGGGTCAGAAGGTCTCGTTCGACATCGTCGCCGACCGCCGCAGCGGCAAGTCGTCGGCTGACAATCTCCGCGTCGGCTAACGCCGGCGCAGCGTTCTGACCACGGACGTACCGGCAGAACGCCAGAGTTAAAAGGCCCCGCGACCGGGATCCGGTTCGCGGGGCTTTTGTTTTCGGGGTGTCCGACACGGTGTCGTAGGGCGGAGTCACCGGGGATCGCAAGGTCATGGTGGGCACGGCGCAAGAGCGCCTTTGCCCGGGACAGGCACGGGCATGACGACTTCTCTTGAGAGCGACACCTACACCGTGGGCAGCACCGAAAACGCTTCCCCTGCCCTGCGCAGGTTCAATTCGTCCGCTCCGGCGGTCTCGCTTGTCACACTGTCGACGCGCGAGGACGGCGGGCCGTGGCGGCACAGCGCGACCATGTCGGCGACGTGCTTCGGCGGGCCGGCGAACAGTGCTTCCACGCTGCCGTCGCGGCGGTTGCGAACCCACCCCTCGAGGCCGCTCGCCGTCGCCTGATACTCCACCCAGGCTCGATAGCCGACGCCCTGCACGCGCCCGCGGATCATCACCTGGAGGATCGCCCGGCTCATTTTTTCAATCCGAGGAATTCGGCTCTGCGCGCCTTGACGTCGGCCTCGCGCATGACGCGGGCCGTCAGTTCCGACGATGCGAGCCCTTGGAGGTCTTTCGGCGATGCACCGTCGCGGAGCGCCTTCTGGGTCGCGTACACGGCCTGCGTCGCGGCGGCGATCGGTGCGTGGCCCTGCAGCGCGATACGCACGCGGTGGCTGGCGAGGTAATCGAGCGCGCTCAAGTCCTCGGGCGCCCCGCCGAGCACGATCGGCAGGCGCGTCGCAGCGCTCACCGCCTCGAGTTCGGCCCGCGACTTGATGCCGGTGAAGAACAGCGCATCGACACCGGCGGCCTCATAAGCCTTGGCGCGGCGGATCGCGTCCTCGATCGAGGTGATCGAAGCAGCACCGGTGCGCCCCATGATGACCAGCGAGGCATCGCCGCGGCCGCTCAGCGCGGCCTTCATCTTGGCGACACCTTCCTCGAGCGAGATCAACTGCGTCTTCGCTTCGCCAAAGGCCGCCGGCAGCAGGGTGTCCTCGATGGTGAGGCCGGCGGCGCCAGCCGTCTCCAGTTCCTGCACGGTGCGGCGGACATTGAGCGCGTTGCCATAGCCGTGATCGGCATCGACCAGCACGGGCAGCGCGGACGCGCGCGACATCCGCCGCATCTGCTCGGCAAGCTCGGTGAGCGTGATCAGCGTGACGTCGGGATCGCCAAGCACGGCAAGCGAGGCGACCGAACCGCCGAACATGCCGAGCGGAAAGCCGAGGTCCTCGGCGATGCGGATCGAGATGGCGTCGTAGACCGAGCCGGGATGGACGCAGGTGGCGTCCGACAGAACGGAGCGAAGTTTCTCGCGGCGGGAACGAAAGGCCATGGGTGCCTCACTCTCAATTCCTCATCCTGAGGAGCGCGCTCTTGGCGCGCATCTCGAAGGATGAAAGGCCCGGCTGGTGGCCTCGCCCTTCGAGACGCCGCGAAGGCGGGACTCCTCAGGGTGAGGGTCTCCTGTTGTGCCCGAAGCGCTCTTACGCAAACTCCAGGATCAGCGCGTCCACCGCCAGCGTCGCGCCGGCGCTGGCGTGGACCTTCTTCACCGTGCCGTCCTGCTCGGCGCGCAGCACGTTCTGCATCTTCATGGCTTCGACCACCGCCAGCGTCTCGCCGGCCTTGACCTCCTGCCCCTCGGTCACCGCGATCGAGACCACGAGGCCGGGCATCGGGCAGAGCAGCTTCTTGCCGCTGTCGGAGGCCGTCGTCACTGGCATCAGCCGCGCGGATGCAGCTTCCGCTTCGGTCCAGACATAGACCGGCACCTCGACGCCCTGATGCGCGAGGCGGATACCGTTCGGGATCGGCCGCGCCTGCAGCGCGACGAACTGGCCATCGATGGTGCCCTGCCAGACCGCATCGCCCGGCTTCCATGGCGAGGCCAGCAGATGCGCGTTGCCGGCCTTGCCCTCGGCATCGATGAAGCGGATCGCGATCGCCTCGCCCTCGCGCGCGACCTCGAGCTGGATCTCCTGGCGGTCGAGCCAGACCGCGCGGCGCCGCTCGCGCTGCACGATGCGGCCGCCCATCTGGCCCGAGATCTGCCGCTTGCGCTCTCCCAGCACGTGATCGATGGCGGCGCCGACCGCGGCGATGCGCCGCGCGACCTCGCCTTCCGGCACGCGCACCGCAAAGCCCTTGGGGAATTCCTCGGCGATGAAGCCGGTCGAGAGCCGGCCCTCGCGCCAGCGCGGATGATGCATCAAGGCCGACAGGAACGGGATGTTGTGGCGGATGCCGTCGACATAGAACGAATCCAGCGCGGTCGCCTGCGCCTCGATCGCGGCCGCACGCGAGGGCGCGTGGGTGACGAGCTTGGCGATCATCGGATCATAATGGATCGAGATCTCGCCGCCCTCCTGCACGCCGGTGTCGTTGCGGATGGTGATGCCGTCGTGGCTGGCTTCCGCCGGCGGGCGATATTTCACCAGACGCCCGATCGAGGGCAGGAAGTTGCGGAACGGGTCTTCGGCGTAGAGACGCGATTCCACCGCCCAACCGGTCAGCGTGACGTCCTTCTGCGCGATGGCGAGCTTCTCGCCCGCGGCAACGCGGATCATCTGCTCGACGAGGTCGATGCCGGTGACGAGCTCGGTGACGGGATGCTCGACCTGCAGGCGCGTGTTCATCTCCAGGAAGTAGAAGCTCTTGTCCTGCCCCGCGACGAATTCGACGGTGCCGGCGGAATCGTAGTTCACAGCTTTGGCCAGCGCGACCGCCTGCTCGCCCATCTTGCGGCGCGTGGCCTCGTCGAGCAGCGGCGACGGCGCCTCCTCGATGACCTTCTGGTTGCGGCGCTGGATCGAGCATTCGCGCTCGCCGAGGTAGATGACGTTGCCGTGCTTGTCGCCCAGCACCTGGATCTCGATGTGGCGGGGATCGACGATGAACTTCTCGACGAAGACACGGTCGTCGCCGAACGAGGCCTTGGCCTCGGCCTTGGCGAGATTGAAGCCTTCGGCGACCTCGGACTTCGAATGCGCAATGCGCATGCCCTTGCCGCCGCCACCCGCGGAGGCCTTGATCATCACGGGGTAGCCGATCTCGTCGGCGATCCTGACCGCGTGCTTGTCGTCCTCGATGACGCCGAGATGGCCCGGAACGGTCGAGACCTTGGCCTTGGCGGCCGCCTTCTTCGACTCGATCTTGTCGCCCATCGCAGCGATCGCGCCCGGGTTCGGGCCGATGAAGACGATACCGGCCGCCTCCAGCGCGCGCGGAAATGCCTCGCGCTCGGACAGGAAGCCGTAACCGGGATGCACGGCCTCGGCGCCGGTCTTGCGGCAGGCCTCGACGATCTTCTCGATCACCAGGTAGCTCTCGGCGGCCGCGGGCGGGCCGATCAGCACGGCCTCGTCGGCCATCTCGACATGGAGGGCGTCGCGATCGGCCTCGGAATAGACCGCAACCGTCTGAATTCCCATCTTGCGGGCAGTCTTGATGACCCGGCAGGCGATTTCGCCGCGATTGGCGATCAGGATGCGTTTGAACATGCTTTTCTTGAGTCTCGACCTTGGGCGGGACCCTTCCCTGGCCGTTGGGGCCTATGGGACGGGCCGTGTGGCTTCCGTGGTACATCAAAATGGGCCGGAGGCAACGGTCTAAATCCGGCCCGTTCTGGCGTACCAGCGCAAGACCAAAGGGGGCTCGACAGCCTCTAGCGACGGCCCGGGACGTCCTGGGCCTTGCTGGCCTCCCTGGCTTCCTTGGCGTCCTTGGCCACGTCCCTGACCAGGCCGTGAATGAAGCCGAGCTTGCTGACCACCGCGGGCGACAGGATGAAGGGATAGAGGTCGCGCAGGCCCATGGCGCGGTTGACGCTGTTCATGGCGAAGGTGAAGGGCAGCCATGCGCTCAGCAGCGCGTCGACGTCGCGGGCCTCGTAGGGATTGAACCGGATCCGCGCCGTCAATTCCCCGTCACGATCGACCTTGGGGCGCACCTCCATGCCGAACTCGCCGGCCATCTCCAGGGCATCCACAATGTGGAGATAGTGCGCCCAGGTCTCCGCGAAGTCTTCCCAGGGATGGGTGGTGGCATAGGCCGAAACGTAGCTCTGCTGCCAGTCGGGTGGCGGCCCCTCGGCATAGTGACGCTGTAGCGCTTGGCCGTAATCGACAGAATCGTCGCCGAAGACCGCGCGGCATTCTTCGAGCTTGCCGCCGTCCCGCACCAGCACGTCCCAGAAATAGTGCCCGACCTCGTGGCGAAAATGCCCGAGCAGCGTCCGGTACGGCTCGCCCATTTCGAGCCTGCGCCGCTCGCGCTCGATGGTGTCGGCCTCAGTCAGCGCAATTGTGATCAGGCCGTTGTCGTGGCCCGTCAGGATCCTCTCGCCGCTGTTCGGATCGTCGGCAAGGAAATTGAAGATCAGACCATGTTCGGGGTCGTCCTGCCGCGTCCGGAGCGGCAGCTTCCAGCGGATCAGGGAATAGAACAGACGGTGCTTCGCCACCTCCAGCTCGCGCCAGCCGGCGAGCTGCGCCGGATCCGAGAGGTTCGGCACCATCCCATTGTGGCGGCAGGCGCGGCAATAGCCGGTGGTATCGCCCGCGTCCGTGAGCCAGTTGCAGGCATCGTACCCAGCGTTCCGGCATAGCATCCGGCTTTGGCCCTTGTCGGCCAGCATTCTCCAGGCCTCTCCGTCTGGCTCGATCGCCGACATCGTCTCCTGCTCCGGCAGGAAAGCGACCCGATGACCGCATCGTTCACAGGCGCGGTTCTCGAAATAGAGGACGTTGCCGCAGGCCTGGCAGAGAAAGAGTTTCAAGATTTAGCCTCTTCGGAAAGAGCTTCATGGCAGCCCGTCATGGCGCCTCGCGAAGACGCATCCGCAGGCTGATCGTTCCAGTCTCTGGAACAAATAGCCAGACCAGGAATTGAAGAGACGTATCTTTTCCCGGTCCACGCAAGCCTGCATTTCCCGCCAGGCTCTCCCTTGTAGGCAATGGCCATCACGCTCCGTCTGTGTGAATATCGATCCGGCACGTGCGCTCCCGCATGACAACGGCCGATGCCTTGAACGATCCCTTGAACGATCCTTTGCCCGAGACCATCGCTGCCGAAAGGCTGCGTCAGCATCTCGAAGACGTCGCGCGCGAGCGCGACAACGCCTATCGTGCGCTCCAGGAGCGCGAGACCGAGCTGGCGCGCATCCAGCGCATCGGCAAGGTCGGCGGCGTCGAGGTCGACTTCCGCGAGGGCTTCAAGAACCGGCGTTCGCCCGAATATCTGATGCTCCACGGCCTGCCGCCGGAGGCGGCCGAGGAATCGCACGAGGATTGGGTCAATCGTATCCATCCCGACGACCGCGACGCCACCGTCAAGCACTTCATCGATGCACTCGCCGACACCAGCGAAGACTACACCGCCGAATACCGCATCATCCGTCCCAATGACGGCGAGACCCGCTGGATCCGGGTCGTCGCCAAGATCGAGCGCGACAAGGACGGCCGCGCCATCCGCCTGGTCGGCGCCCATATCGACGTCACCGACCAGATGCTCGCGCGCGAGACCCTGCGCGAGAGCGAGGAACGCTTCCGCCTGATCGCCGACAGTGCCCCGGTGCCGATCTGGGTGACCAAGCTCGACCGCACGCGGTCCTTTGCCAACCAGGCCTATGTCGACTTCGTCGGCCTGCCCTACGATCAGGCGATCGCCTTCGACTGGCGCAAGGTGCTGCATCCGGACGACCTGCCGCATGTGCTGCAGCAATCGGTGCAGGGCGAAGCCTCGCTGAAACCCTTCGTGCTGGAAGCGCGCTACAAGAATGCCAGCGGCGAATGGCGCTGGCTGCGCTCGGAATCGCAGCCGCGCTGGGATCCGACCGGCAAGCATATCGGCTTCATAGGGGTCGCCCACGACATCACCGTCGCCAAGCAGGCCGAGATCGAACTCCGGCGGCTCAACGAGACGCTGGAAGAGCGCATCGCCGAGCGCACCGCCGAGCTCGAATCCAACGAGGCGCGGCTGCGCGCGATCCTGGAGACCAGCAACCAGTATCAGGGCCTCGTCAATCTCAGCGGCGAGTTGCTCTACGCCAATAAGACCGCACTCGACGGCATGGGGGCTCCTTCCTCGGAGGTGATCGGAAAGGCGCTGTGGGAGACGCCCTGGTTCAGCGCGACGGAGGGCATGAGTGCGCTGGTGCGCGAAGCGTTCCACACCGTGCTCAAGGGCGAAGCCGTGCGGCTCGAGATGCGCCTGCGCCTTCCCATCGGCGAGCGTGATTTCGACTTCGGCATGCGCCCCGTGCTCGACCGCCACGGCAACATCACCGGCGCGGTCCCTGAAGCCGTCGACATCACCGAGCGGCGCCGCGGCGAGGAAGCATTGCGGCAGTCGCAGAAGATGGAGGCGATCGGCCAGCTCACCGGCGGCGTCGCCCACGACTTCAACAACCTCCTCACCATCATCCGCTCGGCCACCGATTTCCTGCGCCGCCGCGAGCTGCCGGAAGAGCGCCGCCGCCGCTATGTCGATGCCATCTCCGACACGGTCGAGCGCGCCTCCAAGCTGACCGCTCAGCTTCTGGCGTTCGCGCGCCGGCAGCCGCTGAAGCCGCAGATCTTCAACGTCGGCAGCCAGGTCGAGGGTGTCGCGCAACTGGTCCGGCCGCTGGTCGGCGGCCGCATCGAAATCGCGGTGGAGATTCAAGACGCCGACTGCTTCACCATCGCCGACATCGCCCAGTTCGAGACCGCGCTGATCAACCTCGCCATCAACGCCCGGGACGCCATGGAGGGCGAAGGCAGCCTTACCATCGCGGTGCGCAAGGTTTCCGGCATCCCCAGCTTGCGCGCGCAGTCTGCACGCAGCGGCGGCTATGTCGCGATCTCGGTCACCGATACCGGCAGCGGCATCGCGCCGGAGCATCTCGATTCGATCTTCGAGCCGTTCTTCACGACCAAGGAGGTCGGCAAGGGCACCGGCCTCGGTCTCAGCCAGGCGTTTGGCTTCGCAAAGCAGTCCGAGGGTGACGTCGCGGTGACGAGCACGCAGGGCAAGGGCGCAACCTTCACGATCTACCTGCCGCAGGCCCAGAGCCCTGTCGCCGAGAAGGAAGCCGCGGCGCTGATCCACGAGGCCGCCACCACCGGGCGCGGCTACCGCGTGCTCGTGGTCGAGGACAATGACGATGTCGGCCAGTTCTCCACCGAGCTGCTGGAGGATCTCGGCTATGTCGTCCGCCGCGTCGCCAACGCCAACGCGGCGCTGGCGATCCTCGGCGAGAACGAATTCGCCGTCGACCTCGTGTTCTCCGACGTCATCATGCCCGGCATGAACGGCGTCGAGCTCGCCGGCATCATCCGCGAGCGCTATCCGGGCCTGCCCGTGGTGCTCACCTCCGGCTACAGCAACGTGCTCGCCGAAAACGCCCATCGCGGTTTCGAGCTGATCCAGAAGCCGTATTCGGTGGAATCGCTGTCGCGCATCCTGCGCAAGGCGATCACGGAGAAGTTGTCGGTGGCGCGGTGAATGTGAGCCAAGCTTACCGCTGTCGTCCCGGACAAGCGCGCAAAAAGCGCGCGCCGATCCGGGACCCATACTCCGAGACGGACGTTGTAGCGTGAGCTCGTAGCCGACAATCTTCGCCAAACTTCATCCTGTGGTTATGGGTGCCGGATCTACGCTTGCGCTTGCCCGGGACGACAGCGAAGTGTTTGTCGCGCGCTGATAGACACAACGACGATCGAGAAACCGATGTCCAGCGAGACTCCCGATCGAGCAAGGCAACCCGGCCGGGCGCTGGATGCGGCCAATTTCTTCCTCGCCGACGTCCGCGACGGTCTCGGACCTTACCTCGCCGTCTATCTTCTCACCGAGCAGCACTGGGACGAGGCGCGCATCGGCCTCGTGATGTCGGTCGCGACCATCGCCGGCATCGTGGCGCAGACGCCGGCCGGAGCGCTGGTCGATGCGACGCGGGCGAAGCGGCTGATGATGGTGATTGCCGCCATCATGGTGACACTGGCCTCGTTGTCGCTGCCGCTGTTTCCGAGCTTCCTGCCCGTCGCGATCTCGCAAGGGATCGCGCAGGCCGCCGCCGTGATCTTTCCACCCGCGATTGCCGCCGTTTCGCTCGGCATCTTCGGCCGCGCCGCCTTCACCCGGCGGATCGGCCGCAACGAAACCTTCAACCACGCCGGCAATGCGGTCGCGGCCGCATTGGCGGGCGTCTCCGCCTATTGGTTCGGCCCGACCGTCGTCTTCTATCTTCTGGGCGCGATGGCGATCGCGAGCCTTCTCAGCATCCTCGCGATCCCCGCCCGCGCCATCGATCACGACCTCGCCCGCGGGCTGCACGATGCGGGTACGGATGCGCATCAGGACACGCCGTCAGGCATCACCGTGCTTCTGACCTGCCGCCCCCTCCTCGTCTTTGCCATCTGCGTGCTGCTGTTTCACCTCTCCAACGCGGCGATGCTGCCGCTGGTTGGGCAGAAACTGGCGCTGCAGGACAAGAACATGGGCACCAGCCTGATGTCGGCCTGCATCGTCGCGGCGCAAGTCGTGATGGTGCCGTTTGCCATGCTGGTCGGTGCCAGGGCCGACCGCTGGGGCCACAAGCGGTTCTTCCTCGCTGCCCTGCTGATCCTCCCGATCCGCGGCGCACTCTACACGCTCTCCGACAATCCGTTCTGGCTGGTCGGCGTGCAGCTGCTCGACGGCGTCGGCGCCGGCATTTTTGGCGCGATCTTTCCCGTCATCGTTGCCGATCTCATGCGCAACACCGGCCGCTTCAACGTCGCGCAAGGCGCGGTCATCACCGCCCAGAGCATCGGCGCGGCGCTGTCGACGACGCTGGCCGGCTTCGTCGTGGTCGGCGCGGGCTACAGCGCGGCGTTCATCAGCCTCGGCCTCGTCGCTGCGATCGGCGCCGCCATCTGCATTTGCGCCCTGCCCGAGACGCGACATGGGGCAGCCCGCCGCCAGGGGGAGACAGCGGCACCGGCATCCGCTATCGCTGCCGAATGAACTCATTTCACGTCAAGGACTGAACGTGCCGTCTGACGCCATCTGGGCCTGGAGCATCATCGTCGTCGCGACCGCAGGCGTCATCATCCGCCCCTTTCGCGTGCCCGAAGCGGTCTGGGCCGTGATCGGCGCGAGCGCGCTGGTGCTATCAGGCCTGCTGCCGTGGCAGGATGCCCTCGCCGGCATCGCAAAAGGCCTCGACGTCTACCTGTTCCTGATCGGCATGATGCTGATCGCCGAGCTCGCGCGGCTCGAGGGCCTGTTCGATTATCTCGCCGCGCTCGCGGTGGAATATGCCGCCGGCTCGCCGCAGCGGCTGTTCCTGCTGATCTATCTCGTCGGCACGCTGGTGACGGTGCTGCTGTCCAACGACGCCACCGCGATCGTGCTGACGCCCGCCGTCTATGCCGCGACGCGCGCGGCCGGCGCGAAACCGCTGCCCTATCTCTTCGTCTGCGCCTTCATCGCCAATGCCGCGAGCTTCGTGCTGCCGATCTCCAATCCAGCCAATCTCGTCGTGTTCGGCGCGCGGATGCCGCATCTGACGGAATGGCTGCGCCTGTTCGCCCTGCCATCGGCGGCCTCGATCCTGCTGACCTACATCGTGCTGCGCCTGACCCAGCACCGCGCGCTGAAGGAGGAGACGATTGCCCACCGCGTGCCGCATCCCAAGCTCGGCGGCGGCGGCAAGCTGACGGCGATCGGCATCGTCGCGATCGGCATCGTGCTGGTCACGGCGTCGGCGCTGGACAAGCAACTCGGCCTGCCGACCTTCATCTGCGGCGGCGTGACGGCCGCGATCGTGCTGCTGCTCAGCCGGCAGTCGCCCATGCCGGTGCTGCGCGGCGTGTCGTGGAGCGTGCTGCCGCTGGTCGGCGGACTGTTCGTCATGGTGGAGTCGCTGATCAAGACCGGCGTGATCGCGCAGCTCAGCGCGCTGCTGCACCAGGCGGTGGCCCAATCCGTGCGGCAGGCCGCCTGGAGCGTCGGCATCGCGACCGCACTCGCCGACAACATCGCCAACAACCTGCCGGTCGGTCTTGTCGCCGGCTCGGTCGCCGCCAGCGATCATTTGCCCGCACCTGTCGTCAGCGCCATCCTGATCGGCGTAGACCTCGGCCCCAATCTGTCGGTGACCGGCTCGCTCGCCACCATCCTCTGGCTGGTCGCGCTCCGCCGGGAAAAGATCGAGGTCGGCGCCTGGCCGTTCCTCAAGCTCGGCCTGCTGGTGACGCCGCCTGCCCTGATCGCGGCCTTGGCGGCGGCGATCCGATAAACGTACGATCTTTGCGGCGCATCAATGTCGCCGCTGAGGCTGGAGCTATACTTCAACTTGTCGCGCAGCCTGATAGGGCGCGGCAAGGAGATCCATCATGCAGATCCAGTCAAAGGCATTGCCCCATAGCTTTTCCCTGCGTCGTTCGTTTCAGAGCTTCACCGCGCCACGCCAGGGCCAGGCGGAGACGTCCCACCCATTGCTGCTCCTCGCGGTGGTGGTGCTGGTGACCCTGTTCGCGATCGTGGAGGTCGACCTGCACAGCGCCCAGTTGCAGGCGCTCGGCCTGCTCGGCCATGGCGCCGGGATTGATCCGGTCTTCCTGAGCCCGTAGTCCTGGGAATGGAGCCCGATCGCGGCCATGGCCGCGACCGGGCAACGCTTCGTCAGTCGTTCTCGTAGCCGTAGACTTCCGGCAGGATGAAGATCGCGGCGAGCAATCCGATCAACGGGAAGATCGCGACCATCAGCGTGGCGTTCGCCTGCCCGATCGCCGCGAACACCGTCGGGAACAGGAAGATCGCCAGGAACGACGGCAGCTTCACGAACATGTAGGCGAAACCGCTGGCGGTGCCGCGATATTTCGGCTTGGCGACCATGGTCGGGATCGTCATGCAGTTCGACGCGTCCCAGTAATGGCCCCACAGCATGGCGGCAGCCGCGAACGGCAGCAGGATCTTGTTGTCGGTATAGAGCGCGAAGGCCGCGACCAGCAGCGCGGCCAGCACGATCGAGAAGCCCGCGATCGAGATACCGCGGTGGCCGATCTTCGGCGTCAGGAGCGGGCCGACCCAGCCCGACAGAGCGGCGAAGGAGAACAGCGCCATCGTCACCAGATTGATGCCGAGCACGCTCGACACGCCGACCATGACGAAGAGCACCGGCAGATAGAACGCGAAGGTCGAGAATTCGCTGGCTTGCACGAAGCAGGCGATCCAGCCGTAAAGCGTGGCGCGCCAGCGGATCGGATCCTTCTTGAGGTCGGCGAGGAATGCGCGGGTCGAGACCTTCGGCACTTCGACGTCCTGGTCCGGCAGCATGTCGAGATTGTCGTTGAACATCTCGCGCGCGACCTGCTTGGCCTCGCGGTAGCGGCCCTTCTGCACCAGCCACACCGCCGTCTCCGGCACGTCGTGCCGCATGATCAGGATGATCAGCGCCGGCAGCGCGCCGAGGCCGAGCGTCACGCGCCACAGCGTCTCGTGGTTCATGTCGATCAGGAGGAAAATCACAATGACGCCGATGGTGAGCACCTCGCCGACCGCGAACATGAACTGCCAGCGGTTGCCCATGACCTCGCGCTCACCCTTGGCCATGGATTCCATGATGTAGGTGTAGCCGGTCGAGATGTCCGAGCCGAGCGGAATGCCGAGCAGGAAGCGGATCACGATGAGCCAGGTGATATCGGGCACGAAGGCCTGCGCCAGCGCCAGCACGATGAACAGCACCATCGTGGCCAGGAACATGACGCGGCGGCCGATCTTGTCGGAGAGCCAGCCGCCGAGCAGCGCACCGATCAGGGCGCCGCCCTGCGTACCGGCCGCGGCAAGGCCCAGCATTAGCGGATCAGGATTGAACTGCTCCTTGATGAAGATCAGCACGAAGGCGATCGAATAGAGATCCCAGGCCTCGACCAGGATCGAGGCCATCATCAGCCAGCCGACCTTGTTGCCCTTGGGACTGTAGTTCGTGATGAGGTAGCGGACCGCGGCTTCGCTCGCGGTCGGTTGTGGCATCGCCGTCGTTGACATGTCTGGTCCTCTCTTCAAGACTTTCAAAGCATGGTCCGGATCCGAAGGGCCGCGCTGGCGCAAAGTGCGCAGCGGTTTTCCGAGCGGATCATGCTCAAACAACAAGCTAAAGCGCGATGACGATCCATCCTGATCTCATCGCGCTTTACGTGCCGAGCAGCGGCTCGATGCTGCAATCGAGCAAGCGCGGGTCGATCCCCACCTCCATGCCGTTGAACATCTCGCCCATGTAGTCGATCAGTGCATCGCTCGCCTTGACCGCGTCCTCGACGCGGCGGTTGGCGACTGCGTTGAGAATGCCGAGATGATGGTCGATTGTGCCGGATAGATCGGCCTGTCCGGGCATGAAGCGGTGGTGGATGTAGCCGATGCGCCGGTACAGCGTGTGCAGCGGCCGTAGCGTGTGCACCAGGAACGGCTCGCCGGCCGCCTCCAGCACCAGCGCGTCGATGCGGCGGTCGATGCTGTTGAATTCGTCGAGGGTCAGGCTGGCGCGGCGCTCACGCAGGAGCCGCTCGATATGCAGCGCCTGATTGCGATGCGAGAGGCTGGCGCGATCGGCCGCGAGGCGAACCACGAAACGCTCCATGTCGCGGCGCAAGGCCAGCAGCATGCGCTCGCGCGCCAGATCGATCGGCGCAATGTGCAGGCCGTGGCGCGGACGAATGACGATGAGCGTGTCGGCGGAGAGACGGTTGACGGCGTGATGCACCGGCGTGCGGCCGAAGCCGGTGATCTCCTGCAATTCCAGCATGGTCATGAACTGACCGGGCTTGAGCTCGCAATGGACGAGCAGCTCCTCGATCTTCTGGTAGGCCAGCTCGAAGAAATTGACGCGGTTGCGCCGGGAGGGCCTGCCCTCGCCGTCGTCGCTCCTCACCACTTCGAGCGCGCGTTTGCGCCCTGCCATGTCGTCCTCCCGTCCACCCGCGTTCTCGGGCGGGGCGCCTCGCTCCGAGGCGTCGTGTTTGTGACATCCTTAAAACATGTTGTGATATATTACAAGCGGGCGTAAGACTGCCCTCGCCCCGCCGCCAAGCGCGGCCCGAAAATGACAACAGGGCGCTAAGTGCCCGACGGGAGGATTGTGACCGTGAAGATCACGTCGATCGAGACGCTGCGTACCGAGGAATTCTCCAACGTCATCTGGGTGCGCGTTCACACCGACACCGGCGTGATCGGTCTCGGCGAGACCTTCTACGGCGCGGGCGCCGTCGAAGCGCAGATCCACGACACCTTTGCCGGCCGCCTGCTCGGCCGCAATCCCCTGCATATCGAAGCGATTCACCGCGATATGCTCAACCTGCCGATGGCGCAGTCCTCCACCGGCGTCGAATATCGCGCGGCGTCCGCGATCGACATCGCGCTGTGGGACCTGTTCGGCAAGGTCTGCGGCCAGCCGGTGCACCAGATGCTCGGCGGCCTCTGCCGTGACAAGCAGCGCATCTACAACACCTGCGCCGGCACGCAATATGTCCGGTCCACCAATATCAGCCCGGTCTCGAACTGGAATCTCGGTGCTGCCAAGGGACCCTACGAAGACCTCGACGGCTTCATGAACCGTGCCGATGCGCTGGCCGAAAGCCTGCTCGAAAGCGGCATCTCGGCGATGAAGATCTGGCCGTTCGATCCGGCGGCGCAGGAGAACAAGGGCCTCTACATCACGGCCGCGCAGATGAAGCAGGCGATCGAGCCGTTCGAGAAGATCCGCAAAGCGGTGGGCGACAAGATGGAGATCATGGTCGAGCTCCATTCGCTGTGGAATCTGCCGACCGCCAAGCAGATCGCGCGCGCGCTCGAGCCCTTCAAACCGACCTGGTACGAGGACCCGATCCGGATGAACTCGCCGCAGGCGCTGGCTGAATACGCCCGCTCCACCGACGTCTGGGTCTGCGCCAGCGAGACGCTGGGCTCGCGCTTCCCCTACAAGGACATGCTCGACCGCGACGCCATGCATGTGGTGATGGCGGACCTGTGCTGGACCGGCGGCCTCACCGAAGGGCGCAAGATCGCGGCCATGGCCGAGACCTATCACCGCCCCTTTGCTCCTCACGACTGCATCGGCCCGATCGGCTTCATCGCCGCCATCCACATGTCGTTCAGCCAGCCCAACACCTTGATCCAGGAATCGGTGCGCGCCTTCTACAAGGGCTGGTACAATGAGCTCGTCACCACGATGCCCGTGATCAAGGATGGCTATGTCTTCCCGATGGAAGGCCCTGGCCTTGGCGTCGACCTTCTGCCCGCCGTATTCGAGCGCTCCGATCTCATCGTGCGTCGCTCCAACGTCTAAGGACCTTCCGACATGAGCACTTCCCTGTTCGATCTCTCCGGCCGCACCGCGCTCGTCACCGGCTCGTCCCGCGGCCTCGGCCGCGCCATCGCCGAGGGCATGGCGAAGGCCGGCGCGAAGATCATCATCAACGGCGTCGATCCCAAACGCGTCGAGCAGGCCGTCGCCGAGTTTCGCGCCGCCGGCCACCAGGCCGAGGGCGCCGCGTTCAACGTCACCGACGAGCCCGCGATCGTCGCCGCCTTCAACGATTTCGACAAAAAGGGCATTGCAGTCGACATCGTCGTCAACAATGCCGGCATCCAGCACCGCAAGCCGCTGGTCGAGTTCACCACCGACGAATGGCGCAAGGTGATCGAGACCAACCTCACCAGCGCCTTCGTGATCGGCCGGGAAGCTGCCAAGCGCATGATCCCGCGCAAGCACGGCAAGATCATTAATATCGGCTCGCTCGGCAGCGAGCTCGCCCGCCCCACCATCGCGCCCTACACCGCGGCCAAGGGCGGCATCAAGAACCTGACCCGCTCGATGGCGGTGGAATGGGCCCAGCACGGCATCACGGCCAATGCGATCGGCCCCGGCTACATGCTGACCGACATGAACGAGGCGCTGGTCAACAACACCGACTTCAACAACTGGCTGATGGGCCGCATTCCCTCCAAGCGCTGGGGCAAGCCGGACGAGCTGGTGGGCGCCGCGATCTTCCTGGCGTCGGATGCCTCTACCTACGTCAACGGCCAGATCATCTATGTCGATGGCGGCATGATCGCCGCGATGTGACCCGCGAACAGGAGCAAGCCATGCGCGCCGTCGTCATCCACGCCCCCAAGGATCTGCGGATCGACAGCTATCCCGATCCGGCGCCCCGCCCGGGCGAGGTCCGCGTCAAGATCGCCAATGGCGGCATCTGCGGCTCCGACCTGCATTACTATCATCACGGCGGTTTCGGCGTCGTGCGCATCCAGCAGCCGATGGCGCTGGGCCACGAGATCGCCGGTGTGGTCGCTGCGGTCGGTGATGGCGTCACGGCCGTGAAGCCGGGCACACGCGTCGCGGTCAATCCAAGCAAGCCGTGCGGGGTGTGCCTGCATTGCCAGGAAGGCATGCGCAACCAGTGCCTCGACATGCGCTTCCTCGGCAGCGCGATGCGCTTTCCCCATGTGCAGGGCGGCTTCCGCGAATTCATCACGGTCGACGCCACGCAGGCCGTGCCGATCGCGGACAAGCTCTCGCTTGCGGAAGCCGCGGTCGCCGAGCCGCTCGCGGTATGCCTGCACGCCGGCAAGCAGGCCGGCCCCCTGCTCGGCAAGCGCGTGCTGATCACCGGGTGCGGCCCGATCGGCGCGCTGATGATTTTGGTGTCGCGCTTCGGCGGCGCATCCGAGATCGTGGTCACCGATGTCGCCGAGGCGCCGCTCGCGGTTGCGCGAAAACTCGGCGCGACGCACGCCATCAACGTCGCGGCCGATGCCACGGCGCTCGATCCCTGGCGCGCCGGCAAGGGCGTGTTCGACACGCTGTTCGAGGCCTCCGGCAATCAGGCGGCGCTGCGTGCCGCCCTCGACGTCCTGCGGCCCGGCGCGACGCTGGTGCAACTTGGCCTCGGCGGCGAGATGACGCTGCCGATCAATTCCATCGTCGCCAAGGAATTGCAGCTGCGCGGCACCTTCCGCTTCGACCCCGAGTTCGAGCTCGCGGTGCGGCTGATGGGCGAAGGCCTGATCGACGTCAAGCCGCTGATCACGGCCACCATGCCGTTCGAGAACGCGGTCGCCGCCTTCGAGCTCGCCAGCGACCGCTCGCAGTCGATGAAGGTGCAGCTTACTTTCTAGCTCCTTCGGCGGCCTGCTGGCTTTCGATCAGCCGGTCGCTGACCAGCCGAACCGCACCGCGTTTCCAGGAATAGTCCGCGCCGAGGCGCAAGCCGCTGTCGCCGCGCGCTAAAACCGCGCCGGTGCCGGCATCGCGCAGCTGGAAGCCGAGCGTGTATTCGGTGCGGCTGACCCGCCGCACCACGCCGATCAGCGATTGATCCGCACCGAGCTGTTTCGCAATCGCGGCCTCGCAACCACCGCAGTCGCGCAAGGCGCGCGCCTTCACTGCCTCGCCGCCCGCGCCGCCGACGTCGACGATGCGGTAGCGGCCGGACTGGCCGAGGACGTCGCGCACGCCGCCGGTGACGTCGGCCAGGTTCGATACGTCTGAAGCGGCCAAGGCACCGACTGACGCGGCCGTCATGTCCTCGAGCTCGAAATCGAACACGGCCAGCGCAACCGGCGCGGGCGTTGCAAGCGCCGCCATGACCTCCCGGGAGACGAAGATCTCGGCACGCTCCCATGATTCGTCATTGTCGCCGCGGAAGGTGTAGAGCTTGTCCATCACGAGCTTCTTGGCGCCGACGTCGATCACCGCGATCTTGGCCCATTGCACCAGCGTGCTCGTCTTCTGGATGCCGCCGATCACCTTGAACGCGGCCCCGTCCTGGGCGGAGGCCACCAGCCGGTAGCGCCCGCCTTCGCCGATGTCCCGCCTGAGCGCGGCCATGAACGCAGACAGCCGCCGCTCGTGGGCCGCGGTCTGGTTGGCCGGCTCGGCCGACGTGTCGGTGTAGCTGAAATCGTCCATGGCAACGCCGATGGCGGCCTCGGCGGCAGCCGGCGCACACGGCAGGACGAAGAGGAGCAGAGCAGGAAGGATCGATCGGGAGAGGTGCATGAGCGGGGCCTCGCGAGAACAGGCGGTTCGCAAAATCTCCGCGGCAGGCCGGGGCCCTGCAACGGCCGGCGTCCCGGGGAGCCCCGGGAAAATTTCACGACGTTGCACTGCGGTAACGCGTGGTGCTTTGCGTGGCTGGCGTTCTGCCGTTTAATGCCGAGGCGACAAAACCGTTCGCGCAAGGTGCTCCCCGATGTGGAACCGCCCGAGATTCGATCTCAAGGTCCGTCTGACGTTGCGCGTGGCGGCCATAACGGCCGCCTGCTTCGCCGCGATCTCCGCCTATTTCCTGATCGCCGCCGACCGCGACGCCCATGCGCGCATCGACAGCATCGCCGCGATCGTGGCGAAATCGCTGGAGCTGCAGCAAGGCAAGATCCAGTGGGTGGCCGGTCCGCGCGACTTCCCCAACCTCGACCCCGTCGCCGCCTATGTGATGACCCCCGGCCTCTGCCTGGCCTTCCGCGGCGCGAGCGGCGAGATGCTGCAGCGGTTCTGCAGCGGTGCGCCGGCTCCGGCGAGCCCGCCGCCGCAGGCCTTTACCGCCTTCTATCGCAGCCTGTTCGACCCAGGCCGCGAGGCGGCGCGGCCCGTGATCGTGCGCGGCGCCAAGCTCGGTGAGACCGTGGTGTCGGTCGATCCCGCGGTGCAGACGGCGGAGGCCTGGCACGAGGCCGGCCGTCTGATGATTGCGCTGGCGATCGCGCTGCCGCTGTTGTGCCTGCTGGTCTACGCGGCGCTGGCGCGCGCGCTGCGCCCCACCCGCCTGATCTGCACCGGCCTCGAGCGGATCGCGGCCAACGACCTCGCGGCGCGGCTGCCGCCGTTCGATCTCGCCGAGCTCTCCGCGATCCGCGACGGCTTCAACCATCTCGCCGAAAACCTCGACAATGCGCTGGCCGAACGCAGCGAGCTGACGCGCAAGCTGATCGCGCTGCAGGACGACGAGCGCCGCCATCTCGCCCGCGAGCTGCATGACGAGTTCGGTCAGTCGCTGGCCGCGATCCGCGCGCTGGCCTCCTCCGCCCGCCAGACCGCCGCGCAGGACTGCCCCGCTTTGCTGTCCGAATGCGACGGTATCGCGCGCACTGCGACCGGCATGATGGAGACGCTGCGCGGCGCGCTGTTCCGGCTTCGGCCTCCCGATGTCGAGGAGCTCGGACTCGTTGCCAGCCTCGAGGGCCTCGTCGCGGGCTGGAACGGACGCAGCCGCGGCGAGACGCGTTTCACGATCCAGTTCGAGGGGGCGTTCGAGACCCTGCCCGCCACGATCAGCGCCAACCTCTACCGCATCGTGCAGGAGGCACTCACCAACGCCGCCAAGCATGCCGGCGCCACCAAGGTCGGCCTGCATCTGACGATGGCGGCAGACGAGATCGCCCTTGCCATCGACGATGACGGCCGGCCCAGCGATGCCTCGAGCAAGTCAGGCATGGGCCTGCTCGGCATGCGCGAGCGCGTTGCCGCCCTGCGCGGCCGCATGACCTTTGAAGTCGGCCAGAACGGGGGCTCGGCGCTGCGCGTCGTCATTCCGCTCGCCGCCGGCGAACCGCAGGTGCTGGAGCATGCGGCATGAGTGCTGCCGATGCGTCGATCCTGCTGGTCGACGACCATTCCGTGGTCCGCGAAGGCTATCGCTCCGTGCTGCAGAAGCAGCCGGGCCTGCGCGTCATTGCCGAGGCGGCCGACGGCGCGGAGGCTTACCGGCTGTACAAGTCCGAGACGCCCGATCTCGTCATCATGGATTTGAGCATGCCCGGCATCGGCGGGATCGAGGCGATCAGGCGGATCAGGCAGTGGGACAAGGGCGCAAGGATCCTCATCTTCACCATGCACCAGAATGCAGGCTTCGCCGTGCAGGCGATCCGCGCCGGCGCGAGGGGCTACGTCACCAAGACCAGTCCGCCGGAAACGCTGGTGCGCGCCGTGATGGACGTGCTCGCCGGCAAGATCGCCATCAGCCCCGACATCGACCACGAGCTGGCGCTGAGCCGGCTCGGCGGCGAAAGCTCGGCCGCCGACGTCCTCACCGCACGCGAGTTCGAGGTGCTGCGGCTGCTGCTCGCCGAGAAGACGACCGACGAGATCGCCGAGACGCTCCATGTCAGCCCGAAGACGGTGGCGAACCTGCATTCGCTGATCAAGGACAAGCTCGGCGTCGGCTCCGACATCGAGCTGGTCCGCCTCGCGCTGCGCCAGGGCCTGTTGACGGAGCCCGATCTCGGCGAAGCCTGAGCGGTCACCTGCCTAAGGCGCAAGCCGCGTTCCATCGGGTGCAAATGCCTCGACCGTGTCGCCGATCGCGAACGACATCATGTCGCGCCCGACGAGCAGAGGTCCCTTGTAGCTCGTACGGGTGCGCAGGATCAGCGGCTCCTCCGGAATGTCGGCGACGGGCTTCACCGTGCCGAACACAATGTGGGAGTATACGGCGAGCTTCGGCCTGGCGGACGCAAAGATCAGGCCCGCCTCCTCGGGCGAAGTGTGGTGCGCCTGAATGTCCTTGTAGACCGGACTCTTGACCAGCAGCTCCGGCTCGATCACGGCGACCTCGTGGATCAGCAGATCGGCGCCCTCCGCCGCCTTCGCGATCCGCTGATCGTACTTGGTGTCGCCTGACAAAACCACTTTATGGCCGCCATACTCGACGACGTAGCCGAAGGACGGCTTGATCTTCTCGCCGTGATTGACCTCGATCGCGGAGACCCTGACACCGTTGCTGTCGTAAACGGGCCCGGCTTCTATGTCCTTTGCGGCAAATCTGATTGCTTCGGGATCGAGGTGCTCGTCATCGATACGAATGCGGATGTCGTCGGCAAAAGCCTTTGTCAGGTTCTCCGCCATCGCGACGGAGCCCTTGGGCCCATAGAGCTTCATCGGTCCCTTGCGGGACGCCCAGGGCGTGGCGAGCCAGCCGGTCAGCCACATATCGGGAAGGCCGACGAGGTGGTCGGAATGCAGATGGGTGATGAAACTCGCCGTGATCGCGCCGAGCGGGATCTTTAGTTTGTAGAGCTGCATGGTCGAGCCGCGGCCGAGATCGAACAGCAGCTTCTCGTTGCCTGCCTCCACCAGCGTCGAAGCACTGAAGCTGGTCGGACGCGGAGTCGGAACCCCGGTGCCGAGCAGCGTCACCTTGATCGGTTCGGCCGAGGCGGCGATCGTCAGCGCGAGCAGCACGACGCCTGCCCGCAAAATAGTCTTGAGCATAGTCTTGTTCCCCGAGAGTCAGATTATTGCAGTGTCGCCACGTTCATTCGCGCGCGACCACCTGGTCCAGCCACGCGCAGTTCAGCGGCGGCACGCGCGGGTCGGCGACGCGGACGCCGCGGGCCGCTGCATCCAGCCGCATGTCGCGCAGGCGCTTGCGCTGCTCTTCCGGCATATGGAGCCGCTCGTGTCCCCACAGGGACGGGCCGTCAAAAGTCTCGTGCGGCTGCCAGGTGTCGGGATCGATGACGCGCGCGCCCCAGCCATATTCGATGAAGAAGCCGGACGGCGTGTTCACATAGAATGAGGTCATGTGGTCGTTGGTGTGCCGTCCCAGCGTGTAGGCGACGCGGCCCTCTTCGAGCTGTGCCAGGTCGTAGCCCTGCCCGACATCGTCGAGACTTCCGAGCTCGACCATGAAGTGATGCAGTGCCTTCCGCCCGGAGCCGACCATCGCAAAGCTGTGGTGGCGGCCGTTGACGTGGAAGAAGTACAACCCATACGGCTTCAGTCCGAAATCCGAGACGTGGAAGCCGAGCACGTCGCGATAGAACGGCAGCAGCGGCTCGACATCCTCCACGTTGAGCACGACATGCCCCATGCCGAGCGCGCCGGTGCGAAAACCCGAGATGGGGCGGCCCGGCTTGAACGGCTCGATCGCCAGTTCCGGCTCGCAGAAAGCCTCGAGCCGATTGCCCGCGGGGTCAGTGAACCAGATCAGCTCGGTGACATGCCGCTCGTCGGCGAGCGCGCGCGCACCGCGCGTCACCTTGACGCCCTGGCTTTCGAGCCGTCCCGCCAATTGATCAAGCTCTGCCGTGGACGGAACTTCCCACCCCATCACCGCAAGGCCTGCGTCACTGCTGCCGTCGACGATGAGCCGCTGCTTGCGGTCGTCCATGCGGAAAGCGCGCATCTTGCCGCCGCGATCGACCTGCTGCATGCCGAGCAGCCCCGTTGCCATCCGGCCCCACTGGTCGAGCTGCGATGAGTTGATGCCGATATAGCCGAGCGCGGTGATTTCCATCGAAGTCCTCCAGAAGGCATCGCGTGCGCCGCAAGACGGCGAGCTTGATACCGGCAGCGCGCGATCTTAACGTGGTGTTCCGCAATCGCTTCGCGTTCGCAACGATAATCGCGGGACCGTGCACCACAAGGGAGGAAATGCGAAGTGTCCAAGGAGCGGACGGGGCCGGGCGCGCCGCGGCAGTCGGAAGGCGTCCGCGCCTTCAAGCGCGGGCTTGACGTGCTGCGCGAGGTCAACCGCTCCGGCGGCATCCGCGCAGGCGACGTCGCCCGTGCGCTCGACCTGCCCCGTCCCACCGTCTACCGCCTGCTCGAGACATTGGAGGAACTGGGATATATCGCGCGCAGCGCCAGCGATGACCGCTTTCGGGTGACCCGGCGAGCCCTGAGCCTCGGCGACGGCTACGATCCCGGCGTGGTGATTTGCCAGGGGGCGGCGCCCTACCTTGCCGAGCTCAGCAAGACCCTGGTCTGGCCGGTCGATCTCTCGACGTATGAGAACGCTGCGATGGTCGTCCAGGAGACCACCCACGCGCGCAGCCCGCTCTCGATCGACCGCGGCATGATCGGCAAGCGCCTGCCGATGCTGCGCACCTCCGCCGGCCGGGCCTATCTCGCCGCCTGCCCGCCGCGCGAACGGGACCTCATCATCAATCATCTGCGCCGCATCGACGAGGCCGACGACCGTCCGTTCCTCGATGCAGCGCGGCTCGACCGCATGATCGCCGAGACGCAGGCGCGCCGCTACGCGATCCGCAGCGAGGGCGAGTTCAACCCCAAGACGGCGTCGATCGCGGTGCCGATCGTGCGGGATGGAGCCGTCTTCGGCTGCATCTCCATCATCTGGATTCGCTCGGCGCTGCGCATCGACGAGGCAATTGCGCAATTTGCAGCGCAGCTTCAGGAGACGGCTGCGGCCATTCCGGTCGATGTCTAGGCCGATCCGTCCGCTGGGCGGACACTTCGGCCGGCGGCGTTGATGCTGCGACGCGGCTTGGGGAAGAGATGGCCCCATGCAAAATAGATCCGCCCCCGAAGAGTTCGATGTCGTGATCGTCGGCCGTGGTCCGGTCGGCGCCACCCTCGCCAACCTGCTGGGCCTGTGCGGCATCCGGACCTTGGTGCTGGAGCGCGAGGGGCAGACCTATCATTTGCCGCGCGCGGTCCATTTCGACGACGAATGCATGCGCGTGTTCCAGACCATCGGACTCGCCGACGCCATCCTGCCCCACGTGATCCTCAGCCCCGGCATGCGGTTTCTGGACGCGGGCGGCAAGATGCTGTTGGACTGGTCGCGGCCGCAGAATTTGACGCCGATGGGCTGGCATCTCAGCTATCGCTTTCACCAGCCGGATCTGGAGGATGTCCTGATCGGCGGTCTTGCCCGCTTTCCCCACGTCATCTTGCGCAGCCGCTGTGATGTGTTCGCACTCGATCAGGATGAGCATGGCGTGCGCGTCCGCTACGAAGACCTCACGAACGGACAACTCACCGAGGTCCGCGCCCGCTATGTGATCGGCTGCGATGGCGCCCGGTCTCTGGTCCGCCGCTTCATCGGCTCCGGCATGGACGATCTCGGCTTCCACGAGCGATGGCTGGTGATCGACGTGCTCCTCAAGCGAGCGCGTGACGATCTAGGCGATTACAGCTTGCAGCATTGCGATCCCAGACGGCCCGCGACCTATGTCCGCGGCACCGGAACGCGGCGGCGCTGGGAGATCACGGTTCTCGCGGACGAGGATTCTCACGAGATCGCGCAACCGGCAAAGGTCTGGGAATTGCTGTCGCGCTGGGTCACGCCAGACGATGCCGAGATCGAGCGCGCCGCGGTCTACACCTTTCATTCCGTGATCGCAAAGCAATGGCGGCATGGAAGATTGCTGCTCGCGGGCGATTCCGCGCACCAAACCCCGCCCTTCCTCGGCCAGGGCATGTGCGCGGGCATCCGCGATGCCGCCAACCTCGCCTGGAAGCTCGACGCCATTATCCGGGGCGCCGCCACGGCCGATCTGCTCGACACCTATCAGAGCGAGCGCCTCCCGCATGTGCGCGAGTTCATCGAACTCGCCATCCGTCTCGGTGGCGTGATCAACACCAAGGCGATCCAAGCGGGTCTCGCTGCGGGCGAGGCTCGCGAGAACGCCCCAGTGAAGCTCGAGGTGAGGAAGCCCCTGCTCGGACCTGGACTAGCGCCCCGCGACATGCCGCTCGCAGGAGATCTGGCGCCGCAATTCGAGCTTCGGGACGGCAGCCGCAGCGATGATCGGGTGGGCTACGGCCATGCGCTGCTCGTCGCAGACACTTCTGCCCTTTCCTCGCGGCCGGCGCTTGTACAGGCGGGACTCAAGATCCTGGCCAGCGACGATTCCGCCGGCATCGGCGAGTGGCTGAGTCGGCACGGCATCATCGCCGCACTGGTTCGTCCCGACCGCTATGTGCGCGGCGCCGCGCGGAACGAGATCGAACTCGACCAGCTCATCGGCGCCATCACGCCTCTCACCCACGTGCCGTCCGCGGCCTGACCAAGCATTTCTCAAGGATATCTCATGAAGCTCCTCTCTTTCACCGCTAACGGCCGCGCCTCGTTCGGCGCCGTCAAGGACAACGGAATCGTCGATCTCGGCGCGCGCATGGCGCCCTGCTCCACGTTGCGGCAGTTGCTTGAATCGGACGGCCTCACCGAGGCGGCAAAGCTCGTCGCCTCGACGGCACTTGATCATCCGCTCGACAAGGTCAGATTCGCTCCAGTGATCCCCGATCCCGGCAAGATCATCTGCGTCGGCCTGAACTACCGCGACCACGTCGCGGAGACTGGCCGCACGGTGACTGAGAAGCCAGCGCTGTTCGCACGCTTCGCCTGCAGCCAGGTCGGCCATCTCCAGCCGATCGTGAAGCCGAAGGTGAGCGACGATTTCGATTATGAAGGCGAGCTCGCATTGGTCATCGGCAAGGCGGGCCGCAACATTCCGGCGAACCGCGCGCTCGATCACGTCGCCGGCTATTCCTGCTACAACGAAGGCAGCGTCCGCGACTGGCAGCGCCACACCAGCCAGTTCCTCTCCGGCAAGAGCTTTGCCGAGAGCGGCAGCTTCGGCCCGTGGCTGGTGACGGCGGATGAAATTCCGGATCCATCCAGCCTCAGCTTGCAGACGCGCCTCAACGGCAACGTGGTGCAGAACACCACGACCGACCTCCTGATCACCGCGATCCCCGAGTTGATCGCCTACATCTCCACGATCTGCCCGCTCGTCGCCGGCGATGTCATCGTGACGGGCACGCCGGGCGGCGTGGGCGCCAAGCGCACGCCGCCGCTGTGGATGCGGCCGGGCGACACCGTCGAGGTCGAGATTTCCGGCATCGGCACCTTGCGCAACACGGTGATCGCCGAACCGGCCTGAGCTTCGCGACTGATCAACCAACGATAAAATCAGGAAACGCCATGAACTCTTCTCGCTCGCTGTCTACCGCCATCATGCTGACGACGCTGGCGCTCGCATGCCCTGCCGCGCGCGCCGAGATCAAAGGCGAGACCATCCGCATCGGCGTGCTGACCGACATGAACGGCGTCTTCGCCACCGCGATGGGCCCGGGCTCGGTCGAGGCGGCGCGGATGGCCGCGGAGGAGTTCGGCGGCAAGATCAACGGCAAGCCGATCGAGATCCTGCAGGCCGATCACCAGAACAAGCCGGATCTGGCGGCATCGCTCGCCCGCAAATGGTTCAGCGACGGCGTCCAGGCGATTGCCGACGGCGGCAGCTCCGGCGCCGCCCTCGCCGTGCAGGAGCTGGTCCGCGGCAACGGAAAGATCTTCCTCGTCTCCGGCGCCGGCGCCAACCAGCTCACCGATGAGGCCTGTGCGCCGACCAGCGTGCAATGGACCCAGGACGCCTATTCCACGGCGACCGCCGTGGTCTCAGGCATCATGCAGACCAGCAAGGAGCCGTGGTTCTTCATCACCGGCGACTACGCCTTCGGCCATTCGATCGAGGCGACGGCACGAGCTCGCATCGGCGAACTCGGCGGCAAGGTCGCCGGCGGCGTCAAGGCGCAGCTCGGCACGCCCGATTTCAGCTCGTTCCTGCTGCAGGCCCAGTCCTCGGGCGCGAAGATCCTCGCCATCAACGTGGCCGGAGACAATGCCACCGCGATCAAGCAGGCCGAGGAATTCGGCCTCGCCGATCAGGGAATCAAGATCGTGCCGATGTCGTTCCAGAACGTCGACATCGAGGCGGTCGGGTTGAAGGCAACCCGTGGCGACCTCATCGTCACCTCGTTCTTCGAGGACGTCTCGCCGGCAGCCAGGAAATTCTCCGATGCGTTCTTTGCGCGCCGAAAGGCGATGCCGTCGCAGATCCAGGCCGGCGTCTATTCCGCCGTGCGCCATTATCTGCAGGCGATCAAGGACACCGATTCCGACGACAGCGCAACCGTGATGGCCAAGATGAAGGCGACCCCGGTGTCGGACGCCTACACGCCCAACGGCCGCATCCGCGAAGACCAGCGCATGGTGCACGACCTCTATCTGGTGCAGGTCAAGACGCCGCAGGAGTCCAAAGGCCCCTGGGATTTCGTCAAGCTGGTCGCGACCATCCCGCCCGACCAGGCCTTCCGCCCGCTCGACCGCAGCAAATGCGGCTTGGTCGGCAAGTAGCAGCTTACGCCAGATAACGCACCAGCTGGCCTTCCATCGCATAGAGCGCGCAGAGCGCCAGGCTCGACCACACCGCGGCGCTGAAATACAGGAACATCCAGGTCAGCTCGCCTTTCCAGTGCGCGATGTCGTGGGTCACCACCCAGCGCGTCGAAACGTCATGCAGGCCTTCGAGGAAGCCGAGAAACCTGTTGCCCTCGGCGTGCCCTGCCCGCCAGCGGCTGAGATACATGGGAACGTCGACGGTGACGAGAAAGGCGAGGAAGCAGGCGATGCCGACGATGCCCGACATCAGCGCCCAGCGCACCACGCCCTGGAATTCCGGCATCAGGCGGCACAGCGCGATGCCGGCGAGGAAGAAGGTCACGGCCCACAGCGAATTCTCGATCGCGTTGAAGAGGAAGTTGGTCGTCACCACCGCGTACCAGGAGAAGCACTCCGCGATGATGATGATGGGCACGATCACGAGCGCGATGTTCACCGCGGTCTCCGCGCCCGTCATCTTGCCGAGCTGATGCAGGATGATGGCCCATTGCGCGACGAAGCAGAGCTCGGCCACGGTCGCGACGGTGCGGCCGACCACGACGCTCGACAGCCAGGTGTCGAACAGGCAGATGCGCTGCACGTCCGCGCGCGGCAGGAACGAGCGGAACGCGCAGCCGAACACGTAGCCGGCGCAGAGCAGGAACATCAGCCCGATGTCCGAGCCGCCGCCCGCACTTCCTGCGACCGTCGGGTAGAACTCGCGGTACAGCATGAACCAGACCAGGATATTGGCCGCGCTCACGAGCGTGAGAGACCCCCACCACCACGCGAGGGGATTTGACCGCGCCTGCCACTGCAACATGAGCCGCTCCGAGAATTATCGGTGAATTATCGATCTGACATGTCGACGTAATAATCCTGTCACAAGACGGCATGCAATCACGACAAAAATCCGTGTGGTCGCCTCGCTCGCGCGCGTTCTTCAGTGAAACTTCGCAGCAACTCTCGTGTCCACATATCGGACAAATTTTGCATTGCCGATGAATCTATTAGACAAAAGCGACGCGTCCGTTCGATAGTCAGGAATGGCTACGAAAGACTCGCCCAAGCCGCGACATGCGCCCTCCTCCGCCGCCGCCGTGCTGGCGGAGAGCGTCGATGACGCCGCCTTCGCCACGACGCTGGCGAAGGGGCTGGTCGTGCTCGAAGCGTTCAAGGCCGGCAGCACACTGCTCGGCAACATGGAGCTGTCGACGCTGACGGGCATTCCGCGGCCGACGGTTGCGCGGCTCACCCACACGCTGGCCGAACTCGGCTACCTCCGTTACGACGCCGAGCGGGCGAAGTACCGCGTCGCTGCGCGGGCGCTACGGATCGCGCATCCGCTGCTTGCGGGCATGCAATTCCGCCAGGTGGCGCGGCCCATGATGCAGGAGCTGGCGCTCAGCGTCCGCGGCACGGTCTCGATCGGCCTGCTCGACGCCACCTCGATGATCTATGTCGAGACCGCGCGCTCCGGCGATGTCGGGCCGCACGCGCCCGACATCGGCATGCCAATTCCCGTGGTGATGACCGCGATGGGACGCGCCGCGGCAGCGACCTTGCCGCCGGCCGATGCCGAGCGGCTCGAACGGAACATCGCCACCGAGGACGCCGAGTTATGGTCGGCCTTCCGTGACAAGTACCGCGCCGGGATCACGCAATGCAAAAGCCGCGGCTTCTGCACCTGCTGGGGCGAGTACATGGCTTCGATCCATGCCGTCGCCGCGCCGCTGTTCCACGTCAGCGAATCCAGGCAGTCGTTCTCGATCAATTGCGGCATCCCCGCGTTCCGCCTCCAGCCGGGCCAGCTGGAAGGCGAGATCGGTCCGCGCATCGCGGCGCTCGCCGACAGCATCCGCGCCATCGTCGGACAGGCGGCCCCCGCGCCGCCGGCGCGCAAGACCAAGAAGACCAACACCGGGACGTGAGATGGCTGGGCCGCTCGAAGGTTTGAGAGTTCTCGACATCGCGACCATCATCGCAGCGCCCTTTGCCGCGACGCTGCTGGCCGACTACGGCGCCGAGGTGCTCAAGATCGAGATGCCCGGCCAGGGCGACGGCGTGCGGGCGTTTCCGCCATTCAAGGACGGCAAGCCGCTGTGGTGGAAGGCGGCCAACCGCAACAAGAAGTTCGCCACGCTCGACCTGCGCACACCGGATGGGCTTGCGCTATTCAAGCAGCTGCTGCCGCGCTTCGACGTGCTGATCGAGAATTTCCGTCCGGGAACGCTCGACCGCTGGGGCTTGCCTAAGGAGGTGCTGTGGTCGATCCAGCCGCGCCTCGTGATCCTGCGCGCCACCGCTTTCGGGCAAGATGGCCCCTATCGCGAGCGGCCCGGCTTTGCCCGCATCTTCGAGGCCATGGGCGGGCTCACCTACATCACCGGGGAGAGCGAGGGCGAGCCGACCCACCCCGGTTATCCGATCGGGGATTCGATCGGCGGCCTGTTCGGCGCCGTCGGCGTGCTGGCGGCGCTGTGGAAACGGGCGCGTGACCCGAATGCGCCCGGCGAGGAGATCGATCTTTCGCTGACGGAGGCGACCTTCCGCCTGCTCGACGTCCTCGCCATCGAGCACGACCAGCTCGGCGCCGTTCGCAGCCGGATCGGCAATGCCAACGGCTATTCGGCGCCAGCCGCCGTATTTCGCACCCAAGACGATCATTGGGTGACGCTCGCAGGTTCGACCAACGCACTGTTTGCGGCGAACTGCCGGGCGATCGAACGGCCCGACCTCATCGACGATCCGCGCTTCGCCAGCAACGACCGGCGCGTCAAGCACGCTTCCGAGCTCAACGACATCTTCGCCGGCTGGTGTGCCGCCCATCCCCTCGATGACGTCCTCGCAAGGTTCAACTCAGCGCAGGGAACGCTCGCCCCGATCTATTCGATCGACCAGATCGCCGACGACCCGCAAATGAAAGCGCGCGAGGTGATCACGCGCGTGGCTGACCGGGATTTCGGCACGGTTGCCATGACCAATGTCGTTCCGCGCTTCACCAATGATCCCGCGCAAATGCGTCACGCCGCCGGCGACGTCGGCCAGGACAATGACGAGGTCTTTCGCAATTGGCTCGGCCTGACCGAGCAGGAGATCGAACGGCTCACCGAGCGAAAGGTGATCTGAAACTAACGAGAAGACTTACAATAAAGGGAGGAAGAGATCGTGGCATCGCACGACGTCACACGACGAACCCTGCTGGGCACAATCGCAGGCGGCCTTCTGGCCGGCTCAAGCCTGACGGCACGGGCCGAAGATGCATGGCCCTCGCGCATGGTGCGGCTGATTTCGCCCTACGGGCCGGGCGGCTCCAACGACATTTCGCTGCGCCTGCTCGCCGAAGAGTTCGGCCGCAATCTCCGTCAGCAATTCATCGTCGAGAACAAGCCGGGTGCCGGCACCCGCATCGCCAACGACATGGTCGCCCATGCCCCGGGCGACGGCTACACCCTGCTCTACGTCGCGGCGCCCTACGCGACCGCCGAGGCGCTGTTCGGCAAGCTGACCTATGACCGCAAGGATCTGCAGCCGGTCGCGATGGTCGTGGTCGCGCCGCTGTTTCTCATCATCAGCGCCGACGCACCATTCAAGACGCTTCCCGAATTGATCGCCTACGGCAAGTCGAAGCCGGATGGGCTGACCTTTGCTTCGCCCGGCGCCGGCTCGCAGCCGCACCTCGCAGGTGAGCTCCTGTTCCGCGACGCCGGCGTCAAGGGTCTCAACATCCCGTTCCGGGGTGATGCGGCCTCCTACACGGAGCTGCTCGCCGGACGCGTCGATGCCACGCTGACGGCGCTGCCGACTGCCCTGCCCTACATCCAGAGCGGAAAGTTCATCGTGCTCGGCGTCGCCTCGCCCGAGCGCAGCGCACTCTATCCGCATGCACCCACGCTGCGCGAGCAGGGCTTTCCCAACGTCGCCGCCGCCGGCTGGTACGGCTTCATGGCGCCCGCCACGACGCCGCCCGGGATCGTCGACAAGTTCCAGGCCGAAGTCCTGCGCGCGCTGGCAGAGCCCGCGATCAAGGACAAGCTGACCGCTCAAGGTCTGGAGGTGCGCGCAGGCACTGCCACCGAGTTCGGCCGGTTCATCGATGCCGAGACCCAGAAGTGGACCAAGCTGATCCGCGACGCCGGGCTCAAGGGCGAATGATCGCAGGCAACAGGGAACGAAGATGAAGAACCGTCTTCTCGATCGCGTCGCGGTCACCGCGCTTGCCCTGGTGATGTCGCTCGCACAGGCTCATGCGCAGAAGAAATACGATCCCGGTGCCTCCGACACTGCGATCAAGGTCGGTCAGACCGTGCCGCTCAGTGGCCCGGCCTCGGCCTACGCCGTGATCGGCAAGACCCAGGCGGCCTATATGAGGATGATCAACGACCAGGGCGGCGTGAACGGCCGGAAGGTCGAGCTGATCCAGTATGACGATGCCTATTCGCCGCCGAAGACGGTCGAGCAGGTTCGCAAGCTGGTCGAGAGCGACGAGGTGCTGCTGACGTTCCAGATCATCGGCACGGCGCCGAACGTCGCCGTGCAGAAATATCTCAACGCCAGGAAGATCCCGCAGCTGTTCGCTGCCACCGGCGCGGCACGCTTCACCGATCCGAAATCCTTTCCCTGGACCATGGGCTTCAACCCCTCCTACCTCGTCGAGGGCCGGATCTACGCGCAGTACCTTCTGAAGAACCATCCGAACGCCAAGATCGGCGTGCTCTACCAGAATGACGACCTCGGCAAGGACTATCTTGCCGGCCTCAAGGCGGGCCTCGGTGACAAGGCAAAGATGGTGGTAGCCGAGACCTCCTACGAGATCTCCGAGCCGACCATCGACTCGCAGATCCTGCGCTTGAAGGACGCCGGCGCCGACGTGCTGTTCAGCGCCACGACGCCGAAACAGGCGGCGCAGGCGATCAAGAAGGTCGCCGAGATCGGCTGGAAGCCGCTGCACATCATCGACATCAACGCTTCCTCGCTCAGCGCCGTGCTGAAGCCGGCGGGCCTGGACAATTCCAAGGGCGTCGTCAGCGTCGGTTACGTCAAGGATGCCGCAGACCCCGACTGGAAGGACGATCCCGGCATGAAGCGCTACCTCGCCTTCATGGCAAAGTACTATCCCGACGGCGACAAGGATTCGAACCTGAACGTGTACGGATACATCACGGCCCAGCTGCTGGTGCAGGTGCTGCAGCAATGCGGCGACGATCTGACCCGCGAGAACGTGATGCGGCAGGCAACCAGCCTCAAGCACGTCGTGCTCGATCTGACGCTCCCGGGAATCTCGGTCACGACCACACCGACCGATTATCGCGTCAACAAGCAGTTCCAGATGGTGCAGTTCGACGGCCAGCGCTGGCAGAAGCTCGGCGACATCGTGACGGACGAGGCGAAGGAGTGAGAAGAGCCAGGCTTCGAGACGGCGCTCAACGCTGGCCGGCTCGCCGGCCGCCGTTGCGGATCAAAGGGTCGCTCTCCCGGACATGGTGCTGATATTGGGAGATGGCGCGATTGGCCCTGCGGATCCGGTTGGTTTGCCCCTCCTCGACCATCCCGGTGATGCGCTGTGCCAGGAATACGCAGGCTTCGAATTCGTCGCGGATCGCGCCCGTGCGGTCGAGAAAATCCCAGGCAATCTCGTAGGCCTGCTCCGCGGCGGGATTGCGATAGTCGCTGAAAACAATGTGCGTCATCACCGGCAAAGCCGGAGAAGCGCGATCGTTCCTGCGGCCCCCCTCGTGCGGCAGAAAGCCCGCTAATCCCGATAATGTTCCGGTCGCGGGAACGACGCCCCCGCCGCAAGTCATCGCACGTCGGCACGCCTTGCCAATGTCAGCGAAAACGGTCCCGGAGGCTCTGCGCCGGGACCTCATGTCTTCACCGCTTCATGCCGGCGACATAGGCCGTGAGCTTGTCGAGCGTCTGATAGCCGTACTCGACGGCGCCGAAGCCGATCATGCCGTCGCGCTGCTCGGCGCTCGAGGCGAGCTGGCGCATCATCAGCACGGTCTTGCCGTTGCTCTGCTCGGCAAAGGTGACGGTGAAGCGGAACATGCCGGGATCCTCGTCCTGGTCTGTGCCGTGATCCATCTCCATCAGCGACGGCCGCTCGATGCGGCGAAAGCGCATCCGGTTCGGATAGACCGTGCCGTCGGGGCCGATCATGTTGAAGCGCCAGACGCCGCCGACCCGCACGTCGATCTCGAAGGTCTCGACCTTGAAACCCTTCGGCCCGAACCATTGCGGCAGATGCTTGGGGTCGGACCAGGCCTCGAACACCAGATCGCGGGGCGCGTCGATCACGCGCGACATCACGATCTCGCGGTCGAGCGACCATTGCGACAGAGCGGGATTGGCAGAATTCGTCATCGTCAAGAACCTTTCTTCTTGGTTGTGCGGGACGGCCGTTTGGCGACCGCCTGCTCCTTCTCTTTCTTGAGCTTCATCACATAGGCTTCGAACCGGTCGAGCCGCGCCTCCCAGATCGCGCGCTGCTGCTGGAACCAGTCCTCCGCCCCGAGCAGCGCATCCGGGCTGAGCCGGCAGGTCCGCACGCGGCCGGATTTCTCCGATTGCACGAGCCCGCTCGTCTCCAGCACATGGATGTGTTTCATGAGGCTCGGCAGCGCCATGTCGAAGGGATCGGCGAGCTCGCCGACCGACGCCTCCCCCGCGCACAGCCGCATCACGATCGCGCGCCGCGTCGGATCGGCGAGCGCTGCGAAAACCTGGTCGAGGTGGGACAATTGGTTAGCCATGAAGCTAACTATAGGCGACGTGGACGCGCGCGTCAACAATTGTTATCCGATTGGCTTAGTTTTGTACCGCCGGCTTCGATGCGGAACCTGCGACGCGCAATTGTGAATTGGGCCGCGGGACGCTTCCGGCTAAAGCAGATCGGGGGCGCCCCAGAATCGTTCATCAGAGCTCGTGCCGCCTATTGTCACCTCATCCCCCATCACCCGGCGGACCTTCGCCCGGGCCGTCTTCATTCCGGCTGCGCTCGTGCTCTGCTCGCAACGCGCCTCGGCGGATTCCGACATGATCGCTCAGATGCGCGACATCGTCGCGAGCGAGCTGGCACCGACCGCGACGCCGGACCATGCGGGCGGCCTCGCCGCCGCCCTCTATGCCGGGCGCCATGTCGAGTTCTTCAGCTACGGTTTTGCCGATGATGCGACCGGCCGGAAGGTGACGCCGGATACCTTGTTCAACCTCGCCTCCTTGAGAAAACCGTTCGAGGCGGCTGTTGTGGCGCTCGGCGTGCTGCGTGGCGAGTTGCGGCTCGACGACCGCCTGCCGAAATACCTGCCCGAGCTGGACGGCACCTATATCCGCAACGTCACTGTCGGCCAGTTGGTGACGCACACATCGGGACTGTTGCTGCCGACCGACCATCCGCCCTGGCCGAACGATGAGTACACGCGCGCGCAGTTCATCGCCATGTTGAACGCCTTCGCGCCGGCGGCGAGCGTCGCGCCCGGTCGGCAACGCATCTACACCCATGCCGGCTATGTGCTGCTTCAGCTCGTGCTCGAGCGCTGCTACGACATGCCGATCCGCACGCTGATAGAGGGGCGCATCCTCAAGCCGCTCGGCATGCACTCAACGTTCTTTCCTGAGCGCGGGCCGGACAATCGCGCCGTCATGGATGCCGCCTGGATGCAGCGCGCGGTCCAGGGCTATTCCGACCAGGGCGCGGCTGTCGGCCCGATCGGCGATCAGCAGAGCTATTTTGCCTTTCTCGGCACCGGCCAGATGTTCGCCTCGGTGCGGGATCTTGCCACGTTCGCGGCGGCCTGCGTCGATGGCCGGGCCATCGATCCGCATTTGCGCGAGGCGCTGCGGATGACGCAGCGCGAGGCCTTCCGCGTCGACGAGAAATTCGGACAGGGCATGGCCTGGGAGACCGTGCGTCTTCCGGGCGTCACCATCGTCGACAAGCCCGGCGGCCTCAACAACGCCTCCGGCTATATCGGCCTGGTGCCGGCGCGGCGGATCGGCATCGTCCTGCTGGCCAATCGCGGCGAGTATCCGCACGAGATCGCCCGCTACAAGATTCTTCCCGCGCTGGCACATCTGCTGGCATCGCACGCAGGCTGAACTTCAAAACAGAAAGCCCCGGCCGAGCCGGGGCTTTCCACGCCAGGATCGGACCGGGACAGATCAATACCTGGCGACGACGGGTCCGCCGAACTTGTAGTTCACGCCGACGCGCACAATGTTCGACTTGAGGTCGACCGAATGGGTGAAGGTCTGCGCCGGCAAAGCCACACCGACGCTGAAATTGTTGCTGGTCATGCTGCTGCGGCCGAGATCGACATAGAGATATTCGGCCTTCAACGACCAGCCATTGCCCACGGCGTATTCACCGCCGAGGCCCGCGGTCCACCCGACGCGGGTGTCGCGGATCGTTCCGGATTCGGTCGCGCCTGCGAAGGTATCGGTGAAGCTGAAATTGCCCCTGACCTCTGCGATGGCGGCACCGCCGGTGGCGTAGATCAGCCAGCTCGGCGTCGCGAGGAAGCCGATGCGGCCGCGAATGGTGGCGAGCCAGTCGGCCGAGACCGACGAATTGACGGTGAAGGTGGTCGGCGCGCAGCAGGGATAGACGGCCGTGCTGCTCGCGCTGCCCTTGAAGCCGAAATAGTTGATGTCGCCCTCGAGGCCGAGCACGGCGTTGTTGACCTGCCAGTTGTAGCCGGCGGTGAAGCCGCCGGTCACGCCGGAGCTGTTGATGTGCTGGGCGCCGACCGTTCCGATGGCGGTCACGCTCGAATCCGCGAAATAGGCGGCCACCGGAAACAGCGTGGTGGTGGCCGGGTTCGCGCTGCCCCACTGCCCACCGACATTGCCGCCGACGTAGAAGCCGGTCCAGTTATAGAGCGGCGCCATTGCCGGCGCCTTGGTGTAATGCGCCGCGAGGTCGGCCGCCTGAACGGACGCGGTCCCCAAGACAACCGACGCGATCGCCAGCAACAACTTGTTCATTCCAGTCTCCTTGCCCCACGCGATGAACTCGCGTTTCGATTGCCCGCCGATAAAAACCCGCGCAGTGAGGGCATACGGCGCGCGCCGCTCGTCGTCTTGGGCTGCGGCGAAGTTCATCGGGACTGTGACGTAGTGTGCATCGGAGATCGTACAAACGGATGAGCAGTGTGACTGGAGGGCCACAGATCACCCCTCATCAACGGCGTGCAGCGCACGCCGCTGTCGCATGACGACAAGGCCGCGAGGCCGCGACTCGGCTCTGCTTGCCTCAGACCGAGCGCGTCAGTCCGCCGTCGACGCGGATGTTCTGGCCGGTGATGTAGGCGGCGCCGTCGGAGGCCAGGAACGAGATCGTCGCCGCGATCTCCTCGACCTTGCCATAGCGCTTCATCGGCACGCTGTCGCGGCGTGCATCCTGCTGCGGCAGGCTGTCGATCCAGCCCGGCAGAACATTGTTCATGCGGATGTTGTCGGCGGCATGGTCATCGGTGAAGATTTTTGTGAAGGCGGCGAGCCCTGCGCGGAACACCGCCGAGGTCGGGAACATCGCGCTGGGCTCGAACGCCCAGGCCGTCGAAATGTTGATGATGGTCCCGCCCTTCTGCGCCTGCATGATCGGCGTCACCAGCCGCGTCGGGCGGATCACGTTCAACAGATAAGTGTCGAGGCCGGTGTGCCACTCCTCGTCGGTGATCTCGGTGATCGGCGCGCGCGGGCCGTGGCCGGCGCTGTTGACGAGCACGTCGATCCGTCCCCATTTTGCCATCGCACCGTCGACGAAACGCTTCAAATCGTCGTTCGACTTGTTCGAGCCGGTGACACCGAGCCCGCCGAGCTCGGCCGCCAGGGCCTCGCCCTTGCCCGAGGACGACAGGATCGCGACACGAAACCCGTCCGCCGCCAGCCGCCGCGCAGCCCCTGCCCCCATGCCGCTGCCGCCGGCGGTAACGAGCGCAACCTTCTCTGCTGCCATGACCGATCATCCCTTCGAGTTGAGGCGAGCCGCAGGCTCGGCCTATCATGAGGTCTTCTACAGCCAGACCTGTCGGCAGGTCCATGGTCGAAGGTCACAGTCATGAGCAACGCGAGATGAGCGAGCTGTTGATCCGCAATTTGCGCCCCGAGGAAATCTCGCTTGCCATCGGCTGGGCCGCGGCCGAGGGCTGGAATCCGGGCCTCTCCGATGCCGCCTGCTTTGCCATCCCCGACACGCAAGGCTTCTTCGTCGGCGAGATCGATGGCGAGCCGGTCGCGACCGTCTCCTGCGTCAATTTCGACGATCGCTTCGCCTTCCTCGGCTTCTACATCGTGCGTGCGGATCTTCGCGGCTCCGGCCACGGCCTGCGCATCTGGAACGCGGCGATCGCGCATGCGGGCACGCGCGTGATCGGGCTCGATGGCGTGGTGGCGCAGCAGAGCAACTACAGAAAGTCAGGCTTCCAGCTTGCCTACGCCAATATCCGCTATGGCGGCGTCGTCACTGCGCCTGCAAGGCCGCCCGCCGATGTCGTCGCACTCGACACGATCCCGTTTACGCGTGTGGAAGCCGATGACGCCACGGTCTTCCCGGCCCGGCGCAGCACTTTCCTGCGTGCCTGGATCAGCACGTCGGGCCATGTCGGCCGCGCGCTTATGCGTGACGGCGAGCTCGCCGCATGGGGCGTGATCCGGCCGTGCCGGACCGGCTACAAGATAGGCCCGCTGGTCGCCGACGATCGCAGGGCGGCGGAGGCGATCGTGCAGGCCCTGCTGGCAAGCGCGGATGACGAGGTCTTCCTCGACGTCCCCGCCGTCAACCGTGACGCCATCGCGCTCGCGGAGGCGCTCGGGCTGAAGCCGGTGTTCGAGACGGCGCGGATGTATACGGGCGCGATCCCGCCGCTGCGGATCGACCGCGTCTTCGGCGTGACCAGCTTCGAGCTGGGCTAGACCCCAATCAATAGCAGCGCGTGATGTTGACGGTGTGCTCGCTGCCGCCGCGGCCGGGCACCGTCACCTGCTCCGTCGGGCAACTCGGCACATAGGGCCGGTCGGAGGGCACGACGTTCGGCGGGAAACGATGCGACCAGTCCCAGGGGACGTCATAGGTGTAGGTGTAGCGCACGTCAGTGGAGACCGGCTGCGCCGCATCGAGGAAGGGCTGGCTGTAGCCGGCGCTGTCGTAGAAGAAGCCGCCGCCTCCCGGCCAGTACACGAAGGGGTTATTGCGCCGGTGGAACCGGGCCCCCGGCGCGATGGGCGGACGCGCCGCGACGCCGGACGGCGCAGCAGTCATGCCATGCGGCGCGGCGCCGCCGGGTCGTGCAAAACTGTCGCTGAGGCTAAGGAGCAGCGCGACGGCGCTGAGCGAGGCGAGCATCGCCCCATATGATCTGGACATCATGATACGCACCAACTCGTTTGGCTTCGGCGGCTCCCCGCAGCTACGCTAGGCCGGGCTGTCGCCCAGCCGCAAACGTATAATTAATATTTGGTTAAAGCACGCGATTAGCCGGGGAACCGGTGCGGCAAGAGCGCCCGGGATTGCCGCCTCCGTCGTTTCGTTCCGGGACAGGCGATTCATAACCAGTTGATCGGAGTTGATCGCTCTCGCCGGACCGGTTCCGGAACGCTCCCACAGTGCAACCGTTGGCTCCCGACACAAGCAAGGAGCATCTCAAATGCAGAACAAGTCGAAACTCCTCTGCCTGATCACGGCATCGCTCGTCGCCGGCACCGCGGCCGCCTCGGCGCAGGGCTACGACTGGAACGGATCGCGCATGGGCTGGGACCGCAGCGCCCCCGCCTACGAGCCGGTTCAGCCGCGCGCCTACTATCCTGATGTCGCGGACCCCTATGGTGCAATCAACGGCACCAACCATCCGACGCCGAGCTCGACGCAGGGTGACGTCGGCCCTGACGGCAACAACAACGGCACGCTGACCGGCGGATATCGCTGGTAAGATCCGCGCGCGGCGAGGCCCACCGTCCAGAGCGGACGGTGGGCCTTCGTGCGTCACCGGCCCTGCTGCTTGCGCAGCCAGTCGAGCATGTCCTGCGCCTTGCCGGTGCCTTGTCCGGTGCTTTGCGTCACGATGGCAGTGTTGCCACCGCTGCGGCGATAGACCGTCGTGCGCCCGGGTTCCTTCTCGATGCGAACCTCGGCCTGCGCGGGATCACCGCTCTGTGTGATCACCGACGTGCCGTTCTCGTCCTGGACCGTCGTGGTGTGACCATCGCCTGCTTCAGCCGGCGCCATCGCAACCACGCCCATGAGTCCTATTCCGGATGCGAGCAGGAGCAACCTCATGTCACACCTCCATCATCGGCTGAACTGAAAGATCGCCAGCCAGTTGAAACGCCCGAACTGCCTCACGGCTCCTGAGTTCATGTCGCCGACCTGAAGCAGAAGCGTGTTGGTGGAATTGCCGATCTGGGTGATCTCGGCGGTGTTGCTCACCCCGGATTGACCGATGACGGCATTGGTGGTGCCGCCCACCTGAATCACATTGGCATAGTTGCGCGTGCCGTTCTGGATGATGGTCGCGTCCACCATCCCGGTCCCGCCGATCTGGATCACCCGCGCGATATTGATCGGGCTGTTCTCCTCGATCGTGACCGGCTGAACATTGTCGCCGAACTGCACGACCGTTTCAATGCTCACCTTCCCTTTCGTCACGCTGTGCTGCACCGACCCGGCGCTCGCCTGCGTCGCCGTGCCGACGGCGGTGAGCAACACCGCCAGCGCCAAAGTGTGCCTCAAGATCTGCCTGCCTCGCATCGTCTTCCCCCATTGCTTGCCGACGCCGATGAGTTCGCGCGCGTTTTAGGGGCCGGTCTGGACGACGGTGGAAGTGTTAACCGCGCCGAACTGCGCCACCGTGCCCGCATTCATCGTGCCGAGCTGCGATATCAGGCTGCTCGCCGATTGGCCGGTCTGACCGACGAAGGCGAGATTGTTCGCGCCCGCCTGCCCGACCGATGCGGAATTGGTCCCGCCGAATTGCAGGACGCCCGTGGCATTGTTGGTGCCGTTCTGCGTCACGGTCGCGCTGGTGCTGCCGCCGATCATGAACACGCCCGCCAGGTTGAGCTGACTGTTCTGGTTCAGCACGACGGGCGGCCCGCCGACCGAGACGATGGTCTTGATGTCGGCGGTCTGGGCCCGGGCTGGCCCCGCGCCGACCGGGCCCAGAGCGAGCAGGACGGCGCCCGCGCATCCCAAATGATGTTTCATGACATGCCTCGCACTTCGGATCCGCTCACGGAGCCTGCTGGATGATCGTCGAGCCGTTCAGGATTCCGAGCTGACCGACGCCGGCCGTGTTGGTGGCGCCGATCTGGCCGATCAGGCTCGTATTGCTGCCGCCGACCTGGCCGGCCAGCGCGGTGTTGGTCGCAGTCGGGGTGGTGCCGCCCTGCCCGATCACCGAATTGTTGACGGTCAGGAGCGAGCCCGTCTGCAAGGTGGTCGCGGTATTGGTGGCGCCGAACTGCAGCGTCGTGGCGCTGTTGCTGGTGCCGCCACTCTGCGAAATGAACGAGGTGTTGGTGTTTCCGAATTGCAGCACGCTGGCCGTGTTGCCGGCCTGTGCATCGGCGGCCGTCAGCGTGGCGAACGCCGCAAAGGTTGCAATGAAATAGGTGATCCGCATGTCAATTCCTCCGCGAGAATGAGCGAGCCGTCGCAATTGATCGGCCGGCCGGTAGCGGTGTATTCGAGATTGGCGCGGACGCACCGCAACTGGATGCGTCCGGCCGAACGGTTGCGTGGTTCAGTGCGCCGTCTGCGAGACGGTGCTGCCGTTGACGCCGAACACGCTGAGCTGGCCGACGGCGGCGGCGTTGTTCTGCAGCGCGGGCGGCCCGAACGAGTTCTGGGTGATCGCGCTGCCGTTGTTGCCGAACGCCACCTGGCCGGTGGTCGCCGAGTTCTGCACGCCGATCTGGTTCACCGTGCTCGCGTTGTTGAGCGAGGCCGAACCGGTGCCCTGCATCGTGGACGCAGTATTCACGATGCCGAGCTGGCTGGTCGACGAGCTGTCGTTGGTAAGGCCGTTCTGCGTGACGGACGAGCCGTTCACGACGCCGACCTGCACCGTGGTCGAGGTGTTGGCGGCCTGCGCCGCGGAGGACAGGGCGAACAATGCAACGGAAGCAAAAAACAATTTGCGCATGGAATATCCCTTTCTGGACAAGTTGTCTGACTTGAGTACGGATGCCGTCTTGGAAGAGGCCGACATCGTAGGGATACTTTGAACCGATCGCGGCCTGCGCGACAGACTGCCATTCATGCTAATCGGTACGGACTAGACGCCTGCCGTGAAATGCGGCCCGTGAAAGCTCGCGAGCCGCGCTATCCCGCGCCGGCGCGCGGCGTCTCCGCTTCACGCCCCATGCTGTCGATCAGCCGCACCACCTCGATCGGCGTACGCAGCTCCAGCTTTCGCATCATCCTGGCGCGATGCACCTTCGCCGTCACCTCGCTCACGCCGAGCCGCGCCGCGATCTGCTTGGCGATGAGCCCTTCGGCCATCAGCAGCATGATCTCGCGCTCTCGCGCGGTCAGCGTTTCGACGCGCTGGCGCGCTTCACGCACGACATCCTCGCGCTCGAGGCGCCTGCGATCGCGCTCGATGCCATGCCTGATCGCGTCGAGGATCTCCTGCTCCCGAAAAGGTTTCGGCAGAAACTCGACCGCGCCGCGCTTCATGGCCTCGACCGAGACGCGGACGTCGGAATGGCCGCTGATGAAGACGATCGGAATCGGCACGCCCGTCTCGGCGAGCTGGCGCTGCAGTTCGAGTCCGGTCGGCGAGGTGCCGGGAAAGCGGACATCGAGCACGAGGCACGAAGGACCGGGCGAAATACTCTCGGCGAGAAACGCCTCCGTCGTGGCGAACAGCTTCACCTGGTGTCCGGTCTCCTCGCAGAGATTCCCGATCGCAGTTCGAATCTGAATTTCGTCGTCAACGACATAAACTGTGGCTTGACCTGAATTCATGAGCAACGGGCTCCCCGGCTTGCGGCTCGATGAAAAAACCGAGCCGTCCATTCTTCTTGCAAGCGTGATCAAGGTGCTTGGATAGAATCGCAGCGATCGAACGAGGCGCATCGCTCCGCCGGTTCGACCTCTTAGAGCCAACTCGCGCCTGAGACGAGTGAAGGCGTTCACATATCGGGCTTCGTGATTGAAGTGATTCGACCTCGCCGCCGCCGGCATCGAGGCGGGCTGATTTCGAAATTGCGACGTTCCTGCGTCGTGGTATCGCCAGTTGCATCATGCATCGCCACTCATGGGCCGGCCTGAACGCCCTGCACCGGCCGCTTCGGCCAGAGCAAACGGGACGTTCAGTCAGCTTGTCGAGTTCGATACCGCGCGCCTCGTATCGATACGCTTCGTATGCATCCGCAGCAAATCACGAAAATTCGCGGCTTACGACTTTACGTCTGGATCATCAGCCGCGCCCGACCGTCGCCCCATCAGCGGCGACATACTGACGATCGATATCGCTTTGGAAGATTTACAACCATAGCGCGATCTTTATCCGTGCCGCCAGCCATTATTCGAGAGGCGGGTTTTTGATATGCGATTTGTACCAATCATTGCCTTGCTTGGAACTGCCTGCAGCCTCGCCGCGGTCTATGCCGCAGGGCCCGCCGTCATCGGCGCGGCCGGCAGCGCTGCGGACAAGGCCTCGCACGCGCTGGAATCGACCCGGCGCCTGCTCGTGCCCGCCGGACGCAATGCCGCGTCATTGGGGCCCGATTCGCCCGTATTCCGCTACGCGTCGATCCAGCGCGGCAGCATCGAGCAGACCGTCACCGTCACGGGCGCCCTGCAGCCCGTCAAGACGATCGAGGTGGGTTCCCAATTGTCCGGGCAGCTCGCCCGGGTCTATGTCGATTTCAACGACACCGTCGCCAGGGATCAGCCGCTCGCCTTGATCGATCCGCGCAGCTTTGCCGCCAAGGTCGACGAAGCCAAGGCTTCGCTCGCCGTCGCCAATTCCCTGGTCGACATCGCCAGGGCCAAGCTCGATCGCGCCAAAATCGACCTGCAAAACGCCAGAGGCAGCCGGGACGTGCTCGCCGCCAAGCTCGAGAGCGCCCAGGCGGTGAAGAGCTCGGCGCAGAAGACTCTGCAGCGCAAGCTGGCGCTGCAGTCGCAAAACGTGGTGGCGACGACGGCGGTTGACGACGCGCAGACGGAGTTCACCGCGCGCCTCGCCCAGGAGCGCGAGGCCGAGATCCTGATGTCCCTCAACTCCTATTCGGTGGAGGGTGCGCAGGCCGACGTCCGCCGCATCGAGGCGGAGCTGCAACAAGCACGAATGGCCGTGCCGGAAAAGGCGGCGGTGCTCGCCGCGGCGCAGGCCGATCTCGACCGCACCGTGATCCGCTCGCCGATCGACGGCGTCGTCGTCGGCCGGTTCGTCAACGAGGGCCAGACCCTCGCGGTTGGGTTGGAATCGCGCACCACCTTCGTGGTGGCCCACCGCCTGGAAGACATGGAGATCCATGCGCAGGTCGACGAGGCCGATATCGGCCGCATCGCCCCCGGCCAGCGCGCGCATTTCACCGTGGACGCCTACCCCGACCGCCGCTTCGAGGCGGTGGTGCGACAGGTCCGCAAGGCCCCGCAGACCCAGCAGCACGTCGTCACCTACACCGTCGTTCTTGCGACCTCCAATCTCGACGGCGCGCTGCTCCCGGGGATGACCGCTTTGGTGAAGATCGTGATCGAACGGCAGGACGATGTTTTGAAGGTGCCGCTGGCGGCGCTGCGCTTCCAGCCCTCCGGCACACGGCCCGATCCGGCCGGCACGCACAGCGGCGTGTGGGTGCGCACCGCGAGCGGCGCGCTCCAGCGCATTGCCGTGACGGTCGGCGCGGCCGGCACCGAGCAAGTCGCACTCAAGGGCGGAGGTCTCGACGAGGGCAGCCAGGTCGCAATCGGCCAGGCGATCCGTCCAGCGGGCTTCGAATTCCTCGGAATCAGGTTTGGATCATGACCTCGTCCCCGCCCCTTATCAGCCTCCGCTCGGTCAGCCGGACCTACCGCACCGACGGGATCGCGGTGACTGCGGTGCGCAATGTCAGCTTCGACATCGCGCAAGGCGAGATCGCGGCCGTGATGGGGCCGTCCGGCTCCGGCAAATCGACACTGATGAACATGATCGGGCTGCTCGACCTGCCGAACGAGGGCGCCGTCTATCTCGAGGGCGCCGACGTCGCCGCTCTGTCGGAAGACCGCCGGTCGTCCTTGCGGGCGCGCAGCATCGGCTTCGTGTTCCAGTCCTACAATCTCCTGGCCCGCCACAACGCGCTCGAGAACGTCGCGCTACCGCTGGTCTATTGCGGCATCAACCGCAGGGAACGCCTGGCGCGTGCGGAGCAAAGCCTCCAGGCCGTCGGCATGCTGCACCGGGCCCATCATTTCCCGCGGCAGCTCTCGGGCGGCGAGCAGCAGCGCGTCGCGATTGCGCGCGCGCTGATCGCCTCCCCGCTGATCGTGCTTGCGGACGAGCCGACCGGAGCGCTCGACAGCCGCACCGGCGCCGAGATCCTGGCCTTGTTCGCCGCGCTCAACCGGACCGGCCAGACCATCGTGATGATCACGCATGATCCGGGCATCGCGACGCAGTGCCGCCGCACCATTCGCCTGTATGATGGCGAGCTCGTCAGCGACGAAACGCTGGCTCCGATCCTGCCGAAACGAAGCGCTCTATCATGACGATGCTCCAGGCCTTTCAAATCGCCCTGCACGCCTTGCGGCTCAATCCGCTGCGCAGCTTCCTCACCATGCTCGGCATCGTGATCGGCGTCGCCTCCATCGTGACGGTGTTTGCGATCGGGGCCGGCGCGCAGCTGCGTCTGCAGGAGCAGATCCGCTCGATCGGGGCCAACGTGCTGATGATCACCCCCGGTGCGGTCTACCAGGGCGGAGTGCGTCTCAAGGACGGCAGCAAGCTGACGATGACCGAGGGCGACGTGCAGGCCATCCTCGAACAGCTTCCGGAAATCCAGGCCGCCGCAGGCTCGCTCGCCGGAACGGCGCAGGTCATCCACGAGGGCAAGAACTGGAATACGACCATCAACGGCACCACGACGGGGCATTTCATGGTCCGCGACTGGCAGCTCGCGAGTGGTCGCTATTTTTCCGGTTCCGAGGAGGCCGGCGCCGGCAAGGTCGTGATCCTCGGAAGCACCGTCGCACGCGAGCTGTTCGCCGACGGCGACGACCCGATCGGCGCGCAGATCCGGATCATGAAGGTGCCGCTCGAGGTGGTCGGCGTTCTCGACCGCAAGGGCCCCGCGCAGGACGACGTCGCCTTCGTGCCGCTCGCCACCGCCAAGCTGCGCTTCCTCGGCAGTGCGAGCAACATCAACAGGGATTCGGTCGCCTACATCATCGCCAAGGTGGCCGGTGACGGACAGATGGCGGGTGCGCGAGCGGAGATCGAGAATTTGCTGCGGCAGCGCCACCGTATCCCCGGCGGCCAGGAGGACGATTTCAAAGTCCAGGATCCGGCCGCCGCGATGGAGGCGCAGCAGGGCGCGATCCGCACTGTCGCGCTGCTGCTCGTCGCCATCGCCTCGGTCTCGTTGCTCGTCGGCGGCATCAGCATCATGAATGTCATGATCGTGTCGGTCACCGAGCGCACGCGGGAGATCGGAATCCGCCGTGCGCTGGGCGGGCGGATGCGGGACATCCGTCTGCAGTTCCTGTGCGAGGCACTCGTGCTCTGCCTGCTCGGCGGAGCCATCGGGGTTGCCGGCGGCGTCACGCTCTCGATGACGGTCGCCCGCATGGCGGGATGGGTCACCTCGATCGACGGTCAGGCGATCGGCCTTGCCCTCGTGTTCTCGATCGCCACCGGCCTCATCTTCGGTTTCTATCCCGCCCACAAGGCATCCAAGCTCAGCCCCATCGAGGCGCTCAAAACGGAGTGAGAAGATGCTGAAAGCGGACCATTCAGCGCGTAGCCCAGGGAGGAGCCCATCATGAGCCCGGATCCGAAGGATTCGATAGCACCGACGCCGCGCGAGCGTGAGCTGATGATGTTGATCGCGCGAGGGCTGCAGAACAAGAACATCGCCTACGAGCTCAAGATCTCCGAGAACACGGTGCGGGCGCATATCGGCAACATCATGCGCAAATACCGGCTTCAGAACAGGACGCAGATCGCGATCGCGTTTGCCCTGCACGCGGCCCCGTTGTCGCTACGCCGCGATCTCGCCAGACCCGACCGCCATCCGCAGGCGCCAAAGCCCGCTTAGGCCGCTGCACAAAGTCCGGCGGTGCTTCTTGCTCCGTCATCGCGAGCGCAGCGATTTGCCCGCCGAAGCCTAGGCGAAGGCGGAAGCAATTCAGATGCTTTTCCGCGGAGGAATTCTGGATTGCTTCCTGCGCTCGCAATGACGAAGTCGAAGCAGTGATGCGCCAAAGACCGCTCTCGTGCCCCAGATACAGCGCTGCGCCTCCCCTGCGATGCGAAGCATCGTCCGGTTCAGCGGTGCGCTGCCGAGCCGGGGCCCATGTTGTAGCGGGCCGTGCAGCCTGCAGGGTCCCGGCTCCGCGCAGCAGCGCGAAGGGCGTTGCAGCGCGTCCGGGACACGAGACCAAGCCCCTTCCCCAGCCCTCTTGCATGGCTCTCAGCTCTTGTAACACAACCGTCATGCAGCGAAACTAAACGAAGCCGGGGCCGCGGGTTGCGGCCGTGCCGCCTCACCGCAGGGAGAGATTTGATGCGCCGTTCACTGCTGTTGCTGTCCGCTGGATTGACAATCTTGTCCAACGGATTTGCCTCCGCCCAGAACAACACGCCCCGCAATCTGATCCTGTTCATTCCGGACGGCCTGCGCGCGCTGAAGGTCAATCCCGACACGGCGCCCGCCATGGCCGAGGTCCGCGACAAGGGCGTCAATTTCAAAAATTCGCACTCGCTGTTCCCGACCTTCACCATGGCCAACGGCTCGGCGATGTCGACCGGCCATTATCTCGGCGACACCGGCGTGTTCTCCAACACGATCTGGACCAATTACACCTCCGTTCCGGCAGGCAATACGGTCGTCCCCTTCATCGAGAACGACGCCGTGCTCGGCGATATCGACGAGCATTTTAGCGGCAATTACCTCAACGAGGACACCCTCCTGAAGCTGGCGCGCGACAAGGGCTACAGCACCGCCGCGCTGGGCAAGCATGGTCCGACCTATCAGTTCGACCACACCGACAAGCCCGAAAAGCCCGGCCTGCATTCGATCGTGTTCGACGACGCCACCGGCGGCAAGATCGGCGTGGCGCTGTCCGACGAGGTGAAGGACGCCCTCACCAAGGCGGGCCTGCCCACCACCACGCCGCCGCGCGGCGACAATGCCAAGGCGGGCGATGCCAAGACGCCCGGCACCACGTCCGCCAACGTCGCGCAGCAGGCCTATTTCGCCGACGTCGCCGCCAAGGTGGTGCTGCCGATGTTCAAGGCGCGCAACAAGCCGTTCGTACTGGTGTTCTGGTCGCGCGATCCCGACGGCAGCCAGCACAACACCGGCGACAGCCTCAACCAGATCAAGCCCGGCATCAACGGTCCGACCTCGATGGCCGGCATCAAAAACGCCGACACCAACCTCGCCCAGCTCCGCAAGGCGCTCGACGAGCTCGGGCTCACCGCCTCGACCAACATCATCGTGTCGGCCGACCATGGCTTCTCCACCATCTCCAAGGAGAGCAAGACCAGCGCCTCGGCCAAGGTCAGCTATGACGACACGCCGGCAGACTTCCTGCCGATGGGCTTCCTGGCGCTCGATCTCGCCAAGGCACTCGATCTCCCCTTGTTCGACCCCAACGACAAGAACGCGAAGATCGAGGGCAACAAGCATCCCAAGGCCGGCAACGGCGTGCTCGGCAAGGATCCGGAGAAGCCCGATCTCGTCGTCGCCACCAATGGCGGCTCCGACCTCGTCTATCTCCCGAACAAGGACAAGAAGCTGGCGGAGAAGACCATCAAGGCGCTGCTCGCGCAGGACTACGTCTCCGGCCTGTTCGTCGACGATTCGCTCGGCCGCTTCCCCGGCACGCTGCCGCTGTCGAGCCTCAATCTGCGCGGCAAGGCCGCGACGCCGACCCCGTCGATCGTCGTCAACTTCCGCTCCTATGCCAGCGATTGCGGCGAGGCGCCGACCAATTGCTCGGTGCAGGTCGCCGACACCGTGCTGCGCCAGGGCCAGGGCATGCATGGCAGTTTCAGCCGCGGCGACACCATGAACTTCATGGCCGCGATCGGTCCGGATTTCAAAGCCGGCTTCGTCGACGAGCTGCCGGTCAGCAATGCGGATGTCGGCATGACGGCCGCCCGGCTGATGGGCCTGCGCGCGACGCAGAAGGGAGAGCTGGTCGGCCGCGTGATGTCGGAAGCCATGCCCAACGGTCCCGTGCCGAAGGCCTATGCGGGCACGCTGAAGTCCAAGCCGGCCGAGGGCGGCCTGACCACCGTCCTGAACTTCCAGCGCGTCGGCAGCCAGCGTTATTTCGACGCCGCCGGCTTCCCGGGCCGCACGCTCGGCCTTGAGCCGGACGCCGGCAAACAAAAAACGGCGGGGAAATAACCCCGCCGTTCGATCTCGTCAGAGACGCTGAGACGTTACATCCCGATATCGAACACGTTCGGCAATTGGCCTGCCAGAGGCAGCGCGGTGGCGCCGAGGAACGTCGCCACCATCGCCATCAGGCGACGGTTGTTGTGGCGCTTGCCACGCATCTGGGCGGCGATCCACTCCAGCATCTCGCTGTTGACCTTGGAGGCATAGGACGGCGCCCAGCTCTCGATCTCGGTATCGGCCGCCAGCGCGACGCTGCGCGGCGGCACCTTCAGGCCCGATGCGCTTGCGGCATAATGGGCGACGGCCTTGGCGAGCAAATCGTCAAACCGGCCGGCATCGGTGCGCTCGGTTGCGGCCTCGTTGATCTCGAACAGGATCTCGGCCTCGGCGCGGCTGACCGGCTGATCGTTGACGGCGGTCGCGGTCAGGATCCGCGTGCACCAGGCAGTGTCATCGGCATCCAGCGAACGGGAGAAATGCACCCTTCCCTTGGTGGTCGGGCCTTCGCCGGTGATCACGCCGTCGCGCACGATGGAGAGTGCGTGGGCCGCGGTATCGCGGCAGGACGGTTCGAGGGACGGCGACTCGACAGATTTAGGCGCAGCGGCAGACATAGTTCACTTCCAGACTTCTTCTGATCGGCCAGCATTTTCATGCCGGCGTAAAGGGGTGGTTAACGATTCGATACGGGGATCGCGACTTTTCTAGATGGTTGCCAATTGGTCGCTGTCAGGACCGTTTCGGTTCTAGGACGCGCCGGGCGAGCGTGATGGAAGTCATAAAAGGCATAATCGGGGCGAGCGAGACCGTGTGACCCCGGGTGGGGATGTTTCGCCGCAGGTGCGGCTGTAACAATAAGTTGCTAGAAAATCGGGCCTTCAGGCAAGGAATTCACATTTTACTTGAGCGGGTTCAGTTGCCGTTCACTTGGCGTTGCAAGGCCCTTATACTGAGCAGGACGACCTGCGAGAATTCGCCAGTTAATTCAATACGATGAGGTAAGATCATGACACTTCCGATCGGCGCCACCGCACCCGACTTCGAAGCCGAGACCACCGAAGGGAAGATCAAATTCCACGACTGGATCGGCAACAGCTGGGCGCTGTTGTTCTCGCACCCCAAGGACTTCACACCGGTTTGCACGACCGAGCTCGGGGCCCTCGCCAAGCTGAAGCCGGAGTTCGACAAGCGCGGCGTCAAGCTGATGGGCCTGTCGGTCGATCCGGTCGACCGCCATGCCAAATGGTCGGAAGACATCAAGGAGACGCAGGGCGCAGCTCCGAACTATCCGATGATCGGCGACACCGATTACAACGTCTCGAAGCTCTACGGCATGCTGCCGGCCGCCATCTCGGGCGATCCCCTCACCCGCACTGCCGCCGACAACCAGACCGTCCGCAACGTCTTCATCATCGGTCCGGACAAGAAGATCAAGCTGGTGCTGGTCTATCCGATGACCACAGGCCGGAACTTCCAGGAGATCCTGCGCGTCGTCGACTCGCTCCAGCTCACCGCCAAGCATCGCGTCGCCACCCCGGCCGACTGGTCGCAGGGCGACGACGTCATCATCGCGGGCTCGGTCTCCAACGACGAGGCCAAGACGATCTATCCGCAGGGCTGGAAGGAGCCGAAGCCCTACATCCGCATCGTGCCGCAGCCGAAATAGTCGATAGTCATTCCGGGGCGGTCCGAAGGACCGAGCCCGGAATCTCGAGATCCTTCTGGTGCGCAATTGCGCACCGGAGTTCGGTCCTGCGGACCGCCCCGGGATGACAACGCTGAATTACGCCGCCCGCACGCGATCGAGGAAACCGTCGACCTCTGCCTTCAGATGCAGGCTTTCGCCCGACAGCGCCTGGGCCGAGGCAAACATCCGGCTCGACGTCTCGCCGGTGTCGCTGGCGCCCTTGGCCGCATGCCGGACATTGACGGCGACATCGGCCGTGCCTGAGACCGCCGCGCGAACGCTCGCCACGATGTTGTGGGTTGCGCTTTTCTGCTGCTCGACCGCAGCCGAGATCGAGCCGGCAATCCCGCTGATGCGCTCGATGGTCTGGCTGATCGCCTTGATGGCGGCGACAGATTCCTCGGTTGCGAGCTGCATGCTGGCGATCTGGTTCGAGATCTCGTCAGTCGCCTTGGCGGTCTGGCCAGCCAGCGTCTTGACCTCCTGAGCCACCACCGCGAAGCCGCGGCCGGCATCGCCCGCGCGCGCGGCCTCGATGGTGGCGTTCAGCGCCAGCAAATTGGTCTGCTCGGCGATCGAGGTGATCAGCTTGACGACGTCGCCGATCCGCGCGCCGGCCTCCGACAGCTGCGCGATGCGCTGGTCGGTTGCCTCGGCCTGTTGCACCGCCTCGGCCGAAATCTGGTTGGATTCCTGCACGCGCCGGGCGATCTCGGAGATCGATTGAGACAGTTCGTCCGAGGCCGATGCGGCCGAACGCACGTGTTCGGAAGCATTTTCGGAAGCCCCGGCGGACTGCGCCGACAGATCGGCGGTGGAGCGGGCGACGTCGGTCAGCTGACGCGCCGCGCGCTCGAATTCGCTGGAGGAGGTCAGCACCTTGTCGAGGATGCCGCCGACGCTGCCGCGGAATTCCTCGACGAAATTGCGCAGGTCGGATTTGCGTTGCTCGACCGCCGCGGCCGAGGCCGCCGCCTGCTCGCTGCGCATGCGCGCGCGCTCCAGCGAATTGCTCTTGAACACCGCGACCGTGCGGGCGATCTCGCCGATCTCGTCGGCGCGATCCTCGCATTCGATCGCGACGTCGCTCTGGCCGTTGGCAAGCGCGGTGAGCGAGCGCGTGACCGAGGTGAGCGGCCGGGTGACGCGGCGCACGACCAGCAGGGTCAGGACCAGCACCAGAAGCGCGGCAAGGCCGGCGGCCGCGGCCATGCTCTCGATGGCGTGGGCCAGCATGCTCTCGTACTGGATCATGGGGATGCCGACATAGAGAATGCCGACGACCTTGCCGGCCCCGTCCGCGATCGGGAAATAGGCGGTCATGAATGTCTTGCCGAACAGCGTCGCCGGCCCCTTATAGGGCTCGCCCCGGCGCAGCGGCGCCTGCCCCGGATGGTCGGCTGCCAGCTGGGTGCCGACGGCGCGGTCGCCATTTTCCTTTTTCACGTTGGTAGAGCGTCGGACGAACTGCCCGCTGGCATCATCGTACACGAACAGGGTCGCATTGCCGCCGACATAGGACACCGCGCGATCGACGATAGCGTGGTCCGTAAAGCTGGGCATCGCAGGGATTTCGGCGCGCACCACCGCGCCATCGCGCATCGTGATCTTGGCGGCCGGAACGATCTCGGTGAAGGCCAGCGCCAGCGTGCGCAGATTGACCTCGATGTCGCGCAATGCGCGATCGTTGAAGGCGGAGGTCAGCGACCAATAGCCGGCGCCGACCACGAGCGCCGTGTTCACGGCGATCAGCAGCACGGCGCACAGAACCGCCTTGGTGCCGAGCTTGAACTGCGGCAACAACTTTCCAGTCAAAACGTTGGACATGAATGGAACTACCCCCGTAATTCCTGCATATTCGTGCAACGCCCTTACGGTCCCATTAACGACGGTTCATACCGCCGGGGGCCGGCATGCTTTCCAAATCGTAAACGAGGACACTCCTGACCCCGCCCAGCGTGCCGCCCATCATCGTCTGGTTTCGCGACGATCTTCGCCTGTCCGACCATCCCGCCCTGCACGCCGCCGCTAAAGCCGGCGCACCGGTGGTCTGCCTTTATGTCCTCGACGACAGCGTCGCGCGCCCACCCGGCGGGGCAACGCGCTGGTGGCTGGCGCAGTCGCTGCGGGCGCTCGGCGCAGCGATCGCTGCGCGCGGCGGATGGCTGGTGCTGCGCCGGGGACCGGCGGCCAGGGTGATCCCGGAATTGGTCCGCGAAAGCGGCGCCCGCGCCGTCTTCTGGAATGGGATTACGCAGGCGCCGCATCAGGCCGTCGAGCGCCAGCTCGAGGCGGCACTGGCGAGGCTCGGCGTGGACTCGCAGAGCTTCCCTGGCGATCTCCTCGTCCCGCCCTCGGCCATCCGCACCAAGGAGGGCCGCGGCTTGCGCGTGTTCACGCCGTTCTGGCGGCGCGTGCTGTCGCTCGGCGATCCGCCCAAGCCCTTGCCGGCACCGAAGGAGCTTCGCCCGGCTGCGATGGTTGCGAGCGACAGGCTGGAGAGCTGGAAGCTCGAGCCGGCCAAGCCGGATTGGGCGGGCGGCCTGCGCGAGATGTGGACACCGGGCGAAGCGTCCGCCCGTGCGCGCCTGCGCGACTTCCTTGGGCATGCCGTGCGCGGCTATGTCGGCGACCGCGATCGACCGGATCGCGAAGGCACCTCGGGCCTGTCGCCGCATTTGAGGTTCGGCGAGCTCAGCCCGCGCCAGGTCTGGCATGCCGCGCGGTTCGCCGCGGACGAAGATCCGGCACTCGGCCCCGGCGTCGAAAAGTTCCTGAGCGAGCTCGGTTGGCGCGAGTTCTGCCGCCACCTCCTCCACGATCATCCCGACCTCGCCAGCGCAAACCTGCAGACGAATTTCGACGGCTTCCCGTGGAAACGCGACGCCAAGGCGCTCGCCGCCTGGCAGCGCGGCCGCACCGGCTATCCGATCGTCGACGCCGGCCTGCGCGAGCTCTGGCACACCGGGGTGATGCACAACCGGGTGCGGATGGTCGTGGCGTCCTTCCTGGTCAAGCACCTCCTGATCGACTGGCGCGAGGGCGAAGCCTGGTTCTGGGACACGCTGGTCGATGCGGATGCCGGCAGCAATCCCGCCAATTGGCAATGGGTCGCCGGCTGCGGCGCCGACGCCGCGCCCTATTTCCGCGTATTCAATCCGCAGCTGCAGGGCGAGAAGTTCGATCCGGATGGAACCTATGTCCGGCGCTGGGTGCCGGAGCTGCAAGAGATGCCGGCCAAGCTGATCCATCAGCCTTGGCAGGCCACGCCGATCGAGCTTGCGAGCGCAGGCATCACACTCGGCAAGACCTATCCGCACCCGATCATCGATCACGCGAGAGGACGCGAACGTGCGCTCGCCGCCTACGCAAAGATCCGCAAAGGTTGAGCGTTGCTTTGACACAAATATGAAACGCGCTATCGTCATCGCTCCATACAACCGTGGGGGACGACATGGACGACGACAAGCCGATCACCGAACAGGCGATGGAGACGATCACCACAGCCGTGGAAGCGACCAAGGAAGCGGCGGTCACCGCCGTCAAGAAGGTCAGGAAAGCCGCCAAGAAGGTCGCGAAGAAAGTAGCGCCGAAGAAGGCTTCCAAGAAGAAGGCCAAGAAGGCCCCGAAGAAGAGTTCGAAGAAGGCCGCCAAAAAGGCCACCAAGAAATCCGCGAAGAAGGCGGCCAAAAAGACCGCCAAGAAAGCTGCAAAGAAAGCTCCAAAGACAAAGAAGAAGGCCAAGAAGGGCAAGCGCTGATCGCGGCGCTCAGACCGGGTCTCCGGATGCGAGCGCGTCCGGAGACCTGTCCTCACCGCGCTAGACGCGCCGGTTGACCACGAACACCGCAGCGGCGCACATCGCCATGCCGGCGATCGCCAGCGCATCGAGCTTCTCGCCGAACAGCATGTAGGCCATCAGCGCCGTCACGGCAGGCACCAGATAGAACAGGCTCGCGACCGAAGTCGCCGCGGCGTGGCGGATCAGCCAATAGAGCAGCCCGATCGATCCGATCGAGAGCGCCACCGCGAGCCAGGCGAGCGCGAGCACGAACTCCTGCGTCCAGTGCACCACGCGGTCTTCGAACAGAAAGGCCCCGATCGCGAAGAAAATGGTGACGGCGACATATTGCACGAGATTGCCGGCGCGCCAGTCGATCTGGTTGCAGTAGCGGCGCTGATAGAGCGTGCCGAGCGTGATGCTGATCAGCGAAACCACCGAGGCGAGCCAGCCCAGCCCGGCCTCCCCCGTCATGGGACGGTTGTGCAGGATCATCACCACGCCGCCGAGGCCGAGGACGAGCCCGGCCCATTGCATCGGCGTCACCCGCTCGCCGAGCCAGCGATTGGCAATCGTCGAGGTCAGGATCGGCTGGAGGCCGGGGATCAGCGCGGAGAGCCCGGCGGGAATCGAATGCGCGATCGCGATCGCGGTGCCGCCGAGATAAAAGCCATGGACCAGGATGCCGGCGACCGCGCTGTGCGCAATGCCGGCGCGATCGGGCCATTTCGGCCGTGCGAGGCCGGCGATGATCGCCATCAAGCCGACCACGATCGCCATGCGGATGGCGAGATAGGTCAAGGGATCGGCGTTGTTGACGACGTATTTGGTGCCGATGAAGCCCGTGCTCCAGAGCAGGACGAACAGGATCGGCGCGGCACGGGCGGTCAGGGCTTCTTGATTATGGTTCATTGCCGCTCTCATTGCCCCAGCGGGGGCCATGCGGCAATGCGAATTTGGTCCTGATGATGCTGCGCTGCGACGGACGGTGGCGGCTCAGCCTAGCGGCTCACCACTCTTCCGGACAGGGGTCGATGATTTTCCAGAGCTCGACGCCGTTCTTGATCTTTTTCATGTCGGTGGTGAGCCCGCCATTGCGACGAATCCAGTCCTTCACCGTGTCGGGGTAGTAGGACATCAGGTCGGACGTCCCCTCGGAGCTGGTGACCTTGATGCCGAAGGTGAAGGCCTTGTCGTAATAGGCCTGATGGAAACCAAGGCTTGCGCGCGGTGTCACGCAGATCTTGTTCATCGGCACGATGCCGAGCACCAGCGTGCAGGCCGAATTGCAGATGCCGTCGATGATGACGCGCTCGCCCTTCTCGCGGACGCGCTTGTACTTGGCCTTGTATTCCTCGACATAGCCGCCGTGGTCGCGGGTGATATGCAGCTCGGCCCGCGCCGGCGTGGCGGCGGCGAGGCAGAGCAACATAAGGCTCAGGAGCGTGATGCGCATGGCAAGGTGACGGCGAAAGCCTTCAGGAACGTACCGGCCTCGAAGGAGCCCCGAGGGCCGGCGACAGGATTCTTAACCGAATAGTCTTTGGTCATACTTGTGTGGGGAATTCGTTAAGCATCCCGAAAAGGCCAAAAATGGGCAGGCTTGGCGGCCATACCCGGCAATTCTGTCACACCGGCCCGGGAATCTGCGGGATCAGCCCCGATTTCGGGGGGCCAGACGGGTGCCCTGGCGGTTCGAAATGGCTATAGATGATGGACTTATTCGTGCGGGTCCGGAGAATCGAGATGAGCAAGTTGACGCTAGTCGCCGCAATTGCTGCCCTGTCGGCCGCCATTCTAGCCCCTGGCCTGGCCGAGGCGCGGGGCCATCACCGGCACTACCGCGCCTACACCAACCCGCTGCCCTACCCGATCAGCTATATCCACAATTACGGGCCCGGCATCACCCCCGGCACCTTCGCCTTTTACGACGGGCCCTCGACCAACCATTGCTACCAGGGCGCGGCCGCCTATGTCGGCCAGGACCGCCGCCGGCACCCCTGCTACTGAGGGACGCCGGCGCCGGCCAATGTCGGGACGCCCCTATTTGGCGGCGCCCGACAGCAGCAATTGCTTCTCGATCTCGTAGACTGGCAGCTTGACGAGATCCTTGCCGACCTCATTCTGGATCGCCTTGCGCACGACGTCCGAATAATCGGCGCGGATCATGCCGAGCGCGCGCGGTGAGGCCACCATGGTCAGCGCCGTGGTCTCGCCGGAACTGACGGCGGCATCGAGCCGGCCGGCCAGGTTTCGCAGGAAGGTGCGCTCGGCCTCGTCGTGCCAATCGGTCTGCTCGGCGGAGCTGCGGACGCCGCCGGCCGCGGCATGCAGGCGCCCCGGCGCGTCGGTCCCCTGCGCACTGGTCGAGGGATTGGGCTGCTCGTGCACCTCCTTGGTGTGAAGGTTCGGAAACATCTCGTCGCCGAGGTTTTCCAGAATCAGCGCCTTGCGCCCGTCGCACACCACCAGCCAATCGCCCTTGTCGATTCTCATTTTATCCATTGCAACTCTCCTTGAAACTTACGGACGCCGCGTCCGGCATCAGAGATGTTCTTCGAATTCCTCGAAGGACTTGCCGAACTGCGCCATCGCCTCCTCCAGGTAATCGGCGAGCATAGGCGTGCCGATCAGGTAGGAAGCGGTGCGCTGGTTGTGGGCCTGCGCCGCCTGGGTATGCAATTCGCGCCAATTGGAGAGATCGCCGTCGCCGCGACCAAGCCAGGTCAGCGCCACGAGGTCGATCTGCTCGTCGACATTGAGATCGCGGATGAAGCCCGCGAGCTCCGCACGGTCGGTGGTGTCGCCGCGCCCGCCGCGGCCATAGCTCATGTCGTCGTCGCCGAACTCCAGGATGACGCCACCTCCGGCCGCCTCGACGTCGGACCGGCGCGATTTCGAGATGACGAAGAAGACTTTCTCCGGCGAGATCGACAGATTTGGAATGACTCGCATCGAGTTCACCTTGCCCGGCAGCACGCACCATGCTGCTGCCACGCAACAACACTATGAGCCGAGGCAAAGTTGCGAATTGCGCAGGATCAAGGTCTAAGCATGGTGATGCGGCCTACGCTGGCTCGCCGGGCGAATTCGCTGAAGATCTGTTCATCAGCATTACATTTCGGCTCCGCCACAATTTGATCAGAACAACTTCGATATCCTGTCTTGCGTAAGCGGAGGAAGACATCATGACTCTCAAGATCGGCCTCGTCGCCGCAGCCCTCTCTGGTGCCGTGTTGGGTACCCTGGCGGCGTCGCCGGCGGCGTCCGCCATGCCCATGGCGCCCGCGCCTGCCACGTCGCAGGTCTCCGGCGTCGAGCAGGTCCGCATGGTCTGCGATGCCTGGGGACGCTGCTGGTGGCGCCCGAACTATTATGGGTATTACGGTCCGCGGCCGTATTACGGCCCGCGGTATTATGCGCCGCGCTATTACGGTCCACGTTATTACGGCTATCGCGGCTATCGCCGCTGGTAACATCTGAAGGGGCCCTCGGGGCCCCTTCGCTTTTGCGAGATCACGTCTCGCACGGTCGTCGCCCGTCTGGAGCGATTCCAAAACTGATCTAGATCAAAGCTGAAAATTGCCCGCACCGTCATTCTACGGGAATGGTCGAGCTGATCGTTTTTCGATGCCCGCAGACGGGCATGAACGTGCAGACGCATCTGGAGAAGCAGCAGAGCCAGGAGGGACGGAGCTTTTCGTCCTTTGCCTGTCCCGCCTGCACCCGGCTGCATTTCATCGACCTCGCGTCCGGAAAGCCGATGAGCCGAGAACGTTGACGGTGACATTGATCAGACAGGCATCATGGCATGATGTCCGCAATACTACGGCCTGGAATTCGATTTACTGGAACGCGATGTTTCGCCATTGATGGCGATGCATCGACGTTCATTTGATTGTCACATTTCAGCAGCCGGCCAGATCATGTTGTTCGACGCCCTCGTTCCATCCTCAGCGCTTCAGCTGATCGGCTTTGCCAATGTCGATGCGTTTCGGCCGGTCGAGACGATGGAGGATGCCAGAAGCATCCCGCTCGACGTCTCGAACTTCGCGGCGGCCCGCGCCGTCGTCTCTCTGCCCGCGTGCCGCATCATCATGATGAGATCGTTCGCGCGCATCCTGGACACCGCCTATCGGGTGCCGGGCGGGATGGTGATCCTGTCCATGACCGACGACCTCCAGGTCAACCTCAAGGGCCTGGACCTCGATGCGCGCTTCTTCGTTACGCTCTGCGGCAACGACGAATGCCATTTCGTCGAGCCGCAAACCAATCATTATGCAATGATCATCTTCTCTCCCGAGATGAAGGACCGGGGCTGGTTCGATCGGGCCGACGATTTGCGAGCCCATGGTGCCAATCGACCTGCCCTGCTCCACACTCGGCAACTCCTGCTCGACATCCTGCGAACCGCCTCAGTGCAGCCTCTCCTGTTTGGGACCACCGAGGTGGCGGCCCATCTCCAGGAAGGCCTGCTGCTCGCGCTCGACGATTTGTTTCAGAACAATTCGACGCCGGATCGCGCTGCCTCGCTCCAGGGCGAGCGTTCGATCAAGCTCGTGCAGCGGATCGACGATTACGTCGCGGCCCATCCGACCGCACCGATCTATACCGCCGATCTCGCCGGCGAGTTCGGCGTCTCGATCCGGACGCTCGGTGGCGCGGTGAGCAAGATGCGGGGCATGAGCCTGCATCAGTACATCCGCCTCAAGAGGCTGTGGGCGACCCGCGCCCGCCTTCTCAGGGGGGGCGGCGCCACCGTCGCCACCTGCGCGCGCGCCCAAGGCTTCCATCATCTCGGTGAATTTGCCGCGGCCTACCGCGCGACGTTCCACGAGACCCCCTCCGACACGCTCGCCCGCGGGCGGCAAGGCAATCTCCGTCAGGCTGACTGACGCGGCCCTCCCGGCCCAGCGCCGGTTCGGAACAGATCTGGAACGCGGGGAAAGACTGGCGCGCTCGGAAGGATTCGAACCTCCGACCCTCGGAATCGAAATCCGATGCTCTATCCAGCTGAGCTACGAGCGCCCTGGCCTCGTTTGACCAGAACCGAGAAACACCGCAGGACGGCTGGCAAGCCAGCGCGCCGACGGGCGTTCGGATGGGGTGGAATTAGCAGAGAGGCTCACCAATAAAAAGCCCTCCCCGCCTTGTTTCCAGGCGGGGGGCGCGGCCGTTCCTACCAGGTGTTGCCGAAGAAGCCGAACTGCGGGCGCTGCGCCACCATCATCGGCCGGTCCTGCTGTTGCAGCACCGAATGCGCCCTGGCGGTCTTGCGCTTCGGCGGCTGGGCTTGCGCCTGAACCTGCGGCTTGGCGTCCTTCTTCCCCGCGGCAGCGTCGGCCTTCGGTTCCGGTGTGAACTGGGCGAAGGTCTCGCGCACCCGCGCCTTGGCCGACATCTCGGCGAGCGCAGCCGCCGAGGCGGTATCGGCGGGCTGAGGCGCGACGACGGCCGCGGTCTTCATCGCAGGCGGGACAATCGTAGGCTGGGTGGTGTCGAGCACGACACGCTCGGGCAGATGGCGGTCGGACCGGATCCGGATCAACGGCTGATCATTGCTGACCGTAGCGACGGCCTGGGCGACCGGCTGCGATGGCAGAGCGAAGTTCGCTGCGAACAGCAGTGCGAGCAAAGCTCCACCGACAAAGACGAAATATCGAAAGATGGGCATTGGCCGAGCTCCGCCCCCCGCATCCCCGCGTGGGCTCTCCGCCCTCAACAGGCGATCTCTTAATTGGTTCCTGGCCCAGCCGTTCGGTTCAAATGGCGACGCGAGGTTTTTTGGCCAAGGGGTCGCGGAGTGCCGCGGAGGGTAACTTTTCCGCTACCGGAACATGCCGCCTCTACGCGCGGCGCGCCGCGACCAGAGAACATTTCGCCTGATCGGCATTTACGTTGACGAAGCCGACGGGAATCCGCGCAAAGGTCTTGCGGCTCTTCATGCTGACCGGATCTGCCAGCACGCGATTGCGATCGGTGAGATGGCTGCCATCCCGCCGCGCAAAGGCGCAGACGATCTCGACATCCTTTACGGCATAGTCATTGTCGTTTCGCAGCGTGAACGTCACCAGGGCTTTCGAGCCAAGACCGCCGCGGCGCCAGGTCTGCGACGAGATCCTGAGACGACCAAGATCTGCCAAAGCCGGGACCTGAGCTTCGGACGCCGGGGATGCCGATGCTGCAGGATCGCTCGAAGGCGCTGCCTCGGCGGCGGCCACCTCGGACGTCACCTGCTCAGCGCTGTTGCCTTTGGACAGAGGCAGCAGCATCCAGACGCCGCAGCCGACGATGATGGCGGCCAGCAGCCACAACAGGCTGCGGCCAAATGAGACGCTGGCGATCGTGACGGCCCGCGCCAGCCGCTCGCCGGTCCCGGCAAAGCGTCCCAATCCGATCCGATCGAGCCTGGCGTTCATGGTTGCATCACCGATCGTGGCCGAACCTCGTCGAACGAGGGAATGGGCCACTGCTTACTCAAATCGGGAAGACGACCTAAGGTTCCCGCACAGTTGCGAATCGGCGAGGACGGTGGCGATCACCGACCACGGCCGCTAACATGCGCTGCAACATCGCGAACGACCATCGGGAGACCATCGAAATGCCAGTCGTCACTTGGGATCACGTCCATCTGCGCAGCCCCGATCCGGAGGCGACCGCAGCCTGGCTGCGGGACATCCTCGGTGGCGAGATCGTACGCGCGCCGGGACGCATCGACGTGAACCTTGGCGGTGCCAGGATCTTCATCGCGCCGCTCGAGGGCGACGGCGCGGTCAACCCGCCGCCTCCGCACCCGCATCAGGGCCTCGACCATTTCGGGTTGACGGTGAAGGACATCGATGCCGTCGCGGCCGAGATCAAGGCCAAGGGCGTCACCTTCACGCGCGAGCCGACCACGATCCGGCCCGGCGTGCGCATCTGCTTCATCCGCGGCCCCGAAGGCATCTCCATCGAGCTGCTCGAGCGCGACCAGAAATATACGTGACGCAGCGCGCGCCGGACCGGACGAGTTGCCGGCGGCGTGGCTAGGTCATGCTGCCGGGCATGAAGCAGCGGATGGAGACGCCCATATAGCCGTAGATCGGCCAGACCATGGTGCGCCCCACCCGGTTCGGCTCGGAGATCACGGCCTCCGTGGGAACGTCGACCCAGACGAGTTCCTGCGGCTGCCCTTCGAGGCCGGAGGCATAGCGCGGGAGGCGGACACGATAGTGTCCGTCCTTGCTGTCCCAGTCGGTATCGGAGAGCGCCGAACCGTCGGCATCGGAGCAGCACGGCCCCTTTCCGCTGCGCAGGCCGTCGAACCAGGCTTTCAAATCCGCATTGGTGTTGGCGAACTGGCCGCGATCGCGCGCATGGCCAATGGGGGCGGCGAGCGCAATCAAGGCCAAAACGCAAGCCAGCCTTGCTGTCATGCTTCGCCAGCGTGTTGCGCTGCCGGAGCGCCGTCGTTCGCTTTTGCAATTGGTGTGACGCGCACTGTACAGACGCGGCTCATCGCCGCCGGAATCGATCCAGTTGCTCATCGTCTTGCTCCAGCACCCCGCGGCCAGTGCAACAAATGTTATGCATTTCGCGGGCCAAACCTGATTCGCAACGACCGGCCTCGCCCCATCATCAGGCCGTCATGAGGGCGTCACACACAAGCCGGGACAAATACGGCTCGCGGCGGCGGCCGGCCGGCAAACTGCCGCGTTGCGCGAGGCGACACGCTTTGGCATAAAAGCCGGACCGGTTGCGCCATTGGGCGATGGCGGCCGACTGCGGGACGTTATGAAGAACGGCCTTTATTCGATTCACGTGACCCTGCTCGATGGTCGAGTCGGCAAGGGCAGCGGCGTGATTCTTTTTCGCGACGGCAAGATTCTTGGCGGCGATGCCTACCTCTATTACACCGGCAGCTACGTGGTGAAGGACGACACCACCTTCAAAGGCGAGGTCTTAGTGCAACGGCACACCTCGCCGCGGGGCGACGACAATCCGCTGTTCGGCGGCCCCGCTCCGGTCGGCATCGGTGTCAGCGGGACCTACACCGATACCCGTGCGGAGATGACGGGCACGGCACTGGTCGGCAAGGCCAGCCTGATTTTCGGCGCGACGCTGCACAAGCTCGCCGAGGCCGATTAGAGCATCATCCGGAAAAGTGTGCTGCGGTTTTGCCTCGCGACAAACGCGGAACGCGTTTGAGCGGAGATTATGCTTGGACAACAGAAGCTATTCCGCAGCCTGCTCGAGCGGCGCCACGCGCGGCAGGATGATCTGAATGCGCGTGCCGCTGCCCGGTTCGGAATCGAGATCGAGCCGCCCGCCGAGCCGGTTGGTGACGATGCTGTAGACGATGTGCAGGCCGAGGCCTGTGCCGCCCTGGTCGCGCCGCGTCGTGAAGAACGGATCGAAGGCGCGGCGGCGGACGTCGAGCGACATGCCGCAGCCATTGTCGGAGAAGATGATCTCGACATTGTCCTTGCCGGATTCCCGCACCTGGATGTCGATGGTCCCCGGCCGGCCGTCAGGGAAGGCGTGCGCCACCGAGTTGAGAAACAGATTGGTCAGCACCTGGCCGTACGGGCCAGGATAGCTGTTCATGGTCAGATCAGGCTGGCACTCGACATTGAGCGTGAGGTTGTGCTTGCGCAGGCCCGGCCGCAGGCTCATCACCACCTGCTCGGTGAGGTCGCCGAGATCGAACGTGCGCTGGTCCGAATAGTTGCGGTCGGCCGCGACCTGCTTGAACGACTGGATCAGCTCGGCCGCGCGGTTGAGGTTGGAGACGAGCTGCGAGGACGCATCGCGGCTGGTGCTGAGGAAATCGTTGAGCGTGGAGCGGCGGAGCTCGCCGCGCTCGACCTCAGCGGTGAAGATCGCGGTCTTGCGCTCCAGCGCGGAGGCGACCGTGAGGCTGATGCCGACGGGATTATTGACCTCGTGCGCGACGCCCGCAACGAGGCGCCCGAGCGCGGCGAGCTTCTCGGCCTCGATCAGCGATGCCTGCGTCTCGCGCAGATTGCGCAGCGCCGTTTCGGCGGCTTCCTTAGCCTTGCGCATCTCCTGCTCGCCGCGCTTGCGCTCGCCGATGTCGAGCGCGACGGTGACGATCCGTTCGATCTCGCCCTCGGCATCGAGCAGCGGCAGTTTGTTGACCAGCCATTGCCGCATGTTGCCGGAGACGTCCTTGTACTCCTCCTCGTAGAAACCGAGCCCCTTGCGGATGCTGAGCACGCGCTTGTCGTTCTCGTCGGTCTTGGCCGCGCCATAGCGCGACATCAGGTCCGCCGTGGTGCGGCCGAGCGCGTCGCCGGGCTCGATGCCGAAGATGCCCGCCATGTAGCGGTTCATAAGAACGTAGCGAAGGTCGCGATCCTTGACGTTGATCACCGCCGGCACGGTGTCGATGACCTGCTGGAGCAAGCGCCGGCCTTCGGCAATGGCGTCTTCCGCCCGCTTCTGGTCCGTGATGTCGCGCAGCGTGCCCTCGTAGCGGACGATGTGGCCCGCTTCGTCCCGCACGCCGGTGGCGCTGTCGGAGAGCCACAGGATGTCGCCGCTGCGCTGGCGCACCTGATACTCGAACTCCCGCACCATGCCGTCGCGCGCCATCAGCCGCTGGTATTCGACGCGCGCCTCGGGATGGACGTAGATGGTGTGGGCGATGTCGCTGATGCTGGCGATGAGTTGCTGCGGGCTGTCGTAGCCCATCATCCGCGCCAGCGCGGGATTGGCGTTGAGCAGATCGCCGGCCGGCGTCGTCACGTAGATTCCGTCGATCGAGCCCTCGAACAGTTTGCGGTAGCTCTCTTCGGCGAGGCGCTGCTCGGTCAGCGCGCGCACCGCCGCCTCGCGTGCCGTGTCGGCCTCCTCCAGCGCGCGGCGGAACACTTCGGCGGCACGTGCGATGTCGCCGATCTCGTTGTCGAGGTCGGCGGACGGAATGGAGGTGTCCTTGCGGCCGGCGGCAAGCGCGCGGATCGAGCGTGCGATCTGGGCGAGCGGACGGACCGTCCTGCGCACAACGAACAGGGCAGCCCCGATGCCGATCAGGACGCCGATGGTGCCGAGCACGATGCTCTGCCAGCGCGCCTCCGTCAGCGTCCGGGCAAAGTCGCGCGACAGCACGTGGCCGCGCCGGTCGCTGACTTCGCGCAGCAATTCGGTGACGCGGCCGATCAGCCGGCCCTCGGTTCCCAGCACCTCGCGGTCGATGTCGGCAATCTGCCGCTCGCGCACGGCCACCGCCATGATGGCCTCGGCATAATCGTTCACCGCCGAGCTCAGCCTGGCATCGGCGATGTTCAGTGCCCGCATGCCCTGGGCGGCCTGCTCCGCCGCGGACGGGTTGCGGGCAAGCAACCCGAGCGCGATGCGGCTCTGCGCCTCCGACAGGCGCGAGGCGAGCTCACGGTCGGCCGTGCCGGAGACGGCGACATCGAACCGGTCGCGCAGCGGCGGCAGGCCGGCGAGCAGCTGGGCGCGGCGGTCGATCAGGGTCGAGATCCGCTCGAGGCCAGTCCGGTAGGTCGCGAGGCGTTCCGTGACCCCGTCGATCATGTCCTGCTGCTCGGGCGCGAGCTCGATGCGGGTCTTCTTCAGGATGTCGCTGAGGGTCGAGGCCGCCTCACCCACCTGCTTGAACTGGATGCCGGCGCCGGGATCGGTGACGAAGTCGCGCGCGGCGAGGCGCAATTCGTTCATGCGGCGATCGATGTCCTCGGCGAGGTCGCCGACGCTCTGGAGCCGCTGCAGCTCGGCGAAGGTCGAGTCGATGTGCCGGATCGCGATCACGCTCGCGGTCGAGGTGACGATGATCACCGCCAGCACGAGCAGGAAGCTGCCGAAGGTGAGCTGGCCGATGGAGAGCGAGAAGGTACGCTTTTTCTCAGGGATCGGCGTCAATTCGGCGGACATTGGTGATGAGAGGACCGGGCTACTGGGCGTCCAATATACGACGTATTGCCGCCCGGGGGGAACATGCCTCCGGGCGCCGTTTATCCCAAATATTGCGGTCCCGGAGCCCTCTTCCCCCGGCCTATGACGGTTTGACGCTCGCCAGCCGCCGGGCCGGAATGGTCATGGCGGCGACGCCGAGGACCACGCAGACCAGCCCCATCCAGGCGGTCCGACTCAGGCTCTCGCCGAGGAAGGCGACGCTGATGGCGACGCCGATGGGCACCCGGAGATAGGCCTGCGCGGTGGTGCCGACCGAGCCCAGGGTCTGGATCAGGCGGAAGTAGATCGCAAACGCCGCGGCGGTCGAGAACAATGCGAGCGCAAGCAACGCCAGCACGGAGCTCAGCGACGGCGACAGCGTCCAGGGCTGCTCGACCGCGAGCGAGGCCGGAAGCAGGACCGCGGCCCCGGCCAGCAGCGAGCCGGCGGCCGGCGCCATCGGATCGAGGCCCTTGAAGCTGCGGCCGAAGATCGCGGCGCAGGCGTAGCAGATGGTGGCGGCGACGATGGCGGCCTCCGCGAGGAGGCCGCTGCCGATGTCGTGAAAGGCGTCGACGCCGACGATCAGCAGAATCCCGGCCATTCCAGCGACCACGCCGAACAGTTTCCGCGGGCTCGTCGCCTCGTGGCGGGTGACGACGGCCGTGAGCAGGAAGGTGAAGATCGGTCCGGCCGAGTTGAGGATGGTGGCGAGCGCGGCATCGACATGGCGCTCGCCCCAGGCGATCAACGTCCAGGGAATCACGCTGTTGAGCACGGCCTGGAAGGCGAAGCGCCGCCAGGTCGCGGCATCCGTCGGCATCTTGATGCCGCGCACCCACATGACGAGGAGGAGCAGCAGGCCCGCGATCGTGGTTCGCGCCGCGATCAGCGTGATCGGCGGGATGGTGGCAACGCCGAGCTTGATGAAGGTGTAGGAGCCGCCCCAGAGCGTTGCGAGCGCCAACAGGAGCGCCAGCTCGACCGCGATGTTGGTGTCCTGCCGGTTGTCCATTCGGTGCGTCCCGTCCATTCCACGATGGACGGAACCTAGCGCGCCCGCAGGCGAAAATACTTCGTTGCTTGTCGAAGTGTATTAGCCGAGCGCCCCGACCTCGAACACCTCGCCGTCATAGCCGGCCTCGCGGGGGATGCGGAGCTGGCGGCCGGTTTCGGTCTTGGTCATGACCGGCATTACCGTAACGATCGACATGCCGCGGGCATGGTCGAGTGCAGCGCTCACGTTCGGCTGCTTGGCGAGCCGGATCAGATTGCGCGTGGTCGGGAACGGCAGCTTGAAGCGGCCGCTCTCGCCGCCCTCCACCGCCTCGCGCGCTGACAGCCAGCTCGAGTCGGTGGACTCCCTACCGTCATGGGCTCCGAGCTGGTCGGGCGGCGCGGCGGCGAGGAAGAACCAGGTGTCGAAACGCTTTGGCATGCCCTCCGGCGTGATCCAGTGCGCGTAAGGCACCAGCGTGTCGAGCGCCAGTTGGAGGTTGTTGTCAGCCAATATACTGAGGAAGCTGACCTTGTGCTCGTTGAGCGCGACGCGATGCGCATCGGCGATCTCGCCGGCACGCCGGGCATCGACAGGCGCGCCCGTGTCTTTCGCGCGCGCCAGCAGAATGCCGCTCTCCTCGAACGTCTCGCGGATCGCGGCGATACGAAAACCGCGGTCTGCTTCGCTGAGACCCTCACCGCCGGAATAAAGGTCGGCGCGGGCGACGATCTCCTTGTCGCCGGCATCGACGCTGCCGCCGGGAAACACCAGCGCGCCCGAGTTGAACTCGATCTGATGATGGCGGACCATCATGAAGATTTCGATGTCCTTCTCGCCGTCGCGCAGCAGGAGGATCGTCGAGGCCGGGCGTGATGCTGATGCTTCGGCCATGCGACTAGCCCGCGGCGCTGGATTGCGGGCCGAGATTGGCGCGCTTGTCGACCCGGGCAACACGCGACAAGAGGTACTCGACCTCCGCCTTCGCTGTCGCCGTGATCGTCGCGCCCGGCTTGCGCTGCGCGCTGGAGGCGATGATGCCGCGCTTCTGCAGCACGTATTTGCGGATGGTCAGGCCGACGCCGGGCTGCTGCTCATAGCGGATCAGCGGCAGATGCGCGTCGAACAGATCGTGCGCGGCATCGCGCTTGCCGGCCTTGGAGAGATTCACGACGTCGATCAGAAGCTCCGGGAAGGCGTAACCGGTCATGGCGCCGTCGGCGCCGCGCTCCATCTCGAAGTCCAGGAAGGTGCCGCCATTGCCGCAGAGGATCGAGAGCGGACGGAGCGAGCCGTCCCTCTGGAAGCCGCGCAGGGTCGTGATCTTCTCCAGGCCCGGCCAGTCCTCGTGCTTGAGCATCACGCAGTTCGGATTGTCCATGACGATCTTGCGGATCACGGCCGGCGTGAACACCACCGAGAGCGTCAGCGGATAGTCCTGCAGGACCCAGGGCACATCCGGGCCGACCGCCTCGGCCGCCTGCTTGAAATAGGTGACGATCTGGTCGTCGGTGCGCAAGGACGGCGGCGGCGCGATCATGACGCCCGCCGCGCCCGCCTCCATCGAGGCCTTCGCCAGCGAGCGCATGGTGGCAAAGCCCGGCGCGGAGACGCCGACGATCACCTGCATTTTCTTCGCGCGCTTGACGAAGCGCAACGCCACCTGCTCGGCCTCGGCGGCATCGAGCTTGGGGGCCTCGCCGAGGATGCCCAGCACCGTGACGCCGTCGCAGCCGACCTCCTCGTAAAAATCGGTCAGGCGGTCGATCGAGCGCTCGTCGATGCGGCCGTCGTCGTGGAACGGCGTCGGCGCGATTGCGAAAGTGCCCTTGGCGTCGGCGGTGAGTTTCATCAGTCCATTATCCCTTGTTCGTCATTGCCGGGCGGCTCGCAGAGCGGAACCCTGGTGCGCAATTGCGCACCTGAGAATCTCGAGGTTCCGGGTTCGCTTCATCGAAGCGCCCCGGAACGACAACAACGGCTAAAACCGTCGCGCGCCCATCTTGATCTGCTCCTCGGAGAAGAAGATCTCCTTGGCATGATCGGCGATGTCCTGGGCCTTCCAGCCCGTGTGCGGCGGTTTCCAGCCTTCCATCTCCATCATCCGCATCTCGCGCACGCCGCGGGGCCCGGACACGCCCAGCACCTTGCCGGTCTGGTCGCCCGACAAGTCGCTGACCATGTATAGCACGGCCGGCGCGATGCCGTCCGGCCCCAGCGCCGCCCCCGGGTTCTCCTTATAGCGGGGCAGGTCTGCGGTCATGCGGGTCAGCGCGCCCGGAGCGAGCGTCCAGATCCGGATGTTGTATTTGCGGCCCTCGATCGCCAGCACGTTGGACAGGCCCCAGATGCCGCCCTTGGCCGCGCCGTAATTGGTCTGGCCGAAATTGCCGATCAGGCCTGAGGTCGAGGAGGTGTTGACGATGACGCCGCCGCCGTTTTCCCGCATCCAGCGAAACACCGGCATAGTGCAACAAAAGGTGCCCTTCAGGTGGACCTTGATGACCTTGTCCCAGTCGGATTCGGACGCCTTGTGAAAGGTCTGGTCGCGCAAAATGCCGGCATTGTTGACCAGGATGTCGGCACGGCCGAAATGCTTGATGGCGTCGTCGAAGACGGACTGGCCGCCCTCCATGGTGGAGATGTCGGCGCCGTTGGCGACCGCCTTGCCGCCCTCGGCCTTGATCGCGTCCACGACCTGCTGCGCCATGGAGGTGTCGGCGCCAGAGCCGTCACGGGGCCCGCCGAGGTCGTTGACGACGACCGAGGCCCCTTCCCGCGCGAACAGCTTTGCGTAGGCCTCACCGAGCCCGCCGCCCGCGCCGGTGATCAGCGCAACCTTGCCGTCGAGTAGTCCCATGGTGGCGTCTCCCTGTTTGCTTCTTTCGGGTCCCGGCTCTTTCTTCGCCTGGTACTCTGGGCCCCGGCTCTGCAGCGCACCGCTGAAGAAGCGCTGCGCTGCGTCCAGGGCACGAGAGAGTCCTAGCCCAGCACCGTCCTGCCGTTCTTGATCACCGTGACGCCCCTCGCCTTCACCTTGGCTTCGAACGAGATCGTGTTGCCGTCCTTCCAAAGGTTCATGGTCACGGTCTCGCCGGGATAGACCGGCGAGGAGAACCGAGCGACGTGCTGGCGGAAGGCGCTGGCGTCGTAGTCGGCATAGGTCTGGAGCACGCCGCGGCAGGTGATGCCGTAGGTGCACATGCCGTGCAGGATCGGGCGCGGGAAGCCGGCCTTCTTGGCGAACTCGGGATCCGAATGCAGCGGGTTGCGGTCGCCGCAAAGGCGGTAGACCAGGGCCTGGTCGGGGCGGGTCGTGATGTCGATGGTCTTGTCAGGCTCGCGCGATGGGATCTTGTGCGGATCGGGCTGGGTCAGGTTCGGCCCGCCGAAGCCGCCATCGCCGCGGGCGAAGCGCGAGGCGACCAGCGTTGCCAGCTTCTCGCCCTTCTCGTTCTTCAGCACGGTCTGGTGCACGATCACGACGCCCTTGTCCTTGCCCTTGTCGTAGACCTCGAGCACGGAGGAATCGGCGGTGATGTTGGCGGCCACCGGCAGCGGCTGGTGGAAAGTGATGTCGCGTTCGCCGTCGACCACCATGACGCGGTTGAGGTTCATCTCGCCGGGCCCCGAGCCCCACGCCGCGACGGAGGCAAAAGTCGGCACCACCTTCAGCGGCCGCGGCGTAAACGTGCCCTCGTTGACGAAGGCGAGCTCGTTCTCGTCCATCGGATCTGCGCCGAGCCCGATGCCGTAGGCGTAGAGCATCACCTCGCGATCGCTGTAGGCGTATTTTTGGCCGAGGTTCTTGAGGGATTTGAGCTCTTCGTATCGGGCGGACATTTTTCTGGTTTCCTCTCCGGATTCTTATGCGCCGCTGCCAGTCGAAGTGCCCTCTCCCCTTGTGGGAGAGGGCTGCGAGAGCCGTGCGGCAAACTCGTTTGGGTGAGGGGTTGCTTCCGCAGGGAAAGTCTTTCCGCGGAGCGATACCCCTCATCCGGCGCCAAAGCCGAAGCTTCGCTTCGGCGTCCTTGTCAGAACGGCCGCCGGAGGCGGCCTACGCCACCTTCTCCCACAGGGGAGAAGGGAAGAAGTCAGGCCACCGTGAAGAACGGCAGCGGGGCGCCGTCCGTCGGCTTGAACACCACCTTCACCTTCTGGCCGATCTTCAGCGTCGTGAGATCGCAGTCGACGAAATTGGTCTGCACCGACGGCCCCTCCTTCAGCGTGACGTAGCCGATGGCGTAAGGACCGGTCGGCGACTTCCGCATCAGGCTGTAGGTATAGATCGTGCCTTCACCCGACGCCTCTTCCCACACCGTCTTGTCGGAGTAGCAGAACGGACAGATCGAGCGCGGGAAGTAATGCGCCTCGCCGCACGCCGTGCAGCGCTTGATCATGAACTTGCCCTCTTTCGCCGCGTCCCAGAACGCAGCGGTCTCGGGGTTGGTCACCGGGGCCGGATACTTTTTCGTCTCGCTCATCACACGCGCTCCAGAATGGCCGTCGAGGCGGCGTGGCGAACACCCAAGAGGCCGCCGGTGCCGTGGGCGATGGCGAGATCGCAATTCGGAACCTGCACCTTGGGATGCGCCTCGCCGCGCAGCTGGCGTACAGCCTCGAGGATCTTGGTCATGCCGCCGCGGTTGACCGGATGGTTGCTGCAGAGGCCACCGCCGTCGGTGTTGAACGGCAGCTTGCCGACGCCCGAGATCAGATTGCCGTCGGCGACGAACTTGCCGCCCTCGCCTTTCTTGCAGAACCCGAGGTCCTCGAGCTGCATCAGCACGGTGATGGTGAAGCTGTCATAGATCGAGGCGTATTTGATGTCCTTCGGCGTGATGCCGGCTTCCTCGAACGCGCGCGGGCCGGACCAGATTCCGGCGGAGTACGTGAGGTCGAGATCCTTGCCGCCGCGCGGGCCCTTCATCGCTTCGCCATGGCCGATCAGGCGCACCAGCGGCTTCTTCAAGCTCTTGGCGATCTCCGGCGTCGTCACGATCAGCGCGCCGCCGCCGTCGGAGACGACGCAGCAATCCATGCGATGCAGGGGGTCGGAGATCATCGGCGAGTTCAGCACGTCCTGGACGGTCACGACGTCCTTGAGCATCGCATGCGGATTGTATTGCGCGTGATGCGAGGCCGCGACTTTGATCCAGGCGAGCTGCTCCGAGGTGGTGCCATAGTCGTGCATGTGGCGCATGGCACACATGCCGTAGGCATTGTGCGTGGTCGCCCCGTAAGCCGACTCGAAATCAGCTTCCGCGCCGGCCGCGCGCGGCGGCATCGCACCGGTGCGCGGCTTGCCGGCCAGCGTGATCAGCGCGATCGAGCATTTACCCGCCGCGATCGCCTCGGCGGCATGGCCGAGATGGATGATGTAGGAACAGCCGCCGGTTTCGGTGGAATCGACGTGCCGCAGCTTCTTGGTGTTGAGGCCGAGATAGTCGACCATGGGCCAGGCGCCGCCGGGCGCATCGCCCGCGCAGAAATAGCCGTCGACATCGTCCTTGCCTAGCCCGGCATCCTCGATCGCCCCCTTGGCGACCTCGGCGTGGAGCTGGGCGGTGGATTTGCCCGGCGCATGCCGGGTCGGGTGTTCAAAAATCCCGGCAATGTAGGCCTTGCCCTTGATGGTCAAAACAGAAGTCTCCGCTCGCGTTTCTTATTGCCCCGTTTTTCTGAACCGCGGTGGGCGGATTGGCAAGCGCGGAAATATTCCGCCCAGCGAGAGAGCAGCGGGTTGGCGCAACTGGGACGAACAGGACCGAGTTCACACCGGCTGCGGCTTCCCAATTTCTTGAAAACAACCCCATGCACAGTAGAACGGGGATTGATTCCACTTGAGAATTCGCAAGGCGGAAAAGCGACTTTGCGAGCTCATCATGGTGACGCGGTGTAGAGCGGCTTAGCCAACGGCGTAACCCGCCACGTCGATCTCGACCCTTATGGTCGTGGCGGATTACGCTTCGCCAATCCGCCCGACGAGACCGCCCTACTCCGCCGCGATCTGCCTCGGGGCCGGCGGCGGGCTCGCCAAATCCGCCGCGAGCTGCGCGTAACGCACCTTGGCATCCGCCACGGCCTTCTCCTTCACCGGGCCGTAGCCGCGGATGCGGTCGGGCAGCGACAACAGCTCGACGGCGGTGTCGATCGTAACAGGCGACAACAGGCCGAGCACGGTGGCGACGTCCTTCTCGTAGCCGGCGATCAGGTCGCGCTCGAGCTTGCGATCGGCGCTGCGGCCGAAGATGTCGAGTGCCGTGCCGCGCAGGAACTTGAACTTTGCCAGCACGCGGAAGACGTTCAGCATCCACGGGCCGAAGGCGCGCTTCTTCGGGCGGCCGAGCGCGTCGAGGCCGCCGCCGAGGATTGGCGGGGCAAGATTGAAGTTGAACTTGAAGTCGCCCTCAAACTGGTCGCGGAGCTGCTGCTCGAAGGCGCCGTCGGTGTAGAGGCGCGCGACCTCGTACTCGTCCTTGTAGGCCAGCAGCTTGGCATAGTTCACGGCGACCGCGCGCGGCAGCGCATCGCCGTAGCCACCCTTCACCGCGGCATCGCGAACTTGCTCGACCAGCTTGCGATAACGTTTGGCGAGGCGGCTGTTCTGATAGGCGGTCAGGTGCTTGGCGCGATGCTCGATGACTTCATCCAGCGTCATCGCGTCCAGCGTCTTGGGCGCAACGACCTCGTCGGTGCCCTTCAGCATGTCGGCAAGACGCTGGGGATCGGCGACCGCGAGGCGGCCGAGGCGGAAGGCTTCCTTGTTCATCTTGATCGAGACGCCGTTGACCTCGATCGCCTGCTCGATCGCTTCAGCCGACAGCGGGAACAGTCCCTCCTGATAGGCATAGCCCATCATCATCATGTTGGTGGCGATGGCATCGCCGAGCAGCTGCTCGGCGGGCTTGGTGAAGTCGAAGAAGACGGAGTCCTTGTGCAGCGCCGTCTCCAAGAGCCCGGTCAGCTTGCGGGTCTGGAAGTTGAAGTCGCGGTTGAGCACGAAATCGGCGGTCGGAATGACGTGGCTGTTGATGACGCCGCGGGTGCGGCTGGAGTCGCAGAGCGAGATCGTGTCCTTGGCGACGGCAACGACTTCGTCGGCGGCGAGCACGAGATCGGCCGTGCCGGTGACGATGCGCGAGCACGTCACCTCCGCCGGATGATCGGACAGGCGGACATGGCTGAGCACCGCGCCACCTTTCTGCGCAAGACCCGACATGTCGAGGATCATCGAGGCCTTGCCCTCGATATGGGCGGCCATGCCGAGCAGCGCGCCAATGGTGAGCACGCCGGTGCCGCCGACACCGCCGACCGCGATGTTATAGGGCTTGTCGAGCGTCGGCCGCGACGCCGGCTCGGGCAATTCGCCGATATCGGCGAGCTCCGCCGGCGCGCGATGGCGCGGCTTGCCGCCGTCCACGGTGACGAAGGACGGGCAGAAACCCTTGAGGCAGGAATAATCCTTGTTGCAGGACGACTGGTTGATGGCGCGCTTGCGGCCGAACTCGGTCTCCAGCGGCTCGACCGAGATGCAGTTCGACTGCACCGAGCAGTCGCCGCAGCCTTCGCAGACCGCCGGGTTGATCATGACGCGGCGCGCCGGATCCTCCATCAGACCGCGCTTGCGGCGGCGGCGCTTTTCGGCCGCGCAGGTCTGCACGAACACGATGGCCGAGGTGCCCTTGAACTCGCGGCACATCTTCATGACGTTCTGCAGCTCGTCGCGGTGATACAGCTTCACGCCCGGGGCGATGGTGTCGGCCGGATAGGCGTCGGGCGCCTCCGAAACCAGATAGATCTCGCGAATGCCTTCGGCATGGAGCTGGAAGGTGATCTGCTGCGGCGAGAGATCGCCGTCATGGCGCTGGCCGCCGGTCATGGCCACCGCGTCGTTGTAGAGGATCTTGTAGGTGATGTTGGTCTTGGAGGCGACTGCCTGCCGGATCGCCAGCAGCCCGGAATGGAAATAGGTGCCGTCGCCGAGGTTCGCAAAAATGTGGTTCTCGTTGGTGAACGGCGCGATGCCGACCCAAGGCACGCCCTCGCCGCCCATATGCGTGAAGGTCTCGGTCGAGCGGTCCATCCACAGCGCCATGAAGTGGCAGCCGATGCCGGCGAGCGCGCGGCTGCCTTCAGGGACTTTCGTCGAGGTGTTGTGGGGACAGCCGGAGCAGAAGTAAGGCGTGCGGGAAACAGGCGCGACCGCCTGCATCTGGGTCGCCTGGCGGCCGTTGAACCAGTCGGCCTTGGCGCGGAGCATCTCCGCGATCTCGGGGTTGAGATCGAGCTTGAGAAGTCGCTCGGTGAGCGAGGTCGCGAGCGAGGCGACGCTGAGCTCGGCAGCGAAGGTCAGGAAGCGCTTGTCGTGCTCGTCCATCTTGCCGACGATGCGCGGACGGACGTCGTCGCGCCAGTTGAACAGCACCTGCTTGACCTGGTTCTCGACGATCTCGCGGCGCTCCTCGACGATGAAGATCTCCTCCAGGCCGACCGCGAATTCATGCACGCCTTCCGGCTCCAGCGGCCAGGGCATGCCGATCTTGTAGAGGCGAAGGCCGATCTTGGCCGCGACCTGCTCGGTGATCCCGAGTTCGCGCAACGCCTGGCGCACGTCCTCATAGCTCTTGCCCGAGGCCATGATGCCGAAGCGAGCATTCGGCGAATCCATGGTGACGCGGTTGACCTTGTTAGCGCGGGCAAAGGCGATCGCGGCAAAGCCCTTGTAGTCCTGCAAGCGGCGGTCCTGCTCGAAGCGGTCGTCGGGCCAGCGCAGGTTGAGGCCACCGGGCGGCAGCTCGAAATCGGCGGGGATGATGAACGGCTTCATCTCGTCGGTGAGGTCGATCTCGGCGGTGGTCTCCACCGTCTCCGTGATCACCTTCATGCCGACCCAGCAGCCCGAGTAGCGCGACATCGCGATGCCGAGCAGGCCCATCTCGATCATCTCGTGGATGCTCGAGGGATAAAGATACGGCATCAGCGCCGACATGAAGGCATGGTCAGACTGATGCGGGACGGTCGAGGATTTGGCGCCGTGGTCGTCACCGGCAAGGCACAGCACGCCGCCGTTCTTGGCCGAGCCTGCCGCATTGCCGTGGCGGAACACGTCGCCGCAGCGGTCGACGCCCGGGCCCTTGCCGTACCAGATGCCGACCACGCCGTCATATTTGGCGCCGGGCGAGAGGTTGAGCTGCTGCGAGCCCCAGACGGCTGTCGCCGCGAGGTCCTCGTTCACGCCGGGCTGGAACTTGATGTTGTACTGCTCGAGATGTTTTCGCGCGGCGAACAGCTGCTGGTCGTAGCCGCCGAGCGGCGAGCCGCGATAGCCGGAGATGAAGCCCGCGGTGTTGAGGCCGCTGGCGCGGTCGCGCCGGATCTGGGCCATGGGCAGGCGGACCAGGGCCTGGATGCCCGTGGTGAAGACGTGTCCGGTTTCCTGGGTGTATTTTTGATCGAGACTGATCGGACCCTGGTTGATGCCCATGCTGTCCTCTTTTGCCGCCCTGTTCAGGTCTTTGTCACTTCGCGTCGCTTAAGCCGTTGCCGTCCCGTTGTTTTTAGCTAGGGCGCGCCGACCAGTTTCGCCACTCTATGTCGGATAATTCACGATCCGCATCACAAATCTGGAGCAAAGGGAGGCCCGGGTAAAAATCGCAATTTCGTGGCCTGAAACACGCATGCCATTTTCAATTTGTGTCACCATACCCCCGCCATCGCGAAATGAATTGATGGCGCGCTTGCGTCGGTGCGGTCGATTGGTCGCAGGAGAAGCTTGGGATGCGGACGATTCTGACGGGCTTGGCTGTTGCGGGCCTGGCGTTGTGCAGTGCGGTTGCAGGCATGGCCCTCGCCGCCGAGCCGTCGCCGGAGCTGATCGCCTACGGCAAGACGCTGGTCGAGGCCGGCGACTGCGCGGGCTGTCACACCGCCGATCCCGCAAGACCGTTCGCGGGCGGCAAGCGCATCGACACCCCCTTCGGCGCGATCTATGCGCCGAACCTGACCCCGGACCGCGACACCGGGATCGGCGCCTGGACGGACGCCGACTTCGTGCGCGCCGTGCGCAACGGCATCGCGCCTGACGGCTCGAACTATTACCCGGCCTTTCCTTATCCCTTCTTCACGAAGATGACGAAGGACGACACGCTGGCGATCCGCGCCTATCTCGGCACGCTCGCGCCTGTCGTGAGCCGCAACAAGCCGCCGGAGCTGCGCTGGCCATTCGGCTATCGCGGCCTGATGCGGATCTGGAACGCGATGTATTTCAAGCCCGGCCTGTTCGAGCCGGACCAAGGCAAGAGCGCGGCCTGGAACAGGGGCGGCTACCTCGTCACCGGGCTCGGCCATTGCGGCGCCTGCCACACCCCGAAGAATTATTTTGGCGCGGACAAGAGCGCGCAAGCCTTGTCGGGCAGCAAGGTCGGCGGATGGTACGCACCCCGGCTCGATGGCGCGGCCCGCACGGGATTGCAGTCGTGGAGTGCGCAGGACATCGCCGAATATCTGCAGAGCGGGCGCAATGCCAAAAGCCATGCCGGCGGACCGATGGCGGAAGTCATCGTCAACTCGACCTCCAAGATGAGCGAGGCCGATGTGCGCGCGATCGCGGTTTACTTGAAGAGCCTGCCGCCGGCGCGACGCGAGACCATCGTCACGCCGCCGGATGAGGCCGAGATGAAGGCGGGCCAGGTGGTCTATGCCAAGCTCTGCATCGCCTGCCACGAAGCGGACGGCTCGGGCGCCCCGCGCATCTATCCGCCGCTGCCGGGCAATGCGCTGCTGCAATCCAACAATCCCTCCTCCACCTTGCGCATCATCCTCGACGGCGCCCACACCGTGACCACGCCGCGCGCGCCCAACACCGGTGAGATGCCGGGCTATGCCAAGCAATTGTCCGATGCGGAGATCGCGGCCGTGACGAACTACATCCGCAATTCCTGGGGCAATGCCGGGCTGCTGGTCACGCCGGCGCAAGTCGCGAAGGCGAGGATGCGAGAGGCGGATGGCGAATAGTGATTGGCGAATGGCCAGTTCTATTCGCAATTCGCCATTCGTGCGCGACAGCGCTCACCTCTCCTCATCTCCCGTGAACACGAATTTCGGCATCTCCCATTTGTAGCGCACCGCAAGCAGACGGAAGCTGATGCCGAGCACGAAGGTCAGGATGGTCGAGAGCTCGGCGTTGAGCTTGAGGCCGAACGCGGTCGCATAGAACAGGCCGGTCACCACCGAGACGCTGGCGTAGAGCTCGGATCGGAACAAGAGCGGCACGTCGTTGCAGAGCACGTCGCGGAGCACGCCGCCGGCGCAGCCGGTCACCATGCCCGAGACGATGACGATCGGCAGCGAGGCATCCATCTGCCAGGCGACGTCACAGCCCGCCATGGTGAACACGACGAGGCCGATGGCGTCGAGCACGATGAAGGCGACCTTCAGCCGGTGCACGAGACGCGCGAACAGGATGGTGAGGAAGGCCGCGCCGCCGGCGAGCGCGAGATAGGTCGGGTTTTGCACCCAGACCAGCGGATAATGTCCGAGGAAGAGATCGCGCAGCGTTCCGCCGCCAAGCGCGGTGATGCAACCGAGGAAGCAGACCCCGAGCCAGTCCATGCTGCGCCGCCCCGCGGCAAGCGCGGCCGTCATGCCTTGGGCGGCGATCGCGACCAGGGACAGGAAATGCAGCACGCTATCTGTCGGCGGCAGACTCCACATCGGCGTTTCCCCGGCTTGTTCCCTCGTCGCGACCTGGAACTCACGCTCGGTTCCCGGAAGTGACAGGTTCCCGATTCCCGGTGGCGGAGCAACATGCGACGAAAGCATAAGGAGGGGCGGAACGGAATCTCGCATCCACGGGTTGTCGAGGCGTCTTAACCGAGGAGACCCAATCGATGGCTGACGACCGTTTTCCCAACGATCCGTACCGCCCGAACCTCGCCGACGATGAGTATCTTCGCGCGGCGCGCCGGGATGCCGACCTACAGGCCGATCCCGAGCTTGGCGAAGGCCCCGCCTCCAGCGGCAAGGTTGCGTTGTTCGCCGTTGCGATCGCACTGGTGCTGGGTGCCGTGTTCTACGGCCTGAACAATACCAGCACCGGAAATCAGGCGAGCACCACGCCCGCAACGCAAACCGCCCAGCAGGCGCCCGCGACGAATCCCGCGGCACCTCCCGGCATGCGCGACGTGACGCCGCGCACCAACACCTCGCCAGGCGTGACCACGGGTGCGGCGCCGAGCAAGCCGGCCCCGGATGCGCAGACGCCGTCTGACGGCGCGAAGTAGGAGATCACGACGAAATGCGAAGGCGGCGGGACGCAAAGTCCCGCCGCCTTTTCGTTGTGCCGCTAGCTGAACATCTTGTTGAGCTCGCCGCCGGGATAGCCGCTGCCAAGCTCGGTGAACGTGCCCTTCTCTGCCATCTCTTTCGCCGCGCGCATGAAGCCGCCCCAGGCGGCGCGGGCGAGCGAGCCGCCGACGCTGATCCGGCGCACGCCGAGATCCTCGGCCTCCTTCAGTGACAGGCCGGACGCGCCGATCAACAGGTTGAACGGCTTTGGCGCGACAGCCTTCACCACGGCGCTGATGTCCTCGCGGGTCTTCAGGCCCGGCGCATAAAGGCAGTCGGCCCCGGCGTCGGCATAAGCGGTGAGCCGGTCGATCACCAGCTTGAGATCGGTCACGCCCCACAAATATGCTTCGCAGCGGCCGACCAGCAACGTGCCGCTGTCGCCGATCGCCTTGCGCGAGGCCTTGATGCGGTCGACCGCGAGTGCGCGCTCGTAGATCGGCTTGTCCTTGTCGCCGGTGGAATCCTCGATCGAGAGGCCGGCAACGCCGGTGCGCACGCAGCGCTCGACATTGTCAGCGACCCTGTCCGGCTCGACCGCGAAGCCCCCCTCGAAATCGGCGTTCACGGGAATATCGACCGCCGAGCTCAATGCTGCCAGATGCTGACAGATGTCCTCTACGCTGACGTGGTTGTCGGCCTTGCCGATGGTCCAGGCAAAGCCCGCGCTCGACGAGGCGATCGCCTTGAAACCGAGATGCTGCAACGCCTTGGCGCTGCCGACGTCGACCGGATTGGGCAGGATGAAGCACCCGCTCTCGTGCATCTTCTTGAAGGTCGCGCGCTTGTCCGCCGTCGTGACGTGCATTGTTGTTCTCCGTTGTTGGCCGCGCACAGATAGGCGCGGGTGAATGCCTGCGCTAGTGCGCGTCGTGCACGGCGCGACTGTCCTTGGGCGCTTCGTCCCGATCGGTCATGCTGTAGTCCCTGACGACGCTCGCAATGCGCAGATGATAGTCGGCAAAGATCTGCGCCCTGCCCTTGGCCTGGGTGCGGCGATGCTCCATCGTGTTGCGCCAGGCCGCAACCGCCGCCTCGTCCCGCCAGAACGACACCGACAGGATCTTGCCCTTGTCGGTCAGGCTCTCGAAACGCTCGACCGAGATGAAGCCGTCGATGGTTTGCAGGATCGGCTTCAGATCGGCGGCGAGGTCGAAATAATCCTGGCGATGTTCGGGCTTGGGCCAGACCTCGAAGATCACGGCGATCATGGGCGTCTCCTTTTGTTTGAGCACGATCCGGAAAACCGCGCTGCAATTTGCGCGAACGCGGCCCTTCGGGTCCGGATCATGCTGGCGTGGCCTACAATACCACCTGACGCAGGAAGGTGCGCTCTTCGGCGAGGATGAATTTGTGCTCCTCGGCGAAATGGAAATTGGCCATGCCCTCAGTGTCCTGTCGCAACCGGGCGCGATAGGCCTCATAGGCGGCCAGACTCTCGAAGGTGATCAGCCCAAAGGCGATGTTGTTGGTGCCCTCGTGCGGCATGAAATAGCCGATCAGGTCGCCACCGCATTTCGGGATGATGGTGAGCCAGCGCTTCGAGTACTCTTCGAATTGCGCGCGCTTGAAGGGATCGAGCTGGTAGCGGATGAAGACGGTGACGGACATGATGGGCTCCTTGTTTCCACGCCGTCATTGCGAGCGCAGCGAAGCAATCCAGGAACCCCACCGCGGAGGTAGCCTGGATTGCTTCGTCGCCAGTGCAAATTGCTTCGCAATTTGTCACGGGCTCCTCGCAATGACGAACTGATGACACGCTACGGCCTTGCCCGACTACAATGCTTCGGCTACCATCGAAGCATGAAATCAGGACCCGACATCGCCATGGTCGCCTCGCTGGTCGGCGACCCCGCCCGCGCCAACATGCTCACGGCGCTGATGAATGGCCGCGCGCTGACGGCGAGCGAACTGGCGCAGGAGGCCGGCATCACGCCGCAGACCGCGAGCTCGCATCTGGCCAAGCTCGAGGCCGGCGGGCTGGTCGAGCCGGAGAAGCAAGGCCGCCACCGCTACTATCGCCTCACCGACGACGACGTCGCGGGCGTGCTCGAAGGTCTCGCAGGGCTCGCCGCGCGCACCGGCCATATGCGGGTGCGCACCGGACCGAAGGACCCGGCGCTGCGGCGCGCGCGGATCTGCTACGACCATCTCGCCGGCGATCTCGGCGTGCAGATGCTCGATTCCTTGCGCGAGCGGAATCTGGTCAGGCAGAAGAAGCAGGACATCGAGCTGACCGCCGAGGGCGAGCGCTTTCTCGCCAGGCATCTGCAGATCTCGCCCGACATGCTCACTCATCCGCGGCGCCCGGTGTGCAAGGCGTGCCTCGACTGGAGCGAGCGGCGGCATCACCTCGCCGGCACGCTGGGGGCTGCCATGATGCAGCGCTTCGCAGAGTTGAAATGGGCGGCGCGCGACGCCACGCCGGGCAGCCGCGTCGTGAACTTCACCCGCACCGGCGAGAAGCAGTTTGCCGCGCTGTTCGGCAACGTAAAGGACTGACCGGCGCGCGCTCCCATTGCATCCTGGAGTGCTCCGGCGGCACGGCAGCTTGGAGGCTCCGGCCGCCGGCGCCATTTCTGTCGCCTCAGGCCCTGTGCGAGGGAACGTTCATGCCGCATTCAGGTCATGATTGGCAGGTTTGGATCGCGCTGTGCCGATATGTTGCAAGATTTGACATGTCGAATCGCGTCTTTTGATTCATTGTGCGCCGCGAGCGCCGCCCCCCAAAGACTTTCCCCCAAGGACGAGAAGGAAGATCAAATGAAATACCTGTTCGCCGCCGCCGTGCTTGCCACCGCTGTCGTCGGTTTCGGTGAGGGGGCCAGCGCCGCTGAGGGCTGCGGCCGCGGCTTCTATCGCGGTCCCTATGGCAATTGCCGCCCGATGCGCGGCGCGGTCGTGGTGCGCCCCGCCCCGGTGGTGGTCGCCCCGCCGGTCGTGGTCGTGCCCCGCGCGCGCGTATGCCCCTATGGCTTCCGCTGGTACGCCGGCCGCTGCCGCCCGTTCTGATCTCGTCGCATCGCAAGATGGCCGCGCGGCGAAAGCCTGCGCGGCCATTTTCGTTTCGCGGCTCACCTGACGATTCGCATCGAAATTGAAGCACCTCCGAATCGAAACGGGGACCGCTGGCTGCGATCCCCGTCCAATTCGCGCGCTCTGGCGAGCTTACCAGTAATGGCGGCGGTGCCAGCGCCGGTGATGCCGGCGCCAATGACGGCGGCGCCATCCCCAGTGGCCGTGATGGCCATGCCAGTGCACCTGCTCGGGCGTCAGCTTGGCGGCCTCCTCACTGGTGGTGACGGCGGGATGAGCGTCGGCATTGCCTTGCGGCGCACGTGCGGGATCAATGACGGGCTGCGGTGACAGCGGCGCGGCCCGCGCGGTCGCGGCGAAGGCGGCGGCGCCCGCCGTCACCCCCAATGCAAGTTTCAAAAAGTTCCGGCGCTCCATGGCTTCTTCCTCTTGGATCTTCGTGCAAGTGATGCAGAGGAAGTGTCGCGGCCACGACATGAACCGAAGCTGAATCGCATGTTCAGACTCGGTGCGAAGCGGACATTCGCTGTGCTTTACGTGGAAACTTCCTGCGCCAGCACCAGCGTCTCGCGCGAGCGCTTCACGTCGGGCCAGTCGCGGTTGAAATCGGCGACGAGCTTCTGCAACGCGTCACCTTCCAGCATGGCCGCGAGTCTGGCCTCGTCGTCGAACTGATACATCGCCACGTGCAGCGAGGGATCATCGAGGCTCCAGAACCGCGACGCTCGGCTCACGCCGAAGGCCTCCACCGCGTCGGGCAGATGTTCCGTCTCGTACCATTTGTCGAAGGCAGCGCGCTTGCCGGCGTCGGGGACGATGGCGCGGACGACGAAGAAGGCGGCGGGCATCGGGTTCCTCCTGGTGTTGGCGCGAGCCTAACCGGTCAAATCGCCGGCGGCAAAAAGAGTTGGCACCGGTGTCGGAACGGGCGCCCCTCGCTCGTCCTTTGTTCGAACCAGGACACGGAGACAGCAAATGGCCGACCTCACCCTCACCACCTTCAATTGGGTTCCGGAACCGCCGCGTGGCCTCGTGCGCGATCTCAGAGTGCGCTGGGCGCTGGAAGAAGCCGCCCTGCCCTATCGCGTCGCCAGCACGCCGTTCGACGATCGCGGGCCTGCGCACCTCGCGCACCAGCCGTTCGGGCAGGTGCCGTGGCTGACCGACGGCGACATCTCGATCTTCGAGACCGGCGCAATCCTGCTTCATCTCGGCGAACGCAGCGAGAAGCTGATGCCCACAGATCCGCGCGGCCGCGCCGAGGCGACGGCTTGGGTTTTCGCGGCGCTCAATTCGGTGGAGATGGCAAGCCTGCCCTGGGGAATGTCGAAGTTCATGGGACATCCGACCGACACGGCAGCCTGGAAATTCGTCGACGACTTCCTCAAGCTTCGGCTAAAGCATCTCGAGCCGGTGCTGGCGGGTCGCGAATGGCTGGCGGGCTCCTTCTCGGTCGCCGACATCCTGATGGCGGACGTGCTGCGCCTCGTCGACATGTTCGGCGGGCTGGCGGACAGCCCCGCCTGCCGCGCCCACGTCGCGCGCGCCACCGGCCGCCCGGCGTTCATCAAGGCACACGCCGACCAGATGGCGCATTTTGCTGCGGCGGACGCTGACCACAAGCGTTAGGCAAAGGCTGCAATTTGCTGTTCCATCACCTCGACGAGCGCGGGTCGCGTCGGCAGATGCCCGCGCTCCAGGGATGACTGCTCTAGGTCGCCAGGCCGGCGAACGCCAGGCGATCGGTCTCCTCGCGACTTCCGGACGTGTAGTACGGGTCCGTCCAGCTATCATCCTTCTTCAATCCCGCGATGCGCGCCTCGACGCTCTTTTTCTTCTTGCCGCCTTTGGTCTTTCCCTCCACATGCGCGCGAAACCAATAGTGCTCGAACATGCGCATGAATTCCGTGATGTAGATGTCCATCACGGCGGTATCGCCACGAATGATCAGGCTGTTCTCGTCGTTGGTTTTCGTCGAGTTGTTGGAGAAATTGGCTGACCCCGTGACCAGGATCGGGTCCTGCCCAAACGGATCGATCGCGATGATCTTGGAGTGGATGTGAACTCCGGAATGGTGGAAGCTCTCCTCATGCTCGAGCAGCCGCCCCTGGAAATCGTGCAGCGCCGAGCTCAGCGTGGTTGCAACCGAGACCTGGTTGGCAGCGTCGTGCTCGAGCAGCTTCACGGCTCCCGCCTTGCCGAACGAACTGCCCTTGTCCGCCATCAGAAAGCGCAGCGTGCCCTTCGGCGTCTTCTTGAAGGTTGCGAGAATCTTCGGATGCAGGACGAAGGGCGCACTGACCATCACGATCTTCCCGGTCCGGCAAAGCTCCGCGTAGAGATCGATCATCTCCAGCTTCGACTGGGGAGAGAAGATCGGCGTGACCCCGTGTGGAATGCTGTCGCGATCCTTCGGCACCGGCGTCAAGAACTGGGTGTGCTTCTTGATGTCCCTGGCTGAATCGTTGTTGTACAGCGACTGGAAATAGTCGTTGTACGCCGTGGCGATCTTCACATTGTAGCTGGCGTGTCCCAGGTTGAGCTGGCCGTAGATCGCACCGTCGGTCCAGTTTGTCGATCCGGTCCACACCGCGATCGGCTGCATCGATCCATTTGCCCCCTTCTTCAGCAGAACGACGAATTTGTTGTGCATGATCGCGCCTTGTGGATCCGCATCGCGAGGTTTGGCGAAGGTGATCCCTGCCGCCGCGATGGCCGCGCGATTCCTGGCCGCCGTCTTGTCCGCTGGATCAGGCTTGCCCTGCTTGCTCTTCTGTCGCGCGTGGTAGGCGACCTTGACGTCCACGCCACGGCCCGCCGCACGCGTCAACGCTTCGAGCAGCTTGGGCTTCTGAAATTCGTAGATCGCGGCATGAACGGCATAGCTGGAATCGACCGCCTGGCCAATAAACCCGATCAGCGCTTCCTCGAGTCCGCGCGAGAGCCACCATAGAGCGTCGGGAATCCTGGCGGGGTCGTTGTCGCCATAGCGGCTATTATAGGCGCGGCTCGCGGCAGCTCCACGATTGAAGAACACCGAAGCATCATGGCCGTGGTTGTTTTCCGTTTTGACCTCGACCGTCACGCCGCCCTGAATGGTGTCGAATTCGCGGCGCCGCTCGGCTTCCTTGCCATCCTGGACGATCTTCGCCGCCGGATCGTAGCGCGGAACGACGCGGTAGCGATAAGACTTTCCGGGATCGACCGTGTAGTCGCCCCAGCGGAATTTCTGCAACGGAGCGCGAGCGGTCGACACCATCGGAGCGTCCTGATCCGGCGCCCGCGGCGGAGCGTTCTTGGCCGCTCCCCTTTTCTTGGCGGCCTTCTTGGCGGCCGGCACCGGCTTCGGGTCCGCCTCGACCGCTGGAATGGCGGCCTGCGCGATGTCGGCTGCGTCGAGCGGATCGACGTCGAACCGAAGCATGTTAGGCAGCCAGCGCCGCGCGCCGGTGTCGACATCCGTCCGCTCAATGGTGAAGCCGAGGCAGCCCTTTCGCTTCGACTCCTCCAGATCCATCGCCAGCAACACGTTGTTTGAGCCAGCAATGACACGCAGTGTCAGTCCATCCTTCGATGCCCGCGCTCGCATGGGAAAATTCCTTATGAAAAACTCAAAATCTACCCCTAGGTTATACGATTTATCATGTGTCGCAATACGTGCATTCTTCCGCCGCGGCGGACAAGGCCCGCGGAGCGTGATCCGCCTCACAGAATCAATCCAGCACCCGGCCTACAGTCGCCAGCACCGGACGGAAGCAATTGAAAGGTGACCCATGGTCCGCATCGAATATCTCAAGCGACAGATCGCCCGCGCCGAGCGGCTAGCCAAAGCCATCCTCGACCGCCAGACCGCCGACCGGCTGCAAGCCTTCGCCGCCGAATGCCGCACGGAATTGTCGGAGCTGACGCTCAAGACCGCCGCGTAAGGCGTGGTGGGGCCGGCTGCGCGAGATATGTAGGGCGGATTAGCGAAGCGTAATCCGCCACTTCCCCATCCAATAACGCAAACCTTGGCGGATTACGCTGGCGCTAATCCGTCCTACACCTCACACCAGCTTCAACGGCGCATCGGCAACGACGCGCAGGTCAATACTGCCGATCAGGGCCGCACGACGCGCCTCCGCCGCGCTGATGGCCTCGTCCGTCTGCCGCAGCGTCGAGACGTTCGAGCCGAGCGAGACGATCCCGCCGAGCACCAGCGCGATCGATCCGAGTGCGGCGGTCTGACCGAACCCGAACACGCCGAGGATCGTCACCACCAGCAGCGCCGCCCCGCCCCCGATCGCGATCTTCGACGCGAGGATGTACTTGCGGCAACGCTCGGCGATCTCGGCGAGAGCCTCGATGCGATCTTCAATGTCGGAGATTTCGTCGGTCGGATCGTCTTCGGTCATTGGATCGAGGATGCCGATTGTAGGGCGGATTAGGCGTAGCCGTAATCCGCCGCGTTCGGATGAGTGGCAGGTTACGCTTCGCTAACCCGCCCTACGCGGTCCTCACAATGGCAGATTGTCGTGCTTCTTCGCCGGCGCTTCGACCTTCTTGTCCTTCAGCATCGCCAGCGCCCGTGCGATCCGCTTCCTCGTCGAATGCGGCATGATGACGTCGTCGATGTAGCCGCGCTCGGCGGCGATGAAGGGGGACAGGAAGCGGTCTTCGTATTCCTTGGTGCGGGCGGCGATCTTGTCGGGATCGCCGATGTCACTGCGGAAGATGATCTCGACCGCGCCCTTGGCGCCCATCACGGCGATCTGGGCCGTCGGCCAGGCGTAGTTCATGTCGGCGCCGATCTCCTTGGAGGCCATGACGTCGAACGCGCCGCCATAGGCCTTGCGGGTGATGATGGTGACCAGCGGCACGGTGCACTGCGAATAGGCGAACAGCAGCTTGGCGCCGTGCTTGATGAGGCCGCCATATTCCTGCGCGGTGCCCGGCAGGAAGCCCGGCACGTCGACGAAGGTGACGATCGGGATGTTGAAGGCATCGCAGAAGCGCACGAAACGCGCGGCCTTGCGCGAGGCGTCCGAGTCGAGCACGCCGGCCAACACCATCGGCTGGTTGGCGACGAAGCCGACGGTGCGGCCCGCAATGCGGCCGAAGCCGGTGACGATGTTCTTGGCAAAGCTCTCCGCGATCTCGAAGAAGTCGCCCTCGTCCACGACTTTCAGGATCAGCTCCTTCATGTCGTAAGGCTTGTTCGGATTGTCGGGGATCAGCGTGTCCAAGGACATGTCGACCCGGCCGATGTCGTCGAAGCTCGGCCATTCCGGCACGCCGTCGGTGTTGTTGGACGGCAGGAAGTCGATCAGGCGGCGCATCTGCAGCAGCGTCTCGACGTCGTTCTCGAAGGCGCCATCGGCGATCGAGGAGCGCGTGGCGTGCACCGAGGCGCCGCCGAGCTCTTCGGCGGTGACGACCTCGTTGGTCACGGTCTTCACGACGTCGGGGCCGGTGACGAACATGTAGCTGGTGTTCTTCACCATGAAGATGAAGTCGGTCATCGCGGGCGAATAGACGTCGCCGCCGGCGCAGGGGCCCATGATGACGGAGATCTGGGGGATTACGCCCGAGGCCAGCACGTTGCGGCGGAACACGTAGGAATAACCGGCGAGCGCGGCGACGCCTTCCTGGATGCGGGCGCCGCCGGCATCATAGAGGCCGATGATGGGCGCCCTCGCCTTCATCGCCATGTCCTGGAGTTTCGTGATCTTCAGCGCGTGCGTTTCCGACAGCGAGCCGCCGAACACCGTGAAGTCTTTGGCGAAGACAAACGTCTTGCGGCCGTTGACCGTGCCCCACCCCGTGACGACGCCGTCGCCGGGGATCTTGTTCTTCTCCATGCCGAACTCGGTGGAGCGGTGCTCGACGAACATGTCGAACTCCTCGAACGATCCCTTGTCGAGGAGCAGCTCGATCCGCTCGCGCGCGGTCAGCTTGCCGCGGGCGTGCTGCGCCTCGATGCGCTTCTCCCCGCCGCCGAGCTTGGCGCCGGCGCGACGATCTTCAAGGGCGTCCAGGATGTGCTTCATTTGCTCCCGCCAGTTCTTAAGCCTAAATGCGATTGCCGGGGGTTCTAACACGGCATTTTGCAAGCCGGAAAGCGCCTTTCGGCGCCGCAGGGCTGCCTTGAAGCAGCGGGAAAGCGCAAGGAATTCCAGAGTTTTGCCGGCTAGGCGATAGCGGGCGCGGGAATGGCCGGACGGCCCGGCTTTCCCATTCACCCGGCCCGGCCGGGGCGGCTCGCAGAGGCGCGCCTGATCCCGGCCGGGGCCTCGCAAATTGGTGTCCCCGCCCGGTTGACCGGGCCTGCCGATTCAGGCTTGCTCCGCATTCGCGATCAGGCGCCGAATGTTGCGTGAGCCCAGTCGGTACGGCGGCGGTCACCACAGCCTGGCTCAAGCGTCACACATGTCCGCGACGGTCGTCCCCCTGCCGCCGAACTCATCGTCAGATACCGTCGACTTCCTGCGGCGCATGGCCAGCATGGTGTCGGGGCGGAATGGCGAGATGCTGCTGCGCGCCGCGAGCCTGATCGAGCAGCTCGGCCAGCGGGCGATGTCGGCCGAGCGGCTGTATCACGAGCAGCAGAACGAGAGCACGCGCAACGCCGAGCTGCGCGAGGCGGCCGAGCTCGCCTCCGACGCCATGGTCGGGCAGATCGACGTGCTGCGGGCGCAGCTTGCCGAGGTCACCGCGGCAGCCGCCGCCGAACGAGCCGCCTTCGATGCCGAGCGCGGCAAGCTGATCGGCCTGATGCAAAATGCCGAGAGCCATATCGTCAAGCTCACGACCGAGCTGGATGCCTTGCGCGCCTCCGTCGACAGCCTCAACGAGACCGCGGTCTCGGTGCCGGTCGAGGTGCTGCGGTTGGCGCGGACGCAGTTCGATTTCCTCTCCGCCGGCTTTGCCCGCAAGGGCGACGTGATCTCGCAAGCGATGAGCGAGATCGGCGGCTTTGCGATCGACCAGGCGCTGACGGCGAAGAAGACGGCCGACGAGGGCTGAGGTCGACCCGCGGCAAATTGACAGCGTGCAAGTCCGTTGGTCTACTCCCTGAAAATCACACGGGAGGATCCGATGCCGACGGCATTCCGCGCCGCCATGGCGCTCATTGCGCTCTGCGCTGCCGCCGGGCTCGCTTATGCGCAGTCGCTGCCCAAGGAAGTCGCCACCCGCGCCGAGATCTACCCGATCCCCTCTCTGACTCTCTCCGACCAGCAATTCCTCAGCGGCGATGCGGCGGCCGGCAAGCCGGTGACGGTGGCCGGCGAATTCCGCGTGGCGCAGGGTACCGGCAAGCTCCCCGTCGTGGTGCTGATGCACGGCTCGAGCGGCGTCGGCGCCACCACGGAAGCCTGGGTGCACGCCTTCAACGCCATGGGCATCTCGACCTTCGTGATCGACGGTTTCACCGGCCGCGGGCTGACGGTGGTCGGGCCGAACCAGGCCCTGCTCGGCCGGCTCAACCTGATCATCGACATCTACCGTTCGCTGGAGATCCTGGCGAAACACCCCCGCGTCGATCCTGACCGCATCGTGCTGATGGGCTTTTCCCGCGGCGGACAGGCAACGCTCTATGCAAGCCTCGACCGCTTCAACAAGCTCTGGAACAAGTCGGGCATCCAGTTTGCGGCGTACGTCCCGTTCTATCCGGACTGCTCGACGACGTATGTTGGCGACAGCGAGGTCGCCGCGCGCCCGATCCGCATCTTTCACGGCACGCCCGACGACTACAATCCCGTGAAGAGCTGCAAGGCGTTCGTCGAACGGCTCAAGGCAGCGGGCCGTGATGTCGTGCTGACCGAATATCCCGACAGCGCGCACGGATTTGACAGCGGCCTGCTCGGCGTCAGCACCGTTGCGGTGTCAGCCAATGCGCAAACCGTGCGCAACTGCCGGATCAAGGAAGGCGACGGCGGCGTGCTGATGAACGGCGAGACCAACGCGCCCTTCACCTACAAGGATTCCTGTGTCGAGCTGAACCCGCATGTCGGCGGCAATCCAAAGACGGCCGCCGAGGCGCGCAAGGCGGTGGAGGAGTTCTTGCAGGTTTTGTTCAAGCTGGGGTGAATGCGCAGAGAAAAATCGTGGGCACGGCGCTACGCGCCATTGCCCACCCTGCGGCAGCTGCGCATGGTGCGCCACATACTCCGTCATTGCGAGCGCAGCGAAGCAATCCAGACTTCCTCAACGTAAAAACCGAACTTCTTCGTCGCATCAGCGAGTTCCTCGCAATGATGGGCCGAGAGAGTGAGACCTACGGCTCGCCCGGCTTGAACGGCTCCTCCTTGCCCGGCGGCACGGTTTCCTCCGCCATGGCCAGCAGCATTGCGACCATCACGTAATTGCCGGCGAGTGCGGTGAGGTCGACGATTTGCTGATCATTGAACACCTTCTTCGCCCGCGCGTAAGTCTCGTCAGTGACCTTCTTGGTCGTGGTAAGCTCAGTGACGAAATCGTAGACCACGGTCTCGTCCTCGGCCATCTTCGACGGGCGCTTGTTGGCCTTCAGCTCCGCGATGATATCGGAGGAGAGGCCCGCCTTGGCTGCCAGCGGCGCATGCGCGAACCATTCCACCTGCGAACGCCATTGCCGCCCGATGATCAGGATCGCGAACTCGTTGAGCTTCAGCGGGACCGAGGTCTCCCAGCGCAGATAATGGAACAGGTCGAACAGGCGCTGGCCCAGCACGGGGCTGCGGATCATAGGATTGTAGGGACCGCCGATGCCGACGCTCGACACCTTCATGATTTGCTCGCCAAGCGGCTTCTGCTTGGCGTCGAGCTGGTCCATGGTGAGCTGCGGAAAGCGAGGCTCCTTGCTGGTGGCGGGGCCGGCAAACATGGTGGCGGCGAGCCAGCCGCCGGCTGCAGCGAGCGTAAGCGACGACAGCCAGAGCGGTGTTGAGTTCATTGTTGTCCTCCCGGTTTTCTTTCTTGGCCGGAAGGATGCTAGTCGAGCGGCGCTGGCGCGACAGCGCTAGATCGCGCCGATCTCGGCAAGGCAGGCCTGCGTCAGGCTCATGCGCTCGCCGACGAGGCGCGGCTCCTTGCAATCCATGTTGAGCGCGAACACCGTGTGCGCCTCGCCCTTCTCGGCCCAGCCAACCATCCAGCCGAGCGACGGCTCGCCGCGCTCGGCTCCGAGCAGGCCGGACTTGGCGCGGATGACGGCCTCGCCCACCTTGGTCACCGGCAGGATGTCGGCGACCAGATCCTGACTGCGCTTCGAGATCGGCAGCGCGCGGCGGCGCAGCCGGTCAACGAAATCGATCTGCTCGACCGGATCGACGCGCAAGGCTCCGGTGAGCCAGAACTGGTCGATGCCGCCGCCGATGTCGCGATTGCCGTAGTCGAACTCATCGACATATTTCTGCATGCGCTCCTGGCCGATGCGGCGCGCGATCTCCTGATAGACCGGCACCGCGCTGACCGCGATCGCGCTGCGCAGCGTGTGATCCTTGTTCCAGGCTTCGATCGGCCGCTTCACACCATCCCACGGGAAGACGTCCTTGTCGGGATCGGTGACGACGCCGGTCTCGAGCGCGATCAGCGAGTTCGGGATCTTGAAGGTCGAGGCCGGCAGCTTGCCCTCGCCCGAGCGCTCCTTGTCGCTGGCGACGATCAGATAATCCTCGACCTTGTAGCCGACGAAGGTGCCCGATGTGCCGAGGTCGGTGAAGCGCTTTGCGAGACTGTCACGGATCTCGTTGCGCGGCGGCGCGACGTGGGCGAGCGCGCACTGCGGCAGGATGGCAGATGCGGCAAGAAGGCTGAGAGTGGAGCGGCGGGTGAGCAAGAGCGATGTCCATTGACTGATGAAAGCGGCCGCGACCATGCAGACGCTCCATGGTAAAACGATGACAGGTAGGACCTACCGCCCCCGGCCCGACAGCCGCAGCACGAACACCAGGACCTCGGCGACGGCCTTATAGAGGTCCGGCGGGATCTCCTCGCCGAGCTCGACCTTGGAGAGTGCGCCGGCCAAGACCTCGTTTTCCTCGATCGGGATGTCGTGCGCCTTGGCGATCTCGACGATCTTCTCGCCGATCGTGCCTTTGCCCTTGGCGACGACGACGGGCGCGCCAGAGCCCTTCTCGTAATGCAGCGCGATCGCGAGCTTGGATGGATCACTCATGTGGCGCGATCCAGGAAGTGGCCGGCGCGGGCCGGTGCCGGCTGCGGCGGCGTGCCGTCGCGGACCAGGATGTCGCCGGGGTTGAGCTCGGCCCTTACCAGGGCCTGGTTGAGCTCACCGATGCCGGCGCGAAGCTGCTGCGCGGTCGCCGTCCGCTCCGCCCACATCCGCACGAAAGTCTTGTCGCCGTTCAACGTGATCAGAGCGTGCACCGGGCCGGCGGGCTCGACATTGAGCGTGAAGCGCGCGCGCCAGGCCTGCTTGGCGGGATCGGCGGATTCGCCAGCACCATCGCGCGAGATCTCGAACTGCGCCATCGCGGTGCCTTGCGGCGTCGCAAAGGGGATCTCGAAATTCCACTGCGGCACGCTGGGATCAACGCGGTGACCGCTGGCGTCGGTGCGATCGGGGAGCGAAGCGACCTGGAGCAGGGTCTGCCGCGCGATCGCGGCATCGGTCTCGTCGAGCAGGCGATGCACGGTCGCGGAGAGCGGCGCATCCGGCGCGAGCGATGGCGAGGCGATCGATTGCGCAGATGGCAGCGCGCCACGGAACGGGGGCGGTATCGCGCGGGCCGCGGCTTCAAAGAGGTGGCCGTCGGGCACGGCCTTGTTGGAGCCGGGCACGTTACCGGTAAGGCGCGGCAGGTTTTGCGTGACCTCCTGCAGCAGGCTTGCGGCAAGGCCGGCGGACATGCGCGGCATCGCCATCTGCGGCGCGTCGGCCGCCATATCGGCCAGCACCGCGGCCGCGGGATTGGCGTTGCGCGGCGTTTGCGGCTGCTGGGCAATGTCGGGGGCGATCGACGGCGAGACGGTCTGCGCGACCTCACCCGCTGGCTGCGCCGGCGCGGCGGCGACCTGCGGTGTCGCCGCGGTGCCGGCCGGAATCGTGGCGCCCTGGCTTTGCGGTGCGGCCGTCTGGATCGTCGCCAAGGTCTGGCGCAGCACCAGCAGCGCTGCCTTCAAATCCGGAACGCTACCCGAGGACGGGGTCGTGCCTGCAGCCAGTGATGCCTCGAGGAATAGTCCTGACTTCTGGAAGGCGGACTCGACGTCGCTGCCATCGAGGGCGCCGTTGAGCTGTGTTTGCTGTGCCAGCACGTCCAGCACCGCCTGCTTCAACCCCGCCGGTAAATCGCTGCCGGTGACGACGGCCGCCAGATCAGCGAACAGCGGCGCCTGGCTGCCCTGCTTCGTCACGGCCTCGGCCGATGCCGCGGTGACGGCGACCTGCTCCAACGGCGTGAGCGTATTTCGCGGCACGCTCGCCGACGGCGCCAGCGGCGGGCTTTCCACCAGCGAGGCGGCGCGGGGCGTCAGCGTGATCTGATCAGTGGCGGCCTCGCCTGCCCCGCTCATGACCGCAAGGCGGATGGTGCCGTCGTTCTGCGACACCGCGAGCTGCAGATTCTGCCCCGGCGTCAGCGCCACCTCCGACATCACGTCCATCGAGAGGTTGGCGATCGCGATCCGCACCAGATTGTCGGCCATCACGCTGACGACCCTGGCATAGACGACGCTGCCGGCCTGAAGCACGAGGTCCGGCGTCGTCGCATCAGCCGCGGGGCTGGGCGCACTGACGGGAAGGATGGACGTGACGGGCGTCGGCATCTCAGGGGGCCCAAGGAAGCACTGGAGCGAGCACTCCCCCCACCCTAGCGTCTACGTCGTAAACCTCTCGTTAAGGACCTTTGGCCACGGCCGCCCCTGACCGCCGCCAAGACCGTCACGGCGGCCTCGAAATCCCGGAAGCGCGTGGCCCGGCGGCTAGCTGCCTCCTCGTCCACGCCCCATTGCTCGGCGTTCCAGTCCTCGTCGACATGGGCGGCGGCCCAGACCTGGTCGGCATCGTGCACGTCATGGGCCAGCGCCAAGGCCAGCAGCGCCGAACCGGTCAAGGTGGTCACCACGTGGAGCGCGGCGACCGACCAGGCATCCTCGGGCAGCGCGGTGCGTGCCGCCTTCAGCGCTTCGTCCGGCTGCCTCACATGCATGACGCCCTCGGACAGAATGAAATGCGCCCCCAGCGTCTCCGCGGCCCAGAACAGCACGGGATCCCAATGCGCGGCCTCGCGGGCCACGAGCCCTTCCGGGTGGCCGGCGCGATAGAACACCAGGTCGGACTCGAAGTATTTTGCAAGGTCGTCGCTGACGACCCCGACGCGGTCGACGACGCCTTCGACCACGCTGTTGGCGATCCGCGTCAGCGGCATGGTCACGGGATCGATGCTCGCACCCTGGGCCGCCCATTCCGCGGCGACGCGATCTGCGAGCGACCGCGCAGGGATCACGACCTGGCGGCCAGACGGCGTGCGGATCGGCTTGCCATCGAGCGTGATGGCAAAACCGCCCTCGGCCTCGGTGACGCCGGCCTCCTTGTAGAAGCGCTTGCGCAGCGGCGTGCGCGCAGACGCGCGCGCCGATTCCCGCGGATCGGGCGGAGGCTGGCCTGCGGCTTCTTCGAACAATTCGCGCATGTGAGTTTTCGGTCCCGGTCCCTGGATGCTAGGCTTTTAAGATAAGATCGGGGGCCGATAAAGCGAGCGGAGGGCATGAGGGAACTTGCGGGCATTGCGGCCCTGTTCACCGGGCTTTCGCTGGCCGCGGCGGAGGCCGGCTTCCTCACCCCGGAATCGCTGGTCCGTAACATCTATGCCCATTACGGCGATGGCGCGCCGGAGCTGTCCAAAGGACTGCCAAGGGATACGGCCACCGCCCGGCAATTCTTCGATCCGGCCATGCGCAAGGCCTGGTCCGCGCCGCGGGCCGAGCCGTACGACTTCCTGGTGCAGAGCCAGAGCTGGAAGCTCGGCCCGGTCGCCATCGCGGTCGTTCGCAGGCAATATGACAAGACCTATGTCGCGGCAAATTTCGACAATCGTGGCAAGCCCGTGACGCTGAACTTCATCGTCGTCAACGGGCCGGAGGGCTGGTTGATCACGGATGTCGAGAGCCCGCATGACAGTTTGCGGATGTTTCTGGAGCAGTTTCGGAAGTGAGGGGTGAACCGATCGCTGCTTCCCCAACGTCATTGCCAGCGCCGCGAAGCAATCCAGACTGCTGCCGCGGCGGCAGTCTGGATTGCTTCGTCGCCAGGGCTCCTCGCAATGACGGGGTGGTGGCGAGCCGTGCGCCCCCTACTCCTCCGGCGCGTTCTCGATCGGGTCGAACCGGCTGGCATCGAGTCCGAGCAGATTCCACGACTGCTGCATGTGCGGCGGCAGCGGCGCCGTGGCGTCGATCACGCCGCCGCGCGGATGCGGAATGACGATGCGGCGCGCGAGCAGATGCAGCCGGTTCTGCAGGCCTCCCGGCAATTGCCAGTTCTCGATGTTGAAATATTTGGGATCGCCGACGATGGGATGGCCGATATGGGCCATGTGGGCGCGCAGCTGGTGGGTGCGGCCCGTCACCGGCTTCAGCGACACCCAGGTGAGCTTGTTGCCGGCGGTCTCGACCATCGCGTAATAGGTCACCGCGTGGCTCGCGCCCTCGTCACCGTGCTGGGCAACGCGCATGATGGTGTCGTCCTCGCTCTCCTCCTTGGCGAGGAAAGTCGAGATGCGACCCTGCTTCGGTTTCGGCAGGCCCGGCACCAGCGCCCAATAGGTTTTTCGCGCCGACCGCGAACGGAACGCGCCGGTCAGATGCGAGGCGGCAAAGCGCGTCTTGGCGATCAACAGACAGCCCGACGTCTCGCGATCGATGCGGTGCACGAGGCGCGGCTTCTGGCCCTTGGCATCGCGCATCACCTCAAGCATCTGGTCGATGTGCCGCGTCATGCCCGAGCCGCCCTGCACGGCAAGGCCGGCCGGCTTGTTGAGGACGAGGACGTCGTCATCCTCGAAGATCGTCATCTCCTTCAGCGCCTTGAGCGTCTTCTGCGCAGCTTCCGAGAGCTCGCCGACGACCTTCGGCGCATCGAGCTTCAGCGGCGGGATGCGGACGCTCTGGCCCTCCTCCAGGCGATCCTTGCTGTCGACGCGCTTGCCGTCGACGCGCAGCTCGCCTTTGCGGACGACGCGCTGGATGTGGGAGAACGACAGGCCGGGAAAGCGCGCTTCGAGGAAACGGTCGACGCGCATGTTGTTCTCGTCGGCCGTCACCTTGACGGTCTGCACCTTGGTCGGCAGCAGCGGCTCGACGGATTTTGCCGGCACAGCCCTCTCCGGCTCAGCCTTGAGCGCTCGCCGCTCGGCACGCTCGGGGGCACGTCGCTCGGCACGCTCACCGGCAAAGCGCGGCGGCTTGCCGCCGGGCTTGCTGCTCGGACGCGGGCCAGCTTTCTTTGCGCCGCGTGCCTGATGCGGACGGGAATCGTCGCGCTCGTCACGCGAGCGCGGCTTCGGGTTCATTCTCTTGATGCGGCGGCTCATGGTTGCCTGCCTACCCTAAAAGGCGGCTGCCGTCACGGCGAAATGGCCGTTTCTAGCCCGAGCCGCCCCGCTCCTTGCGCAGCTTGGCCCAGTAATCCAGCCGCTTCCTGATCTCGCGCTCGAAGCCGCGCTCGGGCGGGTCGTAGAAGGTCTGGCGGCCCAGGGCTTCGGGGAAGTAGTCCTGGCCGGAAAAGGCGTCGGGGGCGTCGTGGTCGTATTCGTAGGCCGCGCCGTAGCCTTCCGACTTCATCAGCTTGGTCGGGGAATTGAGAATGTGCTTGGGCGGCAGCAGCGAGCCGGCTTGCTTGGCGACCTGCATCGCCGTGCCGAAGGCGGTGTAGACGGCGTTCGATTTCGGCGCGGTGGCGAGATAGACCACGGCCTGCGCGATGGCGAGCTCGCCCTCGGGATGGCCGAGGAAGTCGAAGGCGTCCTTGGCGGCATTGGCGATGACGAGCGCCTGCGGGTCGGCCAGGCCGATGTCCTCGACCGCCATGCGCACGACGCGGCGGGCCAGGAACAGCGGGTCCTCGCCGGCGTCCAGCATCCGCGCAAGGTAATACAGCGCCGCATCGGGATCGGAGCCGCGCACCGACTTATGCAGCGCGGAGATCAGGTTGTAATGACCGTCGGCCGATTTGTCGTAGATCGGCGCGCGGCGCTGCAGGATGTCCTGCAACTGCGCGGCGTTGAAGATCTCGTCCGCCCGTGCCGAGCGCCAGACCTCTTCGGCGAGCGTCAGCGATGCCCTACCGTCGCCGTCGGCCATGCGCACCAGCACCGCCCGCGCCTCGTCATCGAGCGGCAGCTTCCTGCCCTCGACCTCCTCGGCATGCGCGAACAGCTTTTCGATCGCCGCTGCGTCGAGCGAACGAAACACCAAGACGCGCGCGCGAGACAAAAGCGCCGCGTTGAGCTCGAAGGACGGATTCTCGGTGGTGGCGCCGACCATCACCACCGTGCCGTCTTCCATCACGGGCAGAAACGAATCCTGCTGGGCCCGGTTGAACCTGTGCACTTCGTCGACGAACAAGAGCGTGCCCTTGCCCATCTCGCGGCGGGCGCGGGCGGCGTCGAACGCCTTCTTCAGGTCGGCGACGCCGGAGAACACTGCGGAGATCTGCTCGAAATGCAGGTCGGTCGCATCCGCCAAGAGCCGCGCCACCGTGGTCTTGCCGGTGCCGGGCGGCCCCCAGAACACCAGCGATCCCAGCGTGCGGGTCTCCAGCATGCGTGTCAGAGCGCCGTCGGGACCGAGGATATGGTCCTGGCCGACGACCTCCGACAGCGTGCGCGGGCGCAGCCGGTCCGGCAGCGGATGCGGAGCTTCCTGGTCGAGCCCCGCCGCCGCGAAGAGCGTTGGCGTCTGCTGTGGTCGCTTCGGACTCATCCGCCCAGCGTGACGTTGATCTGCTGGCCGCCGCGCACCACCGTGATGCGCCAGAGCCGCGGACGTTCTGCGGCAGCTTTCTCGAGGTCTCCGGTCTTGCTGATCTTCTGGTTGTTGACGGCCAGGATGATGTCGCCTTTCTGGAAGCCGACATTCGCAGCCGCGCTGTCGCCGCCGAGATCGGTGATCACGACGCCTTCGGTGTCGGCGTCAAGGTGCAGCTCGTCGGCGACCGCCGGCGTGATGGTCGAGACCTTGGCGCCCTGGAACGGCGAACGCGCCGTGACGACGAGCTCGTTACGTCCCGCATCGGGCGCGGTCTCCAGCGCCACCGTCAGCTTCAGCGGCTTGCCGCCGCGCTGCACGTCGATCTGCGCAGTGCCGCCGAGTGGACGGGTGGCGAAGCGGTAATCGAAAGCGTTGGGATCATCCACGCTCTGGCCGTCGATGCCGATGATGAGATCGGAGGATTTCAGGCCGGCCTTCGCCGCGGGGCCATTCGACACCACGCTCGCGACCAGCGCGCCAGTCGGCGAGCGCAGGCCGAGGCTCTCGGCGATTTCCGGCGTCACCGCCTGCAGTTTCGCACCGAGCCATGGCCGCTTCACAGCCTTGCCGCCGCTCTTGGCGGAAGCGACGACGACGCGCACCATGTTGGCGGGAATCGCAAAGCCGATGCCTTGCGAGCCGCCGGAGCGCGAGTAGATCGCGGTGTTGATGCCGGCGAGCCGGCCGTTCATGTCGACCAGCGCGCCGCCGGAATTGCCGGGATTGATCGCCGCATCGGTCTGGATGAAGAACTGGTAATCGGTAATCCCGACCTGCGTGCGCGCCAGCGCCGAGATGATGCCGTGGGTCACGGTCTGGCCGACGCCGAAGGGATTACCGATCGCCAGCACGACGTCACCGACCAGCAGCTCATCGGAATTGGTGAATTCGAGCGCGGGAAACTTCTCCTTCGAATCCTTCAGGCGCAGCACCGCAAGATCGCTGCGGGAGTCCTTCAGCACGATCTCGGCCTCGAACTCGCGCTTGTCCGACAGCGACACCTTCACCTGGTCGGCGCCTTCGATGACATGGACGTTGGTGACGACGAGGCCGGACGTATCGACGATGACACCGGAGCCGAGCGAGCGCTGCACCTGCTCCTGCTGCTGGCCCGGCACACCGAAGAAGCGGCGGAAGATCGGGTCGTCCAGCAGCGGGTTGCGGTTCTGCACCACCTTGGCCGCATAGACGTTCACCACGGCCGGCTGAACCCGCTGCACGATCGGCGCATAGGACAGCCGCAGCTCGGCCGGCGAGGACGGGACCCGACGGTCCTGCGCCGCAGCCGGATTGAATTGGGCGGAAAAGGCTATGCACGAGGCCGTGACGGCGGCGGTCCAGATCGATCGAAACATTCCTACCTCTTGGAAAAGACTCCGGAATATAGGCGCGTTCGCCCCCCAATAGAAGGGCGCTGGGCGGCTATATTCGGCCCGCCCCTGACGTCGGAAGCATGCAAGCCAGGCGTGCGGACCGGCCATTTGCCTCGTGCCAAACGATGACCGCGCATCCATTGTCGCGCGACAGATGTTCCCGACCTAGGCTGCGCGCTTACGCTTCTTGACCGGCTCCATTTCAGGCGCAGCCCCGCAGGACAGGAGCCGTTGATGGTTCTCGCCCCAGGCCTTCAATATATCGATCACCGGCCTGAGGCTCTCGCCGAGCTCGGAAAGACAATACTCCACGCGCGGCGGCACCTCCGCATAGACCTTGCGGATGACGAGCTTGTCCTCCTCCAGCGCACGAAGCTGTTTCGTCAGCATGCGCTGGGTGATCCCGGGCATCCGGCGGCGCAATTCGCCGAAGCGCTGGGTGCCGCCCTGCAGATGATAGAGGATCACGCCCTTCCACTTGCCGTCGATCAGATCCAGCGTCGCCTCGACTGAGCAGCCCGGGCGCCGGGCAAAGTCGCGCCTTTTCATGCGTGTTTTCCCAATAGTATCCAAACAGGGACTATATCCCCGAATTTACAGTACTTGCCAAATTGGAGCCAGAGCGACAGTTAGGACGGCAGGCGAGCACGCCATCTGATGGAGACAAGCCATGAAGGCCGTCGGCTACACAAAATCGCTTCCGATCGAGGACGCGAATTCGCTGATTGATTTCGAGACTGCAAAACCCGAACCCCGGGGGCGCGACCTCCGCGTCGCCGTGAAAGCGATCTCGGCCAATCCGGTTGATTACAAGGTGCGCAAGCGCGCAGCGCCGCCCGAGGGCGAGACCAAGATCCTGGGCTATGACGCAGCCGGCGTGGTCGATGCCGTCGGGCCGGAGGTCACGCTGTTCAAGCCGGGCGACGAGGTGTATTACGCGGGCTCGATCCTGCGCCAGGGCACCAATTCCGAATTCCATCTGGTCGACGAACGCATCGTCGGCAACAAGCCGAAGAGCCTGTCCTTCGCGCAAGCGGCCGCCCTTCCCCTCACCTCCATCACCGCCTGGGAATTGCTGTTCGACCGGCTCGGCGCGGTGCCCGGCAAGAGCGTTGATCCGCGGACGCTTCTGATCACGGGCGGCGCCGGCGGCGTCGGCTCGATCCTGATCCAGCTCGCGCGCCGCCTCACCGGCCTCACGGTGCTCGCGACGGCGACGCGGCCGGAATCGCAAAAATGGTGCCTCGATCTCGGCGCGCATGCCGTGATCGACCACGGCAAGCCGATGAAGGAGCAGATCGAGAAACTGAAGCTGCCGCCGGTCGCGCTGGTGGCGAGCCTCACCTTCACCGACCAGCACTACAAGGCGATCGCGGACTTCATGGCGCCGCAGGGCAGGTTCGGCCTGATCGACGATCCGCCGGAGTTCACCATGAGCACCTTCAAGGGCAAGGCGATCTCGGTGCACTGGGAATCGATGTTCACGCGCTCCTCGTTCCAGACGCCGGACATGATTGCGCAGCATCATCTGCTGAACGACGTCTCCGACCTCATCGACAAGGGCGTGCTGCGCACCACGCTCGACCAGACCTTCGGCACGATCAACGCTGCCAACCTCAAGCGCGCGCATGCTCTCCTGGAGAGCGGAAAATCGCGCGGCAAGATCGTGCTGGAGGGGTGGTAGGCGACGCACACTCCGCATGCCCGGGCTTGTCCCGGGCATCCACGTTTAATCCGCGGCGACACGTGGATGGCCGGGACAAGCCCGGCCATGACGGAAAGCCTTTACGTTTCTGCCACGCCCTCGACGAACAGCAGCCGCCGCTCCAGCGCCGTCTGCCGCAGCTTCAGCGCCTCGGCATATTCCGGCGAGGCGTACCATTCCTTCAACCGCGCCATCGATTCGAATTCGACGATGATGACGGCCTTCGGTGGAAGGTTGCCTTCGACAAGCTCGGCCTTGCCGCCACGGACGAGGTAATGTCCGCCGTACTGCGCGATCGTCTTCGCGGCGAGCGCGCGATAGGCTTCAAAGTCGTCCGCGTCGCGCATCTCGACTTCGGAGATCACATAGGCTGTCATGCACGACCTCAGGCAATGGTGTTGACGATACCGCCTTCCGCGCGAAGCGCCGCGCCGTTGGTGGCAGATGCCTGCTTCGAGGCGACATACACCACCATGTTGGCGATCTCGTCGACGCCGGCGAAACGCTGGAGCAGAGAGCTCGGGCGATGCTGCTTGACGAAGTTGGCGGCGGCCTCGTCCACGGACTGTCCGTTCTGCTTGGCGAGATCCTTCACGAAAGTCTCGACGCCCTCCGACATGGTCGGGCCCGGCAGCACGGAGTTGACGGTGACACCGGTGCCGCGCGTGAGCTGCGCCAGACCGCGGGCGACCGAGAGCTGGGCCGTCTTGGTCATGCCGTAATGGATCATCTCGACGGGAATGTTGAGGCCGGACTCCGAGGAGATGAAGACGATGCGGCCCCAATTGCGCTTGAGCATGCCCTTCAGGTAGGCGCGCGACAACCGCACGCCGCTCATCACGTTGACCTCGAAGAAGCGGCTCCAGTCCTCGTCGGGAATGTCGAAGAAGTCCTTCGGCTCGAAAATGCCGGCATTGTTGACGAGGATGTCGACGTCCGGCAGCGCCGAAACGAGCGCCTTGCAGCCCGAAGCGGTCGAGACGTCGGCGGCGATGCCGCGGACCTTGGCGCCGGCCCCTTCCAGCTTGCGCACGGCCGCATCGACTTTGTCCTGGCCGCGCCCGTTGATCACGACGCTGGCGCCGGAGGCTGCAAGGCCCTTGGCGATGGCATGGCCGATGCCGGCGGTCGAGCCCGTCACCAGCGCGGTTTTTCCGGAAAGGTCGATGTTCATGTAGTATCTCCATCAAATCGGTGAGGGGAATATCGGACGCGATGGACCGCGCCGCAATTGGCGCTCACCAATCGGTGAGACGGTCACGAGCTGTTCCGGGTGCAGCGAGGGAGGCATACAACCAGTCTCGATCGCAGATGGAACGATTATTGCTAGCCACACCCGGGCATCTTTGCTCATGCGAACACGGAAGGACCAAGCGATGAAGAGAACCGCCCTCACTGTTGCGCTCGGGTTGCTCGGCCTGATCGGCGGCAACTCGCCCGCGCCGGCTCAAGCGGTCTATCCGGACAAACCGCTGCAATTGATCGTCCCCTTCCCGCCCGGCGGCGCCTCCGACGTGGTGGCGCGCATCATCGGCGGCGAACTGGAGACGCGGCTCGGCAAGCCCGTGATCATCATGAACCGCCCCGGCGGCGGCACCACGATTGCCGCCAAGGAGGTCGCGCGAGCGGCGCCTGACGGATACACCCTGTTCTTCAGCTCGAACTCGAGCTTCACGCTGCCGGCGGCCGTTAAGGAAAGCGTGCCCTACGACGCCGCCAAGGATTTCGAGCCGATCGGCCAAACTGGCAAGATCACGCTGGCGCTAGTCACCTACCAGGACAATCCGGTCAAGGACGTGGCCGCGCTCGTCGCTGAAGCCAAGGCCAATCCCGACAAGCTCTCGCTGGCATCCTTTGGCGTCGCGACCGTCTCGCATTTTGCCGGCGAATTGTTCAAGTCGGCGGCGGGGATCAAGATGGTCCACCTGCCCTACAAGGGTAGCGCGCCGGCGATGAACGACCTCATCGGCAAGCACATCCAGTACCACGTCGACACGGTGATCGCGGTCAAGCCGCAGATCGAGGCCGGCACCGTCAAGGTGCTCGCCGTGTTCTCGGGCAAGCGCACGCCGTACCTGCCCGACGTGCCGACGCTGGCCGAGCTCGGCTATGGCAACATCGATTTCGCGTCCTGGGGAGCGGTGGTCGCGCCGAAGGGGTTGCCGCCGTCCGTTCGCGACAAGCTGTCGGCGACGCTGGAGGAGATCATCGGCAGCCCGTCCGTCATCGAGCGCTTCACCAAGGTCGGCTTCGAGCCCGGCTTCGCGCGTTATAGCGATTGGGCGGGCGCCATCGGCAAGGAGACCGCCGAAATGAAGGACATCGCGCAAAAGGCGGGGATCAAGGAGGAATAGTCCCCGGCGAATCTGCGCCAGTCCCAACAACAAAAACGGCGCCCGAGGGCGCCGTTTTCAATCCGTATCCGCTGAGTGGCTTACGCCGCCTCGGCTTCCTTCTCCTGCACCGGGCCGGAATCCTGGCCCTTGGCATCGACGTCGCGATCGACGAACTCAATCACCGCCATCGCGGCGTTGTCGCCATAGCGGAAGCCGGCCTTGATGATGCGGGTGTAGCCGCCCTGGCGGTCCTTGTAGCGGGTCGCCAGGACGTCAAACAGCTTCTTGACCTGATCCTTGTCGCGCATCTCGGAGATGGCCTGGCGGCGCATGGCCAGCCCGCCCTTCTTGCCGAGGGTCACGAGCTTCTCGACGATCGGGCGAAGCTCCTTGGCCTTGGGCAGCGTGGTGACGATCTGCTCGTGCTTGATCAGCGCGGCCGCCATGTTGGCGAACATCGCGCGGCGATGCTCGGCCGTGCGGTTGAGCTTCCGATGAACCTTGCCGTGACGCATGTAACTATTCCTTACGTTAGAACTGCCGCGACGGTTCGTCGGACCAGTTGCTCAGGTGGGCTTCCTGCGTTCGCCCATAAAAATGACGGCCGGGGACGCCGGCCGTCACGGTGAAGTCAGATCAGTAATGATCCTCGAAGCGCTTGGCGAGCTCGTCGATGTTCTCCGGCGGCCAGCCCGGCACTTCCATGCCGAGATGCAGACCCATCTGGGCCAGCACTTCCTTGATCTCGTTCAGCGACTTGCGGCCGAAGTTCGGGGTGCGGAGCATTTCCGCTTCGCTCTTCTGCACGAGGTCGCCGATGTAGACGATGTTGTCGTTCTTCAAGCAGTTGGCCGAACGCACCGACAGCTCGAGCTCGTCCACCTTCTTGAGGAAGGCCGGGTTGAAGGCGAGGTCCGGGATGATCTCCTGGGCGACTTCCTTGCGCGGCTCTTCGAAGTTGACGAACACGTTGAGCTGATCCTGCAGGATGCGGGCGGCATAAGCCACCGAGTCATCCGGCGAGATCGCGCCGTTGGTCTCGATCGTCATGGTCAGCTTGTCGTAGTCGAGGATCTGGCCCTCGCGGGTGTTCTCGACCTTGTAGGAGACCTTGCGGACCGGCGAGTACAGGCTGTCGACCGGGATCAGGCCGATCGGCGCATCCTCGGGACGGTTGCGCTCGGCGGGCACGTAGCCCTTGCCGGTCGCGACCGTGAACTCCATGCGGATCTCCGCGCCCTCGTCGAGGGTGCAGATCTGCAGGTCCGGGTTGAGCACGACGACATCGCCGACGGTCTGGATGTCACCGGCGGTGACAACGCCGGGGCCCTGCTTCTTCACGACCATGCGCTTGGGGCCTTCGCCCTGCATCTTGATCGAGATGTCCTTGATGTTGAGCACGATGTCGGTGACGTCCTCACGGACGCCCGCGATCGAGGAGAACTCGTGCAGCACGCCGTCGATGTGCACCGACTGCACCGCCGCGCCCTGGAGCGAGGAGAGCAGGATGCGGCGCAGCGCGTTGCCGAGGGTCTGGCCGAAGCCGCGCTCGAGCGGCTCGGCGACGATGGTTGCGAAACGCGAGGAATCGCTGCCAGGCATCACCTGGAGCTTGTTCGGCCGAATCAGTTCTTGCCAATTTTTCTGGATCGTCACTGTTTCACCCATACAGGCCAGCCAATTTGAGGCATCAAATACTGGCGTTGGAGAAAGGCCGCAGGTCGCACCCGCGGCTTCTTGCAAAGTCATTGCGGGCGCGATGCGCCCGCAACTCGTAAAAAATCAAACGCGACGACGCTTGCGCGGACGGCAACCGTTGTGCGGGATCGTGGTCACGTCGCGGATCGAGGTGACGGTGAAGCCGGCGGCCTGAAGCGCGCGGAGCGCCGATTCGCGGCCCGAACCGGGACCGGCGACTTCGACTTCCAGCGTGCGCATGCCGTGCTCCTGCGCCTTCTTCGACACGTCCTCGGCGGCAACCTGCGCGGCGTACGGGGTCGACTTGCGCGAGCCCTTGAAGCCCATCGTGCCGGCGGAAGACCAGGCAATCGTGTTGCCCTGCGCGTCGGTGATGGTGATGGTCGTGTTGTTGAACGACGAGTTCACATGCGCGACGCCGGAGGCGATGTTCTTGCGCTCACGACGACGAACGCGGGTGGCTTCCTTACCCATTGAGTACCTTTCCTGGAGATCTCAAACGCCGCCGTAATGCCAGCGGCTACACCTGTGGAACGAAAAGCGCGTGGCGAACGGGTCATGCCCGTGTTCGCCACACACCGTGATTGGATTCGAAAACTTACTTCTTCTTGCCGGCGATGGCCTTCGCCGGACCCTTGCGCGTACGCGCATTGGTGTGGGTACGCTGGCCGCGCACCGGCAGACCGCGACGATGACGCAGACCGCGATAGCAGCCGAGGTCCATCAGACGCTTGATGTTGATGCCGACTTCACGGCGCAGGTCGCCCTCGACGAGATAGTCGCGGTCGATCACTTCGCGGATCTGGAGCACTTCAGCGTCGCTGAGCTGATTGACGCGACGATCCACGGGGATCTTCACCTTTTCCAGGATCTCACCGGCGATCTTCTGACCGATGCCATGGATGTACTGGAGCGCGATCAGCACGCGCTTGTTGGTGGGAATGTTCACGCCGGCAATACGGGCCACGGCCTTCTCTCCTGTTGCCGATCCTCGTCAGGACCGGGCTTTAAGTGCTTGTGTTCTCGGGCAGGTGTTCACAAACGCGAACACGACGCCCTCCCCCGGTCTTCCTGGGGCCCGGCATCGTCTGAAACTATCCGACTTGGATGCGGGGCTTATTAGGGGATTCCAGGGGCTTTCGTCAACCGCTGCTAGCGCTTGGCTCGCTTTTTCGTGACCTTTTTTGCAGCCTTCCTGGCACCCTTTTTGACGGCCTTCTTCGCGGTCTTTTTGGCGGCCTTTTTCGCTGCTTTCCTACCGGCTTTCTTGCCGGCCTTCTTGACGGCTTTCTTGACAGTCTTCTTGGCTGCCTTCGGGCCCTTTACCGCCTTGGCGGCCTTTTCCGCCGATTTGGCGGGCTTTTTGGCCGCTTTCGCCGGCTTTTTGGCGGCCCTTGGGGTCGCTGCCTTGGCCGCCCTCGCCTTTTTGGCCGGCGCCGCCTTGGCTACGCTCTTGGCGCGGGTCGCGGGCTCGACCGTCCCTAGAGCCTGCAGCTGGCGGTCGATGGCGCGGGTGACCTCGTCGATGGCCATCATACCGTCGATGGTCGAGAGCTTCCGCCGCTCGGAATAGTAGTGAATCAGCGGTTCCGTCTGGCTGCGGTAGCTGGCCAGCCGCTTGGTCAGGACCTCCGGGGTGTCATCGAGTCGGACTTCCTCCCCGCGCTCCCGCATCTGGGCGACGCGGGTCTCGACGCGGTTCAGAAGCGCGCTTTCGTTGACGCGAAGCTCGATCACGGCGTCAAGCTTGAGGCGCTTGTTCCTCAGCAACTCGTCCAGAGCTTCGGCCTGCGGCACGGTGCGCGGGAAGCCGTCGAGGATGAAGCCGTTCCGGGCGTCCGGCTGGTCGATCCGGTCGGAGATGATTCCGACCACGACCTCGTCGGGCACGAGGCCGCCGCTGGCCATGATCTCCTTGGCCTTCAGCCCGACCGGCGTTCCGGCCGCAACCGCGGCACGCAGCATCTCGCCGGTCGAGAGCTGGACGATGCCATAACGCTGCACCAAGAGCTGCGCCTGGGTCCCCTTGCCCGACCCCGGCGGTCCCAGAAGTATAATTCTCATCGGCGTACGCCCCCCGGATTGGTGAGCGATACGTCGCGCACCTGTGTTTTGATATCAAGAGCAGTGCAAACCACTACCACCGCCGCACCACCATTGACGACCATACTATAAGGCAGTCCGATCCCGTAAAGCTCGAACACCTCCGGAATCAACTGCAACGCAGTCAGGTAGACGGCTCCGACGACCGTCGTCAATGACACGACGCGATCGAGATGGGCAGCCGTTTCCTCGCCGGGCGCGACCCCGGGAATGATACCGTCACGCTGCGCCAGAGATTTCGCCGTGTACTCGGGATCGACGACATAGGCCGTGTAGATGAAGGCGAGCGCGAACACCGCGATCGACACCAGAATCATGTGCAGCGGCTGGCCCAGCTGAAGATGCTGATACGCCGCCGCGACCAGCGGATGATCGCTGCCCAGAACGAAGCCGGCAAAGGCAAGCGGCAGAAAGAAAATCCAGGGCGCCACGGTGGCCGGAAGCAAGAACCCGGCGCTGTTGAGCTTGATCGACAGCGTCGCATCCCGTCCCGGCAGTTGCCGCGAGCCGACGTTGCGTGCGGCGAACCGGACCTGGATATTTCGCCGCGCCCCTTCGACGAGCACGATCACGACAACGGCCGCGACCCAGAACACGGCATGGCCGAGGACGAGGCTACCCGAGATCATGCCCTGCCGGAAAGCATCCATGATGCCGGCGATGTTTTGCGGGATCGCGACCAGAAAGCCGGCGCTCAGGATCAGCGCCAGGCCGTTCCCGATGCCGTGGCGTGTGATCTGCTCGCTGAGCCAAACCAGCACGAAGACGCCACCGACCAACGAGGCCGAGGCCGTCATCACGAACCAGCCGCCGGGATTCCTGACGAGGCCCGGGATCGACGTGAGCGCCGAGGCGAAGCCGTAGGCTTGAAAGGCTGTAAGTCCGAGCGTCAGGCCAAGCGTGGCACGCGCAATCTTGCGCCGTCCGCGCTCGCCTGATCGCTCGAGGGAATTCAGGCGACGCCACACTACGGACAGCAGCCGGATCAGGATTGCTGCCGTCAGATAAGGAATGAGGCCCAGCGCAAAGATCGAGAGCCGGGAGACGAGATCCAGCGTCGGCGAGACATCGAAGACATCAACCCCGGGAATCGGGATCTGCGTGCCCAGCCTGAAAACGAGAAGCGCGCCGATCGTGATAGCGATGCGGCGCGCGAGCTCGATGGTCATTTGCGGGCGGGCTTACCTGCGGCGGCCGCGCAGCTTCGACTTGCGGATCAGGCCTTCATACTGGTGCGCCAAAAGATAGCCCTGCACCTGTGCCACCGTATCCATGGTGACGCTGACGACGATCAGCAGCGAGGTGCCGCCGAAATAGAACGGCACCGAGGCGTAGGAGATCAGGATCTCCGGGATCAAGCAGACGATCGCGAGATAAATCGCGCCCAGCACGGTGATGCGCGAGAGCACGTAGTCGATATATTCCGCGGTGCGCTCGCCGGGACGGATGCCCGGAATGAAGCCGCCATGCTTCTTCAGATTGTCCGCGGTCTCGGTCGGGTTGAACACGATCGCGGTGTAGAAGAAGGCGAAGAACACGATCAGCGCCAGATACATGATCAGGAACAGCGGACGGCCGTGGCCGAGCTGCGTGGTGATCCACTGGAACCACTCCGGCCCACTGCCCGCATTGAAGTTCGCGACCGTGGTCGGCAGCAGCAGCAGCGAGGATGCGAAGATCGGCGGGATCACGCCGGAGGTGTTCAGCTTGAGCGGTAGATGCGAGGACTGGCCCTCGAACATCTTGTTGCCGACCTGGCGCTTCGGATACTGGATCAGGAGGCGGCGCTGCGCGCGCTCCATGAACACGATGAAGGCGATCACGGCGACCGCCATGACGATGACGACCAGGATCAGGCCGGTCGACATCGCGCCCTGACGGCCGAGCTCGAGCATGTTGGCGAGCGCTGCGGGCAGCTCGGCGACGATACCGGCGAGAATGATCAGCGAGATACCGTTGCCGATGCCGCGCGAGGTGATCTGCTCGCCCAGCCACATCAGGAACATGGTGCCGCCGGTCAGCGTGATCGCGGTCGACAGGCGGAAGAACAGGCCGGGGTCGCTGACGACGTTGCCGGCGCCCTCTAGACCCACCGCGATGCCGTAGGACTGGAACGCGGCCAGGATCACGGTGAGATAGCGGGTGTACTGGTTCAGCAGCTTGCGGCCCGACTCGCCTTCCTTCTTCAGCGCCTCGAGCTGCGGCGAGACGGTGGTGAGGAGCTGGATGATGATCGAGGCCGAGATATACGGCATGATGTTCAGCGCGAAGATCGCCATGCGGTGGATGCCGCCGCCGGCGAACATGTTGAACATGCCGAGGATGCCGCCCGCCTGGGAGCGGAACACCTGCTCCCAGATATTGGGATCGATGCCGGGAAGCGGGATGTAGGTCCCGAGCCGATAAACGAGCAGCGCACCCAGTGTGAACCAGATGCGCTTCTTCAGTTCGTCAGCCTTGGCAAACGCACCGAAATTGAGATTGGCTGCCAGTTGTTCCGCTGCAGAGGCCATCTTGGACTTTCTCCCGCCGCCTATTGCGCCGTCATGCCCGCGGCCGGGCTACTAAAGCGCGATGATATCGCGCTTCAGGCTATCGTTTGAGCATGATCTTTCCGGAAAACCGCGTCACACTTTTCCGGATCATGCTCTCGCGGATGCCGGACATTATCTGGGGCTCGGCTTCGATAAGTCCACGTCCCGCATGCGTAAAGGCCCGCGAGCCGCGGGCCAATGACGCAGTTGTTACGCCGCCTCGCCTTCTTCCTTGGCAGGGGCGAGGATCTTCACCGAGCCGCCGGCCTTCTCGACCGCTTCGATCGCGGTCTTGGTGGCGCCGTGCACTTCGATGTTGAGCTTGGACTTGAGCTCGCCACGGCCGAGCAGCCGCAGGCCGGCCTTGGCGCGGCGCAGCACGCCGCCCTTCACCAGGGCCTCGACGTTCACGACGCTGCCGGCGTCGATCTTCTTGGCATCGACCGCTTCCTGGAGCCGGTCGAGATTGATCTCGGCGAACTCGACGCGGAAGATGTTGTTGAAGCCGCGCTTGGGCAGGCGGCGATGCATCGGCATCTGGCCGCCTTCGAAACCCTTGATGCGCACGCCCGAACGCGCGGTCTGGCCCTTGCCGCCGCGGCCGGACTGCTTGCCCTTGCCCGAACCGATGCCGCGGCCGACGCGCATACGCTTCTTGCGCGAGCCGGCGTTGTCGGCGATATCGCTGAGCTTCATCGCCCTTCTCCTTGTTTCTTGCGCCTGATCTTCGCCGAGAACGGGTAGCCCGCTCTCGGGATCACGCGCCTTTGCTTACTTCTCGTCGACGATGCGGACGAGATGGTGAACCTTCTCGATCATGCCGCGGACTGCCGGGGTATCCGGCAGTTCGCTGGTGCGGCCGATCTTGTTGAGCTTGAGCCCGATCAGCGTCGAGCGCTGCGAGTGATGGCGGCGGATCGCGCTGCCGGTCTGCTCGAGCTTGATCGTCTTTGCGGCCTTGGCCATGGGAGTCTGCTCCAAAGCTGTCGTTAGTCGGCAGCCGCCTCGGCATCGCCACCGATACGGCGCGACTGCAGAGTGGACACCTTGATGTTGCGGCGGGCTGCGACCGAACGCGGCGAATCCTGATGCTTCAGCGCGTCGAAGGTTGCGCGAACCATGTTGTAGGGGTTCGACGAGCCGATCGACTTGGCCACCACGTCCTGGACGCCGAGCGTCTCGAACACGGCGCGCATCGGACCGCCGGCGATGATGCCGGTACCGGCCGGAGCTGCACGCAGGTAGACACGGCCCGCGCCATGACGGCCGGCGATGTCGTGATGCAGCGTGCGGCCCTCGCGCAGCGACACGCGGGTCAGGTTGCGCTTGGCGGACTCGGTGGCCTTGCGGATCGCCTCCGGCACTTCGCGCGCCTTGCCGTGACCGAAGCCGGCGCGGCCCTTCTGGTCGCCGATCACGACCAGCGCTGCGAAACCGAAGCGCTTGCCGCCTTTGACGACCTTGGCCACGCGGTTGATGTGGACGAGCTTGTCGACGAACTCGCTGTCGCGCTCCTCGCGCTCCCTGCGTTCACGTCCGCCGCCGCGTTGATCGCGTCCACCACGCTGTTCGCGTTCTGCCATGGTTTTTCCAATCCTTCAGAGGCTTACGCCTCAATCCTCAAATTCCGTTAGAAGCTCAGCCCGCTCTCACGCGCGGCGTCGGCGAGAGCCTTGACGCGCCCGTGATAGAGATAGCTGCCGCGATCGAACACGACTTCCTTGACGCCCTTCTCGGCGGCGCGCTCGGCCAGCAGCTTGCCGACCGCCTTCGCCGCATCGATGTCGGCGCCGGTCTTGCCGCCGTCGCGCATCGACTTCTCCAGCGACGAGGCAGAGGCCAGCGTCTCGCCCTTCAGGTCGTCGATGACCTGGGCGTAGATGTGCTTCGACGAGCGGAACACCGACAGACGCGGACGGCCACCACCGGAGCGGCGCAGCTTCAGCCGCACACTCCGCTTGCGCCGGGCATTCGTAACCTTGGCTTTGGACATGACCGGCTCCGTTACTTCTTCTTGCCTTCCTTGCGGAAGATGAATTCGCCAACATACTTCACACCCTTGCCCTTGTAGGGCTCCGGCGGGCGATAGCTGCGGATCTCGGCCGCGACCTGGCCGACGCGCTGGATGTCGCTGCCGGTCACCGTGATCTCGGTCGGCTTCGGCACCGTGATCGTGATCCCTTCCGGGATCGCATAGACCACATCGTGGCTGTAACCGAGCGCGAGCTGCAGGTTCTTGCCCTGCATCGCGGCGCGGTAACCGACGCCGGTGATCTCGAGCTTCTTCTCGAAGCCCTTGGTGACGCCTTCGACCAGATTCGCGACCTGGGCGCGAGCGGTGCCGTACAGCGCCCGCGCGCGATTGGTCTCGACCCGCGGGTTCACCTTCACCTGGCCGTTCTCGAGCTTCACCTCGACGTCGTCATGGACGACGAACTGAAGCTGGCCCTTCGGGCCCTTCATCTTGACGGTCTGCCCATCAACGGTCGCGGTCACACCCGACGGAACCGCCACAGGCCTTTTGCCAACACGTGACATGGATCAAAAATCCTTCTCAGAACACCGTGAAGAGGACTTCACCGCCCACATTCGCGTCGCGCGCGCTGTGGTCGGCCATGATCCCCTTCGGCGTCGACAACACCGAAATGCCGAGCCCATTGTTGACCCGCGGCAGGTTCTTCACCGAGGCGTACACGCGACGCCCGGGCTTGGAGACACGTTCGATCTCGCGGATGACGGGCTCGCCGTCGAAATACTTCAGCTCGATCTCGATCTCGCTGCGGCCCGAGGAATGCTCGAGCGTGGCGTAGCCGCGGATGTAGCCCTCGGTCTTGAGGACCTCGAGGACGTTCTCGCGCATCTTCGAGCCGGGCGTGGAGACCTTGGTCTTCGCGCGCATCTGCGCGTTGCGGATACGGGTGATCAGATCGCTGATTGGATCGTGCGTAGACATCTAAACGACCCTCCTTACCAGCTGGACTTCACGAGGCCCGGGACCATGCCCTTGGAGCCAAGTTCGCGCAGCGCGATACGGGACAACTTGTTCTTGCGGTAGTTCGAGCGCGGGCGGCCCGACAGCTCGCAACGCAGGCGGATGCGGGTCGCCGACGAGTTGCGCGGCATTTCGGCCAGCTTCAACGTCGCAGCGAAACGCTCCTCCATCGGCAGCTTCTTGTCGGCGATGATCGCCTTCAACCGCTCGCGCTTGGCGGCGGCGTTCTTCACCATCCGCTTGCGCCGGTTGTTCTTCTCGACTGAACTCTTCTTTGCCATGCTTGGCTCCTGGGTATCCGCGTTTGAGAGGCTCTAGGTCAGCGTCTCACTGCCGGAACGGGAAATTGAAAGCGGTCAACAAGGCCCTCGCCTCTTCGTCGGTCTTGGCCGTGGTGCAGACGGTGATGTCCATGCCGCGGGCTTCCGTGACCTTGTCGAAGTCGATCTCGGGGAAAATGATGTGTTCCTTGATGCCGAGCGAGTAGTTGCCGCGGCCGTCGAAACTCTTCGGGTTCAGGCCGCGGAAGTCGCGGACGCGCGGCAGCGCGACCGTCACCAGGCGATCGATGAACTCGTACATGTGGGCCTTGCGCAGCGTGACCTTGCAGCCGATCGGCTGGTTCTCACGCAGCTTGAAGGTCGCGATCGCGATCCGCGAATAGGTCACGATCGCCTTCTGGCCGGCGATCTGGGTCAGCTCGGCAGCGGCGGTCTCGGCCTTCTTGCGGTCATTGACGCTGTCGCCAACGCCCATGTTCAGCACGACCTTGTCCAGGCGAGGAACCTGCATGACGTTCTCATAACCGAACTTCTCGGTCATGGCCGTGCGGATCTTCGCATCGTATTCCGCGCGCAGGCGCGGCGTGTAAGCGGCCTCAGCCATCGATCTCAGCTCCCGAACTCTTGGCGATGCGGACCTTCTTGCCGTCCGCCAGAATCTTGAATCCGACGCGGGTCGGCTTTCCGTCCTTGCCGACATACGCGATGTTGGACAGTTGGATCGGCGACTCCTTCGAGATGATGCCGCCCTCCTGGGCCTGCGTCTGCTTCTGGTGACGCTTGACCATGTTGATGCCGCGCACCAGCGCCGTACCGGCGTCGGGACGCACTTCGAACACTTCGCCGGTGCGGCCCTTGTCGCGACCGGTCAGCACGACGACCTTGTCGCCCTTGCGGATCTTCGCAGCCATCACAGCACCTCCGGCGCGAGCGAGATGATCTTCATGTGGTTCTTGGCGCGCAGCTCGCGCGGCACGGGCCCGAAGATACGGGTGCCGACCGGCTCGGACTGGTTGTTGATCAGAACGGCGGCGTTGCGGTCGAAGCGGATGACCGAACCGTCGGCGCGGCGGATGTCCTTGCGGACGCGCACCACGACGGCCTTCATCACGTCGCCCTTCTTCACCTTGCCACGCGGAATTGCTTCCTTGATCGAGACGACGATGATGTCGCCGATCGTGGCGTAGCGGCGCTTGGAGCCCCCGAGCACCTTGATACACATGACACGGCGTGCGCCAGAATTGTCGGCCACGTCGAGGTTGGTCTGCATCTGAATCATTGATGCACCTCGTCCTCTTCTATTTGCGCCAGCCCAGCCGGCGCTCAACATTTCCCTGAAGTCAGTCGGCTAAAGCCAACAGATCAGGCGCTTTTCTTGTGTTCGCCCCGGATCACGACCCAGCGCTTCAACTTCGAAATCGGCTTCGATTCCTCGATCCACACCATGTCGCCCGGCTTGAACTGGTTGCTCTCGTCGTGCGCGTGGTAGTTCTTCGAACGGCGGATCGTCTTCTTGTAGATCGGGTGCGTGAAGCGGCGATCAACGCGCACCACGATGGTCTTGGCTTGCTTGTCGCTGACGACCACGCCCTGCAAAGTACGTTTCGGCATCTTCGTAAGCCTCTTACTTCTTCTTCGCGCGCGTCTGCGCGGCGACGGTCTTGATCCGGGCGATGTCACGGCGAGCCTCGCGCAGGCGCGAGGTGTTCTCGAGCTGCCCGGTGGCACGCTGGAAGCGCAGGTTGAAGCGCTCCTTCTTCAGGTTCAGGATGGCGTCATCCTGCTGGTCGGGGCTCATCGCGCGGATGTCTTCGATCTTCATCTGGGCCATGGCCATTACTCCGCAATGCGCTCGACGAAGCGCGTCTTGATCGGCAGCTTGGCGGCCGCCAGGGTCAGCGCCTCACGCGCCGTCTGGGTGTTAACGCCGTCGATCTCGAACAGCACCCGGCCCGGCTTGACGCGCGCCACCCACAATTCCGGCGAACCCTTGCCGGAGCCCATGCGGACTTCGGCCGGCTTCTTCGACACCGGAACGTCGGGGAATACGCGGATCCAGACGCGGCCGGCGCGCTTCATGTGGCGGGTCAGCGCGCGGCGAGCGGCTTCGATCTGACGCGCGGTGACGCGCTCAGGCTCGGTCGCCTTCAGGCCGAACTGGCCGAACGCCAACGTCGCGCCTGAAGACGCGACGCCGTGGATGCGGCCCTTATGCGCCTTCCGGAACTTCGTTTTCTTAGGTTGCATCATGGCTTTGAGCCCTCAAATTCCTGTGCGGCTTTAGGCTGCAGCCGTATCGCGGCGCTGACGGCCACCACGATCGCTGCTACCACCCGTCTCGCCTTCGGCCATTCTCTTGTCCTGGGCCATCGGATCGTGCTCGAGGATCTCGCCCTTGAAGATCCAGACCTTGACGCCGCAGGTGCCGAAGGTCGTGAACGCGGTCGCAACGCCGTAGTCGATGTCGGCGCGCAGCGTGTGCAGCGGCACGCGACCTTCGCGGTACCACTCCATGCGCGCGATTTCCGCACCGCCCAGACGACCCGAGCAGTTGATGCGGATGCCTTCCGCACCGAGACGCATCGCCGACTGCACGGCGCGCTTCATGGCGCGGCGGAACGCCACGCGGCGCTCCAGCTGCTGCGCGATCGACTCGGCCACCAGTGTCGCGTCGAGCTCCGGCTTGCGGATCTCGACGATGTTGATGACGACGTCGGACGAGGTGATGTCCGCAACCTTCTTGCGAAGCTTGTCGATGTCGGCGCCCTTCTTGCCGATCACCACGCCCGGACGGGCCGAGTGGATGGTGACGCGGCACTTCTTGTGCGGACGCTCGATCACGATGCGGGCGACGGCCGCCTGCTTGAGCTCCTTGTGCAGGATCTCACGGATCTTGACGTCCTCGTGCAGCAGCTTGCCGTATTCCTGCTTGCCGGCGAACCAGCGGGAATCCCAGGTACGGTTGATGCCAAGGCGCAGACCGATCGGATTGATCTTTTGACCCATCGTGTTCTCCTGCGCCCTTAAGCGGCGGCTTCAGCTTCGACCTGACGAACGATGATCGTCAGCTGCGAAAATGGTTTGTAGACACGGCCCGAACGGCCGCGGCCGCGAGCGGCGAAGCGCTTCATCACGAGGCCGTTGCCGACGAAGGCCTGCGCCACGACGAGATCGTCGACGTCGAGGTCGTGGTTGTTCTCGGCGTTGGCGATAGCCGATTCCAGGCACTTCTTCACGTCGACCGCGATCCGCTTACGCGAAAACTGCAGGTCGGCGAGCGCAGCAGCCGCCTTCCGGCCGCGAATGAGCTGGGCGACCAGGTTGAGCTTCTGCGGGCTCACCCGCAGCATCCGGGCGACCGCCTTGGCCTCGTTCTCGGCGAGGCTCCGTTCGCGCTTAGGTTTGCTCATCGTTTAATCCTCAAGCCTTCTTGGCTTTCTTGTCGCCGGAGTGGCCATGGAAGGTCCGGGTCGGCGAGAACTCGCCGAACTTGTGACCCACCATTTCCTCGTTGACGGCGACCGGTACGTGCTTCTGACCGTTGTAGACGCCGAAGGTCAGGCCGACGAACTGCGGCAGGATCGTCGAGCGACGGCTCCAGATCTTGATGACGTCGTGACGGCCGGACGCGCGCGCGGCATCTGCCTTCTTGAGCAGAGAACCCTCGACGAACGGGCCTTTCCAGACTGAACGAACCATGTCCGGCGTTCCTTACTTCTTCCGCTTGTGGCGGCTTAGGAGAATGAATTTGTTGGTCGACTTGTTGGTGCGGGTCTTCTTGCCCTTGGTCGGCTTGCCCCACGGAGTGACCGGGTGGCGACCGCCCGAGGTACGACCTTCACCACCGCCGTGCGGATGGTCGATCGGGTTCATCGCGACGCCGCGGTTGTGCGGCTTGCGGCCCATCCAGCGCTTGCGGCCGGCCTTGCCGATCGAGGTGTTCATGTGATCCGGGTTCGACACCGCGCCGATGGTGCCGCGGCAACGGCCGTGCACCAGGCGCTGCTCGCCCGAATTCAGGCGGATGATCACGTAGTCCTGGTCGCGGCCGACGAGCTGGGCATAGGTGCCCGCGGAACGGGCGAGCTGGCCGCCCTTCCCGATCTTGACCTCGATATTGTGGATGATCGTGCCGACCGGCATGTTGCCAAGCGGCATGACGTTGCCCGGCTTCACGTCGACGTAATTGCCGGCGACGATGGTGTCACCCACGGCCAGGCGCTGCGGCGCCAAGATGTAGGCCTGCTCGCCGTCCTGATACTTGATCAGCGCGATGAAGCCGGTGCGGTTCGGATCGTATTCCAGCCGCTCGACGGTCGCGGGAACGTCGATCTTCTCACGCTTGAAATCGACGGTACGCAGCGTCCGCTTGTGACCGCCGCCGCGGAAGCGCACGGTGATGCGACCGGTGTTGTTGCGGCCGCCCGAGGAGTGCTTGCCCTCGGTGAGCGCCTTCACCGGCTTGCCCTTGTACAGGGCCGAACGATCGACCATGACCAGCTGGCGCTGGCCCGGCGTCGTGGGATTGAATGTCTTCAGTGCCATCGTCGTACGACCTTACAGACCGGTGGTGACGTCGATCCGGTGGCCCTCTTCGAGGGTCACGATCGCGCGCTTGGTGTTCGACTGCGAGCCGAGATTGCCGCGGAAGATCTTGGTCTTGCCCTTGCGGACCAGCGTGTTGACGCTCTTGACCTTGACGTCGAACAGCTTCTCGATCGCTTCCTTGATCTGCGGCTTGGTGGCCTTGGCGGCCACCTTGAACAGCACCTTGTTGTGCTCGGAAGCGATCGTCGCCTTTTCGGTCACGACCGGCGACACGATCACGTCGTAGTGGCGAGCCTCGATGTTCTTCGTCATTTGAAGCGCGCCTCCAGCGCATCGATGGCGGCCTTGGTCAGAACGAGCTTCTGACGGCGCAGGATGTCGTAGACGTTGATGCCCTGGATCGGCAGCACGTCCATGTTCGGGATGTTGCGGGCCGCAGCGGCAAAGCCGTTGTTGAGCTCGGCACCGTCGATGATCAGCGCGTTGGTGAGCCCCAGGCCCGAGAAGTGGCCGAGCAGCGCCTTGGTCTTGGCGGCTTCCAGCGCGGCCTTCTCGATCACGACGAGATCGCCGTCCTTGGCCTTGGCCGAGAGCGCATGCTTGAGCGCCAGCGCGCGGACCTTCTTCGGCAGGTCGGTGGCGTGCGAACGCACCACCGGACCGAAGGCACGACCGCCGCCGCGGAACTGCGGCACGCGGGCCGAGCCGTGACGAGCACCGCCGGTGCCCTTCTGCTTGTACATCTTCTTGCCGGTGCGCCAGATCTCGGCGCGGCCCTTGGCCTTGTGCGTACCGGCCTGGCGCTTGTTGAGCTGCCACTGCACGCAACGTGCAATGATGTCCTGGCGCGGCTCGAGGCCGAAAATGGTGTCGGACAGCTGGACCGAGCCGGCTTCCTTACCTTCGAGGGTGGTGACCTTCAATTCCATCTCACGCACCCTCCTGCTGGGCCGCAGCCTCGGCTTCGCCACCCGTAACCTTGAACTTGCCGGGCTTCGGAGCTTCCTTCGGCAGCGGCTTCTTGACGGCGTCGCGCACGCGAATCCAGCCGCCCTTGGAGCCGGGAACGGCGCCTTCGACGAGGATCAGGCCGCGCTCGACATCGAGCTGAACGACGCGAAGGTTGAGCGTGGTGATGCGGTCGACACCCATGTGGCCGGGCATCTTCTTGTTCTTCCAGGTCTTGCCGGGGTCCTGACGGCCACCGGTCGAACCGATCGAACGGTGCGAGACCGAAACGCCGTGGGTGGCGCGCAGACCGCCGAAGTTCCAGCGCTTCATGCCGCCAGCGAAGCCCTTACCGACCGAGGTGCCGGTGACGTCGACGAACTGGCCGACGACGAAATGATCGGCCTGGATCTCGGCGCCGACCGGGATCATCGCATCCGCGGTGACGCGGAATTCCTCGACGCGGCGCTTCGGCTCGACCTTGGCGACCGCGAACTGGCCGCGCTCAGCCTTCGGCATGTAAACGGTCTTGCGGGCGCCAGAACCGAGCTGGAGCGCGACGTAACCGTTCTTCTCTTCGGTGCGGTGGCCTACGACCTGGCAATTGCCGAGCTTCAGCACGGTCACGGGGATATGTTCGCCGGCCTCCGTGAAGACCCGCGTCATCCCGACCTTTTGTGCGATCACTCCGGAGCGCATCGGCTTGCTTCCTGTTCTTTCTGTCCGCTTGCGCGAACGGGATCCAAAAATCTTAGAGCTTGATCTCGACGTCGACACCGGCGGCCAGGTCGAGCTTCATCAAAGCATCGACGGTCTGCGGGGTCGGATCGACGATGTCGAGCAGGCGCTTGTGAGTGCGCATCTCGAACTGCTCGCGGCTCTTCTTGTCGACGTGGGGCGAACGGTTGACGGTGAACTTCTCGATGCGGGTGGGCAGCGGAATGGGTCCGCGGACCTGCGCGCCGGTGCGCTTCGCCGTGTTCACGATCTCGCGGGTCGACGTATCGAGGATACGATGGTCGAACGCCTTGAGACGGATACGAATATTTTGGCCGTTCATTGCCGTGCTTTCTCTAGTGAGTGGCGAGTAGCGAGTAGCGAATAGAATTCCCTATTCGCCACTCACCATTCCCTATTCGCTTGTTACTCGATGATCGAGGCGACGACGCCGGCGCCGACGGTGCGGCCGCCTTCGCGGATCGCGAAGCGGAGCTTCTCTTCCATCGCGATCGGCACGATCAGGTGCACTTCCATCGCGATGTTGTCGCCCGGCATCACCATCTCGGTGCCTTCCGGCAGATGCACGACACCGGTCACGTCGGTGGTGCGGAAGTAGAACTGCGGACGGTAGTTGGTGAAGAACGGGGTGTGGCGACCGCCCTCTTCCTTGGTGAGGATGTAAGCCTCAGCCTTGAACTTGGTGTGCGGCTTGACCGAACCCGGCTTGCACAGCACCTGGCCGCGCTCGACGTCTTCACGCTTGGTGCCGCGGAGGAGCGCACCGATGTTGTCGCCGGCCTGGCCCTGATCGAGCAGCTTGCGGAACATTTCGACGCCGGTGACCGTGGTCTTCTGCGTGGCGCGCAGACCGACGATCTCGATTTCCTCGCCGACCTTGACGATGCCGCGCTCGACACGGCCGGTCACGACGGTGCCGCGGCCCGAGATCGAGAACACGTCTTCGACCGGCATCAGGAACGGCTGGTCGATCGGACGCTCCGGCTGCGGGATGTACTCGTCGACGTTCTTCATCAGCTCGAGAATGGCGTCGTGGCCGAGCTTCTTGTCGGAATCTTCGAGAGCGGCGAGCGCCGAACCCTTGATGATCGGAATCTTGTCGCCCGGGAAGTCGTACTTCGAGAGCAGCTCGCGGACTTCGAGCTCGACGAGCTCGAGCAGCTCCGGATCGTCGACCATGTCGCACTTGTTGAGGAACACGACGAGCGCGGGCACGCCGACCTGGCGGGCGAGCAGGATGTGCTCGCGGGTCTGCGGCATCGGGCCGTCAGCGGCCGACACGACCAGGATCGCACCGTCCATCTGGGCGGCGCCGGTGATCATGTTCTTCACGTAGTCGGCGTGGCCGGGGCAGTCGACGTGGGCGTAGTGGCGGTTCGGCGTCTCGTACTCGACGTGCGCGGTCGAGATGGTGATGCCGCGCGCCTTCTCTTCCGGCGCCTTGTCGATCTGGTCGTACGCGGTGAACGTCGCACCGCCGGCTTCGGCGAGGATCTTGGTGATCGCCGCGGTCAGCGACGTCTTGCCATGGTCGACGTGACCGATGGTGCCGATGTTGCAGTGCGGCTTGTTACGTTCAAACTTTGCTTTGGCCATTTGACTCTCCGTTCAATCGTCAGCTCTAGACCGACGACAATCAGGCAAACTTCTTCTGGACTTCTGCCGACACGTTGGCCGGCGCTTCTGCGTAGTGGTCGAACTGCATGGTGAAGGTCGCGCGACCCTGGCTCATCGAGCGCAGGTTATTCACGTAACCGAACATGTTCATGAGCGGCACCATCGCGTTGATGACGTTGGCGTTGCCGCGCATGTCCTGACCCTGGATCTGACCGCGCCGGGAATTCAGGTCGCCGATGACCGAGCCGGTGTAGTCTTCCGGGGTCACCACTTCGACCTTCATGATCGGCTCGAGCAGGACGGACTTGCCCTTCTGCAGCGCTTCGCGGAAAGCCGCGCGCGATGCGATTTCGAAGGCGAGCGCCGACGAGTCGACGTCGTGATACTTGCCGTCGACGAGCTGAACCTTGACGTCGACGACGGGGAAGCCCGCCACGACACCAGAGCTCATCACGCTGTTGAGGCCCTTTTCCACGCCGGGGATGTATTCCTTCGGAACCGCACCGCCGACGATCTTGGACTCGAACTCGTAGCCCTTGCCGGGCTCGTTCGGCTCGACCACGATCGACACTTCCGCGAACTGACCGGTACCGCCGGTCTGCTTCTTGTGGGTGTACTTGACCTCGGCCTTCTTGGTGACGCGCTCGCGGAACGCAACCTGCGGCGCGCCGATGTTGGCGTCGACCTTGTAGGTACGCTTGAGGATGTCGACCTTGATGTCGAGATGGAGTTCGCCCATGCCCTTGAGGATGGTCTGGCCGGACTCCTGGTCGGTCGACACGCGGAAGGACGGATCCTCCGCGGCGAGCTTGGCCAGCGCCACGCCCAGCTTTTCCTGGTCGGCCTTGGACTTCGGCTCGATCGCGATCTCGATGACCGGCTCGGGGAATTCCATCTTCTCCAGGATGACCTGCTTATCGGGATCGCACAGCGTGTCACCGGTGCGCGCTTCCTTCAGGCCTGCCAGGGCGACGATGTCGCCGGCATAGGCTTCCTTGATGTCTTCGCGGTTGTTCGCATGCATCAGCAGCATGCGCCCGATGCGCTCCTTCTTCTCGCGGGTCGAGTTCACGACGCCGGTGCCGCTCTGCAGAACGCCGGAGTAGATGCGGCAGAAGGTGATGGTGCCGACGAACGGGTCGTCCATGATCTTGAACGCGAGCAGCGCGAGCGGCTCCTTGTCGTCCGCCTTGCGCACGACCTCGTTGCCGCGGTCGTCGGTGCCCTTGATCGCGGGCACGTCGATCGGCGACGGCAGATAGTCGACGACGGCGTCGAGCAGCGGCTGAACGCCCTTGTTCTTGAAGGCCGAGCCGCACAGCACGGGATAGAACGCGCCGGTCAGAACCGCCTTGCGGATCAGCCGCTTCAGCGTCTCTTCGTCCGGCTCCTTGCCGTCGAGATAGGCGGCCATGGCGTCGTCGTCGAGCTCGACGGCGGCTTCCACCATCTTCTCGCGGTATTCCTTGGCCTGCTCGACGAGATCTTCCGGGATATCGACATAGTCGAACTTCGCGCCGAGCGATTCATCGTTCCAGATGATGCCCTGCATCTTCACGAGGTCGACGAGACCCTTGAAGTTGTTCTCGGCACCGATCGGAAGCTGGATCGCGATCGGCTTGGCACCGAGGCGGTCGACGATGTCGGCCAGGCACTTGAAGAAGTCGGCGCCGGTCTTGTCCATCTTGTTGGCGAAGACGATGCGCGGAACCTTGTATTTGTCGCCCTGGCGCCAGACGGTCTCGGTCTGGGGCTCGACGCCCTGGTTGGAGTCGAGCACGCAGACGGCGCCGTCGAGCACGCGCAGCGAACGCTCGACTTCGATGGTGAAGTCGACGTGGCCGGGGGTGTCGATGATGTTCAGGCGCTTGCCGGCCCAGAACGCGGTGGTCGCAGCCGAGGTGATCGTGATGCCACGCTCCTGCTCCTGCTCCATCCAGTCCATCGTCGCGGCACCTTCGTGCACTTCGCCGATCTTGTGGCTCTTGCCGGTGTAATAGAGGATGCGCTCGGTCGTCGTCGTCTTGCCGGCATCGATATGCGCCATGATACCGAAGTTGCGGTAATTCTCTATGGCATGAACGCGGGGCATAGGGTGTTCCTCAGATTCCGTGTGTCGCCGTTACCAGCGATAGTGCGAGAAGGCACGGTTGGCTTCCGCCATCCGGTGCACGTCTTCACGCTTCTTGACGGCGTTGCCGCGGTTGTTCGAGGCGTCCAGCAGTTCGGCCGAGAGCCGCTCGGTCATGGTCTTCTCGTTGCGCTCGCGCGCAGCCGAGATCAGCCAGCGGATGCCCAGCGCCTGCCGGCGGGTCGAACGAACCTCGACCGGGACCTGGTAGGTCGCGCCGCCGACGCGGCGGGAGCGAACCTCGATCGTCGGCATGACGTTCTCGAGCGCCTGCTCGAACACGCCGAGCGGGTTCTGCTTGGTCTTGCTTTCGATGATACCGAACGCACCATAGACAATGCCTTCGGCGACCGACTTCTTGCCGGCGTACATCACCGAGTTCATGAACTTCGTGACGATGATGTTCCCGAACTTCGGATCGGGAAGGACTTCGCGCTTTTCCGCTGAGTGGCGACGAGACATGGACCTGGTTCCCGCTTACTTCGGACGCTTCGCGCCGTACTTCGAACGACGCTGCTTACGGTTCTTGACGCCCTGGGTATCCAGAACGCCGCGGAGGATGTGGTAGCGCACGCCGGGCAAGTCCTTGACGCGGCCGCCGCGGATCATGACCACCGAGTGCTCCTGGAGGTTATGGCCCTCGCCGGGGATGTAGCCGATCACCTCGAAGCCGTTGGTCAGGCGCACCTTGGCGACCTTACGAAGCGCCGAGTTCGGCTTCTTCGGAGTCGTGGTGTAGACGCGGGTGCAAACACCACGCTTCTGCGGCGACTGCTGCAGCGCCGGCACCTTCTTGCGCGACTTCTGCACTTCACGCGGTTGAGCGATCAGCTGGTTGATCGTCGGCATCCTGGCCTTACCCTTTGTTCTGTCGCGAACCCTTTTCGGATCCGCTGTCTTGCCGCAGCCCGTTGCCGGGACTGCAAATTCTTTCGAGCTACCCGCCCGACGAGGTCGCCTTCTGCGGAACAATCCGCACAAAGCGAAATTGCGCCAACCGCCCCATCAACGGGCGGAAAGCGCTTCGACGCCACAGAGGACCGCAGTATTGAGGCCGATCAGCATAAAGCCGCGGCCCGCGCACTGAGGTCATGCATCCGAATTCGATCTCAAGAGAATAAGCTCAAGAGAACTAGAATCGCACTGGCATTGCCTAGCTATGATCGACAGCGTTTGAGCGGCATTCGTCGAGGTTGGTGCCCGTCTCGCGACCCTTGTGGATCTAGTCCTTGCGGCTCTAGTCTTTGGGGGTCTGACGGGTGGCCCGTTCCGACGCTGGCGATGCTCACCGCCTGTCGTTAAGTGAGGCGCTTTCTATAAGTGGGAATCGGTCAAGTCAAGGCGAAACGACAGTCACAACGCGCTCAGGAGCCTGTCAAAATCGCTGTTTGCCGCCCTCGCCGCCTCACCCGGATATGGGTGCACGGTTGGCATTTCGCCAGCCCGCCGAACATTTATACCCGGAATTAAAGTAATTTTATAACGACCGGAACGGGTTTTTCGGGCCTCCCAGGCGTTAAGGGGCGTTAATCTCTCCTGGCTTGGGCAACCATCGGCCCAGGACGTCACTGAGATCGGAGCAAGATCGCCCGCGCAACAATGTCCGTGATGTCCGGCCCGACCGATTCACACGAGAGCGAACCGGCCGAATTTTCGAAGCGAAGAACTGATCGTCGCCTGAGAATCGAGCGAACATTGATGGCCGACTCACAGAATCGGTCCAGCTCCGGTCACTCCTCCTCCTCGTCCTCATCCTCGCCTTCCTCGAGGTCGTCTTCATCGTCATCGTCTCTGCCGTCGTCGGCGGGGACGGCGCCATGCGGCTGGTGGATCTGGTCGTTCCACAGCTTGCGATAGGTCCCGTTGTTGGCGAGCAGCTGGGCATGCGAGCCGCGTTCGATCGCCCTGCCCCCGGAAATCACGATGATCTCATCCATCTCGACCACCGATGTCAGCCGGTGGGTCGACCAGATCATGGTGCGGCCCTTGGCGACCTTGAGCAGTGTGCGGTTGATCGCAGCTTCCGTGGTCTGGTCCAGTGCCGAGGTGGCTTCGTCCAGCAGCAGCACCGAGGGATTGCGGATGATCGCGCGCGCGATCGCGATGCGCTGGCGCTGGCCGCCCGACAGGGTGTCGCCGCGTTCGCCGACCGGCGTGTCGTAGCGCTGCGGCAGGCTCATGATGTAGCGGTGGATCTCGGCCTTCTTGGCGGCCTCCTCCACCTCCTCGTCGCTCGCGCCCTCCTTGCCGAGCCGGATGTTCTCGCGGATCGACATGTTGAACAGCATGTTCTCCTGGAACACCACCGCCATGCTCCGGCGCAGCGAATCCAGCGTCACCTTGCGGACGTCGACGCCGTCGATGGTGACGCGCCCCTCGTCAGGCACGTAGAGCCGCAGGATCAGGTTGAGCAACGTGCTCTTGCCGGAGCCGCTCGGGCCGACGATCGCGATGCGCTTGCCCGCGTCGAGCCTGAGACTGAGATTGTCCAGCACCGGCGTCTGACTGCCCTCGTACTGGAAGGTGACGTGGTCGAAGGTGATGTCGTTGGTGATGCGGGGCAGATCTGGCGCGCCGGGACGGTCGGCGCCGCGGGTCGGCTCGTCCAGCAGCTCCTGGATGTGGCGGATCGCTGCGGCCGAGGAGATCGACACCGGGATGAAATGCATCACATGGGCGATGTTGTAGGAGACCTCCCAGAACGCGCTCTCGAACGTCACGAAGGTGCCGATGGTGATCTGGCCCTTGGTCGCCAGATACGCGCCGATCGCGAGCACCACGAGGTGCAGCAACAGCACCGAGATGGTCACCGTCCGCTCCACCATGGTCGACAGGAACGCGGCGGAGGCGATCTTGTCGCGGGTCGCGTCGTTGCGGAAGGTGAAGAAGCCGAACATCTTGCGCTGCAGGCTGAACGCCTTGATCACGGCCTGCGCCGCCACGTTCTCCTGCACCATGCCGAGCAGCGCGCTCTCGTTGAGCTTCTGCTCGTAATTGGCCTGCACCGCCTTGGGGGTGAGGATGCGCGGGCCGATCAGCGTGATCGGGAACACGAGCAGCGCAATCACCGCGAGCTGCCAGTTCAGGAACACCATCAGGATGATGCCCGCGATCAATTCCAGGAACGGCAGCGCGGCGCTGTTGGCGAAGGTCTTCACCGAGCCTTCGAACGCCGAGAGGTCGACCGAGAAGCGCGACAGGATCTCGCCGCGCTTGGTGCGGCCGAAATAGGCCGCCGGGAGGTCCTGGACATGTTCGAACAGGCGCTTGCGGACGTCCGAGATGATGCAGGCCGCCAGCCGCGCGTCCCAGCGCTCGTACCAGACTGCGACGACCGAGGTGAAGATGCCGGCGACGGCGAGCACGCCGAGGATCTTGTACAGCGCCTGGAAGTCCTCCTCGCCGAGCGCGTCGTCGATCAGGAACTTGAGGCTGAGCGGCATGATGACGTTGAACAGCGTCTCGACGAAGACGCCGAACGCTACGAACGACAGCATCCGCTTGTAGTTCGTCAGATGGGGCTTGACGAACCCGACGATGGTTGCGAGCGCACCGGCGGCCTCGCGGGCGGTAAAGACGACGAGATCCTCGTCCTCATCGTCGTCGTCGAGTTCCAGTTCGTCATCCGCCTCGTCTTCGTCGTCCTCGTCGTCTTCGAGGTCGGGCTTGGCGGCGGCGAGCTTGTCGTCGAGCTCGGCCGCCTCTTCCGCGGCGAGCTTCTGTTTGTCGGGCGGGAGGGGCTTGGACGCCATGAAACCAATCGATGCTGACGGCCGGCATGACCGCAGAGAAGCAGGACATAGCGGAGAGCCGCTATTGCCCCGATTCTATGCGATCAGGATGAATTCGGCAAAAGAATTGGCGAATGCGACGCGCGTCCGCGGCTAGTCTTCGTCCTCGTCCTCGACCTTGTCGAAGAAGGAATAGCGCAAGCTGTCCGCGTCGGCGTACCACTGCCCCGGCCCCTTGTTGGCGGCGAGCGTCGCCTCCCAGAGCGCATCGGTGCAATCCTTGCGGTGCATCGAGAGGTCGAACCCGTTGCCGAAGAACAGTTCGGACCACTCCCACCAGGTGCCGAGCTTCTTGACCCCGCGCAGCAGGTCGTAGCGGTCGATCAGAGCCGGCGCCATGTCCGAGGTGATCGAGCCGAACACGAGGCCGGTCTTGACCACGCGGTTGAGCTCGCGGATCGCGCGGACCACCTGCTTCGGCGAAACGTGGCACAGGCTGGTCTCGAACACGAAGTCGAACGCGCCGTCCTTGAACGGCATGTCGGTGATCGAGCCGAGCTTGTTGTACTTCTTCAGCGCCTTCGGCGTCTTGGCGTGGATGGCACGGTTGTTTTCGATGCCGTAGGCATCGATGCCGCGTTCGCGCAGCGCGCCGACCAGCTCTCCGCTGGCGGAGCCCGCGACGAGCAGCTTGGCGCCCTTGGTCCTGCCCCAGACGATGCCGAGCAGCCTGGTGAGATAATCGGGGTCGGTAAAGTGGCGCCATGCCTCGTGATAGGGACCGAGGCCGCGATAGTTTTCGAAATAATCGCGATCGATCTTGTCGGAGAGCGGCTTGTCCTCCTGCGCGCGTTCCCGGCGCAGGCGCATCATCTCGGTCAGGATGATGTCGGTCGCCGCGTCCGAGGAATCGAGCAGGCCGTTCAGCGTCGAGTCGAACAGATAGTCGCCGACCACCACGATGCCGGGATGCTCCTTCGGCTCCGGCCGGTGATTGGTCATGACGTCGCGCACAGGCAGACCGCCCGGTATGGCGTTCACCGACGACAGCCAGCGATGGATCTTGCCTTCCACGAAATGCGAACGCGCATCGCCGAGCGCAGCCGGCAGCGACTTCAGCGCGGCGTCGATCAGCTCCTGGTCCGACAGATTGGCGAAAGCCAGCGCGTCGGAGCCGGGAATCAGCCAGTTCAGCACGCCGTGCTTGCCGACGTCGTGGCGCGCACCCTCGTTGTAGACGCAGCAGCCGCCGAACGCTTCCGACATGAACCAGGCGCCGGGAATCTTCTCGCCCCAGAACGGGGTGTCGAACAGGATCGAGACGCGCAGGTAATGTGCAGGACGGTCGAAATAGGAGACGTGCTTGACCATCGACTTGCGCAGCTGCTCGCCTTCCCACCCCATGGTGGCGAGCCAGGAATGCGGCAGGCAGACCAGCACCAGATCGAAGTCGCGGGTCTCCGGTCCCTTGCCGTTCATCATCTTGAGCTGGTAGCGGCCGGTCGGCGCCTTGCCCACGGTGAGCACGCGATGATTGAGCTGGATGTCGGCGTTGACCTCCGACTGCAGGCACTCGATCAGCTGCTCATTGCCGTTCTGGATGGAATAGAGGCCGATATAGCCGTCGACATCCATCAGATAGTTCTTGAGCGCGTTGAGGCCGTTGGTGTTGTGGCTCTCGGTCGCGATGTCGGAGCGCGCCATCACCTTGAAGAAGCGCTTGGCCGTTTCGTCCTCGACCTCCTCGTCGAGCACCTGCTCGGCGGTCTTGTAGGCCCAGGGATTCTCGTTGTCGTGCGCGCCGACGCCCTCGTAATATTCGATCGGAGACATCACCTCGCTGCAACGCTTGCGGAAGGCCTCGATCGCGGCCGCGGTCTTGGCGCCGTATCGGCGGCGCATGCCGGGCACGTCGTTCAGCAGCTCGCCGCCGAGATGCACCTGCTCGGCGTCCATCGGAATGGTCTGCAGCCCGAAATGCTGGATCAGCTCGCGCAGCGGGTCCGGGCCCGTCATCGAGTAATCATAGATCTCGGCCACGCCGGCCTCGTACATCGCGGGCGCGGAATCGAACTTGCGCGTGACGACCTTGCCGCCGAGCCGGTCGGAGGCCTCGTAGATGGTGACGCGGCAGAGATCGCCAAGCTTGCGCTTCAGATACCAGGCGCTCATCAGCCCCCCGGGGCCGCCGCCTACGATTGCCAGATCAAGCATGCGAGTTCCGTGGTCTCCGGCCCTGCCCCCGTCACGGGATCCACCGGGCTAAACTCCCCTAGCAGAAGCGCTTTTGCGCCTGAAGGAAAGATGAACAAAGGTTGATCGTGCATCGCAGCAAGCAAAGAAAGCAGCAAAAAGGCCGGCTTGCGCCGGCCTTTCCATTATCCTCGGTATTCCTACGGATGAACGATCATTCCGCGGGCGGCAGCGCAGGAAGCTCGGCTTCGGGCGCGGGCGACACGACGGCCGCCTGCTTCTCGCGCTCGTCCAGGATCAGCTTGTCGCGCTTCATGGCGACTTCGCGGATCTTGGCCATGGAGGCGCCGGTGCCCGCCGGAATCAGACGGCCGACGATGACGTTCTCCTTGAGGCCTTCGAGCGGATCGACCTTGCCGTTGACCGCCGCTTCCGTGAGGACGCGGGTGGTCTCCTGGAACGAGGCCGCCGAGAAGAACGAACGGGTCTGGAGGCTCGCCTTGGTGATGCCGAGCAGAACCGGCGTTCCCGTGGCGGGCTTCTTGCCCTCTTCCTTGGCCTTCTCGTTCAGCGCGTCGAACTCGATCTTGTCGACCTGCTCGCCCGAGATCATGTCCGTATCGCCCTGGTCGGTGACTTCCACCTTCTGGAGCATCTGACGGACAATCACCTCGATGTGCTTGTCGTTGATGAGCACGCCCTGGAGCCGGTAGACCTCCTGGATCTCGTTGACCAGATAGGCCGCGAGCTCCTCGATGCCCTTGACCGCCAGAATGTCGTGCGGTGCCGGGTTGCCTTCGACGATGAAGTCGCCCTTTTCGACGACGTCGCCGTCCTGAAGGTGGATGTGCTTGCCCTTCGGGATCAGGTACTCGCGCGGCTCGTCGGTTTTGTCCATCGGCTCGATCGAGATGCGACGCTTGTTCTTGTAGTCGCGCCCGAACCGGATGGTGCCCGCGATCTCGGCGATGATCGCCGCATCCTTCGGACGCCGAGCCTCGAACAGTTCCGCCACCCGCGGCAGACCGCCGGTGATGTCACGCGTCTTGGCGCTTTCGGTCGAGACACGGGCGAGAATGTCGCCCGGATTGACCTTGGCTCCGACGTCGACCGAGAGAATGGCGTCGACCGACAGCATGTAGCGGGCATCGCCGCCACGGGCGAGCTTGAGCACCTTGCCGTCCTTGCCCTTGACCACGATGGCCGGACGCAGGTCCGAGCCGCCGCGGGTCGAGCGCCAGTCGATGACCACGCGCTTGGCGATACCGGTCGCTTCGTCGAGCGTTTCCGAGATCGACTGCCCCTCGACCAGATCCTCGAAGCCGATGGTACCTTCGACTTCGGTGAGGAGCGGTCGGGTGTAGGGATCCCACTCGACGATGCGCTGGCCGCGCTTGACCATGTCGCCCTCGTCGACGTGCAGGCGCGAGCCGTACTGGACGCGGTGCGTCGCACGCTCGGTGCCGTCGGCATCGACGATCGCCACCACCATGTTGCGCACCATCGCGATCAGGTGACCTTCGCTGTTGCGGGCGATGGCCTTGTTCCGGATCACGATCTTGCCGTCGAAATTGGCTTCGACGAAGGACTGCTCGTTGAGCTGCGCCGCACCGCCGATGTGGAAGGTGCGCATGGTGAGCTGGGTGCCCGGCTCGCCGATCGACTGCGCCGCGATGACGCCGACGGCTTCACCGTGGTTAACCGGCGTGCCGCGGGCGAGGTCGCGGCCGTAGCACTTGCCGCAGATGCCGTTGACGAGTTCGCAGGTCAGCGCCGAGCGGATCTTCACCTCCTGGACACCACCCTGCTGGATGGCGTCCAGATGGCTCTCTTCCATCAGCGTGTCGCGCTTGATGATCACCTTGCCGGAGCTGTCGCGGATGTCCTCGCAGGCCGTGCGTCCGAGGATGCGCGAGCCGAGCGAAGCCACCACGGTGCCTGCATCGACGATGGCGCGCATCTTGATGCCGAGCTTGGTGCCGCAGTCGCTCTGAGTGATGATGCAGTCCTGCGCGACGTCGACCAGACGACGGGTCAGGTAGCCCGAGTTCGCGGTCTTCAACGCGGTATCCGCGAGGCCCTTACGGGCACCGTGGGTCGAGTTGAAGTACTCGAGAACCGAGAGGCCTTCCTTGAAGTTCGAGATGATCGGCGTCTCGATGATCTCGCCCGACGGCTTGGCCATCAGGCCGCGCATGCCGGCGAGCTGGCGCATCTGGGCCGGCGAACCGCGGGCACCGGAGTGAGCCATCATGTAGATCGAGTTGATGTCGGCATCCGCCCCGCTCGCCGTCTTCTTGGTCGAGGAGATCTCCTTCATCATCGCCTTGGCGATTTCTTCCGTGGCCTTCGACCAGGCGTCGACGACCTTGTTGTACTTCTCGCCATGAGTGATCAGGCCGTCGTTGTACTGCTGCTCGAAATCCTTCGCCAGCGTACGGGTGGTGTCGACGATCTTCCACTTGCCGTGCGGCACGACCATGTCGTCCTTGCCGAACGAGATGCCGGCCTTGAACGCGTTGTAGAAGCCGAGCGCCATGATGCGGTCGCAGAAGATCACCGTCTCCTTCTGACCGCAGTGACGGTAGACTTGGTCGATCACGCCCGAGATCTCGCGCTTGGTCATCAGCTTGTTGATGATCTCGTACGAAATCCGCGGGTTCTTCGGCAGGAGATTGCCGAGCATGACGCGGCCGGCGGTGGTCTCGATCCAGCGCGTCGAGACCTTGCCGGTCTCGTCCATGCCCTGCCACCGGTACTTGATCTTGGTGTGGAGGTGGATGACCTTCGCATGCAGCGCGTGCTCGAGCTCGGCCATGTCGCCGAAGATCTTGCCCTCGCCGGGCAGGCCTTCGCGCATGATCGAGACGTAGTAGAGACCGAGCACGATGTCCTGCGACGGCACGATGATCGGTTGACCGTTGGCCGGATGCAGGATGTTGTTGGTCGACATCATCAGGACGCGCGCTTCCAGCTGCGCTTCGAGCGACAGCGGGACGTGCACGGCCATCTGGTCGCCGTCGAAGTCGGCGTTGAACGCCGAGCAGACCAGCGGGTGAAGCTGGATCGCCTTGCCTTCGATCAGCACGGGCTCGAACGCCTGGATGCCGAGGCGATGCAGCGTCGGTGCGCGGTTCAGCAGCACCGGATGCTCGCGGATCACCTCATCCAGGATGTCCCAGACCTCGGGCCGCTCCTTCTCGACCAGCTTCTTGGCCTGCTTCACGGTGGTGGACAGGCCCTTGGCGTCGAGCCGCGAATAGATGAACGGCTTGAACAGCTCGAGCGCCATCTTCTTCGGCAGGCCGCACTGATGCAGGCGCAGCTCGGGACCGACCACGATCACCGAACGGCCCGAATAGTCGACGCGCTTGCCGAGCAGGTTCTGGCGGAAGCGGCCCTGCTTGCCCTTGAGCATGTCGGCGAGCGACTTCAGCGGGCGCTTGTTGGCACCCGTGATGACGCGGCCGCGGCGGCCGTTGTCGAACAGCGCATCGACCGCTTCCTGAAGCATGCGCTTCTCGTTGCGGATGATGATGTCGGGCGCGCGCAGCTCCATCAGCCGCTTCAAGCGGTTGTTGCGGTTGATGACGCGGCGGTAGAGGTCGTTGAGGTCCGAGGTCGCGAAGCGGCCGCCGTCCAGCGGCACCAGCGGACGCAGGTCCGGCGGGATCACCGGGACCACGGTCATGATCATCCATTCCGGCTTGTTGCCGGAGTGGCGGAACGCTTCCACGATCTTCAGGCGCTTGGCGAGCTTCTTGTGCTTGATGTCGGAGTCGGTCTCCTGCATCTCGACGCGAAGCGAGGCCTCGAGCTTCTCGAGGTCCATGCCCTTGAGCAGCTCGCGGATCGCTTCGGCGCCGATCATGGCGGTGAAGGAATCCTGGCCATACTCGTCCTGCGCCTTCAGATACTCGTCCTCGGACAGCAGCTGACGGTCCTTGAGCGCGGTGAGACCCGGCTCGAGCACGACGTAGTATTCGAAGTAGAGGATCCGCTCGAGATCCTTCAGCGTCATGTCCAGCAGAAGGCCGATGCGCGAGGGCAGCGACTTCAGGAACCAGATGTGGGCGACGGGGGCGGCGAGCTCGATATGGCCCATGCGCTCGCGCCGGACGCGCGACAGCGTGACCTCGACCGAGCACTTCTCGCAGATGATGCCCTTGTACTTCATGCGCTTGTACTTGCCGCACAAGCACTCGTAATCCTTGATCGGCCCGAAGATGCGGGCACAGAACAGGCCGTCGCGCTCGGGCTTGAAGGTGCGGTAGTTGATGGTCTCCGGCTTCTTGATCTCGCCGTAGGACCAGGACAGAATCTTCTCTGGAGACGCGATCGAGATCCGGATCTGGTCGAAGACCTGAGCCGGCGTCGTCGGGTTGAAGAGATTCATAATTTCTTGGTTCATCGTCTTCTCCTCGCGTGCCGGTCGCCTCCGGCCGCAAATTCGAAAATCACTTCAAGCAGGGCGCCCTGCCCTCAAGGCATCGGGAGGGGCGCCGATGCCCGGCCGTGAAGGCCGGGCATGAAAGGTCGTGTTACTCGGCCGCTTCCGACGTCGGCGCCGGTCCAACCTTGGAGTTGTGCAGGTCGACGTTGAGGCCGAGCGAGCGCATTTCCTTGACCAGCACGTTGAACGATTCCGGAATACCGGCCTCGAACGTGTCGTCGCCGCGCACGATCGCCTCGTACACCTTGGTACGGCCGGCGACGTCGTCCGACTTCACCGTCAGCATCTCCTGGAGCGTGTACGCCGCGCCGTAAGCCTCGAGCGCCCACACCTCCATTTCGCCGAAGCGCTGGCCGCCGAACTGCGCCTTGCCGCCCAGCGGCTGCTGGGTGACGAGCGAGTACGGACCGATCGAACGCGCGTGGATCTTGTCGTCGACCAGATGGTGCAGCTTGAGCATGTAGATGTAGCCCACGGTCACCTTGCGATCGAACGGATCGCCGGTGCGGCCGTCATAGACGGTCGACTGACCGGAAGCGTCGAGACCGGCAAGCTTCAACATCTCCTCGATGTCGGCTTCCTTGGCGCCGTCGAACACCGGCGTCGCGATCGGAACACCGCGGCTGAGGTTATGGCCGAGCTCGATCAGCTCGTTGTCGTTGAGCGACTTGATCGTCTCGTCCTCGCCGTAGACCTTCTTCAAGGTCTCCTTCAGCGGCTTGATGTCCTGCTTCGACAGATACGCATCGACCGTCTGGCCGATACGCTTGCCGAGGCCGGCGCAGGCCCAGCCCAGATGGGTCTCGAGGATCTGTCCGACGTTCATGCGCGAGGGCACGCCGAGCGGATTGAGCACGATGTCGGCATGCGTGCCGTCTTCGAGGAACGGCATGTCCTCGATCGGCACGATCTTCGACACCACGCCCTTGTTGCCGTGGCGGCCGGCCATCTTGTCGCCGGGCTGGATCTTGCGCTTCACCGCGACGAAGACCTTGACCATCTTCATCACGCCGGGCGGCAATTCGTCACCGCGCTGCAGCTTCTCGACCTTGTCGAGGAAGCGCTGCTCGAGCCCCTTCTTCGACTCGTCGTACTGCTTCCGCATGGCCTCGATCTCGGCCATCAGCTTGTCGTTCGGCGAGGCGAACAGCCACCACTGCGACTTCGGGTACTCCTCGAGCACCGCACGGGTGATCTTGGTGTCCTTCTTGAAGCCCTTGGGACCGGCGATGCCCTGCCGCCCTTCGAGCAGCTCGGCAAGACGGTTGTAGACGTTGCGGTCCAGGATCGCCTGCTCGTCGTCGCGGTCCTTGGCCAGACGCTCGATCTCTTCCCGCTCGATCGCCAGCGCACGCTCGTCCTTGTCGACGCCGTGACGGTTGAACACGCGCACTTCCACGATCGTGCCCTGCACGCCCGGAGGAACGCGCAGCGAGGTGTCGCGAACGTCGGACGCCTTCTCGCCGAAGATGGCGCGCAGCAGCTTCTCTTCCGGCGTCATCGGGCTCTCGCCCTTCGGCGTGATCTTGCCGACCAGGATGTCGCCGGCGCGCACTTCCGCACCGATGTAGACGATACCGGCTTCGTCGAGGTTCTTCAGCGCTTCTTCCGAGACGTTCGGAATGTCGCGGGTGATTTCCTCAGGCCCGAGCTTGGTGTCGCGGGCCATCACCTCGAACTCCTCGATGTGAATCGAGGTGAAGACGTCTTCCTTCACGATCCGCTCGGAGAGCAGGATCGAGTCTTCGAAGTTGTAGCCGTTCCACGGCATGAACGCGACGAGCACGTTGCGGCCGAGAGCGAGCTCACCGAGATCGGTCGACGGACCGTCGGCGATGATGTCGCCCTTCTTGACGATGTCGCCGACCTTCACCAGCGGACGCTGGTTGATGCAGGTCGACTGGTTGGAGCGCTGGTACTTCATCAGGCGGTAGATATCGACGCCCGACTTGGTCGGATCGAGATCTTCCGTGGCGCGGATGACGACGCGGGTGGCGTCGATCTGGTCGATCACGCCCGAACGGCGCGCCGCGATCGCAGCACCCGAGTCACGCGCAACCACGCCTTCCATGCCGGTGCCGACGAACGGCGCCTCGGCGCGAACCAGCGGCACCGCCTGGCGCTGCATGTTCGAGCCCATCAGCGCGCGGTTGGCGTCGTCGTTCTCGAGGAACGGGATCAGCGCCGCGGCGACCGAGACGAGCTGCTTCGGCGAGACGTCCATGTAGTCGACCTTGTCCGGCGTCACCGGCAAGACTTCGCCGGCGTGACGGCAGACCACGAGGTCTTCGGTGAAGCGGCCCTTCGGGTCGAGCGGCACGTTGGCCTGCGCGACCGTGTAGCGGCCCTCTTCCATCGCCGAGAGGTACACGACCTCGTCGGTGACGCGGCCATCCTTGACCTTGCGGTACGGCGTCTCGACGAAGCCGTACTTGTTCACGCGCGCGAAGGTCGCGAGCGAGTTGATCAGGCCGATGTTCGGACCTTCCGGCGTCTCGATCGGGCAGATGCGGCCGTAATGCGTCGGATGCACGTCGCGCACCTCGAAGCCGGCGCGCTCGCGGGTCAGACCGCCCGGTCCAAGGGCCGACAGGCGGCGCTTGTGGGTGATCTCGCTGAGCGGGTTGGTCTGGTCCATGAACTGCGAGAGCTGCGAGGAGCCGAAGAACTCGCGCACGGCGGCAGCCGCCGGCTTGGCGTTGATCAGGTCCTGCGGCATGACCGTGTCGATGTCGACCGAGGACATGCGCTCCTTGATCGCGCGCTCCATGCGCAGCAGGCCGATGCGGTACTGGTTCTCCATGAGCTCGCCGACCGAGCGCACACGGCGGTTGCCGAGATGGTCGATGTCGTCGATCTCGCCCTTGCCGTCGCGCAAATCCACCAGCGTCTTGATGACGGAGAGGATGTCTTCCTTGCGCAGCGTGCGCTGGGTGTCGGGCGCATCGAGGTCGAGGCGCATGTTCATCTTGACGCGGCCGACCGCGGAGAGGTCGTAGCGTTCGGCGTCGAAGAACAGCGACTGGAACATGGCCTGCGCCGAATCCAGCGTCGGCGGCTCGCCCGGGCGCATCACGCGGTAGATGTCGAACAGCGCGTCTTCACGCGTCATGTTCTTGTCCGCCGAGAGCGTGTTGCGGATGTAGGGGCCGACATTGACGTGGTCGATGTCGAGCAGCGGCAATTCCTTGTAGCCGTGCTCGTTGAGCACCTTCATCGACTTGTCGGTGATTTCCTCGCCGGCCTCTGCGTGGATCTCGCCGGTCTTCGGGTTGACGAGGTCCTCGGCGATATAGTTGCCGACCAGCTCCTCATCGGACATGCGCAGCGCCTTCAGCCCCTTCTCCTGGAGCTGGCGGGCGGCACGGACGGTGAGCTTCTTGCCGGCCTCGAGCACGACCTTGCCGGTGTCGGCATCGATCAGGTCGTTGACGGTCGAGTAGCCGCGGAAACGGTTGGCGTCGAACGGAACGCGCCAGCCTTCCTTGGTCCGCTTGTAGAGGATCTTCTTGTAGAACGTGGACAGGATCGCTTCGCCGTCGAGGCCGAGGGCGAACATCAGCGAGGTTACCGGAATCTTGCGGCGACGGTCGATACGCGCATAGACGATGTCCTTGGCGTCGAACTCGATGTCGAGCCAGGAGCCGCGATACGGGATCACGCGGGCGGCGAACAGCAGCTTGCCCGAGGAATGGGTCTTGCCCTTGTCGTGGTCGAAGAACACGCCGGGCGAGCGGTGCATCTGCGAGACGATGACGCGCTCGGTGCCGTTGACGATGAAGGTGCCGTTCATCGTCATGAGCGGGATGTCGCCCATGTAGACGTCCTGCTCCTTGATGTCCTTCACCGACTTCGCGCCGGTTTCCTCGTCGATATCGAACACGATGAGGCGCAGCGTCACCTTGAGGGGAGCCGCGAAGGTCATGCCGCGCTGGCGGCACTCGTCGACATCGTATTTCGGCTGCTCGAACTCGTAGCGGACGAATTCCAGCATCGAGGTGCCCGAGAAGTCGGAGATCGGAAACACCGAGCGGAACACCGCCTGCAGACCCTCGTCGAGACGGCCACCCTGGGGTTCGTCGACCATCAGGAACTGGTCATAGGACGCCTTCTGAACCTCGATGAGGTTCGGCATCTCGGCCACTTCCTTGATGTGTCCGAAGAACTTGCGAACGCGTTTGCGACCGGTGAATGTCTGCTGCGCCATCGTGGCCTCTCATTTTCGTCGCCCCATCTGGGCGCGCCGTCCAGGGCGCGGCTGCCACCGCTCCCCGGGTTGAATTTTTCGAACCCGTTTTGGGGGCCGCAGACTCAGTTTCAGGCGAGAATGTCCTGAATCTGTTCTTCAGACCTTCAAAACGCAAAACGACGTGCGGGGCGCTGGTGCGCGCCCGCCCGTCACAACGATCCTCTTCACGGACTGCAAAAGCCCGAAATAGCCTGCTCTCCCAACGGCTTACAGGGGGTCCGGCACCCCTGCCACCGCGCTTTCGTGCTGCCGACCCGATATGGGGCGACAATAGTGCAGATTCGAGGGGTAAACCTCGAAATCCCCACACTTTTTCGTGTTCAGCCCACGTCGGGACGTTCCGTCGCACGCCTTTTGCATCACGCCCACCCTTGGTCGAGGGGCAGGCCAAGGTCCCGGGCTCGCTGACGCGCGCCCGGGACCTCGCGAGTAAGCTGCGCTTACTTCAGCTCGACCTTCGCGCCAGCCTTCTCGAGCTGGGCCTTGATCTTGTCGGCTTCTTCCTTGTTCACGCCTTCCTTCAGCGGCTTCGGAGCACCCTCGACGAGGTCCTTTGCTTCCTTCAGGCCGAGACCGGTGATGGCGCGGACTTCCTTGATGACCTCGATCTTCTTGTCGCCGGCCGAGGCCAGGACAACCGTGAACTCGGTCTTCTCTTCAGCCGGAGCGGCAGCAGCGCCACCACCAGCCGGACCGGCCACGGCGACAGCCGCGGCAGCCGAAACGCCCCACTTCTCTTCGAGGAGCTTCGCGAGTTCAGCGGCTTCGAGCACGGTGAGGCTCGAGAGGTCGTCAACGATCTTCTGCAAGTCAGCCATTGTTCAGTTTCCTTAGGTGTAAGTCTGGTTCGGGTTTGAGTTTTGCGAAGGGCGTCAGGCCGCTTCGCCCTTTGAGGCATGAGCCTGGATGACGCGCGCGAGCTTGCCCGCGGGCGCGTTGGCGAGCTGGGCCAGCTTGGTCGCCGGGGCCACGATGAGGCCGACGATCTTGCCGCGCAGTTCGTCAAGCGACGGCAGTGAGGCAAGCGCCTTCACGCTGTCGACATTCAGGACGGTCTTTCCCATCGAGCCGCCAATGATGACGAACTTTTCGTTCGCCTTGGCGAATTCGACGGCGACCTTTGGCGCCGCTACCGGATCGTTCGAAGTGGCGATCACGGTCGGTCCCTTCAGCATGGGGCCGATGGCAACGACGTCAGTGCCTTCAAGAGCAATTTTGGCGAGACGGTTCTTCGAGACCTTCACCGAGGCACCAGCCTGCTTCATCTGCATGCGCAGCTTCTGCATCTGGGCAACGGTCAGGCCGGAATATTGAGCAACGATCGCGACGCTCGTGGTCTTGAAGACCCCATTGAGCTGTTCGACCGCGTCCTTTTTTGCCGCTCGTTCCACAGCAAGCTCTTTCCGGTTGGCAGCCTTCGCGAAAAGCGGGACCGCCGGGTTGCACCCATCGCCCCACCCAAAACCTGAACCTCCGGGCCAAAACCCATCGGACACGCGCCGGGCGAGACGACAATTCAAAGCCTGCCCTCCGGGAGCCCGCTAAGGCCCACGGCGTGTCGAGGTCCGAACCAGACCCGTTCCGCAACCACCGTTAAGATGGAAGGCGAAGTGAAATCCGGTCTTCACCCGTCTATGCAGGCCATGCGATTAAGCCGTTGAGAAATCGAAATTTCCCGCGAGCGCCTGCAGTCTTGGACAGGACAGGGTCAGCCGGCGAGCCGTCCAACCCCTGCCCGCATCCCACCAACCGACGGGTTTTCCCTCCTTTTCGGGCAAATCCTCACGGACGTCCTGAAAAGGAATGATCTCCTGTCGTGTCGGGTTTTCGGAATGCGTGCACGAACGCGCCAGCCGAAGCCGGCACGTCCGGAAGCGGTTCTTTAACTGCTCTCTGCCTGCTTGCCAAGAGCAAAATTCACACCAGTTCCAATCCGTTGCCGGTGGGGCTTGACCCAGGCCGATAAGGGCCGATTCAGGTCGATTTCACCCCATAAGGCAGCGGCTTGCCCTCGAAGAACGCGGTCAGGTTCGCCAACACGCAGTCCTGCATGGCGACATGCGATTCGAGGGTGTGGCCGCCGATATGGGGCGCGAACACCACGTTGGGGAGCGCGGTCAGGGCGTCCGGCGCGTGCGGTTCCTTCTCGAACACGTCGAGTCCGGCCCCCGCGATGGTCCTGTCGGTCAGCGCCGCGACCAGGGCCTTCTGGTCGATCACGGAGCCGCGGGAGATATTGACGACATAGCCGTCCGCCCCGAGGCGCCTCAGGATGTCGGCATTGACGACGTGCTGGGTGTCGGCCCCTGCCCGCACCGCGATCATCAGGACGCTGCACCAGTCGGCCAGCGCCTCCAGCGACGGGAAATATTGATAGGGCAGATCATATCGGGTCCGGCTGAAATAACCGATTTCGCCCTCGAAGGCGGCGCAGCGGGCGGCGATCTTGCGGCCGATCTCGCCCATGCCGTAGACGCCGATGCGGCGGCCGGGCATGCCGGCCTGGGGACGCATCATCGGCGATTGCTTGGAGGCGGCCCAATCGCCGCTGCGGACATATTGGTCGGCAACCAGGATCCGGCGCGTGGTCGCCAGCATCAGGGTCATCGCGATGTCGGCGACCGAGGCCGCGTTGGCGCCCGGGCTGTGGCCGACGGCGATATTGCGGCTGGCGGCCGCCTTCAGGTCGACGCCGTCATAACCGGTGCCGTAGCAGACGATGGCGCCGAGCTTCGGAAACAGATCCATCGCTTCTGCTCCCAGCGGTGAGCCGCCCGCGGTGAGCAGCGCACGAATGCCACCGAGCTCTTCGGGCGGAAACACCTCCGTTGCCTTCTTGCCACCGGTGTCGAGCAGCTCGAACCGCTCGGCGAAACGCGCCATCATCGTCTTGGGAAAGCGCGAATAGATCAGGACCTTGTCAGCCATTTTTCTTGCTTCCGGTGAGCGCCGCCACAAACGACGAGGGGCGGAATCGGTTGCCCAATTCCGCCCCTCGCCTCATGCAATTTTCAAACCTTAGCCGAGAATGGTGCCCGGCTCGACCTTCACACCGGGGCCCATCGTCGAGGACACCGCAACGCGCTGGATGTAGGTGCCCTTGGAGCCAGCCGGCTTCGCCTTCGAGACAGCATCGGCGAGAGCCTTGATGTTCTCGACCAGCTTCTCCTCGGAGAACGAGGCCTTGCCGACGCCGGCCTGCAGGATGCCGGCCTTCTCGACGCGGAACTCGACCGAGCCGCCCTTGGCACCCTTCACCGCACCGGTGACGTCCATGGTCACGGTGCCGATCTTCGGGTTCGGCATCAGGCCGCGCGGGCCGAGCACCTTACCGAGACGACCGACCAGCGGCATCATGTCGGGGGTGGCGATGCAGCGGTCGAAATCGATCGCGCCGTTCTGCACCTTCTCGACCAGGTCTTCGGCGCCGACGACGTCGGCACCTGCGGCCTTGGCTTCATCGGCCTTGGCGCCGCGGGCGAACACGCCGACGCGGAGCGTACGGCCGGTGCCGTTCGGCAGGGTCACGACGCCGCGGACCATCTGGTCGGCGTGACGCGGATCGACGCCGAGATTGATCGCGACCTCGATGGTCTCGTCGAACTTCGCTTTCGCGCGTTCCTTGACCATCTTGATGGCATCCGCGAGCGGGTAAAGCTTTTCGCGGTCAACACCTTCGCGGGCTTTGTTCAAACGCTTTCCGATTGCCATGACCGCTTACCCCGCAACTTCCAGACCCATCGAACGGGCGGAGCCCTCGACCATCTTCATGGCCGATTCGATGGAATCGCAATTGAGATCCTTCATCTTCTTCTCGGCGATCTCGCGCACCTGCGCTTTGGTCACCTTGCCGGCCTTGTCACGGCCCGGCGCCTTCGAGCCGGACTGGATCTTGGCAGCCTGCTTGAGGAAGAACGACATCGGGGGCGTCTTCATCTCGAAGGTGAACGAACGATCGGCGTAGATCGTGATCACCACGGGAATCGGGGTGTTCTTCTCTTCCTTCTGGGTCTGCGCGTTGAACGCCTTGCAGAACTCCATGATGTTGAGACCGCGCTGACCGAGCGCGGGACCGATCGGGGGCGAAGGATTCGCCGCACCGGCCGGGACCTGAAGCTTCAGGTATCCGGTCACTTTCTTTGCCATGTATCACTCCTGTTGTGCCGGCCAGGCCGGCGGTTTCAGGTTCGTGGTCTGGGTCGGATGCGGCTGGCAACCGCCCTCTCCCTCCCACGGCCTCTTCATGCGTGAGGCTGAAGCCTCCCGCGTTACCCGGTCAGACCTTCTCGACCTGACCGAATTCCAGCTCGACCGGCGTTGCGCGACCGAAGATCGACACCGCGACCTTCACGCGCGAGCGCGCCTCGTCGATTTCCTCGACAACGCCCGAGAACGAAGCGAACGGGCCGTCGGCCACGCGCACGTTCTCGCCGATCTCGAACGACACCGACGCCTTCGGCCGTTCCACGCCCTCCTGCACCTGATGCAGGATGCGCATGGCCTCGGCTTCCGAGATCGGCATCGGCTTGTTTTCGGCACCGAGGAATCCCGTAACCTTCGGCGTGTTCTTGATCAGATGAAACGCTTCGTCGGTCAGCTTCATCTTCACCAGCACGTAGCCGGGGAAGAACTTGCGCTCGGCGTCGATCTTGCGGCCGCGGCGCACTTCCGTGACCTTCTCGGTCGGCACCAGCACCAGCTCGAACAGCTCCTCGAGCCCGCGCTGCTTGGCCTGCTCGCGGATCGATTCGGCGACCTTCTTCTCGAAGTTCGAATAGGCGTGGACGATGTACCAGCGCTTGTCGGACAGTTGAGCGGTTGCTGTTGCCATCAGTGAATGCCCAGAAGGAAGGTGATGAGGTAACGGATGATCTGGTCGGCGGCGAAGAAGAAGATCGAGGCGACGGCGACCATGACGAACACCATGATGGTGGTGATCGTGGTCTCACGCCGGGTCGGCCAGGTGACCTTGGCGGTCTCCGAGCGCACTTCCTGCAAGAACTTGAACGGGCTGACTGCCATCGTTTTGAGGTCCAGCGTCCGTCGACAGACGCACATGAATTTCAGGGATCCGAACAGCCGCCGTTGGCCCAGCCCTCTGTTTCGAAGGATGAGCCGGAAACCGGGCTCGATTGTTCGGGGATTTCAAAGCCGCGCCGGAGATCCGCGTCTAACGGGCCGGCTGCGAGTGCGGGGTATCTACTGCGGATGGGACCAAAGGTCAAGATAGAGAGGGCTCGCCCGGGCGAGCCGACCTCCCGGGGCGGGAGAGCAGAGCCAAGGCGGATCAAAGGCTTATACGACCAACCCCGGCACGGCGTGACCGCTGCGTCCCATCGCCTCCTTCGGAGCGCCCCGCCGGGGGACCCGCCGCGCGATCAGTCGGCGCGGTCGACCATCGAAATGCCCGGCAGCGGCACCACGAACTTGCCGCCTTCGGCGAAATAGCGGGCGTGCTTGGCCCGGATCGGGTCGACATAACGCCAGGCGAAGACGACGACGAATGCCGGCTTGCGCTCGTAAAGGGCGGCAGGCGGCAGGATCGGGATGTCATAGCCCGGGCCTGCCATCACGTTCCCCTTCTTGGGATCGTCGTCCACCAGGAAGTCGATCTTGTTCTCCAGGCCGAACTGCGGCAGCAGCGTCGTGGTGCCGACCGAGACGCCGTAGCCGGCGACCGGCTGACCGCGCGCATGGGCGGCGTCGGCCATCGCAATCAGCTCGTCGCGGATGGCCGCGATCCGCTTCACGTAGGGCGCATAATAAGCCGGCTGATCGACGCCGAGACGGTCTTCCTCTGCAACGAAGCGCGCGACTTCGGCCGACGGCTTCTTGGCACCACCGGCGCGCTGCACGGTCACGCGGATCGAGCCGCCCTTGGTCCAGATGTGCTGGACGTCGATCAGCTCCATGCCGAGCCGGGCAAAGAAACGGATCAGCGGCTTGATGTTAAAATAGGACAGATGCTCGTGATAGACGGTGTCGAGCAGGTTCTTCTCGGTGACGTCGACGCCGTATTGGGTTTCGAACACGAACAGCCCGTCCGGCGCGAGTACGTCGCGAACGCCGATCACCAGCGGATCGAGATTGTCGACATTGGCGATCATGTTGTTGGCGATCACGACGCTCGCCGCGCCGTGGCTCTGCAGGATGCGGTGACCGATCGCATCGGTGAAGAAATCGCCGATGGTCTCGATCCCCGCCTCGGTCGCGCGCTTCGCGATGTCGACGGCGGGATCGACACCGAGCACCCGCATTCCGCGCTCCTTGAAGAAGCCGAGTAGCGATCCGTCGTTGCTGCCGAGCTCGACGACCAGGGAGCCCGGAGCAATGCCGAAGCGGCTGACCACGTCGTTGGCATAGCCGGCGAAGTGCTCGCGCAGGCCGAGCGAGAGCGAGGTGGTGTAGACGTAGTTGCGGTACTGGATCTCGGGATTACCGACATGGAGAATCTGGAGGTGACCGCAATCCCTGCACAGATGCAGCCCCATCGGCACCGCCGCGCGGAAGACCGGATCGTCGACGCTGGCATCCGGCACTTGGAAATTCGGCGTGCCGATGGGCATGCCGGCCATCGGGACGACCAGCTCTTGCTTGTCCGAATGACAGAGGCGGCAGGTGTGGCGGACGTAGAACAGATTTTTCATCGTGGAACCGGAAAAGGGAGACATGCGCGCAGGTGAGGCAATCCCACCCTGTGAAAATCAGATCGAGAGTCGCGGTCCAAGCGAATCATGGGTGGCTCGATACCTCCTCGGCCGCCGGCCCGTAGTTCGGGAATTCGTCCGTAGCCTTCGTAGCTTTCGCCGCCCTGTCCGCTGAATACAAGCCGCGCTCCGGACTTGCCAGCCAGATCGCGCCGCCGACGAGTCCGATGATCACGCTGATGGCGCCCAGCAGGAGCGAAACCGACAGCGCTTGCTCGGAAGGAACACCCGCCAGACCGAGACAGGCGACCATCGCCCCCTCGCGGACGCCCCAGCCGCTGATCGAGATCGGGACCGCCGTCAACAGCACCACCGGCGGAATCAGGATGCCGGCGTCCACCATCGAGAGCTGCGCTCCGACACCGCGCGCCAGGGCGTAGCACGCCGCCGCGGTCACGAGATGGATCAGCAGCGCCGACCCGAACAGCAATACGCGGCGCTCGGATTGCAGCAGAAGAAACCTGACCAGCGTTCCGAACCGGACGAAGCTTGCGATCGCCGGATGCGCGATGAGGCGCTTGGGCAGACGATCGAGCGTCAACAGAACCGCAGTGCCCGCGATGCCGGCCAGCGTCAGCCCGCCGATGGCCAGGATCGCGGCCTGATTAGACACGCGTGACATGAGGAACGGCAACCCGGCGACCATCAGCACGATCAGCCCGATCAAGGCGGTGAAACGATCAGCCGCGACGCCCTTGACCGCCTCCGGCCACTGCACGCCACGCTGGCGCAGCAGCCACATCCGCACAGCGTCCCCGCCAACCGACGACGGCAACACTTGATTGAACCAGAGGCTGATCATGAGAATGCGCCAGCCCGCGAACCAGTCCAGCGAGACGCCGAGCGCACGCATGATCAGCGCCCACCGGCCGTTGAGCACGAAGGTCTGGAAGAAGATCAGCGTCAGCGCGAGGACGAACAGGAGAGGATCGACCGAGACGAGATGGCTGCGCAATTGCTGCAGGTCGAGACCACGCACGATGTAGACCAGCACCGCGATCGACAGCAGCAGCTTTACCGAAAACAGGGCCGCCTGCTTGAACCGCGACTGCATCGGGTGCCCGCCTCAGGATGCCGGATATTCCGCACGACCGATGACGAGGTCGATCGCGGCCATCATCCAGAACTGGTGCGTCGTCTCGACAATGTTGTAGCTGCGGCTGTCGACGAAGAAATTGACGTCGCCGAGATTGCGCAGAGGATTGTCCGCATTCATCCCCGACAGCGTGATGACGTCGAGCTTCATGGTCCGCGCCTGCGCAACCGCATTGAGGATGTTCTTCGAGCGTCCCGACGAGCTGATCGCGACCAGGCAGTCGCCGGCACGGGCGTTCAAACGCACGGCGTGCGCGATCCAATCCTCGAAGCCGTAATCGTTGGCAAGGCACGACATCATGCTCGCGTCGCTGAAGCAGAGGGCGGGCACCGCGGCGTTCTTCGAAAGATCGATCGCCAGATGCGAAGCGATTCCGGCGGAGCCGCCATTGCCGATGAAGATGACGCGGCCACCCTGCTCGCGCGTGCGCAACCAGACGGCGCGGGTGGCGGAGATCCGAGCAAAGACGCCGTCGTCGATCGCCGTCGCGCGATGCAGGCGCCCCACATAATCGTCGAGGAAAGCCTTGTGATCGGGATCGACGGACTCGACAGGCATAGGCTGGCGGCTCGGCTGCAACATGACGTCCTGATACCGGCTATCACCAAGGATTGCAAAGGCATAATGCTTGCAAAGTCGGCGAGCGGCTGATAGTCGGCTTTCGGGTTTCACTCAACATTGGCCGGCCTGTTTCGCTGGGCATTCGCGTCACGGATGTTCCCCATGAAATGCATTGTCACTGGCGGCGCAGGTTTCATCGGAAGTCACCTCGTCGATCGACTCATCGACGATGGCCATGAGGTCATCGCGCTCGACAATTTCGTCATCGGTCGCCCTGAAAATCTGGCCTCGCGCGCCAAATCGAGCCAGCTGAAGGTGGTGCGGGCTGACGTTACCGACCTCGAATCGATCAAGCCGTACTTTCACGGTATCGACTGGGTCTTTCACCTCGCGGCGCTGGCCGATATCGTTCCCTCGATTGAGTCGCCGCTCCCGTATCATCGCGCCAATGTCGACGGCACCGTCAACGTCCTCGAGGCGGCAAGGCACGCGGGCGTCAAGCGTTTCGTCTACGCCGCCTCATCGTCCTGCTACGGCATTCCCGACGTCTACCCGACGCCGGAGAGCGCCGAGATCCGGCCGATGTACCCTTATGCACTGACCAAGAATCTCGGCGAGCAGTGCGTCATGCATTGGTGCCAAGTCTACAAGCTGCCCGCGGTCGCGCTGCGCCTGTTCAACGTGTACGGGCCGCGCCATCGCACCACCGGCACCTATGGTGCCGTGTTCGGCGTGTTCATGGCGCAGAAGCTTGCCGGCAAGCCCTTCACGGTGGTCGGCGACGGCGAGCAGACGCGCGACTTCACCTTCGTCAGCGACGTCGCGGATGCCTTCGTGACCGCCGCGCGCTCCGATATCTCGCAGGAGATATTCAACGTCGGCTCGGACAACACCTACAGCGTCAACCGCCTCGTCGAGCTTCTCGGCGGCGACAAGGTCCACATCCCCAAACGTCCGGGCGAGCCCGATTGCACCTACGCCGACATCACCAAGATCAAGCGTGTCCTGAACTGGGCGCCGAAGGTGAAATTCGAGGACGGCGTCGCGACCATGCTGAAATCGATGGATCAGTACAAGGACGCGCCGCTGTGGACGGTCGACAAGATCGCCGACGCCACCAAGGATTGGTTCAAATATCTCGGTGACGACAAGGGCTCACCGAAGGCAAGCTAGTGAACAGGTTCGCGGGATATCCTTGCCGCGATTCGATCATTTCCGGGCGGCCATTCGAGACCTACCGGCGCTTTGGGTGATTCACATGGCTAATGCACGCACAGACAGGCCGGCCGTCCATCCGGCACCGCACGACAAGATCAAGACGGTCGAGCAGCTTGGCGAGGTGGCGCGCGCCGCGCAGGCCAAGGGCCTGACCGTCGCGCTCTGCCACGGCGTGTTCGATCTGGTGCATCTCGGCCACGTCCGGCACATCCTGGCGGCGCGCAACGAGGCCGACGTGGTCATCGTGACCATCACTGCCGACCGATTCGTCAACAAGGGCCCGGGACGGCCGATCTTTCCGGAGAACATGCGCGCCGAGATGCTGGCCGCGCTCGGCACGGTCGACTGGGTCGGCATCAACCAGACCTCCAGCGCCGAGCCGGTCCTCGATACCGTGCGCCCCGATATCTATGTGAAGGGTTCGGACTACGAGAATCCCGAGGATGACGTCACCGGCAAGATCGCCGTCGAGCGCGAGGCCGTCGAGCGTCATGGCGGCCGAATCGTCTTCACGCGCGACGTGACCTTCAGCTCCTCGTCGCTGCTGAACCGCTACTTCGACATCTACGATCCCCCGCTGCGCGACTACCTGCAGAAGGTGCGCGAAGGCGGCGGCGCCGAGCGGTTGCTGAAGCTGATCGACAAGATCCAGGACATGCACGTCGTGCTGGTCGGCGATACCATCATCGACGAATACCAGTACGTCACGGCGCTCGGCAAGGCGTCGAAGGAGAACATCGTCGCCACCCTGTTCAAGAATGGCGAGCAGTTTGCCGGCGGCGTCATCGCCGCGGCCAACCACGTCGCGAGCTTCTGCAAGTCGGTCGAGATCGTCACGACGCTGGGCGGCAACGACTATCCCGAAGAGTTCATTCGCGCGCATGTCCGCCCGAATGTCACGGTGACGCCGATCCGCATTCAGGGCCGCCCGACGACCCGCAAATTGCGCTACGTCGAGATGGGCTATCTGCACAAGCTCTTCGAAGTCTACACCATGGACGACACACCGCTCGACGAGACCACGCGCAAGGAGATCGACCGCGTCACCGCCGAGCGCGTGCGCGGCGCGGACGTGGTCATCGTCACCGATTTCGGTCACGGCATGATCGCATCCAGCACGATCGGGGCGTTGATCGCGAACTCCAAGTTCCTGGCGGTCAACGCCCAGAGTAACAGCGGCAACCACGGCTACAATCTGATCACGAAGTATCCGCGGGCCGACTACATCTGCATCGACGCGCCGGAAGCGCGGCTCGCCGCCACCGACAAGTTCAACGACATCGCGTCGGTGATCGAGAACGGCCTGCACCGCGAGATCGATTGCGACAACATGATCATCACCCACGGCTCCTTCGGCTGCTACCCCTTCTCGTCGAAGACCGGCGTCGCGCGCGTGCCCGCTTTCACCAAGACCGTTGTCGACACGGTCGGCGCCGGCGATGCCTTCCTGACGATTACGGCGCCGCTGGTGGCGGCCGGCGGCAACATCGAGGACGTCGCCTTCATCGGCAATGCGGCGGGCGCGATCAAGGTCGGTATCGTCGGCCATCGCAGCTCGGTCGAAAAGGCACCGCTGGTCAAGTTCGTCACCGCGTTGTTGAAGTAGCGCGATCGAAAATCTGGAGAACGACAGTGATTGATCAGAAATGGAACGTGATGGTCACCGGTGGCGCCGGCTATGTCGGCAGCGTGCTGGTTCCCCAGTTGCTGGCGGCCGGCCACAAGGTCACCGTGCTCGACCTGTTCATGTACGGCGACGACGTCTTCAGTGGCGTTCGCGACAATCCTAACCTTCGCCTGATCAAGGGCGACATCCGCGACGAGGCCGCGATCAACGAGGCCCTGCGCGGCAACAATGCGGTGATCCACCTCGCCTGCATCTCCAACGACCCCTCGTTCGAGCTGGATCCGGCGCTCGGCAAGTCCATCAACTACGACTGCTTCCGGCCCATGGTGCGCGCCGCGAAGAAGGCCGGCATCAAGCGCTTCATCTACGCCTCCTCGTCGAGCGTCTACGGCATCAAGGACGAAGCCGAGGTGACCGAGGAGTTGTCCTGCGAGCCGCTCACGGACTACTCCAAGTTCAAGGCGATGTGCGAGACCGACCTCGCCGAAGAGGCGGCGTCCGGCTTCGTCACCTGCACAGTTCGTCCCGCCACCGTCTGCGGCTACGCTCCGCGGCAGCGGCTCGACGTCGTCGTCAACATCCTGACCAACCTCGCGGTCAACACCGGCCGCATCCGCGTGTTCGGCGGAACGCAGAAGCGGCCCAATCTGCACATCCAGGACATGTCCGCGGCCTATCTGTTCCTGCTGCAGCAGGATGACGCGAAGATCGACGGCAAGACCTACAACATCGGCTACGAGAACCACTCGCTGATGAAGATCGCCGACATCGTCAAATCGGTGGTCGGAGACAACGTCGAGGTGGCCGTCGAGCCGACCGACGATCTGCGCTCCTACCACGTCTCCTCGGAGAAGATCCGCCGCGAGCTCGGATTTGCGCCGACCCACACGATCGAGCAGGCCGTGTCCGGCCTCGTGGACGCCTTCAGGGGCGGCCGCCTGCCGAACTCGCTGAACGATCCCCGGTATTTCAACATCAAGATGATGCAGAACATCAGCCTGAAGTGAGCGGCGTGCGGATCGGCATCGATTTCGACAACACGATCATCTGCTACGACAAGGTCTTTGCCGCCGTCGCGCGGCAGCGTGGGCTGGTGCCGGAGGGCTGGGTCGGCCTGAAGACCGAGGTGCGGGATCACCTGCGGTCCCGCGCCGGCGGCGAGCTGGCCTGGCAAGGGCTGCAGGGCTTCGTCTACGGCAAAGGCATCGGCGGCGCCACGATCTATCCGGGCGTGCGCGAATTCCTCGCGAGCTGCCGCAAGGCCGGTGCGCGCGTCTACATCGTCAGCCACAAGACGCAGTTCGGCCATCAGGACCCCGACCGCGTCGATTTGCGCGAGGCCGCGCGGGGCTGGCTGAAGAGCGCGGGCCTCATCGACGCCGCCGATGCGGCGCTGGCGGCGGGCGATGTCTATTTCGAGGACACGCTGGCGGCCAAGGTCGAGCGGCTTGCGAGCCTGAACCTCGACATCTTCATCGACGATCTCGTCGACGTGTTCGAGCAGCCGCATTATCCCAAGGCGACGCGAGCGATCCTGTTCACGCAGTCGCAGCCGCCTCATCCCGGCCATTGCGAGCCGATCGCGAGCTGGGCGGAGATAAGCCGCGGAGTGTTCGCGCAATGAGCGGGCCGGAGCTGAGCGCGCAGGATGCAATTTCGATCGGCAGCCGCCTGGCCGGGGCGCGGGTCGTCGCCGCCCAACCGGCGCGGTCCGGCGGCAACAACCGGGTGTTCCGGCTGGAGATGGCGAAGGCACCGCCCCTCGCCCTCAAGCATTATCCGTCCGACGGGCGTGATCGCCTCGGACAGGAATACGACGCGCTCACGTTTCTCTCGCGACACGGCATGACCACGACGCCGCGGCCGATCGCAAAGGACACAGATGCGTTCTGCGCGCTGTATCAATGGTTCGACGGAGACGCGGCGGTGCTGCGTCCCCAGGAGAACGATGCCGACCAGCTGGCCGATTTCCTGATCGAGTTGCAGAAGCTGCGCGACGCCGAGGGTGCTCGGGCTCTGCGCAACGCCTCGGCCAGCATCTTTTCGCCCGAGGAAGCCATCGCCCAGTACGAGCAGCGCCTCGACGGGCTGAGGCGGGCCTCGGACCATCATCCGGAGCTGCGCGCGTTCATCGACGGCAGCCTGGTTCCCAGCACGACCACCGCCATTCGACGGCTTCGCCAGCGCTATGCGGAACTGGGCCGGGATCCCGCAGCGGAGCTTGCGCCTGCGCATCGCGTGCTCAGCCCGTCCGACTTCGGGCTGCACAACGCCCTGCGCGGCGACGACGGCCGCCTGCGCTTCATCGACTTCGAATATTTCGGCTGGGACGATCCCGTCAAACTCCTGTCCGACACCGCGATCCACCCGGGCAGCGATCTGCCGGCGGCAAATGCGAATCGCCTGATCGAACGCCTCACGCAAGCCTTCTCGGCTAGGGATGACGCGTTTGCGGTCCGCCGTGACGTGCTGTATCCTCTGTTCGGGGCGATTTGGTGCCTGATTGTCCTGAATGCCTATTTGCCCGAAAGCCGCTCCCGGCGCGCCTTGGTTGCGCAAGGTGGCGATCTGACGGTCCGCCTTGCCGGTCAGCTCGACAAAGCCCGCCGGCTTCATCAGACGATTTGCCAACGTGATCCAGATCTCACCCCACGCTGAAGCTGCCCTCACCTGCACGCTGGACGAGCGCAGCCTCTATCTGCGCCGTCTGGTCCTCGGTTCTGTACGTTCAGCCGGACGCGGCCATGTCGGTCCGGCCCTGTCGCTGATCGAAATGGTCCGCGTGCTCTACGACGACGTGCTGCGGATCGACCCGACGAACCCACGCGACCCCGATCGCGACCGCGCGATCCTCAGCAAGGGGCACGGTTGCCTCGCGCTCTACGCGCTGCTCGCCGATCGCGGTTTCTTCCCGCTGTCGGAGCTGGCCGGCTTCTGCGGTCCCGACAGTATTTTGGGCGGACATCCCGAATACGGCATGGTGCCGGGCGTCGAGGCATCGACCGGCGCGCTCGGCCACGGCCTGTCGATCGGCGTCGGCCTTGCGCTCGCCGCCCGAATGCGCGAGCGCAACTACCGGACCTTCGTCCTGCTCGGCGACGGCGAGATCAACGAGGGATCGGTGTGGGAAGCCGCCATGGGCGCGGCCAAGCACGGGCTCGATAATCTGGTCGCTATGATCGACTACAACAAGCTCCAGAGCTATGGGCCCACCGACTATGTGCTGCCGCTGGAGCCGCTCGCCGACAAGTGGCGCAGCTTTGGCTTTGCCGTGCAGGAGGTCAACGGCCACGACGTCGGCGCCTTGCGCACGGTCCTGAAGCAGATTCCGGCCGTCCCGGGAAAACCCACCGCGATCATCTGCCATACCGTCAAGGGCAAAGGTCTGCCGGCCGCGGAATCCAACGCCGACTGGCATCACAAGAACAAGCTGACCGACAGCGAGCTCGACGCCATTCGCGTCGCCGTCGGCGATTTTTGATCGGCTCCCCATGCGCAACACCGCGATGAACATGGTCCACAAGCTCGCTGCGCGAGACGAGCGTGTGCTTTACATCGGCTCCGATCCCGGCGCCGGCACGCTGCGCGCGATGAGCAAGGAGTTTCCCAAGCGCCATCTGATCGAGGGCATTTCGGAAGCGCACATCATCGGCATGTCGGCCGGTCTCGCGATGGAAGGTTTTGTTCCTTACGTGAACACCATCGCGACCTTCCTGACCCGGCGCTGCTATGAACAGGTGGCCGTGGATCTGTGCCTGCACAATCTGCCGGTGCGGCTGATCGCCAATGGCGGCGGCCTCGTCTACGCGCCGCTCGGCCCCACCCATCAGGCGATCGAGGACATCGCCATCATGCGGGCGCTGCCGAACATGACGGTGATCTGCCCGTGCGACGCCGACGAGGCCGCGCGTATGATGGAGCAGACACTGGACTGGAAGGGCCCGATCTACATTCGGCTCGGGAAAGGCGGCGACGCCATCGTCTCGAAGGCCGAGCACGGCTTCGAGATCGGCAAGGCCATCCTGATGCGGCCGCCCGGCGACGTCGTGATAATCACCACGGGCATCATGCTCCAGCGTGCCCTCGCTGCGGCCGACCTGTTGGGCGCGCAAGGCATTCGCGCCGGCATCCTGCACATGCATACGGTCAAGCCGCTCGACACCGAAGCGCTGCTGCAGGCGGTGCGCGCGACGCGCCTGCTGGTGACGCTCGAGGAGCACGTCCCCTCCGGCGGCCTCGGCAGCGCGGTCGCCGAGACGTTGATCGACAAGCTCGGTTCGGGCCTGCCTGCGATGCTGCGGCTGTCGCTGCCGGACCGCTTCATGCACAATTACGGCTCGCAGGATTCGCTGCTGAAGAAGCATGGACTCTCCGCTAGCGCCATCGCGACCTCGATCGAGCGCACGCTTGCCGCCTCGCACCCCTCCTCTCCTCAACTCCATTCCACCTGACGGGTCACATGTACGACGTTCGATATTCCTATCTGCTCGAGCAATTCTCCGACCCCGCCCCGATCCTCGCCGAGATCGGCCGGCTGGTGGCGACCGGGGACTTCACCCTTGGCAAGCCCGTTGCCGAATTCGAGAAGCGCTTTGCCGAACTGATCGGCGTGCGCCACGCCATCGGCGTCGGATCGGGCACCGACGCGCTCAAGCTGCCGCTCAAGGCGCTCGGCATCGGTCATGGCGACGAGGTCATCACCGCCGCCAACACCTTCATCGCCACCGTCGGTGCCATCGCGGAAACCGGCGCGACGCCGGTGCTGGTCGATTGCGACGATTCCTTCTGCATGAATGTCGACCAGGTCGAGGCCGCGATCACTGCGAAGACCAAGGCGATCATGCCGGTGCAGTTGACCGGCGAAGTCACCGACATGGGCAAGCTGATGCCGATCGCGCAGCGTCACAATTTGCCCGTGGTCGAGGACGCCTGCCAGGGCATCCTGTCGGAGTTCGCGGGCAAGCGCTCCGGCACCCACGGCATCGCCGCCGGCTTCTCGCTGCATCCGCTGAAGAACCTCAACGTCTGGGGCGATGCCGGCGTCGTCGTCACCAACGATGACGGCATGAACGAGAAGCTTCGTCTCATCCGCAACCACGGCATGAAGAACCGCGACGAGATCGCGATCCTCGGCTGCAATTCGCGGCTCGATTCCTTGCAGGCCGTCGTCGGCAATTGGCTGATCGGCCAGACCAGCGAGATCACGCGGCGCCGGATCGAGAACGCCGCCTATTACGACGCGGGCCTTGCCGGCCTGCCTGGCCTGCGCGTTCCCGCGCGCCGGCCCAACGTGAAGCACGTCTATCACCTCTACATGGTGTTCGCCGAGCGCCGCGACGAGCTCTACAAATACTGCCTGGACAATGGCATCGAGGCCAAGATCCACTACCCGATCCCGCTGTATCAGCAGGAAGGCCTGAGGCATCTCGGCTACGCGCCCGGCACCTTCCCGGTCACCGACCGCCACGCCAAGGAGGTCATCAGCTTCCCCGTCGACCAGCACCTGACGCGTGCCCAGCAGGACCGCGTCATCGAGACCGTCAGGAAGTTCTGCCATGGACGCTGACACCGGCCGCCGGCGCATCGGTTACGTCAATCTTCCCGCGCAATTCGAGGAAGAGCGCGCCGAGATCATGCAGGCGGTCGAAGGCGTATTCCAGCGCGGCGACTTCATCGGCGGCGCGGCAGTCGGAAAGCTCGAAGAGGAATTGTCGGCCTATCTCGGCTCGCCCCATGTGGTGACGCTGAATTCCGGCACCGACGCACTGATCCTCGCCTTGCGCGCGCTCAACATCGGCCCTGGCGACGAGGTGATCACCCCGCCGAATTCGTTCGTGGCATCGACCGCCGCAATCATCGCGGTCGGCGCCACGCCTATCTTTGCGGATGTGCTGCCGGACCAGAACATCGATCCGGCTGCGGTCGAGGCAGCCGTCACGGCGCGCACCAAGGCGATCATGCCGGTGCATCTGACCGGGCGCATGGCCGACATGAACCCGCTGATGGCGATCGCGGACAAGCACGCGCTCGCCGTGATCGAGGACAGCGCGCAAGCCGTCGGCTCGACCTATGACGGCCGCATGAGCGGCACCATCGGAACGTTCGGCTGCTTCTCCGCCCATCCGCTGAAGAATCTCAACGCTGCCGGCGATGCCGGATTCCTCGTCACTGCCGACGCCGACCTGGCCGCCAGGATCCGCCGGCTGCGCAATCACGGCCTGATCAACCGCAGCGACGTCCAGGAATGGGGCATCGTGTCACGGCTCGACACGGTGCAGGCCGAAGTGCTGCGCATCCGCCTGCGTCATCTGCCCTCGGTGATCGACCGCCGGCGGCGCAACGCCGCGCAATATCGCGCCGAGCTCGAAGGGCTTCCTCTGTTCATCCCGCCCTGCCGCAACATCGAGTTCAACACCTTCCATACCTTCGTGGTGCAGACCGACCGCCGCAACGACTTCCAGAAATATCTCGCCGACAAGGGCATCGAGACCGCGATCCACTATCCGGTCCCGATCCACCTGCAGCCGGCGGCGGCGCATCTGGGGCACGGCCGCGGCGCGTTCCCCGTAACCGAGCGGCAGGCGAACCAGATCCTCACGCTTCCCATCAACCAGTTCCTGTCGGCCGCCGACATCAGTTACATCTGCGCGACCGCCCGGGAGTACTTCGCATGACGGATACGGACTTCCTTCAGGCCGATGAGCAGGCGCTGGCGCAGCGCTTCATCGACAACGGCTTCGTCACCACGCCGGCCGACGATCGCGCTGGGCTCGACCGCATCCAGCGGCGCGCCGCCGAGCTCGCGGCGGACTATCTGAAACTGCCGCACAGCAACGATCCCTACGCGATGCTGGACAGCATCCACACGCGCGTGAGCGTCGACGATCTCAATGGCCTGCGGCTGCATGTCTTCAACGGCCTGAACGCCGAACCATGGTTCCGGCCGACCTATTTCCGCCTCGCGCGCTCGACCATCGAGACCATCGTCGGCAACGAGCTCTGCATGCAGCGCCGCGTCAATCTCAGCATCCAGATGCCTGGCGACGATTCCTCGCTGCTCGCCACCCATTCCGATGTCTGGTCGGGCGACTCGCCGTTCGAGGTCGTGGTATGGGTGCCGCTGGTGGACGTCCACCGCACCAAAGCGATGTATCTGCTGCCGCCGTCGCTGAACGGCGACATGCAGGACCGAATGGCAAGTCTGCGCAGCGCCGAGGAGCTGTACAAGACCATCAAGCCGCACGCGACCTTCATCGAGATTCCCTACGGTCACGTGATGCTGTTCAACCAGACCCTGATGCACGGCAACCGCGTCAACGAAGAGCCCGGCACGCGGTGGAGCATGAACTGCCGCTTCAAGAGCATCATGTCGCCTTACGCGGACAAGCGCTTCGGCGAGTTCTTCGAACCGATCCTGCTGCGCCCGGCGACACGGGTCGGCATGCAATACAAGCTACCGGGAGGCTTCCATGGCTGAGCGAGCCGGCCATCGCGGCTATATCGGTGCCCGGCCGCTGAACGGCAGCCGCACCCCGCAGCACGTCCAGAACATCGTGATCCGCGACTACGCGCGGCGCAAGAACCTGCAGTTTCTGCTCAGCGCCGTCGAGCACATCATGCCCGGCAGCTACATGGTGCTCGAGGACATCCTGGACGAGCTGCCCCGCCTGAACGGCATGATCCTCTACAGCATCTTCATGCTGCCACCCGACGAGGCTCGCCGGCGGGAAATCTACGACCGCGTGCTGCGCGAAGGCTGCGACCTCCACGCCGCCGTCGAGGAGATCACGTTGTCGTCGCGGAAGGACATCCAGGCCGTCGAGGACATCCTGCTGGTCAATCAATACGCGACCATCCTGTGACGATGCCGCGAACCGGTTGACGATCATGGCCGAGGTCAACCTGCTCCAGCCGATGCACGCTTCGACCAGGCGGAACTACGTTCAGCGCGTGGTCGAGCACGACAAGGCGGAATCCGCCGCCGTGGCACGGCAATGGGGCCGCGACTATTGGGACGGCGATCGGCGCTACGGCTATGGCGGCTATCGCTATGACGGACGCTGGCGCCCGCTGGCCCAGACCCTGATCGATCGCTACGGCATCAAGCCCGGCATGAGCGTGCTCGACGTCGGCTGCGGCAAGGGCTATTTGCTCTACGAGTTCACCCAGCTCGTCCCCGACCTCACCATTGCCGGCATCGACATCTCCGACTACGGCATCGCCAATGCCAAGGAGGAGGTCCGGCCGCTTCTACAGGTCGGCAGCGCCGTCGAGCTCCCCTACCCCGATCACAGCTTCGATCTCGTGGTGTCGCTCGGCGTGCTGCACAACCTTCCGCTCGAGGACGTGTTCCGCGCGGTGCCCGAGATCGAACGCGTCGGACGCGGCACCTCGAAATATCTGATGGTGGAATCCTTCCGCAACGAGCGTGAGAAGGCCAATCTGCTCTACTGGCAGCTCACCTGCCTGAGCTTCCACGGCCCAGAGACCTGGGCGTGGATCTACGACAAATGCGGCTATCGGGGCGACCATGGGTTCATCTTCTTCGAATGAGGCGACGGGCCGGCGCCGGCCGACCTCGCTGCGCGCGCAAAATCCCGAAGTCTATTATTCGGACGACACCATCGTCACGGCGGATGACGCCACGATCGCCGAGCTCAAACGCATCGCCGCCGGCAACCCGCGTCTACGCAGCCGGCTGTGCACGCACCCCGACCCCTCGTCCGGCCTGCACGAGATGCTGATCGTGCATCATCGCGAGGCTTATGTGCGGCCCCACAAGCATTTTGGCAAACCTGAATCGTTTCACGTGATCGAGGGCACCGCACAGGTCGTGATCTTCGAGGACGACGGCCGCATTCGCGACGTGCTCGAGATGGCGCCCTACGGCCAGGGCAAGCGCTGCTACTACCGGATGCCTGAACACGTCTTCCACTCGATCCTGATCACATCGGAATGGCTGGTGTTCCACGAAACCACCGCCGGGCCGTTCGATCCCTCCCGCACGGCATTTCCCGATTGGGCGCCCGACGGCAGTGACGCTGCCGCGGTGCAGGACTACGTCACAAGGATTGGTGCCCTAGCCGCGGAGCAGCTGGCGAGGCAAGGTTGAGAGCCGTGACCGCTCCGCTGGTCCCGATCATCTTCACATGACGGCGAGCTCGACTGGTGGAACGGGCTGACGATGCGACCTGGGAAGAAGACAATCATTGTCCTGACCAAATTCATGGTCTCCGCCGGCATCATCGTTCTGGTCGCGCGCGACCTGGATCTTTCGTCGCTCGAGGCGGACCTTCTCGCTGTCAAATTGCACATGCTCGCGCTGGCGATGGCGCTGCTGTTCGCGCAGACGTTCGTCCTGTGCAACCGCTGGATTCTGATCCTCCGCGCGATCGGCGTGTCTCTGGATTGGGTGGCCGGATGGCGCATCGTTCTTGCCAGCGCCTGGTTCAATCAGGTGTTGCCCTCCGGCGGCGAAGCGGTCCGCATATGGATGTTGCGGCGGCACGGAATAAAGTGGTCGCAGACGTTGAGCAGCATTGTCGGAGATCGGTTCATCGGACTTCTGACCCTCGGCTTCCTCATCTTGCTGGGAATGCCGTTCTTGATCTCGCGAATCCATGACAACGTCTTGCTGTTCGCCGTCGCAGCCATCGTCGCTGCCGCATATTTCGGCGCAATTGTCCTCATGATGTTGGGCAGGTTGCCGGGCCGCATGACTGCCGTTCTTCCCGTCCGAATCATGCAGTTTGCGGCGCTTCTCGAAGCGCCGCTACTTGCCAGAGCCGGACGCAAAGCCTTGTTCAGTTCGGCCATTGTTGTTCACCTTCTGACCGTTACGGCTTCTTATACGCTCGCGATTGGCGTGGACGCCGGGTTGTCCGCACTCGACGCGTTCGTCCTCGTGCCGCTGGTCATCATGGCGGCCGCCGTTCCGCTCTCGATCGGAGGATGGGGCATTCGCGAGGGGGCGATGGTCGGTGCGCTCGGGCTCGTCGGCATCGCATCCGACAAGGCGCTCGCGATATCGATCTTGCTCGGGCTCTGCAATCTCGTCGTCGGTTTCATCGGGGGCGCGGTGTGGCTGCTTGCACCGGAGCGTGCGACTTACGGCGCCGAACCGGATGACACTGCAACATCGCTCCGCCAGCGGTAATTGCGCGAATCTTGGGGGACGTGCACCGCATGGAACTGCCGCGGTAGCCGGAGAAGCCGGATGCCATTGATCAAAGACGACCGTGCTGCGGCGCGGAGCTGTTCCGACGCTGGTGGCGCGGGAGGACAGGGTAAGTTAGGAATTGTGGCGCAGGCGGCGCCATTATATAGGCTTGAACCAGTTTGAGTCTCGCCCGGGGGCTGTGTCCCCCTGTTCTTCCTGCAAAGAGCCAGACCATTGACCGACCATTGCCGCCTTTGCCATTCGACCAACCTGCGTCCGGTCATCGACCTCGGACTGATGCCGATTGCGCATCGGCTTCGGCATAGCCGAAACGAGCAGGACGAACGCTTCCCGTTCGAGGTGCTGGCCTGCGGCGATTGCGGCCTGCCCCAGATCGTCAAGCCGATCGATCCCGAGATTTTGTACCGCCAATTCAACTACAATTTCAGCAGCTGGAAGCCGGAGCCGCATCAGGCGGACGAGCTCGACACCATCGCGAAATTCTCCAAGCATCAATCCGTGTTCGAGATCGGCTGCAATGACGGCCTGTTCATGGACAAGCTGCGCGAACGCGGCACCAAGGTCATGGTCGGCGTCGAGCCCAATCCGGTGTCGGGCAAGATCGCCCGCGAGCGCGGCATCAAGGTCTATGCCGACATGCTCAGTCCGGAGATGGCCCACGACGCAGTCGCTCAGTCCGGAAAGTTCGACCTCGTCATATCGCGTCAGGTGCTGGAGCACATCGTCGATTTCGAGAACTTCTTCGACTGCGTCAAGATCGCCCTCAGCGACGACGGGCTGCTGTTCATCGACGTGCCCGATTTCGCCCCCGGCTCGGCGGCGGGAGACCTATCCGTCCTCTGGGAGGAGCATGTCAGCTATTTCACCGAACCGACCCTGCTCGCGCTGCTGGCGCGCCACGGCTTCGAGGCGGTGTCCGTGAAAAAATACAATTTCAGCGGCGGCAGCCTTGCGATCGCAGCCCGCCGTGCCGCGGGCACGGTGACGGTGCCGCCTGCGCCGTCCGGCGTCGGCGAGAAATTCGGCCAACGCGCGAGAGAGTATGGCGCACGTCTTCGCCCGGTTCTCGCCAAAGCCCACGCCAACGGCGCCGAGATCGTCATCTACGGCGCCGGCTGCCGTGCCTGCACTTTCACGAACGCGCACGAGCTGGCGGATCTCGTCGACCTCTCGGTCGACGATCAGAAGGAGCGTCAAGGGCTGTTCCTGCCCGGCACCGGCATCCCGATCCGTTCGCCGGATGATCTCGCCGGCAAGTCGGGGCCAATCGTCTGTCTTCTCGCCGTGAACGAGGAAAACGAAGCCAAGGTCAGCAAGCGGCTGCGCGAAAATGTGAAGCGTCCGCTGCAGATCGTTTCGATCTTCGCGCCCTCCGACATCTGGAGTGAGCTCGATCGTCTCGAGGCGGCGCTAAGGTCGTAGCATGGCTGAGGACAAGCTCTTCAACTATTACGAACGTCAGGACGTCTTGCCGACGTTCGGAAATTTCAAGTCCTCCACCGAGCTCGAAGCCTACGCGAGCCAGCGGCGCGAACTGTTCTCGGACAAGCTGGTGCTGCTGCCGCGGCTGTTCCGCAATGCCGAGGTGCTCGAGTTCGGCCCCGATTCCGGCGAGAATGCGCTGGTGTTTGCCGGCTGGGGCGCGAACATGGCGCTCGCCGAGCCGAACCGGCATGCCCACCCCAAGATCGAGGCCTACTTCGCGCATTACGGCCTGACCGAACGTCTCCGCGAGCTCGCCCTGGCCGATGTCGAAGGCTTCCACAGTGATCGCCGCTTCGACATCATCGATGCCGAAGGCTTTATCTACACCGTGCAGCCGAGCGAAAAATGGCTCGGCATCTTCCACCGCCTGCTCAATCCCGACGGTTACGCCGTCGTGTCCTATTACGAGCGCTACGGCGGCTTCTTCGAGCTCGCGCTCAAGGCGATCCACGCGGCCGGCAAGGCATTGACCGGCCGCCCCGCGCTGGAGACGGCGAAGATGCTGTTCGAGGCGAAGTGGAACAGCATCCCGCACACCCGCAGCTTCGAATCCTGGCTGATGGACGTGCTGGAAAATCCGTTCGTCAGGTATCGCTACTTCCTCGACGCGGCCGCACTGTGCGCGGCGGCGCATGAACAAGGTTTCGACATCCATTCGGCATGGCCCGCCTACCGCGACAGCCTGGACATCTATTGGCACAAGAAGGTCTTGTCCGGTGACGAGAAGCTGCATCGCGCGAGGCGCCATCTCGACCGCAGCCGCCTGAGTTTCCTCGGCGGGCGAAAGCTGTATCTGGTCGGCACGTCCGATGCCGTGCAGGCAATCTCCGCGTCGATCGAGGCGCTGGTGCTCGACGTCGATGGGATGATCGACGATCCCTTCGGCGAGAGCCTGCCGCGCGTGGTCGCGGGCCTCGCGTCCCTGCGCGAGACGATCCGCACCGCAGACGTACTCGCCGACGACGCTGCGGACATCGAAGCCATCACTGCCACGCTCGACAGTTTCCATCGCGTCTTTGGCGCGATCGGGCGACGCGACGCGTCCGCGGTCACCGCCCTCACCCAGTCGGATCCGGCCTTCATCAACACATGGGGACAGCCGGCGCATTTTCTCGTCGTCCGGAAGCGTCTCGAGGGATCGTAGCCAGTGAAGCCAGGCATTGGCATCATCGGAACGGGCATGGTCGGCCAGATGTGCCACCTCGCCAATTTCGCTGCCAATCCCGCCTGCCGCGTCGTCGCGATCGCCGATCTTCGGCCGGACCTCGCTGCCGCCGCAGCGCAGAAGTTCGGCATCCCCAAGGTTTACGGCACGCACCGGGAGCTGCTCGCGGACAGCGCGGTGTCCGCCGTCGTCGTCGTGACCAAGCGTCGTGCCACGGGCCCGATCGTGCTAGAGGCGTTGAACAGCGGCCGGCATGTGCTGTCGGAGAAGCCGATGGCTTACACGACGGCCCAGGCCATTTCGCTGGTCGAAGCCGCGCGGCGGCAACACGTCGTCTACAGCATCGGCTACATGAAGCGTCACGATGCCGGTGTGGCACGGGCGCGGCAAGTGCTGGCACGCCTGCGCAGCGACCAGTCACTCGGACGCATCGTCCGGGCCACAGGCTGGTGCTTCGGCGGCGACACCGGCCGGTCGCAGGACAATTTCGTGATGACCGGCGAAGCGCGGCCGGACGGGCTCGAGCTCTGGCAGGATGGCCCCGACTGGATGCCGAGCACGATGCGTCCCGGCTACGACAATTTTCTGAACGTCTTCAGCCATGTCATCAATCTCTCGCGCGACCTGCTCGGATCGTCGCCGACGGTCGGCGAAAGCACGATCGAGACTTCGGGAGCCGCGCGCATCACGCTCGACTTCGACGGCATCGCCTGCGCGCTGGATCTCGTGAACGGCTCTGAAGGAGCCTGGCGCGAGGGACTGACGATCAATTTCGAGCGCGGCGCGGTGACCTTGGCGTTGCCCCCACCCTTTGCCGAGCAAGAGGCAGAGGTCATTATCGACCATGATGGTCAAAGCACGCGCTTGACGGGTGAAACGAGCTGGGCATTTCGGCGCCAGGCCGACGCCTTCGTTTCCGACGTCGCCGCGCGGAGCACCCCGCTCGCTTCCGGCGAGGATTCGGTGATCGATATCGCGCTCGCGGAAACAGTCTGGAAGCGGCTGGCTAGCGGCTAGGCTCAGCACTCTTGCTTGCACCATCGAGCGGCAGGATGCCGGGGATCGGACCCGCCTTGATCGTGACCTGCGCAAGTCGAGACAGGAACTCTGCAACATCGCAGCGCGCCAGCAACCGGCATGCATAGTACTTCCGCACCAAAGCCTGGTTTGGTGCGGCGCCCGGGCCCGGCTGGAACGAGATCGTCGCCTGCGGCCCCGACGGATCGAAATGACGGAATGCGCTTCCTGGTGCCGTCCGCGCCTCCTCCATCTTCTGCAGGATGTCGGGCCGCTCGGCACGCAGTGCAAATCCGAAGAATGGCTGATTGCCCCAGGCAAGGCGCAGCATGCCGGTGACCTCGGCAAGGCCGAACAGCATGTGCCGGGACTTGGAGTCGAAAAAGCCGTCGTCGAGCGCATAAACCGTCGCGGCCGGCTGGACCCTGGCGGCAAGGTCGCGCGCCAGCGCCTCTTGCTTCAGCGCTCTCGCCTGCATGAAGAGGTAGCCGCTCCACAGCATGCTGATCGACGTGACCAGGCCCAGTCCGAACAGGAGCGCGAAAGCGGCGGTGGGACCGGTCAAACGTTCGAGCAGCCGCTTCAATGCAAGGAGCGTCAGCGCAAACGGCAAGCCGAACATCAGCAGATGACGGCTTTCGTAGAATTGAGTGGACAACGGCCGGAGGCCGGCGATCAGATAGGGAGACGACAACGCCAGGAACAGAACCACGGCGAGCACCAGCGGCAAGACGGTCGCTATTGCGGACGTGGCCCGCTTCGGGTCGGGACGCAGCAGCAAGACGATGGCGACGAGCATCGCCGCTGGAATGAAGAAGGCGGGGACCTCCGTCGCCACGCTGAACGCATGCTCCCCGACGTCCCAATAGCCGGCGGCGAAAAATGTACCCCATCCGCCTGCCATTTCGCCAAACGTCGGCAGATGGGCGTCATAGTGCTGGGTGTACACGCCGATCCGCTTGAACCAGATATTGAGCACGCCCCAATAGATCAGAGGAAGCACCACCAATTCCGGATAGCGCAGGGCGCAGCGCCAGCAAGCGAGCCATGTGCGGCGCACGAAGCCGTCCGCCGCGCTCCCCTCCCGCCATATCGCGACGAACAGACCGAGCACAACGAAGGCATAGAGCACAATTGTTGAGTTGAGTGCGAAGCTCAGCAGGAACACGAGCGCACAGGCCACGCGAAGCAGCACCCGCCGCAGACCGTGAGCGCCGAAGGCCAGCGTCAACAGCCATGCACCGATGAACAGCAGCCCGAAGCTGAAGACGTAGACCGCGTTCGCCTTGCCCGCCCAAAGCTGATAGCCGGGATAAGTCCAGACGATCAGCGCGAAACCGACCGCCTCGGCGCGGTCGAGCAGGCCGAGACGCGTCGCGGTCAGTGCGAGCGACATGGCGCCAAACACAATTCCGGCGAGCGCCAGCGATACCATCACGAGAACCGGGGCGCCCGTCCAGTTCGCGAACGTGTCGTAGCTGTAGAAGATCGGATGACCGGCGCCATTCAGCAGGAAGTCGATGTCGATGAAATAGTCGGGACGGGGCTTCAGCACCAGCCAGTCGTCCATGAAGAGACCGTCGTTCAGGAGCATCGGCGCATGCGCGGCCAGCAACACGATGAGGAGGACGACGATCGCACGCAGCAATGGGGACATCTCGGACGGAGGAAGGGCGCGGGCTTAGGATTCGCACGGCCAACTGACGTCCGCAAGGGCGGGATGACGGGCTCCCTTGACCGAAAAAATACGACCTCCTATAGACTTTTGCTGTGGCTAGGCCTGAGAGGCATCCGGGACGATGAACATGCTACCGGGCCCGGCGCAAGCCGCAGCGATTGGTCTCAGTGTCGCGTTGCCGTTGCTGTTGCTGTGCTACGCGCGCATTGCCGCCACCGGCGGATCCGGCCGCCGCTTCCGGCTCGGCTGCCTCAGCATCATGGTCCTCTACGCAATCGCCTGCATCGCGCTCCCCGGCGAGCGCCATCTCGCCGACATGCTCGGCGGCCTGTTTCTGTTGGCGACGGCGATGATGCTTTGGTACATCCTGTTCAGCCTGCTGGCCTGGGGCTTTACGCTGACGCTGCTCACCGCGCTCGTCCAAGCCGGGCATCCCCTCACTCTGGAGCAATGGGCCGTCGCCTACATGCAGGGCGGAGATCTCGGCACCTTCACGCACAACCGCCTGAAATTGCTGGTCCGCGCGGGGATGGTGATCACGGCAGACAGCAAGCTGGCTCCGACGGCCAAGGGGTTGGCTGTCGCGCGTCTCGTCAAACTCGTTCGTCTGTCGACCGGGCTCGGGTGAGCGGCTGTGATGTCCTTCGCTATCGGCCTCGTTGCCGCCGTCGCCTTCGCCCTGCTGGCGCCTGCCCTGCAACTCATGGCCCGCGCCCGCGGATGGACGATTGGACCCGTAGCCCTGCTCGCGATCGCTGCGATCGTCACCCATGGTCTCGGCGTGACGCTCGGAATTTTCGTCGTTGCGCAATTTCGGTATTGGGACGCCGCATCGATTTTCGGGTTTTGCGTCATGGCGTACGTTTTCGCTTTTGGCGCAGTGTACAAGTCGGTTTCCCTGGACATTCTCCTCGGCGTCGTCGACCGGCCCGAGCGGCGAGCTCCGCTTTCGGAGATCGTCGAACAGCAGGTTCCAGATCTGTTCCAGGGACGTATCGGGAACCTGGTCGATGGCGGCTTGGTCGAGCGCACCGGTTCACACTTCGCGGCGACGACAGCGGGCCGGACGATGGCGCGGCGCGTCGGGCAGCTGCGCCGGGCCTTCGGCATTGGCGACACCAGCCTCTATGATTTTCCCGACTAGTTGCGCGGAACACACAGATATCCCCGGTTTCGTGCCGGTTGCGCGGATCCGATCTGCGGACGCCTTGTTGTTCGCTCGGCGCGGATGACTTACAGTTGCACAAGGGGGTCCACCAGTCAGGAGTGGCCGGCAACGGGCGGGATAGGATGACACCTTCCAGGGCAGCGAAGAGGCTTACGATCGTCATCCCTGCTCTGAACGAGCAGGACAAGATCGCCGACACCATTGGCGGGGTGCTGCCGCTTGCCCGCGAGCTGCTCGACGACTTCGAAATTTTCCTGATCGACGACGGCAGCACCGATGCCACCGGCGCGATCATGGACGAGTTCGCGGCCGGCGAGCCGCGCATCATCGTACAACACAACGCCGAGCGGCGCGGCGTCGGGGCCGGCTTCGAATACGCACTCTCGCGCGCGAAATTCGATGCCATCACGCTCATTCCCGGCGATCATGCCTTCCAGAACGAAGGCGTTGCCCGCATGTTCAAGGCGGCGGGCGCCGCCGACCTCGTCATCACCTATCGCGACAACCAGTCGGACCGCTCCGTCAACCGCTCGCTGCAGTCGCATTCGCTGCGGTTCATCCTGAATTACCTGTTCGGCTTCTGGCTGTCCGACTACCACAGCATGATCGTCTATCCCGTGAAATGGCTGCGCCAGATCGCGGTGAAGGCCGACGGCTACGGTTATCAGATCTGTGCGCTGGTCTCGCTGCTCCAGCTCGGCCTCACCTACGTGCAGGTGCCTGTCAGCCTGAACGCGGAGCTGAAGGGGTCATCCCGTGCCCTGCGGCTGCGCACCTATTTCGAGCTCGGCGGCACCATCGTCTCGCTGCTGCGCCGCGTTCCCATCCGGAACGTCGATCTCAGCCAGGTTTCCAGCCACGCAGAGCGTGTTCAGGCGCGCTAGGCGAGCCTCCTTGGGGCCTGGCACTGGACATCAGGGGGTCGCAGCGCATGGCGATTCGCCTCAGGGACGCGCTCGTCCTATCCCGCCAGCATCTGATCTAAGTCGTTGATTTAACTGGCAGGAGTGGCAGGGCTCGAACCTGCGACCCCCGGTTTTGGAGACCGGTGCTCTACCAATTGAGCTACACTCCTACAGACCCTGCGTCGCCGCTTCGGATCAGGCCGCTTTCAAGCACAGGGGGCGGCCGGATTGCAAGGGTGAACCGCGCCCGCTTCGCTTGTTTGTGCTGGGGTTTCTGGGCCACAGTTGCTTTCCGACAATGAAAAACAATTGGGAGCGCCCATGACCGCCACAGCGACCGCTACAGCCGGCCCACAGGCCTCGATCGGGCCGCACACCCCGCCCCTGCCGGAGGCCCGCCCGGAGACGCTCGGGCTGTCGCGGCCGCGCCTGCAGACCATGTCGGATGCCTTCAAGCGCGAGATCGACAAGGGGACCGTTCCCGGGGTCACCGTGCTGGTGGCCCGTCGCGGCCAAATCGGCTGGTTCGAGGCGCTCGGCAGGCAGAGCCCGGCGGCCGCCGCGCCGATGGCCCGTGATTCGATCTTCCGGATCTTCTCGATGACCAAGCCGATCGTGTCGGTCGCAATCATGGCGCTGGTCGAGGACGGCCACCTGCTGCTCGGCGATCCCGTCGCAAAGTTCATCCCGGAATTTGGCGGTCAGCAGGTCGGCATCGTCAAGGACGGCAAGCTGGAGCTGGTGCCGCCGGCTCGGCCGATGACCATGCAGGACCTGCTCCGCCACACCTCGGGCCTCACTTATGAGCACCAGGGCGACGGCCCCGTGCACAAGCTCTATCAGGAGTCCCGCGTCCGCAGCCGCAAGATCAGCAACGCCGAGCATGCCGCCTTGGTGGCGAGCTTCCCGCTGGTCTGCCAGCCCGGCGCGGATTTCAACTACAGCCGCTCCACCGACATCCTCGGCCGCATCATCGAAATCGTCAGCGGCAAGTCGCTCGGCGCATTCCTTAGCGAGCGCGTGCTTGCCCCGCTGCAGATGACCGAGACCGGCTTCTCGACCTCCGAGGCCAATGCGGGCAGGCTCGCAGAGCCGTTCGCGGCCGATCCCTGGACCGGCGACAAGGTCGCGCTGTTCAACATGCTCGAGCAGCCGGTGATGGAATCCGGCGGCGGCGGCCTGGTCTCGACCACGATGGACTATGCTCGCTTCTGCCTGATGCTGCGCAACGGCGGCACGCTCGACGGCAACAGGATCATCGGCCGCAAGACGCTGGAGCTGATGGCGTCTGATCACCTCGGACCGCACGTTCAGACCAACGGCACGCTGCTTTCGCCCGGCCACGGTTTCGGCCTCGGCTTCGCCGTGCGCCGCGAGGCCGGCATCGCGCCCTTCCCCGGCAGCGTCGGCAACTATTTCTGGAGCGGCATCGCCGGCACCTTCTTCTGGATCGACCCGAAGGAGGATTTGTTCGCGGTGTTCATGAGCCAGGCGCCGGGCCAGCGCGACTACACGCGGACGCTGGTGAGGGATCTGGTCTACGCGGCGGTGGAGTGAGGTCTCGTGCCCCGGACGCGACGCAGCGCGCAGCGGTGCGTCGCAGAGCCGGGGCCCATGCATCGGCGATCTCTTTCGCAGCCTTCTGGGTCCCGGCTCTGCGGAGCGGCGCTGCGTGCCGCACCGCGTCCGGGACACGAGACCATCAGCTGATCGTCGCGCCGCCGTCGATCACCATGGTCTGGCCGGTCATGAAGTCGCCGGCCTTCGATCCCAGAAACACCGCGGCGCCCGCGATCTCGTCGGGGATGCCGATGCGCAGCAGCGGCGAGCGCGCGGTCGAGGCTTTCAGGTTCTCCGGATTGTCCCACAGCGCCTTGGCAAAGTCGGTCTTGATCAGGCCGGGCGCAATGCAATTCACGCGGATGTTGTGCTTGCCGTATTCGCAAGCCAGGTTGCGCGCGAGCTGCATGTCGGCGGCTTTCGAGATCGCGTAGGCGCCGAGGATGGTCGAACCCTTCAAACCGCCGATCGAGGAGACGATGATGACGGAGCCGTCCTTGCGCTCGATCATCTGCGGCACCACCATCGAGATCAGCCAGTTGTTGGCGACGATGTTGTTGTCGAGAATCTTGCGGAACTGATCGTCGGAGATGCCGGCGAGCGGACCGTAATACGGGTTCGAGGCGGCATTGCAGACCAGCACGTCGATCTTGCCGAAAGCGCGGTTGCTCTCATCGACGAGGTTTTGCAAATTCTCCTTCGACGAGATGTTGGCGGCGATCGCGACGGCAGTGCCCTTGCCGAACTTGTCGTTGATGCCCTTCGCCACCTGCTCGCAGACGTCGGCTTTGCGCGAGGAGATCACGACCTTGGCGCCGTGCTCGGCCATGCGCTCGGCAATGGCGAGCCCGATGCCGCGCGTCGATCCCGTGATGACGGCGACTTTCCCCTTCATATCGAACAAGGTCATGTGTCTCTCCCAGATTGATGTTCTTGTCACATCGAGATTTCGGGGTCGATGCTTCGCATCGCCCCGGAATGACAGCTTGGCTTACGCCAGCTTCTTGACTTCCGGCCCCGCCGGCTGATGCATCGCCGCGTGCGCGTCATCGGCTATCCAGGGCTGCTGGTTCACCATCGGAAGCCGCCAGACCGTGCGCTCGGGACTTGCGAAATGATCGAGCCGGGTCACGGAGCAATTGTCGATGTCGAACGACAGTCCCCGCTCCGGCTGGCCGTCGAGCGCGAGTCCCAGCGCCGCCTTGATGGTGCCGCCATGGGCGACCGCGATGATGTCCTGCCCGGCCGCCTCGTTGTTGATGCGTTCGACGGTGCGGCGCGTGCGGTTGTAGAGATCCATGAAGCTTTCGCCGCCGGGCGCGGGCTCGTTGATGTCCGCGAACCAGCTGGCGCCGACGGGACGGCTGGCGATGAACTCGGCCCGGTTCATGCCCTGCCAGCGGCCGAGATTCTGTTCGGCAAGGTCCGCCTCCCATTTCATCGACGCAGGCCGCGGGAAGCCCGCCTCCCAGATCGCTTCGGCGGTCTGGTGCGTACGCTTCAGATTGCTCGAATACCACACCGCCTTGCGTGGCAGCACCTTGGCAACAGCGTCGAACACATAAGTGTCGCTGGTGTCGCAGGCGATGTCGCTCTGTCCGTAGATGTTGCCGCCGTCATTGCGCACCGGCGCGTGGCGGACCCACCACCATCGCGTGACGACCACGTTGGGCTTGTCTGCATCCGCCATCGAAACCCTTCCATCCCGTTTGATGTCGCTGTACGTCAGGTGTGAACGTGTCTCAAGACACTTTACCGTTTGAAATCTTGTTTGAAATTCCGTCGCGCGGCAAGCGTCGTGCGAGGCACCACAGGGAGAAACGCATGGGCCGCCTGCAAGGCAAATCCGTCATCATCACCGGCGCCGGCAGCGGCATCGGTCGTGCCGCCGCACTGCTGTTCACCCGGGAGGGCGCCAAGCTCATCGCGGTCGATCGCAGCGAGGCAGTGAAGGAGACCGTCGACGAGATCAAGAAGGCCGGCGGCGTCGCGGAGGCCATGATCGCCGACGCGGGTTCCGAGACTGACGTCAGCGCCGTCATCGACAAGGCGGTGAAGGCCCACGGCCGGCTCGACGTGATCTGGGCCAATGCCGGCGTCTCCGGCGGACTCATCCCACTCGGCGAGCAGACCGTGGAGCATTGGCAGGAGGTGTTGCGCGTCAATCTGATCGGGCCGTTCCTCGCCGTGAAGCATGCGATGCCGCACATGGTGAAGCAGAAGTCCGGCGCGATCGTGCTGACCGCATCCGTCGCGGGCCTCAAGGCCGGCGCCAGCGGACATCCGTATGCGGCGAGCAAGGCGGGCGTAATCAGCCTGGTGCAGACCACGGCGTATTCACTGACCGGCACCGGCGTGCGCATCAACGCGGTGTGCCCGGGCCTGATCGAGACCGGCATGACCAAGCCGATCTTCGACCGCGCCAAGGAGCGCGGCACGCAGGGCAAGATCGGCCAGCTCAACCCGCTTCAGCGCCCCGGCCAACCGCACGAGCTCGCGGCGATGGGCTTGTTTTTGGCGAGCGATGAGGCGTCGTATGTCAACGGTCAGGCATTCCCGGTGGACGGCGGGCTGACGGCGTCGATGCCGTATACGGGCAAGCCGGTTTGACCCTACCGTGTGCCGGACGCGACGCAGCGCGCAAGCGTTGCGGCGCAGAGCCGGCACCCAGCAGGCTGCACGGCCCGCCACCTGGGCCCCTGCTCTGCAGCGCATCGTCGAAGGGACGCTGCGCTGCGTCCGGGGCGCGAGAGCGGTGGTGAATGACTGACATGAGACGACTGACATGGGGTCGCGTCCTCGCGGCGCATCTCGCCCGAGCTTTTGCTTCGTTGCCTTGCCCTCGATCGAACAAGGGCGCAGGGAAGGCCGGGAGCCGGTTGGCTCCCGTGGACCGCCATGCCAAAAGCAGACTGCGTGTGCTGCTGCATAGCGGAGAACAGGGCAACCGGAGACATCCCGGCCTTCCCTGCGCAGTGGTTGGAACGGCTTATGTCGCGCTCTCCTCGGGAGCGTTGCACTATTGCCCCGTCGCCTTGCGGATGGCTGATGTATGGCCCGGTCGGGCCGCATATCACCACAAGACTTGACGCCAGACTGCGGGCGTCAGGACCACACGATTTTGCCGTACGCTGATCACACCGGTCGTGTGCGCGACGGCTCTGCTCACGGTTGCCCCGCCCTGCAAAAGCCCTTCGCGCCGGTATCATCGGCGCCCACCGCCGCCCGGCCCGCGTTCGTGACGATCGCGATACGCCCCTTGTGCTTGGGCCGGGTTGTCGCGATGGATACGCCATTCCCGAATTTCGGTAAAGCGGAATATTTTTGCCAGCGCGGATTGACCGATGGCTTGGGTGTTTTGCCCGACGGGCAACGCAAGGGATTGTGGTTCTCCCTCGTAATTCCGGGCGCGACGAAGGCGCGAGCCCGGAATCCATTTTCGCAGCGTGTGATGTAGGCCGATGGATTCCGGGCTCGATGCTGCGCATCGCCCCGGAACGACGGTGTGCGATGTTGATTTGCCCCATCGGGCCTCACGTTGGTATGGTTCCTGCAGGCACTTCCGCTTCCCTACCCTGACAAGACTGTGACAATGCCAAGCTCAAGACCCGACCGTATTCGCAAACTCCTCGCCGACCTCGTCGGCTTCGACACCGTCAGTGACCGCACCAACTTGCCGCTGATCGCCCATATCGAGAACTACCTCACCGCGTTCGGCGTCAAGAGCGAGCGCTTCGTCGACACGACCGGGCAAAAGGCCTCGCTGTGGGTCACCATCGGCCCCGACGACCGCCCCGGCTTCGTGCTGTCGGGCCATACCGACGTCGTGCCTGTCGTAGGCCAGGACTGGAGCCACGATCCGTTCAGGCTGATCGAGCGCGACGGCAAGCTCTATGGCCGCGGTACCACCGACATGAAAGGGTTTGTCGCGGTATGCCTTGCCATGGTGCCGGAGATGGTGGAGGCGAAGCTTGCAACGCCGATTCACCTCGCGATCTCCTATGACGAGGAGATCGGCTGCGTCGGCGTACGGCCGATGCTCGGCGAGGTCGCCAAGAAGAAGGTTCGGCCGCTCGGCGCCTTCATCGGCGAGCCGACCGAGATGAAGGTGATCATCGGCCACAAGGGCAAGCACGGCGTGCGCGCGACCTTTCGCGGGCTCGCCCGCCATTCGTCGATCGCGCCCGACGGCGTCAACGCGATCGAATATGCAGCCGAGCTGATCGTCGAAATCCGCCGCCGCGCCGTAGCGCTCGCGGCCGCGCGCGCAACGAACAGTCTCTACGACGTACCGCACTCGACGCTGCTCACCAGCATCGTGCATGGCGGCGCGGCGCTGAACATCGTGCCCGACACCTGCACGGTGGATTTCGAATGCCGCGGCATCGGCATCACCGAGTCGCGCGAGGTCACGGATGCGATCGTCGCCTGGGCGAAAGCCGAGCTCGAGCCGGCGATGAAGGTGCGCAGCCCCGAATGCGGCATCGATTTCGAGGAGATCCTCGATTATCCCGCGCTCGACACGGCGGCCGATGCCGCCATCGTCACGCTCGCCAAGAGCCTCGCCGGCCGCAACGACCACGCCAAGGTCGCCTTCGGCACCGAGGCGAGCCTGTTCGCCAGCATGGCCGACATCCCGTCGGTGGTGATCGGCCCCGGCGCGATCGCGCAGGCGCATACGCCGGATGAGTTTGTGGAAATGGCCGAGCTGGAGAAATGCGCGGGCTTCGTGGAGAGGCTGATCGCGCATTGCGCGAAGGGGTAGTCGCAGTTCAGTAGCTGGCTGGGTCCCGGCTCTGCGCAGCAACGCTACGCGTTGCAGCGCGTCCGGGACACGAGAGCGAGGCCGCAAATCGGTCTCGTGTCCCGGACGCGGTGCGGCACGAAGTGACGGTCCGCCGAGCCGGGACCCAGAGACGCTTGGCGATGGCATCGAAACATGCAACTTTAGAGGGCGCCATGGTCAACGTTGATTGCACGGTCATGCCCTATTTCGTGTACATCCTCGCGAGCAAACGAAATGGCACCCTGTATATCGGAGTGACTAATGACCTCGCTCGTCGAATAAGCGAGCACAAGGCCAAGCTGACCCCCGGCTTCACACGGCAGTACGACATCACCCTGCTCGTCTATTTTGAAGCCTTCGAGTCAGTGCTTGAAGCGCGGGCGCGCGAGCATGCGCTGAAGCGTTGGCGGCGCGCTTGGAAGCTCAAGCTGATCGAGGAACTCAATCCGAATTGGCGCGATCTCAGCGACGAGCTGAATACCTTGGCGACGTAACTGGGTCCCGGCTCTGCGGAGCAGCACTTCGTGCTGCACCGCGTCCGGGACACGAGAGGCGTGCGCCGAGAAAGAGCGCGGCCACAGGCCGCGCCTTCGCTACACCGCGCCCGCCTTCTGCGCGTACTCCCACGACGCCTTCGACAGCGGCACGGTGCGCTTGGCGGATTCCAGCGCCTTGGCGTTGGCGGCGGTGCCGTCGCGGACGCGGCCGGCGATGCCTTGGGTGATGCCGGCGAGACGGAACAGATTGTAGGAGAAGTACCAGTTGAGATCCGGCACCGTCATCTTGGTGACGTTGCAATAGATCTGCGCCGCCTCTTCCAGGCTCGGGATGTTGAGCGCCTTGAGATCGGCGCCCTCGAGGCCCGGCATGATCCACTGCATCAAGAGATAGGTGAAGTCGGCCATGGGATCGCCGAGCGTCGACAGCTCCCAGTCGAGGACGGCTTGCACGCGCGGTTCCGTCGCGTGGAAAATCATGTTGTCGAGGCGATAGTCGCCGTGGACGATCGAGACGCGCGCCTGTTCCGGCACGGTCTTCGGCAGCCATTCGGCGACCTTCTCGAACTCGGGAATATGCTGGGTCTCGGATGCGCGATACTGCTTGGTCCAGCGATCGATCTGGCGCGCGAAATAATTGCCGGGCTTGCCGAAGTCGCCGAGGCCGATCGTAACAGGGTCGTACATGTGGAGCTTCGCCAGCGTCTCGATCTTGCTGGTGAAGATCTTGCGGCGCGACTCGGCATCCTGGCTCGGCAGCGTCGGATCCCAGAACACCCGCCCCTCCTCCATCGACATGATGTAGAAGGCAGCGCCAATGACGCCATCGTCCTGGCAGAGGGCATAGGCGCGCGCGACCGGAAAGCCCTGTTTTCCAAGGGCCGCAATGACGCGGTATTCGCGGTCGACCGCGTGCGCCGACGGCAGCAATTTGCCGAACGGCTTTCTGCGCATCACGTAGGAACGGTTCGGCGTGTTCAGCCGATAGGTCGGATTGGACTGGCCGCCCTTGAATTGCAGCACGACCAGCGGCCCCTCAAAACCTTCGACGTGCTCGCGCATCCAGGCTTCGAGGCGCAGCTCGTCGAAACGATGCCGCTCCTCGACCGGCTTGGTGCCCGAAAACTCTTCGTCTCTCCTGACGCCGTCGGCCATGACGCTCCCTCTTCAGTCCTGACCTTTTTCAGGTCGAGCATGATCCTAATCGGTAACCGCTGACGCACTTGCGTCAAGCGGTCATTGCGAATGGGACCATGCCCTGTCGTTTCTTCAAGTCGGGAGCGCCGCCTGGCGCTCCCTCTTAATCAATGACTGGGAGAGTTGGCATACTTCCGAACCTCAAGCCTGGCAATGGCGCGATTGTGCACCTCGTCCGGACCGTCGGCGAGACGGAGCGTGCGGATGTGGGCGTAGTCCTTGGCAAGACCCGCCTCGTCCGACACCCCAGCGCCGCCGAAGGCCTGGATCGCCTCGTCGATGATCTTGAGCGCCATGTTGGGGGCTGCGACCTTGATCATCGCGATCTCCGCCTGCGCGGTCTTGTTGCCGACCTTGTCCATCATGTCGGCGGCCTTGAGGCACAGAAGACGCGTCATCTCGATGTTGGTGCGGGCCTCGCCGATGCGCTGCTCCCATACCGAGTGCTCGACGATCTTCTTGCCGAAGGCGGTGCGCGAGGTGAGCCGCTTCACCATCTTCTCCAGCGCCTCCTCGGCCTTGCCGATGGTGCGCATGCAGTGATGGATGCGGCCCGGGCCGAGGCGGCCCTGCGCGATCTCGAAGCCGCGGCCTTCGCCGAGCAGGATGTTCTCCTTCGGGACCCGGACGTTGTCGAGCAGCACCTGGGCGTGGCCGTGCGGCGCGTCGTCGAAGCCGAACACAGGGAGCATCTTCTCGACCTTGATGCCTGGCGTGTCGAGCGGAACCAGGATCTGCGACTGCTGCTGGTGCTTGGCCGCCTTGAAATCGGTCTTGCCCATCAGGATCGCGATCTTGCATCGGGGATCGCCGACGCCGGACGACCACCATTTGCGGCCGTTGATGACGTAATGGTCACCGTCCTTCTCGATACGGGTCTCGATGTTGGTGGCGTCGGACGAGGCGACCGCCGGTTCCGTCATCAGGAAGGCGGAGCGGATCTCGCCGTCCATTAGCGGACGCAGCCATTTGCGCTTCTGCTCCTTGGTGCCGTAGCGGATGAACACTTCCATGTTGCCGGTGTCGGGCGCGGAACAGTTGAACACTTCCGAGGCCCAGGTGATGCGGCCCATCTCTTCCGACAGCAGCGCGTATTCGAGATTGGTCAGTCCCGCGCCGCGGAATTCGTCGTCCTCATGCTCGCTCGGCGGCATGAACATGTTCCAGAGGCCTTCAGCCTTCGCCTTCTTCTTGAGGTCCTCCAGGATCGGAATCACCTTCCAGCGCTCGCCGGCGTGATCCTGCTGGTCGTAGATCGGCACCGCCGGGCGCACGTGCTTGGCCATGAAGGACCGCACGCGGTCGAGCCATTCCTTCTGCTTGGGGGACAGATCGAAATCCATGGGACGCTCCTCGTCTCTCTTTTGCAAACCTGTTTTGTGCCGGACTGTCCTCCCGCATTGCGTAGCCCGCAAGCGCGACTTCGCGCGCCTTGCGAGGCTTTCCGAGCCGGCCGCGAATTGCGAACGAGTCTCGAATGCGGATTGACATCTCCGACCTTCAAACGATAGTTTCATACAACTGTTTGAATTGCAACTCCCTCGCCCACGACGTCATTCCGGGGCCGCCCGTAGGGCTGAACCCGGAATCTCGAAATGTGGCGCGAGATTCCGGCTCGGCGCTTCGCGTCGTCCCGGAATGACGGGAAAAGAGCCATGGCCAGCGATCATACGAGGTCTGCCATTCTGACCGCCGCCGAACGGCTCTATGCCGATCGCGGCTTCAGCGACGTGACGCTACGCGACATCGTCGCAGAGGCGGGCGTGAACCTCGCCGCAGTGAACTATCATTTCGGCTCGAAGGACGAGCTGATCGCGGAATTATTCGTCACGCGCTCGATCGCCACCAACCGGGAACGCCTGCGCGAATTGAAGGCGGCGGAAGAGCAAGGCGGCGGCCGCGCGCCGATCGAGGTGATCCTGCGCGCCCTCGTCGGTCCGACGCTGCGCGGCTGCCTCGGGCCTGAGAACCAGCGCTCGACCGCGGCGCGCTTCATGATCCGCGCCTCGATCGAATCCGTGCCGCCGATCCGCCGCATCAAGAACCGCGAGATCGACCATTTGAGGAAATTCGCAGGCGCCATGCGCCGCGCCCTGCCCGAGCGCAGCGACGTCGACATCTACTGGGGCCTCAACTTCGCGCTCGCGATGGCGCACCACACCATCCGCGAAAGCGAGCGGCTGACCAAACTGTCGGAAGGCAAATGCGACCTCGACGACGTCGAGGATGTCGTCGCGCGCGTGGTCAGCGTGGCAACAATGGCGCTGACGGCGGGCAAGGCGGAGACGAAGCCGGCGGCGAAGGTCGCGGCGCGCTGACCTCACATCATCGCGATGCAGTCGATCTCGACGTCGAACGGGCCGAACCATTCCGGCGTGCAGACGAAGATCCGCGCCGGCGGATCATCAGGGAAATAGCGGGCATAGACCGCGTTGAACGCGGCGAAGTGTCTTGTCGAGGTGCAGTAGACATTGCACTTCATGACGTTGTCGAGCGAGGCACCGGCCGCCGCGAGGCACAGCTTCATCTGCTCCATGATGATCTCGCTCTGCCGCTCGATGGCCATCCCGCCGATCTCGCCTGTCTCGGGGTCGAACGGCGGCAGGCCGGCGACGAAGATCATGTTTCCGGCGCGCGTCACCGGCGAGGTCGGCGCTTTCACGCGATCGAGAAAGGTCGAGATCGGCTCGACACGGAGCGCTTCGCGTTTCATGGCCGGCCACCTTCGGTTCGAGCGAGAGTGACGGCTGACTACACTATTCGTCAGCCGACATGCTTCGCTTCCGATCGAAGTGTGGTGGAGCGGCGGTGTCAGGCCCGCTGCGGCATCTCCTCGGCCTCTTCCTTGGCGAGGAGCAACAGCATCTCGATACCCATCTCGCCTTCCTGCGGCGAGCGGATGAACTTGATCTCGTCGGCACTCTGCCGCAGCGCGGCGACGATGGCGACGGCCTGATTGGCGGTGGCCGCCTCGGTCGCCAGAATGGACTTCTGGTTCTTCGCCTGGAACCCGATCGTGTAGGACATTCTATTCCCTCCCCGAACTCAAGTGGAGAGATCGAATCAGAGTCGCGCGCAAAGCGGAAGCCTGTGCGACTACGGACCGGACTTATCTGGGGATGGTCCGCAAGCCTCAGGCAAGGCCGAGCGTCGCTCCCCTTTTCGCTCTGAGGGAGAAGGGGAGAAAGGCGCTAGATGATCCCCTGCTTTTTCAATTCCTCGATCTTCCCGGCATCATAGCCGAGCTTGCCGCCCAGCACTTCCTGCGTGTGCTCGCCGAGCAGCGGCGGGGCGCGGTATTCGGTGATGGGGGTGCCCGAGAGGGTCAGCGCGTTGCGGATCAGGGAGAGCTTGGGCTCGAACTTGTGCTGCGTCTTGACCCGCATGCCGCGCGACTGCACGTGCGGATCGGAAAACACCTGCTCGAAATTGTTGATGGGACCCGAGGGCACGCCGGCCTCCTCCAGCTTCTCCAGCCAGTAGGCCACCGGCTGCTTCAGGAACAGGCCGGCGAAGATCGCCATGATCTCCTTGCCGTGCACGACACGGTCGTTGTTCTTGACGAAACGCGGATCGTTCGCGAGCTCCGGCTCGCCGAGCACGGCGCAGGTCTTTCGGAACTGGCCGTCATTACCGACCACCAGCATCAATTCGCCGTCGGTGCAGCGGAACACGCCGGCCGGCATGCCGCCATTGCCCCAGGTGCCGCGGCGCGGCGGGGTCTTGCCGTTGACGAGGTAGATCTGCAGCCAGTGCGACAGCGATGCGATCACGGTGTCGAACAGGCAGACGTCGATGTGCTGGCCCTGCCCGTCGTTGGCGTCACGGTGATAGAGCGCGGAGAGAATGCCGATCGAGGTGTTCATGCCGGTCATGTAGTCGACGATGGAGGGGCCGACCTTCATCGGGCCCTCGCCCGGCTCGCCGTCCATGTGGCCGGTGACGCTCATCAGCCCGCCCATCGCCTGCAGGATGGCGTCATAGCCGGCGCGCGGCGCGTAAGGTCCGGTCTGGCCGAAGCCGGTCACCGAGCAATAGATGATGCCGGGGTTGATCGCCTTGATGGTCTCGTAGTCGAGGCCGTAGCGCTTGAGATCGCCGACCTTGTAATTCTCCATGAAGACGTCGACGTCTTTGGCGAGCTCGCGGATGATCGCCTGCCCTTCGGGCTTGGCGATGTTGACGGTCACCGACTTCTTGTTGCGGTTGGCGCAGAGGTAGAAGGAATTGTTGTTGTTGGCCTTTCCTTCCGGGTCGGTCAGGTAGGGCGGCCCGAAAGCGCGCGCGTCGTCGCCGGTGCCCGGCCGCTCGATCTTGATCACCTCCGCGCCGAGATCGCCCAGCATCTGGGCCGACAGGGGCCCGGCAAGGACGCGCGTGAGGTCAAGGATCTTGATGCCTGAGAGCGGCAGGGCCGACATGTAAGCTTCCTCCGGGAACTGGGTATTGGAGCTGTTCTTGGCGCGGCGGCGAGAAGCCATTCCGTGCTTCCTGCGGATACACTATTTTTGTGCTCTGAGCACTGCGCCCCAAGCATACGGCCATCCCCGCCCAGGCCACGGCGGAAATTTTCGGCCTCGAATCTCGCGTTGGCTGACGCGAAGCTCAGTCGTCACTCCGCAGCGTTCTTGCCCGGCCTGAGCCATTCGAGGACTTTCTTGTCATGCTGGGAGAGTGAGCGCGCCACAGCGCAGGTCCTATCGTCCAAAAGCTCCTTCGCCAACAATTTGAGTTCCGGCATCGTATGGTAGCGCTTGAGTAAGGAATGCAGGACGTGCGGAGCGGCGACGCCGTTATTGCAGATCGTCGGTCGCAACGCCGCGACTCGCGTCTTCCGTAGGTCGGCGTCAGACGGCGGTGCTTTTTCGAGGTTGCGCCAGAACGAAATGTCATCGACAGGCTGCGGATCGTCAGGATCCAGCCTCCGGATACGTGCAAGTGCATCGTTCCGCCTTCCGGGATCGGAGACGCTCTCAGTCAAGATTTTTTTAAGCGATTCGAATGTTGCTGATGTCCACGGGCAGCGCCGGTCGCGCTCGTCCTTGCATGATGAGCCTTTCTCACTGGCATAGCGTGGTTCGAAGTCCGGTCCGTGCACGTATGTTAGCGCCTGCTTGTCCCGGATGGGATTGGAAGCAACGGCTCGCCACAAGTGCGGCTCCTCGAGTGAAGCGCCGTTAAAGATAACTTTATCGAGCTGCGCTCCCTGCAACTCGGCGTGATTTAAATTGGCCCCGGAAAGGTTTGCGCTGTTGAAGACAACACCGTACATTTTAGCCCCAACCAAGTTCGCACCAACGAGGTGAGCGCCTTCCAAAGTTGCCCCCGGCAATTCGGCCAAGGACAGAGAAGCCCCGTCCAACTTGGTATCTATCATTACGGCGCCATGCAGGCGAGCACGGGTGAGATCGGCTCCATGCATGTCGCTCTTCTCCAGAAGAGCGCCCTGAAGCGAAGCATTCCTCAGAGTGGCACCTTGCAATTGGACGCAATCCTTTTCGGTGTAGATTTCCCCCAAGATCACGAACGCCCGACCGTCGGGCAAAGAATGGAGCGCTGTCTTCTTCGCGCTATCCGGATCGGTCTTTTCAATCAGCGTCGCCGCGCCACATCCGAGTTGAGATCCACTGAGGTCTGCGCCATCTAGATTTGCCTCCTCTAGATGAGCTCCAGTCAAATCGACGCCCGCCAACTTTGCCGCCGCCAGCACTGCTCCTTCCAGCCGGCGCCCGCGCAAAGAGAAGCCTTCGCTTGACGATGTCGGTATGTTCAGCTCCGGCAGAACAAGACGGTTGGACCATATGCTGATAGGCCTGCGTGTAACCGGGTCTACCTCCCCAGCAACGAGCACCGAATGGAGAGATCTGAACTTGACCTGCTCAGGTTGAATTCCCACTGGGCCAGGTACCCAATTGGACGATTGCGTTCCCGTGACGTATTTCGCAGGGACGATTGGCAGCGATGGTAACGCCGTATGAAGTCGCTCGCCGGGGAAAGTGGCGACGGCGCCAACCATCAGGATGACCAGTACACTTACAACGGCCATCGCTACGACGCGCCAGCGCAGCAAATCCCGCAACGCCAGTCGTGATATCTCGCCGCGATTGATCGAAGGCCAGAGCGCCCAGATGAGGGAAAGGTCGATCACAACTGCGATCCTCTGCCACCACGTGACCGGCTCGCTGTGGTACGGCAAAAACTGAAGCTGAAACAGCATAAGTAGCCCGACCGGCAGCACGATCAGGCTGATCTGTGCGATTGCGCGAAACATCAGCCCGACCCCGCCCGACCGGACGCCGGGCGGTCCGGCGACGAACTGCACGAAGACGTTGCTCGGCAGTTGGCGGCGCAAGCTCGCGCGGATGTCCTCGTCGTCGATCTGCCGCCGGAGTTGCTGGTGGAAGGCCCCTGCCTTGTCGGCGAGCAGCATGAAATGCAACAGCACGTAGGCGTGCACGACGAGGAAGAGCGCAGGTCCCATCACGAAAAAGGGAACGAGCGGAAGCTCGACATTCAGGAACGGCAGCTTGACCGATTTTTCGAGCAGAAGGTCGCGATGGGTCACGCTGCCGGCGGCGATGGCGAGATAGAGCAGGACGAAGAGATAGCTGAGCCAGAGGCCGGCACTGACATTCGCGGCGTCAACCACCGCACCGCGTAACGCCTCGAGATCGTTCGCCTTGGCGGCAAATGCCGGCAGGCTCCGTGGAGGATCGGGAGAGCCGCGCGCGGCAGACGCTTCCGCAGGCGCCGGGTGCGTGCCTGCGGACGGCTCGGGACCTTGTGCAGGCATCACCGGATCCGTCATCGCTGAAATCACTTTCGGACGAAGCAACCGAAATGGAGAGCAAACGGCAATATCGCCGCACGGAGGCGGCCCTCCGCCAATCCTACACGACAGCGGGCCGGCAATCTATGGGTGTATGTCCGGTACCGCACCAGCCACCACGACCCGCGGCCGCCGCCGCCCGAGCAGGACCAGGATCAGCACCGTCGCGCAGGAGAACACCAGCGTGAGACCGAGCGCGCCGCGGCTGCCGAATTCGGTCAGCAGGCCGACGAGGAGCGGCGGCGAGATCGCGGACGCCAGATTGAGCGGCAGCGCGATCATCGACATCGCCTTGGCGAACTCGGCCTGGTCGTAGAACACGAGCGGGATGGTGGCCCGCGCCACGGCCATCGCGCCGCTGCCGGCGCCGTAGAGCAGGATGAAGGCCGCGACCGCCCAGGTCGCACCCTCGCTCAGCATCAAGAGCAGCATGGCCATTGGCAGCGCCGTTCCGGCCACGAGCCCGGTCGTGATGCCGTCCCATCGCCCGCCGCCGAGAAGATCCAGCCCGCGGGCGCTGACCTGGATCACGCCCAGCATCGAGCCGAACAGAAGTGCCTGCGCCGGCGCCAGCCCTTCCGTCCGCAACAATTCGATCATGATGGCACTGATGCCGAAATTGACGAAGGCGTTCAGCGTGATCGCGGCGACGACGAGGCCGAAGGTGCTCCTGGGAATCGCGGGCGGCGGCGACGACTTGACCGGCTCGCCGGCACCATCCCCTACGACCTTCCGGCGCGGTGCGAGTGCGTAGAGCGGTAGGCTGACGACAAGCATCATCGCGGCATAGACGAGGCACGTCCCGCGCCAGCCGAGGTGACCGCTCAGGAACGAGGTCGTCGGCCAGAAGATGCTGCTCGACAGGCCCGTCACCAGCATCAGGGCGCCGATCGCGTTCTTGGCCTGCCGCCCGGCGATCTCGTTCAGCATGATATAGGCGCCGGTCGACAGCGTGGCGCTGCCGGCAACGCCGAGCACGATCCAGGCGGCGAAATAGAGCATTGGCTCGCGCGCGAGGGACAGCAGCACGAAGCCCGGCGCGGTGACGACCGTGCCGACCATCATGACGATCCGCGCGCCATGCCGTGCGAACGATTTGGCGAGCCAGGGCGCGCACAGGCCCATCGCGACATAGAGAACGGATGTCCCGGCGAACACCGCCGGCAGGCTCATGCCGAGATCGGCGGCGAGATCGCGCCCGACGATGGCAGGAAGCCCGATCGTGCCCCATCCGATCAGCTGCGTGATGGCCAGCACCAGCAGGACGCCGATCAGCCTGCTGTCAGATTTCAAGAACCGCATTCCAAACGATCGCCTGCCCGGCAGGCGCGATCGCGCCCGTGACACCTCTCTTAGCCCGAGAGTCAGGACGCGGGAACGCCGGCCGCCGAATGGCAGAAGGCAGCCGGGAGCATGTCAGGCGGAGGAGCGCCGTCCCTTACGCCGCGATGCCGAGCAAGGATCGCGCCTCGGCCGCGGTTGCGACGCGCCGGCCGTGGCGCGTGACGGCCTCACAAGCGATGGTCACGAGCTCGGCGTTGCTGGCGGCGAGGCGCGTCTTGTCGACCCTGATATTGTCCTCGAGCCCGGTCCGAACCGCGTCGGCGCCCCGTGCCAGCGCCCAGCCCATGACCTCGGCCTGATGACGTCCGATCCCGGCCGCGGTCCATGTCGCTTTCGGAATCAGCCGCTTCAGCTCCTCGAGGAGAATGTCGAGGACATGCTCATCCGCCGGCATCGCGTTCTTGACGCCCATGACGAACTGCACATGCGGACGCGGATCGATCAGCCCCGCCTCGATCAGGCGGCGCGCACCATGCAGATGCGACAGGTCGAAGATCTCGATCTCCGGCAAGACGCCATTCGCCTTCATGCCGGTCGCGAGAGTCTCGACCAGAGCGGCGCTGTTCTCGTAGACGATCGTCGGAAAGTTCACCGAGCCGGTGGATAGCGATGCCATGTCCGGCTTGAGGTAAAGCGAGGATCCACGTGCCGAAGGATCGCGGCCGCGCCCGCCAGTCGAAAACTGGACGATCATGCCAGGACAATGCTTCCTGATCCCCTCCTGCACCAGGGCAAAACGCTCGGGATCCGAGGATGGCGTCTCGTCGTCGTTGCGAACATGGATGTGGGCAAGCGTGGCCCCGGCCTCGAAGGCTTGGTGCGTCGATTCGACCTGCTCGGACGGCAGGATGGGCACCGCCGGATTGTCCTTCTTGCGCGGAACGGAGCCGGTGATGGCAACAGCAACGACGACGGGGTTCATCCCTGGACCTCATGATGATCGCGCTCGCGCGCACAAAGTCGAATAGATCGTTAAGTAGCGCATGAAGCCCTGCCGCTGCAAACATCATGGCTCGCAGCGGCTGCCTCGTCACTTCGCCATCAGGTCGGAATTGCGGCCGCCCCGCTCGCCGCTTCCGCGCGCTGCCGCTCATAGTCCGCCCGCGGCATCGGAACGGCCTTGGGATTGCCGAGATCGTCGATGCTGATCCGATAGGTTTCCCGCGCCGAGACCGCCGCCAGCGCGGCGATCACCGTGATGCCGAAGGCGATCGCGCCCACCGTCAAGGGGATGTTGGCCGAGCCGGGAGGCGCCACGGTGGCGAACAGGGCCGGAAGCAACGCGGTGATGGTGGTCCCGATGTTCTGCGAGATCGCCATCGCCGACACCCGCGTGCGCGTCGGAAACAGCTCCGGATAGAAGCTCGGGAAGATCGCGTTGTAGCCCTGATAGACGACGCCCCACATCAGCAGCGAGAGCGTGATCGCAAGCGGCACGTTCCTGATGCTGATGGCGTAGAGATAGCCGATGGCAAGCAGGCCCGAGAGCAACGCGCCCACGATGATCGGAGGCTTGCGACCGACCTTGTCGGAGAGATGGCCGACGAAGGGAATGACGAACACGGCCAACATGTTTCCGAGCACCGGGATCCAGAGATAGACGTCTTTGGCGAAGCCGATGCCATAGGCCGGCTGCACCGCGTAGGCTGCGCCGAAGATGGTCGCCACCACCGGAATGACGTTCATCAGTGCCATGCAGATGACCCTCAGCATGTCCCGCCAGCTCAGCTTGATGGCCTGGACGATGGGCGCGCGCGGCGTTTCGCCCCGCTCGCCCTCGCGGGCAAAGGCAGGGGTCTCATCGACTTCGCGGCGAATGACATAGCCAGCGACGATGACGAAGAAGCTGAGCAGGAAGGGAATCCGCCAACCCCAGCTGTTGAAGGCATCGGTGGGCATATAGGCGGCCAGCGGCAGGAAGACGGCTGCTGCGAGAATCTGTCCTGCCTGCACCCCCTGAAGCGCGAAGCTTGCATAGAAGCCGCGCCGGCCAAACGGCGCGTGCTCCAGGATCATCGAGCTCGCGCCGGAGATTTCACCGGCGACGGCAAATCCCTGCACCAGGCGCAGGATGACGAGGAGGATCGGCGCCAGCATGCCGACTTGCTGATAGGTGGGCAGAAGACCAACGGCCATGGTCGAGATACCCATCAGGAACATGCAGACGATGAGCACCGTCTTGCGGCCATGGGTGTCGCCCCAATGACCTAACACGAAGGCACCGATCGGCCGGGCCACGTAACCGACGCCATAAGTCGCCAGCGACGCGACGATCGCGACGGTGGGATTGTCCGACGGGAAGAAGATTTGCGGGAAGATCAGCGACGCCGCGGTCGCGTAGATGAAGAAGTCATAATATTCGAGGGCTGATCCGATCCAGCCGCTGGCAGCAGCCTTCCTGGACTGACTCATATCGTGGGTCGCGCGAGCTGTTGTCATCTCGAAGATTTCCTCCCGGGTTTGCTGATGTCCCGTTGGCGGGCTTCACTGGAAATTGGGCAGCATTCTCCCGGCGCTCCGCGGGACTTTCGCGAGCGCTTGTCACTGCCGATGGATGTCTGATTGGTTGCGACGATAGGCTATCGCCCGAGTAACACAATTACCCTGTTATGCGATAAACCTAACATGATGTTATCTAGGTCGGAGCGCTGCCCCGCGCCGCGGTCGCGCTCGCCGAATGGCAGCCCGGCATGTCGCCGCGAGATCATTCCGGCGGATTGAACGTCCGCACGAAATACACAGGCTCGCTATCCTTCTTCAGGCGATAGAGCTGCGCCGGGCGGTTGGCGCCGCGCCTCATCCTGGCCACCGGCTCGATCATGTCGGCTGACAGGATGCGGGTCCGGAAGGCGCTCTTCTCGAGCGGGCGATCGAGCACGATCTCGTAGACCCGCTGCAGATCCGGAAGGGTGAATTCCGCCGGCATCAGATAGGCCGGAAGCGAGGTGTATTCCACCTTGTTGCGCAGGCGCTGGATTGCGGTTGCCAGGATCTCGCCGTGATCGAAGGCAAGCTTGTCCTTGAGCCTGCCCCCGCGAATTGGAAACCAGCGCGCATCCGGCGCAAGCACGCCTGCCGCCTCCGGGATCAGCGCGAAATAGGCGTGCGTCGCCGACCAGCCGCGCGGATCGCGCGTCGCGCTCCCCCAGCTTCCGAGCTGCTCGAGATAGGGGCTGGTGACCCCAGTCTTCTCCCTCAGCTTCCGGGCCGCGCAGGCCGCGAGGTCGCTGTCCTTGGCGACATCGACGAAGCCGCCCGGCAAAGCCCAGGCCGACGGAAACGGCTCGCCCTCGCCCGCCGGTCGTTGCACCAGCAACACCTGAAGACTGTCATCCAGGATCGCGAAGATCACGACGTCGACCGTCGTCAGGGGACGCGGAAAGTCCAAATGCCGCGACTTTCCAATGTCCTTGCCAACGCCTTTGCCAAAATCCTTGCCAAGACCCCTGCCGAGCCCCTCGCCTGCCATCGCCAAACTCCGCTGCCAGGACTTGACACTAGCATAGTTAGTTGTACAGTCCAACTTACTTAGTTGCTCAGACACACTTGTAACGCTCACCGGAGACAGGCCATGTTCGGCGTCAGATACATCAAGGCTCAGCCTACCACCTATCTGATGAAGTACCGCGGCGGTGCTATCGTCGCCGAGGGCCCCGGTCTTTCCACGCTGTATTACGCGCCGGCGACCATGCTGGTCGCCGTGCCGATCGGCAGCCGCGACACCTCCTTCATCTTCGAGCAGACCGCGCGCGACTTCCAGACGCTGACCGTCCAGGGTCAGGTGACTTATCGCATCAGCGACCCGAAGAAGGCGGCCTCGATGCTCGACTTCACCCTGAAGGCGGACGGCAAGACCTATGAGAGCGACGATCCGGAAAAGCTGCCGGAACGCATCCTCGGCACGGTCGAGGTCCTCGCCCAGCAAGCGGTGAAGGAACTGACGCTGAGGGACGCGTTGCAGGCGTCCGACCGCATCGCCGACATCATCGCGGGCGGATTGAGGCAGCGCGCCGATATCGCCTCCCTCGGGCTCGAAATCCTCGGCGTGTCGGTTCGCGGCATCAAGCCGACACCGGACACCGCGAAGGCACTCGAGGCGCAGGCCCGCGAAGCGATCCTCAAGACCGCGGATGAGGCCATCTTCGCGCGGCGCAACTTCGCCGTCGAGCAGGAGCGCGCCATCCGCGAGAGCGAGCTCGACACCGAGATCGCGGTCGAGCAGAAGAAGCGGTCGATCCGCGAGACCCAGATGGACGCCGAGGCGAGCGTGGCCGCCAAGCGCAACGAGCTGCGCGAGGCCGGCATGGCGGCGGATATCGTGCTGGAAGGCAAGCGCAAGGATTTCGTCGGCCTCAACGCCGAGAACACCAGGACGCTGGCCGACGCCGAAGCCTATCGCGTCGGTGCCTTGATGAAGATCTTCGAGGGTGTCGACACCCGCGTGATCCAGGCGCTCGCCGCCGCCGGCATGCAACCGGGTCAGCTGATCGCGCAAGCCTTCTCCGGCATCGCCGAGAAGGCCGAGAAGATCGGCCAGCTCAACGTCTCTCCGGACCTGCTCAGCCAGTTGATGGAGAAGCCGAAGCCGATGGAGGCCGCCAATGCCCACCGCCAATGACCGCAAGGTCGTGCTGGTGACGCGCAAGACCAGGCTGGAGGACCTGATCGCGCGCCACCTGACGGCGGCGCAGGCGCGCTTCTATGTCGAGCATCTCGGCGCCGACTTCTCCGACTATGAACGGGAGCACGAAGTCTATCGGGCGCAGCATCGCACCACGCTGCAGGTACTGGAGCAATGGGGGCGCTATCAGATCATCGATCGCAGCTTCCTGCCGAACTTCATCTTCGGGCCCGACGACATCGTGGCCGCGCTCGGCCAGGACGGCCTCGTCGCCAACACGATGAAATATCTCAACGACCATCCGCTGATCGGGCTCAACCCCGACCCCGCGCGCCACGACGGCATTCTGCTTCCTTTCGCGCCGCGCGACCTCGCGAAGCTCCTGCCGGAGGTGGCCGCCGACAAGCGCGGCAGCCAGACCGTGACGATGGCGGAAGCACGGCTCGGTGACGGCCAGGTGCTCTACGCCGTCAACGACCTCTTCATCGGCGCCCGTACGCATGTCTCGGCGATCTACGAGCTCACGGCCGGCGGTGCCATGGAGCGGCAGTCTTCCAGCGGCCTGATTGTTTCGACCGGACTCGGATCGACCGCCTGGTTCAAGAGCATCGTCACCGGCTCGCTTGCCATTGCCGGCAGCTTTGGCCAGCCTCCCCTGCTCAGCGGCTACGAGGCGCTGCCCTGGGACGCGGCCGAGCTGCGCTTCGCGGTACGCGAGCCCTTCCCCAGCCGCCATTCCAAGACCAATCTCGTCTGCGGCCGGCTCGCTCCCGCAGAGCAATTGCGCATCCGTTCCTTGATGCCGGAAAACGGCGTGATCTTCAGTGACGGCGTCGAAGCCGACCGCCTCGATTTCAATGCCGGCGCCGAGGTTGCAATCGGAATTGCCCGGCGGCGCGGCCGATTGATCGTGTGATGGCTAACTGCCCAGTGCGTTCTCGCCGGCTTCGCGGCCGGGCACGCTGACATGGACCTCATGCCCCTCACGAAGCGCGAGGGATGCGGCCGCGACCGCCGATTCAAAGGCAGCCTCCTTGGTGGCATATTTGCTCCTGACGTCGCCGTCGTGCAGCACGCCCCATTCATCCTGCACCGGCACGATGGCATATTGAGCGAGGCCCATTGTCCAACTCCTGGGTTTCAGAATCCATCTGCCGGATAACGCGCCCGCGCGTCTAACGTTGCGTCAGTTGCGGATGCGCGGCGGTGACGCGCCACACCGTGTTGCCGCTGTCGTCGGCGACCAGCAGCGCGCCTGATTTGTCGATGGCAACGCCGACGGGCCTGCCGCGTGCCTTGTTGTCGCTGTTGAGGAAGCCGGTCACCACGTCCTGCGCCGGTCCACTCGGCTCGCCGTCCGTGAACGGCACGAACACTACCTTGTAGCCGTTCAGCACCTGCCTGTTCCAGCTGCCGTGCTCGCCGACGAAGGCGCCGCCGCGATAGGCCGCCGGCAGAGCGGAGCCGGTGTTGAAGGCCATCCCGAGCGGTGCGACATGCGAGCTCAGGGCGTAATCCGGCGCGATCGCCTTGGCGACGAGATCCGGCCGTTGCGGCTTGACGCGGGGATCGACGTGCTGGCCGTAATAGCTGTAGGGCCAGCCATAGAAGCCGCCGTCCTTCACCGAGGTCATGTAATCGGGGACGAGATCGGGACCGAGCTCGTCGCGCTCGTTCACCACCGTCCACAGCGCGCCGGTCTGCGGCTCGAAGCTGAGCCCGTTCGGATTGCGCAGGCCGCTTGCGAAGATACGCCAGCGCCCGCTGGCACGGTCGACCTCGAGGATGGCGGCGCGATTGTGCTCGGCCTCCATGCCGTTCTCGGTGATGTTGCTGTTGGAGCCGACGCCGGCATAGAGTTTCGAGCCGTCGGGGCTGGCGACCAGGCTCTTGGTCCAGTGATGGTTGATCGGCCCGCCCGGCAGCGGCGTCAGCACCGTGCCCGGCGCGGTGATCTTGGTGTCGCCTTCCTTATAGGGATATCTGACGATCGCATCGGCATTGGCGACATAAAGCTCGTTGCCGACCAGCGCGATCCCGAACGGCGAGTTGAGCTGCTCGAGGAAGACGCTTTGCGTATCTGGCACGCCGTCGCCATTGCTGTCGCGCAGCAGTGTGATGCGGTTGCCCGGCCCGGTGTCGTTGCCGCCCGAGGTCGCCCAGGACTCGATATATCCCATGACGATCTCCTTGGGTCGCTTGATCCCGGCCCCCTTCGGCGCCTTGGATTCCGCCACCAGCACGTCACCATTGGGCAGTACATAGAGGAAACGCGGATGCTGCAGGCCGGTCGCGAAGGCCTTGATCTGCAAGCCCTCCGCCACGGAAGGCGTCTCGTCCTTCTTCCAGCCGACGATGCGCGCGATGTGCATGGGCGGCAGCAGGTATTGCTGGATGTCGGGCAGCTTAGGGTTGGCGCCGATTTGCGCCTTGGGATCGCCGCTGCCGTCATCGCAACCAGCCAGGAGCAGCAGCGAGGAGCACAGCAGCGCGCGGGCAAGCTTCGATCTCATCGCGCAACTCCTACGCCGTGGCGGTAGACCAGGGCCCAGCCGAGCCAGCCGGTGATGGGCAGGATCAGGACGGTGAGCACCGACAGAACGAGCCCCGTCGGCCACACCGAGGTCCAGGCATCGCGGGTGTGGATCAGTGCGTTGACGATGGCGAGGATCAGCGCCAGCGCGTTTCCGATCAGATGCGGCCAGGCCGGCGTCTGCGCCCGCACCAGGCGGTTGCCGAGGAAATCGGTCAGGCCCGCGATCGCCGCCAGCACGCCGAAGACGACGCCGACGAGCAGAAGCCATGCGGAAAAATCCGCCCACATGATCTCGGCGCTGGCGACATAGGCGATGTCGGTCAGGAGCGCGCCGACGAAGCACGCGATCGGGATCGGCACGAGCATTGGATGAATGGGATGACCCGCGATCTGCGCGGTGGTGCGCACGCGCACGTCTTGCTGCACGGTCGGCCTCGTGTGAGTTTCGGTCCTGCCCGACCGGCCAACTCGTGCGCGGGGTGATGGTTCCTAGCTGCGCGGCAGGCCCAGCCGTTGCCGGACCTCATCATCCTCGATCACCTGATCCAGGCGCGAATCCTTGCCGGCTTCGAGATCTTCCGCGATCGTCTCGAGCACCCGAAATGCGTCCCCGGCGCTCGGTGCCGTCGCGATGTGCGCGATCGACTGGCCGTTGACGGTGAGATCGGCCTCGCCCCAGGGCGTGGTGTCAATCTCCAGGCGGTCGCCGCCGGCATTTGCGATGAAGTGCTGGACGGTGGATTTGGAGGTCGGCAGAGAAAGGTCTGGCGTCCAGTCGATCGGCTTGTCGGTCATGTCGTGGTCGTCCCGAAGTTGCGACCGATGGATAAACCATCCGGCGCGCGGGACATTGACCTGGATCAGGCCTGCTGCGTTGATGGTTGTAGCGGGTGAAGAGGTCACCATCGCGAATCGGCACGCTGGAATCCCAGCCCAAAAGTGCTATATTATTGATGTGGATAAGGTAACCGCCTCCTCGACCGCAGAGCACATCCGGGCACTCGCCCGGACGTTCCACGTGTCCTATTCCGAGGGCCCAAACGACCGCTTGGCACATCATATCTCGCGCCTGGCCGGGGATCCCGTCGAGTTGGACGAAATCGAATTGTTGCTCATCGGGTTAGTGCGAGCCGAACGAATTACGCGCCCGGAAATGATCCAGCTGCAGGCTGCCTATTTGCGTGAAGTCAGGCCGTGACCTTCGATCCGTTCGGCGACTTCGAAGCGCGCGGATATCTACGCAACCTTGCTCAAGAGAAAGATCCAGCGATCGTAAAGAGGCTCGAACATGCTTCCTTCACGACCGGCATCGATGAAGCATTCACGGCGCTTCAGAAAAAGCAGGCGCTCACCTACGCGGACGTGCTCAGTACCCACAAGACGTTGTTCGAGGCCATGTACCCGTGGGCTGGTCAGGATCGCGCCACGACGGCACCGGATATCGCCGTGAGCCGGGACGGCGTTTTTGTTCGCCCATCCGAAGTCTATTCAGAAGGCAATCGACCATGCGCTGAAACTGGGCAACGATCCCAAAACCATGCGCGAGAAGCCGGGCGAAGTCATGGGCTATTTGGCCCACGGCCATCCGTTCCTCGACGGCAATGGCCGCACGATCATGGTCGTCTACTCCATACTGGCGCAACGCGCCGGCTTCAGCATCGACTGGGCTGCGACCGATAAGACCGAATACCTGCAAGCGCTCACCAGGGAACTCGACGATCCCGGCAAGGGCATCCTCGACACATATCTCGAGCCTTACATCCGCCCGGCTGTTAGCGATCTCAAAGAGCACATCAACGCTGCCAAGGGACTCGATGGCGGCAGGGGCGAGACGGACACCGTTCGCGGGAGCAACGACGATCCGGCTGTCCAAGCAGAATACGAGCAGCAACGGCTCAAGCGCGATGAGCAAAGCAAAGGCGCTTGATAAGAGGAATCCTGAAGCCAACGAAGGATACTTCGCACGGCTCAACCAGATCGCCGACCATCACCCTCTTAGGGAATGGCTGGAGCGGGTGAAGGGAATCGAACCCTCGTATTCAGCTTGGAAGGCTGCTGCTCTACCATTGAGCTACACCCGCGCTACGGGGCTCCCTAACACGGCCGGGCGGCGGTCTCAACTACCAGGACGCCGCTTTCGGGTGCGTTCTCAGCCCTGCGAATTCCGCCGGTTCCTTCCGGACCCGCAGCCCCTTAACAGCGGCGGCAATGCCGCCTATATTGAAATCTTCCGCAACCAACGAAAGGAGGTGATCCAGTGTCTTTTACCAAGCGCTGTCACCTCGCTGGGATCGCCCGCTAAGCTCTGAATAAGGCTTGGCATCGGGGCGCTCTCAGCCCTGGACCAGCGAGCACGAAATCGGGCGCGACGGGGCTTCCCGCCGCGCCTTTTTCGTCGCCGGCCTTTCTGTCGGTCGCGGGGCTCAGGCCGGCGGCTCGCCCGCAAGCACTTCGCGAATTCTCTGCGACAGCTCCGACTTCCGGTAGGGCTTTCCGAGCAACGTCACGCCGGGATCCAGATGCCCTTCGTGGACGATGGCATCGTCGGTGTAGCCGGAGGTGTAGAGCACCTTCACGCCGGGCCGGCGGAGCCGGACGGCGTCGGCCAATTCCCGCCCGTTCATGCCGCCGGGCATGATGATGTCCGTGAACAGGAGATCGAATTTGGCGCCCTGGTCGACCAGCGCCAGCGCCGATGCGCCGTCGCCGGCCACGAGCGTGCGATAGCCGAGGCTGCCGAGCTGGGCGATGACATAACCCTGCACCAGCGGATCGTCCTCGACTACGAGGATCGTCTCCTGCCCACGTGCCGTGACGGGCGCCTGAACCGGTGTCGCCCTGGCCGGCGCCTCGCCCTTCGACCGCGGCAGGAACAGCCGCATCACCGTGCCGGTCCCCTCCTCGCTCTCGACTGCGACGGTGCCGCCGGTCTGGCGGGCAAAGCCGTAGACCATGCTGAGCCCGAGCCCCGTGCCGCGACGGACGCCCTTGGTGGTGAAGAACGGCTCGAACACCCGGTCGCGAATGTCGGCCGGGATGCCGTGGCCGGTGTCGCCGACCGCGACCATCACGAAGGCGCCGCGCACGGCGTCGCCGTCGGCGGCGCTGCCGGCGCCCTCGAACTCCCGGTTCGCGGTTTCGAGGGTGAGCCTGCCGCCCCCCGGCATCGCGTCACGTGCATTGACCGCGAGGTTGACGATCGCGGAGGAGAGCTGCGAGGGATCCGCCATCGCAGACCAGGCGTCGTCGGCGAGCCGGATGTCGATCTCGATATGCTCGCCGAGGATGGGCTTGAGCAGCTTCGCGGTCTCGACCACGAGCGCGTTGACGTCGATCTCGCGCGGCGCCAGCGGCTGGCGGCGCGCGAAGGTCAGGAGCTGCGAGGTGATCTCGGCGCCGCGCGCGGCCGCATCGTCGATCAGCTGCGCGATCGCGGAGAGCTCGGGCTTGTCCGCAAGCCCGTCCCGGATGATCTCGATGGTGCCGGTGATGACCGTGAGCACATTGTTGAAATCGTGCGCGACGCCGCCGGTGAGCTGGCCGATCGCATCCATCTTCTGGGATTGACGTAAGCGCTCCTCGGTTTCGTGCTGCGCGGTGAGGTCGGTCGCGGAGCCGCGGTAGCCGGTGAAGCGTCCGTCGGCATCGAAGACCGGCTTGCCGTTGACGCTGAAATGATGAATCCGGCCCTTGGTGTCGTGCCCGCGATATTCGAACTTTCGAAACGGCTCGTGACGGTCCAGCGCCGCCAGGTGCGCACGCCATTTCTCGGGCTCGGTCTCGCGGTCGAGCGCGGTATCGATGCGGCGCGTGCCGACCCGAACCTTGGGATCCATGCCGAAGGCGACCACCCGGTCCGACAGGTAGGTGAACCGATGATCCGGGCCGGTCTCCCAGAACCAGTCCGATGCGGTCTCGGCATAGTCGCGGAAACGTTCCTCGCTCGCCCGGGCGTCCTCCTCGGCGCGCCGGCGGATTTTCAGATCGCGCTCGAGATTTGCATTGGCCTCGCGCAGCTCGCCATAGGCGCGCTCGAGGTTCGCGCACATCGCGTTGAAGGCGTCGATCACCTTGTCGAGCTCATCGGCTTCATAGGGCGGCCGGCGCTCCAGGCGCAAAGGCGGCGGCGGCCGCGCCAGGCTGTATTTGCTGACGAACTCGGCGATGGCGGCCAGATGCCGCGTCACCAGCAGATGGAACATGTAGATGATGAACAGCGAGACCAGGAATGTCTTTGCCGCCTGGCTGGCCAGGATGACCAGCGCCCGGTTGAGCAGATGCTGATAGATGTCGGTCAGCGTCGCCTCGACGTGGAGCAGGCCGATCTCGCGCGCGGTCCCCTGCACTGTCGTGTTCAAGGGATAGTCGCGCGTCACCACGGAGCGGGTGCTGGGCTCGCCCACCGCAAGGCGGATCGGATCGGGACGATCGGCGATCTCGCGCACTTCAGCGGCCCGGATGTCAGGCAGCCGCAGGATGCCGTCGAGCTGGAGCTTGAGCTGGTTCTGGTCGAGATTCCACAGGCTCTCGCCGAGGCTGCCGGTCGTGCTGCGGCCGATCTCGTCGAGCCGCGTCTCGATGAGGGCGACCTCGCGATCGTAATCGAGATAGAGCTGAAGCGCAGTCAGCGTCAGCGTCACGACCGAAGAGAACAGTAGCACGGCGGCGAGGAGCCGTGGTCCGACGCCGCTGCGCGACCAGTTGAAGAGCCGTGACAGCAGCGACGGGAACACCGGAGCTGCGAGCGTGGTCCCGACGCCGGTCAGACCCGGCTTCGCAGCCGCCGGCGCGACGGCGCGGCTGTGCTTGGGGTCCTCGTCGCCTGCGTTGGCCATGCACCACATCCTCGGAAATGGCGGCTCCCTGCTCCGGCCAGCCGGTTGCAGTCTCGAGCAATCCAAAAGTAGCAATCCAGGAGTTGAGACGCCCGCCTCGTCACCCCGCGCGCAATCATCCTGTCGGCCCGTGGGCGGCTTGAGGTCGACAAGTCATGTCTTGCGCCCAGCAGCAGGATACCCGCGCAAACTACCACTGCGCGTGCTAGAATGACATCGGTGAAAGTGCGGAGTCGCTCGCAGGGCAAGCGGTAACGGTTGCCGGCCCCCAGGTGCCCACTTCCGGTAGATCGCGCGGGCGTCCGAATCCAGTGGTAGCAACCAAAGGAGGCGCCTCATGTGGCGGCTGATGGTCGCCTGCCTGTCGTTGCTCGCAGCCGGTCCCTCCCAGGCGCAGGACGTGATCCGGCTGGCGCGCATCGCCGACATCCCCGATCAATATGTCGGCGGCGAGATGCTGCGGGCTGTCTATGCCAAGCTGAACATCAGGCTGGAGTTCGAGGACGTCCCCGGCAAGCGCGCGCTCGCGCTGTCGAGCGCCGGCGAGGTCGACGGCGAGATCCAGCGGATCGGAATGCTCTCGCGCGACTACCCGACGCTGGTCCAGGTCACGCCGGCGATCAACTACATCGAGCCCGCAGTGTTCGCGACCAGGCTCCGGTTCGACGTCGCCGGCTGGGATTCGATCAAGGACTACAGCATCGGCATCGTCCGCGGCGTCGGCTCCTCGGAAGCCGGCACGCGCGGCATGGCCCGCATCACGGCGACCACCGGCCTCGACAACATGGTCAGGATGCTCGACGCCGACCGCTTCGACGTGATGGTCACCGACCTCTTCAGCGGCCTCGCCGCGGTGAGGAAACTCAATCTGCAGGCCAGGATCTACCCGCTCTCGCCACCGCTCGAGCGCATCCACATCTACCACTATTTGCACGAACGCCATCGCGATCTGGTACCGAAAGTGGGCAAGGTGATCGCTGAGATGGAGGCGAGCGGCGAACTGGCGGCGCTGCGCGAAGTCCTGGTCAAGCAGGTCCTGGGCGGGCCGTGAGAGCCGTCAGTCAGCTCATCCGAAGCCGCTCGCGCAATGCGACGGCTGCGATCAATATGCCGACACACCAGGCCACGACTGCGCGGTGAGGCTCCCCGCCGAGCAGCACGGTGAAGATGCTCGCGAGCAGGCACGGCGCGATGGCCTTGCCGTTGCGGCTCACGAGCGAGACGAGAAACGGCATCGCCGCGATCGATATCTGCAGAAGGTCCATGCAGGAAACGGTGTCGTGAGGCTTCAGACGCCGCAGCCGCCGGGTGCACGCGGGCGCTTGCCGCGCCGGCTTTCCACGATGCGCTCGCCGCCATTCTCGGCCGAGCTGCCGTAATAGCGGTGGTGACCGCTTTGGTCGTGTAGATCGGCCGTCTCCGATCGTCGGGCCCGACGCGCGTCGCAGATGATCTTGATGATGTGACCCGACATTGCCGCCTCCAGCACAAATCTTGTTGTTTGTGGTCATCAGTCGCGACCGCTTCCGACGGCGTTCACGCGGCCGGGCCGCAATCGGGTTTCAGGACGGTTTCGTCGCTTGCGGCCCGCGCAATATTTTGCTTCGGGAATGTCGGCACCGCCTGCGGTGGGACGTCCTTGGGATCTGTACAGAAAACAACGAGGTGACGATGCTTTACGCCATTCTGGCCTATCATGTGGAAGACGAGGTCACGTCCTGGACGCCGGAGCATGACGCCGCGGTCGTGGCAAAGGTCATCGCGGTTCAGGAGCCCTTGCGGGCAAGCGGACAGTTTGGGCCGGCCGCCCGTTTGGATGGGACCCGAAAGGCGCGCACCTTGCGTGGCCCGGGTGCAGGCATGGTGCTGGACGGGCCGTTTGCCGAGACCAAGGAGCAGCTCCTGGGCTTCCACCTGATGGAATGCGCCACCGAGGACGAGGCGATCGCGGCGGCGCGGAAGCTGCGTGCGGTCAATCCGACCGCGGTCTACGAAATCCGCCCGGTCAAGCTTTACGTGCCTGCCGATGGGTTCGGCGCGACGTCCGGGTGAGGCGCAGCCCTAGCCGCCCGGCCCGGTCCGCGCACCATAGAAGCGCTGGATCAGGAGCCCGCCGAAGGCGATGAACCAGACGAAAGGCGCGACGTGCGGCGCAAATGCCGCCACGATCGTGCCGGGGATGAACACCAGAAGCGGAAACAGCGAGGCCATGATCTCGTGGCGCCAGCTGCCGAGGATCGTCCACCACAGCCAGGCATTGAGCCCGGCAATCGCGGTGAGGTGCAGGCCGTAGAGCACCGCGACTGCACTGCTCATGCCGTAATTGGTGTAGAGGCCGTTGGTGACAGGCAGCAGCACGATCGAAAGCAGGAAGAACAGGTTGAGGATCACCCCGCCGCGGCTGCCGACCGGCTGGCGCGCCAGCCGCCGGTGATGGCTGATCCAGAACACGCCGGCGATGATGAAGCTGAGCGCGAAGCCGGCGAGCTTGCCGGAATAGACATGGGCGAGGTCGCTCCAGTCGGGGGCGCTGGTGAACACCGCGGCCTTGGGCAGGTCGTAGGCCAAAAGCGTCATGGCGACACCGAAAATGGTGTTGCTGAGCGATTCCAGCCGCCGCATCTCGAACTGGTCGGGCTTGAGCTCGGTCATGTCGGGTGTGCGCAGCTGGAACTTCGGGCCGTCCTCCCCTAAATCCTAATTCAGGTTCCGTCCAGCCGCATTGCGATTCGCGATGGGATCGCCGACTCTCGCCCTTTCACCGGGGCGATTCGTGGCAACATATCTGGACACGCTCAATGCGGAGCAGCGCCGCGCCGTGGAGCATGGCGTGGCCGACGGCGCGACCGTGGGCGCCCCCCTGCTCGTCATCGCAGGCGCCGGCTCCGGCAAGACCAACACGCTGGCCCACCGCGTCGCGCATCTGATCGTCGCAGGTAGCGATCCGCGCCGCATCCTGCTGATGACATTCTCCCGACGCGCGGCGGCCGAGATGGCCGGCCGGGTCGAGCGCATCGCCCGTAAGGTGCTGGGCGAGAACAACGCCGCGATCATGCGCGATGCCCTCACCTGGGCCGGCACTTTCCACGGCATCGGCGCGCGGCTGCTGCGCGAATATGCCGAGCGGATCGGCGTCGACCCTGCCTTCACGATCCACGACCGCGAGGACTCCGCCGACCTGATGAACCTGGTCCGGCACGAGCGCGGGCTGTCGAAGACCGAGAGCCGCTTTCCGGCCAAGGGCACGTGTCTGTCGATCTACTCGCGCTGCGTCAATGCCGAGATGGAGATCGAGAAGGTGCTCGGCCAGCATTATCCCTGGTGTGCGGGGTGGGCCGCCGAGCTGAAGGGCCTGTTCGCAGCCTATGTCGAAGCCAAGCAGGCCCAGCATGTGCTCGATTACGACGACCTCCTGCTGTATTGGTCGCAGATGATGAGCGATGCGCTGATCGCGGAAGAAATCGGCGGCCGCTTCGACCACGTGCTGGTCGACGAATATCAGGACACCAACCGCCTGCAATCCTCGATCCTCCTGGCGCTCAAGCCCGACGGACGCGGGCTCACCGTGGTCGGCGACGACGCCCAGTCGATCTACTCGTTCCGCGCCGCCACCGTGCGCAACATCCTGGATTTTCCGCAGAGTTTCTCGCCCCGCGCGGAGATGATCACGCTCGACCGCAACTACCGCTCGACCCAGGCCGTGCTCGCCGCGGCCAACGGCGTGATTGGACTCGCACGCGAGCGTTTCACCAAAAACCTCTGGACCGACCGCACCGCCTCGCACAAGCCGCAGCTCGTCACCGTGCACGACGAGGCCGACCAGGCCCGCTACATCGTGGAGGAGGTGCTGGCGAACCGCGAGCAAGGCGCGCTGCTCAAGCACCAGGCGGTGCTGTTCCGGACGTCCTCGCATTCCGGCCCGCTCGAGATCGAGCTGACCCGCCGCAACATTCCCTTTGTGAAATTCGGCGGGCTGAAATTCCTCGACGCCGCGCACGTCAAGGACGTGCTGGCCTTGCTGCGCTTCGCCGAGAACCCGCGCGACCGCGTCGCAGGTTTCCGCATCCTGCATCTGTTGCCGGGTATCGGCCCCGCGACAGCGCAGCGCGTGCTCGATCAGATGGCGGAAAGCATGGACCCGCTGCACGCGCTGGCGCATCTCCCGGTGCCGGCACGCACCGGAGACGACTGGATCGCCTTCGTCCGCACGGTCGAGAACTTGCGCCATTCGGAATGGCCCGTCGATCTCGAACGCGTCCGGCTGTGGTACGAGCCGCATCTCGATCGCCTCCACGAGGATTCCGAGACGCGCCGCGCCGATTTGATGCAGCTCGAGCAGATCGCAAGCGGCTATCCCTCGCGCGAGAAATTCCTGACCGAGCTCACGCTCGATCCGCCGGACGCGACCAGCGACAAATCGGGTCCGCCCTTGCGCGACGAGGATTATCTGATCCTCTCCACTATCCACTCGGCCAAAGGCCAGGAGTGGAAGTCCGTGTTCGTGCTCAACGTCGTCGATGGCTGCATGCCGTCCGACCTCGGCGCCGGCACCAGCGCCGAGCTCGAGGAGGAGCGCCGCCTGCTCTACGTCGCGATGACGCGCGCCAAGGACGATTTGCACCTCGTCGTGCCCCAGCGCTTCTTCGTCCATGGCCAGGCCGCCAAAGGCGACCGCCACGTCTACGCCTCGCGCACCCGCTTCATCCCGGAGCAGCTGGTCTATCTGTTCGAGCGCACCGCCTGGCCGAAGTCCGCCGCAGGTGCAGCCCGCACCGCGGCGCAGGGGCCGAAGATCGACATCGGGGCGCGGATGCGGGGGATGTGGCGGTAGACGCAAGAGGCCGGTCGCGAGACCTGTCAGGATCAGTGGAACACAGAGGTCCGACATGAAAGCCGTCGTCGTCGAGCAATACGCCCCCATCGATCAGATCGAGCTGCAGGACGTTCCGTCCCCGCGCATCGAGCCTGGACAGCTGCGTGTCCGGGTGGAGGCCGCCGGGATCGGCTTCGTCGACGGTTTGAAGATCGAGGGACGCTATCAGACCAAGGATCCCCTGCCCTTCATTCCGGGAACGGAATTCGCAGGCGTTGTGACCGAGGCTCCCGGCGCCCCCGGCGGTTTCGAGCCGGGCATGCGCGTGATGGGCATGACGCGGTCTGGTGCGCTCGCCGAGGAGATCGTCGTCAGGCCCGAAGCGGTCTACCCGCTGCCGGACGGTGTTGCGGCCGAGGTCGCCGCCTCGTTTCGCGCCAATTATCTGACCGCGCTCTATGCGCTCAGTGCACGCGCCTCGCTCTGCGCAGGCGAACAGCTCCTGGTGCTGGGCGCGGCCGGCGGCACGGGAATCGCGGCGGTCCAGATTGGCAGACTGCTCGGCGCCCGCGTGATCGCGGCGGCCTCGACACCAGACAAGCGCAGGTTCGCGCAACAACACGGCGCCGACGCTGTGATTGACTACACGCAGACCGGCTGGCGGGACACGTTGAAGGAATTGACCGGAGGACACGGCGCGGACGTGATCTTCGATCCCGTCGGTGGCGAGATCTCGGTGCAGGCGTTTCGCTCCATCGCTTGGCGCGGCCGCCATCTCGTGGTCGGTTTTGCGGCTGGTGCGATTCCGGCATTGCCATTCAACCTGCCATTGCTGAAAGGCGGCGCCCTGCTCGGCGTCGACCTCGCGCAGATTCCGGTGCGCGAGCCAGAGGTGCAGAAGCACCTGATGTCGCAGTTGACGGGCTGGCTCGCCGACGGCCAGCTGAAGCCCGTGGTCGGCCGCGTCTTCCCGCTCGAGGATTTCCGGGACGCGTTCAGGACCATGCAGACACGCGGGGCGCTCGGCAAGATGGTCGTGCGGATCTCAAAATAGGATGCATCGCCGCGCGGGATGTGGCGGTAGCGCCGGCTACGCGCTCAACCTGTCGAACTGGACCTTGCCTGATTTCATCACCATCGGGATGTGCTCGCCCTGGCCGAGCAGGCAGGTGACATCGCGCAGCGGATTGCCGTCGACCACCAGCAGGTCGGCGATGGCCTCGGGTACGATCCGGCCGAGCCTGCCTTCCATGCCGAGCACCTCGGCGCCAATCACTGTCGCGCTGGCGATCACCGCTTGGGGACCGAGGATCTCGGCGCGAATGCGGAATTCGTCGCTCTGCAGGCGTTGCGAGGGGCCAAGCAGGTCGCTGCCGAACCCCATCTTGACGCCGGCGTCGCGATAGATCGCAAGCGAGCGCAGCCCGGCGTCGCGGACATCGGCGATCTTGGCGACGCTTTCCGGCGGCAGGCCGTATTGGGCGCCTTCGTTCGCCAGCGCCTCGTAGGTGACGAGCGTCGGCACCACATAGGCGCCCTTCTCGGCCATCAGGCGCGCGGTCGGCGCATCAACCAGGTTGCCGTGCTCGATGGTGCGCACGCCGCAGCGAACCGCGCGCTCGATGGCAGCGGCGGTGTAGGCATGGGCGAGCACATAGGTCTGGCGCCCGCGCGCCTCCTCAACGATGGCGCGGATCTCGTCCTCGGAATAGCCAAAGGCGCCGACCGGATCGGTCGGCGAGGCGACGCCGCCGGAGGCCATGATCTTGATCTGGTCGGCGCCCATCTGCAGCTCTTCGCGCGCGGCCTTGCGCACGCCGTCGACACCGTCGGCCACGCGCGCCAGCGCGCCGACCCGCACGCAGCACGGACATGGCGCGTCGCTGGCGAGGTAATCCGAGCGCGCCCGCATGTCGCCGTGGCCGCCGGTCTGGCTGAGCGCGCGGCCGGAGACGAACAGCCGCGGGCCGTCGGTGAGGCCTGTCTCGATCGCCTGCTTCAGCGCGTGGCCGGCGCCGCCGGCATCGCGCACCGTGGTGAAGCCCCGCCTGAGCATGCCGCGCAGCAGCAGGGTCGAGCGCAGCGTCACCAGCACGTTCGGCATGCGCACCTGCTGTGCCAGATTGAGCTCGACCGCGATCGCATGCACATGCAGATCGATCAGCCCGGGCATCAGCGTCTTGCCCTTCAGGTCGATGGTGCGATCGGCGGTGACATTGAGCGGCCGGTCCGAGACCTCCCTGATCACGTCGTCCTCGACCAGCACGTGGTGGCCTTCCAGCAGATCCGATCGAAGCGGATCGAGCAGAGCGGCATTCTTGAAGAGAGTGCTGGGCATGGTCGTTTCCTGTCTGGTCAGGACTGTGTGAGCAGCGCGGGCAAGGCGAGCTGGGCGAACGGAAGGCACGCGGCGGCATCGTCCTCGCCGTACCAACCCGCTTCATGGAGCAGGTTGAGCGAGCCGAGCGTGCGCCCGCGCCAGCGCACGGGCATGTTGAGCACGCTCTCGCAACCGAGTGAAGCGATCAGCTCGTGATCGGAGAAGACGTGGCGCAGATCGTCGATCGTGTAGCCGACATAGGCCTCGCCGCGATCGAGCACGGCCTCGGTCCACGGGCCGGGCGCCAGGCGCTTGCGCCCGCCCGTCGGATAAGGCCCAGGAAGATTGGAATAGATCCGCGCCGCTTCCCCGCTGCCGTCGTCATAAGTGAGGATCGTGAACAGCTTGTGCCCGATCGCCGACTTCAAGGCCTGGTCCAGCGCCGAGAACAGCGCATCGGGCTGATCCACCCTGCCCTGCGCAGCCGCTACAGCGCAGAGCAGCGGATCGGCCCGGAATGTCGTCTGCCTCATGCAACTTCGCCCGCGGCGATGTCTTCCAGCGAACGGCCGCGGGTCGGCACGCCCATCACCACGACGGTGAGTGCGCCGATCAGCAGGACGCTGGTGGTGATGCCGAACACGCCGGCGAAGCCGAAATTGGGATAGAGGTAGCCGACCAGGATCGGCGAGACGATCGCGCCGATGCGGCCGATCGCCGAGGCGAGGCCGGCGCCGGTGGTCCGCACCGGCGTGGGAAACACCTCCGCTGTATAAGCGTAGACGCCGGCATAGGTCCCGTTCATGAAGAACGACAGCAAGATGCCGGCAACCATGATGTGCTGGTCGGTCTGCGCGAAGGCGAGCCCGAGCGCGCTGATGCCGCCGAGCACCATGTAGGAGGCAATCGTGGCCTGCCGGCCGATGCGCTCGTTGAACCAGGCGGCGCTGAAGTAGCCGGGGATCTGCGCGCAATAGATCGCGATCGAATAGGCAAAGCTCTTGGTGATGCTCATGCCGTTCTGCACCAGCAGGCCGGGGATCCAGACGAAGAAGGAGTAATAGCTGAAGGTGATCGCAAGCCACATGATCCAGGTCATGATGGTGATGCGCGCCTGCCGGCCCGCCAGCAATGCGGCGAAATTGGCGAGCAGCGTCCCGCCGGTCACGGCGGGCGCTGCTGCTTCGACGACCGGTTGCGGCAGAACAACGCCCTGGTGCGCGAAGCCGGCCTCGATCTTGTCCAGCACCGCTTCGGCCTCCTTCGCCCTGCCCCGGCTCTCCAGCCAGCGTGGCGATTCCGGCAGCGCCCTGCGCCACCACAGCAGCATGACGACCGGCACCGCGGTGATCACCAGCACGATGCGCCAGCCATTGTCATAGGCCGGAACGATGAAATAGCCGAGCAAGGCAGCCGCGACGAAGCCGAAGGAGAAGAAGCCCGCCAGCGCGCCGGTGAAGCTGCCGCGGAAGCGCCGCGCCACGAACTCGGCGAGATAAGGCGCGATGATCGCGCTCTCCGCGCCGGTGCCCATGCCCGCGACGACCCGGGCGGCGAAGAACGACGACCAGCTGTCCACTGCGGCGCTGACGATCGATGCGGCGCAATACAGCGCCAGCGCCGACATCATCACCGCGCGGCGGCCGATCAGATCACCGAGCGTACCCGCCAGCAGCGCGCCGAACAGGAAGCCGATATAAGTGCTGCTGCCGAGCACGCCGATCTGCACGCTCGTCAGATTCCAGGCGGTGCGCAGCACCGGCAGGATGAACGCCAGCACGGCCGCGTCCATCGCGTCGAACATGTAGCCGAGCCCGCCCATCAACAGCAGGTGCGTGTGGAAGCGCGCGTATGGCAGGCGCTCGATACGCGCCGAGATCATCGACATGTCAGTCCCCTCTGTCCGGCGGCCCGGCCTCCGCAACTCCCTGGGGGAACCATAGACAAAGAGATATTATCGTCATAATTTATAATTATGATCTAGTACATCACTGTGGTGAATGTTCTGTCGTTTCGATCGCTCGACCTCAACCTGCTGAAAGTGTTCGAAGCCCTGATGACCGAGGGCAGTGTCACGCGCGCCGCAAACGCGCTGACGATGACCCAGCCTGCGGTCAGCAACGCGCTGGCGCGGCTGCGCGAGGCGCTCGGCGATCCCCTGTTCGTCAGGTCCGGTACCGGAATCCGTCCGACCCAGCGCGCCGTGGTGCTGTGGGAGCCGATCGGCGAGGCGCTCGAGCGCGTTCGCGGCGCGCTCGACGAGCAGGTGTTCGATCCGAGCCGTGCGCCGACCGAGTTCAGCCTCTCGATGTCGGACTACGTCGCCTCGCTGGTGATGCCAGACCTGCTCGGCCATTTCGGCAAGGTCGCACCCAAGGCGCGCGTCCACACCGTCCCCAACACCATCCTGGAGATCGCCGATCAGCTCGAAGACAATCGCGTCGACTGCGTGCTCAGCGTCTATGTCAACGAGGCGCAGCAGCCGGCCGCCATCCGCTCGCGCTCGCTGTGGACGGTCGATTACGCCTGCTTCATGCGGCGCGGACATCCGCTCGCCGCACAGAAGCGGCTGAGCACACGCAGCTTCCTCAACGCCGGACATGTCGACGTGAGTCTTGCCGGCAAGACCTTGCCGTCTTACGACCTCTTCCTTGCCTCGCGCGGACTGTCGCGTAACCTGGTCGCGACGGTCAATCACTACAGTGCCGCCTACGAGGTCGTGCGCCAGTCCGACCTGATCGCGGTGCTGCCGAGCGACCTGCGTTCGCAATCAAGGCACGCGCCGTTCCTGCACGCCATGCCGCTTCCACTTCGGGCGCCAGCGCGCATCGTCAGCCTGTTCTGGCACCAACGCAACGACACCGTGCCGGCGCAGCGCTGGCTGCGCGAGACCCTGGTCGGGATGTTCGCCAAAACCGACTGACGACGCGGGCCGAAACCCGACACGATCCAAAAAGGAAACGGTGGGTTTCTCGAACCAGTATTGTTGCACCGGTCACCGCGGCCTAGCTCCACCGCAACGATGCCCTCCCCACAGTGAGCGGCGCAAGCTGCGCCCGCAGAGACTGATCAATGACCGCCCCCCTTCAATTCGGACTGGACACCTTTGGCGACGTCACCAAGGACGCCTCAGGCGCGATGCTTCCCCATGCGCAGGTGATCCGCAACGTCGTCGACGAAGCCGTGCTGGCTGACGAGCTCGGCCTCGACTTTATCGGCCTCGGCGAGCATCACCGCGCCGACTTCGCGATCTCCTCGCCGGAGACCGTGCTGGCGGCGATCGCCTCGCGCACCAAGCGCATTCACCTCGGCTCGGCCGTGACGGTGTTGTCGTCGGACGATCCGATCCGGGTGTTCCAGCGCTTTGCGACGCTCGATGCACTCTCGAACGGACGCGCCGAGGTGATCCTCGGCCGCGGCTCGTTCACCGAATCCTTTCCGCTGTTCGGCTTCGACCTGCGCAAATATGAAGAGCTGTTCGAGGAGAAGCTCGATTTGTTCGCGGTGCTGCTGTCGCAGAAGCCGGTGACCTGGGAAGGCAAGCTGCGTCCACCGCTGCGGGACCAGTTGGTCTATCCCCCGGTCGAGAACGGCACGCTGAAAACCTGGATCGGTGTCGGCGGCAGCCCGCAGTCGGTCGTGCGCGCCGCTCATTACGATCTGCCGTTGATGCTCGCGATCATCGGCGGCGATCCCGCGCGGTTTGCGCCCTTCGTCGATCTCCATCACCGCGCCGCCAAGGAGTTCGGCCGCACCGCCCAGCCGATCGGCGTGCATTCGCCCGGCTATGTCGCGGAGACGGACGAGCAGGCGCGCGCAGAGCTATGGCCCGACTACAAGGCGATGCGCGACCGCATCGGCAAGGAGCGCGGCTGGCCGCCGATGGGCCGCGACGAATTCGTCAGCGAAGCCGAGCACGGCTCGCTCTATGTCGGCTCACCGGAGACGGTCGCGCGCAAGATCGCGAAGACCGCAAAGGCGCTCGGCATTTCGCGCTTTCAGCTGAAGTATTCGGCAGGGCCGTTGCCGCACGAGAAGCTGATGAAGAGCATCGAGCTCTATGGGCGGAAGGTGGTGCCGATGGTGCGGGAGATGATGGGGTGAGAAACTCGCGTCAGTCCGTCTTCGCCCTTCGCCGGACACCACGCCTCGCCCTTCAGGCATCGCGTGGCTGCGCCACGCGTAGCCCGAAGGGCGAAGCGTGGTGGGGGAGGCAGGACTCGAACCTGCGAAGCCATGAGGCGGCTGATTTACAGTCAGCTCCCTTTGCCACTCGGGACACTCCCCCGCTCAACGGCAGCACAATCGGGCCGGACCTTGCCGGCGGACCGAAGACGGCCATGGAACGTGAGGCCGCGACAGCCCGGATGGGGGCGCGACCGGGCGCGGTTATGGGCGAAGCGGTGGGGTAAAGTCAACCGAGGCGTTCGGGGAAAATGGTCCATAATGGCCTCAGGAGATGGCCAAATTGCCATATTCCGGAACCCGTGACACAAGCGCAGCCATGAACGATCGAAAATTCGCACCCAAGGGCCGTCGCCGGGACGGTAAGCCCTTCAAGAAGGCCGAGAAATCGGCCGGTCGCCCGGCCCGGCGCGACCGCGATTCGGCAACCGACGGGCCGGTCATCCTCTATGGCTGGCACTCCGTTTCCATGGCGCTGGCCAACCCCCAGCGGCGGATTCGCAAACTGACGTTGACCGAGAACGCGGCCAAGCGATTGGCGGACGAAAACATCGCGACCCCAGTCACGCCCGAGATCGTCCGGCCTCAGGTGATCGACCGCCTGCTGTCACCCGATGCCGTGCACCAGGGCCTGCTCGCCGAAGCCGATCCCCTGCCCTCGCCCGATATCGAGACCTTGAAGCAGGAAGGCATGGTGCTGGTGCTCGACCAGATCACCGACCCCCACAATGTCGGCGCCATCCTGCGCTCGGCCGCAGCGTTCGCGGTCAAGGCGATCGTCACCACCGCACGCCACAGTCCGGAAGCGACCGGCGTGCTGGCGAAGGCCGCATCCGGCGCGCTCGAGCTGGTGCCGATCATCACCGTGCAGAACCTCGCCCGCGCGCTCACCGCGCTGAACGAACGCGGCTTCCAGACCGTCGGGCTCGACAGCGAAGGCAGCGAGGACCTCTCGGACGTCGCGCTGCGCGAGCCGCTCGCGCTCGTGCTCGGCGCCGAAGGAAAGGGTCTGCGGCAATTGACGCGCGAGACCTGCAGCGTCGTGGCGCGGCTCGACATGCCCGGCGAGATCAAGAGTCTCAACGTGTCGAATGCCGCCGTGCTTTCGCTCTATGTCGGCGCAAGCCGGCTGGGGCTGATGAAGCGGTAGAAGAGCAAAACGCCCGTTCGCATCGCGCGAACGGGCGTCTCGTCACTCGACCGATCAGAGATCAGTAATAGCGGCGCAGCACGCGGTGACCGCCGTAGTACGGCATCGGCGCGTGGCGGTGGGCGTAGCCGTAGCGCGGACCGTGGCCGTAGTGCACGCGCGGCAGATAGCCGTAGCGCGGACCATAGCCATAGCGATACGGACGGTAATACGGCCGGTGATAGGGAGCGGCAGCGGCGCGATAGCCGTAGCCGTAATTGGCGGGCGCGACGACCGCGTCTTCACGATAGGTCGGATACGGCGCGAAGGCGCCCGGGCCGGTGTAGGTCGGACCCTGGTTGACGTGGTAATATTGCGTGGTCGGCTCGGCGAGACGCTCATAGGCGCCGTAGCCATAGCCGCCGCAACCGGTGTTGCAGCCGGAATAGACCGGCGCGACCGGCTGGCACGGGTTAAAGCCGCAGGCCGCGGCTGGTGCCGTGGCGACGAACATCACGGCGGCTGCCGCGACCAGTCCCGAAATCATCTGACGCATTACTCTCTCCTGTTGATTTCCGTTTTTGTTGGATCTTGACGTTTCTTAACCCGGCGGCCTGCCGGGGACTTGGACGTGCGGCCGCGGTCGCGGTGGCCGCGGACGATCGTTGATCTCGGGCGCGTAGATCACCGGCGGCGGATCGACGGGCGGATCCATCTGCGCCGGAAGCGGCGCCGATTGCGCACCCCAGCTCTGGTGATACCTCTCGGCGGGCTTGGGCAATTTGCGGTTCGCGGGCGGCTCGACCTCGAGCCGGCCGTAGCCGGGCCGCAGGCCCAGCGTCGGATAATAATGGCCGACGTCCTCGGGCTGCCGCTCGGCGACATAGCGCCCGCCATAGATCGTGGGCTGCACCTGCTGGTTCTTGCCGAGGCCCCAGACACCCTCGACGACGGCGTAGGACGCATCGATATTGTTGATGATGATAGGCACGCCGGGGCGGCCGGGCACGACGACGTCGAAGCCGCCGGCAAAAGCCGTCGCAGGCAGTCCGATCAGAAGGGCGGCGAGCGCTACAGCGCGCATGAGGAAACCCCGGTTATCCGGCTGCAACCTACCCGATCACCACGCAGAGAGGGTTAAGGCCTGCTCACCAACTTCCGGTAAGCCTAATGCGTAAGGATCGCGCGTCGCTCAAATGCTGCAAAGCGGGCTAGCGAAGCGTTAACGGCGCATGGCGTCGCCGCCGCGGAACCGCGCCGTGCGCTCACATCCGTTTGACCTTCGTGTAACGAAAATCCACCGGTTTCATCGGAACGTCCGGCGTCGCAAGCGTTTAGCTCTCGTCAACAAATGGGAGCCAACAACCATGAACATCAAGCTACTCGGAGCGACGGCGATTGCGGCGACCATGCTGGCAGGCTCTGCCATGGCGCAGGCGGTCGTCAACGAACCCGGCCGCTGCGCGGCGCAATTCCCCAATGCCAACTGCAAGAACCTCGGCCCCGGCAATCCCTACACCGATCGTGGATCCCGCCATCACCGCATGTCCTACCGTCAGACCAACACCTATCGTCAGGCCAATGGCGATTGGAATAACGATTGGAACAGGAGCCGCACCGGCTTCTGGCCGACCGACGTCGCGGCCGGCGTAGCCGGCGCCGCGATCGGCACCGCCGGCGCGATTGCCTCGGCGCCGTTCCGCGCCTGGGACAATTCCTATGCCTACGACAATTCGTGGGACAACCGCGGTTGGGACAATCGCGGCTGGGACACCCGCACCTACGCCCAGCGTAATGGCTTCGTCTGTACGCCCGGCACCTGGTTCAAGGGACAAGACGGCCGCCGGCACATCTGCCAGTAAGGCGATTCAGCTCTAGCGCGAAACATCAGGCGGCCGTCAAGGCCGCCTGATTCATGTCCGCCAGGACGCGCCTTGGGGTTCTGGCACTTTCCGATCAAGTCTGGTATTGCGGCGCGCACGGGCAGACAGCCCCGGCTCAGCCGGCCCTGCCCGCGTCGCCGGCTTAGCTCAGCGGTAGAGCAGCGGTTTTGTAAACCGAAGGTCGGGGGTTCAATCCCCTCAGCCGGCACCAGCTTCTGACACCCTCATCCTGCGCGCTTTGCCGCGCTGCTCTGCTGGAAGTGCTCGGCACCTGTGATCTCCACCCAGCGATGTTTCGACTGCTCGAACACCGACCTGACCGGCGCCGGGAAGTCCGGATTTGCGATCGCGCCGACGGCGACAGCGATCATTCCCGGCAGATTGTCGGCTTGCCAATAGACCGTTGACCCGCAGTCGGGACAAAAATGGCTGCGCACCTTGCCGCCACTCGCGGCGGTCCGAACATAGGGCTTTGACGCTCCAGAGATCGTGACGGTCTCTGCGGCGTAGAAAGCGCCGATACCGAACGGCGCGCCGGTCCGTCGCTGACAGTCGAGGCAGTGACAGGCGACGACGAGGCGCGAGGGTCCCGGAAGCGACAACGAAAGCGCGCCGCAGCTGCATCTGGCATCGATCATGGAATCTGGTCTCCCTTGACGGCAGATAGAGTTGAAGAGGCAGCGGTGCCCGTCTCAAATGACACGTTGCAGCGCGCTCCGCACCCCTCAGAGCCTCACTCCGTCCCGACCTCGAACGCCAGCAGCACGTTGCCGGCGACGCCGCTCCATTGTCCGTAGCCGGAATTGGTGTAGAGCATGCCGCCGGCGATGACCGGGCCGGGGCCATCGATCGCGCCGCCATGGGCGGGGACGCCGTTCACCGCCTTGAAATCCTGCGCGGTGTCGAACTCCCACACGAGCTTGCCGTCGGGAGCGTAGGCGCGCAGGAAGCCGCTGACGCCGCCGGAAAACACCACGCCCGGGATCAGGCTCACCGCCGCCGAGAGCGCGGGGCTGCATTGCGGGCGTTCGCCGCAGGCGACCGGCGGCACTTCCATCACGACTTTTCCGCTGGCGAGGTCGAGACCGAACAGGCCACCGCCTTGCGTGGGATCGAGCTGCCGCGTGCCGTCGCGTTTGAAGCGCAGGTCGGAATTGGCGACATAGATGCGCTCGCCGTCCGCGGCCGAGCCCCATTCGCTGCCGCCGAGCGAACCGCCCTTCCCGATCCGGGTTTGCCACAGGATCTTGCCGCCGTCGTCGGGATCGAGCGCGTGCACGACGCCGGATTTCTGCGCGATGGCGAGCACGCGCCTGCCGTCGTGCAAGGTCACGAGGATCGGCGACTGGCCGAAATCGTGATCGGGCCCGTGATCCTCGGGACAATTGGTCTTGTCTGCATTGTAGCAGGCGACGACGAAGGCGTCCTTGGGCGTCGCCTGCTGCTTCCACAGCAGCTTCCCGGTCGCGAGCTCGAAAGCGAGGATCGCATCGGCGGTCGCGGCCGGCGGATTCGAATAGGAATTGCTCGTCGCGACATAGACCGCGCCCCGCTTCGCATCGATCGTCGGCGCCGACCAGATCGCGGCGCCGGACGGACCGAAGAGCTGCGTGCCCCTGGCATTCTTGCCGGTCGGATGCGGCACTTCCGGAATCGTATAGGCCTGCCAGATCGTCTTGCCGGTCGCGGCGTCCAGCGCCACGACGCTGCCGCGGAAGGTGCAGCATTCGTAACCGGCTTGCGAGCCCGCCGCTTCCTCGATCGAGGACACCGGCACGTAGAGCACGCCGGCATGCAGCGTCGGAGCGCCGGTGATGCGCGCGGCGGCATGCTCCTCGACTTTGGTCTTCCAGATCAGCGCGCCGGTCAGCGCATTGACGGCGTAGGCGTTGGCACGCAAATCCCCGAAGAAGATCGCGTACTGATCGGAGCCCGGAAGCTGAGCAAAACTGATCGCGGCGCGCACCGCCGCATCGATCGCCAACGTCCACAGCGTGCAGCCGCTTCGCGCGTCGAGCGCGTGCATCTTGCGATCCGTGCCGCCGATGAAGAGCATCCCGCCGACGATGGTGGGCGGCGCAAACGACACCGATGCGCCGGGAAAGGCATAAGCCCATTTCAACCGCAAACGCGGCACCTGCGCCGCGGTCAGTCCCGCCATGTCGGCCGGCTGGAAGCGGCTGTTGCCGGCATCGACGCCCCATCCGTTCCAGCGCGGGCCGTCGAGGGCTTGCAGAAAGCCGCTTCCGGGCTGCGCGCAGCGGCCGTCCGCGTCGGCGGTAGCGCCGCTCGTCGGCATCTTGCCCGTGACAAAGGACACTATGGCGCGGCGTTCGGCATCGCTGCGATCTTTCGTCATCGCCGCCATGCTGCCGGAGGTCAACGTTCCCAGCACGTGGTCGAACGACATCGCCTGCATGGCGCTCCGGGCCGGCACGCGGGTCTGCGCCTCGCTGTCGTGGCATTGCGCGCAATGCGCTGCATAGAGCGCGGCCCCTTCCTGTGCCAACGCTGGCGCACTGCACCAGATCAGCAACGCGGCGGAGATGGCACGAGCGCTCATGGTGGGCTCCGGCATGCGATCGCTTCACACAACCCGAAGTCTATCGCCGCCGCGATCGCGAGCGCAATGGACGTTGTGCCTGCTTCTGTCACGCACCCGTGCGATCGGGATCCGGCAGCTCGTCGAGCCGCCAGAGCCCGAGGCTCTTGTCGCGCCAGCCGCCGTCGCCCTCCTCGCAGCGCTCGTCGATCAGCTCGCGCGGTGCGGGCCAGTCGAACGGCGCCTTCGTCATGTTGAGCGCGCGCCAGTCGCCGTCCTCGCAATCGCGATTGTCCTCGATCTCCGGAAACGTCGTGACGAGCAGGAATTGCGCGCCGCTCTCGCGAAAGCGGGCGGTGACGCGTGCGATGTTCTGAAAGCTCAGATGCACCAGGCAATCCCGGCACAGGATCAGGTCGGCGCGCGGCAGTGCATCGCGCGTGAGATCGGCAACCAGGAATCGGCCGGCCAGTTCGCCATCCGCCACGCGCTTGTTGTTGGCCTCGACCAGCGACGGCACGATGTCGATGCCGATGTAGTCGATATCGAGCTTGATGCGACCGATCCAGCCGGCATCGCCGCAGGGCGCATCGAGCAGCGAACGCGCGCCGAGCCGTTGCAGCAGCGGTGGAAGCGCCTCCCGAACCGCGGCGGTCGCCATGTCCTCCGACCCGAGCCCGGAGACCGAGCTGGCAGCGCCCCAGAGGTTCGTCCGCTCGATCCGCTCGAACCGCGCGGCGAGATCGAGGCCCGCGAAATTGTCGCGGTCGGCGACGAAGCGTTCGTGGGCCAGCACGGGGGGACGATTGGCGATCATCGGATCAGACACAGGTCGAAATTTGGTCGCAAGCACCATACATCGCGTGCATCCCATTCGAAATTGCCTGACCGGGCGTCAGCCAACATCCGGACCCGATGCGCTCCATGACGACCAAAGAGACGGCCAGGATCGCCGCCGGTGCGGTGACGGCCGTGGTGATGACGGCGGTGCTGTTTGCAATCGCCATGGCATTTCTGCTGGCGCCCTAGGTGGCATGAGCACCCCGAACATGGGGCCAAATCGGAACCAAAGGCGCACCTGGTTCGTTCTCGACCCATGCGAATCCGCGAAGAAAACCGAAACATGTTTCTGCTGGTGACAGTGACACTGTGCTGTACCGCAGTTGCCGGCACATTGACGCTGCTCGAGCCGACGCTTGGGCCGGCCCCCGAAAGGCAGGTCGCCGAGCGAGCGATGATCGACGTCACCCGGGTATCGGATCAAACTCCGGTTCGGGTGGTGGGCGCACCGTTCGAGCCCAACGTTAATCCGCGCGCGCGATAGCCCTCACCTCGGCGATGCCTCCGTGCCCTCCTGGGGCCGGCTTTGGGCACGTGCCAATTCCTCCACGAACGCGATCACCTCCGCCCGCTTGTGGGGCGGGAGCGACAGGAACGCGCGGATGAGCCTCAGGCCCTCCACTTCGTGCGACCGTTCTTTTTCGGAATCCATCCGCCTAATGTCGTGCGACCGGGAAAAATATGCAATCCCTTGCGAACGACCTTGATTCGGCGCAGTCGCTTTGCTGGAATAGGGCCCGGCTGAGGTGAAGCATGAAGTGGATCAGGGAGCGCGACGCGCTCATCGCGCAGACGATGGCCTTCGTCCAATCGGTGACCGGCAAGAAGGACGACCTCCTTCAGCCGGATGCGCCGTCGGATTCTTCGGCGGCAACCGTCGAGGCCGTCCCGGTCGAGGCCGTCATGGTCGAGATCAAGCCGCCCCCACCCCCTCCGCATCCTCAGCCCGCCCGGCATTCGCCGCCGCGGGCGGTCGGTGATTTCCGTACCGAGATGCAGGCCCGCATTGCCAATTTCCGTAAGCATCAGGAGCGGTTCGAGCGCGAGCGCGAGGAATATTGTGCCGAAACCCTGACCAAGTTACGCGCCGCCATCCGCGACGTCCCTAGCCCGCCGGCCAAAAAGTAAGGTCTCCCCCTCCCGCGGGAGGACCTATAGCCAAGACCACACCAGCCACAGATTGGCCGCGCAGGCGCCGAATAGCGCCAGCGTCAGCGGCAGGAGCATGTGCCCGCAGGAGGTCTTCAGGTCGCTCGTCATGGCGGAAAACATCCGCTGATTCCGCCAAACGAGTCCCAGGGATTCTTTTTTTCGCGATTCAGGACTCGTTAAGGACTCACGGCCCGGCACACGCGATCACGGCCCCGTGATCACCCCTCGCCCGGAACCTGCCGGCCGGCCCGACCGTTAACGGGCTTTCCTGGAGCGGGAAGAGATGCCCTACGCCCTGTTCTGCAACGACGCCCAGATCAGCAAGGCCTATCCGAGCGAATCCGACATCTGGCAGCTCGCGGAGCGGAGCGGCCTGGTCGTCGATGTCAGCCCCGACGAGGACCGTCCGGGGCCACGCCGAGTGCTCGACAATGATTACGAGATCAGGCCCTGCCGAGCCGCCCAGGGCGAGGACCCTGCCAAGAACAAGGCCGAGGCCGAGCGCCAGTCCAAGATCGAGCTCGAGCTGAATTCGTGAGGTGCCGCCGGCGGACGCCGCAGGGGATCAGGGCGTTGCTGTCGCCAGCGAGGCCTGCTCACCCGGCATCACCACGCAGGCCTTGCGGCGGTGCAGCCCGCGGATCGCACCGGTGACCTTCAGCACCTTGCCCGACGGGCAGGACGCGTCCTTGACGAAGGCCACCTCGTAAGGTGCCAACATCAGAGGCTCGGATTTGAGGATTGTCTGTGCAGAGCACGGCAGACAGAAGAAGCACGAGAGCACCGCTGCCGACACCAAGATACGCATGTCCGTCGTCCCACCAGCCCGGTAATTCTCATATAACGCGTTCCGGAGCGCGAGTTCCGTAAGCGGCAAAAATTATTTTTGCTTTACCGGAGCCCCATGACACGCGTGAGAAGGCGCGCGCCGGAATGTTTGTCTGCAAATGACGCGCCAGATGGTTCACGCATTGCAAATACTGGGGTGGCCGCCGGGCGGGCGGACAAGCGAAAGGCCGGCGGAGCCGGCCTTTGCCTGGATGCGTGGTCGTCTGGGTGCGGGTCAGTAGCGCGAGGCTGCCGGACCGCCCCAGCCGAAACGGTAGTTCACACCGACCTTGACGGTATGCTCGTCCTCCCGGCCGCGGACGCCGACGACGTCGGCCGGACCGGAGGTGAAGGTGGTGCTGCCGAAATTATAGTACTGGTACTCGGCCTTGGCGGACCAGTTCGGCGCGAACATGTATTCGAGGCCGGCGCCGACCGTGTAGCCGTCCTTGCTGTTGCCGGTCGCAGTGAAGGCCTGCGGCACCCCGGCGATGTTGACGCCGAGATTGTTGTTGCGCCAGGCGTAACCGCCCTTGGCGTACAGCAGGGTCGGTCCCCAGGTGTAGCCGATGCGGCCGGTCACCGACCCGAGCTGGTCGGTGTTGGAGGTCACCTGCGTGCCCAGCGGGAACGTGACACCATTGTTGTTGGTCGGCAGCCAGGAATACTGGGCCTCGATACCCACCACCCAATTGGGCGCGAACTGGTAGTCGAAGCCGCCCTGCACGCCGCCCAGGAAGCGGGCGTCGCTGGACTGGAAGCTGCTGTCGCCGGCAAACGTGCCGCCGACATGGCCACCGATGTAGAAGCCGGTCCAGTTGTAGATCGCCTGTGGCGGCGTATAGGCCGGCGCCTTGGTGTAGGTGCGCGGCTGCATGTCCGCGGCTGCAGCCGGCGCGGCCAGCGCAAGCAGAGCGACTGCACCCAGCAAAATCGATCTCATGATCATCCCCGTTCTTTCATTTACGACACTCAGGAAACAACGTGGCGTGAATTGGGTTGCTTCGCGGCGATGCCGGAACGTTGATCGTTCGTTACTGTGACGGGGTGGCAACATCGCGATTTTGTTCCGTCACGTCGCCCGCGCCGACTGTTTTGTCGCCTGCGCGAGGCCTGCCGTAACAATTTGTCGCAAGACGAACCGCCCCGTTCAAAGCTCCCCGAAATGTGATCCAGCGAGCTCCGGCACCAGCTCTTTCTAGCACCGACCGATGAAAGCGGGCTTTGCGCTACCGCGTCATCTTTTCGAGTTCCGGAAAGGGTACGTAAACCGCGCCGGCACAGAGCTCGCTGGTGCGGTCGACGACACGGTCCGCGCGTCCGTTGACGAAGATCACGGCGCGTTCCCGCATGGTCTTGTAGCTGCCATCGGTCTCGCGCGGGATGAAGTGCAGACAGCTCACATAGAACTGCCGGCCGCCGACTTCGCGCTGGACCGGCTCTGCCATGCTGGCCTCGCGCACGCCGACCGGGTTGTTCAGGTAGGTGCGCATCAGGGCCAGCGTGTCGCTGCGGAAATTGTCGGGAAACGGCTGCGGCCCTCCGGCCTGGGTCCCGCCGATGAAGGTTGGACGGTCACCATCACTGCCGAAACATGCCGCAAGCGCCAACGGCAAGGCCAGGACGGATGCCAAGCGCACCGCAAATTTCGCCAATCGCCCCACAGATTCCGCTCTCCACGCGAACAGACTTACGGGGATGTTCTAGCCCCAAGGGCGCGCAAAGGGAATTCAGTCCTGCGCGAGAGGTCCTGTCAGCAACGCGCCGCACCGCCGCCGGCACTCGCGCTTTCGCGCAGGTGCCGGGACGGGCCTGAAATCCGTACGCGGCGGCGGGCAATGCACGGTGCCGCCGCGCGGGATCAGACGTTAGCTGCGCTTCTCGGTGGTCAGCGGCTTGGTCGCCTCCGGCTGCGCCTTCAGCTTCTTCGCCGACAGGTGCTTGTGGTGATGGCGATGGGTGCGCACCGTCTTGTGCTCGTCCGGCGTCACGGCCGCGTTGGCGTTCATCGCCTTCGACTTGGTATCCACCTTGGCGTCCGCCTTGACGTCGGTCGCCTTGGTGTCGGCCTTGAGGCCGGCCTCGGGTTTCGCGACGGTGGTCGAAGCCTTGGTCTGGCTCTGGTCCGCCTTGATCACCGGGGCGGTCGTGGTGGTCTTGCCGGCCTCGGCGGCGAAGGCCGGGGCTGCGATCACGGTAGCTGCGAGCAAGGCTGCGGAAATGGTCTTCAGCATGGTGGTCTCCTCTTGGAAGGATCTCGAGGCGGCGCCCTCTCGCCTACCCTTCGATCGTAGGTGGAGCCTAGGGACGGCGCACTGAACCCAATCTGAAGCCCCTTGCAGGCTTCCGTTCATCTCGATGACTAGTTTGTCATCTGCCCTGGACGACCAGATCGTGCGATGCGGGAATGTTTTTGGCTGACGGGTGTTTCGGTCTTCAGGCAATCGTGTAGGATCGCCACGTTCCATACGGGAGAATTTAGATGCGCAAACTCTCAATGCTTGTCGTGCCGGGACTTGTCGCCATGTCGCTGGCGGCCGCACCGGTGCTGTCGAGCGCCTATGCCGCCGGCAGCGACGAGCCCTCCTCGCCGCCGAAGTCGGACTCGTCCTCGTCCAAGAAGGGCAAGAAGAAGAGCTCTTCCGTCAGCGATCCCAAATTCCTCTCCGCCTATCGCACCGCCTACACCGCGATCTACGACAACCACGACTACTCCGGCGCGATCGGTCAGTTGAAGTCGCTGAAGCGCGACGACGTCGCCGACGTCGCCAATCTGATCGGCTACTCCTATCGCAAGCTCGGCGACTATCAGTCGTCGAAGGTCTATTACGAGCTGGCGCTGAAGGACGATCCGAACCACGTCCGCACCTGGCAGTATTACGGCCTCTGGCAACTCGAGCAGGGCAACCGCGAACAGGCGCAGTATCATCTGAACAAGATCGCCTCGCTCGCCGGCACCGACAGCTCCGAATATCGCTCGCTTGCGGCAGCCCTCGACAAGCCGACCGGCGCGACGCTCGTCTACTGAACCTCGCATCGTCGCATGAGGCGAACGGGCACAACCTTCCCGGTTGTGCCCGTTCCGCTTTCTCGGCTAGCCTCCCGCACCAATCCTCCCCGCAAAAATTGGTGTGCAATGGACAATTGGCTGCGATCCGCGATCGACTACATCGGCTCCTGGATCGAATTCCAACTGACGACAATCCAGCAGCCAGGCGTCATCGTCGCAATCGCGCATCGCGGCGAGATCGTCGCCGAGCATGCATTCGGCCTCGCCAATCTCGACACCGGCGAGAAGCTGACCCCGCGCCATCGCTTCCGGATCGCTTCCCACTCGAAGAGTTTTACGTCGGCCGGCATCATGAAGCTGCGCGAGCAGCGCAAGCTTGGGCTCGATGACACCGTCGGCCAATATGTCGGCGGCCTGCATCCGCGCGTCGCCGAGACGACGATCGCGCAGGTGCTCTCACACAGCGCCGGGCTGACGCGCGACGGCGTCGATTCCGGCCAGTTCATCGACCGCCGCCCCTATCTCGACGCCAAGGAGCTGCTCGCGGAATTGAAGCTGCCGACCGCGATCGAGGCCGGCACCCGCTTCAAATATTCCAATCACGGCTTTGGTCTGCTCGGCCTCGTCATCGAAGCCGTGACGAAGGAGCCCTACTCCGTCTGGATCAAGCGCGAGATCGTGGAGGCCGCGGGCCTGCGCGAGACCGAGCCGGACGCACCGGTTCTTAAGGGCGCGCCGTTCGCGCGCGGCCATACGCGAAAGGTTCCGCTCGGCGAGCGTTGTGTGATCCCCGGCGACAACCCCGCGCACGCGATGGCGTCGGCCGCAGGCTTCGTGGCGACCGCCGGCGACACCGCGCGCTTCTTCGCGCAGCTTGCGCCGAATGCCAGAAGAAGCGTGCTGTCGGCCGCAAGCCGCCGCGAGATGACGCGTCATCATTGGCGCATCCCCCAGAGCTTCGAGGGCTATTACGGCCTCGGCGTCAATGCCGGCAAGACCGACGGCTGGGACTGGTTCGGCCATGGTGGCGGCTTCCAGGGCTATATCTCGCGAACCTGCGCCATCCCGGCCTGCGAGCTTTCGATCAGCATCCTCAGCAATTCAATCGACGGCGCGGCGCCGTTCTGGATGGACGGCGCGATGCAGATATTGCGCGTCTTCCAGACCCGCGGCGCACCTGACCGCCGTCTGCGCGACTGGACCGGCCGTTGGTGGACCATCTGGGGAGCGAATGATCTCGTGCCCACCGGCAACCGCGTGCTCGTCGCCAATCCGCAATTCAACAATCCCTTCATGGATGCCGCCGAAATCGAGGTCACCGGCCGTGACACCGGCAAGCTCTCCTGGGCTGCCGGCTATTCCAGCCATGGCGAGCCGGTGCGCCGGATCCGCGACAAACGCGGCAAGATCAGCGAGATCTGGGTCGCGGGCGCCAACGTGAAGCCGGAGCGCGTCGTCGCGAAGGAGATCGTGCGGAGATACAAGCCGCGCAAACGCAGGCCTACTCCCTGATCAGGGCCTCGACCTCACTGCGAAACGCCTGCCGCGAGCCGCCTTGCGAATAGAACATGTGGCCACCGGGATAGACGACGAACTTCACGCGCTGCGTCACGAAAGCGGGCAATTGATCTAGCACACGCTTCGTTCCGAAATAGGGCGTGGCGAGATCGAACAGGCCGTGCGCGACCAGCACGTTCAGCTTGGCATCGGTGGCGAGGATCTGGCGCAGCTCGGACACCGATTGCGGCGGGTTGATGCCCCGTCCGAAATCCCAATGACCTTCCACGGTGCCGTTCAGCACCTCATAGGAGCCGTCGGGCTTCCAGTTGAGCTTGCGCGAGAGCACGTCGACGGCCGCGCTCGTCAGCGGCGCCTGAAGCGCATCGCCCGAGGGATCGCCGAACCGCGAGCTGCTCGAATCCGGATAGGGATCGAAGCCGCGCACGGAGGCGTCGTAGCGTCCCGTCACCTTGCCGTTCTTGCGGTCGAATTCGCGGCGGAATTCGCCGACGTCGAAGCGCCCGGCGAGGCGGCGGCTCACCGCCTGGTCGATGCCGGTAAGCGCAGCGACCTTGTCGGCCAGGCGATTGGTGGCCTCCTTGTCCGCCTCGCCCTTGACGAGGTCGGCCAGGAATTCCCCGCGCGCGTAAGCCTCGACATCGGCGAGGTCGGCGCGCTTGATCGGCCCTTTAGCTTCGCGCGCCACCGCCACATAGCTCGGCAAGGTCGCGACATATTGCAGGAGGCTGGTGCCGGTGAACTCGCGGAAGTCCAAGAGCGGCGACACCAGGATCAAGCCCTTGACGCCGACGCCATGCTGGAGCTGCAGCTGGCGCACGACCTTGGGCCCGCGAATGCCGCCATAGCTCTCGCCCGCCACGTATTTCGGCGAGGTCAGGCGGTCGTGCTTCTCGAGCCAGCGGCGGATCACGAGCGCGATCGCGTTGACGTCGCCGTCGACGGAATAGAACGATTTTCGCGCATCGTCGCCGCTCGCGATGAAGCGACTGTAGCCGGTGCTGACGGGATCGATGAAGACGAGGTCGGTGAAATCGAGCCAGGTCTCGGCGTTCGGCTTCACCTCGGGCGATGCCGACGGCGACAGCGCATCGCCATCGAGCGGCAGCCGCCACGGACCGGCCGCGCCGAACTGCAGCCACGCCGAGGATGCACCGGGTCCGCCGTTGAACAGGAACGTGACCGGGCGCGTGGCGCGGTCGGCGCCGTCGAGCTGGTAGGACGTGTAGGCGATGTCGGCCAGCGGCTCACCCTTGCCGTCGAACACGCGGATGGAGCCGGCGGTCGCGGCGAAGTTGAGGGTACGGCCGGGCAGCTCCAGCGTCTGCTTCGTGGTCGTATCGGGCGGCAGGCGATGCGGCTCGCCCGCCGACGGCGCAGCCTGCGTCGCACCTTGCGCATTGCCGGCGCGCCCGCCCTTCTGTCCGGCAGGTGCTGCCGCCTCGGAGCGCGGCTGCGGCGGATCCTCCGCACGCGCAACGCTTGCGAATGCGACCACGGACGCGGCCAGCACCAGCCCGGTTCGTCGCAGCCTCGGCAAGATCGCGCGCATGATCGTTCTCCCTGCCCGGCTGTTATAGCCGGTGCGCCGCGAGGCTAGCGAGGAATTGCGACGGTTTGCAGGATCGAGGGTCGGCGGTGCGTCCCAAGCCGGCTCAAATCAACCTGTTTTGTTCTCCGGATCGACAATCGCCCATTTGCCCTAAGCGGCGGTCATCCTCGACAATACAGGGCCACCTCGTATAGACGAGCCCGGCGGAACTTTCTCCAGCCAGCGGGCCTGCCCGACAAGCCATGACCAAATCCCCGCGATACGACCGGATCGCCTTCGTCGCCAGCCCGAGCAGCGAGGCGCAGGCCGCCTATGTCCAGCTCACCAGGGACTATGGCAATTGCGACCCCAAGGAGGCCGATATCGTGGTCGCGCTCGGCGGCGACGGCCTGATGCTGCAGACGCTGCACCAGAACATGCACACGGGAAAGCCGATCTACGGCATGCATCGCGGCACCGTCGGCTTCCTGATGAACGAATACTCGACGCACGATTTGCGCGCGCGGCTCGAGGCGGCGCATGAAACCGAGATCAATCCGCTTCTGATGCGCGCGACCGACGGCAACGACCGCGTCCACCTGCATCACGCCATCAACGAGGTCTATCTGTTCCGGCAGACCTCCCAGGCGGCGCGCTTGAGGATCATGATCGACGAGCGCGAGCGCATGCCCGAGCTGATCGCCGACGGGATCATCGTGGCGACGCCGGCCGGTTCGACCGCCTATAATTTGTCGGCGCAGGGACCGATCCTGCCGATCAACGCCGCCCTGCTGGCGCTGACCCCAATCAGCGCCTTCCGGCCGCGGCGCTGGCGCGGCGCGCTGCTGCCCAACACCGCCTATGTCGTGATCGAGGTGCTGGAGGACGACAAGCGTCCGGTGGCGGCCGTCGCCGACCATGAGGAGGTACGCAGGGTCCGGCGCGTCGAGGTCCTCTCCGACAAGAGCATCTCGATGCGCATGCTGTTCGACCCCGGCCACAGCCTGGAAGAGCGCATCCTGCGCGAGCAGTTCGGGTACTAGAACCACCCTCCGTCCGCCGATGCGGCTTCGGTCGCAACCCTTCGTTAACCCTCGCCACGATATGGTTAACGAAGGTTGACCCTTTGGCCCGGGCGTCATGTTTCGTATCGACTTCAACAAGCTGCGCTTCCTCGTCTGCGACGACAATCCGCACATGCGCCGCATCCTGCGGACGCTGTTGCATTCCTTCGGCGCACGCGAAGTCTATGAAGCCGAGGACGGCGCCACCGCGCTCGAGATGTACAGCCATTACGTGCCCGACATCGTCATCACCGACTGGGCGATGCCGATCTTCGACGGACTCGAGCTTGCGCAGATGATCCGGCAGCCGGAATCCAAGGGCAACCCCTACGCGCCGATCATCATGCTGACCGGCCATTCCGAGAAGCGCCGCGTCACCGTCGCGCGCGATGCCGGTGTCACCGAATTCCTGGCCAAGCCGATCTCGGCCAAGGGGCTCTATCAGCGCATCCTCAACGTGGTCGCCAATCCCCGCCCCTTCATCAAAACCAAGACCTATTTCGGGCCGGACCGGCGCCGCAACACCAACTCCGCCTATATGGGTCCCGAGCGCCGCGTCGGCGAAAAGCATGAGGTGCTGCAACAGCCCTCGCTGCTCGACAAGGCCCGCTCCTCCATCTAGCGCAGGCGTCTTCAGACGAGGCAGGCATCATGGCGAAGAACAGTGCAAAGGACATCGAGGTCAAGGCCTTCGCCACGCATCAGGTCATCACGCAGCCCAACCCGCTGCGCAAGGTCCTGCGCCGCGTCGAGGAGAAGGACCTGGACGATCCGGTCGGCCGCGCCGAACAGGCGCTCGCGGGCCTTTCCGGCGAGTTCAAGGACTGGATGACGACCGAGGTCAACCGTCTGTCGGCCGCCTATGTCGCCGTTCGCAACGACGGCTTCACCAAGGAGCGGCGCGACGAGCTGTTTCACGCCGCTCACGACATCAAGGGCGACGCCGTGACATTCGGCTATCCGGCCGCGGCGGGAGTAGCCGAGAGCCTGTGCCGCGTCATCGAGCACGCGCCGGATCTGGAAAAGGTCCCGGCCGAACTGTTCACGCACCACATCAACGCCATCCTCGCCATCGTGCACGAGAATACCCGGCTCGACCGCATTAGCGTCTCCGCCGAACTCAGCCGTCGCCTGCGCAAGGTCGCCGACGACTATCTCGCGCAGGTCAACCGCGATCGCCCCGAACATCTCGAGGTGATCCTGGCGCCGAGCATCGCGCCGGCGGAGTAAGGCTCGGCTCCGTCCCCGTCATTGCGAGCGCATCGAAGCAATCCGGAATCCCTTCGCGGGGAGATTCTGGATTGCTTCGTCGCTTCGCCCGCACCCTACGGCATCACGCCGCGATCAGATCGTCGTACACCGGGTCGACCGCATCATCCGCGGCCAGCTCGTCGCAGAACAGCCGTGCCTCTTCCCGCGCCGATTCCGTGGCGAAGCGGCGCAGCAGGACCATCAACGGCTCGGCGGCACCGCGGTCGGTCTCGCAATGGGTGAGCACACGCTCGACCATGCGACGGCGCAGCCGGACCGCACCATCGTCGCTGTCGACGAAGCCCTGCTCGTGGCAGGCATCGAGCGCGACCTGGAATGCCGCAAACGTCGCCTCCGGAAGCCCGGCGCGCCGGAGCAGCGCGTGCAGGCTGTTGCCGCCGCGGTCATGCAGCAGCGCGGAGACGCGCGCCAGCGGCAGATCGGCAAGCTCGGCGAGTGCCGCGTCGAACAGGTCGAGATTGCTCGACAACAGCGCGCGCAGGATCAGGCCGGCCGTCAGCTGGCCCGTGACGCGCAGATGATGCACCAGGCCCTGCATGTCCTCGCCGCGCGAGCGCGCCGCGATGTTGATGGTGGAGCGGTCGCGCGCCTCGATCGTGATGCGGTCGGCACGGTCGGCGCTCAGCCAGTTCCGCGCCACGACGAATTGCGCGAGCGTCTCGGAGAGTTTTGCCACCAGCGCGGCGCGGGTTGCGGACGGCAGGTCATCCAGCACCAGCATCGCCTCGCGGATCGCGGCGAGATGGCCATGGCGCTCGACGATGCGATTCCAGGAGAACGGCGCAAGTTCGGCATGGGGATTTTCGATCAGCTCGAGCGCCGCCGCGGCGCAGCCGACTTCGGCGATGGCAGCGCAGACCGAGATTGGCAGCGCGATGCGGCGGGCGACCGCGCATTGCACCTCGTCATTGCCGGTGGCGACGATATCGACGAGATCGGCGTCGATCAGCAGCGGAGAATGTTCGAGCACGGGCAGCGCGACGGTCGGCTGGTCCGCCGACAGCGCCCGCACGATCGACGCCGGAGCATCGAGGCTGCGCGCAAAGGCCTCGGCCATCGCCTGCCGCACCAGGGGCGAGGGATCGTCGAGCTGCATCAACAGCGCACCTTCGGCGGCGATGCGGTCGTCTGTCGAAAGGTCTGAGATCAGCCAGGCCCGGGCCAGCGCCCGTGTTGCCTCGGCCCGCTCGCCGGCGGGCGCCGTTCTGATCCAATTGATGAACTGCCGAACAATCATGCTGCTTCCGGCTTACACAACAAACGAAAAGGGTGACGGCTCGTCACCTGCAACACAAAATAAACCACGACGCTTAACAAAGCGTTCACCATAACTGGCTGGTTTTGTTGAGGATTTGTTAAGGAACAAAAGCCGCTCGGGATGCGTGCCCCGGACGTAGCGCAGCAGCGCTTCGAGCTGCTGCGCGTAAGGGACGCGAGACCTAGCTCGAGAACGTGCCGTTGCGATCGCTGAAGAGATCGAGCGGCTGCGGCGGCCGCACGTCAGGCGCAGCTGACGCGACCGAGGAGAGCGAGGCGTTGTTGCCCCACAATTTCTGCACGGTGGTCGAGACCGGCTGCGTGGTATCGCCGGGCTGATAGATCGAGCGGAATGCCGGCGTGGTCGGCGTATTGTCCGCGACCGTTGTCGGCGATGTCGCGCTGACGGGCGTCACGGCGTTCGTGTTGGGAAAGGTCTGGAGATAAGCAGCGTTGTCGACCATCGGCGCGGTCGGCTGCACCCCATTCGCGCTCGCAACCTGCGTCGTCGACGGCGTGCCGCCATACATCGCCATCGCGCTGCGCGTCACTTTCGAATTGGCCGCGCTGGCATAGCGAGCATCCAGCACCGAATAGACTTCGGAGACGCTGCGGGCGCGGCCGTCCTTGGCGTAGAAGATCGAGCGGTTGGCGGAGGCGGCGTTCGGAAACAGCCGCGCACCGACCGCTTGCGGATTGTCCTCGGCATTCGCGATCAGTTTTGCGGCGCCGCCGACGCCCATGAAATGCGCCATGTAGAGTTCGCTGTCGCTCGGCCTGCGCCCGAGCAGGCCGGTGAGCTTGAAGCTGTTCGACTGCGTCAGCGCCGCCGCCATGCTGGAGGCGGCTTCCGGATCGTCACGCAGCTTCATGATCGACCGCTTCATCGCGGGATCATCCACGCTGTAGCCGCCCGACGACGTCCTGGTGATGGCGTCGGAATAGTTGCCGTAGCCGAGCTGGGTGCCGGCCTCCTTCACGGTGCCGAGCCAGGTCTGGTCGATGAACTGGTAGAGCCCATGCGCGGACGAGGTGGTGGCCCCTGCCGTGGGATCGAAATCCGATTCCATCTTGGCGGTGGTCAGCATGTACTGGAAGCTGACGCCGCTGACGTTCGAGGCCTGCTTGATCGCACCGGCGACGCGCGCCCGCGTCGGATCGAGACCGACCGTCTGCGTGGCACTGGAATTGTCGACCGACATGATGAAGTGCCCGCCCCGTGCGGCGTTGAGCGGCGCCGGCAATTCGGACGCCTGTCGTCTCACCGTGGGACAGGTATGGTTAATGCGGGGTTAATTCAGCCCTCACCCTCATCCCGGGCTCGCGCTTCGCGTGCCCGGAATGCAGCGAGCTACTTCTTGTAGACCGCATCCGGATCGAACAGCCGCTCCGCATCGGTGAAGACCAGCTTGGCGCCGCCGCCCTCGCCCTCGACCTTGCGATAGAAGCACGAGCGTCGCCCGGTGTGGCAGGCAGCCCCGACCTGCTCGACACGGATCCAGACTGCGTCCTGGTCGCAATCGGTGCGCATCTCGATCACGCGCTGGGTCTGACCCGAGGTCTCACCTTTTCGCCACAAGGCATTGCGCGAGCGGCTGAAGTACCAGGCCTCGCCGGTCGCGATCGTCTTGCGCAGTGCCTCGTCGTTCATGTGCGCGACCATCAGAACGTCGCCGGTGGCGACGTCGGTCGCGACGACAGTCACGAGGCCGCTGGCGTCGAACTTGGGCAGGAAGGCGAGACCTTCCTCGGTCTCATGGGAGTGGGCGGACACGACCTTGCCGATCTATTCGCGAGGTCAGCGCGTGCCTCGCACCAGGGACAGGAAGCGGGCCTGCTCCGCCGGATTGTCGCGGAACATGCCGGTGAAGCGGCTGGTGAAGGTGGAGGCGCCATGCTTGGCGACGCCGCGCACCGACATGCAGGTATGCTCGGCCTCGATCAGCACGGCAACGCCGCGCGGCTTGAGGACCTCGTCGATGGCGGCGGCGATCTGCGCCGTCAGATGCTCCTGGGTCTGGAGCCTGCGGGCGAAGATGTCGGTGAGGCGGGCGAGCTTGGACAGGCCGACGACGCGCTCTACCGGCGTGTAGGCGATGTGCGCCTTGCCGTAGAACGGCATCATGTGATGCTCGCACTGCGAGGTGAACTCGATGTCGCGCACCAGCACGAAATCGTCGTAGCCGGCGGTCTCGCCGAAGGTGCGGTCGAGCACCTCGGCCGGACACTGGTGATAGCCCTGATACAGCTCGTCGAAGGCTTCGACGACGCGGCGCGGCGTGTCGAGCAGGCCCTCACGCTCGGTGTTCTCGCCGATATAGGCGAGCAGCGTCTTCACCGCCGCTTCCGCCTCGGCGCGCGCCGGGCGCGGCTGGTCGGCACGGACGGCGGCCGCGAGGAATTCGGCGGGATCAAGCTCGGCCGGACGGCTCTCCGGCAGCTTGTTGGGGCGGATCGGCTTGATTGTCGCGTCCATATCGACTCCGTTCGACGGCCTTAACGGCCGGAGTGTCACCGGCAGACGGGGCGGCCAAGCCGCCGGACGCCTGAAGAGAACAGTTTTGGCGCAAAAGGTCCTGAGCTGACAACGCTGGCGGCGCAGATCCGGATCACCGCCTTGCACCGCTGGACTGTTTTTCCACCAGTTCCGCCCCTATATAGGACCCTGAATGGCGCCCGCCAAGGCCGATCGGGCGCGGAAGTGCTGGACTCCATCACATGCTGAACGACATCTACAACAAGCGGATCATCGAACTCGCCGGGAATATTCCGCGCCTCGGACGGCTGCCGGACCCCGATGCCTCCGCCACCGCTCACTCCAAGCTGTGCGGCTCGACCGTCAAGGTCGACCTCAAGATGACCGGAGATACCGTCACCGACTTCGCCCATGACGTGAAGGCGTGCGCACTCGGACAAGCCTCCTCATCCATCATGGCAAGTCGGGTTGTCGGCTCGACTGCAAGCGAACTCCGTGAGTTACGCGAAACTGTTCGCAAGATGCTGAAGGAGAACGGCGCGCCGCCGGAAGGCAAATGGGAGGAGATCAAATTCCTCGAGCCTGTCCGCGACTACAAGGCCCGCCATGCCTCGACGCTGCTGACCTTCGATGCCGTGGTCGATGCCATCGGCCAGATCGAGGCCAAAGCCAAGCAGCCGGCCGCGGCGCAGGGGTAAGCGCCGCGTCGTTTCGGCGCTTCGCAAAGCGACGAACCCGCAACCCCCGAGATTGCAGCGCGAGATTCTCAGGCGCGCAATTGCGCACCATAGTTCGCGCTACGCGCGCCCCGGAATGACAAGCCAGATCGAAGAGCTTACTTCGGCGTCGCCGCAGCGGCCGGCGCGGCAGCCACGCCGCCCGTTGGCACCACAGCTTCCGCCGTCTTGGTCGACTTGGCTGCCTGCTCCGGTTCCACGCCAAACCTTGCCTGCGTCTTCGGAGCAAGCTCCGCCATCGCCGGCGCGGAAATGTCCACATGCGGCAGCACGTCGGCCACGAGATCGGTCGTCACGAGATTGGTGAGCTTGAGCTCGCCGGCGTCCAGTTCATGCAGGTCTTCCCAGGGCGGAACGCTGAGCGCGAGCGACAGCAGGTCACCCGCTCCGCCCATGTCGAACGTGTATTTGGCGAGACGGCCGATGTCCCGCTCCACAATCATCAGGTCCTGCGCGCTGTAGCTTGCCGCCTTGGCATCATCGGCGCGGTCGCCCATCCAGATCTGGTGGACCCGGACATGGGCAGCTTCCGGCACGTAGCGCTTCTTGCCGGCCAGCAGCAGGAACACGCACATGGATTCGCAATAGGCCTCGGGCGCGACCGCCGGACGAGCCGACTGCCCGCCGCGGAGGCTGACGCCGACGGTGGTCAGGAGGCTGAGATTGCGGAAGCGACGGCCGAGCGTGATCGCGTCATTGACCGAGCCGCCGCTGGAATCGAGCACCACAGTGGCGCCGCCGAGCTGGCGGCCGCGAGAAAATTCCTCGAAATCCTTCGGGGTATCGGCGGTGATGATGCCGACCGCGCTGACCCAGCCGCGGCAGTTCGGCTCGCAGGCGACCCAGTTGAACTTCATCGGCAGCTTGCGCTCTTCGAGCACAGCACCGGCGCGGGCCGACGACCCGAGTGTCGCAACGGCGCCAGCCAGCACGACTCCACAGACGGCGGTTCCCACCAGCAACCAGCCGCGAAGATTGAGCGACGTCAGAACTTTCAAACTGGTCCCTTCCCCAAGCCCCAAAGCGATTCAGGCAAGCCCCGTTTAGCGTCCGATGAGTCTACACATGGACGTCACAAAAATGGTATCCGGGCGAATACAGATCGTCCATAGGCACTTGCTGCACTGCTCCCAAAAAGCACGCAAAATATGGCGTGGAAACAACAGCTTACAGTTCCCTGCCGCGGAACCGCGCAATCCTTCGCTCAACATCGCATCACGGCGCACATGAAGCATTCAGCCTGCGGGCATTGTTCCAGTTCGGTCGAAGGGGCGCTTCGGCTCCCACGCAGATTCGGCCGGGCACTGATCTGGCTCTACCGACATACGCTCTCGCCCCTGGTCGGTTACAATTGCCGGCATCTGCCGACCTGCTCTGTCTATGGCGACGAGGCGATCGAACGGTTCGGGCTCTGGGCCGGCGGCTGGATGACGCTCGCGCGGCTGCTCCGCTGCAATCCCTTCGGCACCTCGGGCATCGACAACGTACCGCTCACCGCGCCGCAAGGTGCGCGCTGGTATCTGCCATGGCGCTACGGCCGCTGGCGCGGGGTCAATGCATCCTGAGATTGCTGCGATGCTTTGTGCATCGGTAGCCTGAGCGGAACCTGAGACAATCTTCCCGCGTTGTTTCGATGCTCCCCCGGGAGGAAACAACAATGCGCTGGAAAATCAGCCCTCATATTCACGCCAAGCTTAGGCCCACCCCCGGCTCCAGGCGGCATCACGATCCCAGAACCATGGACCTGCTCGCGATCGTCGCCTTGCTGGCGCTCGTGCTCGGCTCCGGCTGGTATCTGGCATCGAGCCTTGCGACACCGGCGAGCACGACGGCGTTCATCGTGCCGAGCCAGAACGTGCACTGGTAATCAGCGAAACCAGTAGAAGCGCCCGGGCGGCGGCGGAATCGGCTCGGGCGGCCGCAGCCATTTCGGACGCGGCGGCTTCGGCGTCGGATCGGCCGACGAGGTGGCCTCCCCGCCCGGCGGCGTTTCGGTGCCCGGCACCCTCACCGCCAGCAACAAGTTCGACTCATGCATCCGCCAGCGGTAGCCGACGCCAAAGTCGATCGGCTGGGCGCGTGCGAACAGCTCGGCGTAGCGCTCCTGGTAGCGGCCGGGGAATTCGCCGATCGGCCCGAGATAGCGGCCGAACGGGAAGAACCGCCACTGCCGTGCGCCGTAGTTCGCGAGCGGAATGCCGGAATCGTCCTGGATGATGGTGGCGCTGTTGGCGAGCAGCCAGTCGCGGACCACCGCGAAATCGCTCTTGTGCAGAAGATAGGATGCACTCTTGAGCAGGCTGTTGCCGGGCCCCAGCGTCTCGCAAAACTTCAGGAAGCCGGTGTTGCGCGCGCCGGCATTGGAAAGGTCGGTCGAGAAATAATACAGCGTGCGCGCTTCGCCATCGGCGCCTGCAAAGGTGATGCGGACGCCGCGCGTCGCGTTACGCCCGGGATTGTCGTCGCCGACATGCACTGCCCCCTTGTCGTCGAGCGCGATCATCTCGACGTTGCGGATGGTCTTGCCCGAGCGCGCGAGGAAGACATAGAGGATCGGCAAGGTGCCGTTGACCTGGTTGGCGTGCAGGTCGACCTTCATCTGCTTGGTGATGAAAAAGGAAAAGCTCAGGATCGAGCCGAGCGAACGCTCGACATTGTAGAGCGCGGCACCGACCGAGCCGCGCGGCAGCCGCGTCAGATCGGGCACGGCGCCGACCGGCTCCAGCGCGCCGAGCACGTAGGTGCTGGCCTTGGAATAGAAGGCGTTGGCGTAAAGGAAATCGGGGCCGCTGAACATGTAGAACATGGTCGGCCGGGGCGCGGCGAGATTGACGTCGGCCCAATCGCGGATCTTCGAGAGCTGGCGCTGTTCGAGCTGGGCGAAGGCGCCGTCGAAGAATTTTGCGTGTCGCTGCCAGCCGGGATCCCTAGTGAGCGGCAGCAGCGGCGAGTCCGCCGAAGGCTGCATGCCCGCAAGGAAGCGCGCGGTGTCATCGAAAGTGACGTCGGCGGCACGGGCGGACGAGACGGCCGCAGCCAGCAAGGCAAGAGCGACGGCCACGATTCTGAGGGGTCGAAACATATCTATTCGCGATGATGTGAATGGCCAGCAGCGACCGGCCGCCTGCGGAAAACAGCATAAATCAACAGGCCCGAGAGCATGACGAGCATCCCCGAGAGCGACTGCACAGGCCGCTCGGTCAACAGGTAGTACATCATGAACCCGGTCACGAGCAGGAAAACCAGCGGCGTGAACGGGTATCCCCAGGCGCGATAGGGCCTCGGCAAGTCGGGATCGGTGATGCGCAGCTTGATGACGCCGGCGACGGTGAAGAACGAACAGAACAGCAGTGCGAATTGGATGAAGTCGAGCACCGCCTCGAAGCTGCGCGTGAACAGCAGCAGGTTGGCGACCGCGAGCTGAAACAGGATGGCATAGGCCGGCGCGCCGCTCGTCGATCGCTTCGAGAACACGCGCAGGGCCGGAATGTCCTCCCCCATCGTCATCATCACGCGCGGGCCGATCCACATCATCGCGGAGATCGAGGAGATCAGGCCGAAACAGATCATCGCCCCGACGATCCTGCCGCCGAGACCGCCGAAGATGGCACTGCCGGCGACGCTGGCGACATCGAGCTGTCCGGCGAGTGCGCCAACCGGCGTCGAGTAGAGAAACACTGCGTTCAGCGCGACGTACAGGACGAGCACGATCAGCGTGCCCGCGAGCAGCGCACGCGGCAGGTCCCGCTGCGGCATGTTCATCTCGCCGATGATGTAGGTCGCGGCATTCCAGCCCGAGAACGAATACATCACGAAGACGAGCCCGATCGCGAAGGGCGCGCTGACGATATGGGCGAGATCGCCAGCCTGCGGTGTGAAGGCGATCGGCTGCGGCACGCCGATGACGAAGCCGGCGACAAGGAAGGCGACGATCAGGGCGACCTTGATGATGGTCGAGATCAGCTGGAAGGTCGAGGAGTGCCTGACGCCGGTCAGTTGCACCAGCGAGACCAGCCACACCACGGCGATGGCAAGCGGGATCGGCGGCAGGTCAGGCACGACCGACTTGGCGTATTCGCCGAACGCCATCGCGGCAAGCGCGACCGGCGCTGCGAAGCCCACCGTCGCCGACACCCAGCCGGCGAGAAAGCCGAAAGCCGGATGATAGGCACGGCCGAGGAAATTGTACTCGCCGCTCGAGCGCGGAAACATCGCCCCGAGCTCGCTGTAGGCGAACACGCCGCAGAGCGCGACGATGCCGCCGACGGTCCACAGCAGCAGGATCGAGAAGCCGGACGGGATATCCTTGACCTGGAAGCCGAGGCTGGTGAAGACGCCGACCCCGATCATGTCGGCCACCACGATGGCGGTTGCGACCAGAACCGAGACCCCTGTCCCGCCTCCGGTCAGCCGGCCAGTCCAGGGTGCCGTTCCCGCATCTGATGCCGTCATCGGGGTCCTTAAGCCGAGGCGTCTTGCCTCGCGGGCGCATCGTGCAGTTTGGCCCAGTCAATTCAAGCAGGGTTAACAAGGGTTAAATGAGGCAGCGGCAGCGGGTATTTCAGCACCGCTTATCCCCGCTGTCAGACGAAAAGGCCGCCGAGCACCGGAAAGTCCCGCTCCTTCTCCCCACAATCAGGACACGATTGCGTGGTCCTTTTGAGCGTTCCGGATGTGGGGAAGTTTCTCCGGACGCTTAACGTCGCCTAAACGCCGGTCGGCTCAATTGTCTCAATAATGCCGATGGACGTGACTTTGGGGTCATGGGTGGATGGTCGGGGCCGTTCCGAAACCGAGAGCTGATGATCGTGCTGATCGGACACCGTCCGGTCGGCGCGGTCGTGCGCTCCGGGCCTGCCTGATCTCAGCCTTGGTGCCGCTGTCGCTGACGCTGGTTCAATGCGGCAAGGCGCCGAACCCGGCGGCGCTCGCGGCGAACTCGCAGGCCAATGTGCAGGTGGTCGCCAAGACCAACACCCAAGTCGCAAGCGGCGACACGTTCGAGGATCGCTTCCCGGCCCCCCAGTTCAGGGAGCGCTTCCCGTCGGCGAGCGAAAGTCTCCTGCAACGGCAGATGTCGGACTTCTCGCCCAAGCACGCCGTACAGCACCAGCCGCCGGAGCAGGCGCCCTACAAGGTCGCATCGCTCGAGCCGCAGGTCCCCTATAAGCGTTCGCCACGCGACGATTTGACGACCCTCGTCAGCATGAAGTCGTCGGCCTTCCCCTATTTCGGCAACAACCCCGCCTCCGACGCGCCGTTCCTCAACATCTCCAAGGGCGACCGCCGCGGTCATCGCAGCTATTCCGGTCGCGTGTTCTGGCAGGACGAGACCTACAATGACAGCCGCGTGCTGGTGCACGTGCCCGAGCATTTCGACGTGCGCAAGCCGGGCGTGATCGTGGTGTTCTTCCACGGCAACGGCGCAACGCTCGAACGCGACGTGCGCGATCGCCAGCTTGTGCCCAAGCAGATCACCGATTCCGGCGCCAATGCCGTGCTGCTTGCACCGCAGATGGCCGTCGATGCCGCCGATTCCAGCGCCGGCAAGTTCTGGCAACCGGGCGGCTTCAAGCGCTTCATGGCGGAATCGGCCGACCACCTCGCCCGCGTCACCGGCGATCCCAACAGCGCGCGCGCCTTTGCCAACATGCCGATCGTGATCGTCGGCTATAGCGGCGGCTTCCTGCCGACGGCCTGGAGCCTGGAGGTCGGCGGCATCAGCGACCGCGTCCGCGGCGTCGTGCTGTTCGACGCCGTCTATGGCGAAATGGACAAGTTCGCATCCTGGATCGAGAGCCATCGTTCCGGCTTCTTCGTCAGCGCCTACACCCGCGGCACGGCGCGGCGCGACCGCGAGCTGATGAGCACGCTCCGCCAGAAAGGCATCAGCGTCGCCGAGGACATGGATGGGCCGCTCCGTCCAGGCAGCGTGGTGTTCGTCGAGACCGCCGACGGCATCACCCATCGCGACTATGTCACCCGCGCCTGGACGCGGGATCCGCTCAAGGACGTGCTGGTGAAGATGGCTGCGACGCCAGCGCTGGCGGTGACGCGGGTGGCCTCCACCAATCCGTCGGCGGCGAGCCGCTAACCGATTTTGCGCGCGGCGGTATTCGGCTGCGTTGCCTGCAATTCTCGCAGGCTTTGATCAAAATGTGATGTTGATGGCCGAAATCCCCGGAAGCCGCCGGATTGCTTCCGCCGGCAAGGCTCATACTTTGCCGGCCGGTTTGTGATTGGAATTCTGCGGGGGCGGCAGTGCGTCAGGGATTGTACAAGGTCGACTTCCACACCGTGCACGGAACGGGCTGCGGCGTCGTCTATGTGATGGATGGCAGGATGCGCGGGGGCAATTCCGCCTTCGCCTTCATCGGCACCTATACGGGCGAGGGCGACAGCATCAAGGTCAAGATCTCGACCCAGCGCTACAATGACGACCCGTCCTTCAAGGCGCTGTTTGGCGTCGACCGGATCACGCTGGCGCTCGCCGGCCGGGAGGACGGCGACACCGCGGAATTCGAGGGCAACGCACTGCAGGCGCCGGGCGTTGCCTTCCGGGCCGTGCTCAGCCGGATCAGCGACTGAGCCTCAGCCGATCCAGCCTCTGCTCTTGCAGCCTCAGCTCTAGCAGCCTCAGCTCTTGGGCAGCTTCGGGATGCTCTCGGCGAAGCCGTTGTAGCAGGCGAGCCGCTCGTCCTCTTCCTTGAAGAATTTGCAATCGGCGTAGCCCTTGGCCTTCGCCGGTTTCGGCTTCGGCGCCGGCGGGATAATGGCGTCGTAGCAGTTCAGCCGGTCCTTGGTGCCGTCATCGAGCTCCAGGCAGGCCTGGAGCCGCACCGCGATCGACTGCGGCTTGCCCTTCGGCGCCGCGGCCGGCTTCGCCGCCGCTTCCTTGGTCCCCGCCTTGGTACCCTTGGGCTTGACCTGCACCAAGGGCTTGTCCCCGACCATCGGTGGCTTGTCGGCTTGCGCAAACGCGGAGGCTGAATAGAGCACCGCGGCAACCGCCAGAATCATCCTCATTTCAGTCAACTCTCTTTGGTCCCCATGACCGGCCTTCTAGCGCTCCCGCGCGCGGTTTGCCAAGCACCTTGCGCACAGGAAACGCGGCAGTCAGGCCGCGGCGGCAACCCGATGGGGCCGGGTCAGGACGATCAGGATCAGCGCCAGCACGACGAAACCGACTGCAACGAAGCCGAGCGTATGCAGGAGCTCGCGGGCGAACAACAATCCCCCGATGGCGGAGCCGACGGCCTGGCCGATATAGAGGACCGACGTGTTGAGCGCGACGGTCGCCGATGCCAGGGGCGGCGCGGCCGCAACCAGCCGCACCTGCTGCATCGAATTGGTCGAGGCAAAACCGAGACCCCAGACCGCGACCCCGGCCGCCATGAAGGCAAGCGCGCCTGCGCCGATCGCCCAGCCGGCGATGCCGGTCAGCAGCAGGCAGGCGAACAGCAGCGACGTGCGATAAGGCCCCCAGCTGTCGACGATGCGGGTGGCGATGACGACGCCGAGGAAGCCGCAGACACCGTAGAGCGCGAACACCATGCCGATCGCATCGGGGCCGGCGCCGGTGAGCTTGCCCAGCAGCGGACCCATGAAGGTGAACACCACGAACTGCCCCGACATCTGCAGCATGGTGATCGCGAGCAGCAGCAGAATTGTCTTGTCGCGGCCGACCTCGCGCCAGGTCTTCAGATCCACCGGCACCCCCTTCAAGCCCGCCGGCAAGCGCAGCAGCAACAGCAGGACGCTGAGACAACCGAGCGCGCCGATCCCGCCATAGGCCGCCTGCCAGCCGTAGCGGCTGGCGATGAAGGTGATCAGCGGCAAGCCGACGGCGGCAGCCAGCGACCAGCCGAGAAAGATATAGGCGATGGTGCTGCCGCGCCGCTCAGTCGGCACGATCATCGCCGCGGTGCCGGCAGCCTGCGGCGTATAGAGCGCACCGACGGCGAGCATCACGAGACGGATGACGAGGAGGCTGGTGTAGCCGGGCGCAAGGGCCGAGGCGAGATTGCCGAGCGCGAGCACCGCGAGCGTCGTCGTCAGCAGCGTGCGCCGTTCGATGCGGCTGGTCAGCCAGGCCGTCAGCGGCGAGCCGATGCACAGCGTCACCGCGCCGAAGGTGATCAACAGCCCGGCGGCATGAATGCTGATGTCGAGCCCCCTCGCCAACTCCGGCAGCATGCCCGCCGGGGCCAGCACGGAGCAGCCGGTGACGAGATTGCCAAGCATGAGGGCAGTTGGCGCGAAACGGCCGGCGGCAGGGGATTTTTCCATGCAAGTGCATGTAGAGCAGGCCCGCCGCCCGTTAAAGGCCCGTTGCTCGAAATAGTTGGTGCCAGGCCCCGGCTTTTGCGCGCCGATTTCTTGGAATTGCCGGATTGCGCAGGCCGAATCGCCTGATATATCGCTCGTTCCCGCTTACCTGCGCTCGTTCGCAGGAGTGAGCCTCAGGAGAAAAGCAATGACCGAACAGCCCCCCAAATCCGAGTCCGGCTTCCAGTACAGCCTCTCCAATCTCAAGCCCGTGACCCCAGCCGCCAAAATCACCCTCACCTTCCCCGACGGCGCCAAGCGCGAATACGACAAGAGCATCACGGGCCTCGATATCGCCAAGGGCATCTCGCCGTCGCTGGCCAAGCGCACGGTTGCGATGGCGCTCGACGGGGTGCTCACCGACCTCAACGATCCCATCGAAGCGGATGCGAAGATCAAGCTGGTCACCCGGGACGAGGCGGAAGCGCTCGAATTGATCCGCCACGATTGCGCCCACGTGCTCGCCGAAGCCGTGCAGACGCTGTGGCCGGGCACGCAGGTCACCATCGGTCCGGTGATCGAGAACGGCTTCTACTACGACTTCTTCCGCAACGAGCCGTTCACGCCGGAAGACTTTGCCGCGATCGAGAAAAAGATGCGCGAGATCATCGCGCGCGACAAGCCTTTCACCAAGGAAGTCTGGGACCGCGAGAAGACCAAACAGGTGTTCCGCGACAAGGGCGAGGCCTTCAAGGTCGAGCTGGTCGATGCCATTCCCGGCACCGAGCCGATCAAGATCTACTACCAGGGCGACTGGTTCGATTTGTGCCGCGGCCCGCACATGACCTCGACCGGCAAGGTCGGTAACGCGTTCAAGCTGATGAAGGTTGCCGGCGCCTATTGGCGGGGCGACAGCAACAACCCGATGCTGACCCGCATCTACGGCACCGCCTTCGCCAAGCAGGAGGACCTCGACGCTTATCTCAAGCAGATCGAGGAAGCCGAGAAACGCGACCATCGCAAGCTCGGGCGCGAGCTGGACCTCTTCCACTTCCAGGAGGAAGGTCCGGGTGTCGTGTTCTGGCACCCGAAGGGCTGGACCATCTTCCAGCAGCTCATTGCCTATATGCGCCGCCGCCTGACCGGCGATTACAGCGAGGTCAACGCGCCGCAGATCCTCGACAAGGTGCTGTGGGAGACCTCGGGCCATTGGGGCTGGTATCGCGAGAACATGTTCGCGGCGCAGTCGGCCGGCGACGAGGCGGAGGACAAGCGCTGGTTTGCGCTGAAGCCGATGAACTGCCCCGGTCACGTGCAGATCTTCAAGCACGGCCTGAAGAGCTACCGCGACCTGCCCTTGCGCCTTGCCGAGTTCGGCGTGGTGCATCGCTACGAGCCCTCCGGCGCCATGCACGGCTTGATGCGCGTGCGCGGCTTCACCCAGGACGACGCGCACATCTTCTGCACCGAGGACCAGCTTGCCGAGGAATGCTTGAAGATCAACGACCTGATCCTGTCGACCTATGCCGATTTCGGCTTCACCGGCGATCTCACCGTGAAGCTGTCGACCCGGCCGGAAAAGCGCGTCGGCACGGACGAGATGTGGGATCACGCCGAGCGCGTGATGGCGACGGTGCTGCGCGAGATCCAGACGCAGAACAACCACATCAGGACCGAGATCAACCCGGGCGAAGGCGCCTTCTACGGACCGAAATTCGAATACGTGCTGCGCGACGCCATCGGCCGCGACTGGCAGTGCGGCACCACGCAAGTCGACTTCAACCTGCCGGAGCGGTTCGGTGCGTTCTACATCGACCATGACGGCGGCAAGAAACCGCCCGTGATGGTGCACCGCGCGATCTGCGGCTCGATGGAGCGCTATATCGGCATCCTGATCGAGCACTATGCCGGCAACTTCCCGCTCTGGCTGTCGCCGGTGCAGGCGGTGGTCACCACCATCACCTCGGAAGGCGACGAGTACGCCAAGGTGGTGATGGAGCAGGCCCGGCGCGCCGGGCTTCGGGTCGAGATCGACCTGCGCAACGAAAAGATCAACTACAAGGTCCGCGAGCACTCGCTGGCCAAGATCCCGGCGCTGCTCGTGGTCGGCAAAAAGGAGGCCGAGACGCATTCGGTCTCGGTCCGCCGGCTCGGCAGCGACGGCCAGAAGGTGATGACGACCGAGGAGGCGATTGCCGCGCTGGTCGAAGAGGCAACGCCGCCGGATGTGAAGCGAGCGCGCGGGACCGCCTGACGTCTTTCAAGCGGCCCTGTCTTGCCCAACTTTAATGAGGGACTCGGCCGGAATGCCGAGCCCCTCATGCAGGCGTCGGATCATGCTGAGCGTCAATTCGCGCCGCCGGTTGAGCACCTCGTGAACCCGATTGCGGCTGCCGATAAAGGGAATCAAGTCCCTTGGCTGCAGGCCGCTCTGCTCCATATGATACTTAATGGCTTCTACCGGATCCGGCAGATCGAGCCGGTAATGCTTACGCTCCCACGCCTCCACGAGCGTCACAAGCACATCAAGCCGATCGCCTTCAGGCGAGTTTCGGCGCGCACTCATCAACGTCTCGATCTCTTTGAGGGCGCGACGATAATCCCGGTTAGACTTGATTGGCGCGATTTCCATCATCGACCTTCTAAATGGTTTGCGCATCGATTGCGTCGTATTGCCGATGCGTTCCGACAAAGCGGACATGGACTACGCGGTATGGGTAATTGATCCAGACCACGACACGATATTTGTTGCCGGCGACGTTGAAGACGACGCGGCCATCCCTGAGGATGCTAGCGGTTCTGATATCTCGCTTGACGTCCGCGGGCTTCGCCCAATCGGCCCGCTTGACCTGCCGAAACCAAGCCATCAGAGGTTCGTGAGCGTCGGAAGGCTCGCTCGCCCGATCGAGAAATGCCTTGATCGTGCTGAGCGCTATGATCCTCATTCTATTCATCTTAGCATAGTCCCAAATTGGGACCACAACTTTCTGGCCGGGCCAGTAGACTCATAATCCCTCTAAAATCTCTTCCATTCGTCGTCTGCCATGCCTATCTCCGGGCGGAAGTAGCAAGCCATAAGGACGCCCCGTGCCCGACGCCATCGAACTCCTGAAGACCCGCCGCTCGGTCAAGCCGCGCGAGATGACCGGGCCCGGCCCCTCTGCGGCCGAGCTCGAGACCATCCTCACCATTGGCGCGCGCGTGCCTGATCATGGCAAGCTCGCCCCCTGGCGCTTCATCATCTTCGAGGGAGATGCCCGCCAGCGTGCCGGCGAGGTGATCGCAAACGTCTTTGCCCGGAAGAATCCCGGCGCGCCGGCGGCCGACGTCGAGATCGAGCGCAAGCGCCTCATGGATGCGCCGCTGGTGATCGGCATCGTCAGCTTCACCAAGCCGCATCCGAAAGTGCCGGCGTTCGAGCAGGAATTGTCGGCGGGCGCCAGCGCCATGAACATCGTCACGGCCGCGACCGCGCTCGGCTACGGCGCCTGCTGGCTGACCGGCTGGTTCTCGTTCGATCGCGACGTGCTCGACGGCCTCGGCCTCAAGCCGGACGAGAAGCTCGCCGGCTTCATTCACGTGGGCAAGCCGACCAAGCCGAGCGAAGACCGTCCGCGACCGTTCCTTTCGGAAATCGTGACGCGTTTTTAAGCGATGTCGTGTTGACGCCTCTCGCGTCTTGCGGCTTTGATCGCGCCGAGGGAGGAAGGTCGGATGAGACGGCGTGAATTTCTGGTCGGGGCCGCGATGCTCGCCGGCACGATGGCGCAAAGCCGCGCTGCCGACATCCCCGCCCCGTCGCCGGACGGGCTCGACCGCATCACGGCGTATTTCAACGACGAGGTGACGAGCGGCCGGCTGCCGGGCGCCGTGATCCTGGTGCAGCAGCACGGCAAACCGGTCTATCTCAAGACATTCGGCGAGCGCGACACCCGGACGGGCCTTGCCATGACGCCCGATACGGTCTTCGCCATCCACTCGATGACCAAGCCGATCACCTGCCTCGGCGCGATGATGCTGATCGACGAGGGCAAGCTCGCGCTCACCGATCCCGTGTCGAAATACGTCCCGCTGTTCGCGGGCACCAAGGTCGGCCTCGAGGTCACCCTGCCCGACGGCAAGCTGGAGCTCGACCTCGTGCCGCCGGTCCGCCCCGTCAACATCGAGGACCTGCTGCGGCACACCTCGGGCATCAGCTACGATTACATCGGTGGCAAATGGGTCGAGCAGGCCTACAAGGCCGCCAACATTTTCGAAGGCCAATTCAACAACAGGGAGTTCGCCGACCGCATCGCCAAGCTGCCGCTGGCGCGGCAGCCGGGAACCCTGTGGCGCTACGGCCATTCCACCGACGTGCTCGGCGCTGTCATCGAGATCATCTCGGGCCAGACGCTTTACGAATTCCTGAAGGCACGCATCTTCGATCCGCTCGGCATGACCAGCACCAAATTCGCTCTGGCGACGGAGGACGAGCTGGCGCGGATGGCGCGGCCGCTGCCGAACGATTTCATCCTGCTCGCCGCTGAGCGCGAGCGTCTCGACCATCCCGAATGGCAGTCCGGCGGCGGCGGCCTGCTCTCGACCATCACCGACTATCAGCGCTTCTCGCAGATGCTGCTCAACGGCGGCGAGTTCGAGGGCAAGCGCTATCTGAGCCCGGCCGCCTTCAAGGCGATGACGACCGATCATATCGGCCCCGGCTCCGGCGTCGGACGCGACTACTTCTATTTTCCGGGCGACGGCTTCGGCTATGGCTATGGCCTTGCGGTACGGACCGATCCCGGCAACGCGAAACCGCCGCCGCCGGGCTCGCTCGGCGAATTGAAATGGGACTCAGGGAGCGGCACCTATTTCGGCGTCGATCCCAAGCTCGACATGGTCTACCTCATGATGCAGCAGACCCAGAACGAGCGCAGCCGCATCACGCCCGCCTTCAAGGCGCTGGTGTACGACTGCTACCCCGAGGGGCTACGCCGCCCGTGAGGCGCGCTGACCGAAATTGGCGAGCAGCTTGGCGATCTCGGCCGCGGGCCGCGCCGCGCTGAACAGAAAACCCTGCACCTCGTTGCAGCCTTCGGCGCGAAGCCAGTCGAGTTGATCCTCGGTCTCGACGCCCTCGGCCGTGGTCGTGATGTTGAGGCTGCGGCCGAGGCCGGAGATCGCGCGCACGATCGCGCTGCAATCGGGCCGCTGCGCCAGGTCCTTCACGAACGAACGGTCGATCTTGATCTTGTCGAACGGGAAGCTGCGCAAATAGCTGAGGCTGGAATAGCCCGTGCCGAAATCATCCATGGAAATGCCGACGCCGAGCTCGCGCAATTGGTGCAGGATTGCGAGATTGGCGTCGGTCTCGGCCAGGAAGATCGACTCGGTGATTTCGAGCTCGAGCCGTCGCGGCGACAGGCCGGACTGCGCGAGAGCCGAGATCACCACCTGCACCAAATTGCGGCTGCGGAATTGCGCCGGCGACAGATTGACCGCGACCTTGACATCGGCAGGCCATTTCACCGCCTCGGCGCAGGCCTCGCGCAGCACCCACTCCCCCAACTGGGTGATGAGGCCGATGTCCTCGGCGACGGGAATGAACTCCGCCGGCGAGATCATGCCCTTGTCGGGATGACGCCAGCGCAGCAGCGATTCGAAGCCTGAGATGCGGTCGGATGCGATCGTCACCAGCGGCTGGTAGTGCAGCTCGAACTCACCATTGGCGAAGGCGCGGCGCAGATCGAGCTCCAGGTCGCGGCGCTTCTGCGCCTGCAGATCCATCTCGCGTTCGAAGAAATGGTGCACGCCGCCGCCATCGGACTTTGCCCGGTACAGCGCCATGTCGGCATTGCGCATCAGCTCCCCCGGCGTCGTGCCGTCGCCGGGCGACAGCGCGATGCCGATGCTGGCGCCGATCACCATCTCCTGGCCGTCGAGATCATAGGGCGCCTTCAGCATGTCGATCAGCAGGCTCGCGCAGGCGCTGGCCTCGTTCGGCGAGACGTCGGCACTGAGGATCACCGCGAACTCGTCGCCGCCGAGGCGGGCGGCGAGATTGGCGCCGCGGACCGCCTTGGTCAGGCGCCCGGCGACGTCCTTGAGCAGGCGATCGCCGACGGGATGACCGAAGGAATCGTTGATGTTCTTGAACAGGTCCAGGTCGATGTAGAGCACGCCGACGCGCTTGTCCCCGGCCTGGTCCAGGGCCTGCTTCAGCCGCTCCTGAAAATATTCGCGGTTCGGCAGGTCGGTGAGCCCGTCATGGTGCGCCATGTGCGCGATGCGCGCCTCGGCCTTGCGCCGCTCGGTGATGTCGACCACCGCGACCAGATAGCCGTCGCGATCATCGAAGGCGACGCGGCGGCCGAAGGTGAGCACTTCGATCTCGCTGCCGTCGGCGCGCAGGTGCCGCCAGTTGCGCGAGGAATGATAGGCGTCGCCGACGCGCTCCAGCGCCTCGGCGTGGCTTTCCCACTCGTCCTCCGGCCAGATCTCGTGCAACTTCATGCGCAGGAAGGTGGCGCGGCTGTAGCCGTAATGCTGGACAGCGGCGTCGTTGACGCCAAGGAATTGCTTGGTCTGCGCGTCGAACACCCACATCGGCATCGGGTTGTTGTCGAACAGCAGGCGGAACGAGGCGTCCCGCCGTTTCAACGCGGTGACATCGGAGATCGTCAGCGAGACCACGTCGGCGAAGGCCGTGGCACTGAGACGGAGATGCCGCCCCTCGCTCTCGATCTCGAGCTGCTCGCCGCGGCCGCCCGCGACGGCCTTGAGCAGAAAGTCCATGACCTCGGGCAGAGCCAGCAGCGTGGTCTCCTCGCCGATCCGCCGCCACAACAGGCTTCCGCTCGCAACCTTCAGCAATGCGCCTGCGCTGTTGTTGTGATGCACGACCTGAAGATCGAACGGCTTGCCGCCGGCATCGCGCAAGGTCGTGAGCGAGATCACCGCGTCGTCAGTCGAGGCGAAGATCGCGTCCAGCAGATTGTACTGCGTGCCGCGCTCGTTGATATAGGCGCCGACCAGCGTGGCGCCCCAGCGCGAGGCCGTCGGCAGCGCCAGCAAGTCGTAAGTCCTGACCATGCCGTCGCGCACGCAATACGCGCTGGCGTGATGCGGCTGTCCCGTCGTCAGCGCAATGGTGGCGGCTTCCGTCAGCGCCGTGGCGCAATCGGGCGACAGATCCGAAACCGGAATGTCCCAGCTCTCCTCACCGAGCCATTTCTGCACGTAACGTCCGCTGCGCGACAGCTCGAGCGCGCCATCGTTCCTCAGGAGCGCGATGTGATCGGCAAGCCGTCCGAGACTGCCGAGCATGACGTCCTCGTAGCGCGGCAGCCGGTCACCCGGCTTCAACGCGGCACGCCATTTGCGCTGCAGCACCGGGATGTCGTCGAACATTTCGGCGGCCGGTTTTCCCGGCATCTTCTTCGCAGCATTCATGGCAGTCCCCAGCGCACTTTCCGGGCGCATCCAATGCAGGCGCACTTAACGACGTGTAAAGAGCGCGCGAGCGCGGGTTCCGTTCAGCGATTATGACAGTTTTAAGTCGGGTGTTGGTTAGTGCGGATTAGAGACTATGACGGTCGCGCGAAGGCGAGCCGGACGCGCTGCGCGTAGCACTTCTCAACGACAGACACACCTTCGCATCCTCGCGGCTCATTCGCCCGAGCTTCGCCTGGTCGCATCACGCCCATTGAACGAGGGCGCAGGGAAGACCGGGTGCCGGCCGGGCACCCACGGTCCACTGTGCGAAAGGTGGCAACAAGAATTTGCACAGCGGCATACAGGTGGAGCCGAGCATCCGGCCTTCCCTGCGCAGTGGTTTTACGGCTTATGTCGCGCTCTCCTCGGGGAGCGATGCACTATTGCCCCCGTCGCCTTGCGGATCGCTGATGCACGTGCCCGGTCGGGCCGCCGCATCACCACAAGACTTGACGCACAGACTGCGGGCGCCAGGACCACACGATTTTGCCGTACGCCGATCACACCGGTCGTATGCGCGAGGTGCCTTGCTCACGGTTACCCGCCCTGCAAGACTCTTTCGCGCCGATGCAATCAGCGTCCACCGCCGCCCGGCCCGCGTTCGTGACGATCGCGATACGCCCCTCTTCCTTGGGCCGGGTTGCCGCGACACATACGCGCTTTCCGAATTTCGGTAAAGTGGAATATTTTTCGGCGACAAGCGTTGACCCATAGCTCGGGTGTTTCGCCCGTCGGGCAACGCAAGAGATTGTGGCCGCAGGGTGCCTGACTACGGAGCCCTGGCAGCCAACCTCTCGATCACGAGGTCAAGCAGCGCGCGCAGGCGGGCAAGACGCCTGAGATCGCGGTGATAACCGACATAGGTGTCGCGGCCGGGCGGCGCCGTGCCGATGTCGAGCGCGACGAGGCGGCGGTCGCGATCGCCGAGCAGACGCGGCAGCACCGCCAGTCCACCGCCGCTCGCACATAGCTCGGCCTGCGCCTGCCTATTGTTGCTGCGCGAGGCGATCTGCGCATTCGGCAGCGTGCGCTTCAGCCAGACCGCGTCCGGCATGTCGGCGAACTCGGCATTCATGGTGACGACGCGGACAGCGCTGCCGTCGCCGGCACGCGGCGGCTTGCTGCCCTTTTTGCCATAGAGCGCGTAAGGAATGTGCAGCAGCTTTCTGGAGATCACCTCGGGCTCGCTGAACGGCTTGATGCGGAAGACCAGATCGGCCTCGCGCCGCGGCAGGCTGTAGAGCCGCGCATCGGTCAGAAGCTCCACCGTAACCTTTGGGTGGCGCTTGCCGAACGCGGCGATCACCGGCGACAGCATCACCGTCCCGAACCAGTCCGACGACGACAGGCGCAACAGGCCGTCGAGCTGCGTCTCCGCACCCGACACATGTCGCTCCAGCGCGAGCGCCTCGTCCTCGATCCGTTCGGCGTGGCGGAGCACGGCGGTGCCCTCGTCGGTCAGCACGAAACCATCCGCCGTGCGCTGGAACAATGTCTGTCCCAGCGCTGTCTCGAGCGCGCGAAGCCGCCGGCCCATCGTCGGTTGGGTCTGGCCGATCTTGCGCGCAGCGGCGCCGAGGGTGCCTTCGCGGGCAATCGCCAGGAAGATGCGCAGATCGCTCCAGTCCATCAAGTCCCCCGCCATACAGAACTGTATGAGGACCGTACAGCCTTGTTCGTTCCCATGCAAAACTTCATGAGCATATTGGAGGCCGACAACGGAGCAAGACGGTCATGTCGACACAATTGACGATGCGCGCTGGCGTCCTGGAGGCTAACAACACCCCCTTGCGCCTCGCGACGATTTCAAGGCCCGAGATCGGGCCGCGCGAGGTGCTGGTGCGGGTGCGCGCGAGCGGGGTCAATCCGCTCGACACCAAGATCCATGCCGGCGCGGCCGCGCATGCGCGCCATCCGCTGCCGGCGATCCCCGGGATCGATCTCGCCGGCGTGGTCGAACGCACGGGGCGTGAGGTGACCCGGTTCAAGGTCGGCGACGAGGTCTACGGCATGACCGGTGGCGTTGGCGGCGTGCCGGGATCGCTGGCCGAATTCGCCGCTGTCGATGCCGGCCTCCTGGCATTGAAGCCCGCCAATCTCAGCATGCGGGAAGCTGCCGCCCTGCCCTTGATCGTCATCACGGCCTGGGAAGGCCTGATCGACCGCGCGGCGTTGAAGGCCGGTCAGAAGGTCTTGATCCACGGCGGCGCAGGCGGCGTCGGCCATGTCGCGATCCAGATCGCGCGCGCATTCGGAGCGGACGTGTTCGCAACCGGCTCGGCGTCGCAGCGCGCCACGATCGAAGGCTTCGGCGCCGTGTTCATCGATCGCGACAGTCCGGTCGAAGCCTACCTTGCGCAGCATACCGGCGGCCGCGGCTTCGACATCGTCTACGACACCGTCGGCGGCAAGGTGCTCGACGCCTCCTTTGAAGCGGTGCGCCGCTTCGGCCATGTGGTGAGCGCACTCGGCTGGGGGACGCATGCGCTTGCGCCACTGTCGTTCCGCGCCGCCACCTATTCCGGCGTGTTCACGCTGCTGCCGCTGCTGTCGGGCGAAGGCCGCGCCCATCACGGGGAGATCATGACGGAGGCCACGCGCCTCGTCGAGGCCGGCAAGCTCGTGCCGCTGCTCAACCCCAGGCGATTTAAGATGGAGAGCGTCGGCGAGGCCTATGCGCTGATCCGAGACCACGCCGCCAAGGGCAAGCTGGTCGTCGAGATCTGAGTGAGCTTGTGGCGCGGATGGAGCTGCGCTCCGCCGCTAATCCTCGCTGGACGCGGCCGAGCGGTTGCGCAAGTAAGCCTGCGACAACAGGAAGAACAACGCGCGCTCGCCATGATATTTGGCCGACGGCCGGGTGCGCTCGAAGCCGTCGGCAAAGATCTTGCCGGACTGGTCGCATACCTGCCATCGCCAGCCAAACCGCTTGCGCCTGGTGAGGATCACTTCGAACATGTCGACGAGCTTGGTCCCCTGCTCCCCGCCGGTCTCGCAGACCCACAAGCCTGCTCCGGCCTCCCCCATTTGACGGATGTCCGACATATAACCCAGCGGAGTGGAAAGAGAATAAAATTGATGATCGGAAATACGTATCTTTCACCGGCTGTAATGAACGCGCGAGGCGCGGAATAAGCCGGCGGCGCCGGTGTTAATCGATCTCGCAGCATCGCCTTGTCGCGCTGGCGCGTATTCAAATCGGTAACACAAGGGCAAAGGTCGGGGAGCACCGGACTTTCGTGGAGCGAAATTGGCGGTCGAGCAGCGCCCTGGCTGGATGGGCGTCCGGCCGGATTTGCGTGCGCTGGATGAGAAGTGCGGTACGATATTGCGGACGCTGTTCGATGATGAAGAGCCGAGAGCCCGTCGACCGGATCGGCACCGCGCCGTCTGGGCCCCGGCTCTGCGGAGCGGCATGTCACGCCGCACCGCGTCCGGGACACGAAAACTACCGCGCGACGACTTCGACTTCGCCGTCGACGCCGTTCACGACGTTGAAGCCGCGCTCGTAGACCTTGCCCTCGTTCTTGGCGATGGCGCGGTATTCGCCTTCGGAGAGCACGACGCGCGGAAAGGCGCCGATCGATTCCTTGATGACGTCACCGCCGGGGGTCAGCACCGACCAGGCGGTGTTGGCGAGCGCCTCGCCGCCCTTGTCGCTGACCAGCTTGAGCGTGATCACGGCGGCGCGGTGGGTGATGGTGACGTCGGTGAGCTTGCCGGCCTGGACGCGAATGTCCGAACGCACCACCGAGTTGGCGTCGCCATAGTTGGAGATGATGTAGTAGGTGCCTTCCGGGATCAGCACGACGTCGCCGGCGGCGACGTTCGGCACCAGCGAGGCGCGCTCGCCGGATTCGAACTGGCTGCCCTTGTAGATCGCGAACGAGATCTGGTTCTGCGGAATGCGGCTGGTGCCGACCCGGCCCTCGATGCGGAGGCCGCCGGCCGGCAGCACGAAGGATTCGCGGTCGGTCTCGGCCTTCAGGCTGACGGTGCGCACCGCGCTGACGAGGCCAAAGGCGACGTGCACGACGTAGTTGCCGGGCGGCAGCACGATGTTGGGCGAGGCGTTGCGGTCCTCGCGGATCAGCTTGAAGGTGCCGTTCTCATCCGGACGGTCGGCGAAGACACGCCAGACCAGGCCGCTGGTGATCGCCGGCGTGTCCTTGCCGTATTTCGCGGTCAGCGACAGCACGCCCTGTCCGGGCACGGCCGCATTGAGCGGCGCGGCCGGCGGCACGGTGGTGACCGCGGGCGGCGGCATGCTGGGCGTGTTCGGCTGCATCAGGGTCGATGGCAGGCTCGGGGGACCGGCGCCAAGCCCGGAGGGCGGCGCCAGGTTGACGGCGCCGCCGGGGTCCGGCACCGAAGCCGGCGGCACCGGCGGCGGGCGATCGGAGAAAAGCTGCGCCTGTGCAGCGTTTCGGCCTGAGGTAACGAGGCACGCGGCAAGGATCAGCGCCGGCAGCAGCCTGCCGCTGCGCCGCCATCCGATGATGCCGTCACCCCCGCGTGTCATGCTCCTGCTTTTCACCGAAAACGCGGCAAATTCAAGCCTCTGAAACCCCAGGAAATACGGTGCCGGTTCGTTCTGTGGAACCCGGTTGACGCCTGCGTGATTAGTCCTGAGGCAATCGCCCCTCGCCATACTCCTGCCCGGTGCCCTCTCCAAAGCGGCATAAACCATGCTTCGCGCCCGGGATGGCGGAGTGCGAGTGCGGTGCCTAGTCTAATGATACGGGCTTGGCCGCAGCCTTGAGCCGCAGGCCTTGGCCCCGGCGTAGGAGAGTTTCGGTGCTGGACATCTTGAAGGGGCGCGGCGCAAACGGCTCGAACGGCGAGAAGATTGGCCTTGGCCCCACCCGCCGTCCCGTCATCGGCCTTGCCCTCGGCGGCGGCGCGGCGCGCGGCTTTGCCCATATCGGAATCCTCAGGACCCTGCTTGCCAACGGCATCGTGCCCGACGTCGTGGTCGGCACCTCCATCGGCGCCGTGGTCGGCGGCCTGCATGCGGCCGGGCGGCTCGAGACGTTCGAAGATTGGGGGCGCAGCCTGCAAGGCATGCGCAACATCCTCGGCTATCTCGACATCCGCCTCAACGGATCCGGCCTGCTCGGCGGCGAGAAGCTCGCGGGCCGCCTTGAGGACGCGGTTGGGCAGACCTTGATCGAGGATTTACCGGTGAAATTCGCGAGCGTCGCGACCGAAGTCCGCACCGGCCATGAGATCTGGCTGACGCGTGGCCGCCTGGTCGATGCGATGCGCGCGTCCTACGCGCTGCCCGGGATCTTCCAGCCCATGCTGATCGGCGACCGCTGGCTGGTCGACGGCGCGCTGGTCAATCCCGTGCCGGTCTCGGCCGCCCGCGCGCTCGGCGCCGAAATCGTCATCGCCGCAAATCTTTCCAGCGACATCTTCACCCATTCCACGACGATCCATTCGCATGGCGCACCGCCCACCCCGGTGGCGCCGGAGGCGGAAGAACCGGCGGCCAAGCGGCGCTTCCCGCGGCTATTCTCGCCCGAGAGGACCATGAAGCGCGAGTTCTTCGGCGGCAACGGCCGGCCCGGCATCTCCTCGGTGATGGTCGATGCCTTCAACATCATGCAGGACCGCATCACCCGCGCCCGCCTCGCCGGCGATCCCCCGGATCTGCTGATCTCGCCACGGATCGGCCAGTTCGGCTGGTTCGACTTCCATCGCTCCGAGGACCTGATCGCCCACGGTGCGCGCGCCGCCGAGCGCGCGCTGGACTCCATCCAGGAGGCGATCGATGTGCTGGCGCCGGCGCCCGCGGGGCACGCGCCGAAAGCGGACGATGGCGCCTGATCAGGCGGTCTTGATGTAGTCGCGCAGGGCTTCCTGCTCGGACTCGTATTCCTGGACCCGGCGCTTGACGATGTCGCCGATCGAGATCAGGCCAACCACCTTGCCGTTGTCGATCACGGGCAGATGGCGGAACTTGCCCGATGTCATCATCTCCATGAGCTCGGCGACCGTATCGGTCTCCTTGCAGGTGACGACCTTGCGGGTCATGACCTGAGCCACCGGCTCTTCCAGGACGGCGGCGCCGCGCTCGCCGAGCACGCGCACGATGTCGCGCTCCGACAGGATGCCTTCGAGCCGGCTCTGGTTCATCACCAGCACCGCACCGATCTTCTTCTCGCCGAGCAGCTTGACCGCGGTCGCCAGCTTGGCGTCGGGCTCGACGCTCATGATCTGGTGGCCCTTGGTGTTGAGAATGGAACGTACCGTCATTGTCGCCTCCCTGAATCCGAGCCGTCCGCCTTGGCGGTCAGGACTTGTTCTTCGAGTCTTCAACTAACAGTTTCGGCGCGGGTTGCATGCTCGCGCGCTTGTCGAAGCGTTGCCTCTATGGGCTTGTCGCTTCGGAACATTCTTCGCGCAAATGATGGATGAATTCGGGCCGCGCCGCAAGCGCCGCTTCAAATACGGTCTGAAACGTCCTGTGATGACGCATCCGCAGCATCGTTTCGCGCGCGCGGCACGGGATCGAACAGGGTGAACAGCAACAGGCCGGCGAAGAAGCCGCCGATATGCGCCTGCCAGGCGACGCTCGTGGTTTCGGAATCGATGCCGATCGCGCCGACGCCGAAGATGATGTTGACACCGAACCACACCGCGAGGAAACCGACCACCCGTCCGTCGCGCAGCGCGCGCGACAGCGGCAGCGCCGGAACCCTTGCCGCGGTATCCGCGTCCGAACGGTTGAACGACAGGAAGCTGCCGCGGACGAACGCGAAGCGGATGGCGGCGGCCATCGCGCCGGACACCGAGGCCGAGGCCCCGATCATCGGCGCCACCGCATGCTCATGGGTGACGAGATGGGCGAGGGCGCCGGCCGCCGCCGTCACCGCCAGAAACAGGAAGAACCTGACGGCGCCGAAGCGCCGCGCCAGCGCGCTGCCGAACGGCAACAGCCACAGCACGTTGAAGCCGAGATGGGTCAGGTTGGCATGCAGCAGCGAATAGGTGACGAAGCTCCAGACCTTGGCCCCGGTGCCGCCGGGGATCTGCAGATTGAGCAGGGAGGAATCGTAGCGCTTCGGGATGAAGCCGAAGACGTCGATGGTCCAATTCTCGAGTTCCGGCGGCAGCAGCACCCGCAGATGGATCACCGCCAGCAGCAGGATATAGGCCGTCAGCGCGAACGGCAGCGTCAGGATCGGCTCGCGCGAAGCCTCCTCATGAACCACCTGGACCGCCGGCAGGCCGGGCTGAGGATCTTGCGACGAATCGTGCGGCGGGGAATCCAAGGCAGCTTCGCTTTCAGGCGCGATCGGAGCGATCCCCTTGCAGATAGTCGCCTTTGCCAGCCTTGCGCAAGTGCACAAAAGGAAAAGGCAGGGCCCTGGGAAGCCCTGCCTATCCGTGTCGGCCTTCCGGTGCCCCAGGGAATGAAGGTGAATCCCCACCCCTCCCCGGCCCGTGGCCAAACTGTTTGACGCCCTGTGTACAGACCCCGCCGAGAACCTGGAGAAAGCGGCGGAGATAACTGCGATCACCATAGCAGCGCGGCGCGAGGGGCAAAGCGCATAGTTAACTTAACGTTAACGACGCAAAGACCGGCTTAACGGAGCCGAAAACGCCGCCGCGGCATGGACGCTGCAAATCCCCTCCTGCACAACAAACAAGGGATCGTGGCTGCACTGAAGCGGGACAGGTTTGTCCCCTGGAGGTTGCGGCCCGGGGTAAGCGTTCAGACATGAAACATCCGTCGAGCCGCGCGTTCTTCGCGTATTGGGACGAAAAGCGTGGCGCCGCACGGGCCCCCGACCGGGCCGACATCGATCCGGCCGCGGTCCGCGGCCTGCTCGGCGACATTTTCGTACTCTCCTGCGAGCCGAAGCTCGGCTTCCCGTTCCGCGTCGCCGGCACACGCGTCTGCGCACTGGCGGGGCGTGACCTCAAGGACCAGAGCTTCGCGGCCCTGTTCGACGAGGAAAGCCGCAGCGAGATCGAGGAGATCACGACCATCGTCGCCGACGAGGCGCTAGGCGCGATCGCCGGCGTCACGGCCGTGCGCGAGGACGGCAGCAAAGCCTATATCGAGCTGTTGCTGCTGCCCTTCAACGCCCGCCCGCACACGCCGGTGAGCGTGACGGGTGTGCTCGCGCCGTTCGACGACGAATGCGGCGCGCTGTCCGCCTTCACCCTCACCTCCTGGCGCTATCTGCACCAGCCGGAGAAGCTGCTGCCGCGCGCGATCCGGAAATTGCAGATCGCACGTGGGCTGATGGTGTACGAGGGACTGCGATAGCCTTTCGTCCCGCGTGCGGATGGCCGTTTTTGCCGGATCTGCGTCATTCCTGATGTCGCTCGGAGCGACTAGCTTCCGCCTCGCGTGAAGCAACAAGGGTGACGAGAGCATGACATGGCGCATTCTGGCGTTGAGCGGCGTCGGCTGCGTGGCGCTGCTTGCAGCGTTCGGCGGGATCTGGCTGTTGATGCTGCCTGGGGCGCCGGCTCAGGGAACCGCGTCCGCGATCTCCCAGGACGAGACCGTGGCAACGCTTGCGGCGTTGCAGCCGCCAAAGCGTAAACGCCCGCTGATCGCCGTCGTCGGCATCAACGACATGAGCGAGACCACCGACTATCTGATGCCCTACGGCATTCTGGCGCGCGCCGACGTCGCCGAGGTGCAGACATTGGCGACCCGGCCCGGACCCGTCACGCTCTATCCCGCGCTGAAAGTGCAGCCGCATGCGACCATCGCCGAGTTCGACGCTGCGCATCCCGACGGCGCCGATTACGTCATCGTGCCCGCGATGAGCCGCGAGGACGATGCCGTCGTCTTGCAATGGATCAGGAGCCAGGCCGGCAAGGGCGCGATCATCATTGGCGTCTGCGTCGGTGCCAAGGTCGTCGCCAACAGCGGGCTGCTCGACGGCCGGCAGGCCACTACGCACTGGTATTCCGTGCGCGATCTGCAGAAGCATTCCGCGATCCGCTATGTCGCGGATCGCAGGCTGGTGGTCGACCGCGGCGTTGCGACGACGACCGGCATCACCGCATCCATGCCGATGGCGCTGACCCTGGTCGAGGCCATCGCCGGCCGCGCCAAGGCGGAGGCGGTCGCCCGCGAGATCGGTCTTGCGCATTGGGATGCGCGCCACCGCAGCCAGGCGTTCCAGTTCACCCGCCCCTTCGCGCTGACGGCGATCGCCAACACGCTGGCATTCTGGAATCGCGAGCAGCTCGGAATCGCACTGACATCAGGCATCGACGAAGTCTCGCTCGCGCTCGTGGCCGATGCGTGGTCGCGCACCTATCGCTCGCGGGCCCTCACCTTCGCAGGCACGGCGAAGCCGCAGACGAGCCGCGGCGGTCTGCGCATCCTGCCCGACGAGGTCGCGGCCGATTGGCCGGCACAGCTGACGCCGCCGGCTACCGCCGACCTGCCGCCGGCGCAAGCATTGGACCAGACGTTGCGCGCCATCGATGCACGCTACGGGCCGCGCACGGCGGACTTCGTCGCGATGCAGCTGGAATATCCGCGATGACGACACGGCAGCGCACCGGCTGTCGCCGATGCACTGTGTCTGCGTAAAGGCCGTTACGGCATCGCCAGATGCCAGGCGCCGTTCAGAAAACCGTCGCCGGTGACATCGCCAGGCTTCTGGTCCTTGGCGAAGGTGTAGAGCGGCTTGCCCTTGTAGGCCCACTGCTTCGAGCCGTCGTCGCGGGTGATGACGGTGTAGCCGTCGCCGGCAGCGTCGCTCGCCTCGGCCTTCAGCACCGGCCAGTTCGTCGCGCATGGACCGTTGCAGGCGGACTTGCCGTCCATGTCCTTGTCGAAGGTGTAGAGCGTCATGCCCTTGGCATCGGTGAGCACGTTGCCCTTGTCGGTCTTGCCGGTCTTGGTCGGCGGCGCGGCGAAGGCTGTGGGAACGATCGCGAGCGACATTGCGAGCGCGAGCGCGAGGCGGATCGAAGACGTCATGTGTTCTCCTGTCATGCAATTGGCTTGCATGGGTAGGACGCCGCGCGTGGCCTGATATTCCTGCGATGGCGGCCGGGATATTTTTCGCTGCGCGCATCAAGGCAGCGGAATAAACTGAACCAACCGAGACGGAACGACGGAAAGACATGAGCAAGCCGCATTGGCGCCCCGCCCACGCATCCGACCTGCCCGCGATCAGCGCCATCGCGGCGCGGGTTCATCCTGGTCTTCCTGAAAGGCCAGAAGTGTTCGACGAGAAGACGCGGCTCTATCCCGATGGCTGCCGCGTGCTCATTGCCGACGACGAAATCGCCGGCTACGGCCTCGCGCATCCCTGGAAGCTGCATCAGATCCCGCCGCTCGACGGCTTGCTCGAACGCCTGCCCGAAGACGCGGACTGTCTCTATGTCCACGACGTCGCCGTGATGCCCGAGTTTCGCGGCGGCGTTCTGCGCGCCTATATCGCCGATATCGAGCAACTCGCGCGCGCATCACGCATCGCAACGCTCGCATTGGTCTCGGTCTACGCAACGCAGCCGATGTGGCAGCGTCTCGGCTTTCGGCCCGTCGCCGTGGACGCCGCACTGCGCGCAAAGCTCGCATCCTATGGCGAAGACGCGACGTATATGCTGCGCGACCTTGCCACGGCGTAGGGTCCCTGCCCGGCCGGCCAGCTCACGCGGGCGTGAACCGGTGCCCTCGAACCGGATCAGATCAGGCTCCGTCGAAGGTGTGTGCGAGCCGTTCCGGTCTCGCCAAACCGAGGCTGGAGAACATCCATGAAGCTCACCCTGTCGAAAGTTGCTTTGATTGCATGCGTTGCGACGAGCGCGTTCGCAACGACCAGCGCCAATGCGGCGCCCCACCGAACCGACGGCTGCCAGTTCGGCTTCTTCGAAAGCTGTGGCATCGTCACGGAGTCGACGACCCCGGGCCGCGCACGCCGCCCCGTCGCTCGTCTCGCCAACGATACCTCGCCGACCTACATGAAGCAGACCGATCCCCGCTACAGCTCGTCCATGCGTGATGCCGGCGGCGGCGGAGGTGGTGGTGGCGGAGGTGGTGGTGGCGGCGGTGGCGGCGGCCGCTGAACTCACACCTGACCTTTCAGATGATGCCGCCGGTGCAATCCGGCGGCATCATTGCCGTTCGTTCTGAGCGGTGGCTCAGCCGCGGTGCTTTTTCTTCTTCGCCTTCTTTCCAGGCGCGCCCTGCGCGGGCCACGGTGTGACCGACGGCTCTGCGCGACCCGGCTTGTTCTTGTGCTTCTTTTTCTGAGCGAAAGACGGAGCATCGTCGAATTTCGGCCCGCGCTCGCCGTGAGGCTTGCTGCGTGGCTTGAATTCACCCTTGTCGCGCGGACGATCGTCGCGACGTTCACGATGATCGCTGTCGCGGCCCTCGCGCCGAGGCGCGTGGGATCGCTCTTCCGCAGCCTCTTGTCGCTGTGGCGCCTCCGTCATCGGCTCGATGCGGATGCTGTCTTCCTTGTCCGGACGCTTGATCTTGGCGGCAAAGGATTCGGCGGCCCGCGCGGAGATCTCGAACTCGGTGGTGGTGTCCATGATCTTGATGGCGCCGATGTCGCGCTTGTCGATGCCGCCGCGGCGGCAGATCATCGGAAGCAGCCAGCGCGCTTCGGCATTCTTGCGCCGTCCGATCGCGGCGCGGAACCAGACGCTGCCCTCCGCCATGGCGTGTTTCGAGGACGTCTTTCCGGACTTCGATCGCGGCTTGGCGGCGCGATCGTCGCCGCCGTCAAACCTGTCGCGGCCGCGATCGTCGCGCGGCCGGCCGCTGCGCTCGCCGGGATCGATGATGTCCTCGGGCGACGGCAGCCGCGCGCGATAAAGCCGCGCCAGTGCGGCGGCGATGTCCTCGGCCGACCGCTCGGCCAGCAAGGCCTGCGCCAGAGCCTGGTCGTCGGGGGTCGTCTCCTCGGTGAACAGAACGTCCTTCATGCGCTCGTGGTCGAGCTTGCGGATCTCGTCCGCCTGCGGCGCCGTGCCCCAGGCCGCGTCCACCCCTGCGAGATTGAGCAGCAGCTCGGCGCGCCGCCGTCGCGCCGGCGGCACCAGCAGGACGCTCGTTCCCTTGCGGCCCGCGCGACCGGTGCGGCCCGAGCGATGCTGCATCACCTCGGCATCGTTGGGGAGGTCGGCGTGGATGACGAGGTCGAGGCTCGGCAGATCGATGCCGCGGGCGGCGACGTCGGTCGCAACGCAAACGCGGGCGCGGCCATCGCGCAGGGACTGCAGCGCCAGGGTTCGCTCGTTCTGCGTCAATTCGCCCGAGAGAGCGACGACGGAAAAGCCGCGCTCCAGCAGCGCTGCCTGCAAATGCCTGACGTGATCGCGCGTGCTGCAGAACACCAGCGCGCTCGGCGCCTCGAAGAAGCGCAGCACGTTGACGACGGCATGCTCGGCATCGGCGGGCGCGATCCGGATGGCGCGGTACTCGATGTCGGCGTGACCGCCTTCATCGCCGGCGACCTCGATCCGGAATGCCTGCTGCTGATATTGCTTGGCCAGCGCGACGATGCCGCGCGGGAACGTCGCCGAGAACAGCAAGGTGCGACGCGTCTCCGGCGTGGTCTCCAGGATGAATTCCATGTCCTCGCGAAAGCCGAGATTGAGCATCTCGTCAGCCTCGTCGAGGACGACCGCCTTCAATTCGGAGATATCGAGACGGCCGCGGCGCAAATGGTCGCAGAGCCGGCCGGGCGTGCCGACGACGATATGGGCGCCGGCCGCAAGCTCGCGCTGCTCGCGGCGTGGATCCATGCCGCCGACGCAGGAAACGACGCGCCCGCCCGTATGCCCATAGAGCCAGGCGAGTTCGCGCTGAACCTGCATGGCAAGCTCGCGGGTCGGCGCCACGATCAGGGCCAGCGGTGCGGCCGCGGCGGCAAACTGCTCGGCATCGCCGAGCAGATCGCTGGCCATGGCGAGGCCATAAGCGAGGGTCTTGCCGGAGCCGGTCTGGGCCGAAACCAGGAGGTCGCGATTGGCGGCTTCCTCCGCCAGCACGGCGAGCTGAACGGGGGTCGGAGAATCATAGTTCCGCTCGGCCAAAGCGCGGGCGAGCGGCGGGGTCAGGGCCGGAAAAGACACTGGATGGAGAACCTTGGTTAATTCAGGCGCGGCGACAACGAGCCGAGAGGCCTGAGGCTGGCGTGCGCGGCAATCGGCCCGGCCGCACGCTGGCGATTTGATCTGGCCGCTCTTTACGCCAAGCGCGCGGAAATCACCATGCCTATGTTGCATGGCTTCGCAAGGAGAACCGCGCCTGAGGGTCGCAGCGGACACCCTATCCGACGATGCTAAACATATCCGGTGACTGAGTTGGGTTCGGGCGAAATAGCGGGTGGAGCGCAACGATGCGATTGGCAGTCATTTCCGATATCCACGGCAACCTTGTTGCGTTGGAGGCCGTGCTCGCGGACATCAAGGCGCGCGGCGCCGATCGCACGGTGAACCTTGGCGATTGCGTTACCAGCCCGCTGTGGCCGAAGGAGACTTTCGAGGCCCTGCAACAGCTGTCCTTACCGACGGTGCGTGGAAACCATGACCGTTGGATCGAGGAATTTCCGGACGACAAGCTCTCGCCGGCAGGTCTCTTCGCGCGCAATGCATTGACCGCGGAGCAGCGTCGGATGCTCCACAGCCTGCCCTCCCAACTGCGGCTGGACGACGGAATTCTGGCCTGCCACGGCACGCCGGACAACGACACGACCTGCTTGCTGGAGGAATCGCTCGACGACGGCCGCTACGTGCCGGCACGCCGCGAGGTGCTGGCCACGCGTCTCGCGAGCGAGCCGACGGCCCGCGCAGTGCTGTGTGGCCATAGCCATCGCCAGGCGGTCGTACAGGGTCCCGGCGAGTGCCTCGTTCTCAATCCGGGGAGCGTCGGCTGTCCGGTCTTCGGCGACATTCCGTTTGCCGCAAACCTGGAATATCGCTCACCTCACGCCCGCTACGCGATACTCACAAGGAAGAAACGGGGCTGGCAGGTCGAACTGCTGGCACTCGAATATGATTGGGAAGCCGCATCGGCACGTGCACTCGCAAATAACCGCCCGGACTGGGCGCAGGCGATGTTGACCGGGTATGTCAAATAGCCGGCTGGGGCGAGATCTCGGAGACCACATCGGCCGGAAAGATCGCCGCCGAACGACGCTCTTGTCGCCCCTGCGACGCGATCTCAAATCGTGCATCAAGAGACATCAAGAGGAAACATGACCGACAGCATATCACTTGCCGACAAGCTCGCGACTTTTCAGGAGCACTGGTCGCCCCGCACGATCACGACCTTCAACGATTGCGACGTGATGGTGGTGAAGGTCAAGGGCGAGTTCACCTGGCACAAGCACGACGACACCGATGATTTCTTTCTGGTCCTGAAAGGCAAGCTCGATATCGAGTTGCGGGACCGCACGGTGACGCTCGGCCCGGGCGAGCTCTATGTCGTGCCCAAAGGTGTCGAGCATCGGCCGGTGGCGCGCGAGGAGGTTCACCTCATGCTGATCGAGCCGACCGGCACGCCGAACACGGGCGACAAAGCGACAGCCGCGGCGCGCAAGCTCGCCTAGGGGATTTATTGCGGGCTAACAGCTTTAGTCGGCCGGGATGAAGCGAAGCGTGCCTGCCTGACGCGTCGGCATGCCGGTATCATTGGTGTGATTGACGCCGTCCATGACCGGCACCTCGGCGAAGTCGAACGGGCTCACGCCGTCAAGGCAGGCGACATTGACGGCATAGAGGGTCTGGTCGGATCGGCGCTGGTGGTGGGTGTAAATTCCGCAGCGGGAGCAGAAGAAGTGCTGCGCCGATCCGGTGTGAAAGCGGTACGTCGTCAGCGCCTCCTCTCCCCGTAGAAACCTGATCCCGCCCATAGCCGCCATGGCCACGACGGCACCTCGCATTCGGCAATAGGAGCAGGTGCAGCGGCGGATCGACTTGAAGCCGTCGCTGAGTGTCACCTCGAAGCGCACCGCGCCACAATGGCACTGGCCGGCTCGAACGTTCGCGTCACTGCTCATGGTCCCCGTGTTCCCTGATCCAGATCATGTCCACGCCCGGATCCGGGCGCATGGGACTGTCTTAACGAGGATCAAGCGCGATGTAAGAAGAATTCGCGCAACCCTTCAATCCCGGGAGGCCGCCAGCCTGCTGAAACCGTTGACCAGCCTTGCTCTTGCCTGCGCAACACTGTCCCTCACCGCGCGGGTCACGGCGCGGACGGCGCGCCAGGCTTCCGTTGCCTGCAGCCACGCCTTCGCCGCGGCGTATTTTCCGTAGGCCCAGGCAAAGGCGGGAATTCGCATCAGCTTGTCGCGCGTGAGATGAAACAGGCGCTCGACCAGCACCAGCTTGAGCAATTCGCCGACAATGAACGTCACCGCACCGCCCAGGACCTGACCGGTTGCGGTGAGGTACGCAGCAACTGGCTTGACCGGCTCGAGCATAATGACGGGCACGGAGAACAGAGCCAGCGACGGATAAGGCCGCAGGGACCTGATCCAGGCGCGCAAACGCCTGAACTGGACGTGCCGCCCGATCCAGCGCGCGATCGGCCGCGCCACGGCCATGAAGACCGCGTCCGCCAGGAAGTAGATCGCAGCCAGGACGTAAGTGACCGGTTTCAGGATTCGCTTCACGGTATCTCTCCCGCGAAGTGAAAGCCGGAACCTGGGCGTAAGTTTCACCTCGATGCTGATAGTCCCGGGAAATCAGATGGAACTTTTGGCCATTCGGCCGCGCTCAGATTTCCGCATAGACCTCCAGCAGATTGCCGTCGGGGTCGCGGAAGAACAGCGTGCGGTGCCCGAAGGACTGGTTCGTCGGCGGCGACACCAACGCCACACCCTGCCGCACGAGTTCATCGGCGCATTGGTCAACCTCCATGGCCGACACCTTGAACGCCAGTTGCAGCGCGGCGCTGCCCGGCGGCACCGGCGCATCGGCGGCGGTCCGGCTCGGTCGCGCGAGCGCCAGCGTGTTGCTGCCGAGGCCGTACTCGATCCAGTTCGGCGACAACTCACGCAGCAGCGGGAAGGCGAGCACGTCCTCATAGAACCGCCGCATCGCCGCCATGTCGCGCACGAAGATGACGGTGTAGTCGATCGCGCGGATGGCGTTGAAGGGGGAGCGGTTGCGTTGGGCTGGTGTTTGTTCGTTTGTCATCGTGGCCTTTATTCCAAACTCCGGTTCGTAGCCCGCGTGGAGCAAAGCGGAATGCGGGAGCGGCGGTCCCGGATTGCGCTGCGCTCCATCCGGCTACGAAGCCCGAGACAACGCCGCGAGATCGTGCGGGACGGACGGCATCTTCTAGTCCACCAGCTCAGGCCACGGCACGATGGTCGACTTCACCGTCTTCATCGCCATCGCATCCCTCACCGCCTGCGCGACGCCCTCTTCCGTGAACGGATAGATCGTCTGCATCTTCAGCCACGGATATTTGCTCGCCGTGCGGTAGAGCATGTCGACGCCGAGCGGCAGATCATTGCCGGTAAAACCCCAGGAGCCCAGCACGTTGAGGTCCTTGGTGCAGATGCGGTGCCAGGAGGTGTCGATCGAGCCGGCGTCGGTGAACTGGCCCATCTCGACATAGGTGCCGCCGTCGCGCAGCATCTCGATGCCTTCAGGGCCGGCCGTGGGGTGGCCTGAGCAGTCCATTACGAGGTCAGCACCAAAGCCGCCAACGATCTCGCGGACGCGATCGATGCGCTCCTGCGGCGACTTCAGCTCCTCGATGTTCACAGTCGCCTCCGCGCCGAACTCGCGGGCGAGCTTGAGCCGCGGCTCCTCCGGCGCGCCGACGCAAATGACGCGCCCTGCCCCCATCTCCCTGGCCGCGGCGACCGCCAGAATGCCGATCGGACCCGAGCCCTGGATCACCACCGTATCACCCCAAGTGAAGCCGCCGGCGCGGCTGGCACGGTTGAAGGCGCGGATGCAGGAGGTCAGCGGCTCGGACAGCGCCCCGAGGCGCAGCGACATGTCGTCGGGCAGCTTGTAGATCTTGGTGCCCGGCAGCATCTCGAGATCGACATAGACATATTCGGCCCAGCCACCCCACATGTGCGGCGCCTTGTCGAAGCCGAGATAGCGGCCGTAATAGACCGGCGTCAGGCACTTGTTGGCGGTCTGGGGATAGTGGATGCAGTAATAGCAATGGCCGCACGGCATCAGCGGCGGGATCATCACCTTCGAGCCGACGGTCAGCGGCTTGCTCATGAAGTCCTCGGTAAACTCGTCGCCGCATTCGACGATGACGCCGCCGAGCTCGTGACCGAGCGTGAACGGCCAGGGCAGCGGCTTCGGCCAGTGGCCTTTGAGGATATGCAAATCGGTGCCGCAGACACCGCAGGCGCCGACCTTGATCAGCGCCGCCTTGCGGCCGACCTTGGGCCACGGCACAGTCTTGATCACGGGTTCCGAGCCGGGACCGGCGTGGGTGCAGACGCGGATCTGTTGCATGGCAGTTTCCTCATTGCCCGTCTGTTCTGATTGGTTGGTGCGGGCGTAAGGCGAAGCGTATGTGAGATGCGCAGCTGTGCCAAGCCGAAGTCTCGTAGCCCGCATGGAGCGTGCGGCAGCGGTGCATGGCGACTATCCAATCCAAGTGTCTTGAGCGTTCAGCACTGAACGTGTAAGGCCGCAAGCATCCCTTCCAGGCAGCGCCCCTTGAACCCCTTGCCCCAAAATCCCATCGCCGTGTCCGGCTCGTTCGCGGCGATGAAGTCGGTGCCGTATCGGCTCCAGTTCATCGCCTACGTGCTGGCGATGATGGCCGACAATATCGAGCATGTGATCAGCTATTGGGTGGTGTTCCAGAAATTCCATTCGCCGACGCTGGGGGGATTTGCTGTGCTGTCGCACTGGCTGCCGTTCCTCTTGTTCTCGGTCGCGGTCGGCGGGCTCGCAGACCGCATCGATCCACGGCGCATCATCCAGTGCGGCATGCTGCTGTTCATCACGGCCTCCGCCGGCTGGGGCTTCTTCTTCATCACCGACACGATCCAGATGTGGCACGCGATGCTGCTGCTGGTGATCCATGGCTGCGCCGGCGTGCTGTGGCAGACGCCGAACCAGCTCCTGCTCTACGACCTCCTGGGACCTGCGGACCTGCCGAGCGCGGTGCGGCTGAACGCGATGGCGCGCTATCTCGGCATCCTGGTCGGGCCCGCCGTCGGCGGCGTGATCATGCTGGCGCTCGGCACCTCGCACGGCATCATCTTCAACACGCTGTTCTATTTGCCGATGCTGCTCTGGCTGTTCTGGGCACCCGTGCGCGACAAGAGCGTCGCGGCGCGGCGCTTTGCCGTGCGCGGCCTTGCCGACATCGTGCTGACCATCCGCGCCATCGGCACCCAGCCGGTGCTGACGGCGATGACGTGGCTTGCCGGCCTCACCTCCTTCATGATCGGCAATGCCTACCACGCGCAGATGCCGGGCTATGCCGGCGATCTCGGCCATGGCGATCCCGGCGTCTCCTACAGCGTGCTGCTCGCGGCCGACGCGGCCGGCGCGCTGCTTGCCGGCATCGCGCTGGAATCCTGGGGACGCCTCAAGGGCACGCCGCGCACCGCGATCACGCTCGCGATGCTCTGGAGCGTGGCGCTGCTCGGCTTCGCGTCGGTGCCGGTCTATCCGATCGCGATCGCGCTCTTGTTCTGTGCCGGCTTCTTCGAGCTGTCGTTCAACACCATGGCGCAGGCCCTGGTGCAGTTGAACGCGCCGCACGACATCCGCGGCCGCGTCGTCGGTCTTTATAATATGGCCGGCCTCGGCATGCGGGCCTTCAGCGGCATCACGGTCGGGCTCGCAGGCGCGGCGATCGGAATCCACTGGTCGCTCGGACTATCGGCTGCGGTGCTGCTGGCGCTGCTGTGCCTGCTCTATCAGCGAGCATCGAAGAAGGCGGCCGGTTGACTCTCACCGCGCTCGACCGCACCTTCGACCGAGGGCATAGGGGAGATCAGGCGTTGCGCAATCGCTGGGGCATTCTTGCGATCCTGTTCGTCGTACGTCTCACCATCGCATTCCAGTTCCAGAGCGTGGCCGCGGTCGCGCCGCTGCTGCAACAGAGCTTTGGCGTCGGGCTTGCCGATATCGGCATCCTGATCGGGCTCTACTTCACACCCGGCGTGGTGCTGGCGCTGCCGGGCGGCGCCATCGGCCGAAAACTCGGCGACAAGCCGACCACGATCGTGGCGCTGCTGCTGATGACGGCGGGCAGCCTCGCCATGGCGACGACCGATGTGTGGGGCTGGCAGATGGCGGGCCGGCTCGCCTCCGGCGCCGGCGGCGTGCTGCTAACGGTGCAGCTCACCAAGATGGGCACCGACTGGTTCGCCGGCAAAGAGATCGCGACCGCAATGGCGATCTTCGTCAACTCCTGGCCGGCCGGCGTTGCGATCTCGTTGCTTGCACTGCCGCCGATCGGCACGGCGTATGGCGCGGGCGCGGTGTTCCTGTCGACGGGCGCGCTGACCGCGATCGGCATTGTGCTGATCCTGATCTATCAGCCGCCGCCGGGCGCAACCGCGAGCGCCGCCGGCTCAGGCCGGCTCGATCCCCTGGCGCTGCTGGCGGTGATCGTCGCAGGCGCGATCTGGGGTCTCTATAATGTCGGCTTCGCCATGATCTTCTCGTTCGGCCCCTCCCTGCTGGTCGAGCGCGGCTGGAGCATCGCCGCGGCGGGCTCGGCGATCAGCGTCGTGATGTGGCTGTCGGTGATCTCGGTCCCATCAGGCGGCTATCTAGCCGATCGCGGCAAGCCGCTTGTCCTGACGATCGCTGCCAGCCTCGCCGTGGCCGGGTTGCTGGCCTGGCTGACCCGGTCCGACGCCGTGATCACGATCCTCGTCCTGATTGGCCTGGTCGGGGGCTTCCCGGCCGGTCCGATCATGAGTCTGGCCTCCCGCGTGCTCGCCCCAGAGACCAGGGCGATCGGAATGGGCGTGTTCTATACTCTCTTCTATGCCGCGATGATGCTGGGACCGGCCATTGCGGGCCGGCTGGCCAAGTCGGCCGGGACCGCAGCCGCCGCGCTCGACCTCGGCGCGCTGACGGTGCTGGCCTGCCCGCTGCTGATGTGGCTTTTCGAACGCATTGTGTCTGTCCGTTGCCGCCGCACCCAATCCTAACGCGGCATTAACCCTATGCACCTTAGGGTCGTCCCGGACTCCGCCCGGGCGGGGGGTCGGGTGTTGAAAATGGCGTTGGCGAACAAAAAATTTCTTCCGGCCGCCGAGGAGCGTCGGCGCTTCCAGCGGGTGAAAGTGCACCTGCTCGGCCGCTACATGCTGCCCGACCGCCGGGAATTCCCCTGCCAGGTGATCAACATGTCGCCCGGCGGGCTGGCGCTGCTCGCTCCCGGCATCGGCAATGTCGGCGACCGCGTGGTCGCCTATCTCGACCATATCGGCCGCGTCGAGGGCAAGATCACCCGCATCATCGACAACGGCTTCGCCATGACGATCGGTGCGACGCCCCGCAAGCGCGACAAGCTCGCGGCCCAGCTGACCTGGCTCGCCAACCGCGACATCCTCAACCTGCCGGAGGACCGCCGTCACGACCGTATCGTGCCGCGCAACCCGATCGCGGTGCTGACGCTCGAGGACGGCACCAAGATGACCTGCCGCATCATCGACCTTTCGCTGTCGGGCGCCGCCATCGCCGCGGAGAACCGCCCGCCGCTGAAATCGACGGTCCTGCTCGGCCGGGTCCAGGGCCGCGTGGTCCGAAACCTCGAAGACGGCTTCGCGCTGGAGTTCTTGCACGCGCAGCCGATCGAGACACTCGAAGAGAGCGTTACCGCGCGGTAAAGCGCGAGAGCGCTAAAACCCCCGTATTTCCAGCCCTGAAGGCGGCCTCCGCGATGCGGACGCCGCCTTTTTCTTGGCGCGCGACGGCTCCAGCGCGGGTTAACGCGCGGCGCGTTTGCATGTGGAAATGGCGGTTCCGCCAGCGTTTCCGCGTTAATCGATAAAATTTGAATCAATTGCAGTTGTTTCAAATTTTATGAGAATTCGATTCAAGTATAGATCGAATTCGCCGCAGGTTTTACTTGTATTCGTCTCGACTTGACTTGGTCGACTTAGCGGCAACTCAAAAGCTCCGTGCGAAATGTGGTCCCAACAAGAAACGGGGGCCGCAATGTTTGACTTCAGGGGACAGGGGAAGAAGCTGGCGCTCGCCGCCATGCTCTTCGGGATCAGCACGGCAGCGCAGGCCGGCGAAGGCCGTCTGCTCTACGCGAGCCTCGGTGACACCACACGTGCACCGATCGGCTGGGTCGAATTCTGTGCAGACAATGCCGCCCAGTGCCAGGGCGCAGCGACGCAGCCGCGCGACATCGTGATGTCGCAGGGTGCATGGCGCGACCTCGTCAAGGTCAATCGCTGGGTCAACGAGACCGTCAAGCCTTTGACCGACCAGGAGCACTGGGGCGTGATCGAGAAATGGTCGCTGCCGACCGACGGTTACGGCGACTGTGAAGACTACGTGCTGTTGAAGCGCAAGATGCTGATCGATGCCGGATGGCCGCGCGAGGCCCTGCTCATCACCGTCGTGCGTGACAAGAAGGGCGAAGGACACGCGGTGCTGACGGTGAAGACCGACAAGGGCGAGTTCGTTCTCGACAATCAGAACGAGAACGTCGTGGCCTGGACGGAGACCGGCTACCGCTTCGTCAAGCGCCAGTCGCAGAGCGATCCCAACGTCTGGGTCTCGCTCGGCGATACCAAGCCGGCGGTCTCCACCGCCAGCGCCAGAGACTGACAGGAACGAGACAACAGGTTACGCGACCCGGTCACATCCCCACCCCTCCCCGTCCCAGACCGGTTCGCGCGCGGCCAGGCTTCCCCCAAAGCCTGGCCGCAACTTTTTTGGGGACTTGCGATCAGTCCTGCGACGACCACGGCACGCGCGCGGCGGTGAAATCGCGCCAGGTGCCTTGCAGGGACGGCTGCACACCGAGCGATGCACGCGCCTGCCAGCCGGCGATTGCCGCAGCCGCAATGGCACCGTCCGGCTCGGCGCCGAGCCCATCGAGCAGCGATGCCGTGACCGCCATGTCGTTGAACGCGCCGAGCTCCTCCTGCAGATCGGCAAGCCTGTGGGCGAATTTCTTCGCGGACTTGCGATCGGCGAACAGCGGCAGCAGGAATTCGCCGAGATAGCGCAGCCGCTTGGTCGCGAGCCTGACCCTGTGCAAGTCCTCGACCGTGCGCGACTTGAAGCGGCGGCCGCGCTTGAGCACTTTCGCATATTGCTCCGATAGAACGCGCTGCGCGAAGCCGACGGCGGGCTCGGCGAGCTGGCCGAGATCCTCGGCGGCCACATCGTTGCGCCATCCCCGCGTCTCGATCCAGTGACCGAGGCCGATCAGGAACACGGCGCAGCGGCGATCGTCGAGCGCGTGCTGCGCGTTGCGATAGGCATCGGACCGGCGCTTGGCCGCGGCCCGACCCAGCGCATCAAAGCCGGCGACCGAAGGACAGGCCTTTGCGATCATGGGCAAGGTCCCGAGCCGGAAGACATCCCAGTCGCGCGCGGCGGACAGCTCCTGCGCCAGCCATCTTGCTTCCGACCCCAGTGCGTCGAGATTGCTGAGCGTGCCGACCGATTGCATCAGGTCGAGCGCCGATCGCAGCCGGCGCAGCGAGACGCGGAGCTGATGCACGCCCTCCGGGTTGCGGCCGTCCTCGGCCGCCGGCGGCGACTGCAGCAGATGGACGAAACACGAGCGCAGTATCGTCGCGAAGGCTTCGTCGAGCGTCACCGACGGATCGAGGCGAAGTTTTCGCGGCCGTCGGGCCGCCGGCGGCCGGTCGGCGGCAAGATCGAAGCCGCGCGCCGATTTGCTGCGGATCGACGGCTTCACCTTCCCCTGCTCCGCAAGCAGCAAGGCGAGCTCGTAGATCGTGCTCGCGCTGCCGCTCTTGAGTTCGAGCTCGATCTCGCTCACCGGCAGCGAGCGGTCGCGGGCCGTCAGCTCGCCCCGGTCGAATGCAACTTCGACGGTGCCCGTCGGCAGGTCGATCATGCGCGCATGGCGATGGACGTCGGCGGTGAAGACGGCTTCGAGCGGATGCGCTTCGAGAGAGCTGCGCAGCTTCTGCGGAATGAACGGCATCGCCAGCGCGAGATCGGGCACGAACGAGGCCACGTTCGCCTCCCACTCGCCACGGCGCAGCGGGTCATCCGCAACCTCGGTCTTCACGGTTTGCACGAAGCGCGCACCGCTCTGTCGCACGCGCAGGCTGAGGCCATTGCGCCGAAGCAGACACTCCGACGTGTCGTAGTAGACCGACTTGAGATGTCTTCGCGAGCCCTTGTTGCGCGCATTGGCCGCGATAACGGGCGCGGCGTTGAAATCCGCCATGCGATCAGCATCGACGAGAAGCTTGAGCTCGATCTCGCCGGCGGCAGGCGCGGCAATGTTCGACTGAGCGGGACCCTGGGTGGGCGTCGTGCTTTGCGACGGCGTCTGATCGATCACAGCGACCTCGACGACCGCAGGTTCCGCGCCGGGTCCGGCCGGTTCAATTTGCCTGAGGAAGCCGGCGATGACTTGCGTTCTCTTGTTGTCCTTTGGGACACGATTCCCGTCCGCCGCGCTCGCAGGTTTGCGCGCCGACGTGGCATCTGATTTCAGCATTTCCGGTGACATGACAGTTCGATGACAGAGCGCCAGCATATAGCCAGTCAGGCCCACGAGGAATAGTCACTTACGTCGCGCGACGACTGTCACAATTCGCCGCAACGTCGTGCACTAAATTGCTGCGGGGATTCGCGAGTCATCGAATTGGTAGCGAATCTCGTCACTCCCGAAACCGAGATGAACGCATCCGCGGGCTCGACCTTATGCTAGCCCAGAAGTTCTTTCTGGTTTTGGAGACGCTTAGAAGTCACGCGTCCGACGAACGGCCCCGGATTGTGACAAGCTCAATTGCGACAAGAAGCCCTGTGCCGCCTTCCGGGATCACGGAGAGTGAGACTGGTCCCTGGAGCAAGACGCCGGTTCCCGGCGATCCGACGTAGCAGCAAAGGCGGTCCGTGCGATCGTATCTCGCCGTCCCGCGCGATCACGCACCCAGCACGTCGGCAAGCCGCAGCTCGTCGGCCGCCGGATCCTTCAGGAAAAGTTCGGCTTCGATCTCGTCCAGATGCGACAGCATCTGCGCGCGCGCGGCTTGCTTGTCGCGGTTGCGGATCGCGGCAACGATGCCGGCGTGATGATCGGTGCCGCAGGCCGGCGTGTCGTGGCGGCGATAGAGCAGAATGATCAGCGAGGAGCGCGCGATCAGCTCCTTGAGGAAGCCGAGATAGATGCTGTGGCCGCTCATCTCGGCGACGAGCCGGTGAAACTCGCCGGAGAGCCGGACCGAGGCGCGGGCATCGCCGCGCAGCTCGGCCTCGCGTTCCTCGGCAAGGTGCTGCTGGAGGCGGTCGAGCCAGGCCTGCGAGACCGCATCGATGGCGTGATCGACGATGGTGGGCTCGATCAGGCGGCGCGCCTCAAACACTTCGCGGGCATCGGCCGGCGTCGGCCGCGCGACGAAGGCGCCGCGGTTCTTCTCGATGTTGACGATGCCCTCATGCGCGAGCTGCTGCAGCGCGGTGCGGACCAGCGTGCGGCTTGCGCCGTAGATCTCGCCGATCTCGTCCTCGCCGAGCTTGGTGCCCGGCAGCAGGCGATGCTCGAGGATCGCGGCGGTCACACCCTCCCGGATGCGGCTGACGCGATCACTCGCATCGGGCGCGTCGGATTTGGGACGGGGCTTGGCGGCCATGGTTCGAGGGTTGAGCTTGAGGGCTGATCGGCGACATTCGCTTTTCGATGTTAGTCGACGACCTGTATCCAATCACAGGCGGAAGTTTATACAATCTTCGCCTGTTTTGTGTGCAGATGGCTGGGCACAGGGCGGGCGGGCCAAAGGCGCAGGATTCGATCTAACGATCTGACTCCGCTGCACAGTTTCGGGATTCGGCCGGCAAAGCGGCGGTTGGCACGGACCTTGCGGAGAGAGGCCGCAAGCACCGCCCTCCCTGGACATGCCATGGCCACTCCCGCCGCCCTCGAACTGGTCGCCGTCACCAAGCGCTACGACACGACGCTGGCGGTCGACACCGTCAATCTGAAGATCCCGGCCGGCACCTATTGCTGTCTGCTCGGCCCGTCCGGCTGCGGCAAGACCTCGACGCTGCGGATGATCGCGGGCCACGAGGCGGTCAGCGAGGGCGACATCATCCTGGGCGCGCAGAACGTCACCGACCTGCCGCCGGCCGAGCGCGGCACCGCGATGATGTTCCAGTCCTACGCGCTGTTTCCACATCTGAGCGTGATCGACAATGTCGCCTTCGCCCTGAAGATGCGCGGCATCGACAAGCCGACGCGCCACAAGCGCGCCGGCGAGCTGCTGGAGCTGGTGGCGATGAGCCAATATGCGGACCGCCTCCCGGCGCAGCTCTCCGGCGGCCAGCAGCAGCGCGTTGCGCTTGCCCGCGCGCTGATCACCGAGCCGCAGATCCTGCTGCTCGACGAGCCACTGTCCGCGCTCGATCCGTTCCTGCGGGTGAAGATGCGCGGTGAATTGAAGCGACTGCAGCGCGAGCTCGGCATCAGCTTCATCCAGGTCACCCACGGCCAGGAAGAGGCGATGGCGCTCGCCGACCACATCGTGGTGATGAACCACGGCCAGATCGAGCAGCAGGGCACGGCGCGCGACATTTTCCACCATCCCCGCACCGAATTCGTGGCGCGCTTCATCGGTGGCCACAACGTGCTCAGCGACGCCGGCAAGCTCATCGCCGTGCGCGCCGATCAGCTCGGCATCGCGCCGTTCACTGACGGCACGATCGGCGCGCCGGCGCTGCTGACCCAGACCGAGTACCAGGGCTCCTACATCGCCGTCTCGCTCACGCTCGACGACGGCACCGCCCTGTTCTCCCACGTTCCCGAAGCCACTTTCGACGTCCACCCGTTCCGTCCGGGCGATCGCGTGTTGGCCACCTGGGATCCCGCCAAGGCGCAACGTCTGCAATAGCGCCGATCGATCACTGGAAATGCGCAACAGAGGAGTGAGCGAAATGACCGAGACGACCAGGACAACCGGCGTCAGCCGCCGCACGCTATTGAAGGGCACCGCGGGTCTCGCCGGCCTTGCCGCCGGCTCCGGCGCCATCACCGGCTTTCCCTATGTGAAGTCGGCCGAGACCAAGGTGCTGCGCTATCTCGGCACTGCCGTGAACGAGGGCGACGACATCTCCAAGCAGTGCCTGAAGGACACCGGCATCAAGATCGAATACATCACCGCGACCACCGACGACGTCACCAAGCGCGTGATGACCCAGCCGAACTCCTTCGACGTGCTGGACACCGAATATTTCTCGCTGAAGAAGATCGTGCCGTCGGGCAACATCCTTGCGCTCGACGCCAGGAAGATCAAGGAATTCGACAACATCACGCCCGTCTTCACCAAGGGCGAGACGCCCGGCGGCAAGAAGATCGGCGGCCAGGGCACCGCGCCCTGGAAGGTGCTGTATCTCGAGGGCAAAGACTCCAAGAAGTTCGCGACGTCGGCGACCGAATTCGTCACGCTGATCCCGACCGTGTACAACGCCGACACGCTCGGCATCCGTCCCGACCTGATCAAGCGGCCGATCAGCTCCTGGTCGGAGCTGCTCAACCCCGAATTCAAGGGCAAGGCCTCGATCCTCAACATCCCCTCGATCGGCATCATGGACGCGGCGATGGTCGTGGAAGCCACCGGCAAGTACAAATATGCCGACAAGGGCAACATGACCAAGGAAGAGATCGATCTCACCATGAAGGTGATGACCGAAGCCAAGAAGGCCGGCCAGTTCCGCGCCTTCTGGAAGGATTTCAATGAGAGCGTCAACCTGATGGCGTCAGGTGAAACTGTCATTCAATCGATGTGGTCGCCGGCCGTGACCAAGGTGCGCTCGATGGGCATTGCCTGCACCTTCCAGCCGCTGAAGGAAGGCTACCGCTCCTGGGCGTCCGGCTTCTGCGTCTCGAAGGGCGTGTCGGGTCCCAAGCTCGAATGGGCCTATGAGTTCGTCAACTGGTTCCTGTCGGGCTATGCCGGAGCCTATCTCAATCGCCAAGGCTACTACTCCGCCGTGCTCTCCACCGCGAAGGCGCATATGGAGCCCTACGAGTGGGCGTACTGGATGGAAGGCAAGCCGGCCGAGAAGGACATCAAGGCGCCCGACGGCTCGCTGCTGGAGAAGGCCGGCGCCGTGCGCGACGGCGGCTCTTATGAGGACCGCATGGGCGGCGTTGCCTGCTGGAACGCCGTGATGGACGAGAACGACTATATGGTCCGCAAGTGGAACGAGTTCATCGCGGCGTAACGGACATGTCGGAAGAAGTCCTGCAACAGGCGTCCCCGGGCTTGATCCCGGGGTCAGGCACAGCGCGCGCCGCGAAACCGACGCGCCTGTCGCCGTCCTTCATCTCCTGGCTTCAGGCCGGGCCGATGATGCTGGTGTTTCTCGCCTTCTTCCTCATTCCGCTGGTGTTCGTCGTCATCGTCTCGTTCTGGGACTACAACGAATACCAGTTGCTGCCGGCCTTCTCGGGCCGCGGCTACACCGACACGTTCGAAGGCTGCATCGCGCAGCTCCCCGATCTCTGCACGATCGGCAAGACCTATCTAAAGACGCTGAAGCTCTGTTTCATGGTCTGGGCGATCACGCTTTTCATCGGCTTCTGGGTCGCCTACTTCCTCGCCTTCCACGTCAAGTCCAAGACGTGGCAGATGGGATTGTCACTGCTCTGCACGATCCCGTTCTGGACCTCCAACGTGATCCGCATGATCGCCTGGATTCCGCTGCTCGGGCGCAACGGCCTCGTCAATTCCGGCCTGGTCAAGACCGGTCTGATCAACCATCCGCTGGAATGGCTGCTGTTCTCCGAATTCTCCGTGGTGCTGGCGCTGGTGCACCTCTTCACCTTCTTCATGGTGGTGCCGATCTTCAACTCGATGATCCGCATCGACAAGTCGCTGATCGAGGCCGCCTATGACGCCGGTGCCACCGGCTTCCAGACGCTGGTCAACGTCATCATCCCGCTCGCCAAGCCTGGCATCGTGATCGGCTCGATCTTCGTCATCACCATCGTGATGGGTGATTTCATCACCATCGGCGTCATGGGGGGCCAGCAGATCGCGGCGGCCGGCAAGATCATCGAGACGCGGGTGAACGCGCTGCAGTTCCCCGCGGCAGCGGCCAATGCCGTGATCCTGCTCGTCATCACCTTCCTGATCATCACCATGATGTCGCGGATCGTCGACATCAAGAAGGAGCTCTAGAGCATGAAGGAAGGACGCCCGCGCTCGTTCTACGTGCTCGCGATCTTCTTCGCGGGCTATGTGCTGTTCCTCTACGGCCCGATGATCGCGATCTACGTGCTGTCGTTCCAGGGACCGCAGGGCGGCCTCACCTTCCCGATGAACGGCGTGTCGACCTTCTGGATCGCAAAATTGTTCCAGGGCACCGGCATCGTCGATCTCGGCGCGGCCTTCCGCCGCTCGCTGCTGCTCGGCATGATCGTGATGATCGTCACCGTCGTGCTGTCGGTCGCCGCCGGCATGGCCTTCCGCCGCAGATTCAAAGCGCAGAGCCTCCTGTTCTATTCGGCGATCGCGAGCCTGATCGTTCCCTCGATCATCACCTCGCTCGGCATCTCCCTCGAATTCCGCATCATCGACGATCTGATCAAGGCGCATTGGAACGAGAACTTCGAGACGTCGATGGGCTTGCTGACCTCGGGGCTCGGCGCGCATCTGACCTGGACGCTGCCGTTCGGCCTGCTCATCATGTTCGCGATCTTCAACCGCTTCGACCCGCGCCTCGAGGAAGCCGCGCGCGATCTCGGCGCGACGCCGTGGCAGACGTTCCGCCATGTCGTGCTGCCGATCATCCTGCCGTCGGTGATCGGCATCGGCCTGTTCGGCTTCACGCTGTCCTGGGACGAGCTCGCCCGCTCCAGTCAGGCGATCGGGGCAGTGAATACATTGCCGCTCGATCTGCAAGGCCTCACCACCACGGTGACCAACCCCGACATCTATGCGCTCGGCACCGTGATCTCGGCGGTGTCGTTCACCGTGATCACGCTTGCGCTCGGCACCATCCACATGCTCAACAAGCGCCAGGCGGCCAAGGGTTCGGACGCCGGCAAAGGGCTTGTTTGACAAGGGACTTGTCTGATCCGATGCGGCTGCACGTCGTCAATCCCAACACCACCGCATCGATGACGGCGAAGATCGCCGCCGCGGCGCGTGCGGTCGCGTTATCCGGCACGGTGATCGATGCGCGCCAGCCGGCGATGGGCCCGGTCTCGATCGAAGGCTTTTACGACGAAGCCTTCGCCGTGCCCGGCATGCTCGGCTGCATCCGCGAGGCCGACCGCGACGGTGCCGAGGCCCATATCATCGCCTGCTTCGACGACACCGGCCTGGATGCCGCCCGCGCCGTTGCCAAGGCGCCGGTGATCGGCATCGGCGAGGCCGGCTTCCACATGGCGAGCCTGATCGCGGCGCGCTTTGCCGTGGTGACGACGCTCAGTGTTTCCATCGTGCCGATCGAGCACAATTTGCGGAAATACGGCCTCGCCGATCGCTGCGCCCGCGTCCGCGCCGCCGAGGTCCCGGTGCTTGCATTGGAGGAGCGCAACACCGATGCGCTCGCAAAGATCTCCGCCGAGATCGCGGCTGCGATCCGCGACGACCGCGCTGAGGCGATCGTGCTCGGCTGCGCCGGCATGGCCGATCTCGCCGCCGAGCTTGCCGCCACCCACGGCCTGCCCGTGATTGACGGCGTCGCCGCCGCAGTGACGCTGGCGGAATCATTGGTGCGGCTGGGGCTGAAGACCTCCCGGCTCGGCCCCTATGCGGCGCCGCGGCCGAAGACCTATTCCGGACCGTTTTCGCCGTTCCAGCCGGAAGGCTAGGATGCGGACTCATTAACGCGAAGCCATAACCTGATTGAGGCGAGTTGAGGTTGTTGGCTGCAAGCCTGTCGTAGCGTGTCGCAACGCGACGACATTGTTTGATCCTGTTGAGGAACCGTTCCACCCTGTTGCGGGCGCGGTAGAGATAGGGGCTAAAGCAGATTGGATCGCTGCGATTGCTCTTCGGCGGGATGTTCGCCCATGCGCCTTTTTTCCATGGCAAGCTCTCTGATCCAGTCGGCGTCATATCCACGGTCGGCAAGCAACATTGACCCGGATTTCGAACGCGATAGCAGTTTTCCGGCAAGTCTAACGTCGTGAGCCTCACCGGGGCTCAGCGTCAGCCGGACTGGCAGACCATTGCTATCGACCAGTGCGTGAATTTTGCTCGCCAGACCGCCACGTGACCTTCCTATCGATTGCCGCTGGTTCTTGGTGATGCAGGCTGCATGCTGATGCACGCGGACAATCGCGGTGTCGATCATCTGGACAGTGGCATCGTGAGCAGCGGCAAGCGCGTCTATGATGCGGGCCCAGCATAACGGCATTGACGAGGTAGCTGCCGCGTTCGACCGGCGTCCTCGGCGAGAGCGCCGGTGGCAAATGCGCCCAAGCGGCCAGCGCCGTGACGAATTGGGTGGCGCCTCGAAAGTACCGGGATTGCAGCAGCAAGCGGCCAGCTCCTTTCCACCAGGCGACCAGACTACAGAAAGGCGATCCGGATCCTGAAATAGACCTGAAATCCTCCTGAAACTTCCCGCTGCCGAGAGCGCACAAATCCGGTAAGCTCCGAAAAATGAAGATAATTTTCAGCTCTTTGACGCTTGATATGCGGCGTTCTTGTCTGTTCGGCCCCGCAGGTCAGATCAGACTGCGGCCGAAGAGCTTTGAAGTGCTGCGTTATCTCGCCGAGCGCGCCGGACAGACGGTGACAAAGGACGAGTTGATCGCAGCCATCTGGCCCAACGTCACAGTCAGCGAGGATTCGCTGACCCGCTGTATCAGCGACATTCGCCTTGCGATCGGCGATCCCGCACAAGAGATCATCAAGACCCTGCCCAAGCGCGGCTATCTGCTTGAGGGACCTGTGTCACGCGAAGATGACCAGTCTGATCCGTCGGGAGGTAACGTCGCGCTGGCCGATAAGCCGTCGATCGCCGTTATGCCCTTTGTCAACCTCAGCACCGATCCCGAGCAGGACTTTTTTGCCGATGGAATGGTCGACGACATCATCACGGCGCTGTCTCATTTCAAGGCGCTGCTCGTCATCGCACGGACCTCGGGCTTCACCTACAAGGGACGCGCGGCGGACGTGAAGCATATCGGCCGCGAGCTCGGCGTACGCTATGTCCTGGAAGGGAGCGTTCGCAAGGCCGCCGACCGCGTACGGATCACGGGACAGCTGATCGATACCGCCTCCGGAGCACATCTGTGGGCGAACCGGATCGATGGCAGCCTCGGCGATATCTTTGATCTGCAGGATCAAGTCGCCGAGAGTGTGGTCAGCGCGATCGTATCGGTTGTCGAAAAGGTGGAGATTGAGCGGGCCAGGCGCCAGCCAAAGCCGAATCTGGATGCTCATGTCCTGTATTTGCGCGGGATGGCCAAGATGTATCAGTTTGCCAGCCAGCGAGCGAACGAAGAAGCCTTGCGCCTATTCTACCGTGCAATCGAGCTCGATCCATACTTTGCACCTGCTTACGGTAGGGCCGCCTCTTGCTACGCCCGTTTCAAAGCCGATAGCTGGGTTGTGATCACGCCGGACGAGATTGCGGAGGTCAAGCGGCTGGCTCGCAAAGCGATTGAATTGGGAAGAGACGATGCGATCGCGCTCTCCGGGAGCGGGTGGGCTTTAGCGTTTGTCGTTCGCGATCTCGGCGCCGCCGCTGACTTGATGGATCGGGCGCTTGTGCTCAATTCTAATTTGGCGGAGGCTTGGCGATTCAGCGGATGGGTGAAAAGCTGGCTAGGAGAGCCCGAAGCAGCGATCGAGCGCTTCGCGCGTGCCATGCGTCTGGACCCGCTCGACCCTCGGATGGGCGGGATGCGAAGCGGCGTCGCGCACGCGCACTTCTTCGCTCGCCATTACGACGAGGCGGCGGGTTGGGCTGCAATGGCGTTGCAAGATAGTCCAGATTTCCAACCCGCGTTACGGATCGCTGCTGCAAGCGATGCAATGGCTGGACGCCTCGAAGCGGCACGTCGTTCGGTAGCTAGGTTGCGGGAGCTAAATCCGACGCTGCTTGTTTCCAATTTGAAAGAGGCGTTGGGACCATATCAGAAGGCCGACGACGTTTCGCGATACGAAGAGGGATTGCGCCAAGCTGGATTGCCGGAATAACGGTCAGCATGGGGAGTAGACTGCAGCGAAGCACTTCCGGTCATGGCCTTTCGCGTCATTTGTTGCGGTTGCACAAAGGCGTCGGTGTCGGCGCGAAGCGGACATCGCAGTCGATTTATGAGTACGCGCCCTAGCCCGCGACCGTTCGCTCCGTCTAAAATGGTTCGGCGGCCCGCTCTCAACGATCGCGGGCCGCCGATGGTCGATTGCGCGAGATCACATCGCCCTACTCGGTCTGCTCCACCGCGGCCGGCATCTTCGCGACCGACATCAGCGATCGCGCGACCTGGTTGAGCAGCTGATCTGCGTTCTCCTCTTCGGCCAGCGACTTCGACAGCAAAGCGACGATGGCGCTGTGGCGCAGCTGTTGGGCGAGGTTGCGCGCGGTGGTGTAGCCGGCGATCTCGTAATGCTCCACTCGCTGCGCCGCGCCGATCAAGGCGAGATCGGCGGCTGCATCCTCCTTCTTTTCGCCCTCGTCGATGATCTCCTGCCCTTCTTCGACGAGGCCCATCATGCCCTTGCAAGGCTTGGCCCGCGGCGTCTTGCCGAGCAGCTCAAAGCATTCGTTGATGCGCTCGATCTGGGTCTCGGTCTCGCCGAGATGCATCTCGAACAGCTCGCGCAATTGATCGAAACGCGCAGCTTCCACCATTTTCGGCAGCGCCTTGGTCAGTTGCTTCTCGGCATGAAGGATATCGCGCAGCTCGTCGAGCAGGAGGTCGCCTAGCCCGGCTTCGTCCACCGCCGGCGAACTCTCGGTCACGATGGCGGTCGCAGGTCCAGGCTCGCCGGCCTGGATCGCGGGAGATTCCGTGAAGACCCAGTCGCCGCCCTCGTTCCAGGGGCCGCGGGTGTCGATCTCGCCGTGATCGCCGGCTCCCGTCGAATCGTTGAAGAACTGGTTGACCAGGCCCGGCGTCGGCGCAATGCGGCCGATGCTGAAGGCGGGCTTGCCCATGCTTTCGAGCGCCAGTGCAAACGCCTTCATATGGGTGATTTCGCGGGTCATCAGGAATTGCAGGGCATCCTTGGTGCCGGCGTCGTCACAGAAATTGATCAGCCGCTCGTAGACGATCTTGGCACGCGCCTCCGCCGCGATGTTGCTGCGCAGATCGACATCCAGCTCCCCGGTGATCTTCAGATAGTCGGCAGTCCAGGCGTTGCCTTGCGAATTGAACAGATTGACGCCGCCGCCTCCGGCGATCGCGATCAGCGGATCGGCTTCCGCCGCCTGACGGTCGAATTTCGACGGCTTCAGATGCATGCGCGCCAATGTGCCGACGACTTCGAGATGGCTCAACTCCTCCGTTCCGATGTCCATCAACAAATCCTTGCGGTCAGGATCTTCGCAGTTGAGGCCCTGAATGGAGTATTGCATGGCAGCGGCCAGCTCGCCGTTGGCGCCGCCGAACTGTTCTAGCAGCATGTTGCCGAAGCGAGGGTCCGGCTCGTCGACGCGAACGGTGAACATCAGTTTCTTGACGTGGTGATACATAGGGGAAAGGCCTCGGGCTTGGGGACAGATCGATTCCCGAACGGATGCATGTCGCGGTTGTTCCTATCGCGATGGCTAGGCCTCATCGCCGCGGCGACGCACGCCGAGCTGCCTTGCCAGCATGGAGGAAGGCAGACCGGATCAAGGATGTTGCGACGGTCGCGCGCGAAGGTGCGCGACTTGTTCGGCTCGGCTTGCAGGAAAGCGAGGCGTCGCTTCCATCGCTGCCCGCTCGACCGCCGATCCGCCGGCGCGGCCGCGCGGCGCGGCTTGCCGGCGTAGCCGGCCAAAACCTCGCCAGGACGCCTGTCCGTATTTTTACGGAGCCTGCCATCGGTGGACGCGGCCGTCCGGCCGAACGGACTGGATCGGTTACCTTTTTCGCCTTTAGCCTCTTTTTGGTCCCATTCGTTGCCGAAACGTAACGCTTTCGGGACGCCCCGGCGGCCTCAGGGCTGCCGGTCTTCGCCACTCACCAAGTTTCAATTTGGGTTTTGTCAGCGATGATCGATCTCGCACAGGACACACCGTCCAACCCCCTTCTTCGTCTCGGCGCCCAGCCCATCGCGCTGACCGCCGCAGCGCTCCTGCTCCTGATCGCCGGGGTCACCTCGATCGCGATCTGGCGCGCCTATGCCGGCGCCGCACCCGAAACCGACCGGGTGGTGGCATCACGGCAGCTCCAGGCCCGGGCCGCACAGGCCTCCGAGCAGCTCGTCGAGAAGACCAAGGGGCTGGAGGCGACCCAGCAGGAATCGATCGATCAGCTCCAGGTGGTGCAGGATCAGCTCCAGACCATGAAGCGGCTGATGGCGGCGCAGCAGGCCGACACCAAGCGCCTGTCCGAGCAGGTCGCGACGCTGAACGAGTCCATCGACGGCCTGCGGCAGTCGTTCGCCAGCGCACGCGCAACCGACGTCGAAGCACCGACGGTTACCCGCAGGAAACCGGTGCGGCACCGCGTCCATGCCAGCGCGCGCAAGCGCTCGCGCGGCTAAGCAATTCACGACGACGGGACTAATTTTTTCGACTTGTGAACTGGATCACATTCGCCCGTGTGATTCCGCGCGATGCTCGCGGTTACCGGATGGCGTGAGCCGATTTCAATGTCCGGGGCTGGCAAGGTCGTTGACGGTATACTGCGTCAACGGCCTTGTTTTTTTGTCGGTTGGCCTCTCGTCGAGGAGGCTATTCGCAGACATCCACGCGGCGGTAGCGCCATCCAGCCGGCGTCATGACACGCTTCCGGACGACGTAGCAGCCACCATAACCACCGTTGTAGTCGTCATAGCCGGTATCATAATAGTAGGAGCCGCCGTAGGGATAGCCGTAGCCGTAATAGCCGCCGTAGTAACCGGCGCCGGCAATGCCCGCCCCGATCGCGACTCCCGGCCAGAAGCCGCCGCCACGCCAATGGCCGCCATGACCCCAGCCACCATGGCCCCAGCCACCACCGCCATGACCCCAGCCGCCATGTCCGAATCCCCGCGCCTCAGCCGCATGCGGCATCGACAGCCCGACCGCCGCGACGGTCAGCGCCGCCATCATCATCCTGCGTAACATCACTCGATCCTCCGCGTGGACACGCTCCACGCTTCAAAGCGGGACCAAGCTAACGTCACTTGGGCATTCCGGACAGCCACACTGCCTCACTTCCGCGCGAGCATTCAGCAGCCGCGGCAGATGCTCTTGAGCTTCTTGTCGAGCATGCGATTCTCGGCATTGACGGCGGCATCAGCCGAGCCGCCTGTGCCGCTGCCGGTGGTGACTCCGGCGCCCGCGCCGGACGATTGAGCCGTGCCCAGGCTGTTGGTGCCTGGCGGTGGCGCGGGCGCGTTGGCAACACCTCCGGTCGCCCCCGCAGAGCCACCCGTCGATCCGGCAGACCCGCCGGCCGCCTGCGCGAAGGCGACCGACGGCATCGCCGCGAGCGCGAAGATCAGGATCGTGATTTTGCGTGAAACGAAGGGCGATGCGGCCATCGAAGCTCTCCTTTAGCGGTCAACCGCCGCGGCAGAGTCCAGTTCCGGAACAAATGCCGTCACATCAGCTTGAAAGCCGGGAGGCAAGACCGACGATGACCGATCGCGATCCCTTTGCAGAGGGCGAACGCGCCGCGCGCGAGAACATTCCGGCCGAGGCCAATCCCTACCTCGACGGCAGCGACGAGCATGCGCTGTGGGCCGCCGGCCACGAGAAGGCCGCAGGCGCAATCGAAGCAGGCGAATCCGAAGGGCGCTGACGCGCCGCTCGCATTTGCTGCGGGCAACTATGCCGCGGCCGCCGCCTTCTCGGTGCGGTCCTCGACCATGGTCACGAACATGTGGGACTCTTCGCTGGCGCCGCCGACCTGGATCCGGCGAGCGCAGATGACGCGGCGCCCGCGCGCGGGATTGTCGATAGTGTCGACGATCGGCTCGAGCTGCTGCTTCTGCGCGAGGAGTTGCTGGTCGCGCCGCTCAATCAGTTCAGCCGCCTCTGCGGAGAACAATTCCCGCGCGGTCTTGCCGATGATCTCGCCGCGCGTCATGCCGATCATCTTCTCGGCGGCCTTATTGACGAAGACGTAGCGCAAATTGCGCGCATCCTTGGCGATGATGCCCTCGGCGACGTTCTCGATGATGGTGGCGAGGAAGCGCTCCATCCGTTCCAGAATGCGCTCGTGCTGGCGCTGTGCGGTGACGTCCTCCTGCACCGAAACCCAGCCGCCGCCATCCATCGGACGCTCGTAGATCTTGATGGTGCGGCCGTCGTTGAGGGAAATCTCGTAGACCGCCGGCTCGCGCCTGGCGATCCGGCCGAGAACCGCCGCGACATATTTCGCGACGTCGCCGTTGAACAGCCCGCTCTTGACCCGGTGCTGGAGGATTTCCTCGAGGGTGGATCCGGCCTGGATCGTCTCGGGCAGATTGTAGATCTGCCGGTAGTTCGAGTTCATCGCCACCACGTTGGCCTTGCCGTCGAGCATGATCAGGCCCTGCGGCATGCTGTTGATCGCCGCCGAGAGCTGCCACTTCTTGGCCTGGTACTTGTCGTTGAAATTATCGCGCTCGGTCCTCGCGGCGTCGCGCGCCTGGGCGGTACCGAGCTCGAGCTCCTCGAGCTGGAAGATGCGTGCAACGGCATCGCGGAAGTTCTGCACGGCGCGCGCCAGACGTCCGATCTCGTCGTGACGGCCGAGATGCGGCACCTCGCTCTTGACGTCACCGGCCGCGATCCGGTCGGTCGCCTGCGTGATATCGGCCAGCGCGCCGACCACGGAGCCCCGCATGACGACGACGTTCAGGCCTGCGAACATCAGTGCCGCGAGCCCGAGCGCGAACAGATAGGCCGCCGCGTAACGGTTTTCGTTGGCGAGTGCGTCCGCCTCACGTGCGCGCTGCTGATAGATGCGCTCGAGCGCCTCGACATCGCTGTTGAGCTGACTGCGCACCTTCCGGTTGGCGTTGTTGTCGCCCCATTCGCGCGCCGCCGCGGAGCTGATCTCCACGCCACGCCGCACCAGCTCCTGGCGGAACTCGATGAACTGCGTGATGCGCTGGCGGAAGCTCGCGAACAGCTCGGCATCATCATCGCCGACGGTGCGCTCCATGCTCTTCACGGCCTCGGCGAGCTCACGGTTGCGCCGGGTCAGCCCGTCCGCGTAGGGCATCATCGCACGACGATCGGTGGACATGTAGATGCCGCGTGATTCCATCACGATGGCGTAGATCAGCGCATTGATGCGCCCGACGCTGATCGCCGCCTCGGCGGACGAGGCGTGCATGTGACGATAGGTCGTCTGCAACCGCACAGACTGGACCGACATCACCAGGAGGAAAGTGGTGACGATCGCGAGGAAGGCGGCAATGCTGTAGACCTTCTCCGCAACGGTCAGCGTGTCGGTGCCGCGCGCGAACCTCACGAATTTCTTCAATAGATTGGTTCCGGCACCAAAGCCGGATTCCAGCGCCGTCGCATTCATGGCGCCGCTCCTCCTGGTTGAAAACGCTCGATGATAAGCGTGATCGCGCTAGCGGAGGATTAAAGTACCTAGCTGTATTTTTACGGTACGGAACCGATGCCCCGCCGGTCCCGGCCGGCAGCGCGGGCTGCTCAACCGATCCGCTTCAGGCCCTTCTCGAAGCGCGGACCGTTGGCGACGTAGAACCTCGCCGCGCTTCCCATTTTCTGCACCTGGGCGTCGTCGAGCGTGCGGATCACGCGCGCCGGCGAGCCGATGATCAGGGAACGTTCAGGAAATTCCTTGCCCTCGGTGATGACGGAACCGGCACCGACGATGCTGTTGCGGCCGATCCTGGCGCCGTTCATCACGATCGAGCCCATGCCGATCAGGGCGCCCTCCTCGACGGTGCAGCCGTGCAGGATGACGTTGTGGCCGACCGTGCAGTTCCGGCCGATGTGAAGCGGAAAGCCGAGATCGGTGTGGCAGGTCGAGCCGTCCTGCACATTGGCGCCCTCCCCGATCTCGATCCACTCATTGTCGCCGCGCAGCACGGCGCCGAACCAGACGCTCGCGCCCGGTTTCAGGCGCACCCGGCCGATCACGGTCGCGGTCTCCGCGATGAAATAATTGCCGTCGGCGGGAAGGTCGGGCGCCTGCCCGTCGAGCTCGTAGATCGCCATGGAGGTCTCCTGTCACGTCGACTTCAGCCATAGCGAAACGGCGGCGAAGAGGCAAAGGAACCGGGCAGCTCGCCGATCCGGCCGGGCCTCAGCCCAGAACGCCGGCGGCGCGCAGCGTCATCAGGAAGAAGGTGCCGCTCATCATGCTCCAGAAGCCGGCGATGAGGGTTGCCATCATCACGAACTCGGCACGGCGGCTTTCCACCCGCATGCCGCGCAGCGTGTTGCGCATGATGATGAAGGGCGCGGCGAACACCAGGAACGGCACGGCCGCGAAGGTCTTGGGCGCCACGCCGTCCTGCAACAGGCCGAAGCCGGCGGGCCGCTGCGCGAGCGCCTGGTATCCGTTCACGAGCGCGCCCGCGAGCGCGAAACCAATGCAGATCGAGAACAAGGTATTGAAAGCTTCAGGTGTCATCGGAACGGTCCGCCCTTACGCAACGCCACCGCCTTCCTGTGACAAATAGGGCTGGTTAACGCTACATTATCCTTAAGGGAAGGTTAACGTCGCCGCCCCTTCCGCGCAGGGCCGTCCCCGCCGCCGGCAGGTGCGGAACGCTGCGCGAAATCGCCGCCGCATGGCATATTCGCCGCTGATTCGTCGGCCACCGGCCGACATCCGGCTCTCTTGCGCTAGCTCATGACGGTGTTTTCCGAAGCTCCCCTCAGGTCCCCCCGCACGCATGCCAGGACGCATGTCGTCCCGATCGTGCTCGGCGGCATTGCCGCGGCATGCGCTGTCGCGCTCGTCGCCTATCTACTGTGGCCGACCTGGGGCGCGGGCGGCGCGAACGCCCCGGACAAATTGCCGGTGAGCGTCGGCGGCACGCTGTTCAACCTGCCGACGACGGCGATCCGCATGAAGATCCAGCGGCACTCCGGACCGCAGGAGCGCATCGATCTCGACTTCCTCTATCCCTCGCTGGAGCCGCCCGGCGCGCCCAAGCACGTCACCGCCGACACGGTGGAAGCGGCGGTGCATTCGATCGATCGCATCTTCCTGTCGATCGCAGCCCATCACGATGCGCTCTCGCCCGAGCAGCGGACCGCAACGATCTATCCGCGCTATCTCGACCAGGCCGCGGCCCAGCCCGTGGACGGCCTGACCATGCGGATGTTCCGCGCCGATACGCCTTACGGCAGCGAGGATCTCTATTCCGCGGCAAACCCAGCACTGACCGCACGCTGCACCCGCGATGCGGCGACGCCGGGCATGTGCCTGTCCGAACGCCGCGTCGGCGGCGCCGACCTCACCTTCCGCTTTCCGCGCAGCTGGCTCTCGCAGTGGCATGACGTGGCGGAGGCGATGGAGAGGCTGACCGCGCAGCTGCGCGGGCCGAAGGGGTAAGCGGTCCGCCCAAAACAAAAAACACGAAAACAACCCCATGCACAGTAGCAAGCGCTTGGCGCTCTTCGTATTTTTCGAAGGCGATTTTGGGGTAATGACGGCGCGGAAGGAGCGCGCCTCAATCTCGATGCGTGCCCCGGACGCAGCGCAGCGTCGCTTCGACGGTGCGCTGTTGAGCCGGGGCCCATGGGCACGCAATGACGGCGTTGAAAACTATTCCTGATCGACCAGATCGTCCTCGAGGATCGCCATCTGGAACTGGAAGGAGCGATCATCGTCCTCGTCGTCGACGAAGAGGACGCCGATGAATTCCTCGCCGATATAGACTTCGGCGGAATCGTCCTTCTTGGGCCGCGGCACGACGCGGATCTTGGGATTGCCGAATACGCGTTTCAGATACGCATCTAACTTTCTGACTTCTTTGACGTCCACGGCAAGTCTCCGATCGAAAATGGCTGGCCGCGTTTTAGGACGAGACGCGACGAACCGCCAGCATGATTTGCCAAAGAATTTGGGGAGGAAAAGGGCCGGAAAACCGGCCCTTACATCAAGGGCCTCTCAAAGCCCCATGGCGTTGATCATCTGATCCATCGTGCGCGACGGCTCGGCGCAGCCAGCTTCACCGACGATCTTGGCCGGCACGCCCGCGACCGTGACGTTGTGCGGCACCGGCTTGACCACGACCGAGCCGGCGGCGATGCGCGCGCAATGGCCGATCTCGATGTTGCCGAGGATTTTTGCGCCGGCGCCGATCAGCACGCCGTGGCGGATCTTGGGATGTCGGTCCTCGTTCTCCTTGCCGGTGCCGCCGAGCGTGACGCCGTGCAGGATCGAGACGTCGTCCTCGATGATCGCCGTCTCGCCGCAGACGAAGCCGGTGGCGTGGTCGAGGAAGATGCCGCGGCCGATGCGCGCGGCGGGATTGATGTCGGTCTGGAACACCGCGGAGGCGCGGCTTTGCAGATAATACGAGAAGTCCTTGCGGCCCTTCAGATAGAGCCAGTGCGCCAGGCGATGGGTCTGGATCGCGTGAAAGCCCTTGAAGTAGAGCAAGGGATCGATGAAGCGGGAAGTCGCGGGATCGCGGTCATAGACGGCAACGAGATCAGCGCGGAAGGCGTTGCCAAGATCGGGATCGTCGCGCAGGGCATCCATATAGGCCTGGCGCACCAGATCGCCCGACAGCGCGGAATGATCGAGCCGTTCGGCGACGCGGTGGACCACCGAATCTTCCAGGCGGCTGTGATGCAGCACCGACGAATAAATGAAGGTCGCAAGCTCCGGCTCGCGACGGACAATGTCCTCCGCTTCGCCCCGGATCCGGTCCCAGATCGGATCGAGCGATGCGAGCTTTCCTCCCGGATTGACCTGATGCACTGCCATGGATTTGCTCTCTGGGATGCGCTTTCGAATGGGCCCGTTTGACCGGCTCTATAGCATAGTCTAGGCGGCAAAGTCCTGACCGGCTTGCCTGAGAGTGAACAGCACCTCGCCCCGCGAAAGCAAACCAAGACGTTGAAACACAACGGCTTCTTCTGACGCCCCCAAGCGGCGAGGTCGGCTCAAGGTGGTCAGAGTTTTGCCAAATTCAAGCCGGGCGGCGTCAAACTATTGGTGAATTCTCTGCCAACCGCTATTGCGGGCATGGTCGGCAAGCGAGGACGGGGCCGGATTTGAGCATCACCACTGATCAATTGCGCGCGCGCGCCGCAGGTGCGCTTTGGCTGCGCCTGGCGGCGGTGGGCCTGCCCCTGCTGATGATCGCGCCGGCGTTCTGGAACGGCTATCCGCTGTTGCAATGGGATACCGGCGGCTATCTGGCGCGCTGGTACGAGGGCTATCTCGTCCCCAGCCGCTCCACGGTGTTCGGGCTCTATCTGCACTATGGCGAGAGCTTTGGCTTCTGGATCAACCTCGCGGTCCAGTCGCTGGCGACGCTGTGGCTGCTGCAGCTCACACTGCGCGTGCTCTCGATGATGCAGACCTTCCGCTTCGTCGCGATCAGCCTCGGGCTGATCGTGTCGACCGCACTGCCCTGGCTTGCGAGCATGCTGCTCACCGACATCTTTGCCGGGCTCTCGGTGCTCTCGCTGTTCCTGCTGATTGTGGGCGCAAGCCGCACCTCGGCGCTGGAAAAGATCGCGCTGTTCATCTTCACCGCCTTTGCCGCTGCGACCCACAGCGCCACGCTCGGCGTGCTGCTCGGGCTTTGCGTCGCGGGCTGGATGGCACGGCCGTTTCTGAAGGAGCGCCTTCCGCTCGCTGGCCTGACGCAGGCGAGCCTCACCATCGTCGCGGGCGCGGTGATGCTGGTCTCGGCGAATTATGCATTGTCCGGCAAGGTCGCTTGGACGCCCGGCGGCTACGGCGTCGCCTTCGGCCGCATGATGCAGGACGGTATCGTCGCGCGTTACCTGAACGACCACTGCCCGCGCGAGCGCTACAAGCTGTGCCCGTATCGCAATGAGCTGCCGGCGACCGCCGACGAGTTCCTGTGGGGCAACAGCATGTTCAACGCGCTCGGCCGTTTCGATGGGCTGAACGACGAGATGGGCTACATCGTCGTGCAGTCGCTGAGGGAATATCCGGCCTGGCAGGCCGGCGCGGCGCTGCGGGCGATGGGCCAGCAATTGCTGCATGTCGCGACCGGCGAAGGCACCAATGGCTGGATCCCGCACACCCGTGGCATCATCGAGCGCTATATCCCCGCGCAGGCCGCGCCGATGCGCGCGGCGCGGCAGCAGAACTGGCAGCTCGACTTCACCGCGATCAACTGGCTGCACGTGCCGGTGGCGCTGGCCTCGATGCTGGCGCTGCTCGCACTGCTCGGCCATGCGCTCGCGAACCGCAAGCTCGACGACCTGACGCTGCTGGCAGCCACCGTGACACTAGCCCTGCTCGGCAACGCCTTCATCTGCGCCGTCATCTCCGGCCCCCACGACCGCTACGGCGCAAGGATGGTGTGGGTGGCGACCTTCGTGGTGTTGGTGGCGGTGGGGCGGCGGTTTGGGGAGGACGTTAAAGGGCGGTGAGATTGGGGTGAGGTTCGTCGCGCCCGGCTTCGTCCGGGCAGCGATCGCTGTCATCTACAGGGCCCTAGAACTGACTTGGTGTTCAAAAGCCAGTCGCGTCGGCAAGGAACCGGTGTCCCATAACGACCACTGGCGGACTCCAGGCACTCTCGATCGACGCGCTTGCACCTCTGCTCGCGTCCCCGAAGCAGACATTGTCAGCGCGGAAGCCTTGGATATGCTGCAACATTGGCTGCAGATGGGACCACGACCTTGAACCCGGACAATCGCCATTTTGCGCTGGAGACCGACCCTCCACTCGTGGTCGCTTCGATGCCTTACACCCAACGGCACCGAGCGATGGCGCTCGGTCTTGTGGTCAGTATCCTGGTCGTTTCATCGTTTCTGGCTCCGTTCGCCAATCAACAAATTGGCAGAGTAGACAGCTTTTTGCCGGTCGTTCAGACGGTCATGGCTACAGCTGACCTGCTGACGGCGACCCTCTTATTCGCTCAGTATTCAGTGCAGCCGCACCGAGCCCTTCTGATCGTCGCGAGCGGATACATCTGCGCAGGCTCGTTTGCCTTTCTGCAGACTCTGAGTTTTCCAGGCAGTTATGCACCAGACGGGCTCATAGGTGACGTCTACAACACGCCGGCTTGGTTCTTCGTACTTTGGTACACCACCTTTCCGTTGAGCATCCTTTTCTATGCGCTGCTGAAAGACAAAGGAAGGATGTCGCAGGGGTCGACGACGGCAAACATCGCAATCACGCTGTCGATCGTGTTCGTGTTGATAGCCCTGCCGTCGTGGCTGGTGATAGACGGCACTGAGTATCTGCCGCAGTTCTTTACGACAGGTCTCATGCGACAGACGCGCCTCAGCAATCAATTCAACATAGGCCTCACGATATTGGCAGGCTTCGTACTCCTGATACTCTTTGTCCGAAGGCGCACGGTGCTCGACTTGTGGCTGATGGTCACTGTATTCGCGGCCCTTCCCAATTTCCTGGTGGCGGCATACGCCGGCTCGTCTCGATTTTCCGTAGGTTGGTACACCGCTCGCGGGTTTGCGCTCATCGCAAGTGTTACTCTGCTGTCCGTATTGATCGCAGAAATGACCATGCTTTATTCGAGATTGGCCAGCGCTCTGATGATGCAGCGGCGAGAGCGCACCAATCGCTTCGTGAGCATAGATGCAGCCACAGCAGCGATAGCCCATGAAGTCAGGTCACCCTTGGGGTCAATCACATTAAACGCCGACACTGCTCAGCAGGTCCTTGGTGCAAAACCTCTCCGGCTCGAAGAGCTCAGTGCCATTCTTAAGGATATTGTGGAAGCCAGCCTGAGAGTTGACAACACGATCACAAGCATTCGTGGACTGTTCAAGCACGCAACCGACAAACCGGTCACGATCAACGTCGAGAACGTAGCGCGGCAGGTGTTACGCCTGTTGCAGCATGAGCTGCAATTCAATGGAGTGCTTGTCGTAACCGACTTCGAGGATGGAGCGCCTCTCGTAAGAGCCGACCCGGTACAGTTGCAGCAGGTGATTCTGAACTTGATCAAGAATGCCATCGAGGCCATGGCTTCCATGCCACGCGATAGCCGCAGACTGAATATTGGCGCTCGGGTCGCGCAAGATTCATTTGTTCTCTTGTCGATCCAGGATTCTGGTACCGGCGTGCCGCTTCTTGATCGGGACCGCGTATTTGAAGCGTTCTATACGACCAAATCGGCGGGCATGGGCTTGGGACTAGCGATATCCCGCACGATTATCGAGAGATATGGAGGCCGCCTGGTCCTGGGCGATACGGGACCTGAGGGATCAACATTCGAGATCGCCCTGCCTATTGCAAAGGGCGGCTAGGCCGCGACTACGCCACATCAAACCGCGCCACATGGCTTTTGGCCCGCCGCGGCCGTGGTGAGGTCGTGCCGCGACGATGCTCGGCATTGTCATTGCAGTCTCACATCGCCTTGGCGAGCGCGATCAGCCGGAAATCTTCGAACGCCGCATGACGGTGCGGAGCGACTTCGCGCCGGTAGGTCTCGGTTTCGACGATCGCGCGGAAGGTGGCGAAATCGCCGTATTCATTGATCGCGGCTTCGTCCCAGCGTTCGCTTGGCGAGCCGACGAGGCTCGCCAGGACCGGGACTGAAAACATCCGCACGAGCGGCTTGCCGACTGCAAGACGGCGGAATGCCGGCCTGTAGCGTTCATTAAAGGCTTCGCGGCCCGAGCAAGGCGCGGCGTCGAATCCGTCCTCGTAATGCGCCTGCGTGCGATAGCGCAGCAGATTGAGCATGTAGAACGGCTGGCCGGGTGGGATAGCCCGCTCGGCGGCGTCGAGGGCTTGCAGGGTGATTTCGATGAGGTTCATGGGACTTCCCGCGTTTCCAGCCGCAGAATGCGCGCTGACGCCCCCGAATTAGCTGTCCGGAAACGGCCCTTGTAGTGACGGCACAGCCATGACTATGTGGACTACATGTCCACAACAACTTTGCCTCCCGATCTCTCGCGTCTCCTCGCCTTCGTCCGCGTCGTCGAGGCGGGCTCCTTCGCCGAAGCCGCGCGGCGGGCGGGGACGACCACTTCGGCAATGTCCAAGGCGGTCGCCCGCTTCGAAAAGGCCCACGGGTTGCGGCTCTTGCATCGCTCCACCCATTCGTTGGCGCTGACCGAAGAGGGCGACAGGCTGATGACGGCAGGACGCGCGTTGGTCGAAAGTCTCGCCCGTGTCCAATCCGCGCTCGGCGAAGTCGCGCGCGGCGATTGCGGACGGGTGCGCGTGACCGCCCCCGCCTCGTTCGCGCGCGCCTGTATTCTGCCGCGACTGCCCGCGTTCCTGCGGGAACGCCCGGAAATCGAGATCGAGGTCAAATTCCGCAACGAGATTCTCGATCTCGCGGGGGAAGGCGTCGACGTCGCGATCCGCTCGGGGCCGCTCGACCGCACGCCCGGCCATCAGGCGCGGCGGCTTTGCACATTCTCCTGGATCGCTTGCGCCTCGCCTGCCTATCTGAAGGCGCGCGGCGCGCCAGCGACGCCTGACGAGCTTTCCGCGCATGACCACGTCGGCTTCCGCAATCCCGCGAGCGGTCAGATCCTGACCTGGCGCTTCGCCGACCCGCGCGGCAAAGCACCCATTCGCATCGCGCCCAGGCCCAAGCACATTTGCGACGACGCGCACGCTTCGCTCGCTTTGGTCGCGAATGGGTTCGGGGTCGGCTGGGGGCCGGCGTGGCTCGTCAACGAAGACCTTCGCTCCGGCCGACTGGTCGAAGTGCTGGCGCCCTGGCGCGCGCCTGGGGAACCGCTATGGATGCTGCGCGCTTCCGGCCGCCGCCCGCCCCTGCGCACACAGCGCGTCATGTCGTTCCTCACCACGCTTCCCGCCGCGTTCAGCGACAAGGCGGGGTGAAGCATCGGCCGTCACCGAAAATCCGGGCGCCAGGCAACCGAGCTCCAGGTCTCACGGACTTGTCGGCGAAGACCTTCCTGGCCCTTTGCCGGCTCAGCCGCGGCGCGAGAGAAAATCCAGCACGCCCGTCTTGTAGACCTTGTCGCCGACCGCGCGCATGTGGTCGCGATTGGGAATGTCCAGCACTTCAGAGCCGGGGATGATGGCACCGAGCGCGCTGGCACTTCCTGCGACGTCGTCGGTCGAGCCGACCGCGATCAGCACGGGCACGTCGATACGCGCGGCTTCTTGCCTCGTCATGAGATCTCGCGTGCCGCGCAGGCAGGCGGCGAGCGCGCGGCGGTCGGAGCGGGTCTGGTCGGCAAAGGCGCGAAAGGTGCGGCCGACGGGATCGGTGACGTCGTCGAGCCCTGGTGCTTCCAGTGCCTTGGCGACGTTCTCGCCGGGACCAGTGCCCTCGATCAAGCCGCCGATGCCGATGCCGCCGAGGATCGCCGAGCGCAGGCGCTGCGGTTCGTTGAGACCGAGCCAGGCCGCCATCCGCCCGCCCATCGAATAGCCCATGATGTCGGCCTGCGGGATGGCGAGATGATCCATCAGCGCCAGCACGTCGCCGGCCATCACGGGTATGGAATATTGCGCGGGCTCGTAGAGCTTGGCGCTGTCGCCATGGCCGCGATTGTCGAGCGCGATGACGCGGCGGCCGTTCTTGCGCAGCTCGGAGACCCAGGTCGGATAGACCCAGTTGACGTTCTTGCTCGAGGCAAAGCCGTGCACCAGGATGATCGGATCGCCCTCGCCTTCGTCGAGATAGGCAATTTCAACGGCGCCGTTGTGAAAGCTCGGCATCATCAGTTCCGCAGGTCGTTGTGGGGAGTGATCGGTCTTAGAGCACGATCCGGAAAACTGTGCAGCGGTTTTCCGGCAACATCATGCTCAAACAATAATCGAAAGCTTCAGGCCGTCGCAGCCGCACCGGCCAGAGCGGCCTCCGGGGCGATCCGGGCCCGGCGGAGCCGCCGGGCACGTCTGCGATCGCACCAAGCCTGGGTCAGGCGCTCGGTGGTCGCCTTGATCGAGGACAACAGGCCGAACAGCGTCAGCGCCGCGCCGAGCAGCCACATCGTCAGATCGAACGCGCCGCCGATCAGCAGCAGCGCGCCGCGGCCGAGCAGCTTCATGATCGCGCGCGTCTTTCCGCCCTGCGCCTCCGCAAGCCGCGCCGCGCGCGCGACGTCCTTCGGGCCTTCGGCGATGCGCAGAGTATCCATGGCGCCGCGCGTCCCGGTCTTCCCGGCGACGCGCGTGACGTCCTTGCCGAGCCGGACCAGCGCGCCGGCCTTCTCGGCCCGGAACGCAGCCTTGATTGCGCTGACGGTCTCGCCGGGGCGGAACACGGAACCCTTGGCCACGGCATTCTGCAGCATCGGCGTGTCGACGACCTCACGCGCGGAACGGCCGGCCCAGACGGCGAGCCCCTCGCCGAGCCGTCCGACCTTCCGTGCATCCTTCACCAGTGTCAGTCCGGCGCGCACGGGCGCAGCGCCACCGACGGACACATAGGTTGCCGCAGTCACCGCAAGGCCGGCGGCCGCGAGGCCGAGCACCAGACGATCGGTATCCTCGTCCATGGCGAGGTGCTTGCCCTCACGGACGACATCCCGGATGTCGCCGATGACGAAGAGGTCGCCGGCCACTGTTCCGGACAGGCTCGCCACGTCGTCGGCATTGCCGGTGACGAGGCCGGTCGCGAAGCGCTTCGCAAAATGCGAGGTCGAATTCTCGGCTTTGACCGCATCGCTGACGCGGCTCAGGAGATCGTCCGGCAGCGCGATGTTGCGGTCGCGCGCGAGCGTGACGAAACTGTCGGCGAGATCGGCGTCCCCTGCTGCGAGCGCGGCCTCGATGTTGTCCTGAACCAGACGGTCGTTCTGCCGCAGCACTTGATCGAGCTTCAGCTCGGACAGCACGGCCGGGTCATCCTGGGCTGCGAGGATCGCGCCGGCCTCACGGGCGTGCGGCGCTACCTGTACGAGCATGAAGCCGCAGGCCGCGATACCCGTCAACGCTGTCGTGATTCGCAGCCACTTCATGTGGAAAGTCCGGACGGTCCCTGAAATCGTTTGCGCCTGATGATTCGTCTTTGATCGCAATTGCGCTCGTCCACAGACATAGTATGCCAAAATTGCGACACAACGTCCCCGACGAAAGAAGGGCTTCTCTCAGGCCCCAAGATTGTGTCGAATTTGCATGAGCAAATGAGCATGGGGCAATTGCGGACCTTTCGGTTCCGCTGGACTAGCAATCATCTGCACCCGCCAGTATGGTCCGCGGCGCCTTAAAGATGCCGCGTCAGTTTTTGATTGTGTCTGCCGCCATTGCTACTCCAGGATGAACTACGATGTCCGACCATGTCGTCCCGCACTTCCACAACGATGCCGGTGTCCCCGTCATCGAGATCGGCTCGAAAGAGTTCATGTGCGTGGGCGCCAATCCTCCGTTCGACCATCCGCACGTCTTCCTCGACCTCGGCAACGACAACGAGATCATCTGCCCCTATTGCTCGACGCTGTACCGCTTCGCGGCCGACCTGAAGGCGGGTGAAGCCCGCCCGCCGGAATGCGTCCTGAAGGACAAGGTGGCCTGACCGTCTTCATCGGTCAGGGGTGGCGCTCTCCCGAACGATTGTCATCGCCGGTGCCGGCATCGGTGGACTGACGGCCGCGCTTGCGCTCGCGGCCCGCGGCTTCCGCATCGTCGTGCTGGAAAAGGCCGAACGCCTCGAGGAAGTCGGCGCCGGCCTGCAGCTCTCTCCCAATGCCAGCCGCGTGCTGGTCGAGCTCGGGCTCACCGAACGTCTCAAGCTGCGCGCCGTCACCCCGGAAGCGGTCTCGATCATGAGCGCGCGGGCCGGCGGCGAGCTGCTACGCATGCCGCTCGGCGAAACAGCCTCGCTGCGGGCCGGCGCCCCCTATTGGGTGGTGCACCGCGCCGACCTGCAATCGGCGCTATCCGGCGCCGTCGCCGATCATCCCGATATCGACCTGAAGCTGGGCGCGACCTTCGAGGACGTCGCGCCTCACGCCAAGGGACTGACGGTGGTCCATCGCAGCGGCACGATCCGCCGCAGCGATCTCGCCAGCGCGCTGATCGGCGCCGACGGCATCTGGTCGACGGTCCGCCAGCATCTGTTTCCCGAGGTGCAGCCGCGCTTCTCCGGGCTTATCGCCTGGCGCGGCACGCTCGATGCCACGCAGCTGCCGAAGGACTACACCGCGCGCCGGGTGCAGCTCTGGATGGGCCCGAACGCCCATCTCGTCGCCTATCCGATCGCCGGCGGACAGCAGATCAACGTGGTCGCGGTGCTGCCGGGCACCTGGAACAGGCCGGGCTGGAGCACGCCTGGGGATCCCCTTGAGGTGATGGACGCCTTCGCCGGCCCACGCTGGCCGCCGGCGGCGCGCATGATGCTCGCCACGGTCGACAGCTGGCGGAAATGGGCGCTGTTCGGCGTGCCCGACGGCTGCCCCTGGAGCAAAGGGCCGGTGGCCCTGCTCGGCGATTCCGTGCATGCGATGCTGCCGTTCGCAGCGCAAGGAGCGGGCATGGCGATCGAGGATGCCGCGGTGCTCGCCCGCCATCTGAGCCTCGAGGCCGCCGAGAGCACCGCGGGCATCAGCGCTGCGCTGAAGCAATACGGCCGCGCGCGCGAGACGCGGGTGCGCCGGGTGCAGCGGACCGCGCGGCAGCAGGGCCGCATCTATCATTTCAGTGGACCGCTTGCGGCCGCGCGCGACCTCGCGATCCGCGCGCTCGGCCCGGACCGTATGCTGGCACGGCAGGACTGGATCTACAGCTGGCGGCCCTGATGCGAAGCGCCCGCCGGCGGCATCGCCTCAGCGGGCCGCTTTGCCGGATCTCGACGCGGGCTTGACCGGGGCCGCGGGCGACGACGATGCGGCAGCCGGCAGCTCCTCGGGCGTCTCCCGGCACCTGTTGCGGCGCCAGCCGTCCTCGGCCAATTGTGCCTGCCCGCGCACCGCGATGTAGTCGTTGCGATAAGCGAGCTCGGACACGACGGCGCCTCCGGCTCCGGTCTGGGCCTTGTCCATCAGCCTCTGCAACTCGTCAGTCCGCTTGGCGAGCGCCTTGCGCTCCCCCTCCAGCTGCTTGCAGTCGTACAGATCATATTTGGCGGGATCGGCAAAGGCCGGTGCGACCGTCTCGCTCATGCTGGCGCAGCCGGACAGCGCGGCGGCGGCCGCAAGCAGCGCGAGGAGCGCGCCGGAGCCGCGCAGGGAAGAGGAAAACGAAGCAGCCATGCCGGATGAATAGTCCCCGTGGATTGAGAATGCCTAAAGCAGCACCAGATGTCCGGATTGAGGCTTTGCCTTGTGCGCCCGGCTCGCTTAAGGAAGAACCGTCCCCGGTCACGCAAAGCGCCAATTCCAGACGGCCGGAGCTGGACTTAAGTGTTTGATCTCGTTGGATCAAGCGGGCATGGCGGAATTGGTAGACGCAAGGGACTTAAAATCCCTCGGTGCGCAAGCGCTGTGCCGGTTCGACCCCGGCTGCCCGCACCAGCGAGATGCTCGCACCGCCGCCTCCGCAAGCGGGACGGCAGCCATGACGCGCGCCGCGCACGCAATCGTTCGTTTACCAAGCATCCCTTCCGCGTGGGAAACCCGAGCGGCGCCCCTGGCCTTTACTCCACTTTAGATCGTCTTCCCCTAAAGCGGGCGATGTCTGCCCCGTCGATGCAGACCCAGGGACATGCAGGGCCTGGAGCGGCTGGCTGCGATGGTGAGAGCTCCGATGGACGCGCGCGAGGATTGGTCCCGGTCCAGGATGAGCCGATCGCGAGCGGCGTCCGCGGCTCCCCTCCACGGGGTCGAGGTCTACGTCTTCCTGATCGCCTTCCTGTCGGTATTTTACCTGTCGAACGGACCGCTGCTGCTCGGCCATTATGATCTCGGCTGGCACCTCGCCGCCGGAGACCTGATCAGGCAGCGGGGCGAGGTGCCCTTCCAGGATCCGTGGTCGTTCACCGCCGGCGACAAGCAATGGTACAATCTGTCCTGGCTCTGGGACGTGATGGCCAGCGCGCTGTATCAGCAGGCCGGCTTTGCCGGCATCGTCCTCATGGTCGTCGCCTGCGGCGCGGTCATTGCCGGCTACCTCGCCTTTTGCGGCTTGAGCAGCGGCGCGTCCGCGCCGGCGGTTTGCATCGCCGTGTTCGCCGCGTGCCTGCTCTACCCCTGCTACGAAGCCTCGCCCAACATGTATCTGGCGGCATCGCCGAACATCGCGACCATGTTGTTCGCCGTGGTCCTTTACGGCGAATGCAAGCGGCGGCGTTGGTTCCTGTTGCCGCCGATGATGATCGCCTGGGTCAATCTGCATGGCGGCTTCGTGCTCGCCTTTCCGATTCTCGGCGTCTTCTGTTGCGCCGCCTTGCTGCGGCGGGACTGGACAGGCCTTCGCAACTATTGCCTGGCGGGCGTCGGGTGCCTCATCGCGATCCTCGTCAATCCCCTGGGATGGCATGTCTATGACGGCGTGACGGCGACGCTCGGGCATTTCGTCCAGGCCGATATCAGCGAATGGCGATCCTATTTTCACAATGTGGAGCTGCCGGGGAGCCTTCCCGGCATCGCCTATGCGCTGACATTCGCTGCCCTGGAGCTGCGAGACCGCAACGCCACGCGCGTTCCCCTCGAGGCCCGCGTGCTGGCGTGGCTCTTTCTGTTTCTGGGCCTCTATCAGTTCAGATACACCGCGTTCTTCTTCATCTTCTCGAGCGTGCCGATGGCGCTTCACATCGACCGGCTGCTGCCGAAGCGCCGCAGCTTCGAGATCCGACGCGCGATGCTGGCGGCCGGCCTCGTCGGCGTCTTGTTGCTGCCATTCACGTTCATGCAGGTGAGACCGGCGCTGGCATTGCCCGACATGCTCTCGGACGCGGATGCCCGCTATCTCCAGGCGCACACCTCGCGCGGGCACCTGCTGAACCACTGGAACGTCGGCGGGCTCCTGATCTTCAGAACGCAGGGCTCAGTGCCCCTCTTCGTCGACGGCCGGGCGGCGACCGCCTATCCCGACGAGCTGCTGCGGGACTATCTCAGGCTGGTCCGGCGGGACATCGACGCGGCGACCTGGGACAAGGTGCTCAGCAAGTACAAGATCGACGCGGTGCTCTGGATCAGAGCACATGACCAGCTGCGGCACTTCCTGGTCGGCGAGCGAGGCTGGAAAGAGGAATATACCGGCGGGTATGTCAGCCTCTACACAAGGCCAGAGGCCGCTTCCAGGTAACGTCAGGGTGCCCGGCATGGGCGGCGGTTTCCGGCGAACCCCGCCCGGCCGCGCGGGGCCGGCGCCTCACCAATTCTTGTTCGCCCCTGCCCCGCCTGCCAGCCATCCCGAAACATGGGTTGTGCAACGCAGCATGAAAGACCGATAAAGTCGCTCGATTTCAGAGGTGAGCTGCTTGTCCGACGTTAATGCCGATTCCTGGGTGTCCACGGGACACCGTCCGATGGGTTTTCCGGAATTTGTCATCGTGATCGCGTCCATCATGGCGCTGAATCCGCTTGCGATGGACATGATGCTGCCGGCGCTGCCCAATATCGGGGCGGCGTTCAATATCCCCGTCGCCAACCATCTTCAGCTGGTGCTGTCGACCTTCCTGATCGGTTTCGGCGCCGGCCAGTTCGTCATGGGGCCGCTCTCGGACCGCTTCGGCCGCCGGCCGGTGCTGCTTGGCGGGATGGCGGTCTATGCGGTGGCGAGCGTGCTGGCGGTCGCGGCGCCCTCGTTCGAGACGCTGCTGCTGGCGCGCGCGCTGCAGGGACTCGGCACCTCGGCGACGCGCGTGATCGCGACCTCGATCGTGCGCGACTGCTATGTCGGCCGCCGGATGGCGAGCGTGATGTCGCTGGCCATGATGGTGTTCATCGCGGTGCCCGTGATCGCGCCCTCGTTCGGACAGGCGGTGCTGCTGGTGACGGCGTGGCGCGGCATCTTCGTGGTGCTGATGCTGTATGGCCTGCTCGCGCTCGCATGGTGCGTGCTGCGGCTGCCTGAAACCCTCCCCGAATCCGGACGCAGGTCGCTGGCGCCCGCCGACGTGCTTTCGGCGTTCCGCCAGACCGTGACCCATCGCCAGACCATCGGCTATGCCACCGCGGCCGGCAGCGTCATCGGCGCGCTGTTCGCTTTTGTGTTCTGCGCCCAGCAGGTCTTCACCGGCATCTACCACCTCGGCCATTACTTCCCGCTCGCGTTCGCCGCGATTGCCGCCGGCACGGCCGTCGCCGGCTTCCTCAATGCGCGGCTGGTCGGGCGGCTCGGCATGCGCGTGATCTCGCACGGCGCGCTGACGCTCTACACGGTCGTGGCCGGCGTGATGCTGCTGACGGAAATGCTCGGCGTGCTGCCGCTGAGCCTGTTCATGGTGCTCTCCGCCCTGATGATGTTCTCGTTCGGCATGATGGTGGCGAACTTCACGGCGCTCGCCATGGAGCCGCAGGGCCACATCGCCGGCACCGCCTCCTCGCTCTATGGTTCGATCACGACCCTGATCGGAATCGTGGTCGGCATGGCGATCGGACAGAGCTTTGACGGCACGCTGCTGCCGTTCTCGGTCGGCTTTTTCCTGTCGACCCTCGCCGCGCTCGCGATCGTGCTGGTGGTCGAGAAGGGTCGGCTGTTCAAGCCGCATCATCGCCCCATCTGACAAGGAACATCCCGGCGGCCCCGATGTTGTCCTGCAGCAATTTCGAAAGGCCGCTGCGATGGAACTGGAACCCCGCGAAGATCACGCCGACGTCGAACCGCAGACGGCGGAGGGTTCCGAACCTGGCACCGGCCAGGCTGCGCTGACGCCGCCCTTTGCGAGTGAGGGCCTCGAGCAGTTGCGCGACAGCCATTGCTGAACGCGACGTCTACTCGGTCGCGCGCCGGCTGGCGCTGAAATCATCCGCAGTGCTCTTGGGAATCGTCCGCATTCCCCGCGGCCGCACCATCAGCACAACCACGTCCCGCGAAAGACCGGGCCGCCCCCACAGCGTGGCCTGCACGGTGAACTCACGCCTGACGAAATGCCCGATTTGGGGGGACGCCCATTCCATCCATCGGATGCAAGGCTCCTGATCGCGGAAACACAGCGCGGCCCAGCCACGATCGAGCGTCCTGCGCGGCAAGCCCCACCCGGGTTCGTACTCGAACGGACTCACATGATACGGATGGTCCGGGCCGTAAAACGCCGTGGCGAAAGCCAGCGAACCATCGCCGCTCACGGCGCTCAGAGGCTGGCCCGTGAGGTCCCGCCACGCGCGCGTCACTTCGCCGGCCGCCTGGGCGTAGAGATTGCGGCCCTCCTCGTAGCCGTGATCGTTGCGGTAGACGGCATGGATCGGCGCGGCGATCAAAACGGCCGCGAGCGCGATACCGACCACGATCACCGTAAGGTTGACGGTGTAGAAGCGCTCGATCGAATAGCTGGTGCCGCAGACCACGAGAACCGCGAACAGGAATAGCCCCTGCAACGCCCAGAGCGAGGGCAGATCAGTGCCCATCACGAGCGACGTCGTGGCCGGCAGCACGATCGTGCCGATCGTGACGTAGAACAGAAGCCGCAGGCCCGGGCTCATCGCCGCGAAGTCGGCCGGAAACTGCCTCAAGCGCGTTCCTGCGACGAGCACCCAGAGCGCGGCCGAGATGCTCATCGCGGCCACCAGCCCCAGCAGGAAGCTTCTCACCTCACCGAGCGAGGTCGCAGCGTTTCCGCCTGCGTGCGCCAGCGCGTAGGTGAAGGTCGACGCACCCGTGGTCGCAAGCCAATAGATGTGAGGCGACAGCGCCGCGAGCCCGACGACGACGGAGATCCAGGGCGAGGCGGAGGTGAAATAGGCCCGCCGCGCCGGGTGAGCCAGTGCGGCAAACGCGAAGCTCGTGACGAGAAAGATCGAATAATATTTGCCGACCATCGCCAGGGCTGTCGTGCACCCCACCGCGACCGCCCACAGCACCGCGCGCGTCTCGAATGCGCGCAGGAAGCACCAGGTCGCCAGCGGCCAGGTCGCGAGTAGCACGGCATTGGCGTTGAAACGCTGGGCGTGGAATTGATAGGCGGGCGTCAGCATCAGGAGCAGAAGCACCAGGACGCGCTTGTGCCCGGTGACGAACTGCCGCGAGATCCGGTCGACGAAGAGCAGCGCAAGCCCGGCATTGGCCATCGCCATCAATTGCATTGACCAGTCGCTGGGTGGAAAGACCGAGGTCCATGCCGACGCGACCCACCCCATCAACGGTGGATGCTTTGGATAGCCCCAGGCAAAATGCCGCCCCAGCGTCCAGGCCTCGAGCGTATCAGGGTGCACGCCGCCGCCGGCATAGGCGATCGCCAGATAGAGCGTCCAGACCGCGACGAAGCAGCCGACGAGAAGCGGAACGGCCCAGCCCGCCTCGACACCATCGAGCCAATGCAGGAAAGGCCGTCGCCAGCGCGAAGGCGCGCGATCGGACCGTTCGGCCATCGCCTGGAGTGCAAAATCAATCGGCACGGAATCAAATGGGACAAGGAAAGCGATGCGGGAACACGGCGCATCTATTTCAGAATTGAAACAAATAGCAATGATTGAAAACTGGAAGAGTTAAAAGCCTCACGCCTTGCCGGCCGGCGCAGGAGCGGCACAAGACAACGGCGCCGCTGATGACAGCGGCGCCGTTTGGTTAAGACAGCGAAGGCGGGAGAATCGCCTCCCCTCACTCCGATTTGTCGATATTCCAGAACACCGGCGTTGCCGGGCCGTCGAGCACGCCGGTCAGCGACTTGCGCCAGGCGCTTGGCGCCTGATACTGGCCGAGCGGCATGTAGAGCACTTGATCGTAGGCCTCTTTCTGGATCTCGGCCGCGATCTTCTTGCGCTCGTCGAGCGAGGCGGCACGAACGAAGGCGTCCTTGAGCTGCTCGATCTTGGCATCCTCCGCCCAGCCGAACCAGCCGCCCTTCTTGCCCTGCCCGCCGACCGCGACGTTGGTGATCGGATTGTCCACGTCGGCGCTGACCCAATTGGTGATGAACATGTTCCAGCCGCCCTCCTTCGGCGGCTTCTGGCTGGCGCGCCGGCTCACCACCGTCTGCCAGTCGGTGGCCTGCAGGTCGATATTGAAGCCGGCCGCGCGCAGTTGCTGGGCCACAACGATCGGCTGGGCCTTCAACAACAGCACGTCGCCTGGCGCCATGAGGACGACGGGCGTGCCGTCATAGCCGGACTCGGCGAGCGCCTTTTTGGCCGCGGCGATGTCGCCGCCCTTCGCCAGGGTCTCGCCGCCAACCTCGGTCGCAAACGGCGTGTCGCAGATGAAGGCCGCGGCGCAGGTCTTGTAGTACTTGGAATTGCCGATCAGCGCGTCGAGCACGTCCTTCTGCTTGATCGCCAGGAATGCTGCGCGGCGGATCTTGACGTTGTCGAAGGGCGGATGAAGGAAGTTCATCCGCGCGCCCGTCTGGAAGCCGAACTTGTTGAGGATCTCGAGCTTGAGCTCCTTGTCTGCTTCGATGACAGGCAACATGTCGATCGCGGGGTATTCCATGAAATCGATGTCGCCCGACTGCAGCGCGTTCAGCGCCGTCTGCGAGTCCGGCATCGTGATCCATTCGACGCGGTCGACCTTCACCACCTTGCCGCCGGCGGTCCAGCTCGCCGGCTCCTTGCGCGGCACGTAATCGGCATTCTTGACATAGACCGACTTCACCCCCGGCTGGAATTCCGACGCCACGAACTTGAAGGGGCCGGAGCCGATCTGTTCTGGGATCTGCTTGTCCACCGTTGTCTCGGCGAGACGCTTCGGCATCATGAAAGCGACCCGCGAGGACGGCTTGCCGATCGATTCCAGAACGAGCGCGTAAGGCTCCTTCAGCTTCAGCGTGATGGTCTTGGCGTCGGTCGCCTCGATGCTCGCGGTGAACAGCATCATCTGCTGCCCCATCCCGTCGACTTGAGCCCAGCGCTTCAGCGAGGCGACGCAGTCTTCGGCCGTCACCGGCGTCCCGTCATGCCACTTCAGGCCGTCGCGCAGCGTGAAGGTGTAGGTCAGCTTGTCGTCGGAGATCTTCCAGTCCGCCATCTGCGGCTGGATCTTGAAATTCGAATCCGTCGCGATGAGCGTGTCGTAGACCATGTAGCCATGGTCACGCGAGATATAGGCGCTGGTGAAGATCGGATCGAGGATACGCAGATCCGAATGCATCACTGCGGTGATGGTCTTGCCCGCGGCAAGCACCGGAGAGGCCAATACCGAAAGTGCCAAGACTGAGAGCGATAAGACCGACAGCGCAAGTTTGGAGGCGAACGCAAGACGCCCCCGACGCATGAGTTGGAACATTGACGTTCTCCTGGCGAGCGGTTGGCGCACGGCGCCGCTGATGTCAGCGGCGCCGCGTAACGTTCGGCGCGAAAGGCGCGCGAGGCGCCTTCCTCATCTGGACTAGGCCCTACTCCGACTTGTCGACGTTCCAGAACAGCGGCGTTGCGGGACCGTCGAGCACGCCGGTCAGCGATTTGCGCCAGCCGCTCGGCAGCAGGTATTGCCCGAGCGGGATGTAGATCACCTGCTCGTAGGCTTCCTTCTGGATGTCGGCGGCGATCTTCTTCTGCTCGTCAAGCGAGGGCGCGCGGACGAAGGCGTCCTTGAGCTGCTCGATCTTGGGGTCTTCCGCCCAGCCGAACCAGCCGCCCTTCTTGCCCTGGCCGCCGATCGAGAGATTGGCGATCGGGTTGGAGACGTCGGCCGCGACCCAGTTGGTGAAGAACATGTTCCAGCCGCCTTCCTTCGGCGGCTTCTGGCTGGCTCTGCGGCTCACCACGGTCTGCCAGTCGGTCGCCTGCAGGTCGACCTTGAAGCCGGCCTCACGCAGCAGCTGGGCCGCGACGATCGGCTGGGCCTTCAGGGTCGTGACGTCGCCGGGTGCCATGATCACAACGGGAGTGCCGTCGTAGCCGGACTCGGCGAGCGCCTTCTTGGCTTCGGCCATGCCGTTACCCTTCACCAGGGTTTCGCCGCCGACCTCGGTTGCGAGCGGCGTGTCGCACACGAAGAAGGCACCACAGATCTTCTGGTACTTGGCGTTGCCGATCAGCGCGTCGAGCACGTCCTTCTGGTTCATCGCCAGAAGAGCGGCGCGGCGCACCTTCACGTTGTCGAACGGCGGATAGAGGAAGTTCATACGGCCGAGGGTCTGGAAGCCGAACTTGTTGGAGACCTCGATCGTGATCTCCTTGTTCGCTTCAAGCACCGGCAGCATGTCGTAGGGCAGGTTCTCCATGAAATCGATGTCGCCCGACTGCAGCGCGTTCACCGCCGTCTGCGAGTCCGGCATGGTGATCCATTCGACGCGGTCGACCTTCGCCACCTTGCCGCCGGAGGTCCAGCTCGCCGGCTCCTTGCGCGGCACGTAGTCGGTGTTCTTGACGTAGACGGCCTTCACGCCGGGCTGGAATTCCGACGCCACGAACTTGAAGGGGCCCGATCCGATCTGCTCGGGGATCTGCTTGTCCGCCGGCGTCTCGGCGAGGCGCTTCGGCATCATGAAGGCGACGCGCGAGGACGGCTTGCCGATGGAGTCGAGCACGAGGCCGTAGGGCTCCTTCAGCTTCAACGTGATGGTCTTGGCGTCGGTTGCCTCGATGCTCGCGGTGAAGTCCATGAGCTTCTGGCCCATGCCGTCGACCGCGGCCCAGCGCTTCAGCGAAGCGACGCAGTCTTCCGCCGTCACCGGTGCGCCGTCATGCCACTTCAGGCCGTCGCGCAGCGTGAAGGTGTAGGTGAGCTTGTCGTCGGAGATCTTCCAATCCGCCATCTGCGGCTGGATCTTGAAGGTCGAATCAGGAGCCACCAGCGTGTCGTAGACCATGTAGCCGTGGTCACGCGTGATGTAGGCCGTGGTGAAGATCGGGTCGATGATGCGCAGATCGGAATGCATCACCGCCGTGATGGTCTTGCCGGCTGCGAGCACCGGCGAAGCCAGCGCCGTCGAAAGCGCGACGACAGACAGCGCAAGTTTGGAGGCGAACGCGCGAGGCCCCCGGCGCATGAAGTGCAACATAAAAAGTTTCTCCTGACGTGAAACTGTTCAAAGGCGGGTTATTGATTGAGCATGTGGTTCGTTCTTTGGGCGAACTAACCCCATGCAATGCCTTTATCTTTCGAGACTTGCAGACAGTGCCCAGCGCGTCAATCCGGTTTCGCTGCAAGCCATGGCGGCGCGGCCGCGGGCTCCACAAGGATCGGTTTGGCTCTACAACACTCTCCGCTCGTCTCGTCCTCGCGGCGATGCAATGCGCGTTCCATTTTTCGAAGCCTGAGAGACATTCAGATGAATCCAGCCAATCTTCCCTTCGATTCCGAGGCCATGCTCGAAGGCCTGCGCACCTGGGTGGAATGCGAGAGCCCGACCTGGGATGCAGATGCCGTCAACCGGATGCTCGATATCGCAGCGCGGGATATGGCGATCATGGGTGCGACGATCGAGCGCATCGCCGGCCGGCAGGGCTTCGGCGGCGTGATCCGCGCGCGCTTTCCGCATCCGAAGCAGGGCGAGCCCGGCATCCTGATCGCCGGCCATATGGATACCGTCCACCCGGTCGGCACCATCGAGAAGCTGAAATGGCGGCGCGAGGGCAACAGATGCTACGGTCCCGGCATCTACGACATGAAGGGCGGCAACTACCTCTCGCTGGAAGCGATCCGGCAGCTGGCGCGCGCATCCTTCACCACGCCGCTGCCGATCACCGTGCTGTTCACGCCGGACGAGGAAGTCGGCACGCCCTCGACACGCGACATCATCGAAGCGGAGGCCGCACGCAACAAATACGTGCTGGTGCCCGAGCCCGGCCGTGCCGACAACGGCGTCACCACCGGACGTTATGCCATCGCACGTTTCAATCTCGAGGCGACGGGCCGGCCGAGTCATGCCGGCGCGACGCTGTCGGCGGGACGCTCGGCCATCCGCGAGATGGCGCGGCAGATCCTCGCAATCGATGCGATGACGAGCGAGGACTGCACCTTCTCGGTCGGCGTCGTGCATGGCGGACAATGGGTCAATTGCGTTGCCACGACCGCCACCGGCGAAGCGCTCTCCATGGCCAAGCGGCAGGCCGATCTCGACCGCGGCGTCGAGCGGATGCTGGCGCTGTCGGGCACGACCAACGACGTCGCCTTCAAGGTGACGCGCGGCGTGACGCGTCCTGTGTGGGAGCCGGACGCGGGCACGATGGCGCTGTATGAGAAGGCGCGCGGCATCGCCAAATCTCTCGGCGCGGAATTACCGCATGCGAGCTCCGGCGGCGGCTCCGACGGCAACTTCACCGGTGCGATGGGAATTCCCACCCTCGACGGCCTGGGTGTGCGCGGAGCCAACGGCCACACGCTGGAGGAGTATATCGAAGTCGAGAGTCTCGTTGAGCGCGGCCGCCTGATGGCGGGGCTGCTGGCGACGCTGGAGTGATTTTTGAGCCGGTCATTCCAGGGCGGCGCGACGCGTCGACCCATGGTGCGCGGTTGTGCAGCCGGGAATCTCGAGATTCCGGGTTCGCGCCTTCGACGCGCCCTGGAATGACAGCGCGCCATAGGGAAAGATGCCCCTCCCGAAACGATTGACCGCACTGCAATAACTGTGGCCCCGATGGCACGGGAATTGCTGAAATGTTAGGCTGGTGGCAGAACACCGTAATCGCTGCCGCGATTTGACTCTAATCAGACGGATCCAACTTGCTCGGATATCTCCTTCGCCGAATCTTCGCCGCCGTGCCCGTAATGGGTGTCGTCGCGCTGTTCGTCTTCCTCCTGCTCCGCCTCACCCCCGGCGATCCCGCCGCAATTCTCGCCGGCGACAATGCGACGCCTGAGCGGCTTGAGCGCATCCGCACGTCGCTGGGCCTCAACGAGCCCCTGATCGTGCAGTTCATCACCTGGGTGAACAAGCTGCTGCACGGCGATCTCGGGACTTCGCTAATCTCCAACCTGCCCGTCATGAAGATGATCGGCCAGCGCGTCGAGCCGTCGATCTCGATCGCGCTGTCGACCATCATCCTCGCCGTGATCGTCGCGGTTCCCCTGGGCGTGATCGCGGCGTGGAAGCACGGCACCTGGATCGACCGCTTCGTGATGGGGCTGTCGGTGCTCGGCTTTTCGGTGCCGGTGTTCGTGGTCGGCTACATCCTGATCCAGGTCTTCGCCATCGAGCTGCGCTGGGTTCCGGTGCAGGGTTTCAAGAGCATCAGCGCCGGCTTCGGACCGTTCTTCGAGCGCATGATCCTGCCGACCTGCGCACTCTCCTTCATCTACATCGCGCTGATTGCGCGCATGACGCGCGCCGCGATGCTCGACGTCCTCGGCGAAGATTACGTGCGAACGGCGCGTGCGAAAGGCATCAACGAGGTCGCCGTGATGATGCGGCATGCGCTGCGCAACGCCGCCGTTCCCGTGATCACGGTGATCGGCACCGGCTTTGCGCTGCTGATCTCCGGCGTCGTCGTCACCGAGAGCGTGTTCAACATCCCCGGCATCGGCCGCCTCACCGTGGATGCGGTGCTGGCGCGGGACTATCCCGTGATCCAGGCGATGATCCTGTTGACTTCGCTGATCTATGTCGTCGTCAATCTTCTCATCGACGTCGCCTACACCCTGCTCGATCCCCGGATCCGGTACTGAGGCAAGGACAAGGACAAACATGTCGGTCGATACCCTTCCCCAGTCGTCCATTCCGATCACGTCGCCGCTGCGGCCGCGCTTCGGCTTCCTCACCTCGACGCCCATCATCGCCACCGCAACGGTCCTGCTCGCGCTGATCATCCTGATCTCGATCCTCGCGCCGCTGATCGCGCCGCATGATCCGATCCAGCTCGCGCCTTCGCAGCGGCTCAAGCCGTCGTCCGCGCAGTTCCTGCTCGGCACCGACGCCTATGGCCGTGACCTGGCGTCGCGCGTCCTCTATGGCGGCCGCATCTCGCTGCTGATCGGCATCGGCTCGGCCATCCTGTCGATCGTCATCGGGCTCGCGATCGGTCTCGTCTCCGGCTTCTTCAAGCTGGTCGATGCCGTGCTGATGCGCGTCATGGACGGCCTGATGGCGATGCCGAGCATCCTGCTCGCCATCGCCGTGGTGTCGCTGTCCGGGGCCAGCCTCTGGACCGTGCTGATCGCGATCACCATCCCCGAGATTCCGCGCGTGGCGCGCCTTGTACGCTCCGTCGTGCTGTCGGCGCGCGAGGAGCCTTATGTCGAGGCGGCGATCTCGGTCGGCTCGTCCCTGCCGAAGATCATGTTGCGGCACCTGATGCCGAACACGGTGGCGCCGCTGATCGTCCAGGGCACCTATATCTGCGCCAGCGCCATCCTCACCGAGGCCATCCTCTCCTTCCTCGGCGCCGGCATCTCGCCGGAGACGCCGACCTGGGGCAACATCATGGCCGAGGGCCGCCAGTACTTCCAGATCAAGCCGTCGCTGATCTTCTGGCCCGGCCTGCTGCTCTCGATCGCCATCCTCAGCATCAACCTCATCGGCGACGCCGCCCGCGACGCCCTCGATCCGCGCATGAAGCAGCGGGAGGGGAAGTGAAGCAATTGACGTTGTCATTCCGGGGCGCGGCTCTTGGCGCGAACCCGGAATCCATTTCACCACATGTGCTGCGGCCCGATGGATTCTCAGGTGCGCAATTGCGCACCAGGGCTCGCGACTTTGTCGCGCCCCGGAATGACGGAGAGATTTGACGTGACCGACACCATCCTCGATATCAACAACCTCGTCGTCTCCATCGGCAAGAAGCCGAATGGGCCCAAGATCATCGACGGCATCTCGATCCAGGTCCGCGAGCGCGAGACGCTGTGTCTCGTCGGCGAAAGCGGCTCAGGCAAGTCGGTGACCTCGCTCACCACGATGGGCCTGTTGCCGAAGGGCACGCTGGTTCCCACCGCCGGCAGCGTCAAACTGGTCGGCGAGGAGATCCTCACGGCGACCGACCGCCGCCTCCGCCAATTGCGCGCGACCAAGATGGCGATGATCTTCCAGGAGCCGATGACTGCGCTCAACCCGGTCGTGCCGGTCGGCCGCCAGATCGACGAGGTCTTGCGCGCGCACACCAACCTCGACGCCAGGGCGCGCAAGAAGCGCATTCTCGACATGATGGAGCAGGTCCACCTGCCCCAGGTCGAGCGCATCTTTGCCTCCTACCCGCACCGGCTCTCCGGCGGGCAGCGCCAGCGCATCATGATCGCGATGGCCCTCGTGCTGGAGCCGAAGCTGCTGATCGCGGACGAGCCGACCACCGCGCTCGACGTCACCACGCAGAAGCAGATCCTGCTGCTGATCCGCGAGCTGCAGCGCGATCACGGCACAGCCGTGCTGTTCATCACCCACGACATGGGCGTGGTGGCCGAGATCGCCGACCGCGTGGCGGTAATGCGGCAGGGCCGGCTGGTCGAAACCGGCCCGCTCGAAACCGTGCTGCGCAATCCCACCATGGAATATACCCGCAACCTGCTGGCCTCGGTCCCGAGCCTGGTGCCGCGGGCGCCGCGCGAGGAAAGCCGCGAGCCGATCGTGCTCGAGGCCAACGAGCTCAGCAAGGTCTACAAGGAGCGCGCCTTCTTCGGCAAAGGCCGCGAGGTCGTCGCCGCCGACAAGGTGACGCTGACGCTGCGCAAAGGCCGCACGCTTGGCATCGTCGGCGAAAGCGGCTCGGGCAAGTCGACTGTGGCGCGCTGCATCGTGCGCCTGATCGATCCGACCTCCGGCGGCGTGCGCCTTGCCGGACGCGAGATCGCCGACATCTCGCGGCGTCTGCTGCAGCCGCACCGGCAGAAGATCCAGATCGTATTCCAGGATCCCTACCGCTCGCTCAATCCGCGCGTCACTGTCGGCGAGAGTATTGCGGAAGGCCCGATCAATTACGGCGTCGCGCACGCTGAGGCGATGAAGCGCGCCCGCGAGTTGCTCGAACTGGTCGGCCTGCCCGCCGATGCGGTGTCGCGCTATCCGCACCAGTTCTCCGGCGGCCAGCGTCAGCGCATCGCAATTGCGCGCGCGCTCGCGCTCGATCCGGACGTGCTGGTCGCGGACGAGGCGGTCTCCGCGCTCGACGTCTCCGTGCAGGCGCAGGTGCTGGAACTGCTCGACGAGATCCAGCAGCGGCTCGGCATCGCCATCCTGTTCATCACCCACGATCTGCGCGTCGCCGCACAAATCTGCGACGAGGTCGTGGTGATGCAGCACGGCCGCGTCGTCGAACAGGGCCCCGCCGCCGAGGTGCTGACGCATCCGAAGCAGGCCTACACCAAGGCGCTGCTGGACGCCGCGCCGGGGCGCAACTGGGACTTTGCGAACTTCCGGCCGGTGTCGGAAGGCGTCGGGGCAAGCGCCTAAGTCAACTCTCCCCTGGTCATTTCCGGGGCATCGCGAAGCGATGAGCTCTGGTGCGCAATGGCGCACCGGAGAATCCAGCGGGCCTCAGACTCTGTCGCAAGATGGATTTCCGGGCTCGCGCCAAGTGGCGCGCCCCGGAATGACGGCGGAGTGTGAGACGCAGCATTCCCAAAACAGCTTGAGGCCATGCGCGGCGCGATGGCCTCTCACCTTGCTCTCCTCGCAAAGCCAAGGCTAATTTCGCGCACTTTCCAATGCTGGACTTGAATTGATGACACGTATCGCCGTCGGCGCCTTCCTGCACGAAACCAACACCTTTGCTCCCACCAAGGCGACCTTCGCCGATTTCCAGCATGGCGGGGGCTGGCCGGCGATGACGGAAGGCGCCGACGTGCTGAAGGTGATGCGGGGCATCAATGTCGGCCTTGCCGGTTTCGTCGACAGCGCCGAAGCCAACGGCTGGGAACTCATCCCGACGATTGCTGCCGCTGCGAGTCCCTCCGCGCATGTCACCAAGGACGCCTTCGAGCGCATCGTGAAGGTGATGATCGACGGCATCAAGGCCGCCGGCCCGATCGACGCGGTCTATCTCGATCTGCACGGCGCGATGGTGAGCGAGCACCTCGACGACGGCGAAGGCGAGATCCTGGCGCGCGTGCGCCGTGTCATCGGCAAGGACGTTCCGCTGGTCGCCAGCCTCGACCTGCATGCCAACGTCACGCCCGAGATGATGGAACACGCGGACGCGCTGATCGCCTATCGCACCTATCCGCACATCGACATGGCCGAGACCGGCCGCGCCTGCGCGCGGCATCTGGCGCTGCTGCTGAAGACCAGGCAGCGCTTTGCAAAGTCGTTCCGGCAATTGCCGTTCCTGATTGCGATCAGCTGGCAATGCACCAATGACTTCCCCACCAAGGGCATCTACGAAAAGCTCGCCGCCTTGGAGGCCGATGCGGTTCCGACGCTCTCCTTCGCGCCCGGCTTTCCGGCCGCCGACTTCCGCGATTGCGGCCCGAGCGTGTTCGCCTATGGCAGGACGCAAGCCGACGCCGATCGTGCGGCGGATGCGATCGTCAAGCTGATCGAAAGCCACGAGGACGATTTCGACGGCAAGATCTGGTTGCCTGACGACGGCGTGCGCCACGCCATGGAACTTGCGAAGAGCGCGAGCAAGCCGATCATCATCGCCGACACCCAGGACAATCCTGGCGCCGGCGGCGATTCCGACACAACCGGCATGCTGCGCGCACTGGTGCGCAACAGAGCGAGCGCGGCGACCGGGGCGATCTACGATCCGGAATCCGCGAAGGCCGCGCATGCGGCCGGCGTCGGCGCCACCGTCACGCTGTCGCTCGGCGGCAAGTCCGGCATTCCCGGCGACGCGCCCTACACCGAGACCTTCGTCGTCGAGCAATTGTCCGACGGCCGCTTCATCGCGCCCGGCCCCTATTATGGCGGCCGCGAGATGGAGATGGGCCCCTCAGCAGCCTTGCGCATCGGCGACGTCCGCGTCGTCGTCTCCTCGCACAAGGCCCAGCTCGCCGACCAGGCGATGTATCGCTATGTCGGCATCGAGCCGACGCAGGAGAAGATCCTGGTCAACAAGAGCTCGGTGCACTTCCGTGCGGATTTCGAGCCGATCGCTGCGAGCCTGATGATCTGCGCCGCGCCCGGCGCGATGCCGGCCGACACCGCTGCCCTGCCCTGGACGCGCCTGCGTCCGGGCATCCGCATCAAGCCGAACGGCCCCGTTTTCAACCCTCCCTCACGCTAACCGGACAGGACCCATGCCCACACTCGAGCGCATCGACGGCTACGCCGACGAACTCACCGCTATCAGGCGCGACCTCCACGCCCATCCCGAGATCGGCTTCGAGGAAGTGCGCACCTCCGGCATCGTCGCCGACAAGCTGGAGAGCTGGGGCATCGAGGTGCATCGCGGCCTCGGCGGCACCGGCGTGATCGGCATCATCAAGGGCAAGGGCTCGGGCAGCAAGCGCATCGGCCTGCGCGCCGACATGGATGCGCTGCCGATGGAAGAGAACACCAATCTGAAATGGAGCTCGAAGATCCCCGGCCGCTTCCACGGCTGCGGCCATGACGGCCACACCACCATGCTGCTCGGCACCGCCCGCTATCTCGCCGAGACCCGGAATTTCGACGGCACCGTGCACCTGATCTTCCAGCCGGCCGAGGAAGGGCTCGGCGGCGCCCGCGCGATGATCAAGGACGGCCTGTTCGAGAAGTTTCCCTGCGACGAGCTCTACGGCCTGCACAACGCGCCGGATCTCAATCACGGCGAGATCGCGATCCTGCCGGGACCTGCAATGGCCAGCGCCGACTTCTTCGACCTGCGCATCACCGGCTACGGCGCGCATGGTGCGATGCCCGAGCGCTCCAAGGACGCGGTGATCATCGCGACCACGCTGGCGCAGGCGATCCAGACCATCGTCAGCCGCAACGTCGAGCCGCTGCAGGCCGCGGTGGTGTCGATCACCCAGATCCACGCGGGCTCAGCCTACAACGTCATTCCCGGCGATGCACATCTCTGCGGCACCATCCGCACCTTCTCGAAGGAGGTCCGCAGCCTCGTCAGCGAACGCATCCGCACGATCTGCGCCGGCATCGCAAGCGCCTACCAATGCGTGATCGACGTCGACATCCGCGACACCTTCGGCGTGCTGGTCAACCAGGTCGAACAGTCCAAGGTGGTCGAGGAGGTCGCGCGCACCATCGTCGACCCCGCCAAGGTGATCACCCGCGCCCAGCCCAAAATGGGCAGTGAGGATTTCGCCGACATGCTGGAGACGATTCCCGGTGCCTATTTCTGGGTCGGCCATGACGGCTCGGTGCCGGTGCACAATCCCGGCTTCGTGCTCGACGACAAGATCCTGCCGATCGGCGCCAGCATGTTCGCCCGCATCATCGAGACGCGCATGCCGGTAGGCGCTCATGCATAAAAAGAGCGTCGAGGATGCGGTCACCTCGCTGCACGATCTGTCCGCGGTCGATCTGATCGCGGGCTATCGCGCCAAGCAATTCTCGCCGAGCGAGGTGCTGGAGGATCTGCTCGCGCATGTCACGGCATGGGAACCGCATCTGAAGGCGCTCTATGCGTTCGATCCGGACAGCGCGCGCGAAGCCGCCAAGGCCTCGACCGCGCGCTGGAGCGGCGGCGAGCCATCCGGCGCGCTCGACGGCGTGCCCGTCACGGTGAAGGACAACATCGCGACCAAGGGCGTGCCTGTGCCGCTGGGGGCAGCCAGCGTCAAGCTGGTGCCGGCCGGGAAGGACGCTCCGCCCGCCGCGCGGCTGCGCGAGGCCGGCGCGATCATTTTCGCCAAGACCACCATGCCCGATTACGGCATGCTGTCCTCCGGGCTCTCCAGCTTCCACGCGCTGGCGCGCAACCCGTGGGACCTCACCAAGAATCCCGGCGGCTCCAGCGCGGGCGCAGGGGCCGCAGCGGCGGCCGGCTATGGCCCGTTGCATCTCGGCACCGATATCGGCGGCTCGGTGCGCCTGCCCGCGGGATGGTGCGGGCTCGTCGGCCTGAAGCCGAGCTTCGGCCGCGTGCCGATCGATCCCACCTATGTCGGGCGCGTCGCCGGGCCCATGACCCGCACGGTCGACGATTGCGCGCTGATGATGAGCGTAATCGCAAAGCCCGATCGGCGCGACGGGATGAGCCTGCCTGCCGAGCCGCTCAACTGGAAGGGCCTCGAAAAATCGCCGCGCAAGCTGCGCATCGGATTGATGCTCGATGCGGGCGTCGGCCTGCCGGCGGAACGAGCGGTCCGCGACGTCGCGGTGAAAGCCGCAAAGGCGTTCGAATCCGCAGGCAGCGTCGTCACCGAGGTCGACGGCATCCTCACGCGCGAGATGCTCGACGGCCTCGACAATTTCTGGCGCGCGCGGATGTGGGACGATTTGGCGAAGCTGACACCGGCCGAGCAGGCCAAGGTGCTGCCCTACATTTTCAAATGGGGTGCGTCGGGCGCAAAACTCTCGGGCGTCGATGTCATTCGCGGCTTCAACCAGACCATGGCGATCCGGGCCGCGGCCGGAAAACTGTTTTGCGAGCTCGACTATGTGATCTCGCCGACCGCGCCGAACGTGAACTATGCGGCGGAATGGGCTTCGCCGACCAACGATCCGATGAGGCCATTCGAGCACATCTGCTATACCGTGCCGTGGAATATGTCGGAGAACCCGGCGATCTCCGTCAACGGTGGCTTCGACGCCCAGGGCTTTCCCATCGGCGTGCAGATCGTCGGCCGGCGCTTCGACGATATCGGCGTGCTCGGCATGGCCAAGGCGTTCGAGGCCCTGCGCGGCCCGCAGCGGCCGTGGCCCAAGCCGCCGGCGAAGTAGCCGCACTCTGTCATTCCGGGTTGCGCCCACTTGGCGCAAGCCCGGAATCCATTCATCGGCACTACTGGTGCGGATTGATGGATTCTCAGGTGCGCAATTGCGCACCGTAGCTCGCGCTTCGCGCGCCGCGGAATGACGTGCTAGAGAGACCGATAAAGAAACCGGGAAGGAAACCACCCATGGCGTATGAGACGATCAAATACGAGGTCGCCGAGCAGATCCTCACCATCACGCTGAACCGGCCCGACAAGCTCAACGCCTTCAACGCGCAGATGCAAGCCGAGTTGATCGACGCGTTCGACGCCGCCGACAAGGACGACAACGTCCGCGCCATCATCGTCACAGGCGCCGGCCGCGGCTTTTGCGCGGGCGCCGATCTCTCTTCCGGCGCCGACACCTTCGATCGCGACGCGCGGCGCGGGCCCGTGAAGCGCTTCGCCGACGGCAAGGTCGACTACAGCGATCCGCAGGTGCGCGACGGCGGCGGCCAGGTGACCTTGCGCATCTTCAAATGCCTGAAGCCGGTGATCGCCGCGGTGAACGGTCCCGCGGTCGGCATCGGCGTCACCATGCAGCTCGCGATGGACATCCGGATTGCCTCCGATGCCGCGCGGTTCGGCTTCGTGTTCTCCCAGCGCGGCATCGTGCCGGAGGCGGCTTCGAGCTGGTTCCTGCCGCGCATCGTCGGGATCTCGCAGGCGCTGGAATGGTGCTATTCGGGCCGCGTCTTCCCCGCCCAGGAAGCCCTCGCCGGCCGTCTCGTCAGCAAGGTCGTCGCGCCAGATGATCTGCTGCCGACCGCCCGCGCGCTCGCCAAGGAGTTTGCGGCGAAGACCGCGCCGGTCTCGGTGGCGCTGATCCGCCAGATGATGTGGCGCATGATGGGCGCCGACGATCCCATGGAGGCTCACAAGGTCGACAGCCGCGGCATCTACGCACGCGGCCGCTCGGACGACGTGAAGGAAGGCGTGGTGTCGTTTTTGGAGAAGCGTCCGGCGCAGTTCAAGAACAAGGTCTCGACCGACATGCCGGACTATTTCCCGTGGTGGACCGAGCGGGAGTACAAATAAGTTCGTAGGGCGGGTTAGCCGAAGGCGTACCCCGCCTCTTCTCTTGAGGCAGAACGGCGGGTTACGCTTCGCTAACCCGCCCAACGTCGTCGGTACTGATCAGTCCATCATCAGCGCCACACGCCCGATCGCCTTGCGGTCGATCAGGAGCCGCATTGCCTTCGCATAGTCCTGCAGCGGCAGGCGGTGTGAGATGTTGGGGCGCAGCTTGCCCTGCTCCGCCCATTGCAGCAGCGCCTTCAGGCGCACCTCGCCGAGCGCAGGGTTCTTTCGGACCGCTTCGCCGGCGCGCACACCGAGTACGCTGGCGCCTTTGATCAGCAGGAGGTTGGTCCTGGCCGAACCGATGCCGCCGGTGAAGCCAATCACCAGCAGCCGCGCGCCCCAGGCGATGCAGCGCATCGAATCTTCAAACACCTGGCCGCCGACGGGATCGAACACGACGTCCGCGCCGCGACCATCTGTGATGCGCTTGACGGCATCGCGAAACGGCTCGCGGTCGTAGCGGACGAGATGATCGGCGCCGCGCGATTTCGCGATGGCGAGCTTCTCGTCACTTGAGGCGGTCGCGATCACGATGGCGCCCAGCATCTTGCCGATCTCGACGGCCGCCAATCCCGTGCCGCCGCCTGCGCCATGCACCAGCAGCACCTCGCCCGGTTCGATCCGGCCGCGATCGATCAGCGCATGATAGGCCGTGCCATGACCGGCAAGATAGGTCGCGGCTTCCGCGTAGTCGAATGTCGACGGCATCGGCGTCAGTTGCGCTGATGTCACCACCGCCTCATCGGTAAACGCGCCGTGGCGCATCTTCACGATGACCTTGTCGCCGATGACAACGCCTTTCACCTCGGCGCCGATCTCGGTCACGTCGCCGGCGGCTTCCATGCCGGGCGTGAACGGCAGCTCCGGCTTGAGCTGATATTGGCCGGCCGCCATCAGCACGTCAGGGAAATTCAGCCCGGCGGCGCGGATCGCAACGCGCACCTCGCCCGGATTCAGGGGGCGCGACGGAAACTCCTCGAGCCGCAATTTTTCGGGCTCGCCGAGCGAGCGGCAGACGACGGCGCGCACCATCAGGCCGCGCTCGCCTTGCTGCGCAGAAGCGCCTCACGGATCAGCGGCAGGCGGTCATTGCCGAAATACATGTCGGTCTTGTTCACGAAGATCGTGGGCGAGCCGAAGCCGCCACGGGCGACGACCTCTTCCGTATTCGCCTTGAGCTGATCCTTGATCCCCTGCTCCGAGATGCCCGCGAAGAATTTTGCATCGTCGACGCCGACCTTTTTGCAGATGTCGGCAAGCACCGCGTCCTGCGAGATATCCTTGTCGTCGCCCCAATAGGCCTCGAACACCGCCGTCGCAAACGGCACCATGTCCTTGCCGAGCCAGATGCAGCCGCGCATCGCTTTGACGCTGTTCACCGGAAACACCGTCGGTGGCATCTTGATCGCAAGGCCGGCGGAACGTGCCCAATCGGCCAGATCCTTCTTCATGTAGCGCGCCTTCAGCGGCACCGGCTTCTCACGCTGCGCATAGACGCTCGGGTTGACGGTGTTGAAGATGCCGCCGACCAGGATAGGCCGCCAGACGATCTCGGCGCCCAGCTCCCTGGCGAGCGGCTGGATGTTGTGGAAGGCGAGATAGGTCCAGGGGCTGGAGCAGTCGAAGAAGAATTCGATCATGGTGGTTCCTCATGTCTGTCATTGCGGGATGCGCCGAAGGCGCAGGCCCGGAATCCATTTCGCCTCTCGTTCCGCGGCCCGGTGGATTCCGGGCTCGCGACTGCGTCGCGCCCCGGAATGACGGTGCCTACTTCCGTCCCAGCACTTCCTTAGCCTTCTGCCCGAACATGATCTTGCGTGATTCCTCGTCGAACGGCTCTTTCACGAATTTGCCGATCGCAAGCCCGGCCTGCACCTGCGGCCTCGCGCGGACCTCGGCATACCAGCGTTTCACGTTCGGATAGTCGTCGAGCGTGAAGCCCTGCGCCTTGTGGGTCATGGTCCAGGGGAAACAGGCGATGTCGGCGATGGAATAATCGCCGGCGATAGAGGCGCCGGTCTTCTCCAGTTGCCGGTCGAGCACGCCATAGAGCCGGGCCGCCTCGTCGCGATAGCGCTCGATCGCGTAAGGAATCTTCTCCGCCGCATAGAGCGCGAAATGCCCATGCTGGCCGAGCATCGGACCGAGGCCGGCCATCTGCCACATCACCCACTGGATTGCTGTAGAGCGGCCGCGCAGGTCGGCCGGCAGAAAGCGGCCGGTCTTTTCCGCGAGATAGATCAGGATCGCGCCGGTCTCGAAGGCCGAGAACGGCTCGCCGCCGTCTGCGGGTGCGTGGTCGACGATGGCGGGGATGCGGTTATTGGGTGAGATCGCCAGAAACTCAGGAGCGAACTGCTCACCCGCGCGGATATTGATGGGCTTCACCGTATAGGGAAGCCCGAGCTCCTCCAGCATGATCGAGATTTTCCAGCCGTTCGGCGTCGGCGCGTAATAGAGGTCGATCATGACCTTTCCCTTGGCGTTCCCTTGACATTCCCTTGGCATTTCTCGTCGTCGCGGCCGGAATAGAGAGCGACTTTCGTTGTTCTGTACCTCGACGTTAGGACATGGCAGGAAGGGGCGCAACATAACCTGCCGGGAGGGCCGCCATGCTGTTTCCAACCACGATCGCCGGCTCCTTGCCGAAGCCGGAATGGCTCGCCGAGCCCAATATGCTCTGGGCTCCCTGGAAATCGCAAGGCGAGGAGCTGCTCCGTGCCAAGCGCGACGCGACGCTGATCTGGCTGAAAATCCAGGAGGACGCCGGCGTCGACATCCTCACCGAGGGCGAGCAGGCCCGTCAGCATTTCGTCCACGGTTTCCTGGAGAAGATCGACGGCATCGATTTCGCCCACAAGATCGAGATGGGCATCCGGAAAGATCGCTACAAGGCGATGGTGCCGCAGGTGGTCGCGCCGCTTCGTCTTAGGGATCGCGTCCATGCCTTCGAGGCGCGCGTGGCGCGCACGCACACCAAGAAGAAACTGAAGTTCACGCTTCCCGGCCCGATGACCATCATCGACACCATCGCCGATCGCTATTATGGCGATCGCGTCAAGATGGCGTTTGCTTTCGCCGAGCTGCTCAACGAGGAGGCCAAGGCCTTGCAGGCCGACGGCGTCGATCTCGTGCAGTTCGACGAGCCCGCCTTCAACGTCTACATGGACGAGGTCAATGATTGGGGCATCAAGGCGCTGGAGCGCGCCGCGCAGGGCCTGACCTGCACCACCGCCGTGCACATTTGCTACGGCTACGGCATCAAGGCCAATACAGACTGGAAAGAAACGCTCGGCACGCAGTGGCGGCAATACGAGCAGATCTTTCCGGCGATCGATGCGAGCCCGATCCAGCAGGTCGCGATCGAATGCCGCAACTCGAAGGTCCCGCTCGACCTGCTCGCGCTCCTGAAGAACAAGATCGTGCAGGCCGGCGTGATCGATGTCGCCAGCGACACAGTGGAGACCGCCGAGGACGTCGTGAAGGTGATCGAGGCCGTGTCGAAATTCGTGCCGAAGAGCAACATCATCGCCACCACCAATTGCGGCATGGCGCCGATGCGGCGCGAGATCGCCGAAGCCAAGCTGATGGCGCTCGGCGCCGGCGCGGCGCTGGCACGCGAGAAGCTGGGGTGATGGCCGTGATCCGGACGCTCTGCTAATCCAGAGCCGTCGGATGCAGCGCCGGCCGATATCCGGCGCTCAGCGCCCGCAATGTGGACGGGGGCGTCAGCAGCATCGCGTTCTCCAGCGCGTGCTCGGCGCGGGCATAGCCAGCTGGCGACCATAGCAGCGACCGGCCTTTTGTTATCAGAAAGCTCTGCTCGCCCTGCTGCAGCATCGCGCCGTCGGGCAATTCTGCGAGCGGCACCGGCAGTGGGTGCAGGCGCTTGCGGCCATGGTCCAGACGCTCCAGGTGCAGTTGGGCGTCCATCGCCTTCGCGCTCACCTTGCTTGCACCATTGCCCTTCTCCCAGGCCGCGCGGAAGCTGTTGGCATCGTCGCGGCGGCAGAAGAAGCAGGGGCGGTGGCCCGCGGCAAAGGCGGTGGCTTCGTCGAGAAAGAACAGCTCGGTCCAGCTCCGCCGCGCCATCACCGGCCGCCGCCATCCCCGGAATTCGCACAGGCATGTGATCCAGGCCGGCGATGACCAGCGCTTGTTGAGCAGCGTCTTCGTCGCGGGATCATGGATGATGCCGCGATTGCCGGTGAAGAGGCCGCGATGCGGGGTGGCGATAATGTCGCCGGTGGGCGTGACGCGGTTTTGCAGGGGGCGAGTAGCGAATGGCGAATTGCGAGTGGAGGGGCTGCTACTCGCCATTCGCTACTCGCCATTCGCCTTTGGTCACGCCGCGCCGTCGCGCAGCGGCGGGTGGTAGGACAGCGCAGTGTCCCAGGGGAAGAATATCCAGGTGTCCTGGGAGACTTCGGTGATGAAGGTGTCGACCAGCGGGCGGCCCTTCGGCTTGGCGTAGACGGTGGCGAAATGCGCATCGGGCAGCATCTCGCGCACCAGCCTGCCGGTCTTGCCGGTGTCGACGAGGTCGTCGACGATCAAGAGGCCCTTGCCGGTGCCTCCACCGAGCTTCATGGCCTGCTCCGAAATGCCCTTGAGGACCTGCAGCTCGCCCTGCTTGTCGTGATCGTAGCTCGCGATACACACCGTATCGATCACGCGCACGCCGAGCTCGCGCGCCACGATCGCGGCCGGCACGAGGCCGCCGCGCGTGATCGCGATCACCGCGTGGAACGGACCGACCTCGTTGAGCCGCCAGGTCAGCGCCCGGCAATCCCGGTGGAATTGATCCCACGAGACCGGAAAGGCCCTGCCCGCCCGCTCCTGTGCGCTCAGTTCCGGTGCTTCACCAGCCATCATCGTCTCCTGCATCGTAAAACGTCCGGCAAGCCGGGGCTTAGCGGCTGACGTTCAATCCTGCCAGCATCTCCTTCACCGCAGCCATCGCTGCCGCCAGCTTCTCGGGATCGCGCGAGCGCACCACCAGATTGGTGTTGGGCTTCTGCTCCTCGTCCATGAAGGGATAGCTGCCGATGATGGTGTCGGGATGGGCGGCAGCGATCGCCCGCAGCGGGCTGCCGATATCGCCCTCGCGCGCATTGGCGCGCACCGTGTCGGAGAGCATGCGCACGCCGGATTTCAGCTTGGGCGCCACGATGTCCATCATCGCCTGCATGATCGAGGGCACGCCGGCCATGACGATGACATTGCCGATCTTGAAGCCGGGCGCGAGGATGGTCGCGCTCTGGATCAGCTCGGCACCGTCGGGAATGCGGGCCATGCGCAAGCGGGCCTCATTGAGATCCTGCTCGCTCCAGCGCTCGCGGAAACGGGCGACGACCTCCGGATGGTGGTCGATGCCGACGCCGAACGCCTTAGCGACGCTGTCGGCGGTGATGTCGTCATGGGTCGGCCCGATGCCGCCGGTTGTGAAGACGTAGGTGTAGCGATGCCGCAGTGCATCCAGGGCCGCGATGATGTCAGGCTCGTCGTCGGAGACAACCCGGACTTCCTTCAGGTCGATGCCGATATTGGTCAGGTATTCGGCGATGAAGCCGATATTCTTGTCCTTGGTTCGGCCGGACAGGATTTCGTCCCCAATGACCAGAATGCCCGCCGTGACGATCTCGCTCATAACTTCAGTCCCTCACCTATGGCGCCGACTTTGCCGAGGTAACGCGTTGAAGTCACGCGGTTTTGCTGCCGAAATAAGCAGTCCTCAGCCATTTTTTCAGGCATGCCGCCGGCCATATCCGGCAAATGCCGTCCGTCCATGCTTATCGCGCTGGCCCGGCCCTTGCTACCGCATGAAAGTCATGCACTCTTGCCGCATGGCCAGGACGATGCGGCTTCACTGGGGCCTTGCGGCCTGACCAGCGGCGCAACGCCTTGCGGAGACAAGTCGGGATCTATGGCAGTCGCGTTTGATGAAATGAACATCCCCGGCGGGGAGCTTCGCCCCGCCTATCAGGAGCTGGCGCGCTGGCTCAAGGAGACGCCCCCCGAGGCGCTCGAATATCGCCGCCAGGAGGCCGAGCTCCTGTTCCGCCGCATCGGCATCACCTTCGCGGTCTATGGCGAGGCCGAGTCCACCGAGCGCCTGATCCCGTTCGACGTGATCCCACGGATCATGTCAGGCAAGGAATGGACGCTGCTGGAGAAGGGCCTGAAGCAGCGCGTGCGCGCGCTCAACATGTTCCTGCGCGACATCTATCACGGCCGCGACATCCTCCGCGCCGAGATCGTGCCCGACGACCTCATCTTCCAGAATCCGGTGTTCAGGCCCGAGATGAACGGCCAGCAGGTGCCGCACGACGTCTATGTGCACATCGCGGGCATCGACATCGTCCGGGTCGACGCCGAGGACTTCATCGTGCTGGAAGACAACGCCCGCACACCCTCGGGCGTCTCCTACATGCTGGAAAACCGCGAGATCATGATGCGGCTTTTTCCGGATCTGTTCGCCCGCCACAGGGTGGCGCCGGTCGAACGCTATCCGGACGAGCTGCTCGCGGCGCTCCGCTCGGTGGCGCCGCAAAGCGCCTCGGGCGAGCCGACGGTGGCCCTGCTCACCCCCGGCGTCTACAACTCGGCCTATTACGAGCACTCCTTCCTCGCCGACAAGCTCGGCATCGAGCTGGTCGAGGGCCGCGATCTCATCGTCAAGAACAACGAAGTGTTCATGCGGACGACGGAAGGGCTGAAGCGGGTCGACGTGATCTATCGCCGCGTCGACGACGACTTCCTCGATCCCCTCACCTTCCGTCCCGATTCCGTGCTGGGCGTGCCCGGGCTGATGTCGGCCTATGCGGCCGGCAACATCACGCTCGCCAACGCCGTCGGCACCGGCATCGCCGACGACAAGGCGATCTACTCCTACATGCCCGACATCGTGAAATTCTATCTCGGCGAGGAGCCGATCCTGAAAAACGTGCCCACCTGGCGCTGCCGCGAGCCGAAGGATCTCGCCTATGTGCTGGACAACCTCAGCGAGCTCGTCGTCAAGGAAGTTCACGGCTCCGGCGGCTACGGCATGCTGATCGGCCCTGCTGCGACGAAAGCCACGATCGAAGCGTTCCGCGAAAAGCTTAAGCGCGAGCCCGAAGGTTTCATCGCGCAGCCGACGCTGGCGCTCTCGACCTGCCCGACCTGCACGGCATCAGGCCTTGCGCCGCGCCACGTCGACCTCAGGCCCTTCGTGCTCACCGGCAGCAAGCGCACCACCATCGTGCCGGGCGGCCTGACACGCGTCGCACTGAAGGAAGGCTCCCTGGTGGTGAATTCGAGCCAGGGCGGCGGCACCAAAGACACCTGGATCCTGGACGAGTAGATCGATGCTGTCGCGTACCGCCGAAAACCTCTACTGGCTCGCCCGCTACGTCGAACGGGCCGAATATCTCGCGCGCACCATCGATGCGACCTTGCGCGTCACCGCGCTTCCCGCCGCCTATATCGGCAAGACCAATGAATGGGACTCGGCGCTGCTCACCGCCGGCGTCGCCGCCAGCTTCTATCAGACCTATGAGGAAGCCAACGAGCACAACGTCGTCGACTACCTCTCCTTCTCGGCGGACAACCCGTCCTCGATCAGGAACTGCATCGAGGCGGCGCGGCTGAACTCGCGTTCGGTGCGCACCGCGCTGACCAGCGAGATGTGGGACACCATCAACTCGGCCTGGATCGAGCTTCAGGCGGTCTGGAGCAAGGGCACCTCGACGCGCGAGGACCTCGCAAAGTTCCTGCGCTTCGTGCAGGAGACCTCGCTGCGCTTCGACGGCTCGGCCTACCGGACCATGCTGCGCAACGACGCCTATTGGTTCTCGCGGATGGGCGTGCATCTGGAGCGCGCCGACAACACCGCGCGCATTCTCGACGTGAAGTATCACGTGCTGCTGCCCGAGGAGGAGCATGTCGGTGGCCCCCTCGACTTCTATCAGTGGAGCTCGATCCTGCGCTCGGTCTCGGCGCTGACGGCCTATCACTGGGTCTATCGCGAGACGCTGAAACCCTGGCTGATCGCGGACCTGCTCATCCTCAACGACACGCTGCCGCGCTCGCTGGCCAGTTGCTACGGCAATCTCGTGCGCAACCTCGACCAGATCGGCGTCGCCTATGGCCGCCAGGGCGCGGCCCAGCGCCACGCCCGCGGCATCCGCAACCGGCTGGAACACAGCAACATGAACGACATTTTCCAGCACGGCGTCCATGAATTCATTCAGGAATTCATCACGGACAATTCCAGGCTGGGCGAAATCATCACGAAGCAGTATTTGATCTGATGTCCCTCGACTGACGAAATGGGATAGCGTCATGGCCGGGCTTGTCCCGGCCATCCACGTTCTTGCTTCCACGCGAGGAGGAAGAACGTGGATGCCCGGGACAAGCCCGGGCATGACGAGTTCCTTTGCGGCTGCAGTCGGGCCTAACAACCAACGACACGGTCCACCATGCGCCTGCGAATCCTGCACACCACGACCTATCGCTACGAGCCGCCGGCGACGAGCGTGATCCAGATCCTGCGCATGACGCCCGGCAGCCATGACGGGCAATATGTGGCGGAATGGCAGATCGACGTCTCCACGGACACCAAGCTCGACACGCATGAGGATGCGTTCGGCAACGTCACGCATGTGCTGTCCTGCGGTCCCGTCGGCGACATCCAGATCACCGCCGAAGGGCTGATCGAGACCCACGACACCGGCGGCGTGCTGCGCGGCACCGACGAACGCTTTCCGGCGGGCATGTTCCTGCGCTCGACCGACCTCACCTCCGTCAACCCGGCGATGATGGCAGTGGCGCGTCAGTTGCGCAGCGAGGCCGAGAGCGACACGCTCGGCTTCCTGCATGCGCTGATGACCCAAATTGGCGATCACATGACGTTCGACGAGGACCCGACCCATAGCGGCACCTCGGCGGCGGAGGCGTTCACGCTCAAACGGGGCGTCTGCCAGGACTACGCGCACATCTTCATTGCCTGCGCCCGCGCCGGCGGCGTGCCGGCACGCTTCGTCTCCGGCCACTTCCTGCGCGCGGACGGTCTCTCGCATCAGGACGCCGGGCACGCCTGGGCGGAAGCCTTCGTGCCGGATCTCGGCTGGGTCGGCTTCGATCCCGCCAACAGCATCTGCGCCACCGACGCCCATGTCCGCGTCGCGATCGGGCTCGACTATCTCGGCGCGGCGCCCGTGCGCGGCACCCGCTATGGCGGCGGCACGGAGACGCTGACGGTGGCCGTGAAGGTCGAGCAGGCCGGCCGCGGCGGGCCTTCGCAATCGCAGCGGCAGAGCTAGGCGCCGCCGTCGGATCGCATCGGCCATGCTACACTCGCGGGATCAGCCCCCCGCGAGGTCCCCATGGCCACTGTCAAACTGCTTTCCGACGATGAACTCTCCCCTGAAGCGCGCGCCGTCTTCGACGATATCCGCAAAGTGCGGAAGTCGGACTTCGTCAACAATTTCTGGCGCGCGCTGGCGCATGATCCGAAGACGCTGCGGCGGACCTGGAAGAGCATCAAGGAGGTGATGGCGCCCGGCGCGCTCGACCCCAAGGTCAAAGAGATGCTCTATGTGGCGGTGTCGATCGCGCATGGCTGCAGCTATTGCATCCATTCGCACACCGCCGCCGCACGGGCCAAGGGCATGACCGAGGCCGAATATGCCGAGATGCTCGCCATCGTCGGCATGGCCGCGGAGACGAACCGGCTGGTCACGGCGCTCGGCGTGCCGGTCGACGAGGCGTTTCTGGTCGATGCGGCGGACTGAGGTCCCGCCCCGGGCAATCGGGGGTTTCATGCCTCCTTGAAATTGGCTAGTAATTCCGCGCAAACGCGTTCGGGGACTGGAAATGACCTATTGCTGCGGAATCCTGGTTCGGGACGGTCTGGTGATGATCGCCGACACCCGCACCAATGCCGGCCTCGACAACGTCTCGACCTTCCGCAAGCTGCACATCTTCTCCAAGCCCGGCGAGCGCATCATGGCGATCGCCAGCGCCGGCAACCTCGCCATCAGCCAGTCGGTGCTCTCCACGCTGACCGAAGGCCTGGAGGACCCCAACACGGGTGAGCTCGAGACGCTGATGAACGCGCCGACCATGTTCCAGGCCGCCCAGCGCATCGGCCGGGCGATCCGCGCGGTGCACGCGACCGAAGGTCCGGCGCTGCGATCCGAGGACGTGTCCTTCGACGTCTCCTTCCTGTTCGGCGGCCAGATCAAGGGCTCCCGGATGCGCCTGTTCATGATCTACACCGCCGGCAATTTCATCGAGTGCACCACCGACACGCCCTATTTGCAGATCGGCGAGCACAAATACGGCAAGCCGGTGCTCGACCGCGCCATGCATTACGACGTCGAGCTCTACGAAGCGCTGAAGACCGGCCTGATCTCGATGGATTCGACCATGCGCTCGAATCTCGGCGTCGGCCTGCCGATCGACGTGCTGGTGGTGCGCGCCGACGCCTGCGAGGCCGACCTCAACCACCGTATCGAGGCGGGCGAGCCTTATTTCCACGACCTGCGCTCGCGCTGGTCGGCGGCGCTGCGCGCCGCGCATCAGAACATCCCACGCCCGCCCTACAAGAACGAAAAAGAACCCAAAACCTGACAGCTCAAGAGAAAAGGCAGGAAACGATGAGTGAAGCAAAGAAGATCGCCCTGGTGACGGGCGCCGGCACCGGCGTCGGCCGCGCGGCCTCGCTGGCATTGATGAACACCGGCTTCACCGTGGTGCTGGTCGGCCGCCGCCTCGACATGCTCGAGGAGACCGCGAAGCTCGGCCCCGCGGGAAAGAGCCTGTGCGTCACCGCCGACATGACCAAGCCGGATTCGATCGCCGCGCTGTTCGACAAGGTGAAGGCCACCTATGGCCGCCTCGACGTGCTCTTCAACAATGCCGGCATGGGCGCGCCCGCAGTGCCGTTCGAGGACCTCGGCCTCGAGCAGTGGCAGGCGGTGGTGAACACCAACCTCACCGGGCCGTTCCTGTGCACCCAGCACGCCTTCCGCATCATGAAGGACCAAACCCCGCGCGGCGGCCGCATCATCAACAACGGCTCGATCTCGGCGCATGCGCCGCGGCCGTTCTCGGCAGCCTACACCTCGACCAAGCACGCCATCACTGGCCTGACCAAGGCCTCGAACCTCGACGGCCGCATGTACGACATCGCCGTCGGCCAGGTCGACATCGGCAATGCCGCGACCCCGATGACCGACCGCATGGTCAACGGCCCCGGCGTGCTGCAGCCTGATGGCACGACCAAGCACGAGCCGCGCATGGACGCCAAGGCGGTCGGCGATGCCGTCGCCTACATGGCCGGCCTGCCGCTCGATGCCAATGTGCTGACCATGACGGTGATGGCGACGAAGATGCCGTTCGTCGGACGGGGCTAAATCAAAAAAGCGAAAACAACCCCATGCACAGTAGGGATCTCTTTGATTTCCCTACGCTCTGTCCACGGCCGTGCCCCGGACGCTGCGCGGCATGAAATGACGCGCTGCTGAGCCGGGGCCCACGCCGCCCCGATCTCGTTCTTGGAGAGCCGGGACCCGAGACCATTTCCCTACTCCAGGCTCTCCACCTGGCGCAGGCTCGGAAACAGCTTCATCCAGAGCAGCGCCACGGCGACCGTGGCGACGCCGCCGAAGACGGCGGCAGGCATGGCGCCGAGCAGCGCGGCGGCGACCCCGCTTTCGAACTGGCCGAGCTGGTTGGAGGCGTTGATGAAGAGGAAGTTCACCGCGCCGACCCGGCCGCGCATCTCGTCGGGCGTTGCGAGCTGCACCAGCGAGAAGCGGATCACGACACTGATCGTGTCGGCGGCACCAAGCACGGCGAGCGCCAGCACCGACAGCCACATCCAGGACGACAGCGCGAACACGATCGTGGCGAGGCCGAACACGATGACGGCCTGGAACATGCGCAGCCCCACATGGCGCGAGATGGCGTGACGCGCCAGCACCATGGTCATCAGCAGCGCACCGACCGCGGGCGCCGCGCGCAGCACCCCTAACCCGACCGGGCCGGTCTGCAGGATGTCGCGGGCATAGATCGGCAGCAGCGCGGTGACGCCGCCGAACAGCACGGCGAACAGATCGAGCGAAATGGTGCCGAGGATCGCCGGATTGCTGCGGATGAAGCGGACGCCGGCGAAGATGTTGTCCGTCTCCGTCCCTTCCTTTGCGATGGCCTGCGGGCGCGGCCGGATGAAGCCGGTCAGGATCATTCCGAAGATCCAGAACAGCACCATCACGGCATAGGCGAGATGCGGGGCGATCGCATAGGCGAAGCCACCCAGAGCCGGCCCGGTGATGGTCGCGACCTGCGCCGCGCCGCTGGACACGGCGGTGGCGCGCTGCAGCGATCCCTGCGGCGCGATCGCCGGCAGCAGCGCCGCCGTGGTCGGGCTCTCGAACGCGCCGGCGATGCCAAGCACGAAGGTCGCGACGAAGATCTGAACCTCGCCGACGGCGCCGAGATAGGTGATGATTGCGAGATAGAACGCGGTCGCGGCCTCCACGGCCTGACAGAGCTGGACCACGCGTTTGCGCTCGAAGCGGTCGGCGGCGTGACCGGCAACGAACACGAGCAGCGCGGTCGGCAGGAACTGGACGAGGCCGACCATGCCGAGATCGAAGGCCGACCCTGTCAGATCGTAGATCTGCCAGCCGATCGCGACCGCCGCGATCTGGCTGGAAAAGCGCGACAGGCTGCGCGAGAGCAGGAAAAACAGGAAGGCACGGTGGGCGAGAAGCGCGCGGGCGCTGACCTGTGGATGTCCGGATATTGGCTGCTCTGGCATCGCCTGCTGGGTCACCCTCGGACCGCTCTTCCCCTCGATGTCGAAGGCCTCCGCGTGACCGAGGCGGACCCGCTTGTCAACAGCGGGACGCACCCCGGATGTCCCGGCATTGCCTTTGCAGCGCAGGCGCGGCCATAATCACTGAGGGTTTGGGGACATCATGCTGCGCTTGCAATCGGCACTCGGCATTTTCGCATTGCTGTTGATCGCCTTCGCATTGACGGAGAACCGGCGCGCCGTGTCGCTGCGACAGGCGGCGATCGGTCTCGTCGTCACCGTCGTCACCGCGATCATGCTGCTGAAGCTGCCGGCCGTCGCGCATGCCTTCGGCGCCATCAACGATGCGGTCGGCGCGATCTCCGCGGCCTCGCGCGCCGGCTCCGCCTTCGTGTTCGGCTATATCGGCGGCGGCCCCCTGCCGTTCGATCTCAAAGTGCCGGGCGCCGATTTCGTCCTGGCGTTCCAGGCGCTGCCGATCGTGCTGGTCATGAGCGTGCTGACGACGCTGCTGTTCTACTGGCGCGTGCTGCCGCCTGTTGTTCGCGGCATGGCCTGGCTGCTGGAGCGGACGTTAGGGGTCGGCGGCGCGGTGGGCCTGTCGACCGCCGCCAACATCTTCCTCGGCATGGTCGAGGCCCCGCTGTTCGTGCGGCCTTATCTGGCGCAGATGACCCGCAGCGAATTGTTCCTGGTGATGACCGGCGGCATGGCGGGCATCGCCGGCACGGTGCTGGTGCTCTATGCGACGCTGCTTGCTCCCCTCATCCCGGACGCCGCCGCACATTTCGTGATCGCGTCCGTGCTCGGCGCGCCGGCCGCGATCCTGATCAGCCTGATCATGGTGCCCGAAACCTCCGACAAGCGCACCGGCGGCACGCTGGAAGATCCCGAGATGGAGATTGCCAGCACGATGGATGCGATCGTAAAGGGCACCAGCGCGGGGATTGAGCTGCTGATCAACATCGTCGCCATGCTGCTGGTGCTGGTGGCGCTGGTCTATCTCGTCAACGCGATCCTCGGCCTGCTGCCTCAAATCGGCGGTGCCGCCATCTCCCTGCAGCGCCTGCTCGGCCTCGTGATGGCGCCGGTGTGCTGGCTGATGGGGTTGCCGTGGGATCAGGCCGTCACCGCCGGCAGCCTGATGGGCACCAAGACCGTGCTCAACGAATTGATCGCCTATGTCGACTTCTCGAAGCTGCCGGAAGGCGCGCTTGATCCGCGCTCGCGCCTGATCATGCTCTACGCGATGTGCGGCTTCGCCAATTTCGCCAGCCTCGGCATCATGATCGGCGGCCTGGGCGTGATGGCGCCGGAGCGGCGCGAGGAGATCAACGCGCTCGGGCTTAAGTCGATCGTGTCGGGGACGCTGACGACGTGCTTGATGGGCGCGGTCGTGGGGGTGTTGGCGTAGGTTTCTCCGCCGTCATTCCCAGGCGCGCGTAGCGGCGAGCCCGGAATCTATTCATCCACCGTCTCCGCCGCTCAATGGATTCCGGGCTCGCGCTACGCGCGCCCCGGAATGACGTCAGGCCTTCAACTCTGTCGTCCTGAACTCCGCCGGCAGGATCACCTCCAAGAGTTCGACGTCGTCGGAGTAATCAAGGATCATGTGCTTGATCTTTGGTGGCTGGGTCCAGGCGCTGCCCTCTTTCATCAGCGTCTCGCCCTGCCCGTCCATATAGGTCTTCACCCAGCCCTTGAGCACGTAGACCATCTGGAACTCGACGTCGTGGAAGTGCAGCTTCGAGACCTCGGCCGGGTTGCAGGGGCCCTGCAGGCGGATCACATGCGCTTGCGCGAGACCATGGGTGGCGTCGGCAATGCCGAGGTCGCGGTATTTGGCGTAGGCACGCAGGCCGTCGGCCTTGAAGTCTTCCTCACGGTGATGGCTGATCGCGATGCGTTGCCGCGGGCGCGTGGGCTTTTTCGGAGCCACAATGCGTGCCTTCGCCTTCACCGCCTTGCGCGCCGACGAACGCGCCGCGGCCTTTGCGCTGCTGCGCTTCTTCACCGCGGCCTTCGTTGCGGGTCTTGATGCCTTTTGCTTGGCCATTGTCTGCCTCCCTGATCGGAACCGCGCCCGCGGACGGGCGCGCCCCGCAGGCAGATTATCCAGTCTTGGACGATGCGGCAATTGCGGGGCTCGAGGATGGACGCGCCGAAGCACGACCAGAGTCGTAGCTTGTCCGAAGCTGTCGTCGTGAGCGGCCGTCGCCTCGTATTCGTTTCCTCGCTGAATTAATCTCGCCCGTGAGATTCTGGGGGACTCGATTCATGAGCGGCAGCGTAGGTCAGCGAGCATTTCAGAATGCCCGGCTTCAGAAACGGCAAAAAGCCGAAATATTGCCGATGCTCAGCCATGCACTCCAGCTGCACAAGATGGGACTTTTGCCGGAAGCCCAGGCTGCCTACCGCAAAGTCCTGCAACTCGCGCCCAACCAAATCGTCGCGCTGCACATGCTCGGCATTCTGGAATCCGATGCCAAGAACTATCAGCAAGCCGAAATCCTGCTGAGCCGCGCGGTTGCCGCGGATCCGCGATCCGCCGATGCGCATATGAGCCTGGGCGTCGCTCTCAACGGATTGCGGCGTCACGACGAAGCCCGCGCGAGTTATCGAAGAGCCCTCGCCTTGCGGCCCAACCACGCCGTAACGCTCTCCAATCTCGGCAACGCGAGCGCGGCCCTCGACCTTCACGACGAGGCGCTGCACAGCTACGACAAGGCGCTCGCACTCGACCCGAACCTTGCGGAAGCCCATAACGGCCGCGGTTGGGCACTCTGCCGTCAGCGCAACTATGACGAGGCGATCACAAGCCTGAACCGCGCGCTGTCGATCAAGCCCGACTATGCGGCGGCGCTGGCGAACCGCGCCGTTGTGTTACGGGAGCTCCAGCGTTTTGACGAAGCCCTGGCGGACGGCAATCAGGCCATCGCGCTGGCTCCCGACGACGCGAATGGGTGGCTCGCGCGGGCCGGTGTCCTACTCCAGATCCAGCAAATTGCCGAGGCATCGCGCGATTGCGAACAGGCGCTGGCGATCGCTCCCGATTCCATTCAAGGTCATCTGGTGCTGGGCCTTTGCCTCGCCGGACTTGGCCGGGTCGACGAGGCCCTCGCGAGTTTCGACAGGGCTCTCGACATCCAGCCTGACCTGCAGAGCGCGATCTCCAACAAGATATTCACGCTCGACTTTGCCGGCGACGCCACCGTCGAGCGGCATCAGCAGGCGCGTCAGATGTGGTGGGAACGCGTCGGCGCGAAGATCGCCCTGGAGACGCCGAGACCGCATGACAACAATCGCGATCCGGATCGCCGCCTGGTGCTCGGCTATGTCTCGTCGGACTTCAACGCACATTCGGCCGCGTTGATCTTCATGCCGGTCATTCAGCACCATGACCGGGCGCAGTTCGAGATCGTGTGCTACGCCTGCTCGTCGAAAGTGGATGCGACGACCAGCCAATTCCGGGAGATCGCCGATCGCTGGCACGACGCTTCGCAATGGACCGAAGATCGCCTCGCCGACGAGATCCGCGCCGACCGCATCGACATCCTGATCGATCTGTCCGGCCACACCAGAGGGAACCGCCTCGGCGTGTTCGCGCGCAAACCGGCGCCGATCCAGGTCCATGGCTGGGGCCACGGCACGGGCACCGGGCTGCCGACGATCGACTATCTGATCTCGGACCCGGTCGCGATTCCGCACGAGGTTCGGCATCTGTTTGCGGAGACCGTCGTCGACCTGCCGTGCTTCGTGACCCTGACGCCACTGCCGGCCGAGATTGCGCGGGCGCCAAGTCCGGCAATCTCGAACGGCTTCGTCACCTTCGGCGTCTTCAACCGCATCAGCAAGATTTCGGACGAGGCGGCGGACGTCTGGTCCAGGATTCTCGAACGCGTGCCGGGTTCGCGACTGCTGATCAAGGATGTCGCGCTGGACGACCGGCTGATCCGCGAAAATCTGCTCGCGCGGTTCGAGGCTTGCGGAATTCCGGCCGAACGCGTCGAGCTGCTCGGCGCCACCTTGCGAAGCGAACATCTGGCATCGTTCAATCGTGTCGATATCTGTCTCGACCCGTTCCCGCAGAACGGCGGCGTCAGCACGTGGGAAGCCTTGCAGATGGGCGTGCCTGTGGTCGCGAAGCTCGGCAACAGCCTGCCCAGCCGTGCCGCCGGCTCCATCCTCACGGCGCTCGGCCTGCCCGACTGGGTCACCGACAGCAATGAGGCCTATATCGACATCGCAACGAGCCGCGCCCTGGAGATCGGCGAGCTCGACAAGGTGCGCCTCGCATTGCCCGACCAGATCCGGGCCGCCGCCGCCGGCAACCCCGTCTCCTACGGGCGAGCGGTGGACGAGGCCTATCGCGCGATGTGGCAGCGCTATTGCAGCAGCGGCGCCTGATCGCGCCTCGGGCGACGACAGCGCGTTCGCACGGCGCAGCTCCAACCGAGATATCGTAGGGCGGGCAAAGCGAAGCGTGCCCACGCATCTGTAACCGGATCGGAAAAAGCGTGGGCACGGCGCGCGAAGAACGCGCCTTTGCCCGCCCTACGAGACCGGTGTCCTCAATGCAGCCGGAACACGCCATCCACGGCGCGCAGCTCGGCCGGCTTGATCAGCTTGGAATGCGCCACGGTGACCGAATGGAGGGGGCCGTCGAGCTTCTCCTGCCAGAATGCCAGGAAATCCTTCAGCGCCGGGAATTTCGGAAACATGTCGTAGTTCTGCCAGACATAGGTCTGGAGCAGCGAGGGATGATCCGGCATGCGGTAGAGAATTTGCGCCGTCGTCAGCCCGTAACCCAGCATCTGTTTCCGGAAATCCTCGGAAACGACCCCACTCCGCAAGCCCATGCCAACCTCCTTTGCAGGAGCGCATTCAAGGGGCGGCTTGGTCGGTGTGCGCCTTACGAGCCACCCGGTACTGATGCGCTCACATGAGAGAAATGTGACGCAAACTGACAATCCATCTCAAGCCCAAAAGTTTAACAAGCTGTTGAAATTCAATGCGTTAGCAGCAGATGCGGCACCGTGCTAATACGGTCCCTAAACCCGGTTAACGATGGAAAGACATTCTGGCAGCCGAGCCTTCAGAGCGCCAAATTTTCTGCTAGAAGCCCTTGCCCCCGCAAAATTCCTGTCCTATTTCAGCCTTGCTCGTGCTAGCACTCGCGGGCACCGATTGCTAACAATCTCAAAACCTCAACCCGAGCAAATGCTTAGGAGGACTGCATGAAATTCCGTCCGCTTCACGACCGCGTCGTGGTCAAGCGCATCGACGCAGAAGAGAAGACCGCTGGCGGCATCATCATTCCCGACACTGCCAAGGAAAAGCCCTCCCAGGGCGAAATCGTCGCCGTCGGCCCCGGTGGCCGCGACGAAGCCGGCAAGCTGGTTCCGCTCGACCTGAAGGTCGGCGACCGCGTGCTGTTCGGCAAGTGGTCCGGCACCGAGGTCAAGATCGACAACGTCGACCTGCTGATCATGAAGGAAAGCGACATCATGGGCGTCCTCGACGTCCCCGCTTCCAAGAAGAAGGCGGCCTAAGAGCCCCTCTTTCCCTCCAATCAAATACCTCAAGGAAAAATCCAGATGGCAGCCAAAGAAGTCAAATTCTCGGTTGATGCGCGCGACAAGATGCTGCGCGGCGTCGACATCCTTGCCAACGCGGTGAAGGTCACGCTCGGTCCGAAGGGCCGCAACGTCGTCCTCGACAAGTCGTTCGGCGCTCCCCGCATCACCAAGGACGGCGTCACCGTCGCCAAGGAGATCGAGCTCGAGGACAAGTTCGAGAACATGGGCGCGCAGATGGTGCGCGAAGTCGCCTCCAAGTCCGCTGACGCGGCCGGCGACGGCACCACCACCGCCACCGTGCTGGCCCAGGCGATCGTGCGCGAAGGCGCCAAGTCGGTTGCCGCCGGCATGAACCCGATGGACCTCAAGCGTGGTATCGACCTGGCCGTGGAAGCCGTGGTCGCCGACCTCGTCAAGAACTCCAAGAAGGTCACCTCGAACGACGAGATCGCCCAGGTCGGCACCATCTCGGCGAACGGCGACCAGGAGATCGGCAAGTTCCTCTCCGACGCCATGAAGAAGGTCGGCAACGAGGGTGTCATCACCGTCGAGGAAGCCAAGTCGCTCGAGACCGAGCTCGACGTCGTCGAGGGCATGCAGTTCGACCGCGGCTACATCTCGCCCTACTTCGTCACCAACGCCGACAAGATGCGCGTTGAGATGGACGACGCCTACATCCTCATCAACGAGAAGAAGCTCTCCTCGCTGAACGAGCTGCTGCCGCTGCTCGAGGCCGTGGTGCAGACCGGCAAGCCGCTGGTCATCGTCGCCGAAGACGTCGAAGGCGAAGCGCTCGCGACCCTGGTCGTGAACCGTCTGCGCGGCGGCCTGAAGGTCGCGGCCGTCAAGGCTCCGGGCTTCGGCGATCGCCGCAAGGCCATGCTGCAGGACATCGCGATCCTGACCGGCGGCCAGGCGATCTCGGAAGATCTC